>NZ_DLFW01000028.1 GCF_002482385.1 Dysgonomonas sp. UBA7710 | reverse complement strand
GGGGAAGTTACGAGTAGACAAGACACGAGATACAAGTTGTTAACTGTTGACTGTTAACTGTTGACTGTAAATAGTGTTACCTTTGTTACTTTTTGGGGAAGTTACGAGTAGACAAGACATGGGATACAAGTTGTTGACTGATAACTGCTGACTGTTAACTGTTAACGATATAGGAGGAACGATAAAACAGATTGTAAGCAATATATTCGGAAATAATCTAAAAATATCAATCATACTGATTATCTGCGCTGATATTTTTCTATCTTTGTTACTATTCGTAAATTTTAAAACATAATCGTATGTCGAAAGAAATACTTAAACTAAAACCGCAACAATTGTGGAAGCACTTCTACGATTTGACTCAAATTCCACGCCCGACAGGGCAGATGAAAGAAGTTACAAAATTTGTTATCGACTTCGGTAAATCGCTAGGACTCGACGTTAAGCAAGACAAGACAGGCAATGTATTAATTACCAAGCCTGCAACAAAAGGCATGGAAAAGGCTCCTGTTGTAATCCTGCAATCCCATCTGGATATGGTTCCTCAGAAAAACTCTGATGTAAAGCATGATTTTACGAAAGATCCTATAGAAACTATAATAGACGGTAACAAAGTAAAAGCCAAATCGACCACTTTAGGCTCTGACAATGGTATAGGAGCAGCCGCTATGATGGCTGTTCTGGAAGATAAAAAACTGAAGCACGGCAAAATCGAGGCTTTATTTACCGTCGACGAAGAAGTAGGCATGGTAGGCGCTATAGGATTGAAGAAGGGATTCCTTTCGGGTAGTATCCTGCTGAACCTCGATACAGAAGAAATCGGAGAACTGTGTGTTGGTTGTGCCGGAGGTGCGGATGTAAATGCAGATTGGGAATTTAAAGACGTAAAAGTACCGAAAGGTGACATAGCCTATAAAATCACGCTGAAAGGTCTCAGAGGAGGTCACTCCGGAACGGAGATACATTTGGGCAGAGCCAATGCTAACAAGCTGATGTTCTATTTCCTGAAAGAAGCCGTGAGCAGTTATGAAGTACGTCTTTCTGCAATCGACGGAGGTTCGCTGCGTAATGCGATCCCCCGCGAAGCCGTAGCTATAGTGACACTTCCCGAAGAGGATGAAAAAGACTTCCTGAAACTTGTGAAATCGTATGAAAAGATTTTCAAAGAAGAATATAAAGCCGTAGAGCAAAACCTGTCGTTCAAAGCAGCCAAAGCAGACTTGCCGAAAACGCTCATACCGGAAGAAATACAGGATAGCCTGATTAATGCGGTAGTTGGTTGCCAGAATGGTGTAATCAGTATGCTTACCGATTTTGAAGGTATCGTGGAAACTTCTACCAACCTTGCTTCCATCAAATCCGGACCGGGACATATTGCAGCGAAAATGCTTGCACGCAGCTCTTCGGAAACCCGCAAAGATGAAATTTGCTCAAGCCTGGAGAGCGTATTTGCTCTTGCAGGGGCGAAAGTCTCTATCGAAAACGGTTATCCGGGATGGCAGCCTAATGCTCAATCGGACACATTGAACATGATGGCCAAACTGTACGAGACCATGTATAAGGAAAAAGCGCATGTAGTGGTTGTACATGCAGGACTGGAATGCGGTATCATACTAGGCAGCACTCCGGGACTGGATATAGTTTCCTTTGGGCCTACAATCCTGAACGCCCACTCTCCTGACGAGTTTGTGGAAATAGATACAGTGACCAAATTCTACGATTATCTGGTAAAAACACTGGAGAATATTAAATAGAAGAATCATATATAAAAAGGCGGACATCTACAGATTTCGCCTTTTTATATTCCTTCCGACCCGGACTCTATTCCGGCTTCGTCCTGTATTTAGTCAATATAGCGAGCACATCATCGCTTAGTTCTCCAAAAATAGAAACGCCGCATGCTCCATTTTCCAGTGCATATTTTATCCCTTCTTCCAGTTCACTGTTATTTTTGAAATCGGGCAAAAACAAGCCGGCATATAGAGGAAAACGCCCGTCGATACCACGTATGCCCTGTTTCGTAGCATCCCCTATCCATGGCACCTCTTCTTTATAAAACCCATGATAGATCATCGGATAAACCGCATCCAGAGGCCAATTCGTCCAGTCCTGACGGACAAGGCGCTTTGCGACATCAGGAGTAGGAAAAACAGCTGCGGTAAGCGGCTTGTTATATGCTTTAGCGACGTCTCCTATCTTATTAACAATACCTGTGACCGCGTCATACCTGAAAGTACGCCATGAAAGGCTCTCCTGTGGATATTGAATGCTATCCAGATCTTTATGGTACTCTTCTTTAAACTTCGCCTTACATAAATTACAATAACAGTAATCGTATTCCGGCAATTCCTCCGTTTGCACAATTCCATAGACCTGCCATAAATTAACAGCCAATACCACATCACTGAAACGGACATAATCCATATGGATGCCATCTACATAATCCTTAGCTAATGCATTTTTCACATCAGCCACCAGAAAATCAGCCACCTCGGGGCGAGAAGGACACATCCACCGATAATAATCCACATATGGCGGATGGTCGGCACAGGATTCTCCCTTTCTGTTTACAGCCGCCCATTCAGGATGTGATTTCAGGGCATCGCTCCTATTCATTATCCACATCCACCGGTGCGCTTCGAGGCCCTGTTTTTTTGCCGCACGGTAATGCTTTTCGCTATCGGCTTCAAAAAATATGCCTGCGATTCCGGCATCATGGTATTTCTTATATTTTACCGCTAATTCTTCCTCTGTATCTTTATCCTGAGGATTGATCCATACCCAGTGTTTATAAGTAAAATCACATTTTTCCTTTTTCGATAAGTCGCAGCTTGAGAAAAAAGACAGGAGACATAGGAGAGCGAACAAATATGCTACAGGTTGTTTTTTCATTTATTCTTCTATTTTAATTTGGTTTATACTAAAAAAGGGCCTAGGAGTGAAAGCATCATCTAAGCAGCTTACGTAACTCTTCGACACCCTCCGATGCTCCCTTCTTTATAAAATGAATATCTTGCTGATACACCTTTACTTCGTTCGGGTCTATCAGATAAACGGGAGTGTCACGGCGAATATAATTCAACAATCCGGCAGCAGGATACACATTCAGAGAAGTACCTATTACCACGAGGACATCGGCAGTTTGGACTACTTCTATGGCTTTTTCTATCATTGGTACAGCCTCTCCGAACCAGACAATATGGGGACGAAGCTGTGAACCTTTTTCGCATCTATCTCCCACTTTAATCTCTGCATTATCGGGATTAAGCGTATAGATAAGGGAAGGGTCGGCCGTAGAGCGTACCTTATCCAGTTCGCCATGCAGATGTATCACATTCGTACTGCCAGCCCTTTCGTGCAGGCTATCCACATTCTGGGTAATGATCGATACTTTATACTCTTTTTCCATTTCGGCCAGCCCGATATGTCCTTGGTTGGGTTTAGCTTCGAAAGCTGCTTTCCTCCTCGCATTATAAAAATCAAGGACAAGTTGCGGATTACGCCTGAATCCTTCAGGAGTAGCTACATCTTCTATCGAATGCTGCTCCCACAATCCTCCGGAATCCCTGAATGTGGATATACCACTCTCAGCACTCATTCCGGCACCTGATAAAACAACAATATGCTTCATAAATATTAAAAAAATGTAAGTATAACATACAAATATAGTTTTTTCGCCTATAAACTTTATCAATGTATCGTGAAAAGAATTACTTTTGTTGGCAAATAAAAATAAACAATTAATCTTTGTTATCAGATATCTATCATTCTGATTTACAATATTAATTAAAAACGAAAGTATATATGGATAAAATCAGTTACGCTCTGGGATTAAGTATTGGTAATAACTTCTTAAGTTCCGGTATCAAAAAAGTAGATTTTGAAGCTTTCTTGAAAGGAATGCAGGATGTAATAAACGAAGCTCCGCTTGCTATGTCATACGATGAAGCAAAAGAAGTAATGAACGATTATTTCACCAAACTGCAGGGAGAAAGGCTTGAAGTAAACCTAAAAGCCGGAGAAGAGTTTTTAGCAATTAACAAAAACAGGCCGGGAGTTGTAACTCTGCCAAGCGGACTCCAATACGAAATACTGAAAGAAGGAAACGGCTCTAAACCGAAAGCTACAGACCAGGTAAAATGCCACTATCACGGAACCCTTATCGATGGTACTGTATTCGACAGTTCTGTAGAACGCGGACAACCGGCAACTTTTGGTGTGAACCAGGTAATTCCGGGTTGGGTAGAAGCTCTTCAATTAATGCCTGTAGGTTCAAAATGGAAACTATTTATTCCGTCTAATCTTGCATATGGAAAAGCAGGAGCCGGACAATCGATCGAACCTAATTCGACTCTGATATTCGAAGTAGAAATTTTAGATATTGTTTAATAATAATTATTTAGTTAAAACATGAAAAAAATTCAAGTTGTTGCCCTTGGTGCTTTCGTAGCCGTAGGAGCGTTGTTTACATCTTGTGGAGGAAGCGTTTCGTCAGATGCTTCATTGAAAACCGAAAATGATACTATTTCTTATGCTTTTGGAGCAAGCCTTTATGACCAGGGACTTTCTATGCACTTACAACAGCTAGGTGTGATTAGTGATACTACAGGTATTGGCGCTTACTACAAAAGACAAATTGATGCAGAGCAAGATTCTTCTAAAAAAGATTCATTACAAAAAGTAATGAAACACAAGCTTGACTCTACAGTAAAAGTAAACGAAAGAAATATAGCAGAATTCCTGAAAGGGTTGAAAGAAAGCATCGATGCACCGGATTCTAAATCCGCGTACTATGCCGGAGTATCGGTAGGAGGACAAATTTCGAAACAAATGTTCCCTAATTTGATTAATCAAATGTACGGACCGGACTCGAAAGAAAAAATCAATTCCAACGCTTTCATAGCTGCGATGGCTACTGCAATGAAAAAAGGTAAATTCGCCGTAAACGACCCGGCTTCTCTTTTCCAGGTAAAAATGCAGGAAGTACAAGCTAAAGCTCAGGCAAGACAAGAAGAAGAATTGAAAAAACAATATGCACCTCAGATAGAAGCAGGTCAAAAATTCCTTGACGAAAACAAAGCTAAAGAAGGTGTTGTGACTCTTCCTGACGGACTTCAATACAAAATAGTAAAAGAAGGAACGGGAGCTAAACCGGCAGCTACAGATGTAGTGAAAGTACATTACCACGGAACTCTTCTTGATGGTACAGTATTCGACAGTTCTGTAGACAGAAAAGAACCAGCTACATTCAATGTCAGCGCAGTTATCAAAGGATGGACAGAAGTTCTTCAACTAATGCCTGTAGGTTCTAAATGGCAGGTTTACATTCCTTACGACCTAGCTTATGGCGCACAGGACAGGGGAACTATCAAACCTTTCTCTACTTTGATATTCGATATCGAACTATTGGATATTGAAAAGAAATAAGTCAAAAAGTAAGATTTAGATAGTATTTTGGTACATCCAATGTAAATTTTCGAGCAAAAAGCCTTGTTTTTATAAAAAATATCCTATATTTGGATTAAAATAACGATAAAACGCTCATATTATGCAGAAAATTGACAAACTTGATAAGAAGATACTGGAGATTATATCTCAGAATGCGAGGATTCCATTCAAAGATGTTGCTCTTGAGTGTGGTGTCTCCCGTGCTGCCATTCATCAGCGTGTACAACGCATGATCGAGATGGATGTGATAGTAGGTTCCGGTTATTTTGTAAATCCAAAAGTATTGGGATATAACACTTGTACATACATTGGGGTAAAACTTGAAAGAGGCTCCATGTACAAGACTGTAATCCCTGAACTGGACAAGATTCCTGAAATCGTCGAATCTCATTTTACAACAGGACCATATACCATTCTTATCAAACTGTATGCCCGCGATAACGAGCATCTGATGGATCTGCTGAATAACAAAATACAGGATATACCGGGTGTTGTAGCTACCGAAACCATGATTTCTCTTAGTCAGGGAGTTAAACGCCAGATACCAATATCTAAATCGGAATAAGATATAACTCATTTCTTAATATGAAAGGATAGTCATTTTTGGCTATCCTTTTTCTTTACGGATATCTTTACTTATAATAACATAAATATGTAATGTAAAAGAAGCAAAACCCGTAATTTTTTAATATTTTTGCATCACGTTCAATATGGAATAGGTCTGTGACCTTACTTAATTTGTTTACATGGAGAAAAAAAGCTTTGTTTCAAAATTTCTTACCAATATCTATGTTAAGAATATATTATTGATGATTGCCGCAGGATTCGTTCTGATAATTATCGTATTATTCTTTTTAAACAGATATACCAAACACGATGAGTCCGTTGTTGTACCAGCTGTAAAAGGCTTGCAAGTAGAAGATGCGGAAGGAATCCTTAAAGCGGCAAACCTTCAATATGAGGTTGTGGACTCTATTTTCACCACAGGAGGTGTTCCCGGAGCCATTACGGAACAAACACCAAAAGAACAATCGAAAGTAAAAGAAGGGCGCACCATTTTCCTCACCATTCAGGCCAAAGGCATCCAAATGGTAGCTATACCCGAGCTAAAAGATTATTCTCGCCGTCAGGCTGAAGCCCAGTTAAATTCGCTCGGATTTGATAAGATTATCATAGATGAAGTTCCGTCGGCATACGCCGGCATTGTTATCTCAGTTTCATATAAGGGGCAAACGTTGTCTCCAAATCAAAAAATACCGAAAGGTTCTACTCTGAGGATGACCGTTGGCGCCGGAGGAGAAGTTCTCGAAGACAGCATTCCCGATGCGAATACTAATGTAGATGAATCTTTCTTTCAATAATAATGAACGATTCTTTTGACAATATAGAAGACCTTCCGGAAGATGAATTAACCGAAGGACAGGAAGATTCAGGCCTGTACGAACATTACCGGTTTGTAGCCGACAAAGGGCAGGGTATGATACGTGTAGATAAATATCTGGCAATGCATATTGTCGGAGTTTCGCGCAACAGAATACAGCAGGCAGCCGAAGCAAATTGTATCTTGGTCAATGAAAATCCCGTAAAATCGAATTATAAGATAAAACCACTGGATGTTATATCTGTCGTAATGAACCGTCCGCCACGCGAACTGGAAATCATACCGGAAGATATACCGTTGGATGTGGTTTATGAAGATGACGACCTGATGGTCATAAATAAACCGCCGGGACTTGTTGTACACCCCGGATTCGGGAATTACCAGGGAACTCTGGTAAACGCCGTAGCCTACCGTCTGAAAGATACGCCTGAATACGATGCCAAGGACCCGCGTCTGGGTATTGTTCATCGCATCGACAAAGACACTTCGGGCCTGATTGTGGTAGCCAAGAATGCTTATGCAAAAGCGCATCTGTCCGCTCAGTTTTTCAACAAAACCACAAAGCGCCAATATGTAGCACTTGTTTGGGGGGCAATCGACGAAGACGAAGGACGGATAGAAGGCAATATCGGGCGCGATCTGAAAGACCGTATGCTGATGACCGTCTTCAAAGACGGGGAGCATGGTAAACCGGCCGTCACACATTATAAGGTACTGGAACGCCTTGGTTATGTAACATTAGTACAATGCCGTTTGGAAACAGGGCGTACACATCAGATACGCGTGCATATGAAATATATAGGCCATACATTGTTCAACGACGAACGGTATGGTGGCAACGAGGTACTGAAAGGGACTCATTTTGCAAAATATAAGCAGTTTGTTCAGAATTGCTTCAATATATGCCCGCGCCAGGCGCTACATGCGCAGACTCTGGGTTTCATACAACCCCGTACAGGGGAAGAACTTATGTTCGAAGCACCTATGCCGGATGATATGAGCCAATTGCTTGAAAAATGGCGGGGATACATAGCCAACAGGGAAATATAAAAAGGAGCGGAAAGAATTTTAATACAGCAATAATTAGTCATAACTATCTGTTGTTGTTTTACATATAAAAGTAATAAACAGGTCTTTGACCTTAACTATCAAGTTTAATTGACCAATGAAACGAAACATCGCCATAGTATGGGGGGGATATTCTTCCGAGATAATAGTATCGGAGAAAAGTATGTCCGGCGTCTATTCCTTTTTAGATAAAGAGAAATACAACATCCACAAAGTTAAAATAGTAAGAGAAAGCTGGACTGTCAATGCAGACGGAGAGATATATCCTGTCGATAAAAACGATTTCAGCTTTACGCATCCGCAAAAAGGCGAAAAGATAAAATTTGATTTTGCATTCATCATCATACACGGTACTCCGGGCGAAGACGGCCGCTTGCAAGGCTATTTAGATATGCTCAATATCCCCTACTCCACCTGTGGGATGATGGCCTCTTCTTTGACCATGAACAAATTTGTCTGCAATAATTTCCTTAAAAACTTTGGTATAAGAGTCGCAGATTCCTTATATTTGAATAAAGATACAAGATGCAGCATAGACGACATTGCTGCAAAGTTGGGATTTCCGATGTTTGTAAAACCAAACACAGGAGGTTCGAGTTTTGCTACAACGAAAGTGAAATCGATAGAACAACTACAAAAAGCTATAGACATCGCATTCGGCGAAACTCCCGAAGTGATTATTGAGAGTTTTATCAATGGACAAGAAGTCACCTGCGGTTGTTATAAAATAAAGGGTAAAGAAGTGGTCTTTCCTATTACGGAAGTAGTCACTCCGAATGAGTTTTTTAATTATGAAGCCAAATATGAAGGTCAGGTAGAAGAAATTACTCCTGCCCGCATACCGGATGAAATGACAAATGAGATACAGCGATTAACTCGCAGAATATACGATATGGTAGGAGCTAAAGGTATTATCAGGGTAGATTTTATTATCTCTGACAATATACCGTACTTACTGGAAGTAAATACCGTTCCCGGCATGACACAGACCAGTTTTATTCCTCAGCAGGTAGCTGCAGCAGGATTAAATATAACTGATGTGTTGACGGAAATTATAGAAAACGAATTTAACGCGAATTGAATTTACACGCTATGAGTAATAAGTTTGATGACATAGCACCTCTATATGACCACGAGGTGGAACAAGCTATTCAGGATATACTGGTAGATCCGGGGTTTCAGCACGCTGTAAAATATATAATACCTAATATAGACTGGGATGAATTTTCAGCTGAAATGCTGAGATATAAATCCAAAGAACAGTTTCAGTCAGAGATGATATATCCGGTGGTAACAATGTTGGGTATGAAAGTAGCAACCAGTATCAAAGGCGATAAATGGGAAACTATCGACAAATCGGTACAACACCTCTTTTTATCCAACCACAGGGATATTGTTCTGGATGCCGGTTTGTTGAATATACTCCGCCATAAGGAAGGATTCAAAACGACTGAAATAGCCATTGGTGACAATCTGCTTATCCATCCATGGATAGATAAGCTGGTGAGACTTAATAAGAGTTTTATAGTAAGACGGGGGCTTTCTATAAAAGAGAGGCTTACTGCTTCCAAGCACCTGTCTGAATATATCCATCACGTAATATCATCCAAAGGCGAATCGGTATGGATCGCCCAGCGTGAAGGCCGTGCAAAAAACGCAGATGACCGCACACAGGACAGCCTGTTGAAAATGCTGGCGTTATATCCGGAAGATAAACCGTTTATTGAAAGCCTGAAAGAACTGAATCTTATACCGCTTGCTATCTCATATGAATATGACCCGTGCGATTATCTGAAAGCCAAAGAATTTCAGCAAAAACGCGACAATCCTGATTTCAAGAAGTCTCAACGCGACGATCTTCTGAATATGGAAATCGGCATACTGGGACAGAAAGGGAATGTGATATTCCGCTTCGGAAACTGTATCAATCCCGAACTGGATAAGATCACAGAACCCGACAAACGTTTGCAACCCGAACTGGCCGCTAAAATCATAGATAAGGAAATACACTCCAACTATGAAATATTCCCTTGCAATTACATGGCCTATGACATGTTTTATAAAGTGAATAAGTTCAATGACAAGTATACATCAGGGCAGTTGGAAAACTTCAAATCTTATCTGGATAAGCAAATAAAGAAAATAGATCTCGATTATATCGACTATGACTTTGTATGGGATAAGATGCTGGAAATGTATTCTAATACATTAAAAAATCATCTGGAAGCCATACAATCGTAAAACGGAATAGCATCTTTCATACTTTGAGTTCTCAAATATATTCCTATATTTGCAACACACAACTAACTCAAACTATGGAAAAATTTATATTTTATACTATATATTTTATGCTACCTACCCTATGCTTTTCCCAAGTAGTAAAGCTGGGAGAAGATTTCGTGGACGTACCCGTCATTGAAGGGAAAGTGACATTTTTAAAAGAGATTCCTTCAAAAAAGGATATTTCTGCAGACGCCAATTACAGGATACTGAAAGAATGGGCTATTATTAATTATGGTAAAGATCCTTTTATCTCAAGTGTACGCCACGATACAAAGAATAATGAATTTATAGCCAAATCGAGGATTGAACTGCTTCTGCCTGCGAACTCGAAAGGCATTCGCGAAAAAATGGTTATGAGATACCGCATAAACGGATTCCTGTTTCAGGACAAATGCGTACTGGAAGTAACTGACATATCTTACCTGTATGAAAATAAAGCAAATGATAAACTCTTGCCTCGTGTGATACGGGCGGAAGACTTTATTACCGACAGCGCAGTTGAACTAAATGATAATATACGGGAATTCAGAATAAATACACGCAAGAGCACACTTTATTACCTTAATGAAGTTTCAAAAGACTTCGAAGGGAAATTTGGTTACTAAAAATCCAATTTCAGTTGCTTTTCCGTAAGGTTAAACGTAAGACGGTGATAGGGAGTCACACCATACTCCCTTATAGCATTCCGGTGTTTCTTCGTAGGATAACCTTTATTATGATCCCAGTCATACAGAGGATACTCCGTATGTAATTCCGCCATATAATCGTCCCTGTATGTCTTGGCAAGAATAGATGCCGCCGCAATAGGCAATAACTTCCCATCCCCCTTTACCACACAGGTATGGGGCACATCCTCATACTTCCTGAATCTGTTGCCGTCGATCAATAAATGTTGCGGCCTGATCTTCAATGAAGCTACAGCCCGTTGCATAGCAAGAAAAGACGCATTGAGTATATTTATCTTATCTATCTCCTTATGATCTACAATACCGACAGCCCAGGCTAAAGCTTTTTCTTCGATAAGGGGACGCAGCTTATACCGCTCTTTTTCTGTCAATTGCTTCGAATCATTTAGTTCTTCACACTCAAAATCCTTTGGCAGTATCACAGCAGCAGCAAATACAGGCCCGGCAAGACACCCCCTTCCGGCTTCGTCGCATCCGGCTTCAATCTGGCCTGGATATAGTGATAATTGGAGCATAGTTTAATAAGTTTTTTCGGTCTATTTTATCAGAAAACAATCCGGACATTATTATCCGCAGGTGGAAAATCGACATATAATTCTTCTATATCCATTGGCGAGTCCATCACTTTAGATAACCTGAGCATCGATTGTTTCAATTTCTCATCCGGTTTTTCATCTCCATACAGGTGTAATACAAATATCTGAGACAATACGTCCGCAAATTGGTTTAATACATCATCCGGCAGGTTATAACCCATCCCTTTCAGTTTTTGGATAGTCAGTTTATGTGATAAAAACTGCATACGCTGCTTATCATCGGCTGCCAATGCCGGATTATCCGGTAGCGAAGTTACATTTTTTGTTTTTATATCCATTCCTTTTTCACTCAATTCTACAAAGCGATAAGAAAACGGGTAGCCGGATAATGTCCCTGTCTCAATATCATAAATCGTATTTCCCTTATCAGAGGTGAAAGCCGAGATGTCATTCGAATGAAAATGCCCTGTAAAAACAGCCTTCATACCCTTATCTGCAAAAAGGTTTGCAAAACGTTTCCAGTCATCAACCAGATAGTCTTTGAAAAACACAGACTGGTATACGATGTGTTCTGTCAGTCCCCAGTGCATCATACCTATTACATTCACATTCTGTAGCCTGGCTTCGTCTAAAACTTCAACAATCCACTTTTCGGTATCAGCAGAGATCTTTCCGCCCGAAATACTCCGCGTCTTATATTCTTTATATCTTGCCGCATCTATAGCCACAAGCCATGTATGGGTATCCAAAGAAGCCACATAGCTCAACGACGCCGTATCTCTCAGTAAAGCACTATTGTATCCGCATGAAGCGTAAATATCAGTAAAATCTTCCGGAGTAACGTTCGGTACAGGCAAAGCCTTATTCCCCTTAAACTCTACTGCACCGGGCATATTTATATCATGGTTGCCGGGAATAACGAATATCTTTACCCCTTTATTCTGTAATGGCTTCAGTTTATTTACAAAATCAAGATGGCTTTGTTTTTCTCCGTCTTTTGTCATATCACCGCTTACAAGCAACACTTGTATATCGCTATGCAAATAATCATCCAACACTTTATCCAATACAGCCGGGGCGTCTTTTATATTTTTTCCGCTCATCTGTACATAATCCTGTAATGCATAACCATCATCCATCAGTTTCTCCGAAAGGTAATGTGTATCAGTTATTACGCCTATCTTTATCGGTTCGTCAGCCAGCACTGAAGTCGTAAAAAGGAGAGATAATATATATAGTAAAATCTGTTTCATCGGATTCTTTTAACTATAACAAAAGTAAAGTATTTATATAAACAGGGCAAACCTGTAATAAGAATAAAAAATGAAAAATTAAGAATTAAGAACCAACGGTCACCTCGTAACCCGTAACTGCCGCAGAGCGCAGTAGCTCGTAACTATTAAAAAGGTAACACTTTTACAGTTAACAGTAAGTTCTAAGTGAAAAGTGAAAAACTAAGAGTGAAAAATATTTTTCACTTATCACTTTTAATTTTTCATTTCCAAACAACTTGTATCTCGTATCTTGTCTACTCGTAACTTCCCC
>NZ_DLFW01000003.1 GCF_002482385.1 Dysgonomonas sp. UBA7710 | reverse complement strand
AATAACGGATTCGAACCGTTGACAAACCATTGATTATTCAATTTTTTATCTCCTAAGAAACTTCATCAGTACAAAATCACAATAAGTACTCTTCGTTCCTCTCGTATACCTCTCTCGGTAAGCGGATGCAAAGGTAGTTGTTTTTATTTATTCTGCAACACCTAAAGCAAAAAAAAGAAATAAAAAAAGACGCCCTATAAAACAACAAACTATTAATGAATATTTTATGACAAACAAATTTATTAATAATATTAGAATCTGCTGATCTTTTTAGAATAAATAATTACTCAAATTTGCAATTTAAGTTAACGTTGAATAGATAGAACGGACTAAGTATTCTACATAAAACAAGCCTATGTTCTAAATTACAGAACAGAAATCATGTTTAATAATTCGCCTGCGAAAATAAATCCTATTCACTTGTCAAGTATCCGGGACTAGCGAATGCATCTCTTTAAAACAGATAGACTTTGTTTGTTCTTATAGTTTTCTTAAATTTGTTTTCGTTTTAATTGTACAGAATGAATAGTCTTGGCTAAGTTTAATATGTCTGGTAAATTTATGAAGTTATATCTATCTATATTCTTTGGAGTTATATTTACATTAAGCTGTTATGCACAAGGTTTGCAATTTCAGGGCAATGATAAATTAATAGAGGACCGTACTTCATATTCTGTGTTTGATAAAGAAATACCAACTTTTAAGAACAGCTTCTCCATCCGTTTCGAAATATCAATTCTGCAATTTAACAGTTTTGGCTATATATTCCGCTTAAAGGACAAAGATACCAACAAAACATATAACTTAACCTATACTTACAAAGACGACAAAAATAGTTTCTTTAAATTCAATGCAGAGGGAACAGACAATCTGATTTCCATAGAGTTGCCTAATAACATATTAGGTAACCGCCAATGGCAGACTGTTTCTGTCACTTTTCTATTGAATGACAACAACTTACTTATATCTATAAACAACAAAGAATATATAGTAAAGAATCCGGGCTTACCAAAACAGTTCCACCCTCAAATATTTTTTGGAAAAAGCGATCATATTGTTGATGTTCCCGTTTTCGCTTTACGCAATCTGGAGGTTGAAAACGACAACCGGCTACTGCGTTTTCCTCTAAAAGAAAGTGATGGCGAAAATGTACATGATTTGCAAGGAAAAGTCACAGGACATGTATCCAATCCTGTTTGGCTTATAAATACTGCGTATTATTGGAAACACCGCTACACATATAAATCGGAAACAGTAGGCGGAGTTAATTATGATGAATCCAAACAGAATATATTATTCTTTAATACCGATTCCCTCTCTTTATTCGACCTGCGAACAAACAATGTATTTATCAAAAAATATACAAACAAGCTACCTGTAGATATTCAACTCGGCACCAGTTTTGTCGATGACAAAGAAGATAAACTCTATATATATGAAGTCAATAATCTTCCGATAGGAAATACCACAGTTGCTTCACTTAATTTAGAAAACACAACATGGGAACCCGTCAGCACAACATATTTACCCATGCAACTCCACCACCATAATGGATATTATGACATGGAAAATAAAAGATATATTATTTTTGGCGGATTCGGTAATCAAAAATACAATAAGGAATTCCTTTCATTCGATATCGAAAAAAGTAAGTGGGATACCTTAACCTTCAATGGGGATAAGATTATGCCCCGTTATTTTTCCGGTATGGCTAGTTTTAAATCAAAAAATCAACTTTTCATTTTTGGCGGAATGGGAAATGAATCCGGAGATCAAACTATCGGACGCAGCTATTTGTACGACTTATTCCAGGTGGATTTGGATAGCAAAAACATTAAAAAATTATGGAATTTGTCCTGGCAACGGGAAAACATTGTTCCTACACGGAATATGATTATGCTCAACGATTCTTGTTTCTATACATTATGCTATCCTGAACACAAGCCTAATTCTTACCTGCAACTGTATCGGTTTTCAATAAAAAACGGAAATTACACAATACTAGGTGATTCAATTCCTATACTTTCTGAAAAAATACCTACAAATGCAAATTTATACTTCAACCATAAACTTAAAGAATTTTATTGTACAGTTCAGGAATTTCAGGACGACGGCTCTTCCGTTACCCGCTTCTATTCGTTATCATATCCCTCTATAAGCAAGACCGACCTGACCACATATGGGAGTTCGCAAACCGCTATAAACAAATGGTTTTGGCTTGTTGTTATTTTACTTTTAACAGGTCTATTTTCCATTCTGATTTATTATAAAAAAAGAAATAGAAAAATAACGGTTCCTGCTTCAGAGAGTGAAGGAATTTCCATTCCGGTCAAACCTAATATAGAAATAAAAGATAAAGCAAATGCTATTTATCTTTTCGGTGAATTTACCGTATACGATAAAAACGGACGGGATATTACATATATGTTCAGTGCCCGGCTCAGACAAGCATTCCTGCTCATATTGGAACATAGCCTAAAAGATGGTATTTCATCACAACAATTCAGTGAGGCTTTATGGCCCGACCGGTCTGAATTTAATGTAAAAAATCTCCGAAATGTCACACTCAATCATCTGAGAAAGATTCTCTCGGACTTAAACGGTATTGATCTGCTCTTTGATAAGGGGTATTTCAAAATTGAGCTAACCGATGATTGCTATTGCGATTGCTTCCTTTTCGAACAATTAATTCATTCGGAAAATAATATTAACAGCAACTCTCAATTAATAGAAGTCCTAATACGCGGCAAATTCCTGAAATCGTCAGATGACACGCTGCTGGATTCTTTTAAGGAAAAGATAGAAGCCCAAATCCGATCAATATTATCGATTGATATAGAGAAAGCATATGATAGTCAGGATTATATTCATACGATTCATCTCTCTGAAGTTCTGTTCATAACAGACCCTCTGAATGAAAAAGCTTTGTATTATCTGATAAACTCCTTGTATAGCCTGAAACAAACAGAAGAAGCTAAAAAGAAATATGCATTATTTGCAATTGAATATAAGAAAGAAAATAAACAAGATTTTCCTTACACATTATCTTCTATTCTAAAAAAAGATTAACTATATCGGCTCTGTCATTTTAACATCTGAATAACCGATTAATGAAAAAGTCCCGCTTATTAAGCCACTTTTAACCCGAATTTAACCCCCATTATCTTTACCAAATAATACATTTGTGAAGATTCGGAAATATCTACTCCGCAATCTTCCCAAAACAAACGAAGTATTAATTTTTTAATAAGTAATAACCTTAAATTTTTATTATCATGAGCTTTTTTGATAAAAGAAAAAATCCGGGGATGAAGATTAGTTTTTTGTTGCTTGTCTTTTTTATTGCATTTTCATGCTCTGACAAAAAAGACAATGCCGCAGATATCAATCTGGATTGTCTATATGGTCATCTATCGGATATGCAGAACATGCTGGATACAGCAAAAATAGGCACAGAAGACGGAACTTTCCCTAAGGAAAATGCAGATAACCTGTTACAAGCCATCGAAGACCTTAAAACTGGTATTTCGAAAGCTAAAGCCGGAATGTTTGTCCTGCAATTCGAAGTCGATAATTATTGTGTAGCATCGGACAAAGCTATAGCTGAATTTATGAATTCCTACCAGATGACACTGCCTGCCGGATCAGCCGGTGAATTACTTGTATTCGGTATTGATAAAAAAGGATATATCGATTTTGGAGAATCTGCGGCCTATGGCGGTTCCAACACATTTACAGTGGAGAGCTGGCTCAAGTATGATGCTAATTTCTTCGAATTTGCCATAGGTGATTTCATTGCCACATTCAGCCATGACGGTAACGGAGTGAAGCAAGGATGGATGATAAACTTTATGGGATCTAATCTTCGTATGACAATGGGTATGGGACCACAACAAGACCGGGTACTGGAATGGGGTAAAGCATATCCGGAAACTTACGGACAATGGATGCATCTGGCTGCTGTATATGATGAAAGCGCGGCAAGTGAACAACTGAAGATGTATATCAACGGTGAATTATTCTTTAGTAAAACAAATGATATATATGATGGATCAACACTACAAAAATATCAGCCAAACACCAGAAATCTGAAAATGTATGCATTTATGGAACCCGAAGATAACAATCGTTGTATGACCGGTTACATGAAAAAGTTCAGACTATGGAGTAAAGCTAAAACACAAGCGGAAATACAGACATTGATGAATTCTGATGTAACAGGTACGGAAGCTAACCTGACTTGTGCATGGGATTTTACTACTGTGCCTGCAGATAATACTAACATTACTGACAAAACAGGTAAACACACGGCTAAACTTGTCGGATCATACAAATGGAAACCTGTAGCTCAATAATCTAATATTTATAAAAAATAATTACTATGAATAGAAATGTATTCACAAAAGTATGCATATTGCTTATACTTGTCCTCTGCTGCTGTTCTACAGTAGTCTTTGCTCAAGGCAATACCATAGCAGTAAAAGGAACTGTAAAAGACCGCACGAAGGAACCTCTGCCTGGCGCCAGCATAGTCATTGAAGGAGCAACAACCGGAACACTTGCAGATATAGACGGTAACTTCGAATTAAATGTAACTGAAGGCAAAACTATAGTTGTCTCATACCTGGGTTTTATTCCTCAAAAATTTGTTATTACAAAAGCTATCAGCCTAAACATAGAACTGGAAGAAGATAGTCAGCAATTGAAAGAAACTGTTGTTTTCGGTTACGGAACAATGGAAAAGAAAGACCTTACAGGTTCTATTCAAAGTTTGGATAACAAAGAATTGATGAAAGCTATGACGGTCAATGTCACTGAAGCGCTGAATGGCCGCGTAAGTGGTGTATTGGTAAACAAAACTTCGAATCGTCCGGGTGCCGATATGAATATTCAGATACGTGGGGTAAACTCATTCAATTTCTCTAATGAGCCTCTTTTTGTTATTGACGGAGTACCATCACAGTCGGGTATGAAACATCTGAACAGTGCCGATATCGAATCTAT
Organism: Dysgonomonas sp. UBA7710; assembly: GCF_002482385.1. Lineage (GTDB taxonomy): Bacteria > Bacteroidota > Bacteroidia > Bacteroidales > Dysgonomonadaceae > Dysgonomonas. The sequence continues at coordinate 6,191 of NZ_DLFW01000003.1, read as the reverse complement.
CGATGTACTGAAAGATGCATCCTCTTCTGCGATATATGGATCGAGAGGAGCTAACGGAGTCGTTATAATAACAACTAAGGGTGCAAATAAAAAACCTGGATTCAATGTTGAATATAATGGTTCTGTCGGAGTAAAAACACCAACCCGGATACCCGATATGATAGGAAATAAAGGCAATGGTATGGAGTATGTCGATTACAGAATCGCCCTATGGAAGAAAAAATATGGAGAATCGTCATTAATGCGTCCCGATTTCCTGACAACGGATGAAAAACGCAGGATTAAATATGGTGAATACTATGACTGGCTGAGAGAACTTTCTGATGAGTCTATTGTCACTAATCATAGTATAAGTGCTTCCGGCAGTTCAGATAAAGTATCCTATACTTTTGGTTTGGGATATCTTAAGGATGACGGTATGGTAGGTAATGAAAGTTTCGAACGTATTACGGCAAACATAGGTTTGGAATATCGTATGTCGGATCGGTTCAAAATGGGAATGAACAGCTATATCTCATTCAACAAAACAAATCATGGAGCCGATGATGCTTTAGTCAATGCATACTTTTTACCGCCGATTGTCAGCCCGTATGGATACGACGGAGAATATGCTTTCAATGTACAGCCTACATCCAGTAAAATAAATCCGTTTGTACAGATTGAAAATAATAAAAAGGAAACGGAAGCGCGTTATACCAATTTCTCAGGCTTCCTTGAATTTTCTCCGATTAAGGAATTATCCCTAAAATCCCAGGTGGCTGTACAATACGACAACGATGTATATGGAGAATGGATAGGAACATACACACAATCCAAACAAGGGGTAAGCGATCCGGATGCATTCAGAAGAGAAGGAGTAAACCTTAACTATGTATGGGATAACATCGCAACCTACAACAAAACATTCAACGACATACATAAATTAAATGTAATAGGGCTCTTCAGTGCCCAGAAGGATACACATAAAGGCTCCGAAATGAAAGGTGTTGGATTGCCTTATCAGTCAGACTGGCATGCTCTTGAAACTGCAGACCAGATAACAGGAGCTAAAAGCTATTACTGGGAATCATCCATGCTTTCTGTTATGGGACGCGTAAATTACACCTTAAAAGACAGATACTTACTAACGGCCACAGGACGTTACGACGGTTCTTCCCGCTTAGCTACAGGAAACCAATGGGGTTTTATGCCTTCATTCGCTTTGGGCTGGAGACTCAGCGAAGAAGAATTTATGAAAAGTGCAGATTGGCTGAGTAACCTGAAACTACGCATAAGCTGGGGAAAAAGTGGAAATAACAATATAAACTACGACATAACAAAGAGTAAACTCGACCTCAGCAAATATACATTTGGTTCTACAGGTCAAAACGGTTTCGGACTAAGTGATACCAAAGGGAATAGCAATTTGAAATGGGAAATGATGTCGGAATGGAACTACGGCTTGGATTTTGGTTTCTTCAACAACAGAGTAAGCGCCACAGTAGATATATATAGCCGCTTAACTGAAGATCTTATATTCGCTCGCTCAGTAGCCAGCATAAACGGGTATTCTTCTATTCTCGAAAACATAGGAAGTACTACAAATAAAGGTATTGAAATCGGTTTGAATACTGTCAATATATCTACTTCTGATTTCTCATGGAGAACAAATGCAACATTCTCTCTGAATAGGAACAAGATCAAGGAACTATATGGAACAGGAGAAGATGATCTGGCAAACCGTTGGTTTATAGGACAACCTATCAGCGTAATATACGATTTCGAAAAGGTCGGTATCTGGCAGGAAGACGAAAAAGCCGAAGCAGCCAAATATGGTCAGGTTCCGGGACATATCCATGTGAAAGATTTAAATGACGACGGTGTTCTGGATGAACGGGATTATAAAATACTTGGTACCCCTTCTCCTGACTGGACAGTAGGTATAACAAATACATTTACATATAAAAACTGGGATATGTCTATATACATGTATGGCCGCTATGGAGGTATGTACGACGACGGCTTCACATATATGTTTACAGCATGGGACAATGAGCACTGGAACAAACTGGATGTAAAATACTGGACCCCTGAGAATCGTAGCAATGACTACCCTCAGGTGGGTGCCCAATCATACTACACACAGGTTTTAGGGAAAATATCTGGTTCATTCCTGAAAATCCAAAACATAACATTAGGTTATACATTACCAGGTAATATATTGAAAAAATCTGGCCTAAAGAATGCCCGTGTATATGGAGCTGTTCAGAATCCGTTCACATTTACTTCATATAAAGGTCCGGATCCTGAAACTATCGGAGAGAATGCATATACGCAATTATCTCTTTATCCAATGACATTTACCTTAGGCGTAAACATTTCATTCTAAATCGAATAACACATGAAAAAGATATTAAAAACATTAAAATACGGATTATTGGCCTGTTCAATAACCCTGGCAGGATGCTCAGATTTCCTCAATTCGGATACGCCGTCTATTATAACTGATGAATATTATAATACAAAACAAGGGCAAGAGAAACTATTGATCGACATATATTATCGCTACCGTTCAGTATTCAGTACAGGTGAAGTCCAGTATTTCGGTACAGATTTATATATGGCAATTACAGAAAACCCTGTGGAAAGAATGTTTAACGGCTATGACAAAACATTCAACTCTACTGCTCCGATAGTGGGAGGATATTGGAAAAACCTTTATAAAATAGTACAGGAATCAAATACTTTGCTAACGCGTTGTACCCCTGAAATAGCAGGCAGCGACTACGATGGCATCACTTCGCAAGGTCGGTTTCTCCGTGCACTGGGATATTATTATTTAGTAGAAACTTTCGGTGCCGTTCCTTTCTATACAACAGAAAATACAGGCATTATCACAGAAACCGAACGTACTGATGAAAAAATTATCTATAAATTTATGATAGATGAATTGGAAGCAATCAAGGGCAAACTGGATATGACCACAAAAGAACCTGGACGTCTTACTAACGCTGCCGTATTGCATCTACTTGGAAAGTTATACCTGACACGCGCCTACAAGTCCTATGCAGAAGCTACAGACTTTTCCAAAGCGGCTTCCACTCTGGATGAATTGATTGAAGCCACATCTCAGCCATATAGTCTTTTAGCAAATTATGGCGATGTATATGACGAAAATAACCAGAACAACTCGGAAGTAATCTGGGCTATTCAATATGGTTCTGATAAGAATTATATAGGCAATGGCAACTCTCAACAAAGCCAATTCGGGTTTAATATCACAGCCTTGGAACCCGATATGTTTACAAAAGTTCAGGCCGATTATTCATCCATGAGCCGTTATTACTGGGTAATACCTAAAGTACATGAACTATTTACCGACCCGGTTGCCGATACCAGATATGATGCTACATTCAAACGCCGGTTCTTAATCAACAATCCGGCTAATGCCAAATTCGGTGATTTGGGAATCTATTTCCCTCGCTGGAATGACAATTCAGGAATGGATGAAGGAGCAGTGAAATACTATCCGTTCAAGTCAGGCAGCGACTACAACTGGTATCCTCAGTCAACAGCTTTACCGATTCTGGCAAATGCTATCGACCGTATGCCCATGATTCAGAAATTTAAAGACACAAAGATAGATTGGGGCAATCCGGGTTCGAGAGAAGATGTAGTCTTTCGCTTATCAGACACATACCTGCTTGCAGCAGAAGCTTATTTAGGGGCTGGTAATTCTTCTCTTGCACTGGAACGTATAAACTCGATCCGAAAAAGAGCAGCTAAAGATGAAAACACGTATGAGCAACAAATGAAATTAAATTCTTTAAACATTAATACAATAATGGATGAAAGAGCACGGGAATTACTAGGTGACCATGACAGATGGTTCGACCTGAAACGTACAAATACACTACTTACCCGTGTGAAAGAATACAATCCGTTCGTAGCGGCATACGATAACCTAAATGAAAACCATCTGGTCAGACCTATCCCTCAGGATGAAATAAACAAAATAAAAGGGCTCGGTCAAAATACAGGATATTAAAAAAACACTAAAATATGACAACAATGAAAATCAAATATATTATTCTGGGGCTATTATGTAGCCTGGGAGCAAGCAGTTGTGACGATTATTCTTCTCCTACAAAGAACATGGGGCTAAATGAAGAAAACAATGTTAGCCTCTATATGGATCAGTATGACCCGGTTGCAAATGTAGGGCAATATACTTTCCCCGAAATGACTACCAAACCCAAGAAATACTGGAATTGCGTGGAGGTATTGAACGTTGGCAGCCGTAACGAGCTTGGATGGACAGAAGAGATCAGGGGCCTTCAGTACCACCTGTTATGCCAGTCTATGGCCGGCCTAACCAATCGGGCTGTAGATGAAGGAAAAAGTGAGGTTGGCTTTTGGATGCACGATCATGGTGGCAGGGAATCTTATAAGTTGTCCGTAGAGGCCCTGAAGAATATGGGTATCAGCGAGCAAGGTATGCAAAGTGGATTAGAACTGGCAAAAAACAATTATGGACCCTCTGATGGTGTAAATATACAGCTTAAAGATTACTTTGACGGATATGTTTTAACCGATGTAGAAAACAATCCTGAAAGTAATATCGTTGCTTCCGTTGCATCCCACGTCTACAATTCAATTATAGTAGATATCAGGGACAAAGCCAGCTTCGAAGCAGCAGGCTATACGATGAAATACGATGCACGTAATAAAACGACTGCAGATGCATGGCGCGAATTTAAAGATAAATGTAATAAAAAAGCGTTGGTAGTTATGCCTGTACAAACCGGTGAACTTCGTGACTTCGCCATCAAAAACAATTTGTTTGTACTAAATATCAACAAACAGAAGGAAGACCCTTCATCAGGGCAAAACCTGGATATATTTGCTGAAGTATTAAACTGGCTGGAGCCCGGAGCACCTATATTCGGGTGGGAACAGGGTGTTGATGAAGCATTATTTGTAAACAGGGCATCAAAAACAGGACATACATGGGTACCTAGCGATTGGATATACAATATGCCTCTGACCTCTTTATTATACAAGAGCCGTCAAACGGCTACATTAGCCAAAGTGGAAAATCCTCAGTTTATTAACTATGATTTGAAAAAGAATTTTGTCTCATTCTACTTATCTGATGGCGATAATATCCAATGGATGATGAATAATTTTGTCGGGGAATTCTATCAGAATACCGATGCAAATGATATGAAGATGGGATTCGGACTACCTGTGGGTAATCTGGCAATGACCGCACCTGCACAATTCACCAATATTATAAATCAGCAAAAGCCTAATTACACCTTAATTGAGGCTCTGGGCGGAGGCTATTTATATGCCGATAATTTTGGTGTTGATAATAATAGGAGTGAGAGATTAGCGGAAATCGCTAAGAGTGTTGCAGCAAGTATGCGTCAACATCGTGTTAAAGTACTAGGTCTTATTGCTCAGGATGTTAAATCAGCTGCAGCAAAAGAAGGTTTTCAGGCTTATGTAGATGCAAATGATCAGTTGGAAGGAATTGTAGCGATTCAATACTCTCCTTATGCCGGTGGTGAAGGTGAAATTATATGGATAACCAATAAAAAAGGATACGACATTCCCGTTATCACAGTAAAATACTCCTTATGGAATTTTGGAAATCGCAATACGACTCGCGAAGGTACTCCTGCATATGTGGCAAACAGATTGAAAGAAGAAGCCAAAGACGAAACATTCTCACTTATTTCCGTCCACGCATGGAGTAAATTTAAGGACATAGGAAACTCGAATGACGAATTAGCCGAAAATACGAATGGAGATAAAAATGGAGCAAGTGCTGCTAAATTATGCATGAATCATCTGGATGACAACTTTCAGGTAGTAAGCGTACAGGAAATGATATGGCGGGTGCGAATGCATTACAGAACAGATCAGACCAAGAAGTACCTGAGTGAAATATTCTAATTAACGAAGAACTGTTATCCCTCCTGATAACAGTTCTTCCTATTAACAATATAAAGGAAAATAACAAAAATGAAAAAGATCCTCTTTTTATTATTGTGCGCTTTGAGCATTCTCACGTCAACAGCTCAGGATTATATGCCTGTGGACTATGTTAACCCATTAGTAGGCACACAATCTAAGCATTCTCTATCCACGGGCAACACCTATCCGGCCATTGCCATGCCGTGGGGAATGAACTTCTGGATGCC
>NZ_DLFW01000044.1 GCF_002482385.1 Dysgonomonas sp. UBA7710 | reverse complement strand
GATTCATTATAATACAGCGTTTCGGTAAACAGCGGGCTGGTGATTGATTTTGTCCATGAACGTACATTATAAGCATAAGTAGCCAATGTACCTGCCACTCCTCCTTTCTTATTCGTCTTTAGCCTTCCTAAATCATCATACGTATTTTCAGCCAGTGTCACCTGCGGCTTTACCGTTGTCCCGTCTGTCAGTTGGTGGGTGGTGGTCAGCAACCGGCCTGCATGGTCGTAGGTGTAAGCGTAGACTTCGGTTTGGGTGCTCTGGCCTGTGGCCTGGTATATATGCTTCCTTTGCGTTGGCTGTCCCGTGAAGTTATAGGCGATATATTCCTTTTCAACTCCTCCGGTCAGGTGGTTGTTGCCTTTGGTTTGTACCAGTTGTTTTTAAGGCTCTTCTTGTAATCGGGGTTTTCTTCTCGCTTTTTGGATATAGCGTCCAAATCCTTTTGTTTCATAATAAGATACCCGTAATCCTCCGGATCACGTTCCACACCGTCTCTAAATTTCATAGCTTACTTAGTTGATTGTTTAGACAACAAAGGTAGGGAATAAAGAGAGTGAAGGCTAGAAAAGGATGTGAGAGTTATTAACAGCTACTAATTTGTTCATTTCCGATTTTTTCATATTTTTGTTAAAACCTCTATTTGTTAAACTTAAATTTTAACCATGAAAAAATTAACTTATTATGTATTGTTTATTCTCTTAATTATTAGCTCATGTAGTAATGATGATCTTGTTAATTCTGATCAATTTACCAACACATCAACGGATATTAATACTGGTACAACAAAGAATACTTCAAACAAACCTCTAATGATATCTAATGATCTGACTTATGTATTAAACACAGGTGGCGGCGGAAGCACCCCAGCAAATTCATTTCAATATAAAGTGGGGGGCACAATGATGTTTGATCAGATCAATAATAAAGTCCTAGATTTTTCCTCAGTATTAGAAATCAACAGAAATATACAATCAAACTACTGGGAAAAGATATTGTCATGGAATCAGTCACAATGGAATCAGAAACCAGTAGGTAATACGAGTCAAATAACAATTTCTTTTGAAGGCCATTATTTTTGTCCATCGGGAAATAGTCGAAAAGTTGAATTGGAGTTTGTGTACGATCCAATCACAAATACATCCAGAGCTAAACGACCTAATCCAGTTGCGATGGATGAAGATATCTGTTATTAATATATTCTCATAGAGCAATCCATTATTCATGGTGGGTTGCTCTTTAAGTTTATTAATGTTTATATTTCTACAATCTTTCTCATTTCAATTTTGCTTTAATTATTTTTCTATATTTGTTTACTAATTTTTCATACTATGAGCAGATATTTTGATATTCAAAGTTCAACAGAACAACGAAAAGAAGAAGAGGCAAGAAGAGCACAAGAACAAGAACGCATCGATCGGGAAAAGGAAGTACTTAATATTAATCGGAAGTCATTAGATGTTAGTGAAAAATCTCTTAAGAAATCCAATATAAGTCTTGCCATAGCTATAATTGCTCTTATCATTTCTTTATTCTCCTTTCTTTAAATGTTCTTTTAGTTCTTCGAGGGTCGCTTTCTTTGTAATAAGGATGTTATTGTATGGTAAGGTATCTTCATCAAATTCAGATGTTATACATAACCTCCATATTGTTTCATATTCTTCTGTCGCTGAATTTAATCGACAGATAGCGACCCACTGCATATAATCACTATCTTCCCTTACTGCTGTTACAGCTTGGAATAAAAGAGGGTTGCCGATGCAATATATTGCCAGGGTTTTACTTTCCCAATTTATTATATTGAGATAATATGAGTGGGTAATAATATATTCTTTGCCTTTAGATTCATCCCTCAAATCATATTTCTTATACCCTATCTTCTCCAGATGCTCTCTGTTTTCTAGCGTATTGTCGCCTATGGCTGAATATGTGAAATTATTGTTCATATCTTATTTTGTTTTATATTTGATCTATGGATTTTGATATACCTCTTATTGCTTTTTATATAGCATTTACTATAAGTATTGTTATTCTCATTTTATCATTCTTTGATAAAATTGATTATAGAAAGACAGTGCGCCAGCTTTTATGCATAAATTGGGGGTTATGGTTTTTGTCAATAGGTGTCTCTCATTTAATTGCTGATACTTTAGATCTAGCATTATTTAGCTGTATTTCAGGAGTAATCTTTATTATATTTGGCATAACTCGGCTGGGTTCAGAAATAGACTAGCTCATCATTTTCATATTTCTTTATTTATTAGTTAGTAACTTTGATTTATTATATTTGCTAAATGGTTTATATTCCTATTGTCATATTTTATACCATCTTTGGGATAGGAGCAAGTATTCGTTATGTCTATTTTCTGTCAATCGGAAAAAAGAAGAAATACGATGACCTTATTGCTCCTAATATTCAAAGTGTTTGGAATTTTTTACTGTCTCTTATTGTTGTAGGAATATTTCTGTTCTTGCTATATAAAAACGATATACGAACATCTGATAAGAAGTATCCTCCGATAGAAGTTTTGATGAATAAAAAGTACTAAATATCTTCTTTCTCATTCTCTTGTGTATTGGTTAGTAACTGATTTATTTTTAACAGACCTTCTTTGTATCTACCAATCTCGACTTCATATTCAGTAGAATCACGAATAAGATCATAAGCTAAACTCAACACCTCTTTTAGTTTCCCGTTCTCGATGGAAAGAGCGGTGACAGCTTGGTTATATCCTATTATATAGTTTTTTATTCTTTCCTTAAATATGGTACAATGGTCATAAACCTCACATTGGGATCTATATGATTTTTCACATATTTTCTTTGCGTGTCCCCTTGCTTTTTCTTCTGCTTTATCTTTACTCATAGGTCGGTTGTATTAAATGTTTTGTTTATTTTTGATAAAACTTTGTTGATAAAATGATAACTAAGAAGCAAATACTCATTTACATAAAATATGATGGAGATTCAGACGGGTTTGCCAGATGTGCAACTAAGTCAGAGAGAAACACCCTAACAGATGATATATGGTTATTGTTAGATGATATTGTTTTTGATTTACATCTAATCAACTCAAATTTGGCATCGAAGGAAAATGCTGATAGAATTTCATCTAAACTTGGCAAAACCCTTAATGATGATTCATTAGTGCAAATTCTGTCTGATTACTCAAATAAAAGGTAAACCCTTTCATATCTTCTTTTCTAAATAGGTTAGTACTGCATCAAGCAGGGCTGTTTCGGCGAGAGGGTGAGTTAGATGATGTGTTGATAGTAGCACTTTTTTTTCTTTATCATCAATGAAAGAACCTCCGTATTCATATACTGTTGTTGCATGAAAACAATTAGCCTTTCTTTCCGATTCAACAGCACACATAATCCCTTTCTTCTCTCTTATTCAATCAAGAGCAGAGGAAACAGTTGGCGCGGAAATATAGTATTCATAATAATTCCAAAAATCTAAGTCCATGCAATCGTTTAGATCTAAACCGTCTTTGTAATAACTTTTGTATATTTCTTCATCAAACCCCAACTTTTTAAGCTTCTTTGCGTGCTCGAACGTTACCAAGTTACTCATAATCCTTTCATTTCTTTTTTACTTGCTTTTACTATTTTATCAATATAGGACCTTACGGCCTTTAGTGTATCCTGAATCCGGGGTGTTTCATATTCCCGTCTCAGGTTCAGAATGATTAGTTTATAAGTTTTATACCGATTTAGAGACGCCTAATAAGATGGACGAAAAACCATTTCTTGAATTTAATTTATTTGATTTAAAAAGTGCTACCATTGAGGAGTTAAAGAAGTTCCATAAAGCGTATTTCGACGTTGATAATATCTTAAGTTCTGCAAGTGAATTAAAATACACTAGCCAGCTGAAATCGATTATTAATAATGAGTTTGCCAATCCGAGTCCTGAATTTGTAAAACTGTTTGCAAAACAAGTCTATGATGGAGTTATCACGCCTAAACTTCTGGAACAATTTACGTCATTAGTAAGGCGCTCTATTTCTGGGCTGATTAGTGATACTACTATATTTCCGACCGCTTAAAGACTGCGCTCAAAACAGAGATTTCGCAAGAAGAACAATCTGAAACAACAGAACAACTGACTAATGACGATAATAACAATGGTATAGTTACAACTGAAGAGGAGTTAGAGACTTTTATGTTGGTTAAGGCTATACTTAGAGAGGTTGTAGATGTATCTAGAATAGCCCATAGAGATGCACAGACTTATTTTGCAATCCTTTTCGACGATAACAACAGAAAGCCTATTATTCGCTTATACTTTAATTCACCAACAAACAAGTATATTGTTACTTTTGATAAAGACAAGAAAGAGACAAGGCATAACATTATATCTTTGGATGATATATACCAATATGCAAATGAAATTAAAGAAGCAGCAAAAAACTATTTATAAATAGATCATGGACAGAAAAGACAAATTAATGGCCTCTTCGCGTAAACAACTACAAGAGGCCTTAAATAAAAATTGAGTTTTTGAACAAATATAACCTTACTGCATAGAGGGAAGGGTGATTAAATTTTGTTTAGAGAATAAATTCGTATAGTAAACCAAACGTTGTCCTGAATGTTGCCAGAAAACAAAAAACCCTCTGAAATTCTACTGAAAATCAAAGGGTTTTAAAATTGATTCGTGCGCATGAAGGGACTCGAACCCCCACGACCGTAGGTCACTGCCACCTGAAGACAGCGCGGCTACCAATTACGCCACATGCGCCTTTATCCGAGCGAAAAACGGGGCTCGAACCCGCGACCCCAACCTTGGGAAGGTTGTGCTCTACCAACTGAGCTACTTTCGCAATTGGTGATGCAAAATTAATACATTTTTTTAGAATAAATCAAAGCTTTGATTGTTATTTCAAAATAATTGATATTTTTTTTGAAAAAAGGCATGTAGTAGGGATTAAACAAAAAAAGGCTGGCCGTTATAGCCAACCCTTACACGTACACACGATGAGATTCGAACTCACACGTCCTTGCGGACACTACCCCCTCAAAGTAGCATGTCTACCAATTCCACCACGTGTGTATGATTACTTTAAACAAAAAATGTGACCTTTGTCACATTCGAGCGATAGGCAGAACCTGAGACTCTTATTCGCTACATTCTTGAGAATGAATATTTCCAAAAAACATAAAAACTAAACAGTGATTTAGCACCTTTTTATGTCTGAAATCGCTCAATAAGTGTCCTCTGACAACCTGCTCTTCTTTTCGGATTCAAAAGTAGTTTCTTTTTTTTAAATAGCCAAATCTTTCCGATTCTATTTGTCCTTCCTGTTTCTCCTTTTCAAAATCATATGCAGACTATCCTTCATATTGCATCATATTCTTATTTATGAATAGAGGGCTGGAACGACTCTGTGTCAAAACCCGTTACGTATAACAAAAAGGACAGGCCATATTATTATATAATACGGCCTGTCTGCATGTCTGTAATGTATGGTCAGAAAAATGGATTAATTATTGTTTTTCGAACTTTATCTTCATCTTATATACATCCAGTGTTATTTTATAATGTCCGCCTTCACCATCCTTGATTACCCATTTCAGGTCCTCTCCTCCTTTATTAGCCTGCATCCTGTCATCGGTAACAGGTGCACTTGCTGTCACCGGCCTGAGTGTGTAATCATCATAATTTTCGGCACTAAGTATTTTAAATTCACCGGGATTAAGTGTTATATCCAGTTCAAACAAGTTAGGATTACCGGCTTTCATTGTAAACTTATGGAGGTCTTGCGGGATTCCCCATCCGGTACCGGCATTACCAACAAGATACAGATTGGGGTACGGGACATTAACTTCGCATTTCAGAGTCATATTATCTTTTCTCACCTCTATATTATAGATGCTCTCGATACTGATTTCAAACATATTGTCGGATTCGCTATCGAGAGTTCTATTGACCAGTGTATTATCGCCTGCACCTTTATTCAGCGAAGGCAAAGACTCTCCCAATATGGATATGAATTTAAAATATCCCGGCTTTAAGACACCCTGCCATTGATAAACATTACCGGCTTCTGCCTCTGTCATTTTAATAGCCTTTGAGAGGTCTGTTCCCGCGGGAGTGGCATCTCCTGTAAGATACAAGGTTTCAGGTGTCGGTACATAACTTTTTACTTCGAGAGTCATTATAGAAATTTCGGGATATATAAACTTAGGTCCGATTACCTTTGCAACTACCCTGGCCTGTATTTTCACGTCAGAACCCGGTATTTGTCCCCATTTATTCAGAATCAGATCGTTCAGTTCCTTATTGGTATATTCAACCTTGAACTCTTCATCCGGAGCAAATTCTATCGGATCGGTAGATGTTTTGAAATCCGCACCCCAAATATCAAGCCTGAAAAAATACACTAATGTATTCTCCGGCCCGGGGTCTTTCCCCTTATTCCATGTAAAGGAAACTACCACATCATTGCCCTTGGCTTCGTCCAAGACAATAGACTCACTCGATGCTTTCAGAGATAAAGCATCCCCATTATTCTCCTTATCATCATCACTACAAGCTGCAAAACAAAATACAGCTAAAAATAATATCGATATATATAATAATTGCTTTTGCATAGTTATATCATTTTCACGGGTTAGAATTATTCTGATGTATCCCAAAATGGTAATTGACGCAGATTCGGATTCTTGTCTATCTGGTCTTGTGGTATCGGAACCCAATAATTTTTCTTGGTAAACACACGCTTCTGATAGACTTTTCTCACAAAGAAAGCTTTATCGTTGTTCTTATCGTCACTCTTGTCCGTACCGGAAAAATTCATTCCCCAGAAATCACCATTTAGTAACTTCTCCCCTAGTTTCCATCTCCTGATATCGTCCCATCTGGTTCCATTTTCGCAATTGAGTTCCACCCGGCGCTCGCGGCGAATAGCTTCCCGCATTGCATCCTGTCCGCTTGGCACTGCAATTTGTCCTTCACCTGAGCCGTAGATTGGTATACCTGCCCTTTCTCTTATCTTATTCAGGTAAAATAAGATTTCCGTTGTTTTAGCCGGTTCCGATTCATTCAGTGCTTCCGCATAATTAAGATAAAATTCTCCCAGTCTGAATAAAATACCCGGACGGTACGGGTTTACATTATTGCGCGGATCGTGGTCAGGATGTACTTTCTTCCTTACAAGGTATCCGTTCTGAGGAGCATCGTGGGTAGGACCGCCATCCCATGCTCCGCTATAGAAGCGGGTAGTCCTGTTCTCGCGCCTGAACCAGCATTCATTATATAGTACTGATATATAGAATCGAGGTTCGCGGTTACAATACATATTATATGTATCGGCTAAAGTAACAGGATTAGAGTCCGAATCACGGTTTCCTTTTACTTCTATCCATTTTGTATCCCGTTTTTCTTCTGCGGTTGAAAAGCCTGTTTCCGTATAACCCGATGCTGTGTTTATGATCGGAGAGCCGTTCGCATTATATCCTGTTATAGCCGGCAAACCATTTTTCATAAAGAAAGCATCGACCAAAGACTGAGTTATTCCCATACCGCCGTTACCACCGGTTCCACGGGGCTGCGCATGCCTGTCATATTCCCACGTTTCGACCGGATTTCTGGCAAATAAAATCTCTTTATTTCCTTCGTTAAATTTGCGGAACAACATATTTTGATACGAAAGGAACGGATCGATATCACCATTATTCAAATATTCATAATATAGAACATGTCCGTTTTTCTCAGCCAGTTCTATCAGGTCCATATTGGCTTTTACCGCTTTCGCCCATTTAGACGCATCAGGGGTAGAATTAAATATAGAAGTGCCTTCACTGTTTGTATAATTAGCATAGTCAGGATTTCCATTTACCAACGGACTTGCCGCAAATAACAACATCCGCGCTCTTACTGCCAGGCACGCAATAGATGTGGCCCTTCCGTATTTCTTGGATTCATTATAGTATGGAGGTAGAATCTTCGACACGGCAACCAGTTCCTGATCTATCCAGTCAACGACTTCATCAAATGGTTTCTGAGGTATCATCAGTTCCGAAGCAGGTGCATTTACATCCACCAGACCTAACTGTAAAGGTATAGCACCATAATAATTCAGCATCAGATAGTAATAATATGCTATGAGGAAGCGCGCTTCAGCTTTCATATATTGTACTTCCTGCTCAGTAACCAGTTGTGCTTCGTTAGCCCTTACATTATCAATAAAAATATAAGCGGCACGGATTCTTTTCGGAAGCTGATTGAAGTAATTCGGCACCCAGTCAGAAGTAGGATTCCAGTTTCCTTGTTGCTTCCCGATAATATTCCATCCAAACTGAAGCCATCCTGTAGATGGAGCCAGATCGTCTCCCAGAGGGTCCATTCCTCTGGCATATGTCCAGTATGTATCAGGTATATTGGAATATACACCGGCCAGCCAGTCTTCGGTTCTGGTCTTGTCTTTGAATATCATATCCAGAGTCAACTGGTCGTCAGGCTCTTTATCCAAAAAGTCTGAACAAGAGCTCGTACCTCCTGCTAAAAGGAGAATAAGCGAAAGATAAAAAAATCTATATATTGTTTTTTTCATAATTTTCGATTTTGATGTTTCAGAAACTGATATTTAGACCGATAGAATATGATTTCACCAGTGGGTATTTACTACCTCTGTCAGAGTCGATTTCAGGATCCCATAACTTGAAGTCGGATATAGTCAGTATATTAGTTCCCCTGCAGAATATCCTTGCACCAGATGAACCGAATCTCCGAACCATCGTAACAGGGAAATTATAGCCCAGTTCGATATTTTTCAAGCGCAGCATTTTCATATTCTTCATCCACCATGTAGACTCCTGATAGTTGTTCTCGTTCAATCCTTCATATAATCTCGGGTAGAAAACATCCTGTCTTGGATTCTCGATAGTCCACCTGTCTCCGACATTAGTAAAGAAGTTACCTACTCCACCCAGACCCGATCCGGGAATAAAATATGCTTCACGTCCTATCATACGGTAAGTATGACCGTTTCCCTGGAAGAAAAAGCCGAAATCGATATTCTTATACCTAAGATTGGCTCCAAATCCATATACAATCTGAGGATCGACCGTTCCTCCGAGATTTGTCCTGTCCAGAGCATCGATTCTGTTATCGCCGTTAACATCAACATATTTGATATCTCCCGGACGAACGGACGAAGTAAAGGTTGGCGTTGGTATATCATCTTTAAGAATGCCATTTTCCACATCGGCAAAATCCTCATCAGTGAACAGTCTCTCGGCCACCAACCCGAATATTTGCCCTACCGGAAGCCCGGTAGACGAACGGTTTGTACCGATTATACCTAATGATTCATCCTGTTCTATAATCTTATTCTTTGCATATGTAAATGTCCCCCTTGCCGATACAAACCAATCCTTATTAATTTGTTTGTTGACATCCAGCACCATATCTACACCTTTATTGTCTACTTTACCAAAATTGGCAAAAGGCATATCAACAAATCCGGCAGAAGCAGGCATTGTGGTACGGCGCATGAAAATATCCCTTCGTTTTTCCATAAAGTAATCCACTTGCAATTCGATTGCATTGAACAGGCCAAGTTCTAAACCAAGATTTGTCTTGGCTACAGTTTCCCACTTCAAGCCTGTATTCGCAATATTTCCTTCCCAGCGTCCGGCTCTTCCGAATTCATCTCTATTATATCCCCATACATAGCCATCTGTATTATTTATGGTAGAAATATACGGGAAGCGATATTCCGTATCACCTATCTTGAAACGGTCATTTCCGACAAGCCCCCACGATCCTCTGAATTTTACTTTAGACAAGGTATTTCTTACGCCTTGCATAAAGGGCTCTTCTGATAAAATCCATCCGGCAGCAACAGAAGGGAAGAAACCATAACGCTTGCCTTTAGCAAAGTTTTCAGAACCATTATAACCGAAATTAAACTCGCCTATATATCGTCCCTTCATCGTATATGACATGCGACCCGCTATTCCCTGAAAACGGAACGGTAGTTTGCCTCCGTCGTCATAATTACGCTGATTATATAAGAAAAGAGCATTTACAGTATGGTCTCCGAATGTATTGTCATATGTAAGCGTACCTTCCAGATAGGTATTTTTATTACCAAAATTAGCTCCTACAGAATGATCCAGAAATTCCTGTCCATATGAAGAAACAACGAGTTCCAATTGGCCTGTTTCGGGATCTCTCCCTGTAGCAGGATTATAATAATCGGGACTCTTACCTCTCTTCACACTATTATCGGAATAATTATCAAAGGAGAATGTTCCTTTTATTTTCAATCCGGGAAGAAACATTTTCAAATCCTGTTCCACTACAAACAGAGATTCAAGTTTACTCTGTACCACACGTTCATAACCCGTTTGAGTGAGTAATGCCCATGGATTCACCCGTTGTGGTACTTGCGGGATTTCACCTGTAGAATAACGTGTGGGATGCTGATATGGGGGTGTCTGGTATGCCATTGCAAAAAGGTTATCAATACTCTGCGGCGGAGATGTGCGTTCCTGCATATAGCCTCCTATATTGAACCTTACCAAAGTAGTAGGAGTCAGATTTATATCCACATTGGAACGCATATTATATCTGTTCAGTCTGAGAGAAGAATTCCATCCCTGGTTTTTATCTCTTTCAAGAATTCCACCTTCATGGTAAAAAGCGCCCACAAAAGAATAGCGCAAGACCTCCGATCCTCCGTTAATATCGATAGAAGCTCTGGTATTAGTACCGAAATCTTTAAGTATTGCGTCCATCCAGTCCACGCTCGGATATAGATCTGAATCTACACCATTTCTAATATTATCGATATGCTGTTGGCTATACATCGGCTCTTTTCCACTCTCGTGACGTATGCTGTTCATTACTTCGAGGTAATCGGCTGCACCGACAAATTCAGGTATCTTAGTCGGTTGTGTTATTGCCTGCTCCATCTTAAAAGAAACGGTAGGCTTACCCACACGTCCGCGTTTTGTATTGATGAGTATTACTCCATTTGCGCCTCTCACCCCATATACTGCACTGGCAGACGCATCTTTCAAGACAGAGAAAGATTCAATTTCTTCAGGATCGATATTATTCAGGGAACGCTCAATACCGTCAATCAGCACTAAAGGATTCCTATTTCCCTGAAATGTACTGATACCGCGTATCCAGAAATTGGAATTATCATAACCGGGCTCACCCGATCGTTGTACGCCAATAACACCGGCTAATTGCCCTGCAAGATTATTGCTCATCGAGCGGGTAGTTCCGGCTGCAAGCTTTCCGGGTTCGATAGTGGAAATAGAGCCTACTACAGATTCTTTCTTCTGAGTACTGTATCCGACAACTACGACTTCGTCCAGCTGCCCGACATCTTCCTGCATTATTACATTTACTATTTTACGCTCACCTACAGTTTCTTCTTTAGGAATAAATCCTATGTATTTGTACTGTAGTACAGTATATTTATCGGGTACATTTATTGAATAATTTCCGTCGGTATCTGTAACTGTGCCTGTACTTGGATTACTCTTAACAATAATAGAAACTCCGATCAAAGGTTCACCTTTCATATCCGTTATATTTCCCCTGACAGTAATTTTATTCTGATTTTGCCGGGAAGTAGCAGGTGCCGGCTGTCTGGATACAAATACCTGCCTGTCGGATACTGTGTAAATATAATCAGTGGATTTAAAAAGCTCTTTCAATACTTTGTCGATAGTCTGACCTTTTATATCTATGGTCATACTTTTGTTCAAATCCACAGATTCATCATAATAGAAAAAAACATACTCACTGTTTTTCTCTATTTCTGAGAAAATTTCTTTTAAGGGTGTATTCTTTAAATTAACGGAGATTCTTGTTGTCTGAGAATAACTTTCCACGGCATATGACAGATTTATTCCCAGTAGCAGGAAACATATAATCAGTCTCATAATCCGCAATATTTTTCTAATATTAGCATCTTTTATGCTAAAAGAACATTTTTTTATCATACATTTGTTATGATTTAAAGGTTAGACTTTGTACAGTTTTAACAATTTAAATTCTATTGGATGGTACTGGTACTACCATCCAATTTTTTTCGTAAGCTTCATCTACATAGGCATTTTACTGATTTAAGGTTAATACTTATTTTAAATGGTATTTTCTCATTGGCCTTTATTTATTTTATACACATTTCCGTCCTGAGAATAAATGATTTTCCCGTCAAAAGACAATCCTTTCATTATTTCCTCAATATTATCTTTCAAATCCAGTTTTCCGGAACATCTTATCATTGAAGCTTCCACACTGCATTCTATTTTTATTCCATAATATCTCGACAATCGTTCGAATACGACCCCCAGTCTTTCATTCCGGAACAGGTAAAGCCCTTTTATCCAGGAGATATATTTATCTGCTTCTACAGGAATTATCTTTTCATCGCCTCCCTGAGACTGGAACATTGTATTGGGATTCAATACGGTACCTTTAGATTCCTTAGTTTCTACTTTTACTATACCCGAGACTAAAACAACCCGTTTCAAAGCATCAGATTCATAAGCCATGACATTGAAGCTCGTACCCAGAGCCTGTACGCTCATATCTTTGGTCCTGACAAAAAAAGGCTTGTTTGCATCTTTAGCAACTTCGACAAATATTTCACCATCGACATATATTTCTCTTTTATCTTTACCGAATTCACTCGGATAAATAACCCTCGAACCGGCA
This sequence comes from Dysgonomonas sp. UBA7710, assembly GCF_002482385.1. Lineage (GTDB taxonomy): Bacteria > Bacteroidota > Bacteroidia > Bacteroidales > Dysgonomonadaceae > Dysgonomonas. The sequence continues at coordinate 171,055 of NZ_DLFW01000044.1, read as the reverse complement.
TTAGCCCATAACTTGGAGCCATCGGACAAGGTAAGTACAGAGCGTTTACCTTTTGGTATAATCAATTGATGTATTGTTACAGACTCTTCTTTTTCAAGAACTCCTTTTTCTGTTTTTATCTCATTTTGGTTGTAAGTAATTGTCGCTTCTTTTTCTTCAAAAAGTATAGTCTTATTATCAGATATAACAAGTTGTATTTCAGAATTATCGGGCACCTCTACTTTATTTTTATCCGCGTAAGCGATTATATCTGATGCATCTTTATGGGAAAATATATCCATTAAAAAAGGGAATGAGATGACCAGTACAGCTATACTTGCAGCCACTCCTATAGCAATAAACAGTAGCTTTCCTCTCTTACGTTTCTTATTCTCCTCTCTATGTGAAGAAATATTATTCCACATATGCGATATTTCATCATCAGACAGAGGATCAGCCGGAACAGCTATAGATTGGAGATATTGTTTTGCAAGTACATACTCTTGTATATTATCTGGCCCTCTGTCCTGAAAATTTGTCCAAAAAATTTCAGATTCTTCGGATGGTTCTTTGACAGAAGAAATAAAGAAATCGTCTTGAAGGAAATCTTCAAATGAATAATTCAAATAATCTGATTCTTGAGTATTCCCAGGCATACCTTTTTTGTTCATTTATTAAGTAAACAAAGACACCTTCTTTTTATACTCAATTTTATTCTGTTTTTTTACAGAAACTTCTTATTTTTTTTAATGACCGTTGTATGACATTCGCTACAGACTGATAATTCATTTCTGTAAGAATGCTGATTTCGTCAATACTCATGCTCTCCACAAAACGATAGTATATAATCTCCCGTTGCCTGATAGTGAGCAGAGACATCACTTTGTCCACAGTTGCTTTAACATACATATCCACTTCAATATCTATCAACAATGTCTCGGCGGTGTCTTCTGTATAAGCTTCTGCCTGCTTCTCCTGAGAATCAAGAAACGCTATATGAGTTTGATGACGTTTTAGGGCATTTATCAGATGATTTTTCAAGATTCTGAATAGATAGAATTTTATGTTATCGGTAAAGCCTATCTTTTCTTTATTATCATATAGATTAATGAAGATATCCTGAATACAATCTTTTACAAGTTCCCTATCTGATGAAAATTGCATACCATAGTGAAACAAAGTCTGGACATATTTTTTATAAATATGAGTAAATGCGACATCATTTCCGGCCAGAAAGCTTTTCCATAAGGAAGAGTCATCTACAAAATTATCAATAGGATCTCTCATTAAAAATGAAAATAGTTCTTACATTCAACTTCGAGTCTGTTGAACTCGTATATATCTTGTTGCTGGTAACAATTGTTGGAACTGACGAATAGGAATAAAAGTATGGTAAGTAAATATTTACAGATTCACACCATGACTGTTTCTCTTAACTGTCGTTTCTTCCATAATATTCTAAATCTGAAATTGTTTGCCTGCAAAAATAAGAATTTAAAGTTATTGTAATTTATTTTCCCGCTAATATTTAAGCGAAACCGTTCCTGATAATATTAATCTGGCTTTTACTATTAAAGCAGAATATATTTTACTCTGCCACCCTTAGCTAACGGACGGCAAAGTAAAATATATCCTGCTCATTATTATTTGTTCTGTCTATCTTTCCTTATTTCCGATAGAACAACGTACTTTTTTTTAACTTTCCCTGCGTATGTATATAGGTTACCATTTTATATTCACTGATACACCTTCAGGATTATTCTCAAATTCCAGCAAATAAGTTTTGGACTGCTGATCCCAGGCACCGGTAACCAATTCTTCTTTACCTTCAACCCGCACGCTCACCGGATTTCGGGGAAGTAAAATCCTCGATATATTTGTAGTATTAACAGGACTCTTTGCTACAAACGAATAAGAATTCTTTTCCATTCTTTCTTCATAAACCCTGGATGCTGCGGCAAGGACCTGCGGTCTTTGTTTATCCGGTACTCTGTCTATATTTAAGAAGAATGCCTGCTCGCCGGGCTGTATAATCTTAGATTTATATACGGGTAATTTAGGGTCAAAGAGGTCTATAAGAGTCCCCTTTATCTGATACGGCTCGTTACCAATACTCTCGTCCAGAACGGCAACCAGGTCATAAACTCCTCTTTGAAGATAAAAATTATTTTTGAAAAGCAACTTGCCCGCTTTCGCCTTCTGTTCATACATTCTTCTCACAACATCAATCAGCTGCTTGTCGTTATCATTTTCCAACACAAAATTCTTCGGATCAGTCCTGATAATATATACAGCTCCTTTTCCGTAGCTATATTCTCCTTCTTTAGGCGACGTTGCAATGTTCATCTGCTCAAACAAATGGCCGGAAGGAGCCGCATAGTTATTGCCCCCTGTGTTCCACCATTCCAGTACAGTCTGGAACGGATCGCTGTCGAGGCCGCTATATATCAGTACACCACCGTCTTTTACCCATTGGGCAATATGCGTATGAGCTTCCGGCGACAAAGGTTTCATATTCGAATAAGTCATAAGTAATACCTTGGTATCGGCCAAGGCCTCTTTATAGCCTAAATTTTCAATATGAACTGTTTTCACAGGTACTCCCCGTTTCAGGAACGGTAAAGCCTGCCCATAGAAGTTCGACAACTGAGGATCTTCATACCCTACATGTGTAGGAAACCGCTGAAACATCAGCGAATTAGCCATCAATAAACTTATTCCGGCAGATCCTGTTACCTTGTTGTCCGACAAAGGCATATGATTCAAAGAGTTTATCATCACCTGCATCTGGGTAGAATAATGTCTCGGTATTCTTTCCCGCCGGTCACTATCCGGGCTAGTCCTGTAAAGTCCTTCATAAATGCGCTCGGGCCAAGGCATTATTTCATAATCCGCTATATTGGGATATAATAATTGTGCCGTAAAGGTTGCCTGATAGTTCTTTTTATAGTCTGCCCAGTCTCTCGGCCAGTCTTCAATGGGATCGGTCAGGAAAAACATTTTACGTCCTGTGGGGGCTGTCATGGATTCCATTGATCCGTATTCCAGAAAAGCTGTTTCGAATACCCTTTCTTTTGCCTTACCGTTATAATAGTTTGGTTCGCGTGACGTACCCGTCCATACCTGCGCTATATAACCGTCGACACACGACAGAGAGGCCAAACTGGCTTCGGGACTGACAATCATCCATTGCGAATAATTAACAAGCGAATGTGTAGGTACATAGCACTTCACATCCATTCCTTTACTCTTACCATATTCTTTGGCATATGTAAATACTTCTTTCAAAGCATTATAATATAATTGGTACTTCAGTTTACTGGATAAATAAGTATTTTCGGGAGACTCATGTTGCGGCCTCCAATCAAAGCCATAGTAACTCTTCCATTCCCGCTTAAAGGCTTCACTATAACCTGCACGAGCCCAGAATTCGGGTTCTTCCATAAAGATGGCGTCGATACCGGCATCAATGACCCGCTTCACATGTTTCTCTTTTATGTATTTTAAATAATTTTCAGTGGGAACAATATAAGGTACCATATGCCCGTGCCATATTGTATCACCATTTTGTTGTACCTGCCCTTCGTCCAGATGCATTTTTCCATCCCACCGGCCGGTAAAGTATTCCTGATATTCACCCCATGCTATCCCTGTCATGAAGTGTACTATATAACCCTTATCACGCCAAGACTGCACACGCTCTTCGAAGGGTATCCTTTTTGATTTGTCGGAAGGATTTCCACCTACTCCATATACCATAACGGCATCTGCCCTGTTATCTATTGTCGGCCTCCACTCGCGTGAAGTCTGGAATGTAGTTTTAACATTGTCTTTGATCTGGGCTTTCGGTAGAAGAGTGAGACCAAAAAGGAATAAGATCAATACATTCTTTTTCATAGCTATATCCAAATTTATTCTTAATTGTTGTTCCGAATCGATACAAATCTCAAAAAAAGAGGGGTAGGAAATATTCTTTATTTTTTAAAGTTAGTAATCAATAAAATTACTACAATATTTTCTGAATTAGTTATTTTTTTCCAATTCGTACCGTGCCAGGGTAGCGTATTCGGCAGCAAAAGCAAAGGTAAACATACCTTCCACCCTGTTATTGCCATTTTCACGGGTCCACCCTGCTAATAAATCAGGAGGAAGAAATCCTTTATAGAAGAAGTTTTCATACCCGTAATCCAAGTTCTTCTGGAAACTATCGACGTATGCAGACGCATTATTGTATGAAGGATATACATCGACATATGCACGCATCAGCACTCCATTAAACCAGTTGTTGAAACCTATTATATCATATGTATAATACCCGGGCTTATTTACTCCCTGTTTAGCAAAATATTTGAAACTGGCATCCGATAATTTTTTAGCATCTTCCACATATGTATTTTCTCCTGTTGCACGATACAAGTCGGCTGCACCGGAAAGCATGGAGCCGCAATTGTATGAATAGGCAGCTCCCACACGATCGCGCAGGTTGGTATGCTTGCGGTATGTCATGCCATTTACGGTTTCATATGCTACATTGCAGTCAGGATCACAGCCACCCATCATGTCGTGATATACTCCATCCTCGCGTAGCAAATTGGTCTTTTGCCATGCATAAACAGCCTTTGCAAATTTTAAGTAATAGTCGCTTTTCTTTAGTGTAGCGGTTTTGCGGCTGCCGTCAGTTGCTATATATTTATAAGAAATTTCATCATTCTTACCTTTATACAGTTCGTGCAACCATACCAGCGGACTTACTACAGGCCCATTGCTACATGAATGCTTTGTTACATAGCCCGGTCCCCATGGAATACCTCCGTACTCTTTTCCATTGGTATCGAGGACACAATCCCAACCATCCAATACATATTCGGCCAGATATTCCGCTTCTGTCAGGTAAGTATAGGTTCCCGTCAGCCTATAGGCTTCGATCAGTTCCCTCATTAACCATTGCTGATCGTCATATACATTATAGATACCGTCCACCTGTGCCGTTCCTTTAGCATTTCCCCTGTCTACTCCATATACGGACCAGTCTTTCGTTTGAGTATATGAGGTCAGACGGAACGTACCCTTGTAATATGCTATATTATCATATAGTTTAGCCAACAAGGCCGTATAACGGTTAAAATGCTTGTCGTACAGTTCTGCCCTGCCGTTCTCCTTATGGGCTTTCAGTCCATGCAAAATTGCATTCACGGCCTCGATAGAGCTTGTATACATCCATACACTGCCTTTTTCATCTGTTCCATCCTTATTTACATTCGAATTTGTATAAGGATTATAATATCTCGACATTGCCATGCCTTCCCCCTTAAAGTGATAAGACACTGCACTGTCTACCAGCTGCATCGACCGGAGGATGTTTTGCTCCGCAAGGTGGTCTGACCGGATAATTCCGGAATTATTACCGCCTCCGTCATTATCGACTTCAGGATTATCACTACATGCAGCTGTCATTGCTAAACAGGAACTTGTTATAGTACCAAGCAAGACAATAAACATAAAAACTCTCAAAATTTTCACTAGTTTCATGTTATTCACTTAATATAAGGAGTTGATTAAAAAGTAAAGTACTAGACACAATATGCTTTATGCTTTAGTTTTCAGTTTAGAATCAGCCGAAGTCAACGACATAGTATTCTATATCAAATATTATAGTTAAAGGGTTAAATTTTGGGTTAAAAGAGGATTATTAGTCATAAAAAATCATTAACCTGCCTATTTTATGCTTTTTATTTGTAGAAGCCAAGTTTCGTTTTAGGGTAAATGCACGAAATTTAATCTTTTGGAAAATACTTTATCTATGTATATAGCTTATAGCTGTTAGTATTAACTTATAGTTCTTTGAAAGATTGAACAGGCCCCCTGGACCTTGGAGGGGGAAAGAAAGAAGAGTGAAAAACTAAAAAGAGACACATGTAAAAAGCTAAAAAAAGTGTTACATGTGTTACCTTTTTTTGAAAGTTACGAGTTACTGCGCCCTGCGGGCAGTTACAAGTTACGGGTTGGCTGGCGCCCTGTTTTGTTTCACGCTAAGACGCTAAGGCATAAAGTTTTTACATTTTAAGAGTTGTTGACTGCTAACTGTTGACCGTTCACTGTAAAGGTTGTTACCTTTGTTACTTTTTAACAAGTTGAATGTTATATGAGATACAAGATACAAGTTGTTAACTGATGACTGCTACTGTTCACTGCAAAAGTTGTTACGTTTGTTACTTTTTAACAGTATTCGGTTAATAAATGTAAAAATAGTAAAGGGTAATAAATTATGAATGTAGAGTCTCTTTTCGTACGTTTACCCCAGCATTTTTTTGGTTTAAAGGATTTTTAATATCTTTATCGTCAAAATCAATTTCTGATTTCAGTTATTACATAGCCATGATAAAAACATTAGCAGTCGCAAAAACTTCTCTTTGCAAATATCTGTGTTATATATTCCTCATTTTAGGTTATTTAGTTTCGCCTGAATCATTTTCACAAGGGCTAAAATTTAACGGCGGAGAAGTACCAATAGATAAGCGGACATCCTATAATGTCTTTAGCAATAAAGATGTCGAATTCTCACAATATTTCAATATTGAGTGTAATCTGTCTCTTTACCCGGACACACAAATAGGATATATTATACGGATTAAGAATAAGAACAGCAATAAAATCTATAATCTGTTTTATGACGGTCAGGGGCAAAATCATATCTTCAAATTTAATGAAGAAGGAAAGAGTAGCCTCATCACTGCCGAGATAGACATGGATGAACTTCTCAATGTTCACTGGTTTAAAATGAAAATATCATTCGACCTGAAAAATGATTCTATCAAGCTTACCATCCACAATCATACATTCGGTGTAGGGAATGCAAATCTTCCTGACAAGTATTATCCTGTCATTGTTTTTGGTAAGAGTGACCACATTATTGATGTACCCTCTTTTGCTATTAAAGATCTGTCCGCGGGAAATCAGGAAATGTATTCTTTTCCATTAAAGGAGAGCGAAGGTAATATTGTTCATGATTTGAATGGTAATGCTTTAGGTGACGTTTCTAATCCAAGATGGCTGATTAACGATTCGTACCACTGGTCATTTTTAGCCTCATTTAAATCTAAAACTGTAGCCGGGGCAAATTACAATCCGGAAAGGAAAGAAATATATTATTTTAACCGGGATTCGATTTATATATATAATGTCAGATCAAGAAAAACAAGTATGAGGGTTTTTAGTAATAAATGCCCTGTACGGCTAGCCTTAGGTACTAATTTTATTAATACAGAAAACAACAGGCTATACGCATATGAGGTTTATAATGAGAGAGTACCGGAGGAGGTAACCATGGCGAGTATCGATTTGACCCATCTTGAAGACTGGGAAACAGAATCTACCGATGAACTTCTATCCCAGCTACATCATCATGATTCTTATTTTGATCCATCCACTTCCCGGTATACAATATTCGGGGGATTCGGTAATATGCATTATAATAAAAATTTTTATTCTTTCGATTTAAATTCTAAAAAGTGGGAAATACTTGAAGATTTTAAGGGAGATACCATTTTCCCTCGATATTTTTCATCTCTTGGATATCTGGAGAAAACAAATTCCATATACATATTCGGAGGTATGGGTAATGAATCCGGAGAACAAGTTGTAGGACGAAAATATTTCTATGATCTGCATGAGATTAACCTGACAACAAGACAGGTTACAAAGCGCTGGGAAATACCATGGACCGAAGACAATGTGGTTCCTGTGAGGGGAATGGTAATACTCAATGACTCCTGCTTTTATACTTTATGCTATCCGGAACATTTTTCCGACTCATACCTCAGGCTTTACCAGTTCTCATTAAAAGACGGGAGTTATAAAATCCTCGGAAATTCAATTCCTATACATTCAGATCGTATTACTACAAATGCCAATCTGTATTATGACAAACAACTCAATTGTCTGTATGCCATTGTTCAGGAATTTGATGATGATATTGTTTCCGACCTGAAGGTTTACTCCCTTGCATTTCCGCCCATAACAGCCGAAGATCTGGTCAGCTATGAGCATTCCAGTGAAAAGAGTGCTATACTGGTGATAGTTATTTCCTGTGTAATCATTACAACTGTTACAATTCTCTTTTTTAAGCGAAAATCTTATAAAAAAGTACACAATATAAAACACCAACCCAACAACAAGAAAGCAGGACAGACCGTCCTTCGGCCTAATTCGATTTATCTTTTCGGTGATTTTACAGTACGGGACAGATCGGGTAAGGATATAACTTACATGTTTTCTGTACGGCTGAAACAGATGTTTTGCCTTATTCTGGAATACAGTATGGAGGGTGGTATTACATCACAGCGACTCAGCAATATATTATGGCCCGACAGACCTAAGGATAAGGTTAAAAACTCCAGAAATGTGACTATAAATCATTTACGCAAAGTTCTGGGAGAACTTGACGGCATCGAATTCGTCCATGATAAAGGCTTTTTCAAAATCATACTGGAGTCGGAATGCTATTGTGATTTTGTAAGATGTATCGATATCATTTCAACAAATAAAATAGATGAGAATCGGGAAGAACTGATAGCGATATTAACACGGGGAAAGTTCTTGAAATCTTCTGATGAAGCACTCTTTGACCCTCTTAAGGTAGAGATGGAACAAAGGCTAGAACCTGTATTATTGAAAGAGATAGAAAAAAGTTTCATATCAGAGGCCTATCAGACAACGATTGATCTTGCAGATGTCTTATTTTCTATAGATCCATTCAATGATGAAGCGCTGATCTACCAAACCAAAGCTTTGCAGAAGCTAAAGATGAATGATGAAGCTCGGATCAGGTATCAGACATTTATTACAGAGTATAAAAAGACAATGGGCAATGATTATCCACATCCTTATAAGAATTTGATTTAATCGAATCAGGAGAGTTTAATTCACGCGTGATGAATAGTAATGTTGTTAATATTACAATTGTTAGGTATTGTGTACTACCTGATTGGCAGCAATTTTGAATTCCACTCATAATCCGATTGCCGATAAGCTTTGGGAGACTGTCCTACTGTCTTTTTAAAAATACGGCTAAAATAATAAGGATCATCAAATGCCAGCTTTAAGGCTATCTGGCTAATTTTCATGTTCGTACTTTTTAACAACTGGCAAGCCCTTTGTATTTTCAACTGATTAAAATACTCCACCGGGGCATATTGAATTTCCTTAAAAAAAAGACGATAAAAATAAGATTCTGAATAGCCAAAATACGTTGCCAGATCTTTTAATGTCAATTTATTTTCTATATTTTCATACATATAGTGGGTTGCCAAACTGATAAAGAAAGTTTTCTCGGCTTTGGTATTTGAATATTTAGCCAGCCTATAAATCGGAACATATAGAAAGGTGCTGATCAAATGATTAAAACCCAGATTGATATAAACTATAGTACTTTCTGTAATTTCACTTTCCATCACATTTAAAAGTTCATCGAAATAGCTGATGCGGTCATTTATCCTGGAATTACCTTCTATACCAATAGGCAAAACACCTTGTAATTTTTCACAGATAGTTTCAGATTTCTTCCCTTTAAAATGTACCCAGTAGATAAACCACGGATTATCCTTACTTGAACCATATTGATGAGGTGTCTCGGCAGGAAGTACAAAAAAATGATTTTCCGGCACTATATGTTTTTCCCCATTTAATATGAACCAACCTTCACCTTTGGTGCAATAAATAAGTATATACTCTCCACACCCGGACTCTCTGGATATAAAATGATTCTCAGCTTTTGGAAAATAACCCATAGAATGTACAACCAGATCAGACGTTAAGGGATTATTTAAAGCTTCTTCCACCACAAAAAAAGGATATACAACAAGTCTTTGTCCTGTGAAACCATGCTTTATTTTGATCATAGACTATTTATTAGAGCGACACTATAAAAATAAAAATAAAATTTATCCATATAACTCTTTATTCATATTTTTTTAGGGTTGTACTGAAAGTCCGAAGTATTATTCAATTTCGAAGAGCCGATTATTTTCGCCGGAAAACTTTCTGCTATATAATTTGCATTTAAAACTTCCATAAAAAAGATCAGGCTTACACATGCTTCATCCCTGCGATTATCAGTTCAACCCCCGATCGCAATAATAGTTAATGCTTACTGATTTCAGCGTCTCTCCAATTGTCCTGATAACCACTCAGCAGATCCACAAAACGTTTGGTTATAAGATGAGGACGAGTAATGGCACTTCCCACGACCACAGAATGAGCACCGAGAAACAGCACCTTCATCGCGTCTTCCGGCGTATAAATATGACCTTCCATAATTATATAAGCTTTATCTTTAAAATCACGGCACATACGGGCAAATTCTCTCAGATCGGGATATTCTATATGTTTGGTGTCGGCTGTATAGCCATACAGGGTCGGTCCTATAATATCTGCTCCCATTTCTAAAGCTCTTAGAGCTTCATTGTAATTAGCTACGTCGGCAAATATTATAGCCTCCGGTATTTCTTTCTTTACTATCGGCAGCAACTCATAGGCGCACCGGCCCTCGTGTGTTATTTGTTCGGTACAATCCAATGCAATTATTTCTGCTCCCGCCTCCCATACTTGCTTTGCGGCTTCCAGAGTCGGAGTAATAAATACGTCTGTATCATCGTGCCATATCTTATAAAGTCCGATTACAGGCAAATCGACTTCTTTCTTGATAGCCCTGATCTGATCCGGCGAATTAGCCCTGATCCCTACTGCGCCACCCCATTGAGCAGCTTTTGCCATTTTCACAACAAAATCGATAGAAAAGGTCGGATCATCATGCTGAACCTGACACGACACGATTAATCCACCTTTAAAAGATTCGATAAGTTCTCTTTTTCTTGTATCCATAATATTATATTTGTCTAAGGTCTGAGACCTTTCTTTTACTTAATCACATGATTTTCTCCAGAAATGCAGCACCGATGATGCCCGCATCATTTCCTAACGAAGCGCATACTACAGGCGGAACCCCAATCTCATCCCCGGCGTGAGTATATATCCTTAGCTTTTCGTTTACCGGCTTTAAGATCAAATCTCCGGCGTGGGCAATACCCCCTCCAAGCATAATCACTTCGGGACGAAAAATAACAACAAGACTCGAAATACCCGCCGCCAGATAACTCGTATAATCATCCAATAACCTTACAGCAAGAGGATCTCCGTCAATAGCGGCTCTACATATGACTTCTCCGTTTATGTTGTTCTCATTGTTCTTTGCCAGGCTAAGAATCAGGCTTGACGGCTCTTCCTTTACAGCCTCATTTGCTGCTTTTATAAGGGCAGTTGCAGAACAATATGCTTCTAAACAACCTTTCTGTCCACAAGTGCACAGCGCCCCATTATATACAAGCTTGGTATGTCCTAATTCTGCACCCATATTATCTGCGCCCGCATATATTTTATTATCGATGATTATTCCCCCACCTACACCTGTGCCAAGCGTCAGCATCAAAGCAGTACTGTATTTACTGGCAGAACCGGCTAAGATCTCACCATAAGTAGCTCCGTTAGCATCATTTGCTATATAGATAGGAAGCGGTATATGTTTCTTTAAATAGTCGTAAATCGGTATATTCTTCCATCCGAAGCAATTAGCGTGCACAAGTAAATTTGTTTTAGGATTGATATTGCTCGGCATACAGATTCCCCATGAAGATATGTCATCGAGGCTCAAACCTGCTTTTTGTACAGCTATTTTACTAACATCGGCCATATTATAAACAAGTTCATCTACTGTGCTTCCTATTTTCGCGGATACTCTTTCTTTAGCGATAATATTATAGTTTTCATCAACAACGCCTGCGACAAAGCTCGTTCCGCCGACATCCAGTCCTAAATAATACTTTTGGGAAATTTTCATTTGGTTAACTATTATAGAGTTTGATTTAACACAATACAAAAGTAGATATTGCGGTATTGAATAAAAATGTAATATAATTGATAAAAAGAATGGAGTATTATTGCATACGTTTTCAACTTCCGGTCGAACTGCCGTTTTGTGATATTTGCATGCAAATATAATCCATCTTTTTGAGCGATTCTCTGCATTGTTCACAACTTGTATCTTTACTATTTTTGCTTAAAATTCAAATTAACAACCGGTTATACATTTATTAATCACGGGATATTATGGCAAAATTTGATGTGGAGACAGTACAAAATGTAGAAATCAGCAAAAAACTGGCTAGTGAGAAGTCGTTGCCCGGGCAGTTGGAAATTATGGAACGATATACAGCTGTTCACAAAGAGAAATCTGACTTCTCAAAAGAAATACGGGAAGTGGAATGCCTGAAGGTGCTATATCCCGCCCTGTTTCGAAAAATAGCCGACACAGATCTGATTGCTGGCAGATTCGATGTGCTTCCCATTGGTTTCGGAGCGGTGACATCTTTGGGGGGAGTCGGGCATTTTTGTGTATTCCGTAAATTGCGCGATTTTCAAAAAAAACTTGAAGAAAAAGATAAATTCCGTGTAGACACCTTATATAATTATTGGCTGGATCACGACCTGAAAACTCAGTATAATCGGGAAGTGATTACAGAAGATACCGTTGGTATGTTTATAGACTGTGAATATCCGATGATTGCTACAGCCCGTTTGTCAGGGATGATGCTCGACTATCCGAAATTGCTGGATAACGGGATCGGCGGACTTCGCAGGATATTGACGGAGCATCTGAAAAAACAGCCTCATAATGACTTTTATAAAGCAGGACTTCAATGCCTCGATATTTTTGTGGACTGTGCGACAGCTCTTCAGCAAGATGCCCTTCAACAGATGACTTCGACAGGTAATAAGCAAAGATACAATGAGCTGAAACGGATGCACACAGCACTTGAAAACATCAAAGAAAACAGTCCTCAGACATTTCACGAAGCCATGCAACTCTTTTGGCTGTATGCCATGCTGGCCGGAGTTATCAACTATGGACGACTGGACGATTACCTTGGCCCGTATCTGGTAGCAGACCTCGAGGCCGGACGCCTGACTATGGATGAGGCATACAACTATATCTATTCGCTTTGGACAATGATCGAAAACCGTCGGACGACAGTGAACGGACGTGTTATTGTGGGAGGAAAGGGACGTAAGCATCCGAAAGAAGCCGATGTATTCCTGCATCTGGCAATGAAAGTCGCTAAAAATTCGAAGTATGTAGAACCTCAATTTACACTGCGTGTAGATAATGATACACCGGAAGAAATATGGAATGAAGCGCTCGATGCTTTAGGAGCCGGCGCGACATATCCTACTTTGTATAATGATGAAGTTAATGTTCCTGCTGTTACTTATGGAATGAGAGTAGATGAAAAAACCGCGGAACAATACGTTCCTTTCGGCTGCACTGAATTTGTAATACAAGGACAGAGCACAGGAACACCCAACATCTGTATCAACCTACTTAAAATCCTGACTATCTTTATGAATGACGGGATCGACCCTATGGATGGTAAAAGAAAAACAGGTTCGATGAAGGTCAAAAAACTGGAGGAATACAACACATTTGAGAACTTCTATAATGATTTTAAGAAGTTCCTCGATTATTATCTGGATTTATCAGTTCAGGCACAGTACCATTCTTATGAAGTAATGAACAGGCACGTTAGTTTTTTGTTTGCCAGCCTGCTTACCGACGATTGTATCGAAAGGGGAAAGGCATTACTGGATGGTGGCGTCCGTTATCTCGGAGGAACAAACGAAACTTACGGAAATATCAATACCTCCGATTCGCTGTGGGCTATAAAAGATCTGGTATTCGACCGCAAGAAATATACCTTACGCCAACTGAACGACGCGATGCTTACCAATTTTGCAGGATACGAACAAATACGAAAAGATTGTTTGGACTGCGACAAGTATGGTAACGATCTTGATACTACCGACACTATGGCAAACGACCTGTACGAATTTGTAGCTAAAGGAGTGCGCGACAGGGGAATTGCAATCGGCATGCAGTATTTTCTTATTGTAATAAGCAATAACCAATTAAATACAGAATGGGGAAACAGAACAGGGGCGTCTCCCGACGGGAGGCTGGCCGGTATGTATATGAACCCTGCAAATAACCCACAGGGGGGAGCAAATAAAAGCGGACCGACAGCCATGCTGAATTCGTTAGCTAAATTTGATGCCAGGTATCACGGAGGATCTGTTCAGAATATCAAATTCTCTCCATCTATGTTCAATGAACACAGAGACCTGATAAAAGTATTGTTCAAGACCTACTTCGCCAAAGGAGGATGCCATCTGATGGTAACAGTCGTAGACAAGGGTATATTGGAGGATGCGATTAAACATCCGGAAAAATATCCCGATCTGATTGTACGGGTAAGTGGTTTCTCTGCCGTTTTTGTCGATTTATCGCCTAATATTCAAGAAGAATTGATGAGTCGTGTTTTATACGATAAGTAAAAGATGGAAAAGAGAATATCTATAATGGAGATTGAGCGCTTTGCCATTCACGACGGTCCGGGAATCCGTACAGTCGTTTTTCTTCAGGGATGTCCGTTACGTTGTTCATGGTGCTCGAATCCCGAATCACAAATAATCGGGTCTCATCTGTTGCATATAAAAAATAAGTGTGCAGGTTGCGGTACATGTGCAAAAACATGCGTTCATGGCAATATTAGGATGGAAGGACGCTACCCCGTATTCGACAGGAAAAAATGTGTCGCGGACAAAGCTTGTGCCGAAGCCTGTGCCTATAATGCCATAAAGTTTGCCGGTGAATTTGTCTCTGCATCCGGAATTATGCAAGTGGTATTGCGTGACCGGGACTATTATGAAACTTCGGGAGGAGGCGTAACATTTTCGGGAGGAGAGCCTTTCGTCCAGTTCGATGGATTAATGGAATTACTGATTATGAGTAAAGAAGAAAATCTGCATACAACCATAGAGACCTGTGGACAAGTTGATATGGAAAAGATAAAAAAGGCTCTTCCGCTGACCAACCTGTTTCTGTTCGACATTAAGCACACAGATAGCTATATGCTGAAAAAAGAAACGAAGGCTGATTTGGATACAATACTGACTAATATGCGTTTTATAGCCCGGCAAGATCCGGATAGAATTATTATCAGGATTCCAATTATTCCCGGATATAACTTTGACGAAAAAACTATCCGGAAAATATTTGATCTGGCAAAAGAAAATAATATAAAACAAGTGAGTTTATTACCTTACCATACATTAGGAAAGGACAAATACAAACAATTGGGAATTGAATATACATATTCTTCCGGGCATATGCTATCAAAAGAAGATTTGCTTCCGCTTAAAGACATGGGAGAAAAGACCGGCTTAATGATACGGATAGGAGGATAAATTTTATTTATATCCGGAGAAATTACAAAAAAGTCTATCTATCCGAAAGACAATGGCATGATCTTTTTATAATAAACGATCTTACAGGTGGTAAAAAGAAAATAAGAGAAAAGAGAAATTGATATAAAATAATCTTAGCCTCAATCTAAAAGACCGTAAAAAGCAAAAATAATCCATTCTTTTGGCAGAATTAATCTATCTAATTTGTTGTCGATATTGACTATTTTTGTTTTAGAATACCATGGAAAATCAATTCTGCCTTACACGCAGAGCATTTTGTCTTTTAATTTGAATTATCTGTTGTTTTTATTTTTCCACATTTGCTCTGATTTAATTATAATTGAAAATAATATAAAGAATGGACCGTAAGCAATTTTTATCACGTTTAAGTTCTATTGGAGTTGCAGCAGTTGCAGCACCTGTCATAGGTACATCTTCCCTTGAGGCTGCTACCTCGTTTACAGACACCCCTGCACTTTCTGCCGACAAGAGAATACGCGTCGGTGTCATCGGATGTGGAAGTGTATCGGGAATGTATCTGCCACATTTAACAAAATGCCCTTATGCTGAAGTTGTAAGCGTCTGTGATATTATACCACAGAGGGCGCAAGAAGCTGCTAAAAAATATAATGTCAAGAACTGGTATCCCCACATTGATAAGATGTTGGCAGGAGTGTCTTTTGATTTATTGGTCAACCTTACCGATATGCAGGAGCATGGACGCCTGAACCGTATAGCTCTGATGAAAAACATCAATGTATGGAGTGAAAAGCCGATGGCGAATACTTATGAAGAAGGGTGTGAATTGTATAAACTTGCTAAAGCTCAGGGAGTACGTATATGGGGAGCACCGGCTGTTGTCAACAGTCCCCAGTTTGCCTTTATGGCAAAACAAATTAATGAAAAAAAACTGGGGCGTATAGCTGCGGCGCATGCGCATTATGGTCATCAGGGGCCTAACTGGTCTGCATTCTTCTTTGAAGAAGGTGGAGGTAGTTTGCCGGATTTGGGTGTATATAATATATCCACGCTAACAGGATTGTTTGGTCCGGCCAGATCCATCGTAGCAATGACCAATGTGGTAGACCCTACCCGTAATACAGGGAATAAAGGTCATATTCAGGTTGTGGCAGAAGATAATGCCATGATTATTATGGAGCATCAAAATAATGTACTTACTCATATCCAGTGTGGTTTTAACTATTTCGATCCGTACGGGCATGAGGGTACGGGGCAGGAACGCCCTACTATATCAGTAGTCGGTTCTACAGGTAATATGCATATGATTGGTTACGACTGGAAACCATTTGCCATAGATATGGCAACGGTAGCCAATGAAAATACACAACGTTTCGCTACAGATCGAGGCACTTTCCTTTGGGAAGAGGGCGCCTCTGTTATCTGCGAATCAATGGCGACAGGAAAAGATCTGTTGATAAATACAGAACATGCATTACATGTTCTGGAAATTATAGAAGCTGCCCGACTGTCGCAGAAAGAAGGGCGTAGGATTTCTCTGAAGTCATCTTTCAAATGGCCGGTTGTAATATAAAGGGTAGTGTTTGGACACTATTCATAATGAACTGAATAACTAAGAATAGAATAATTATGAAGAATGTTTTTTATTTTTCACTCGTACTTATTGCCACATCATTATATGCATGCAATGGCAAAAAAGCGCAACAGCAAGCTGCTGATTCTGAAAGAACAGTGACTGATCCGATCGCATTGTATAATGAAATAGATCGGACATCAGCACCTAATACTATTACAGAGACTGAAAAAACGAAAGGATGGCAACTCTTATTTGATGGAACTACCGCGAAAGGATGGCACGGTTATAACCAGGAAGGGGTTCCTGACTGCTGGGCTATTGAAGATGGAACGCTGACAATGAAAAGCGTAGGTGCACAAGAGGAACAAGACCTTATTACTGATAAGCAATACAAGAGTTTTGCCTTATCTTTGGAATATAAAATGACAAAAGGGGCAAACAGCGGTGTACTGTTCCAGATCAAAGAAGACCCCAAGTATAAGTTTGCATACGAAACAGGTCCTGAGTTTCAGGTCATCGACCACGAAAACTGGCACGACAAACTGGAAGACTGGCAAATAAACGGCGGCAATTATGCCATGTATCCACCTAAGGCAAAGCCGTATAAGCCATTGGGCGAGTGGAATCAGTTGATGCTGGTTGTGAATGGTAATGATGTAACTCAGATACTTAACGGAGTAGAGACTGTACAATACACTAAGTATTCAGAGGAATGGACTAAACTTCGTAATAGTGGCAAGTGGTCGGATTTTCCGGATTACGGTAAATTTGACGAAGGACATATCTCCTTGCAAAACCACGGAACAAAGGTATGGTATAGAAATATCATGATTAAAGAACTCTAAAAAAACGATATCCTATTATGACTACTCGTAGAAATTTCTTAAAGAAATCGGCCGTGGCGGCTGCCGGTTTATATATATTCCCATCGAATGTAATCAGTGGACTGGGGCACAAAGCCCCAAGTGACAAACTGAATATCGTGGGTGTGGGTATTGGAGGGAAAGGCCATCCCAACCTCGTAGGAATGAATACAGAAAATATTATTGGCCTGTGCGATGTAGACTGGGCTTATGCAAAAGGCTGTTTCGACGAATTCCCTAAAGCCAAACGATACAAAGACTGGCGTAAAATGTTTGACGAGATTGGTAAAGAAACAGATGGTGTAATGATCTCTACTCCCGACCATACACATGCCATTATAGCTGCTACCGCTATTACTATGGGAAAACATGTATATTGCCAGAAACCTCTTACACACTCTATATACGAGAGCCGTCTGCTGACACGTCTGACTGCAAAATACAAAGTAGCTACACAGATGGGAAATCAGGGCAACTCCGGTGATGGCGCACGCCAAGTATGCGAATGGATATGGAATGGAGAGATTGGTGAAATCCGCGAAGTTCATGCCTGGACCGATCGCCCTATATGGCCTCAGGGGCTACAACGTCCCAAAGAAGTAGTAAAAGTTCCTTCAACCCTGGATTGGGACAATTTTATCGGTCCGGCGCCATTCCGCCCCTATAATCCTGTATATACGCCATGGAACTGGCGAGGATGGTGGGATTTCGGAACCGGAGCATTCGGAGATATGGCATGTCATGTGCTGGATCCCATCTATCAGGCGTTGAAACTGGGCTATCCTACTAAGGTACAAGGTAGTTCGTCTCTGATAAATATCGAATCGCCACCTCAGAGCGAGCAGGTGGAATTTACATTTCCTGCGCGCGACAATATGCCTAAAGTTGCTATGCCTGAGGTAAAAGTATACTGGTATGATGGAGGATTATTTCCTCATCGTCCGGATTTATTACCTGACGGAACCGATCTTATGCGTGACGGACTCGGAGGTTGCCTTTTTATCGGATCAAAAGATACATTACTTACCGATTGCGGAGGTTTTAACCCTCGCTTACTATCGGGGCGTGTTCCGAATGTACCTCAGACACTTCGTCGTGTTCCGGGCGCTACGGGCTACTTTGATGGCTTTCATGAACAGGATTGGGTGAGAGCATGTAAAGAGACGGTTGAAAACAGGGTGGAAACATCCAGTAATTTCGCATATGCAGGGCCATTTAATGAAATGGTATTACTCGGTGTACTCGCTATTCGCCTGCAAAGCCTGAATAAAGTATTGAAATGGGATGGGCCTAATATGAAGTTTACAAATATAGGTGCAAATGAGGAACTGAAAGTTGTGTCTAAAGACAGTTTCTGGGTTAAGGATGGCCATCCTCACTTTGACAGAGAATATGTAACACTAAATGCACAATCATCTGTTTCTGAATATATAAAACATGCATACAGAGATGGCTGGTCTTTACCTGCCATGCCTTAAACGGAAATGTAATCAAAAGGGAGTGTGAAAAATTTCAGGCACTCCCTTATCCGGAACAGTAACCTTATCGACTCGTATAAAATAAAACCTTGATCTTATAACCTTCTGAATATAATAGTTATGAAATGCTTTAAATTACTGATATTATCCGTTATTCTATGTTTTACAGCCTGTAAAGAAGAAACCAAGCAACCTGAATGGAAGCTGGGTATACAGACATATACATTTCACAAATTTACATTGATGGAGACACTTGACAGGTCAAAGGATCTAGGTCTTCACTATGCCGAAGCTTATTTTTTCCAGACATTAGGAAAAAATTTCACAGATACGGCTTATCTGAATTTTGACATCGCAGATAATGTGAAGAAGCAATTAAAAGAAGAATTTGCGAAACGGGATATTACACTTTATGCATTTGGGGTGGCATTCTATGATACGACGGAGGAGTGGGAACGCTTCTTCAGTTTCTCTAAGGATATGGGAATACATACCGTAACGTGTGAACCCAAGCTCGAGCATCTTGATTTTGTTGAGAAACTTGCACTGAAATATAATATAGAGGTCGCTATACATAACCATCCGGCCCCCTCTGTTTATGCTGATCCTGATGTATTGTTCGACGCGCTTGAAGGACGTGACCGGATAATGGGTGTATGCGCTGATATAGGTCATTGGAAAAGAACCGGTAACGACCCGGTAGAAACACTGAAAAAATTTGACGGCCGTATAAAGGTAGTACATATAAAAGACCTTGATGAGAAAATGAGAGACACAACATGGGGCACCGGAATTTTACAGGTAAAAGAAGTCCTGAATGAATTGAAAAGGCAAAGGTTCAATGGTCTTGTCTCTGTAGAATATGAAGACTTCGGCGATTCGCAGCTAGATGATATTAAAAAAAGTCTGGAATATTTTAACCAGAACTCAAACTAGAATACAAAGAAAAAGACTTATATACCGGACGGCCTTTATTATAGCCCGGTTGGTGTTGTGATATCTGGTATCGGTCTTATATCTGTAAACGGCAATTTTAAATTTAACATAATTTTTCCCCAGAAAGGATGCCTGGGAATAATAATATGCCGCTCTAAAATAAACAGTTAAATTTTTCAAGTGGTACTTGTAGTCTGTTGGTACTATTAAAATGACTACATAAGCTTATAGCGGTCCTACTTTCACAGACATTTTATAACGATTATTTACGTCTAACAAAAATCTAATATCAAACGAACAGAACCTGGCTACCAAGATAGGATCCGGCTGTCATTGCGCAAAAATTGGAAACTATTAAAAGCTGATTCCCTGCTGTTCTGCCGTTCATAGAAGATTTATTTAAAAAGTGTATGTTTAAATAAAAAGCTTAAAAACTATGAAAATCAAATTAAAAGAGACATTTGTTAAAAAGGCTTCAAACTCACCTTTGCGAAGAAGCTTATTAGCCTTTACTTGCCTTTTATTAGTGAGTATAACTAATATTTATGCGCAAACAAAAACGATTACAGGTACAGTAACAGACGTTGGAGGCGAGCCTCTTATCGGTGTTAGTGTTCGGGTGCAAGGAGCATCTGTTGGTACTGTTACAGATATTGACGGGAAATATTCTATCCCGGTTCAAAACGGTAATGTAATTGAATTTACATACATCGGAATGCACTCACAAGAAATTACAGTAGCCTCCCAGAATGTAGTGAATATTGTAATGCAAGACAATGCTACGATGCTTACAGAGACTATAGTAATCGGGTATGGTACTGCAAAAGCGAAAGACCTGACATCGCCAATAGCTACTATTGACGGAAAAGAAGTGAACAAGCACCTTACGGCTTCACCAATGCAGGCTATGCAAGGAAAAATTCCCGGGCTACAGGTTATAAATACCGGACAGCCGGGTAGTTCTCCTAAAGTCCGCATTCGCGGTATCGGAAATTATGATGAAGATAAACAAGGCCCATTGTATGTAGTAGATGGTATGTTTTTCGACAATATCGATTTTCTTAATAATGGAGACATTGAGAATATGAGCATATTGAAAGACGCCTCAGCAGCGGCCATTTACGGTGTTCGTGCAGCAAATGGGGTAATCCTTGTTACAACGAAAAAAGGTGTTACCAACAGAAAGCCTCAGATTACTTACGATGGTTATTTCGCTATACAGAAAGCATCTAACCTTGTAAAAATGGCAAATTCGGAACAATATGCTACTGTGATGAAAGAAATAGGCAATACCAGTTCGATCGAGCAATCCATAGCAAGGTATGGGGGCAGTAATGGAATCCCGTCTGTAGATACAGACTGGTATGACGAAATACTGAGGACTGCACCCATGCATAGCCATTCGGTTGGTATTAACGGAGGAGGAGAAAAAACTTCATATTCATTGGGCATCAGTTACCTCAACCAAAAAGGTATTCTTGATAGCGATAACGGATACCAGCGTTTAAACTTTAGATCTAAAGTCGATATAGGAATAACCAATTGGCTGAAAGTAGGAGGTAGTTTTGTTGTCGTCAACAGTGAGCAAAAACTAGCTAATATGAGTGCTTTTGGTAATGCTTATACATCTCCATCCTTCTATCCCGTATATGATGAAAACAATAAGGATGCTACTCCCAAAAAATATACATCTACACAAGATGTCGGTTTAGGTCAGTATTTCTGGAATCCGGTAGCATTGGCGGATTACTATAATGACAAAGCAGCGATAACACAGGTACTGCCTGCACTGTATATGGAATTATCATTCCTTGAGAATAAACTGACATTCAGAACCTCATTCAACCAGGATCTGGCTTTCCAACGCAACCGCCAGTTTTTACCTCAATATACAGTATCCTCAAATCAACAGAGAATAAAGAGCTTGCTGACCAAAGCGACGGAATACACCAACAACTGGCTTATCGATAATATACTGACATACAGGGATTCATTCAATGACACCCATAATCTGACGGTAATGGGAGGTAGTTCGGTGCGTAAAGAACACTGGGAAAGATTGCGTCTGCAAGGTGATGGGATCCCCGGAGGAAGAGACGAATACTGGTATTTGTATCATAGCGATGGCATCATTACACAAGATCCAAGCAAAAGCGCTAGCGACACCTGGTACGATAACGGAACGGAATACAGAGGGGCTTCGTTCTTCGGCCGTGTGATGTACGATTATAAAGGGAGATACCTATTATCGGCAACAATGCGTGCCGACGGATCAAACAAGTATCAGGAAATGTGGGGGTATTTTCCATCAGTAGGTCTTGGCTGGGTACTTACAGAAGAAGATTTCATGAAAAACCAAAACGTTTTTAATTTTCTGAAACTACGGGGTAGCTGGGGATTACTAGGGAATGATAAAGTGCAGGCCAATGACGGTTTTGCTTCCATTACACAACAAACAGGATATTTTAATGGACAATTGTATACAGGTACATCCAGTCTTTCTTTCTTCTCTTCTCTGAAATGGGAAAGGGTGGAAGAATGGGATTTCGGTTTGGATTTCTCTATCCTCAAAAATCGTCTGACTGGAGAATTCGATTACTATAAGCGTACTACAAAGGATGCTGTATTTTTGAAATCTTTGCAGTTAGGTGCAG
This sequence comes from Dysgonomonas sp. UBA7710, assembly GCF_002482385.1. Taxonomy (GTDB): domain Bacteria; phylum Bacteroidota; class Bacteroidia; order Bacteroidales; family Dysgonomonadaceae; genus Dysgonomonas. The sequence goes on along the minus strand of NZ_DLFW01000044.1, from coordinate 148,236 downwards.
GATCATTGTTGATGAACAACGGAGAGATACAGAATTCGGGTATTGAATTATCTCTCAATTGGGAAGACCGTATCGGCAAAGATTTTACTTACAATGTTGGCGTGAACATGTCGACCTTAAAAAACAAGGTCACAAAACTGGATGACCTTGATAGAATCATTACAACGGGAGACTACAGCCGTATAAGGCAGGTCGGAGAGGTTGTAGATGCATATTACGGTTATGTAATGGATGGAATATACCAGAATCAGGCCGAGATAGATAATGACCCTACACTTGCTGATATAGCCAGCAAGCCGGAACCGGGAGATATTAAATTCAAAGATATCGATGGAGACGGAAAACTTACAGATCAGGATAGGCAAGCATTGGGTTCCCCGCTTCCTAAATTCTTCCTTGGAGGTAATATCGGATTCTCTTATAAAGCTTTTGATTTCGGTATGGCTTTTCAAGGCCAGTTCGGTCACAAAATTCTGAACCAAAAGCGTTTCATGAGACAAAAGCAATCGGATATCAACTTTGACCAGGATATAGTCAAAAATAGATGGACAGGCGAAGGCTCCACAAATAAATATGTATCGGGTGCAGCTTTAGCACATACGTGGACATACAGCAGGTTTAATACATTCTTTGTTGAAAATGCAAATACATTTACTGTTCAGAATATACAATTAGGTTATACTTTCCGGAATATTTTTCCGAAAAGCGACAATAAATCCAGTCTGAGGCTAAGTTTCACGGCAGAGCGTCCTTTCAACTTCTTCTCTTATAACGGATTTACTACAGATATCGCTAATGGTATAGACAATGATGTATATCCGCTGACATCAACATATAGCATTGGCGTGAGAATAACATATTAACTTAACAATCAATATAATATAATCATGAAACTATATAAATATATTATTTTATCGGCTGTACTGTCATTGAGTAGCTGTAACGACTTTCTGGACAAAGAACCCGAAAATTCAGTGCCTGTAGAAGAACTGGATTACACTATCTCAGCAAATATGATTCAGCCCGTGATCGGAATTTATGCGCGTGCCAGAACTTGGGATGGCCTCACTACCTGGCCTCGGTTTGGACTGATAGCTGTAAGAGGCGATGATGTTGAAAAAGGATCGTTCGACTCTGATCAGGGAGAATTAAATTATGCAAGGAGTTTCGAGTATAATCAACTTGGCGGATACTGGGGACTGGATGCTTCGTGGACAGGACTGTACAATCTGGTGTTGAACTGTAATTCTGCCTTAGTAGATTTGGGCAGGTATAACGAACATCTGACAAGTGATGCGGACAGGACGTTGAATCTGCAATATCAGGCAGAAGTACGCTTTATAAGGGCCTTTGCTTATTTCCATATAGTACGGCTCTGGGGAGATATTTTATTGGTAACAGACAATTCCCAGGTAATGGAGGCTTTGGATGTAACGCCAAGGGCCGATATTTATGGCTTTATCAGCGACGAGCTGGACTTTTGCATAACAAATCTTCCGGCTTTACGTCCGAATGAAATGCCTATGAAAGGACAAGTGACCAGATATTCAGCTCTGGCATTGAAAGCAAAAGCGGCATCCGATATAAACGACTGGGATGCAGTACTCGGTGCAACCGATGCAATTATCACAAGCAATAAATTTGAACTATATCCTGATTTCTATAACTATTTTAAAAAACCGGGATGCTTGTCTGACGAAAATTTATTTGAGCTTCAATATGGCTTGGTCGGCTCCACCAGTATAGAGTCGGATGACTGGTTCAACTATCAGGGACCCCGTCAGGGATTTGCAGGTACCAAAATAGGAACAGGATGGGGATTCATAGTGCCATCCAGAACTCTCGAAAAATTATTCGATGACAGAGGAGAAACAATACGCAAGGAAACAACATTCCTTTATGCAGGTTCAACAACAAGAGAAGGTGATGTGGTAAATTCTGCATCGGAAGACTATGAAAGGGTATATAATGGGAAAAATTATATACCGAGCACACAACTTCCGGAAGGTAAAACAGCATATGGCTATGGAAACCATATCCGTATGTTGAGATATGCCGACGTTCTTCTGTTGAATGCCGAGGCTAAAGTACACAAAGGGCAGAACGGCGATACTCCGTTCAACCTTGTAAGGACGAGAGCCAAAATGCCTGCAATAACAAATGTTACTTTAGACCAGATCCTTGAAGAGAGAATGGTGGAATTTGCATGCGAGTGGGGTGAGCGATTCTTCGACCTTGTTCGTACAGGTAAGGCGGAAAGTACCCTAAAAGGGTTTAAGGCCGGAAAATCAGAATTTTACCCTATTCCGCAAGCCCAAAAAGACCTGAACCCTAATTTAAAATAAAATATTGAATGTTTCATTTTTCTGGCATCTGTATTTGCAGATGCCAGATTATAATTCTTTTCTCATGAAAAAGCTGTTAATTTTTATAGTAATACAATTGGCGTTCATCCAATTAGGCGCGCAAGAACCGGAATATGACCACATAATATTTGATAACAGTCTGATGACCGGACGTTATTACTATAGTAAGGCTGATTACAAATCTCCCAGCTATATTCAGAGTACAGATAATAAACTACTTGTTTCAGAAAAGGAATTCTTTACTGCAAAAAATTCATTATTATTCAATTATATTTCTGCCTCCGGCGGAAACTGGTCGGCATCAGTCCTTTTCCGCGATTGGCGTGGAAAAGATTTTATTAAAGAAGGTAAATCACTGGATTTCTGGTTGCTTATCAAATCAGAAACAAAAAAAGAAGAATTACCTCTTATTGCGATAGGTACTGCAGACAAAAAAGAGCCGAAGGCTTCTTCCTTTATCAATATAGGGAAATATATAGGCACAGCGGAGCAGGAAAAATGGATACTTGTAAGCATACCGCTTGCCGAATTTAAAAATATAAGTTACACTCATACAAAGGAAATAAAAGAAGTTCTTTTCAAACAAGGTTCGCAAGACGGAAAAGAACATACTATATATATAGATCAAATAGAACTTGCTCCTGTAAACAAACCTGAAAATATTACATTTGTACCGGCAATAAAAGCGAAAGCCTACGAACGCCATGTAGATTTATCGTGGGAGAAAACAGGATTAGAAAATGTCAAATATATCAAGATATACCGTTCATCCAATGGAAAAGACTTCCGGGTAGTGGGTATGCAGTATCCATCCGCCATCCGGTATGCAGATTATAATAATCAGCCAAACAAAACATTCCAATACCGCATTACCTGCGTCAACTATGATTACTCTGAAACACAGCCATCTAATACAATGGAAGTAACTACCCGTGACATGACCGATGAAGAACTCCTGACTATGGTACAGGAAGCCGCATTCAGATATTTCTGGGATGGCGCGGAGCCTGAATCGGGATTAGGTCTGGAAAATATTCCGGGACGAAGAAATATGATCGCGACAGGCGCATCAGGTTTCGGAATGATGGGAATGATAGCCGGAGTAGAAAGGGGTTTTATTACAAGGCAAGAGGCTGTGGAACGTTTTAAAAGAATAGTCACATTTCTTGACAGAGCCGATATCTTTCATGGAGGATATGCCCACTTTATAGATGGAATAACCGGTAAAGTAGAGCCGTTTTTCGGCAATCGCGACAACGGAGCCGATATGGTAGAGACTTCGTTCCTGTTCCAAGGGCTGCTTACCGCCCGTCAATACTTTGACAAGAATAATGCAGATGAGAAATTTATACGCGACACCATTACCCGGCTTTGGGAAAATATAGACTGGCAATGGTATAAAAAAACAGAAGACAGTAAATATCTGTACTGGCACTGGTCGCCTGACCAGGGTTGGGTTATCAATCATAAATTGATAGGATGGAACGAAACCATGATTACTTACCTGCTTGCCATTGCTTCCCCTACACATGGAATAAGTCCTGATATGTACTATTCCGGCTGGGCCAGCCAAGAGCAGGAAGCCTGTGATTATCGTGCCGATTGGGGGCAGACAACCGATGGCGCAAAATACTATAACGGAAATACCTATTATGGAGTAAAGCTGGATGTAGGAGTCAATACGGGAGGGCCTATATTTTTTACTCATTTCTCATTCTTCGGATTCGATCCGAGAGGGTTGAAAGATAAATATACCAGTAAGGACTATTTCGACAATCTGCGGAATATAGCCCTTATCAGTTACAGATATTCTATCGAAAACCCGAATAAGCGTCTTGGCTTTGGTTCCGGTTGCTGGGGGCTTACAGCCAGCGAAAGTCCCTGGGGGTACGCTGCTGCCGAAGCTGTGGCACACCACGAATATGGCACAATGTCTCCGGCTGGAGCGATTGCCTCTATTCCTTACCTGCCGGAAGAATCGATGGACGCCCTGAAAAATTATTACCGTAATTTCGGAACATTCCTTTGGGGCGAATACGGGTTTCGGGATGCTTTCAATCTGGATATAAACTGGTGTTCGAATATCTATATGGGATTAAGCCAAGGCTCTATAGCCACCATGATAGAAAATTATCGTACAGGCCTTATCTGGAAACTGTTTATGAAAGATCCGGATATTCAGAAAATGAGAAATAAAGTATTTATTAAATAAATATGTGATGGAATCAAGACGGATTACAGCTTTAATATCCTTTTTCTGCCTGATTATATTGTGCGGATGTACTAAAAGAACGGATACGGCAGATGCCAAGATGGATAAGTTTATCAATGATTTACTCAGCCGGATGACATTGGAGGAGAAGATCGGACAAACCGTATTATATACCAGCGGTTACGATGTGATAACAGGTCCTACGGTAGACCCCAACTATAAGGAATACCTGAAAAAAGGAATGGTGGGGGGCATCTTTAATGCAGTGGGAGCAGATTATACCCGTAGCCTGCAAAAGATAGCAGTGGAAGATACCCGTCTGGGGATTCCGTTGATTTTCGGATACGATGTTATTCACGGACAACGGACCATATTCCCCATTCCTCTTGCCGAATCGTGTAGCTGGGATTTGGAAGCAATGGAACGTTCTGCGAAGATAGCTGCATCGGAAGCTACTGCGGAAGGTATAAACTGGATTTATGCACCGATGGTGGATATTTCGCGTGATCCCCGCTGGGGACGGGTAGCCGAAGGAGCCGGAGAAGATGTGTACCTGGGTTCTTTAATTGCTGCCGCACGTGTGAAAGGTTTTCAGGGAAACAGTACCAGTGATTACAATACGGTGGTAGCTTGTGTTAAACACTATGCCGCATATGGAGCAACGATGGCCGGACGTGATTACAATACGGTGGATATGTCTCTGAATGAACTGTGGAATACATTTCTACCCCCATTCAAAGCCGCTTTGGATGCCGGCTGCGGAACTATAATGACCTCATTTAACGATCTGAATGGAATACCTGCTACAGGAAACAAATATCTGTTAAAGGATATCCTACGCGATAAATGGAACTTCAACGGCTTTGTTGTTACCGACTATACTTCAATTAATGAAATGATTCCACACGGCTATGCCAGGGATGAAAAACATTCTGCAGAAATAGCGATGAATGCAAGTGTGGATATGGATATGCAGGGTGGAGTATATATGAATCATCTGAAAACACTTGTTGAGGAAGGAAAAGTATCTGAAAAAGAAGTAACCGAAGCTGCACGTGCCATCCTGAGAATAAAATGCAAGCTGGGCTTATTTGAAGATCCTTACAGATACTGTGATGCCGGCAGGGAAAAAACAGATATCCTGACAGCAGAGAACAAAGAAGCGGCACGGGATATGGCACGCAAATCAATGGTACTGCTGAAAAATGACAATCAGACTTTACCCTTAAAAGGAGATAAACGTATCGCACTTATAGGCCCGCTCGCTAAAGATCAATATGAGATATTAGGATGCTGGTCGGCAATGGGTGACCGGGATACTGTCCCTGTAAGTGTATATGAGGGGCTTACAGCTGCCGTAGGCGAAAATCACATCTCATATGCCAAGGGGTGTGATATACAGAGCGATGACACAAAAGGATTCGATGAGGCTGTCAGAATAGCATCCAAAGCAGATGTCGTTGTTATGGTGATGGGAGAATTTCATAATATGTCGGGAGAGAATAATTCCCGAACCAATTTATCACTTCCCGGTGTTCAAACAGATTTGTTGAAAGCAATAAAGAAAACAGGGAAGCCCATGGTACTGGTATTGATGAACGGGCGACCGTTGACCATAAACTGGGAAAAAGAGAATATAGATGCCATACTTGAAGCATGGTTTCCGGGAACAATGGGTGGTGCTGCCATTGCGGATGTTCTGACAGGAAAATATAATCCGGCTGGAAAACTTACGATGACCTTTCCTCAGCATGTGGGGCAGATACCGCTATTTTACAATCACAAAAATACCGGACGGCCTTTCGACCCAAATGATCCGCAATTTGCCTACGGCTCTAAATATTGGGATGTATCTAACGATCCGCTTTATCCTTTCGGTCATGGGCTAAGCTATACAACTTTCTCTTATTCAGGCATAACGTTGTCTTCTAAAGAAATGACAAAAGACAACCCTATAAAAGTAAGTGTAAAACTTACAAATACAGGGAAATATGACGGGGAAGAGGTTGTGCAGTTATATACCCGTGATTTGGTAGGAAGCGTGACCAGACCTGTGAAAGAACTGAAAGGTTTCAGAAAGGTATTCCTGAAAGCCGGAGAATCACAAAATATAGAGTTTATGTTAACTGTCGATGATCTCAGGTTCTACAACACCAATTTGGAATACATATACGAACCCGGAGACTTCCATCTCTTTGTGGGCGGAAGTTCTGAAACAAAAATAAAGACAGGGTTTGTGTTGAAATAAAAAATAAGTTATCAGGATATAAAATATAATTAGAAATGAAAAAACTACTATTATCAGTCTTATTAGGGTGTTCCGTATTCGTAATAAATGCGCAGTCTCAAAGTAAGAATGTAAAAATGGATCGATTTATCGACGATCTGATGGGTAAAATGACTATAGAAGAAAAAATAGGCCAACTCAACTTACCCGGTTCCGGTGATATTATAACCGGACAAGCTAAAAACAACGATATAGCAGGTAAAATAAAGAGAGGGAAAGTCGGGGGCTTATTCAATATAAAGGGTGTAGAAAAAATAAAAGATGTGCAGCGTGTGGCCGTAGAAGAAAGCCGTCTCGGTATCCCGCTTATTTTTGGTATGGATGTTATACACGGATACGAGACCGTGTTCCCTATTCCGTTGGGTTTATCTTGTACCTGGAATATGGCCGCTATAGAGCAGTCGGCACGTATTGCCGCTATAGAGGCCAGTGCGGACGGTATCTGCTGGACATTCAGCCCGATGGTGGATATAGCGAGAGACCCGCGTTGGGGTCGCATATCGGAAGGCAACGGGGAAGATCCGTATTTAGGTGGACAAATAGCAAAAGCGATGGTTCGCGGTTACCAAGGCACAGAAAACAAAACATTTACAGCTAACAATCAGATAATGGCATGCGTAAAACACTATGCCCTGTATGGTGCAGGAGAGGCCGGACGTGATTACAATACGGTGGATATGAGCCGTCAGCGTATGTATAATGAATATTTTTATCCGTATCAGGCAGCAGTAGAAGCAGGAGTCGGTAGTGTTATGGCTTCATTCAATGAAGTAGACGGAGTACCTGCTACCGGAAACAGATGGCTGATGACCGAAGTTTTACGTAACCAATGGAGATTCAATGGTTTTGTTGTAACTGACTTTACCGGTATAGCCGAAATGGCAGACCATGGTATCGGTGACTTACAAACCGTATCTGCGCGGGCGCTTAATGCCGGAATAGATATGGATATGGTAGCGGAAGGCTTCCTTAACACAATAAAGAAGTCATATGATGAAGGAAAAATTACTAAGGCCGAAATCGATCTGGCTTGCCGCCGTATACTTGAAGCCAAATATAAGTTGGGGCTATTCTCCGACCCGTATAAATATTGTGATGTGGAAAGAGCGAAGGCCGATATTTATAAACCGGAGCATCGTGAAATTGCTCGTAGGACAGCAGGAGAAAGTTTCGTTTTGCTTAAGAATAAAAACAATCTGTTACCGTTGAGCAAAAAAGGAACTATTGCCGTTATAGGGCCATTGGGGAATACAAAGGAAAATATGCCGGGGACATGGAGTGTGGCTGCCGACTTCAATAAGGCAACTACAGTTGTTGACGGACTAAAGGCTGTTGCAGGGAGTAGAGCTGATATTGTATATGCAAAAGGTAGTAACCTGACGGCTGATCCTGTTTTGGAAGACAGAGCCACAATGTTTGACCGCAGTATGAAACGCGACGGAAGAACAGAGGAAGAGTTAAGGAATGAAGCCCTACGGATAGCCGGAAATGCAGATGTCATAGTTGCCACATTAGGTGAGTCTTCCGAATATAGCGGAGAATCGAGCAGCCGTTCCGAAATTGGTATACCTGATGTACAGCAACGCTTGTTGCAGGAATTATTGAAAACAGGTAAGCCTGTGGTGCTTGTATTGTTTACCGGACGTCCGCTGACGCTTACATGGGAAAGTGAAAACGTTCCGGCAATACTGAATGTCTGGTTTGGAGGAACAGAGGCCGCTTATGCAATAGGCGATGTTTTATTCGGAGATGTAAATCCCAGCGGAAAGCTTACAACTACTTTCCCTCAGAATGTAGGACAGATACCATTATACTATAATCATAAAAATACCGGGCGACCTTTGGCCGAAGGCAAATGGTTCGAAAAGTTCCGGAGTAATTACCTGGATGTGAGCAATGATCCTGTTTATCCTTTCGGCTATGGACTCAGTTATACGCAATTTGACTATAGTAATGTAAGATTGAGCGCTGCAGCAATGGATACCGAAGGAAAACTGACAGCCAGTGTCACTGTTACCAACAACGGAAAAATAGATGGAAAAGAAGTTGTACAATTATATATACGTGATGTAGTAGGCAGCGTTACCCGTCCTGTGAAAGAGCTGAAAGGTTTTGATAAAATATTTTTAAAAGCAGGTGAATCCAAGATTGTAACATTCACTATTACACCGGAGTTATTGAAATTTTACAACTATGATCTGAAATATGTTTTCGAACCGGGAGATTTTGATGTCATGATAGGAGGCAATAGCCGCGATGTAAAAAGTGCAAGATTTACGTTGAAATAACAGAACGATGAAAACGGTGAATCTGTATTGAAAAAACGAGTGTTAATTTATTCTTATAACTTTACCTATAAGCTATATAACTGTGTGAAGGCATATGATGTGAATCAATATTATTATCCGGGAATGGATAAAACCCAGCCTTACTATTTTGGTATTGAAGTAATAAATGAAAACCGAATGTCCGTACTTACTCTGGCTGAGACGCAGTAAGACCGGAAAAAGTTATATAAGGACTTTACATGCCGGCAGGACTGTATCATCTATTTGTTCGAAATAGGTTGTAGTCTTTTACCTACATCATTCTGTACATCAGATTCATAACACCCCTATTTTTCTCCGGGTTACTTCCTTTGATATAAAAGAAGACTCTGAAAATACTTCGTCTCCAGTCCTGAACGCTCCGTATCAGTACATGATGAGACGAGGTAGTATTATTGAGTCCCTACCATACCGAAAAGCAGGATATGGAGGTCTGTCATATTATTTTGAAAGAAATGCCAGAGACAAATTTATACAGGATTTATATGATAAAATTTTATAAATAAAATGGTATCCTCATCCGGATATAATATCTTAAAAAGCGTTATCATTTATATATCGCTATTTTTTATAGCGCATATTCTTTTATTAGAATTAAGGAGATCGGATTAACTTCAAAATGATAAAGATATGCCTCAGAACAAATTTGCCTTGGCTCGTTATTGTATGATTGATAACCTGCTTAATAAACATGAGTATGTTAAAACTGCATATATCGTCGAGATTTGCCGGCGAAAATTAAAATGCAGTATTACTCAACGCACCATTCAAATGGATATCGATGCGATGCGAAATGATTCATTTCTTGGATATTTTGCTCCAATAGAATATTGCCGACGCAGGAAGGCGTACTATTATAAGGTGACTGATTTCCGGTTATACCCGCACCGCTTTTCGAATAAAGAGGTTTCTCTTATGCAAAATTTATTGGTATTGATGCAAAATTATATTTTAGATGATGACTATGAGTCATTTAAGAAGATTGTCGCTAAAATAAGAATGTTTAACTGTTAAAATTTATCAGATAACGAAATAAAATTTCGTTATACCTGTCTATATTTGACTTTTAATCAGAGAAACGCAAATTTCTTCTATTATATCAGGGTATAAAATAAAAATCATGCCAATTTATGATAGCCAGAACATTATCAGCTTTATCTTCTTTTTCGTCAGATTATCTAAGAAGAACTTTCAGCTTAGATGAAGATATTGTTTGTTTGCAACCATTGTTCAATTTATCCCAATCATCGCCGGATAATAAAATTCATCTTTCATTAGTAAATGTGGAAAGGGAGACTGCGGGTGGAATCCAGTTTAATAAAACTTCGATTTCCGGCTCATATACTCAGAAAGGGGCTCCGTCGTGGATGTTGAATCTTTATATAATGTTTGCTGCAATATTTTCAGAAAAACAATATGAGGAATCATTACAATTACTGTCAGGGTTATTTGTTTTTTTACAGACAAACAGTAAATTCACTATACCACAATCGAATATTACTTTTAACCTGGAGCCGGTTAATTTATCTTTCAACGAATTATCTAATTTGTGGAGTATCAATGGCAGTAATTATTTCCCTTCTGTATTATGTAAGGTGAGAGTATTGGATATCGATTCGGAAGAAATAAAACAATTGCAACGCGTTGTAAGTCAAAAAGAGGTTAACACATGAATAGTATTGAAAAATATGATATATGGTTCACGATCCGCGTAGTTCATGAATATTATGACAATGGAAATTGTCCTGTTGCATTGACTCCATCCCGGGAAACCATAAGCTTCTTCAGACGAAATGGAATAATTTATAAGATGACGGGGAACAACAAATGGGTGTTGCTGACACAGTCTAAGGATATTGCCTTAGAAACTGCCGGCACATTATGTTTTGAAATGATCCCTCAGGGCAATATATTTTACTATATTACCGAATTGCCACAAAAAAAAGATAATGATGATTATATATTGGAGAAAAGTCTCACTGTGGGGAAATGGATGAATATATTGATTCCGTTTGACAATGTAAAAGAGGAAATAGATATAGAATTAGGAGCTAAATTTAAATATTGGGAGTTTATAATCATTCCCCGATATACCACTGACAATGTGATTCTTAGAATAGAAGAAAAACGTAACCGGATAACATTCGGAGATATGGAGGAAATCAGTTTTCCTGGTGTGGGAAAAGCTTTCAGAGTATCCACTGTTGAGAAAAATAAGATAAAAGAGACACAGGGATATGTTGTCCGGCTCTATGAAATCAGGAGCAACGGAGAACGTCTGTTAAGCGGAAATATTCCGCTTCCTCGTCCTGATGAAGTCTCCATGACGCAGCCGGAAGATACCGTGACGACATATTTTTATATATAAACCAATAAATTTCAACCTATGAGTGCAATGAAAACACCAGGGGTATACATCGTTGAAAAAAACGCATTCCCCAATTCTGTAGTGGAAGTGGCAACCGCTGTACCTGCTTTTATCGGTTATACGGAAAAAGCAGCGAATGGTAACAAATCTTTGCTGAATAAGCCTTGGAGGATCACATCCATGGCTGAGTTCAGATCTTATTTTGGAGAGGCTCCGAAACCCAGGTTTGAATTAGCTGAGGGTGCCGGTTCTTCAGCCATTAATTTTAATGGAAAGAGTTACTTGCTGCAAAGAACCGATAGCTATATACTTTATTATAGTATGTTGCTATTCTATGCAAATGGTGGAGGCCCTTGTTATATCGTTTCGGTTGGCGATTATTCTTCCGGTATAGAGAAAGACAAACTGGAGCAGGGTATAGCTCCGTTAATCAAAGAACAGGAGCCTACGATGGTGGTTATACCGGAAGCCATTGTTTTGAAAGCAGAGGATTGCTACGCGCTCCAAACTGCAATTCTGAAGCACTGCGGATATGAAATGAGAAACCGCTTTGCCGTACTGGATGTACATGACGGATATAAGGACAGGAAAGACCCTGACGGAGATGTAGTTGCAAAATTCAGGGAGAATATAGGAAGTGAATTCCTTGATTTTGGTGCTGCTTATTATCCATGGCTGAATACTTCCATAGTGCAGGAAAATGAGTTGAACTATGAAAATCTGGATATAGAGAACTTACAAACTTTATTGACAGAAGAACTGGAAACTTCGGCTTTTGATGAAGATAAGAAAAAACAGGTAAAAGATTATATAGATGGGTTGAAGGAAGGTTTGACCGATGTGGAACGCAGTACTTTACACAAAATATTGTCGCAACTAAGTTTTCTATACAGGGAAATTATGAAGGAAATGCGTATTTCATTGAATCTGCTTCCTGTATCAGCTGCCATGGCCGGAGTCTATACGATGGTCGATAACACTAAGGGCGTATGGAAGGCTCCTGCGAATGTAAGCGTAGCTACAGCGATAAGTCCTACCGTAAATATTTCACACGAAGAGCAGGAAGATTTGAATGTGCCTCTGAGCGGGAAATCTGTAAATGCTATCCGTACTTTTATGGGAGAAGGTATTAAAGTATGGGGTGCGAGAACACTGGACGGAAATTCTCTAGACTGGAGATATATCAATGTTCGCCGTACAATGATAATGTTACAGGAGTCCGTTAAAAATGCGGCGCGTGTGTATGTATTCGATCCTAATGAAGCAAACACATGGATCAATGTGAAAAGTATGATATCCAATTTCCTGAATGGAATATGGAAGCGTGGAGGATTGGCCGGAGCTGTGCCCGATGATGCATATAGCGTACATGTCGGGCTGGGTGATACAATGACGCCGGAAGATATTCTGGAAGGCATTATGCGGATTACCGTCCTCGTGGCTATTACCCGTCCTGCGGAATTCATTGAAATTACATTCCAGCAGCAAATGCAAAAAAGTTAATAAGTAATAATAATTAAAATCAGAATATTATGGCAGGAGAAGCACAAGATAATGTATGGCCTTTACCCAAGTTTTACTTTGCAGTGGAAGTGGCCGATTTACCGGAAGCCTCATTTCAGGAAGTTTCAGGGCTGGATGTGGAAGCACAGATCATAGAATACCGTCACGGGAATAGCCCGGAATTTTCTACAATAAAGATGCCCGGTATCAAGAAATATGGAAATGTAACATTGAAGAAAGGAATTTTCAAGGGCGACAATAAGTTTTGGGATTGGTTCAATAAAATAAAGATGAACACGATAGAACGCCAACCCGTAACAATAAAACTATTGGATGAAGGAGGTAACCCAACAATGGTCTGGACTCTAAAAAACGCATGGCCGACTAAAATCACCGGGACTGACATGAAGTCTGATGGCAACGAAGTAGCAGTGGAAACTTTAGAAATCGCTCATGAAGGGCTTGAAATAGCAAATGGCTAATGCAATTGATGTAAACTGGACCATTCCTACATCTTTTTATTTTCAGGTTACAATCGGTGACGATGAAATCGCATTTAAGGAAGTATCAGGATTATCAACGGAAATGGAACTGGAAACCATACAGGAAGGCGGGGTAAATGAATATGAGCACCGCCTTCCAAAACAAATCAAACATGGCAATCTTGTTTTGAAAAGGGCTCTTATGCCGGTTTCAAACAATACGGCGATAGAATGGATAGGTAAAATTATGAACGAAGGTTCCTTTTTTGATATTACAGGCCGAACTCTTCCATTGACCAGAACTATTCATATCAGTTTGTTGTCGGTTGAGAGAGAAGAGGTTATGAAAGACGGCAAAGTAATGGAGATAAAAGATAAGGCTATCCCTGTTTACAAATGGGAATGTGCAAATGCAATTCCGATAAAATGGGAGGTCGATACCCTCGATGCGGAAAAAAATTCAGTCTTGATTGAATCGCTGGAATTTGTATATTCCACTCTTAAGCGGCTTGATAAATAGATACTATGGCTATTGTAATAAAAGAAATAAATGTGAGAACGACTATCGAACGTAGTCCGAATATGGATAAAGGCGTGAGTCCGAAGGATATTTACCAACTAAAACGGGAAATATTGAGAGACGTAAAAGATATCGTTAAACGGGAGATAAAACGTAATAGTGAACGCTAATGGCCGAACTCGAAAAAATGGTTATGACAGGCTACGAAAAGTCTGATTATAAAGGTAGTTATAAAGAATTTACTGCTCAGATTAATCCGGCCTCTATTTCATGGTCGAAAGAAATCGCCTATGAAGAGGATAGTATCATAGGTTCGGGTAGCAGTGAGATTAAGTATAAAGGACATAAGGAAGATAAACTTTCGTTTAAAATTGTACTTGATGATACCGGTGCTTTGTTCAATCCCGGACAGGCTGGAGGGCAAACAGCATCAGGCTCCCGGAAAACAATACCCGCTATGGTCAATCAGCTGGAGACGGTATTATATACTATTGATTCCGAAAGCCATGAACCCAGATATGTGATATTAATATGGGGAGCATTCTGTTTTGAAGGGCGTGTCACTTCATTAAGTTACGATTATACTCTTTTTTCCCCCGAAGGAATGCCCTTGAGGGTAACTATATCGCTTTCTTTTTCGAGCCATTTGAATAAGAAGATTTCAAATAAAAAAGAGAATAAGAAATCACCGGACCTGACCAGAGTGATAACACTCAAGGCCGGAGAAAGTATCGCCGGATGGTGCAATCAAATTTATAACGATCCTTCCTTTTGCAGCGATGTGGCAAAATGTAACGGATTAAGTAGTTTCAGAAATGTAGAACCCGGGGTATCGTTGATATTCCCACCACTTAGCAGAAATGGCAGAATCACCGATAAAGGATAGTCAGGGATTAATATCGTTCACCATATACAGTGAAGGTAATAAGATCAAAGACAGTTTCGGACTCATATCCATATGGGTCCGGAAAGAAGTGAACAGGATAGGCAAAGCGGCATTAGTTTTTGAAGCCGGAAATGTGGCAGCCGGAACTATGGACGAAAGTGAAGACAACACATTTGCTCCGGGAAACGTTATTCGCATCGAAACAGGATACCAGAGTACAGAAGAGGTTATATTCGAGGGAATAGTGACCTCACATAATATCGTGATACCTGGAGGTGAATGTGCTACATTGGAAATAGAATGCCGTGATTTCGCTTTCCCGACTACTCTTGGACGGAAAAACAGATTATTTGAGAAGTCGAAAGATAATCAGATCATATCCAATATATTGGCAGAATATTCCGCTTTGTCTGCAAATGTAGATTCTACGGCTGCAAAGCATAACGGGATAGTACAGTATTATTGTTCCGATTGGGATTTTATCTTGTCCCGGGCAGATGCTAATGGACTTGTAGTGATAACGGAAGGTAAAAATATTTCGGTGAAAAAGCCGGATGTAAAGGCGGCGGCCGCGTTAAAAGTTACTTACGGCACAGATCTTATAGAGTTTAACGGCCGTTTACAAACAGCATCTCAGATGTCCGGCGCAGTAGCTATGGCATGGGATAGCGCAACACAGAAGCTGATAAAAGTGAGCGGAACAAACCCTTCTCTGAACGGGCAGGGAAATAGTATGCCGGCAGAACTTGCAGAAGCGGTAGGAATGGAAGACTGGAACTTACAGACCGAAAGCTGTACAGATGAAAGTGAACTGCAATCATGGGCAGATGCGCTTTTACTCAAAACAGGGCTGGCTCGTATACAGGGAGACTTTAAATTTCAGGGAAGTGCAAAAGCTATCCCCGGATGTATCATAGATATCGACGGATTGGGAAACCGTTTTAATGGTAGTGTCTATGTAGGTTCTGTCGAACATGAAATAAAAAACGGAAATTGGTTTACTACCGCAGGCATCGGGATTTCTCCCGTGAATATCACTGACGAGAGCAATGTCGTATCGCCTCTGGTTTCAGGATTGATGCCGGGTATTAACGGCTTGCATATAGGGAAAGTAACGAAGCTGGATGGAGACCCAGACTCTGAAAATAAAATTCAGGTGGAATTTCCATTATTGAATGGAGAAAAGAATACTATCTGGGCACGTTTATCAAATGTTTGGGCGAGTAATCAGTATGGGACATTCTTTATACCAGAGAAAGGCGATGAGGTAATACTGGGATTCCTTAATAACGATCCGCGTTTTCCTGTTGTGTTAGGTAGCCTTTACAGTAGTAAACAGACTCCCCCGTATAAGATAGATGCCGATAATAAACTGAAGGCAATCGTTACCAGGTCGAAACTGAAAATCTCATTTGAAGAGGAAAAGAAAATAATCACAATAGAAACACCCGGAAAGAATATTATTGAAATCAATGACGATACCAAAGCGATAAAACTGACCGACCAGAATAAGAATAAGATAGAAATGACGTCCGATGGAATTCTGATCGATTCAGCAAAGGAAATACAGCTGAAAGCCAAAACGAATATTAATATAGAAGCAGGTGCTAATTTGAGTCTGAAAGCAAAATCAAATGCCACAATGGAAGGACTCAAAATAGAAGCGAAGGCTCAGACAGAATTTACAGCTAAAGGGAATGCTAAGGCAGAGCTGTCAGCTTCGGGGCAGACTGTGGTAAAAGGCGCTATGGTGATGATTAATTAACTATAAAAATGAAAAAGATATGCCTCCAGCAGCAAGAATAACGGATATGCACACATGTCCGATGCAAACTCCGGCTTTTCCCGCACCTATTCCTCATGTGGGAGGACCTGTTATCGGACCCGGCGCGCCGACAGTATTGATCGGGAAGCTTCCCGCCGCGGTGATGGGTGATAATTGTGTCTGTGTGGGACCGCCCGATTCTATAATAAAAGGTTCTTCAACGGTAATAATATGCGGAAAACCCGCTGCCCGTATGGGTGATACTACCGCTCATGGCGGTAGCATAGTCTTGGGTTGCCCTACTGTAATGATAGGCGGATAACGATGGATGATAAACCATATCTGGGTATAGGATGGTCTTTCCCTGTTTCCTTCGATAAGAAGGAAGGCGTCTCAATGTCATATGGAGACGGCGATATCAGGGAGAGTTTGAAGGTATTGCTGTCAACCATACCGGGCGAACGTATTTTCAGGCCGGAATATGGATGCAATATCAGGCAATGGACATTTTCAAGGATGAACCTTTCGGAAAAGACCCGCATCGCCAATACCATTGAGATGGCTATACTGGAGGGTGAACCGAGAATAATACTGGAATCTGTGGAAGTGAATATAAAAGACGAACGTGAAGGCATATTGTGGATAAGTATCGATTATCTGGTCAGCCAGACAAACAGCCGGAGCAATATGGTCTATCCTTTCTACATAAGAGAAGGAACTAACTTGTAGTACAATATGGAAAGAAAAGACGGTTTGAGCAGGGAAGACAGGGTGAGCAGAATTACTTCGGTAAAATCTTTTGCTGTTATCGATAACAGTAAAGATTCTTTATTGAACCAAGTCCTGGAAACAGCCCGTTTTATCAAATTCTATGATTCTCAGAACATACATGCCGGTTATTTTGATGAATTATTGAATGAAATAAAGCTATTAGCCAGCTCAGATAGCAGTTTTGCCGATGGTAATATGGAACCTTCACAAGCCCTGCTTTATGCCTTTTTGGAACAGCTACACGGAACCACCGGGCTTTTTAATGACAGATGGAATAATCTTGCCCAATGGTATCTGAATGAATTTTTGGGCGTTGTGCCCTTACCTACCATACCGGATAAAGTCTGGTTGTCCTTTTTAAAGGATAGTCCCATTCCCGTGATTTTGAAAAAGGGAACGGCCTTTAGTTTTAAGAGTAATGATAAGGCATTGTTCACCTATCGGCTGACAGAAGATCTGGAAGTACAGAATATCGAACTTGCCAATGCCTATTCATTGTACTTTGAAAGAAATAAGAACATCTTACCCGCAGCACATCTGAATTTCATAACTTCAGTAAAGATTAAAGACTTGTTGAATGATAAGTCGCCACGGAAAATGATGTTCGGGGATGACAGGAATCCCATATATTCCAAAGCGTTAGGTTTAATAATTTCAGGCCCTCCCTTATTGCTCAGGGAGGGTAAAAGATGTGTGACTGTAACATTCAGCCCTGAAGATGAAAAATGGACAAAACAACTGGAGGATATCGTTAAGAGTCTGAGACTAAATATCGAAGGTTGGACAAAAGAGAAAATAATATTTGAGTTATTCAATAATTTGTTTTACGTGACTGTCAGTACCGCTGCCGGGTGGCTGGAGATAGCAGACTATACGGTGAAGAAAGATGACAGGAACCTGATCTTGAAATTTATCTTGTCAGAAGATTTCCCTGCGACAAAAGAATGTGAGGAGGAAATTCATCATTTTCAATCAATATTTCCTGCGTTGAGGATATATCCCAATTTCGATGCATGGCTTTATCCTTACTCGTGGCTGGAGAATTTTTTATTGGATAAGATTATAATAGAGACTTCGGTAGAGGGCATAAGCAACGTTTTGATTTATAACGAACTGGGGCGTGTAGATAACTCGAAGCCTTTTATGCCGTTTGGGGTGAATACGGAGCGGGGAGCATGGTTTGTATTGGGGAATTATGAGATGAGCCGGAAAGATGTACAGACGGTGAATTTACATATAAACTGGCAACAGCTACCGGACGATGAGAAAGGGTTATATGGCTATTACAGAGCTTATAATGATAAAATCGGCAACTGCTCTTTCAGGTTGAAGGCCGATTATCTTGCCGACTATAAATGGTCTGGAACTCCGGAGACAAAGCCATTTTATCTTTTTTCGAGCGTAAAGAAAGATTTAGTTGGGAATCCTTTACCTGATGTTGAGTTATCGCAGGAAAATATATTGTCAGATATTGACATTCAACGAATGCCTGTATCTCTCTCTGCAGAAGAGGAATATGACTATGATATAAAATCAAGGTCGGGTTTTATCCGTTTTGTAATGGATGAACCATCGTTTGGCTTTGGTGAAAAGCAATACAGGCACTTGTTCACTGAACAGATGATAAAAAATACTTTTCGCAAGAAGAAGCAAGAAGCGGTAAATCCACCTGTAAATCCACTGATCGAGAAAATAACGATGGATTATCATTCCCGGGATGTGATCGATCTCAGAAAGCATAAGGCTACCAATGAGACGGATGTTTTTCAGCTTTATCCTTTAGGGTATATATCTGCGTTGCCGGATGGAGAGAGCCGTTCTGTACCCTTTGTTTATAAACTGGACACCGATGCGAATATATTGTTATCCTTCAGGAATGTAAAGGGAGGAGAGATACTCACAATCTTTTTTGAATTTTTGCCTGACAGCAAAGAATGTACGACGGAGAATATCCCCCGGATTGTGTGGTATTGGGGTAATGGATATAACTGGCACAAAGTCTCTCCGAATACGGTATTGTCAGACCACACACAAAATATGCTTGCTTCCGGGCATATAAAGATACGATTGCCGGATAAGGTAGATGATTCTTTACTCGATGCAGATCACCTGCTATGGTTGAGAGCCGGCATAAAGAGGTATGAAGAAAATATATCAGAGATTAAGGCAATCCATATTAATGTAGTCAAACTGGAGTTAGATGCAGATCTGGCTGACAAGTCGGACATAGATGGTTATGAAAATAAGGAGTATGAGTTGGTTCCCGATATAAAACTGCCGGGGATAAAATCCTTTCAGCAAATATCTTCTTTTTATAGTGGCAGAGATGGAGAGAATGAGACAGATATGCAAATCCGCATATCGGAATATATTACCCATCGTGGAAAGGCCGTTACGGCAAGAGACTACGAGCGGATTGTGTTACAGTCCTTTCCTGATATTGCTAAAGTTAAGTGTCTCCCCGATTTTGACTGTAAACAAAACCGGAAAGGCATGGTCACACTGGTTGTGATCCCAAAAATCGAAAAATATGATAACAGAATATATATGCCGTTGACCCCGTCATATTTTATGCTTAAGATTGAGGAGTATATGTTGCGTCATACTTCTGCATATGTAAAAGGTATTGATGTAATAAATCCTGTCTATGAAGAGCTGATGGTGAGGTGTGATATTTCATTTTACGAAGATTATTCACAAGCTATTTCCCAGACAATGTTGAGTGGGGTTTTAAACGATATGATAGCTCCGTGGCAGACAAAAAAGAAACTGCCGGTATTCGGTTATTCAATCAATATGAAAAAAATGCATGACAATATTGAAGCCCTGGATTTTATAAAAAGTATAAACAGGTTATCAATAATAAGGATAGCAAATAAAGATGAATCTTATAGTTTATACGAATATGGGAGGGGTAATGACATGATTGTTCCCCAATACCCCCATGTGATATTCGTTCCGGCAGAGAGTCATATAATAGGGTCGGGGATATTGCCGGACTTTGGAATAAATGATATGTCGATAAATAAAACATTTATAATCGGAGTATAGGATAATATATGGCCAGAAGAAACAGACAGACGCTCAAAAAGAGTTTCAGTAACGGGCAAAAACCTACTGAAAGGGATTTTGAAAATCTTATAGACTCTACCCTGAACATTCTTGACGATGGATTCTCCAAAAGTCCGGAAACAGGAATCGAACTGTCCCCTTTAGTTGGAGAAAAGAGGGTCGTCATGTCTGTATTCAGAGAATCCGGCGATCCTAAGCCCGAGTGGGAATTGTCTGTCGGAAAATCGGGCGAGTTAAAAATATGCCGTTATGGAGAAGATTCTTCTGCGCCTCTTATCATTCTCAATACAAATGGAGGAGTAGAGATCGGTTGCAAGGAAAAAGATATATGCCTGAATGGGATGGTCAATATTCCAGGGAGGAAGGGTACTTTTGCTCAGGGACATGTCCCTGCCGATGGCAAGTGGCATGACATTACGGAAGAACTGGAAGGTGTATGCGCGTTGGAAGTTGTTGCGGCCAGCGGAAGAAAGCATACAGGCAAACATGCCATACTGGTGGCAATGGCCACTCATTGTTTCGGGGATAAACCGAAGATCAGGAAAATCAGATCTCATTATGGTGTATTTGGTAACAAGTTAAATATCAGATGGGTAAGGAATGAGTTAAAAAGTAAGTTACAGGTGAAATGTATATTTTACTATGGAGACGATATTCAGATTTATTATCAGATAAGTAGCCTCTGGGATAATCCTTTAATGGAAAACATATAAATTATGTTCATAGAAAGACGGGATAAGAATGCTAATTACTATAAGGTGTTGCAAAGCCGGACATTAGATTCGGTCCAGCGCCTGAGCGGTAATGTCTGGACTGATTTCAACGTCCATGATCCCGGTGTAACTATTGCCGACATATTCAATTACGCATTGTACGAATTACATTATAAATTTCAATTTCCTTTCGAGAGCTATTTGAATATAGAAGAGAGGAAAGAAGCGGCATATCACAGAAAAGGATTTTTATCTTCCGGATATATTTTCAGAGATAGTATTGTAACAATTTCAGATTATGAGCGATTGATAACCGGGAATATTTCAGAAGTTGAAGTATGTAAAGTCTCCCTGAATGAAAATATGCTTTATCATATAGAGGTCCAATTGGTTACAGGTGCCGATGACGAGCAAGCCAGAAGAGATGTGGAAATACTTTACCATAATAACAGAAATTTATGTGAGAATCTCGGTGAAATAGCAATTGTAGATCATATCGGAAACTTAGAGTCTGATGAATTGGATAACCATCCCAAAACTTTGATAATAGATCAGGCAGGTACCCATTGTCCGAAAATATCCCAAAGCTATTATTCCATACAGAATCATTTTCCCGAATGTTACGGCATCAGTGAGAGGGGCTTATCAGGAGGGGTAACAGAGGAGTATCAGGCAAAGGTTTACCAACTTAAGGCTTACCTTCTTATATTCGATTATCTGCTGGCCGATGCGGAGAATCAGGCTAAAGATATCAGGATATTACTCGATCTATCGAAGAGGATACCCGGTAAAAAAACTTTGCCGGTCAATATCAGGGATATAGAAAAGATTGTGGATGAGAAACGTAGAGAAACAAGCAATATACATTCTAATCTGTTTTGGCATACTCAGAAATCCCGTTTTTTTGACACTTTGGATTCGGTCTATGGAGAAGATACCCGAAAGATCTTTAATGACTCGGACTTGCCATCTCAAAATGAGAAACGCGCTGATATTATATCCGCCTTTCCCGGGCTGAACAGAAACCGTTTCCGGTCATTCAATATATTTGATGAATCCGGCAGTATTTCCGGTCTCAGGCAGACTATTGCGGCAATGCTGGGATATAAGGCGGAGAAGGAAATTCCTTTGTCCAATTATTTTGCACAATATGGCCTACAGTTACTCGAAGACCGGATATTCTTTACGAAACATAAATACAAGTTGAGTGTGAATATTGTTGAGGAAGCTTCGGATAATGGGCCGGAAAAGGTTCAGAAGCAGGATATACAGTACAAAGAAGAAGACTATAAAGAATTATCTATGCGGATAAGTATCTTATGGCATAATCTTCTTTATGAAGCATTTCTTATATATGGTGCTAATATAGATAACTATAAGCTGATATATCAGCATGAAAAAGGCTATTTATTAGTTTTTAAGGTACCCAAAAAGAATGATTGGTTTATTATCAGCCGCTTTTATGAAAAAGAAGCACTGGAGAAAGCCGCGAATCTTTTTTGTCAGTTTATAAAGCATTTGAATATAAAAAGTCAGACTTTCTATCTGATAGAACATATCCTGTTAAATGATGGTATGGCGGACGCTTCCGATTATAATAAGTTGACTATCGTTATTCCTCGCTGGACAAAGAGCATTTATAAAAAAAAGAAATATGAGGAGCTGTTAAAGACTCGTCTTCCGGCGCATATACAAGCTGAGTTCGTATGGTTTGCAGCCCGTAAGATATATAAGTTTGAGAAATCATATTATCGATGGAGAAAAGCAATGGCCGATAGAAACCAACCGGGGATATTGCAGTTTTCGAGGGCTATAAAGAGTATTCTTAGTAAAAAGTAAAAACATGAACACCATTGGCACAATAGCATTTGATTTCCGAATGGAGAATGAAGCATTCGCCCGTTCTCTATATGCCGGATGGGACACATTTTTTGCTGTTAATTTTGAGAAGATTGCCGATAGGCTGTTAGTAAAATATGATGTAAAAGATACTGTAGTTCATATAAATAAACTCAACATAGATTTGGGGAGTATAGAGGAGGATAAGTTCGAAGAATATTTTCCACGTATTCTGGAAGAAAGGATGGAAGAAGCTTTGATTCAGATGCTGCATAATCCCCGCCAGACGGAAGTGTCATCTCAGGCGGAAAAAGACTATCTTTTCGATATATTATGCAAGTTTCTTCTTCATGGTTCATTGGCATGGAATATAGAAAATAAATACAGAGATATAAATCATTTGTTCCTTACTGTTTTGCGAAATGAGGGTAAGCGATTGAAAGCCTTTTTGCAGACCTATGGACATTATACAAGTCTGCAGGAGCGTTTGGTCTATCAGTTGAATGATCCGGGACTGGAACAAGGCGTAAGGTTATTAGCTCCCGGTGAGAGTGTATTTATATGTTCTTATATAAACCTGCTTAAAGTTAAATACCGTGTATTGGAAAATCCCGTTCTGCATGAATCGGGTCATAGAAATGCTGTATGGCTGGTCGTTTATGCTTATCTGCTGACAAACCGCAGTTCTTATTTCAATAAGAAAAGTTTTATAATATCTACTATCGTGCAGTTAGCCGCCCGCTTCATTCTTTCATATGATTATCTTCTTACGGTTATCGTATCCGGGCTGGATACATCGGAGACAAAACAATCGATGCCATCCGGATTATTCCTGATTCTGGATCAGTTGAGGAAAGAACTTTCGGAAAAGAATATAGAAAAATTGCTGACGGATACAGGCAGGCTATACCGGTTGGTATCATCGGAGTTATACAATAACGGGGAGAATGTTTTAAGTGAAGATACCCTGAATATATTGTTGGTAACATTAACCAATCCGGAGAGTTGCCGGCGGTTTTTACAACAGATGAAAGAAGATCAGATTCTTGGTCTGGTTCCGGTAGTCGTACCCGGTAACAGTAGATTTGTTATATCATATGCGCAATCTTTGGATCGACAACATGAGCATGGAGCATTGCAAGGTAGAGCCGGGAGTGAATTCCGCTTGTTGAAATGGCAGATAATTTTCCCTATATTACTTGAAAACAGAGGAGTGTTATTTAACCGGAAATATTTTGTCAGGGATGTATTAAGCCGTGTCGCAGCTCATTATAATGTTGAAATATCAGATATATTGAAATATATATGTTCATATATCGGTGAGCTAGCTTTCGATAGTACTCTTAATACGATCTTTCAGGATTTATTGACAGAATATCTGACAGGGGAAAATGGGAATGAAATATTCTCTTCCAAAGGATCAGCTATCTGGTCGGTAAGCGATATTATAAAAAGCAGGGAACTGGCCAATGTTATGGATGTGACAGATCTTATATCTCAATTATCGGATATCGGTAACCGCCGGAAAGCAGCAGAAATGCTTTCCGAAGAACAGCATCATTATCTTGTCTCTCTTATTATCCCTGCCGAAAGCCATTTTGTTATACCATATACAGTTATGTTAGACAAGCAGCGGAATAATAATATTTTGGAAGGTAGAGCGGGCAGTGGGTTCAGTAAGATAAAATGGGAATTTATCTACGATGTGTTACTTGCTTCCCGCAATCAGGTTTTCAATAAGAAATATTTTGTAGACAGGACATTAAATAAGATTGCCGCGCATTATAATGTTACTGTGCAAGATCTGCTTAACTATTTTTATCAGGAAAAAATGTTGGAAAATATTTCACTCCCGTATGATCTGGTTAGGGTCTTTAACGAATTGAAGATTGATTATAAGCTGAATATCCCGGACAATCATAAGAAAAGAATAAAAAACAGGAAGGATGCCGAATTTCTTGAAAGCAGGAAGGTCTTGGAACTATACTTTGGTAGTGACATTACATATAAAGAATTGCTGAACGAATTAGCCGGGCAATATGATTTTGTTATATTCATCCGCAGGGCTTTGCACACCATACAGACTTTGCTGCATTATCTGGAATCGGAACTGAATATTTCTGTAGATAGGAAAGGTGTAATCAGATATCTGATAGATATATCTGAAAGAAAAGTATCCTTGAACTTAGAAGAGATTGTCACTCATATTATCAATCTTCTGATTAGAAAATTAGCTAAAAGTGAACAAGTCCGGTTTATACGAAAAATAGGAAGTCTGGCATCTACAGATAATCTACTGACGGAACAATCAGAACTTATTAATTATAAAAACGATATAATGGAAAAGAATAATTTAATTGACGTTAATAATGCCGGTGTAGTCATACTGGCTCCTTACTTACCTCGTCTTTTCTCGATGCTGTCATTAACAGAGAAAGGTGATTTTAGAGACGAAGATGCCCGGTTAAAGGCTGTATTCCTTCTGCACTATGCTGTTTGGGAAAAAGAAGAAGCCGGTGAATTAGAACTTCCGGTGAATAAACTATTTGCAGGCATGGAAACCGGTGATTCTATACCCCAAAAGATGGAACTAAGCTCTCCGGAAAAAGAGGCTGTGGCATCCATGCTGAACGGAGTATTACAAAATTGGGGAAAATTGAAAAATTCATCTCCAATGACTCTGCGTGAAGCCTTTTTAAGAAGAAATGGCAGGCTTGAAGAAAAAGAAGATTCATATTATCTTACCGTGGAGGAAAAAGCATACGATATGCTTATAGACGGCATACCATGGAATTTCAGAATGATAAGAATGCCCTGGATGAAGAAGCCTGTTATCGTAAAATGGAGATAGGTAATGAATTGAGAGAACGATAATATTAAAATCCGATTGATATGAAAACATATTCCAGACAACCCGAAACAAAATCAGATAACGCGCAGCCGAAAGCCTCACTGCAGGCTTCGGCGCATGATGTTTTGCAGGCTTATAAGGACAAGATAGCGCAACGGCAGGAGATAGATGAAGACGAACTTCTGCAAGGAAAGTTTGAGATTGCTCAACGTAAAGAGATAAACGAGGATGAGTTGCTACAAGGAAAGTTTGAGACTGCTCAGCCCTCAACTGAAAACCTGACAGGTATGCCCGATAATCTGAAAAGCGGTATCGAATCCCTTTCGGGTTATAGTATGGACGATGTGCGGGTGCATTACAACTCCTCTAAGCCAGCGCAACTACAAGCACTAGCTTATGCACAGGGTACGGATATACATATTGCACCAGGACAGGAACAGCATTTACCCCATGAGGCATGGCATGTGGTGCAGCAAAAGCAGGGACGGGTTCAGCCCACAACACAGTTGCAGGGAGTGAATGTAAATGATAATGAGGGATTGGAGAAGGAGGCTGATGGAATTCAAAATCTTTATTATTCAAATATTGCAGAAAATAAAACTAATATACTTCAAAGAAAAGTTCGTTTTGGTGAATCCGAAAATCCTAATGATGCTATAATAGAGGAAGCTTCGTTTGATAGGCCAGATGTAAAAGCTCCATCAAATCTCTCTAATTATCATATAACTGCTATGAGTGTATTTCAACTTATTGCAGGGTTTAATGTTCTTGGTTTTAATTATATAGACGCTTTGCATAATTTACAATATTGGATAAATAACCTTGATTCTTTACCTGGGATGAATAAGATAGTATTCGATAGTATTCAAGAATACAACGCATTGGTAGGCAAGTTTATATTAGATAAGAATTACTTAAATTGGGGAAATAATATTGATATTATTGCAGAAAAAGCAATTAAAATAAGAAATCATATTGAATATACATATCATGAAAAAGGTTCTGGCCATGTTACCGAAAATGGTGAAAGAGAATCATTAAAAATATTAATAGATCAAATGCTTAGATTTCATTATAACGCTAATGATCTAGCAAATGCAATTTTTGGTTTAATAGATGCTCGTAATTGTAAAATTCCGGATGGAATATCTGATAGTGATAAATTTGAACATGTTGAATATTATTTAAAGATATGGCATCAACATATTCTTACATTAATTGACGCATATCCTCAATTAAATGAGAGCAAATATCATAAAGTGATAAATTGGGCTTATACTCTTTTTTCGAGAGCTATTTGTGGTATTCCTAATCTAAAAGAAATAATACCAAAGGAATATAGAGTACGACTAGAAGAATATCCATATCCTCTTCAGGTTTCTTATCAATGAAAATGCATAAGTATTCTGTAAATATTTTCTCCTCCCTCCTCCACACCACCCTCTCCCACTTCTTAGGACAGGAGGGCGACTATACCCATATCCAGGATATACCATTCCCCGAAAGCGATTGGTTATCTTCCCTTATGGACGGGCAGGAGATGACATTCGATGAACAGACGATCTTACTACTCGCATTGATGCCGCATATCAGTCCGCAAACGCTCGACCCGCTTTTCTTACAGAATAAGAAATTAGACAGGCCATATACCGAGTTGGGCGGATGGAGAGGTACATCACATCAGGGATTTCTGCCCACAGGCGAAACGGCCGCTTTTATACTGTCAGTGGATAATCCGGATAAGCGGCAGGATATTATCAGATTATTTGAAAGGGATCATTGGTTTCATACCAGAAATATCCTTCATCTCGAAGGACAAGGCAGAGGTGAGCCATTCCTGAGCGGACGTCTGTTAGTGTCAGACGAATTTCTGGCAAAAATCCTGCATGACAATAAATATCGCCCCGATTACAGTTCCGGCTTTCCGGCCAAACGGGTAACCACAGCTTTGGAATGGGACGATTTGGTGCTGCCATACAATCTGCAACAAGATTTGGATGATATATCGCTTTGGCTGCAAAATGAACAGGCCATCCGTTCACGCTGGCAGCTCGATAAAATAATCAAGCAGGGTTACCGATGCCTGTTTTATGGTCCACCCGGTACAGGGAAAACGCTGACAGCCTCATTATTAGGCAAGCAGCATGGCATGGATGTCTACCGTATCGATTTATCGATGGTCGTATCTAAATATATAGGCGAAACGGAAAAGAACCTCGCTAATATATTCGACAGGGCGGAACATCAGAACTGGATACTCTTTTTTGATGAAGCCGACGCGCTTTTCGGTAAACGTACCGACACTAATACGTCGAACGACCGTCATGCCAATCAGGAGGTTGCTTACCTGTTGCAGCGGGTCGAGGATTTTCCGGGAATGGTAATACTTGCCACTAACCTGAAAGAGAATATAGATGAAGCCTTTTTCCGGCGATTCCAGTCCATATTGTATTTTCCTATGCCTGACGAGAACCTGCGGTATCGGCTTTGGAAACAAATGATGCCGGAAGAATGGCTTGTCGATGAAGAATTGTTGCATATAGCTGCCGAATATAAATTGTCGGGAGGGAGTATGGTGAATGTGATACAAAATTGTGCCATACGATTATATAGGATGTCGCCGCCACTTTTGACGGATAAAATTCTGAAATCGGCCATTGCTAAGGAAGAGTCGAAAGACGGTAAGATGATTAATAATAAGTGAAACTTTTAACCGGGATCAAATGTGCAGGAATATTATACTTTTTTCAATAACGTTCTTCTTTGTAGTACAAATACATTTATCGGGGCAGGATTCCTCATATGTAGCTTATGAAGACAATCTTTATAAGTTGGAAGTTATTATCCAGCACGATACAGTTATTGTTCAGGATACCTTATTCATTTCGCACTTAAACGATATTACACGCATTTTCGGCATGTCCTTCGATGAATATTCAAAACGTATACTCGGGTCGGTCGGGCAGAAGGATTCAGCCGGTAGGTTATCTCAAGAAAGAATATATCTCAATTATCTTCTCCCTATGTACTACCCGAGCTATATAAAGCATAGATATATAGCCCGCAATTATTCTGTTGAGGTGATAGATAATTATTTGAAAATGGATATAAATAATTTATCGAAACCTTTATCTTCTTTGCAGGACTCTTTGGAAATGGATGTTATGCTGATGTGCAGGGGAGACGTGAATACCGATAATTTTCTCCGGTCGCCATATTATCGTTCTTCTTGTCTTGAGCAATTATTTTTATCCATAGATAAAACAAGATTGACCAATATAAAAGGAGTAAATCTTTATTTTCCCGATTTCTCATTTAAAGAGAAAAGGGCAATGGCCCAATTTGTAAAATCGGCGAGCCTTATTATCGATAGTTGCAATGTAAAATCTATCCGCGACTTAAAATTATATGTGACATTCGATAGAGACAATGGTAAAGATAATTATGCTTATATACTGGGACTTACTCAAATGGTAGATAGTGTGTTGCTTGTAAACACCAAGTCTGTTTACTGGCCGGGAGATTCGGTATTAGCAGTAAGTAAGGTCGATGCAGAAAAAGCATCTTGGTGGTCCAAAGTTGAAAACCAGTTTTATTTAGCACGGTTTACCCTCAAACCATTCCCCCAAATAGACAAAAGTGAGGAGTTATCGCCGGAGAATCTCCGTACACTTATAAATGCCGATTATCCGTATAATAATTGGGAAAATTATTTTTTTGCACTCATCGGTATCCTCTTACTTGTTATTACTGTATTCATCTTTTATCGATTCAATCCATATTTCTCTTATTTTCTGAATAATAACATAACATATTTCTTTTCATTAGTAATTATGTTGATTTTAGAGATCTATCTGTTATTTGTATGCATGGTTGAGGCCATGTCAAATGAAAATGTATTTACCTTTGGCGGTGAAGACAAGAATACATTCCTTTTGCTGCCTTTGTTATTCATTTTCATAGTCCCGATGCTGAATATTTTAAGTAAGAGACGGGAGAAGCCATAAATCCAAATATAGACAAGCATATTACATTTACACAAGAAAGCATATTTATCTTCATTTTTCTCTTTGATGTCTTTCAGAGCTTGAGCGAAAGCCTTCGCCATTTTGGCATTATCTAAATGGCAAACAGGCTTTGTCAGGCATCTTATTTTACTGGTGGTGGATATATAATCTAAGGATTCATTCCACTCACCCTTAGAAGGGTAAAAGTATTATTTACTCTTTTGCTCTTATATAATGGAATCTCTATCCTTTTTTCCCAGAAGCCAAGAAAGCCTGTATAAATTTGCATATTGAATTTTCTATTTTAAGAGAATTATTTCCTGAAAAACTGAGTCACCTGATTTATATCCCCGTCTGTCTCAGCAGGTTTTATATCTAATAGAGCTGCTATTAACGAATAGATAGCCGTATTATCGAATGTAGTACCTTTATAAGCCTTCTTAAAGTCAGGCCCATAGGCAAAGAAGATAACATGCATATCACTGCAGGTCGTGTCATAACCATGCGCACCTTTTGTTGGTAAAGGTTTGAACCCGAATTGCCATCCGCAATCGGCAATCACAATTAGATCACCAACATTCTCGTTGGTTCCGTAATTAAGCTGGGATGGTATTTCTTCCTTTCTGAAAATACGGATATGCTCTACTTCTGATAACGCAATATGGATAGAATCCCGGTAGCTTTCATTGCAGAATATAGATGATGGATTGGACCCTACGATATAATCATACCACCCGGGTTTAAGATAATCGTTAATATTTACAAAGCGATCTGGCGAGATATCAGTCATTCCGTGATCTGAAGTTACAATCAGATTCACCTGATTCGAAAAAGGCAGTTTCTCAATCCCCTTCATCAATACACCGATAAGGCTATCCATTGTCTGCACTGTCTTGTGTGTCTCATCTCCGCGGGGTCCTGAACGGTGTCCGGCTCCATCTGGCTCCTCCATATATAAGGTAATCAGGTGGGGGCGCTCTGCTTCCGGCTTATTAAACCAAGCCAATGCTGTATCAATCCTCCCGGCAAAACTTAAGCGGGGTTCATCTGCCCATACTTTGTAGTATGTAGAATACATGCCTTTTATATCTATATCAGAACTAATCCAGTACAGGCTACCTGTCGTAACACCCTGTTTCTCAGCCGTAATCCAGATAGGTTCTCCTTTGTAGTAATCCGGGTTATTGCGGGTAAGGGAATCTCCCATACTATATTGTCTTTCGTTTTTTCTGTCCCAGAAGGAGTTATTGATTATTCCGTGATGATCGGGAACCAGACCGGTTACTAATGTATAATGATTAGGAAATGTAGAAGAAGGATAGGACGGCCGCATGATGGCACTGACTCCTCTATGAGACATTTCTTCCAGATTCGGAGTATTATGTAGTTGAGGATAATCCCATCTGAACCCGTCTAGCGAAACTATGATCGTATAATTTCCATCATCTTTTTTCCCGTTATCTGCGGATATAAGTTCGGGCATAAACGATAATACCAGAAGTATAAAAACCTTGTGATAATAATATTTCATATAGATATTCTTTTATAATAAAAATTCAGGCATTGCAATTTAGCAAACAATGCCCGAATAAATTGATGTGTGAAGAGAAAGTAAGTTTAGAAGATATATTTTAGTCCAACCTGACCTCTCCAACGAGAATAGTAATCACTATATGAACGCATGTTGAAATCAGCATCGTGTAAGAACTGAAACTGACCATTACTGAAATTAACAGGGCTGTAATAAGTTGACGACCCTCCGGCAGACGCATAGCGTCCCCATTTTTTATTCAGCATGTTCCCTATATTTAATATATCGAATGAAAGTTCAAGAGAATGAACTTTGTTGCATACATTGAAATTGAGTTTCTGTGCAATATGGAAGTCGAAATGATGTTCGAAATCCTCATTGTCGGCATAACGTTCGTAATATGAGCCCTGATGTTTACTCAGATAAGGGTCATTTGCAATCCAGGCTTTCATATTGGCCTTTTGCTGATCGGCAGAATAAGCAGTTGTAGCCAGGAATGGCATTTGGTCTATCTGAGCATTGGTAGGGATGAAAATCAGGTCGTTGCCATTCGAACTATCCCCGTTTAAGTCTCCATTATAATATATTGAGTAAGGAGCCCCCGATGAACCTGTATAAATTAAGCCTACAGTAGTTGTCCATGAGTTACAGCCGGTATTACCGTATTCTTTATGGTAAAATATCGAGGCATTGATACGATGAGGGATATTAAAGGCTGAGAATCCCAACTCAGGATCATTGGAATTACCTCGTGTATAGTTATAAGCCCAATTCGATTGTGCCACGGAAGAAGTACCACTATTCAAGGACTTGGAACGGGTGAACGTATAAGAAGCCATCAGATCCAACCCGAAGTCAAACTTCTTTTCACCTTTCAGAGATAAATTGTAAGAATAGCCCTTACTTGTATTCGACAGAGCATAAATATATGCATAGTCGGTTCCCGTAGTTACTCTCCCAAACATTGGACGCTGATCGAATTCCAGACCTGAAACGGTTTCACCCAGAGTTTTTCCATTCACATCGTAAGCCAGATTCTGGTAAAGAATATCATTCAGCGTTTTAGAATAGATGGCTTCAGCAGTCCAGTCGATACCACCCAATTCAAAATCCAGGCCTAAGTTTAGACGAAGATTCTGAGCAAATTTGAAATCATCACTGAATACATTGATAGTTTGGCTACCTGCGGCAGTCAATTTATCTGTATTTTCCCGTTGCCTGTTTGGATCGAGAATCAAAGACAAATTACCTGCGGAAGTAGTATTGTATGTAGATAACTGGATACCTGTATTAGAGAAGTTATTACTTAACCATACAAAAGGAATACGTCCCGTAAAAATACCAACCCCTCCTCTGAGAACATATTTGTTATCTTCACCTGCATTCCAGCGGAAACCCAAACGCGGAGAAAACATCGGGGAACTGCTTAATTTCTGGTTCGTTTTGAATCCCCAGCCTTTAGAATCCGCATATTCATTAAATCCGGCATTCTCGGCAGGAGTATCAAAAAATAAAGGGATATCCATACGAAGACCTAAAGTCAGGTCAAGTTTATCCGTCAC
The DNA here is from genome assembly GCF_002482385.1 of Dysgonomonas sp. UBA7710. Taxonomy (GTDB): domain Bacteria; phylum Bacteroidota; class Bacteroidia; order Bacteroidales; family Dysgonomonadaceae; genus Dysgonomonas. The sequence continues at coordinate 115,174 of NZ_DLFW01000044.1, read as the reverse complement.
ATTCCATTTATCTTGCGCGTATAAGCCTAATTGTCCGGCTCCGAATGCAGCTTTCCATAGAGGATCGCCCGTTACATCTACATTTGCCTGAGAAAATCGATACTGACGGATTTTACCTGCATAGAAATCGTCTACACTACTAAAATAATAGGTGCCGTAAGCATCCTGGATGAAGAGGTTGGCAAAATTATAAAACTCATTATGCGTACCAAATGTCAGGGTATGATTACCTTTATATAATGTCAGGTTATCTGTAAAAGACCATATGTCCTGATCGAGTGAGTTGGCCATAGAAGACCGTTCATTACCTATATTTAACGTACCGTCTCCTACATTTGAAATCTGAATCATCGGAAACGGAGATCCCGGGTCGCGCTGGTCGCGTGCACGGACATATGATGTACGAAACTCATTACTTATATTATCTGAAAAACGACTTTGTAATTCTGCAACGAATGTATTGGTTTTAGACACAAAATCATAACTGTAATCGGAAGTATTCAGGTTTGATGCGGAACTCACACTATTCAATTGTTTTGCGGAAACGAGACTCCAGCGAAAAGCAGCTTTGTGCTTGTCATTAATGTTCCAGTCTAATCTGGCACCTGCTTTATCCGACTTTGTGTACACATCAGAGCTACTAAACTCTCCATTATAGGTTACACCTTGTGCTTCGGCCATCTCCTTTATTGTATTCATTATTCTTTGTGCATCAGTTGCACTGACTTTTGAAGCAGGATCGCCTAAGCCATATGCATTAGGATATTCTTTGTTTGCTTTCTCATAATTGGCAAAAAAGAATAGTTTGTTTTTAATAATAGGCCCTCCAAGGGTAATTCCGGCCTGGTACTCCGATTGCTTGTCATATTTCTCGCTGGTCTGGCCGTTCATCAGCGTATATTTTTTACCTATTAAATTTTGATTGTTACCAAAGCCATAGACTGATCCGTGGAAAGTATTAGTTCCCGATTTTGTAATGGCATTGATGGCTCCACCTGTAAATCCCGATTGGCGGACATCAAAAGGTGCGATGTTGATCTGGATTTGTTCGATTGTTTCCATAGATACAGGCTGAGTTCCTGCCTGCCCGCCATTAGAGCCGTTACTTGTAAGGCCAAAAACATCATTATTCATCGCCCCGTCTATCTGAAAACTATTGTAACGGTTATTGATCCCGGCAAAGGACATTGCTCCCGTATTACTTATATTCACCTGTGGATTCATGCGGATAACATCGGCAATACCATGTGTGATAGAAGGCATACGGCTGATTTCATCAGCATTCATACTTGCAGCTGCCCCTGTTTTATTTGCTGCGACACCTGATTTTCCGATTACCACCACTTCATTTAATGATTGGGTTGATTCCTTCAGGATCGTTGAAATATTAGCTGTTTCTCCTAATTTTAGAGTGATTTCGGAAAATACGGTCGTCTCATATCCTACATATGATATTTTAACCGTATAAGGCCCTCCGGCACGCATACCCTGAATAGTATAACGTCCGTCTGTATTTGTAGCACCACCGTAGAAAGTTCCTGATGGTTCATGAACAGCCTGAACCGTAGCTCCAATAATGACTTCATTGTTTAAATCTGTTATTCTGCCACTCATCGATGATGTGGTGACCTGAGCAGATGCAAAGTAATTTATACCTGAAATGATTAACAATAATAAAATAATTCTTTTCATATAGTTTGCCTATTTTAGTTCGGCACAAAGCAATAGGAAAAGAGTTTCTTTATGCCTAACTAAAAGTTACGTTTTTGTAAAGTTGTAATTTAAACAGATGTTAAAGTTGTGCAATAATCCTATATTGATTTCTTAGGATTAAATAATATCAAAAACAAGATTCCTAAAACAAGGGCATATCCGGCAAAGACAAACCAGATGCTTTCCCAACTACGATATCCGTTCACATCAGTGAAATAATCTACTACCCATCCGCTTAGTTTAGTCCCTATTATAGTGCCGACACCATTAGTCATGAAAATAAAAATTCCTTGTGCACTTATCCGGATCGAAGGTTTTACCTGCTGTTCGATAAAAAGAGAACCTGAAATCTGAAAAAAATCAAAGGCCAGCCCATATACAATCATAGAGAGAATGAGAAAGATAAAACCATTTCCGGGATCTCCTATACCAAAAAGGCCGAAGCGAAGCATCCATCCTGCAATACTCATCAACATTACTGTTTTAATACCATATTTCCTCAGAAAGAAAGGTATAGCAAGTATAAATAAGGCTTCTGAAATCTGAGATACGGAAGTCAATATACCGGGATGCCTGACAGTAAATGAATCTGAATAAGTGCCCACCAAAGAAAAGTCCGTTAGAAACGGCTGCCCGAACGTGTTCGTTATTTGCAGGGCGGAACCGATCAACATAGAAAAGATAAAAAATATTGCCATCTGTCTTTCCTTGAATAAATGCAGGGCATCTATACCTAATATATTTTTTATCGAAATATTTTCCGACGAGTGTTCTCTCCGATATTTTGGTAATGAGAGCGCATAAATACCATATAATAAAGATGCCGCGCTTGCCAGATATATTTGTTGTCTCGAAGTTGTCCACCGGCATATGTCAACCATCCACATTGCGCCGATAAAGCCGATAGTTCCCCATACCCTGATTGGCGGAAAAGATTTGACAATATCCAGCCCATTGAATTTCAGTGCATTATATGAAAGGCTGCTAGCTAGTCCTAATGTACTCATGTACATGGAATTATATAAAAGCATAAGCCAGAAAAAATGTTCGAAAACTGTTGTCCCGGATAAAAGGAATAGAACAATACTGCCTCCAATATGCAGTACACACAACAAGCGTTCTGCATTGATCCATTTATCTGCAATTACCCCTATAAGAGCCGGCATTATAACAGCTGCAATACCCATTGTTGCAAATATGCTGGCTGTCTGGCTACCTGTAAACCCCAAAGAATTACCCAGATATACTCCTAATGTGGTGAGCCACGATCCCCAAATAAAGAATTGTAAGAAATTCATTATTATGAGCCTGATCTTAATACTCATATGTACTATATTTAAGATTAAAAACAACTATTAAGAATGAGAGCAAGCCTGATTCCGGCACGTTGTAACTGTAGCTCTACTATGTGTTTATATTTGTATGAATAGCCATATGATAATTCATCGCCACTCTGAACAGAAGAATATATTTCGTTAGTTAACCGGTATGTTTCAAAAAGCCAGTCGGAAAGATTACCTTCCTGTATCAGTTTTTGTTGCGATTTAGAAATGTTGCCCAATATAGATGCGTATTCAGTATAGCTGTATTGCTCAAAATCAATCAGATTTGAATCCCATATTGCATGAATATTGGTGTTTTCCCGGAACCATTTCACGGTAATCCTGTTGCCTCCCAAATCTTCTTCCCGTCCTATATGCATGGGCTGGTGCAAGTCGCCGACAAGATGTATAATAAAATTGAGTGCTATACGCCTGTCTTCGGTAGAGGCTTTTTTATTTTTCAGGATTGCTTCCAGTTTTGGAATTTCACTATATACATTTTCCTGTTTAACGGCTTCTATAGCTTCTTGGAATTCCAATCTGTCTAAATCAGACGGAATATTTATATAATGCCATACATATGTATGTTTCCATATACCGGTGGTATCCGATCGTATCTGATCTGCCCAGTCGGATGAATATGCCATCGGATAACCATTTAATAACTTCTTAATTTCTTTATAAGATTTTCTACTCAGGTTTTGTTCTGTAATCTGTGCGATTATCCTGTGGCCGTTTTTCCCCCATGCATATATTGAGGTCCAGGAAAAAGCAGTAAGTAAGATAAGTAATAGTATCGTTTTTTTCATAAAATCAGTCGATATTTATTTCGTACTCAATGGATTTGTCTAACTTGTCCAGATAGTTCTTTCCGGAGCCATCCGGCATATGCATAAAAAGAAAACCGGATATACAACTATGGATATAGCTTCTCCGATCTTCTTTTTTTAGTATAAGGGCCGATATAAAGTAATATTATTAATGATCTATTTTTTAATATTAGTTATACAAAGAGAAACAATATTTGTTACAAAAACTTTACAGGGCTACGATGTAAAAATTAAGATTCTGCTAAGAATTACAAAAAGCTAGTCTGTGACAAATCCACAAATTACCTGATAACTGTACACCATTTACTTTTAGGGAATATAGCGAATTGTTTGATATTATCTAAATCCATTAGGAACTTGCGGAACGGGAGTATATGAAGCCACCATTTATCAGTTAGGAGCGAATATGATCATCTGGATTATGAAGATATGCTTCGATATCATCAAATATTCTGTGATGCGATTGATTTTATAATGATTTTTTTAGTCTTTTAATTGGAATAAATAACAAAAATAGCTTCCAATCTATTGATTCGGAAGCTATTATCTTCATTTTTTCTCTGATATCTTTCAGAGTCTGAGCGAAAGACGGGATTCGAACCCGCGACCCCGACCTTGGCAAGGTCGTGCTCTACCAACTGAGCTACTTTCGCAATTGAGAGTGCAAATATATAGGCTATTTTTAATTTTTCAAAATTTTTACTTATTATTTTCAACCGAAAAGAAGGTTTTTTGCGCAATAAACCTGGTATCTGCTCTTATTCAGCAATTATACACCACGCTGTACAACTTGCTTCTGATATCGATCAAATTCTTCTCTACATCCAAACTTCCGTATGTCATCAACTTCATTGGAATGGCAATACCATCTTTATGATAAGCCGGCTGCTGATATTGTACATTTTCCCACAATCTGAATCCGATACGCTGATAAAATCCAATCCGGCGCTCCGACAGTATAGTGGTGGGTAATTCCACCTCAAGTATAATGGGTTTGGTGATATCTTTTATAAATAAATCCATCACTTTACGCCCATATCCCCCATTGCGGAACTCAGGAGAAATAGCAAAATGCTCGGCAAATATAAACTCATCCAGATCCCAGTAAGTAAGGAATCCGACTATATTATCGTCTTTGAGGGTTACGGCAATAACAAAAGGCGAATCCCCTTTATATAAATCCAGCATTGTTTCCACCGGGCGGCGTTCGCTCAACGGAAAAGATTCTATGTAAAGGTTTTCAATAAATGAAACTTCATTACTCTTTGTTAAATCTAATTTTCTTATTTCCATAATTCCCTCTATTATATTTTTACTTAGTGATTCTGTGATTGAACCTGATTTCCCATCTTCACATCTTTCAGATGCCCGTCCTCACATTTGATGATTCTGCCCGGATATTTCTGAACGACGGCATAATTATGTGTCGACATTACAACGGCCGTATTACCTTCCGATATCGTATGCAAGAGCTGTACAATCTGATTTCCCGTTTCGGGATCAAGATTCCCCGTCGGCTCGTCGGCAAGTATAATTTCAGGTGAATTAAGGAGAGCACGCGCTATAACGATACGTTGCTGTTCTCCTCCCGATAATTCATGAGGCATCTTATAACCTTTATTCTGCATACCTACCTGCATAAGAACTTCCCCGATCCGTATATCTATCAGATCTTTATTCTTCCATCCGGTAGCGCGAAGAACAAATTCAAGGTTCTTAGCAGCCGTACGGTCGATAAGCAATTGGAAGTCCTGAAATACAATTCCTACTTTTCGCCTTAAAAAAGGAATCTGTTTCTTCTTTATACTTTCCAGTTCATAATCGAAGATACGTCCATGACCTTTTTCGATAGGTATTTCATAGTAAAGACTTTTCAGGAATGTACTTTTTCCCGAACCGACCTTCCCAATGAGGTATATAAATTCACCTTCATTTATCGAAATGTTGATATCACTAAGGATATTATTACCATCCCTGTCCAAATCAACCCCTTCATATTTTATAATTACATCTTTATCCATAACTAGGTCAGTACAAAGTGAAGAACGGAAAGTGAAAATTAAAAATGGAGATTGATAAACATTTTTCACTTTTCACTTTTAGTTTTTAGTTTTTAGTTTTTAGTTTTTCTTATGCCGTTTTTGAAGTTCCCTTACAAGGTCTTCGATACTTAGGCCTTTCGATGTTAACAATACAATCAGGTGATAAAGCATATCTGCTGATTCATATATCAGACGGTCGTCGGTACCATTACATGCTTCTATCACCGATTCCAGAGCCTCTTCTCCCACTTTCTGAGCCATGCGGTTTATTCCAGACTCGAAAAGTGATGTCGTATAAGAGCCTTCGGGCATCTCTTTGTAACGTTTCTCAATAAAATGCTGAAGATATTTCAAAAACAGGATATCTTCCTTATTCTCTTCTTCGAAGCAAGTATCTGCTCCTGTATGGCAAACCGGGCCAACCGGATTCACTTTAATCAGGAGTGTATCCTTATCGCAATCTTCTTTTATACTGATTACATTCAGGAAGTTCCCGCTTTCTTCGCCTTTTGTCCAAAGCCGCTGCTTTGTACGGCTAAAGAATGTCACCTTTCCCGTTTCCTGTGTTTTCTGCAAAGCCTCAGCATTCATATAACCAAGCATCAACACTTTATTTGTCTCATTATCTTGTATAATGGCAGGTATTAGCCCGCCTACTTTGTCAAAATCGAGATTCATATTTTTAATTTTAGTCGTGTTTAATTTTCACATTTATTGACAATATATAGTTAAAAAGTAACGAAAGTAACGGAAATCAATTAATAATGAAGAATGAAGAATGAAGAATTCTCTTATTAGTTGTAAGGTGTAAAATCAACTCATCATTCATAATTTATCATCCTTTACCATTTTTGCATTTATTAACTATACATTGTTAAAAAGTAACAAAGGTAACGCTTTTTAGCTATTAGCTGATAGCTTTTAGCCATTAGCCTTTGAGAACTATTATACCCTGTCATGCTTCGCTCCGCTCAGCATCCCGTTTACTTGTAACTCGTACTGTCCGCAGGACGGAGTAACTTGTAACTTTCAAAAAGTAACAAAGGTAACACTTTTTCTACTTATTACTTTTTACCCTCATTATAAGTCCCCCTTGAGGCAGGGCTGTTAAGTTCTGAATTCTTATATCCTCTTTGTCATGTTGAACGAAGTGAAACATCTCTTTAATCGAAAGAGATCCTTCGTTCCACTCAGAAACAACGTTCGGCAGAGCGAAGCGGAGCCAATGACAGCCGAAAATAACAGAACAAAGTGGAGAACTTAACAGCCCTGCCCCTTGGAGGATTGAAGGGCCCGTTCTCTTTTCACTTCGGAGGCCAGGAGGCCTTTTCAACTTTTCAAAGAACTATAAGCTAACGGCTAACGGCTAATAGCTAATAGCTTATTATTATATAGATAAAGTTCTCAAATACTGATTCACGTGAACTATCTTACATTTATATTTTCTTTTTTTAAATAATCCTTTAAATCTTTTATCGCTATCTCGCCAAAATGGAAAACGCTGGCTGCCAAAGCTGCATCTGCTTTACCATTAACAAATACATCGCGAAAATGTTCCATATTCCCGGCCCCGCCGGAGGCAATAACAGGGATATTCAATGTTTCGGACAACCGGCGTAATGCCTCATTCGCATACCCGGTCTTCACTCCGTCATGATTCATACTGGTAAAAAGGATTTCACCTGCGCCGAGATTTTCAGCTTCCTTAGCCCAGGAGAAAAGTTCTTTATCAGTCTTGTTACGTCCGCCGCTGGTGTAACATGACCATATCCCGTCTTCAAAGTTAGCATCTATTGCGCAAACACAAACCTGTGAACCGAAGTTTTTGGCTATTTCCTCAATTATCTCCGGATTTCTTATGGCTGTGGAATTTACAGAAACCTTATCCGCTCCGGCATTCAACAAGCGGTCTACATCCGATAATTCATTGATACCTCCACCGATGGTAAAAGGTATATTTATATTTGCGGCAATACGTTTTACCAATTCGGTAAATGTCTTACGCTCCTCGTGCGATGCCGTAATATCAAGAAATACCAGTTCATCGGCTCCCTGTTCGCTGTAACGCACACCAAGTTCCACCGGATCTCCGGCTTCCCGGAGGTTCACAAAATTGGTTCCTTTCACGGTCATCCCGTCTTTTACATCAAGACAAGGTATTATTCTTTTCGCTAACACGTATTTTAATTAAAAATGAAAAATGAAAAATTAAGAATGAAGGATTAAGAATTTATAATTTATAACTCATAACTTTTAACCCTTAATTCGTCCAACGTCACCCGTTTCTCATAAATAGCTTTTCCTAAAATAACAGCAGGCACACCCGCACTCTCCAAATCGAGTATATCCTGAAAGCTACTGACTCCGCCACTTGCAATTAGATAGAGATCCGGAAAAGATTTCAGGATTTCCTTATACAAGTCAATAGACGGACCTTGAAGCATGCCATCCTTGCTGATATCGGTACAGACAACTTTATTTATGCCCTCTGCTTTATAATCTTTTATAAAAGGAATAATATCAACCGATGTAGATTCCTGCCAACCGGAAACAGCGATTTTACCGTCCTTACAATCAGCCCCCAAGATTATCTTTTCGCTGCCGTATTTCTCTATCCAGGAGATAAATAAATTTCTATCCCTCACTGCGATACTCCCTCCGGTAACCATAGAAGCTCCCGAATCGAAAACAATATCCAGATCGGAATCACTTTGTACCCCTCCGCCAAAATCAATGACGAGGGAAGTATTTGACGCAATCTTTTCCAGAACAGCCCGATTGACGACCCTCTTTGCCTTCGCGCCATCGAGGTCGACCAGATGAAGACGGCGGATACCCGCGCCTTCAAACATTTTCGCTACCTCCAGCGGATCTTCGTTATATACTTTCTTTGCATTATAATCGCCTTGCGACAAGCGAACACATTTACCGTCAATAATATCTATAGCTGGGATAATCTCTATCATGCTCTGTTATTTAAGAAAAAAAGGTGATTGATAATGGATACTTCCAATATTCTCCATTGCTGGCCTTTATTGCTGCAATGATTATGAATACGATTTCGAGTATCGCGATTATAATAAGCATCGGAAGCCCTATTACAATTCCTATTATCGTGATGCAGAAGATACCGGCTATTGTCGCATAAATAAGCATACTTATCATGAAATTCGCGATATTCTTTCCATGCCTGTCTACTTCCGGATATTCTTTTGCGTTTACCAGCCACAGCACAATGGGAAGGATAAAGCCTAATCCCGGAACCAGGAAGCCTGCAAACTGCGACAGGTGCATCAGCACGATATATGTATCTTTCTGTATACCACCTAATCCTCTTCCATCGTTTCCATAGCTGCCGGGGTTCAATATCCGGTGCTTTTCCTGCTGAAATTCTTCTTCCGAAATTGCTCCCTGAGCCCTAAGCTCCTCCAGCTTCCTTAATTCATCGTACTTATCCATGATAAATTGGTATTAGGTATTCAACAAAAAATTCTTTAATATTTTTTCGCCCACTCCCCCACTCTTTTCAGGGTGAAACTGGGTAGCATAAAAATTATCTTTATGAATGGCCGCGCTAAATGGAAGGATATAATCCGTTGTTGCTGCCGTATGCTTGCAACTGGCTACATAATAGCTATGTACAAAATATACAAATTCCCCCTCCAGTGAATCGTCAAAAACCTCACTTTTCAGATTTGTAATTGTATTCCATCCCATATGAGGCACTTTATCTTCGTGTCTTTCGGATGCAAAGCGCTTTACTTCCGCACCAAATATATTCAAACAATCCACATCGCCTTCTTCGGAATGGGCGCACATCAACTGCATGCCCAGACAAATACCCAGCACAGGCTGCTCCAAATCGGGAATAAGCTTATCCAATCCTGTTTGACGCAAATGATGCATCGTAGAACTGGCCTCTCCTACCCCCGGAAAAATCACTTTATCAGCAGTCCTTATCAATTCTTTGTCAGCAGATACAATAGCTTCAACGCCCAAACGTTTGAAAGCATGCTCTACCGAAAAGATATTCCCTGCATTATATTTTATAATAACGATACTCATTTTTTAATAAAAAAGTTACGAGTTACAAGTAAACAAGATACGAGATACAAGTTGATAACTGCTTACTGCTCACTGTTAAAGTAAAGAATCAATCAGGGCAACCATTTCGTTGAATTCCTCCATCTTGAAAAGCCGGGTAAGCATTACTATCTTTCCATTCTTATCAATGATGATATTCCTTGTGATCCCCGCTTCTTTTTCCGCGTAAGTGCCAAATATATCCGCTTTCGGGTCTAAACCGATAGGATAAGTCACTCCTGTCGCTTTGGCAAATTTCAATACTGTTTCGGCAGGCTCTTCACGGTCTATGCCATATAACGCAAAATTCGGATTATCCTTATGCTTCTGCCATATCTCTTTCTCTATATGAGGCATTTCCTTACGGCAAACTCCACACCAGCTGGCAGTGAACTGTAACATAACAACCTTACCTCTCAGAGAGGATAATTTCACCTTTTGCCCCGAAGGCAAACTCATTTCAAAATCGGGAGCAATATCTCCCACTTTTACTTTATATTGGTAATTTTCTTCCTGAGAAAATATGCTCATTGAGAAAAATAACGCGAACAAAATAACGATTGACTTTTTCATATGTCTTCTTCCTGTAATTGCCTGTTTAACATAAAACGCCTAAACCAAAGGGAAATAGGTAAGGATGCCAGTACACCCAGCGCATCAGCCAGAAAATCGTACCAATCTCCACTCCTTCCCGGGAAATATTCCGCTTGTATTATCTCTATCACTCCCCCGTAAATTATTGGGACCAGTATGGCGAAAACAACAAGCTTCAATATAATAATATGCCCTTTTTTGTAAAAGATATAATTGAAAGATGCCACTCCGGCCAGACCGAAATACATCAGGAAATGCACAATCTTATCGGCGGGGATAAAGAACTGAAACCCGACATCAGGTATATCATCTGTAGGGATAAGGCAACATAGATAAAAAATGATAACAGCAATGACCGCGGGGGGCCAGGTATATCTTACAATTCTTTTCAGCATAGCATGAATAAGGTCGCAGACCTATTTATTACATTGAATAAGTAAAACAACAACAGCAGGTTAAGACTTGAGAGTATCCCATTGAATTGCATGCATTACTCATATCAGGTATTTCTAATATAGGTTCAAAGATACAGAAAATATCAATATGTATATTATTCTGCGTACGAATCGTTAAATACTTTCATCTCACAATTCCGGCAATCGAACGAAAGACGCAATTTCGTATTGTTATATATCAAAAAGAAAGGTTCTTTGTAAGGATGTTTTTCAGTTCCTTCTTTCGGGCACCAACCTAATGACTGTTTGATACAATGACGAGTAAACATCAGAGGGACATCTTTTTGAGCCTGTTTTTCAAACGCAGGCTGCACCACCGACGATTGATGTTGCGTATAAAATTGCCTGCTCTTTTCGTTCATCACATTCCCCAGATATGTAATATCTTTAGTTGGAAAAGCATGCGAGGTATGCTTATGAGGGACAACTTCCTGTTGATATCTGATTTTCCTTACGGATAATAGTTTATCTGTCAGTTGTCTTCTCCATTCCGACAACAGCGACACCGGGACGAACCAACTATCGTTCCAGTTTATATTGACCTGTTCCACTTTAAATATCGTATTACCCGTCTTGCTCAGATTATTCCGGATATTTTCAGTTTGGTCTTTCAGGGCCGTTTGTTTCTCCGTTTCAAAATTGAGTATAGCGTAATTGCCGTCTTCATCGGTAATCTCTAAGGAAAAGCCGAACGGGATTTCATTCAGTTCAATAGTCGCGCTTATACGGCGTTCCGCCGATTTCTTCGACAGCAACTTTTCAAACTCATGGTCATAATTACGGTACACAAAAGTACCGCGCTTAACATCGGGAATCGTTGCCGGAAAAATAAGCTCTCCTTCTACACGGTTAACATGGATACCCTCCAGCTCTTTTTTATTATTGAAGTAGCAAAGGCCATCGCCGTTGTGTATCTTTTGAGAGCCATTAATCTTTATATATTTTGTCGTAATCTCAGTAATCTTCCCGATCGGTTCACCTATCGACTTGGGTGAGTCTACCGACCACATATTACTACTGCGTTCATGCAGAAAGTATTTGGTAAAGCCCCTGTTGAAACTTTTCTCCGGATTGGGTTCGAATGTGTAGACAGATTTGCCCGAAGAAGCCCTTATAAACCGGGAATCCCGCTTCAGTACTGCGTCCAGTTTCATACGGTAATAGGCAACGATATTTTTTACATAGGAAACATCTTTCAACCGCCCTTCTATCTTCAGGGAACTGACACCTGCCTCCAGTAATTCTCCTAGATTATCCGACAGATTGAGATCTTTCATCGACAGAAAATGCTTCTTCTGCATTATCTCTTCTCCGTCAGCGTCAACCAGCGTGTACGGTAAACGGCAATACTGCGCACATGCTCCTTTGTTTGCACTTCGCCCCGACAAAGCCTGACTGAGATAACACTGCCCGCTGTAACATACGCACAATGCGCCATGCACAAAGACTTCGAGAGGAGTTTTTACATGGGCGGCAATTTCGGCTATTTCATCTATTGTCAATTCCCGGGGCAATACGATTTGCTTAAATCCCGCATCTTCGAGAAACTTCACCTTCTCTGCGCTCCGGTTATCCATTTGTGTGCTTGCATGTAGCGCAACCGGTGGCAAATTGAGCATAGTGATGCCCATATCCTGAATTATCAGCGCATCTATTTTGGCATCGGCATATAACTGCCAGATGAGTTTTTCGGCGTCCTGCAATTCACTATCTGTCAGTATGGTATTCAGAGCGACATATACTTTTGCTCCGAACTGATGTGCATACTCTGCCAGCGACTTAATATCATCGAGTGTGTTTCCGGCAGCTGCACGCGCACTGAATTTCGGTGCGCCGATGTATACCGCGTCCGCTCCGTGATTGATGGCCTCAATACCGCATTCCAGATTTTTAGCAGGAGCAAGTAGCTCTATTTTGCGCGCTTTCAGCAAAGCTTGTCTTGTTACAGTGTTTCTATATTAATTGAGCTTAGATATGGTACATATACCCCTCATTCATAGGATCTATATTACCCAGATCTTTAATCTTCGTTTTATCATATGGAGTTTCCTGATAAACAAAGTAGTTGAGCCAATTATTAAATAAGAGATTACCATGACCCGACCAGCGTACCACCGGCCCGTTCTCTGGATTGTCATTTTTATAATAATTGAGCGGAATCTTTATAGGTAAGCCTTTTTCCGCATCCCGTATATATTCGTTATGAAGTGTATATGGTGCATATTCGGAATGTCCTGTCAGGTAAAATTCACGTCCTCCACGGGATGCAACTATTCCGACACCGGAATCATCCGATTCCGACAGTATTTTCAACTCATGATGCCGAAGCACATCTTCCCGCCTCACGGTTGTATGGCGGCTATGAGGAATATAAAACTCGTCGTCGAACCCCCTGAATAACGGGAACTTCTTATCATGGGCAATATGCTTGAATACACCGAACATTTTCTCCGGTAGCGGATATTTTTTCACCCCGTAGAAATGATACATGGCAGCCTGTGCAGCCCAGCATATATACAATGTGGAAGTCACATGAGTACGCGCCCAATCGAATATAGAAGATATTTCGGGCCAGTAAGTTACCTCTTCAAATTCATATAGTTCAACAGGTGCACCTGTTATTATCATACCATCATAGAAATCATCCCTCACCTCACTGAAGTTCTTGTAGAACATCTCAAGATGCTCTTCCGAAGTGTTCTTAGAAGTATGGGTTTCCAGCTTCAGAAACTCGACTTCTACCTGTAACGGATTGTTCGATAATAACCTTATCAAATCAGTCTCCGTCATTATCTTAATAGGCATCAGATTGAGAATGAGCACACGCAAAGGACGGATATCCTGTTCGTTAGCCCTGAGTTGGTTCATTACAAAGATGTTCTCTTTCTTCAGAATCTCAATCGCCGGAAGATTGTTAGGTATATTAACTGGCATGGTCTATAGCTTTTACAAATCAAGTATGCAAAGTTATGATTTAGTTATGAGTTATAGGTTATGAGTTATGATTTTTTTAAGTTAACAGTCCCCCAAAGGTACGAAAGGGGGATACTGTTAACAGTAACCGGTTATCAGACACTTAATGCTTACTACTGATTACTCTAAAATCAACAAACACTTTTTAAATACTGCACCGAGTATAACTGAATATATTATATAGATAACTTTGATACTTTTAAAAATGCCAGTTAAACCCGATTGCATAAGTCAGTTCTGCAAACCAGAATGCCTGATGAGCTTTGTCGTCCGACGATTCGGTCGTCCTTATACTTGGCATATTAATATATCCCTCTTTCACTTCGGAACGAACGAAAAACAAGTTCCAGAAATTTACATCCAGCCCGCCTTTTGCATTCAACCCGAATCCTGCGAGATGAAAAGCATCGTGCCGTTCATTCCCCATCATCATGACATTACTCCGGGGCATAAGAAATCCGGCTCCACCGCCGATCAGCCCATTCACGTTAAGTATACCTTTATGGAAGAAATTCTTATAATATTCCAGTTCTGCATTTATATAGTTCAGCCCGTCGGTATGCTCAAATGTAAGGAAATCGTCTGTCAGTTTTATAGAACCGTCGTCATTTACATGAGACTGGTATTCAGGTTTTACATGTCCATCTATATTTACCGTCTGATTCTGATCCATAACGTATTTCATATGGTCTACACCTAAAGTTATAGCCATATTATCTTTTATAAAATACCCCACACGCAAGTTTGTTTGAGGAATGGTTATCCGATCGAGGCGGAGGTAATTGAAATAGCTGATCTTATTTTGTTTATCAGATGCTTTCACTTTATGAAGAGTAAAGTCATAATCATTACCCTTGAAATGAATATCGGAGTTTGTATAGGCATCCCTGTTCCAGCCCCACAGGGCGAAGAATGTTCCTTTCTTATAGGCAGGTTCGGCTTGAGCGAATATCAGTGATGATTGAATAATTGCCAATAAGGCAAGTAATAGTTTCTTTTGCACGTCAGTGTCCTTTATTTGTGATTTTTAAGACTAAAAACAAAAACCAGTTGAATTTGTTCAATCTATAACATCAAATAATATATAGAATAAACTAATAACAATAGAAAAGAATGCCGTTAAAGAGAATTACACCGCATCAAGCCAAAGAAAAACTATCGAATCCCGAAACAATACTGGTAGATATCAGAGATGAAGAAAGTTTCCGGCAAGGACATGTAAAAGGAGCGACACACCTTACCCACCTGAGCCTGCCCGGGTTTGTGTCAATGACAAATAAAACCTATCCTATATTAGTCATGTGCTATCATGGAAATAGCAGCCAAATGGTAGCCCAATTCCTTGCAGAGCAGGGTTTTGAAGATGTATACAGCATCGACGGCGGGTATGAGGGATGGGAGTGATTTCCGTACAGGTATCTCATTCCGAACGCCAAACGATATAAGATATATTCTGAAGCTGTTCAGACTGGATAGTTCCGTACTCAGTCTTTATATGGTCTTTGTCATAGTACCAGCCAAATGCAGTATTGCTTCCTACCAGATATATCGCATCATTTACCCCTATATCGACCAGCGCCTGCGCAAAATCATGGAATGACTCGGCGCTGCGGCTTTCAACCATTATTACCTTCCCGGAACGTGTAGCCAGTGCTCTGCGAATCGATTTATTCTTCGGATTGTTTTCCACCAGTACTCCATCATCTACCAATGGGTATTGCCTGAAAAAATAGCCTTTCGACTCAATCGCTTTTTGCAACAATGGAGTATTATCTGAAACTCCGATAATAACTTCACCGTCAATGACCGCGCAAAATCCTGTTTTTGCAACACCCCTCGATAATTTTTCCCCGGCAAGGACAAAATCGCCTACTATCTCATAATTATCGCCCCTGATATCGGCTGCCTGTGTTATGAAAATAATCGTTGAATCGGACTTATCCGGCATACCTACAGACAATGACAGTGTTGCATGACGAGGTACATAAACAAACATGGGTACATCATTCACCGTTTCTTCCAATATTTCGACATATCCTTTTATAGTATCACCAGGTATAGCTTTTATAGTATCGGAAGTTACACCTGCCGTATGCACAGCCTCTTCGATTTCAGGTTCGAAGTAATAGCCGGCATCCGGTTTCCGCAATAGCAATATCAGCAATACCGCTATTATTACTACCACGATACAAGCCGCAGCTATCAGCCGCCACCTCTTTTTGGAGGCGGGCTTTTTGTCCCTACTTTCTTTTGAGCCAAGAAAGTAGACTTCGTTTTCTGTTTGTATATCTTTCTTGCTCATTATTCGGTTCTCCTGCTTTTTATACTATCTTCCAATACTGTCTTCAATGCTTTCAATGCTTCTTTCGAAGCAGAGAGTGCAAATTTATGGGGAAAGCTGATATCTGAAAGAATAATCTGCTGCTTGGAAACGTTCACGTAATAGATATATTGCGCATTTATAATCAAGCTTTTACCCAAGCGGATAAAAGTACCTGCATCATTGGACAACTGCTGCTCGATAACCCTTTCGAAAGTACCCAGATTGAAAGAAAACAGATGTTCTTCCTTATTGACCAGCACCATCGTGGAGTAATTCCCGTCGGAGGATATATAAACTATCCTCTCGGGAGAGACCCTCACCAAGTCGTTACTGTTTGCCAATACAAGATATCTCTGCATTACCTCATTAATTTAATACAAAAATAGGTTATTCCTGATATAATCCGCTATCTAAAGGCATTTTATGTACTAAATAGCTTGTCTGTTGTACGAAATATGTATGTCAAAGAACGAAAGAGAACCGATCATCTCTATTAAAGATTTATTTATGTTCATTTTGGCATTG
Organism: Dysgonomonas sp. UBA7710; assembly: GCF_002482385.1. GTDB lineage: Bacteria > Bacteroidota > Bacteroidia > Bacteroidales > Dysgonomonadaceae > Dysgonomonas. Next base: position 98,314 of record NZ_DLFW01000044.1, on the reverse strand, counting down.
CCCAAAACGAATCAAAAGGCTAGCGCTTCATTCCTCGGCGACCCAAAACCGCCTCGATGGCTGAATCAAATAAATGGGCTATCGCCCCATTTGATTCTATGCCATCTTTACCGGATTGGGTACCCCGCCTGCGGAACTAATGCGCAGATGCTGACGCACTAGTAATGCAAAGCCCTTAAAAATTTTCAACTCTCAATTTTCAACTGTCAACTAATTCATTTTATTATAACTTCTATCCTTCCCGTCTGTAAACCTTTCGCTTTTGCTTCAAAAATCAGTTTTCCGTCTTTTTCACCCGATTGTACTATCGAGGTCAGTTGCCCGTTAAACACCTGCATCCTGGGCAGATGAAAGAGTTCGAGAGAGGTAGGGTCGCCATTCGCCGATGCTTTATAGCTACCATCCCCTGTTACGGAGAAGATTATCTGACGCTGGTCATCAGGGCACAGATTTCCATCTTTATCCACTACTCTTACATTTATATAAGCCAAATCCTTACCATCGGCAGCTAACTGCATCCTGTCGGCTACAAGTTCTATATGATGCGGCTTACCCGCCGTACGCACAATCTTCTCTTCTGCAACTCTACCCTGCGCATCATATGCAACGACTTTCACTTCGCCCGGTTCGTATATGGCATCCATCCACATCAGGCGGTAGCGGTTCTGCAATGTAGTATTGTTTTTACTCTGTTTTCCGTAGCTTTTACCATTGATAAAAAGTTCGGCAGACGGATAGCTGGTATAAACGAATACAGGTGTTTTCTCTCCCTCGCGCCCCTTCCAGTTCCAGTGAGGCAGAATATGCAACGTACTCTCATTCTTATTCCACAGGCTACGATACAGGTAATACCTGTCCTTAGGAATACTTGCCAGATCTATAATACCGAACATAGAGCTATGATTCGGCCATGCATCCGTATCATAGGGAGAAGGTTCGCCCAGATAATCGAATCCCGTCCAGACAAATTGGCCCATAGTCCATTCATAGTCATCTGCCAATGCGAAATCATCATCCGGCAGATTTGCCCATGAGCAATATTCCAAATCGTAGGAAGAAGACTGATGGTCATCATATTTAGCATCGGCTTTCTTCTCCACAGGGAATTTATATACTCCCCGCGAACTTACCGTAGAGGCTGTTTCAGAACCCAGTACCAGATTCTGAGGCAGTTTTTCGTAAGCTTCCTGATAACGATGAGTCCGGTAATTGAAACCGGGAACATCTATCATCGCGGCAAAGCCGTTATTCAGCACACAAGTAACCTGATCCATACCACAGGTAACAGGGCGGGTAGGATCTTCGCGATGGCAGATATCCTGCAGGAAAGAAGCCACTTTATATCCCTGATCGCTGCACTGTGTCGGTACTTCATTGCCAATACTCCACATCACCACACTGGCATTGTTTCGGTAGTTATGTAGCATATTTACCAAGTCTTTTTCCGCCCATTCATTAAAGAAACGGTGATAACCGTTCAGGCACTTAGCGATATCCCATTCGTCGAATGGTTCTATCATCATCATAAAGCCCATTTCGTCACATAAGGCAACCAGTTCCGGCGCAGGCATATTATGCGCGGTACGTATAGCATCACACCCCATATCTTTCAGCATAGTCAGTTGACGGCGCAATGCCGCCACATTAATAGCTGCTCCCAGAGGGCCCAGATCGTGATGGTTACAAACCCCTTGAAACTTACGCCTTTTACCATTCAGAAAAAAGCCTTTATCTGCAATCAATTTTATATCCCTTATACCGAAACGTGTGGTATATTCGTCAACCTGAGCATCTTTTATATATACTTTCGATACTGCATTATATAAATACGGAGTTTCGGGTGACCACAGTTGTGGCTTATCTACACTGAAATTCTGCTCGAAAGGCTGACCGTGATTTATCCTGAGGGTATTATCTTTTTTGGCAACGACATTCCCCGATGCATCTTTTATCTCGGTAACTATCCGTACATCCGCATTATCCGAATTACTGATTTCGGTTTTCAGCTTCACCGAAGCATATTCTTCCGAGACAAAAGGCGTGGTAATATAGGTACCCCAGACGGGTACATGTATTTCTTCCGTCACAACTACATGTACATTACGGTAAAGGCCTGCGCCCGGATACCAACGTGACGACTGCGGTTTGTTTTCGAGGCGCACTGCAAGGGTATTGTTCTCACCGTCAGCATTCAGCAGATCCGTTACATCGCAATGAAAAGAATTGTAACCGAAAGGCCAGAAACAGGCTTCTTTCCCGTTTACATATATACGGGCTTCACTCATAGCTCCGTCGAAAAGAAGGGTGACACGTTTTTTCCCTTTTCCGAAATCACTTACATTAAACGTATTTCTGTACCAACCGATACCTACATAGGGTAATCCTCCTGTACGTCCGGTCTTTACAGTTGCTACTTTTTCTCCGTTCTGGATAACTGCCACTTCCTGCAAATCGTGCTTGCGGTCGAATGGCCCGGATATAGCCCAATCGTGAGGAACAGTTACTGACTCCCAGCTTTTATCATCAAAGCCTGTCCCGGCAGCATCGGGATAATCGCCTCTGCTGAATTTCCAGTTTTTTTCCAGTAAAAACTCTACTCTTTTTGTCTGCGACTGCATGGTGGCATTGCAACAAAACAGTATAGCTAAAATAAAAGTTATAAATTTTCTTTTCATTATAAGATTCTTTCAGTTAACAATCAACAGTTAACAATGAGTTTATATTATTCAAAAAGTAACAAAGGTAACACTATTTACAGTTAGCAGTAAACAGTCAGCAGCTTGTATCTCGTACCTTGTCTACTTGTACCTATTTACTCACTACTTATTACTTAAAACTTACTACTTGTTAAAAGGTAACAATTGTAACACCTTTTACATATTTCTCTCCTGTTACTTTTTTGTCCTCCCTCATTCCTATTCTCATTTTCAATTTCTTGCTTTTTATTCTCTTTGTAAGTCCCCCTTGGGGGATTGAGGGGGCTCGTTCACATTTTCAAAGAGCTATAAGCTGATAGCTAAAAGCTACCAGCTTATAGTATAGATAAATATTATCTGAATGCATCCAAAGCAACCGTAGGCTTTCCCGAATCGTCAAAAGCACCGAGTGTATATGCATTCCAGCTACCATATGCCTGCGGTTCCCAATAGAATACACCTAAACCTCTGCCGTTTGGTAATGATTTTGTTTTTTCTATCAAATCGGTCAGAAACGCTTTTGATGTTTCCGCTTCATCCCAACTCATCCCTACTTCACAAATCATTATATCCGACCCGTAACGTTCTATCATATCTTTCATATTGGAAAGGCAATCGTTATTCATGGCTTTCCAATCATCGGCAGACGGATATAAGGACATGCCTATTACATCCCATTTTCCATTGTTACTTTTCAGCCCGTCGAATAGCCAACGGAACAATCCGTTATCCTGACCGTTTTGCAGGTGAACAATCACTTTCGCATCCGGAAAAACAGCTTTGACCGCATCATAGCCTGCATTATTAAGCCCGGCATAGTTTTTCATATAGTCCTCTGCTTTTCCATCATCCCATAGCATGCCATTACCAGTTTCATTACCCACCTGTACCCATTCCGGAGTGATACCATTTGTTTTCAATACGTTCAGCACTTCTGTCGTATGATTCGCTACGGCACTTTTCAGTTCTGTAAAACTCAGGTCAGTCCATGCAGCCGGCTTCGCTTGTTTCGATGGGTCTGCCCAGCTATCGCTGTAATGGAAATCCACCATAATACGCATCCCCAGATTTTTAGCCCTGTATGCTTTTACCAATAAATCTTCGGTATTACACCATCCGTCTACAGGGTTGACCCATACACGCAGGCGGACAGAGTTCATCCCAAGGCTTCTCAATAGCCTTATGCCTTCCATTTCAGCCCCTGCTGCATTGTAGAATTTCTTTCCCGATGCTTCCATCTGGGTTATCCAACTCACATCGGCCCCTTTGGCAAAAGTTCCGGTTGATAGGTCAGGACTGGTTGCTCCATTATCATCATCGTCGCTACAGGAAATAAATCCGAGGAAAACAATAAATGAAAGTGCTATAATCAAATGCTTTATATATAATTTCATAGATATTTTTGTTTTAGGGGTCGCAGACCTGTTTATTATTCTGACAAATAAAAGTTATAATCATTCGATTGTATAAGTGTACTTCTCCGGATTGCTCAGATTCATTGTAATGGTATAAGTACCCGGTGTGGCTATTTCTATATTCGCTCCGCCCAAAGTAATCTCTCCGTTAATGCCTCCGTATTTAGAATTCCAATCGTTGTTGGCAATTATCTGGATGCCATATAAGGTATTCGAGATATTACAAGTTACTTTCCATACCTGATTGACAGCATCGTAAGTCATCACATCGGTAGTCAGGCTCCATGCATTGAACTCTCCGGTAACGGCAAATGCCGAAATCTTCGTCTTACTCCATTTCATTGTATTGGTATTCGCTTTCAGAAGGAAATATCCACCCTCTTCAAACCAGATATTCCACTGGGCACTGCTATCATCCAACGTATATAAATCATTCGGATTAGAACCATAAGTTATGCCCGAAGTACTGCTCATTTCAGTCGTAAACTTAAAGTTATTCCATTGCTGTGCATTTACAAACCCTTCATATTCGCCATTTCCACTGCGTGAACATAAGCGTGTTGTGTATTTATCCCATCCGCCGCTCAGGTCGCCCGGCATATATAAGAATGCTATTTCTTCGTATGGGGTAACGGTTACTTCCACAACATTACTGTATAGAGGGTCTACATTAGCCGCAATAGTAGATTTAAGGCGAACATAGAGTTTTGCAGGCTGCCCGATTTCCAGCCCCATACTCAGAGCCAGTGAATTCAAAGCCTTGCCTGTATAGGATTTCGCACTGGCTGTTTCCACTACATCTTTTGCACTGGTAAATGAACTTTGTATATCGAACTGGAGCGTTGTCTTCAATGCATCGGCAGGAAGCCCATATTTTTGAGAATATGTATTCGCCAGTTCTCCTGCATTCCACATAAAGGATAAAACCAGTTTCCCGCTATTATCATTCGTCAATACGACTTCCGATGCCGTCGCTTTCAATTCTCCTTCCTGAAAGCCCGAAAGCACCACTTCATCCCCGTCACTGTTACATGACACGGCCAGTACAGAAAGAAAGAACAGGAATATATATTTATTTATTGTTTTCATACTATTCTATATCTTAAAGATTAATACCCCTCGTTTTGTTTCAGATTAGGATTAGCTGCCAGATCGGCCGGCGGAAGCGGATACAAATTGAATTTATTGTCTGTCCCCGTACCATCCATTGTTCCACCTTTCCATTGCCATACATAAGACGAGCCTGTGAATTTTCCGAAACGGATAAGATCGGTACGGCGGGTGCCTTCCCAATAAAGTTCACGTCCTCTTTCAGCCAGAATAAAATCAAGAGTCAAATCATCTTCGCTAACCTTTCCTGCCTCATTACCATAAGCTCTTTTACGTATCAGATTTATGTAATCAGTTGCAAGGCTCTTACTTCCACCCGTACCACCTCTTACTACGGCTTCAGCATACATCAGATATACATCGGCAAGCCGTATCATCGGGAAATCGGTATCTACCAATCCTTCTGCGAAATTAGAGCCATTTTGCCCGGTAGATGTCTTATTAATGTATTTCACAATAGAATAGCCTTGAGTGCTGATAGTAGGGTCTTCTATATCAAGAGTCTGACCGTCCGTATAAAAAGCTGCACGCTTATCTGTCGCTCCTGTAATATCACTGAATAGTTTTACAAATTCCTTTCTGGTGCGGATACTACCCCAACCGGATTGCACACCGTAATCGGTAGCGACCATAGAACCTACTATAGGCCCGCAAACCAGATACGTACTGCCACCCCATGTAGTGGTATGTTGTCCGTCAGCTTCTATAGGGAAGATAATTTCGTTTGTCCGTAAATCGTTATCGGCATTGAACAGATTGGCATATGTATTTTCCAAAGCATAGCCTCCATCTATTACTTTTTTGCTGTAAGTAATACATTCCGTATTCTTTTCCGTACCTGTATATACTTTAGCATTCAGATACAGTTTTGCTAATAACGACCAGGCTGCCGCACGGCTTACCCGTCCGTATTCGTTCTGCAAAGGCAGAGGTAATTCCTCTTCGATACCTTTCAACTCCGACTCCACATAATTGAACAGGTCTGCCCGTGTAATACGCGGAGGGAAGAATGCCCCCACAGGGTCCGCCTCGGTTACAAAAGGTACATTCCCGTAAAAATCCAGAGCGTGAAAATAAACCAAAGCTCTCAGGAAACGGGCTTCGCTACGGTAAACCTTTATCTGTTCCCTGTCGCTGTCGTTAAAACCGGATAGTTTATCATCGGTCGCATTGCGTAAAAATTCATTACAGATAGCCACTGTATAATAGATACGGTAATACATCGCCGAAGCCCATTCGTCTGAAGAGTTCCATGTCATAAACTGGATACCGTTCAAGGCGTCACCCCCACCCCATGTGTAAATAGCCTCATCGGTAGGCAGTTCCTGCAAATTGTAGAAAATACGCAGGTAGCCCCAATATGTTTTACCTCCGAGGTCGGTGTTTCCGTCCCCTTTTTCCTGTCCGGCAATAGCAAGGGACGCATATAGTTTTGCCAAAACGGATTTGTAGCCTTCAGGTGTATTGTAAACCGTTTCGGGTGTAGCTTCTATTTTGGGTATCTGGTCGAGGTCGCCCAGACATGATGTGAACAGACCTAAGGTCATCGACACCAAAAGAATGTATATATATTTTATCTTTTTCATTTTCGTAGATTTTATAATGTATTAGAAATCAAGATTCAGGCTCAAAGAGAATATTCTCGGACGAGGATAGAACGAACTGTCGAAACCATTCATTATTTCAGGGTCTACACCATCGTATTTAGTTATAGTAAATACATTCTGTACCAATGCTCCCACTCTGAGGTTAGGGCCATTGAATACTTTCCCTACATTGTACCCGATTGATATATTATCCATTTTGAGGAATGATGCGTTTTGCACATAATAATCGGAACGGAACTGGCGAGACTGGAATCCTGTACTCAGGTAGTCTCTCGACATATTATTGATTGCATATGGAATGTACTGCATTGTTTCCCACGCACCTGCATTTGCCGCCATATTATTGTAAACATAGTTCCCGAAACTCGCCCTCAATGCAAAGCCCAGCGACCAGTTCTTATATCTGAACTGTGAATTGAATCCCAACAGATAATCAGGCATCGGTGAATGGTAACGGTACAGGTCCTTTTCATTGATAATCCCATCATCGTTCAGGTCGGCATACATCCCTTCAATTGGTTTACCAGCCTCATCGTACACCTGTTTGTAGACATAGAACATATAAGGGGTATATCCTTCTGTCAGAATTTGTAAACCTTGTCCACCGACTTCAGGGCCTGTATAAGATCCCGGAGAATTTTCGTTCTTAACCAATGACAGGTTTGTAATTTTTACTTTCTGGTATGTCGCATTAAAGCCGAGTGTCCATGTTATATCTTTTGTATCGACAGGTGTCGCGTTAATAGCGAACTCAAGACCGTTACTCTCTATATTTCCCACATTGGTTGTCGCTTTCTCAGCAAAGTTTGTACCCGCCGGAACTGATACTGTCGCCAGCAAATCCTTTGTTTTGCGGTTATAGTAATCGAATGTACCATTGATGCGGTTATTGAGAAATCCGAAGTCGAAACCGGCATTATAAGAGTCCGTTGTTTCCCATTTCAAATCCGAAATATAAGTTGCAGGACGATAGAGATAATAATATTTATCCCCGAAACGGTATTGTGCATATTCGTTACTCAATGTATAGATAGGCAGGAATGAGTAGTTTCCGATACCGTCCTGCTGACCTGTCACCCCATAACTTAAACGAAGCTTCAAATCGCTGATTATATTATTATCCTTCAGGAACGACTCTTGCGATATTCTCCATGCCAATGCTACCGACGGGAAAGTTCCCCAGCGGTTATCCGGATTGAACCGGGATGAGCCGTCGCGGCGAATAGTTGCCGTCAGCATATATCTGGAATCGTAAGAATAATTCACACGCCCGTAGAACGATAATAAAACGTGGGTCTGATCCTGTGCCGGAGAGGTACTTACCGTCTCTCCTGCAATATTCTTATCTATAAACACCGGGCTTTTGGCTCTCCAGTGCTGATAATCGTAACCGGCAGTAGCATCCAGATTATTCTTTATATTCTTAAAGAATTTCGAGTAATTCAGATAACTGGTGAATAGCTTATTTGTTTTTTCCTCTGAATATTCATTATCTGTACCCCCAATCTTATATACATTGGCTGCTTCTGCAGGAATATAGTTCGTGCCTTCACCTTTAGCATAATCATAACCTAATGTCAGATGTGCTTTCAGCTCAGGCAGGAAATGAAATTTATAATCCACATCCATATTCCCGATACTGCGTTTCACTGTACTCTTATGTTCTTCCTGCTCCAATAGTCCTACAGGATTGAGTAACGCCCCCGTTGCCGGAACACCTGCATTATCTAAGCTTTCGTAATATCCTCCAAAACCCGAATTACCGGAATAAACAGGCTGTGTAGGATTAAAGACTGTCGCGTTCCAGATAGCATCGGTATTGGCAAAACTGTTTTTATTTATCGAGCCTTTCAGGTTGAAGTCAAATTTTAAGTGGTTGTCGAAAAATGTAGGACTTACAACGATGCTTCCGGTATAGCGTTTGGCATTATCAGTTTTCAAAATACCTTCCTGGTTATAATAGCCTGCCGATACCCTGAACGGAACAGTTTTGGAAAAGTTTCCCGCTACGCTCAGATTATTATCCGTGCCAACTGCCGTTTGATATATCTCATCATTCCAGTTGGTATTGTATTCACCTAATAATGCCTTCTGCTGATCGTTACCTTTGCCTGTTATTAAATCACGGAACTCCTGTGCAGAAAGGGTTTCTGCTACTTTCGTCTTATTCTGTAGAGAGAATGTCGTATTGAAACTGATATTCAGTTTGTCGGAACTTCCTTTTTTAGTAGTGATAATAATTACCCCGTTCGAAGCCCGTGAACCATAGATAGCCGTGGAAGAAGCATCCTTCAGTACCGTCATACTCTCTATATCATTCGGATTGATAAGGCTCAGAAAGTTACTACTGTTACCGCTGATCCCTCCGCTTTCCAAAGGTACACCGTCAAGAACGATTAACGGATCGTTACTCGCATTTAGTGAAGCTCCCCCACGGATACGGATAGTGCTTCCCGATGTAGGCGAGCCGCTGTTAGACATAATCTGTACTCCCGCTACCTTTCCGTTTATCAGCTGTTCGGGAGAACCGATAAGCCCCTGGTTAAAGTCTTTACTGCTCACGCTGGATACTGTTCCGGTCAGGTCTTTTTTCAGCTGGGTACCATAGCCTATTACAACGACTTCGGTCATAAGCTGCGCTTTCGGTTCCAGCTTTATGTTTACAATCCGGTTGTCCGTAAGTACTATGATCTGTGTTTCATAGCCGAGAAAAGAGAATTCCAGTTGGTTCCGGCCTTCCGGCAGATCAATCGAGTACTTACCATCTATATCGGTGGTAGTACCTAATGTGGTTTCAGAAACTTTCACAACAGCGCCAATAACAGGCTCGTTTGTTTCGTCTACTACCGTTCCCGTAATTGTCCTCGACTGAGCCGCAGCCATCAAAGGCGCAAGCAACAATAAAGCCAAAGCTATTACGAAGCGGAAATGAGCGAATTTCTTGCAACTATCGTATTTTTTCATGGTTTTAAATATTTAATAAGGTGATTATTTCGTTTTTGTATTTCTTTACTTTTTTATAACTTTTTATTCCAGCCATACACTGCCTAGTTCTAAGGTCGCATCATTTGCCATATTATCTACCGTCGATATTTCAAACATCTCTATTTTCCCTATTGTAAATGGTATCTGTGTATCAGGCTCGAAGTATCTTTCGAGGAAAGTAGGATACGGAGATGGCAACAGAGCCGTTTTCACCTGCCGTAAACCAGCTAAGGAAACTTTGTAAAGTCCGTCTTTATCAAGATTCACCATAGCAGTATAAGTAAATCCGTCAGAAGTAACAAATCCCACATTCAGCTTACTGATCCCTTTTATATTTTTCAAATCGACACATATATATTGCGCTTCTCTCAATCTACCCTTCCTTTCACTGACATAATCCTTTATATATTTCCGCCAAAAGAAACGGGCATCTGCATCTGTTACCTTGAATTTGAATTTCAAAGAGTTCGCATCTGTCAGACCTGATACAAAATTTCGTAACACATAAGATGTTTCCGGAATGCCATACGCCTCTACATCGCTATATTCATCCGTTATCTTTACCAATTCCAGAGGGTCTTCAGCTCTTACAACCGCAACCGTCCAATATTCAGGCCGGGTATAGTCCCAATCCAAGGGATTGCCTTCCGTTTTAGCAGGATAAGTATAACTCTTGTTATCCTTGCATACTATTATGTTATACCTGAAAAGTCCCTCATTTATCATACCGGCAGGTATTTCCGCACGATAAGTATAGCCGTGTACACGTTTCATTTTCACAGACGGGTTACTATCCGACCAGAAAGAAACTTTGTCTGTATAAATAATGACTGAATCGGGAAACGACGGCCCTACTATCTGCGCTTCCATCTGCAAGGACTTACCGCTTTCAATTACCTTTGCAGGCTGATGAACAACTGAAAATGTTTTTGCATGCGCTTCGGGTGCAACAAACTCGCCCAGCAGTATATTATTCCATACAGTGTTCTTTCCCCATTCGGCATTCGGGGTATAGCTTGTATTTTTCAGAAGATAGACGCCCGGTTTTACAGAAATGCTTGCACCCTTTGATAAACCATTATAAGCATTTCCATCATTGATAGCTGTGATGGTGAAATTCTCACCTAAACCGGGCAACCTAACTTCCATAGCCCATGTATTCCATGCAATAGTAACCACCTCCTTTTTCAAAGACGGCTTACTGAACGGGTCTCCTATCTGCACCGCATCGGGCATAACCTCCAGTCTCCATAACCCATTTTCCAGTCTGTCCAGAAAATAAGCGCCTGTACCTTCATATTTTACTATTGGAGAACTTCCGCAACCGGCTACAGACTGTAGCTTTTCAGGCATAACAGGTGAAGAAGCCGTATAATTCGAATAAAAAAACTTGTCCGTACTGTTCAACACACTCAAATCCTGTGCATAGCTGACATGAAAATCGGCAAAAGCCGTATCATTCGGATATTTGGCATATTTCTGATACATCGGCACCTTATATGCTACCTCCGCTGCAATCTTCATACTGATTGCCTTATTCGGAGTGTATGCCAGATTAAGGAAATGAGTCTGATATTCGGTATTTGCCCATGCTATATCAATGGGGTCATAAGCAAACTGAGTAATCCACTGAAATCCCTGCGTGCGGAATGCACGGGTCATTGCCGGATACATATAAGAATAAGTGATATCGGCAGGATCGTATTCATAGACGGCTTTCGCTTTTTTGTCAAAGCCCTTCATATTAGAAAACGGTATACCATAGTTATCCACATATGGCAGAAAATTCCCCCTGCGCGTATGTCCTGCAACCAGCCCGATAGGATACCACTGATAGGTAGTACCCTGTATAGCCGTATTGAAATAAGCCTGTACATGTTCCATATTATGGCTCACATTATAAAACACAGGTTTATTATTACCGGTCTTTTTTATAGCGGACAGCATCCTGTTGATGTAGTTTTCGGTCTGCTGCGGAGTATCCGCATGACAAGGTTCATTGTTGATTTCAAAGCCTACAATATAAGGATCGTCTTTATAAGATAAGTGCGTATAAGGATTTATATGCTTCACAAACCGATGGATATAATTTTCCTGCGCAACAATAGCCTCTTCGGTACTGTGTATCCTACATTTATCATATAAATAAGAGAATGCCCCTGTATTCTGATTCCTTTCGGGATAACCGTTCCCGAAGTTTGTCATTGTTGTAATCAATACTCGTATATTGCGTTCCCTCAGCTTTGCAATCAGATAATCAAGCAGGTCGAGATGGTCGTTTTCTGTCAGATTTCCCTTTGCATCGGATATTTCCACATCCCACACATGGATACGGTAGGCATTGAAACCTAATCGCGCGAAATGATATACATCTCTGTCGATAGCTTCTTTATGATTCTTCCCTATATAATTGACTGCACGATAGGCATGGGCAAAAGGCATTGTATAATTCACCCCGTAGAAAGAAGCTTCCCGACGGGTATCCGACCAGCGCATCACACCGCCTTTGTCTATATAAATTGTTGGAACATCCGTTTTCTTCTGAGCAAAAAAAGATAAAGAGAACAGCAAGCTGCATAGTGTTGTGAATAGTATTCTCATGGTATTGTACTTTAGATTGTTTTTCCCCTTTAAGGACAACAGCAAATTTATGCCTAATGACTGATTTACACTATGCACAAATTAGACAGATGAGAACACAAATAGGACAACGGAAGAGTTTAACTTATCCCAAATATATCAGTAAACGGCTATAAGTATGCACATTACTTTTCACCTTCCAGAAACTCACGCGGAGTCTTTCCAAATTCAGACTGAAAACTTTTCGAGAAATATGAGCGGTTCGAGAATCCGACCATATACATCACCTCGGCAATAGAAAATTTATTTTGGGAAAGGAGCATCGCTGCTTTTTTCAAACGTACCGAGCGGATAAATTCGACAGGTGAGAGTCCCGTCAATTGTTTTATTTTACGATAAATCTGCTTGGAACCGATACCCGAAATATCACTGAGCGCATTTACATTCAGATCGGGATCTGCAATCTTATCTTCTATAATCCTTGTTATCTCGGACAAGAACTTTTCATCGGGAGATGTGGCTTCTATTGCTTTCGGGGCGGCTATAGTTTCTATCCGCAGTTTATCCTCCAGTTGTTGTTTACTCTTCAACAATTGTTCGATACGGGACAACAGGATTTCCGGATCGAATGGCTTAGGAATGAATGCATCTACATTCAGATTTATACTTTCCAACTCGGTGGTCTTATCATCTTTAGCCGTAAGCAGGATAACAGGTATCGTAGAGGTCGGTATATTCCTGCGTATGCGGCGACTCATCTCCAGTCCGTCCATCACCGGCATCATAATGTCGGCGACTATCAGGTTGGGGTTAAGATTTAAAGCCATTTCCAATCCCATTTTACCATTATGAGCCACTTCATACCTGTATTTGGAAGCAAGTATCTGGCTTATGAAATCCGCTATTTCGGGATTATCATCCACTACTAATACAAGCGGCTTACTCTCATTATTATTTGCATCTCCTGATTGTGATACAATATCCGTTTCGGTCTCAATATCGTCTAATGGCAGAGTAATAACAATTCTAGTTCCTTCATCTTCTTCAGACGAAACAGTAATCTGGCCGCCGTGCTGCTCGCTGTATGTCTTAGCCAGATAAAGGCCGATACCTGTACCCTCCTTTTCTTTCGATGTTTTTGAGGACTGATAGAATCGCTCGAATATATATGGAATATCCTGCTGAGGAATACCTATGCCTGTATCCGAAACTGTTATTTCCAATATTTTAGCAGTATTATCCGCTATCAGATTAAGATTGACTTCTCCTCTTTCTTTCGTGTATTTGCAGGCGTTGACTATCAGGTTATTCAGTACCGATTCTATTTTCAATACGTCTATATTTATATAGATTTTCTCTTGGTTGGTATAAAATGAGAACTTCAGATTTTTCTCCCTATATCCTTCTTCATAAACAGAAAAAAGGCTCCGGGCAAATTCCACGAACTCAACTCTCGATAATATAAGGTTTGCATTCGTATTACTATCTATCCTGTTAAAATCTAATACCTGCCGGATGAGGGAATTTAATTTCAATGCATTTTGCTGTACCGCTTCGAGTTGTTTTTTCTTATAAGGATCTTTTATTTCCAGTAACAGACGGCTTACCGGAGCTATAATCAGGCTGAGCGGCGTTTTGAATTCATGTGAGACATTAGTAAAAAAATCTATCTTGAGATTAGACAATTCCAACGTTTTTTCCTTTTCTATCCGCTCTATTTTCAGATTGTTCCTCACCCTGAAAAAATTCATTATCCAAAGCAAAAGGCACAACAGTAAAAAAGCGTAAATACATTTCGCCCAAAGCGTATAATACCATGGAGGATTGATCTGGATGGAAAATGTATATATTTTATCTGACGGTTTACCGGACGAATCGAGCTTACTTATGATAAGGCTGTATTTTCCATACTCCAGATTGGGATAAGATATACGGACCGAATTTTGTTTCAGTATATTCCAATCCTTGTCTATTCCTTCAAGCCTGTACACAAATTTACTTCCTTCCTCTTCCGAATACGTCAAATCCGAAAACTCAAATCCCAGATTATTTTGCTTATAATTCAGTTCTATTTTGTCCAGATAGCGGATACTATAACCTTCGTAGTCGATACCAGACTGATATAGCTTATCATTTACATACAAGGCCGTAAGCACAATAGGCAGATCGGGGCGTACTTCCTGCAACATAGCCGGTGAAAAAACAGCTAATTCATCACTTCCTCCAAAATAAATCTTATCTGATGATTTGTCGAAAAAGCCGCTGGTATAGGCTTTATTCGTTATATTCAAGCGCTGCACGTTATAGTTTTGCTTATCCAATACCCATGTACCATCGCTTGTGGATATCCATATATGTTGCCCCTCTTCTACTAACGAGAGTATTTCACTATTGCTGAATGCATCGAACTTTATGAAGCGGGATTCATCGTTTTCGGGATTTATACGTACCAGCCCTCCCCGGAATCCTGCCCAGATAAAACCTTCATTGTCGCATATTATATAATTCGGATTTTCATTATTGGTCCCCGATTCTATCGGGATCTTTGTCACTCTATTCAGCTTTGTATCTATCTTATTGATCCCATTGTTATAAAGCAATACCCAGACATTACCCTTACGGTCGGGCACAATCTGGTTAATGAAATTACCCGACAATCCGTTACGCGTAGAATAATTATAGTCCGCTACATAGTTACCGGATGGTGAAGACTGAATCAGTTTTTGTTTATCCACAACAAATATTCCGCCCAGACAGGTCGCTATCCACAGGCGTTCTTTATCGTCTTCGAAAATATGATACGCCCAGTTGGAATTGAGGGTATGCGTACTGTCGACAATACTGTAATGTATAAATTGCTTTCTGGCATAATCATACCGGTTGATGCTCCCATCTGTCGCCACCCAGAGATTCTGCTCTTTATCTTCATAGATATGCCTGATACGATTGTGCGAAATAGGATAACGCCGGTCCCCCATCCTGTACCAGACAGAACTTCCGGGATCATTTGTAAAAGACGGAGATAAAATAAGGCCGTTTGTCCCCCCGAACCAAAAGTTATTACGCGAATCTTTAAATATAGCATGGAACCTGTTACCATCCCCCACGCCTGTAACTTGTGAGATCGGGACAATCTGAAACACTTTATTATAGCGCGACAAGGATATTCCATAATCCGTACCCAGCCAAATATTTCTCTCCCTATCTGCAAATATCCCCCAGACAATATTGTTGGACAAAGATTTTTCATTGCGGGAGTCATGGACAACATGTTGTATCTCTTTTGTGGAATCATTATATACATAAAGTCCGTTGTCAGTTCCCAAAAGCAGATTATTATTGGTGTCTGTTTCTAGGGATTTGATAGAATTATCATGAAAAAAGCTGATTTCTTCCACTGTATTATACCCTGGAGTATATTTTAGCAATGCTCCTTCAGTACCAATCCATATACAATTACGGACAGTATCTTCCAATAATGAGTTTACAAACTGATTATTTCGTTTTATATTGGCAGGCAAATTAATAATAATGAATTTATCTGTTGCCGGAATGTATTTGCAGAGTCCATTATAAGTACCGATATATAAATCGTTATCTTCTGTATTTATAATAGAATAGACAGTTCTATGGGGAAGACCGCTGTTTTCTTTTTCGCTAAGGTTCTCGATCTGCTTTGTCTTAATATTGTATCTGTAAAGTCCATCAAGAGAACCAATCCATAAAATACCATTCTTTAATGCCATAGCCCTTACATCAGGAGGAAATTTCAGATCGGTATTTTTATAACTATCGGTTTTGTAATTATAAAATAGCACACCGTTGTCAGTTCCCAGACATAAGTATGTATCATCGAGTACCAGGATACAATATATCTGCGTATTAGTCTTGCTGTCGAATGAAAAATGTTGTTGGGCTGTATATCCGTCATAGCTGAACAGTCCTTTATTAGAACCTATCCATATCAGTCCTTGAGTATCCTGTGCAAAACAATTGATACCAGAGGCTTCCGAATTGAGATTGATATTACTGAAAGTCTGATAATTCGCCTTTTGTCCCATCAGGAAAAGAGTGGACAGAAAGAATAGAAAAGTATATAAAAATCTAATATGTATCATCATAATTTTCATACTATTCAGATACAAATATAAGATTTTAATGGCATCAATTGTAAGTTAACAGATATCTTATAGTTGTTTTGCAGGATATAAAATATCAAAAAACATACAAGATAAGAGAGCGAAATATAATAATAAATTACCCTCTCTATATTCATTTATCAATTTTGATTTCACAGCAAAAAAAACTATCTTTGAACGAGTTTTGAAATAGCTAAGGTCGCAGACCTATTTATTATTTTTGGGAAGTAAAGAAATAAGAAATAGGTTGCAATCCGAAATGTATCATTAAATTCTATCTTTTACTTAAAAATCAGATATTACACATGTTCCCCGAAGATATTATCGACGAACCAGAGAATTTAGAGAACGAAGAACCCATTATGGATGAGGAATCGGAGAATGACAGCAGTCATTCCGATTATAAAGTACCAGTGAAGGACTCGGGCGACAATCAGCTACATTTGTCAGGCATGTTCCAAAATTGGTTTCTGGACTATGCTTCTTATGTCATACTCGAACGTGCCGTGCCGCATATTACCGACGGATTAAAACCGGTACAGCGGCGGATCATGCATTCGATGAAACGCATGGATGACGGACGCTACAACAAGGTGGCAAATATTATAGGACACACCATGCAGTTCCACCCGCATGGAGACGCATCTATAGGTGACGCTCTTGTGCAGTTGGGCCAAAAGGATTTACTGGTCGATTGTCAGGGAAACTGGGGAAATGTCTTCACCGGAGATGGTGCTGCTGCACCCCGTTATATAGAGGCCCGTCTTTCCAAATTTGCTTTGGAGGTGCTCTTCAATCCTAAAACGACCGAATGGAAACCATCGTATGACGGGCGTAACAAAGAACCCATTACCCTGCCCGTAAAATTCCCTTTATTGCTGGCACAGGGTGCTGAAGGTATTGCCGTAGGGTTATCTTCTAAAATACTCCCTCACAACTTCAACGAATTATGCGATGCTGCCGTAGCGCATCTGCAAGGAGAAGAATTTACTTTATATCCTGATTTTCAGACAGGGGGATATATAGATGTCAGCAAATATAATGACGGAGAACGCGGCGGTTCGGTAAAAGTACGTGCCAAAATATCCAAGCTGGACAATAAAACACTCGTAATAAGCGACATCCCTTATGGGAGAACATCGTCTTCGGTCGTAGAATCCATCCTGAAGGCAAATGACAAAGGCAAGATAAAAATCCGTAAGGTGGACGATATCACAGCCCAGAATGTAGAAATCCATGTACATTTGGCTGCCGGTGTTTCGTCTGATAAAACAATAGACGCGCTTTATGCATTCACCGATTGTGAGATCAGTATCTCTCCAAACTGCTGTGTGATTGAAGATAACAAGCCATATTTCCTTACTGTCAGCAGAATACTCAGAGATACAACCGAGAATACACAAAGGCTCCTCAAACTTGAATTGGAGATACAAAAGAGCGAACTGGAAGAAACACTCCATTTCTCCTCTCTCGAAAAAATATTTATAGAAGAGCGTATCTATAAAGATAAAGAATTTGAGAATGCAGCGAACATGGATGCCGCTGTTGAGCATATAGACAAACGTCTGGCTAAATTTGCCAAATTGTTTATCCGCGAGGTAACCCGTGAAGACATCATGAAACTGATGGAAATCAAGATGGGACGCATCCTCAAATTCAACTCCGACAAGGCGGATGAGCTGATAGCCCGATACAAGGAAGAGATAGAAGAAATAAAGCATAATATCGAAAACATCGTAGACTATACTATTTCATGGTATGTGATGTTGAAGGAAAAATACGGTAAGAATTATCCCCGTAAAACCGAAATACGGAGTTTCGATACCATTGAAGCTACAAAGGTTGTGGAAGCAAACGAAAAACTTTACATCAACCGTGAGGAAGGATTTATCGGTACGGCACTGAAAAAAGATGAATATGTATGTAATTGCTCGGACATCGACGATATTATTATTTTCTATAAAGATGGAAAATATAAGATTGTAAAAGTCAGTGACAAAATGTTCGTCGGCAAAAATGTATTGTATCTCTATGTATTCCGCCGTAATGACAATCGCACAATTTACAATGTGGTATACCGTCATGGAAAGCATGGGCCCGATTATATCAAACGCTTTGCTGTAACCGGTATCACCCGCGATAAGGAATACGACGTAACACAAGGTAAGGAAGGCTCACGGATTGTATATTTCAGCGCAAATCCCAATGGAGAGGCGGAAACAATACGTGTAATACTGAAACCGAAACCTCGCCAGAAGATACTCGTTTTCGAAAAAGACTTCAGCGATATAGCCATCAAAGGACGCCAGTCGATGGGTAATATTCTAACGAAAGCAGAAGTACATAAAATATCATTGAAACAAAAAGGCGGCTCCACATTGGGAGGACGTAAAGTCTGGTTCGACCAGGATGTATTGCGCCTTAATTATGACGGGCGGGGCAAATTCCTCGGTGAATTCCAAAGCGACGACCAGATATTGGTTGTAAACCAAAACGGAGAATTCTACACTTCAAACTTTGATGTGACCAATCACTACGAAGCAGGCATTATCCGGATAGAGAAATTCGACGCGAATAAAATCTGGACAGCCGTACTATTTGATGCAGATCAGCAATTTATGTACCTGAAACGCTTTGTATTCGAAGCATCAGCAAAAAAACAGAACTTCCTGGGCGAAAATCACGAATCGAAATTACAGATACTGACCGACATTGTTTATCCTCGGATACAAATTACGTTTGGCGGTCGTGATAATTACCGGGAAGCATTGGAAATAGATGCAGATGAATTCATTGCAGTAAAAGGCTTCAAAGCAAAAGGGAAACGCCTGTCGACGTTCGAAATCGCAGAAATCAGGGAACTGGAACCTATCCGCTTCCCCGAAGTAGCAGAGGAAGAAGAAAAGAAATTCGAAGTACAGATAGATGACGACGAAGACGAAATCGACAACCGCCCTATATCAGATATCATAGATGAAATAACAGGACAACAATCATTGTTTAAAGATGGAGATAAGGAGGGTGAAGAGTAAATCTATCTGGTTATTATCCTATTTACTTTTTTGTAGCAATATATTTGCTCAAATGAAGGAAGACTCTCTAAAAGCTGTAGTCATAGAAAGTTACGCTCCACAGAAAAGAACGATAATTATTGATGATTCAAGCTTACATGTTCCTCTGCCTCTTATCACCAACAACACCATCACTGCATCCATTGGCTCTGCCAATATGCACGACACATACTTATCACCATTAGGATACAAAGGATTTTCCATACATCTGATGTATGAGCAAATGCGCCGTACCACATGGTTCAATTATAAATTCTACAAACAACAGGTCTTTGAACTGGACTTTTCCAAAGGGGACAATCCGGCAAAGAACGCCACTGAATACTGGGCTTTAGTAAATTACCGTATCGGCGGACATTACAGTTTATATAATACTGATGCATTCCGCTTTGGTATCGGGGGACTATGGGATATCAATGCAGGCGTACTTTATAATGAGCGCAACGGAAATAATCCTGCCACTGCACGTGGATATACCAATCTGAACCTGTCGCTTACAGCATCCTATAAATTCAAATGGTTTGCCGTACGCTGGCAAATGGATACGCCTTTTATGGGTGTGCTGTTCTCTCCCAAATACGGACAATCTTATTATGAGATTTCGTTAGGTAACTCCGTCGGGGTAGTCAATTTCGCTTCATTGCATAATCAGCGGGCGTTGCGCAATTACCTGACAGTAGATGTACCGATACATAAATATACTATCCGCGTAGGCTATCTTGGTTCGTGGTATCAGACGAAAGTACATGGTATACAAACCCACCACTATACCAATAGTTTCGTAATCGGCTTTCCTATCGAGAGCGTGAAAAGACCAAGAGAGAAGGCGAAGAATAATTATTGGAACGGATACTAAGCCCCTTCACAACCTTCCGAAAGGGAGGTGAACAGGGTGGGTAATTTATAAATATAAACCAAAAGCCCCTCCTTTGGAGGGGTTGGGGAGGCCAAATGTTCAGAGAAGTAAGACGACAAAACAGAATACTGGAAGATGAGGTTCGCATTACCGAACTACTGCAAACTTCCGAATACGGATTCCTGAGCTTAGGAACAACAGAGAATGGTTATGCTTATGGGATACCCATCAGCTATGCGTTCGACAAAGAAAGTAACAGCCTCTATTTCCATTGTGCACCGGAGGGGCAAAAACTGGATATACTAAAAGAAAACAATAAAGTTTCATTCTGCGTGGTTGGTGTTACCAAACCTATTGCCGAACAGTTTACAACACTCTTCGAGAGTGTTATCGTATTCGGCAAAGCCAACACCAGTCTGTCGGATGACGAAAAGCGAAAAGCCCTGCACCTGCTGGTCCGTAAATATTCACCGGACTATGAAGAACTTGGAGAAAAGTATATGGATAAATCGTGGAGCCGGACAGCCACATTCAAAATAGAAATAGAACACATTACGGCAAAAGCTAAATATTAACGGTACTATTTCACCACTAGAAATCTAAATTTCATACAGTAAACGCTGTATTTGGTACAAGCGTACTAAAACAATGATAAAATATAAAAGATAGAATATACTTTTGTCTCAGTAAACAACCATTGTTTTATGTGATTGTTGGAACTGAATACGTTGATATAAAAGTAAAATATCACTAAAATATTTTCTCTCATCATATATTTTAGCGAAAAGTAAGTAGCTTTGCACAACTTTATAAAAATAGTTTCAGAATCAAATAAAACATTAGATTAAATTGTTGATTGTGAGTACATCTAATAATTCGTATTTTGGTAAGGCAATTTTATTCGTAGCTTTATCCATAGTAGCCTTTTTAGTTTTCAAGGAAGTTTTGCCTGAACGCCTGTTTTCGGAACATGTGGAAGCGAACGAAAATATCCTGATGGATAGCATGGCACTTATGGCTCAAAGCGATACGACAGAAATACATGACATCCCGGTTATAGTAGAATCGGACAGTGCTAAAACCCAGATTTATAAGGAAGTAGATGCCAATTTCAACCCTGCATTAACAGCTGACGGATATCAAAATCTCAATCGTTTCTACACCAAGCTACGCAAACTGCAAGAAACGAAAACAGGCAAAGTCAGAATCGCTTACTTTGGAGATTCCATGAATGACGGAGACTACATAGTACAAGATGTCCGCAGCGAGTTTCAGGAGAACTATGGAGGAGAAGGAGTCGGCTATGTAGCAGTATCTTCACTTTCGGCAGGAGCCAGAGGCTCCATATCGCACCAGTATTCTAAAAACTGGTTTTCCCAATCATTCGTAAAAGTGAAGAAACCGATGAAACCATTTGGTATAGACGGGCAGGTTTTCTTTGCAAAAGATCCTGCTCAAACATATTGGGTAAGATATAAAGCACAGTCACAGAAACACTCAACTCAACTAAATAATCCTGTATTATTTTATGGTAGAGGCAATAATGACAAAGCCCAGATAACTATCGCCGCAGACAAAGATTCAGTTGTTAGCAAAAGCTTAAATCCTGTAAACCTTTTAAATACCCTACCCTTATTGTCTCGCAATGCCAGATCGATGCAAGTTAATTTCCATAATGCAGATTCCATACCTATCTATGGATTTAATTTCGACAACGGAGAAGGTGTGCATGTGGATAATTTTTCTACCCGTGGAAATTCGGGTCTGCCACTATCCATATTAAACCCGGCATTGATGAATGCTTTCGATAAGGTATTAAATTATGATTTAATAATCCTTCACTATGGAGCAAATGTACTAGGCTATGGCTCATTGAATTATAACTGGTACGAACGGAATATGACCACTGTAGTGAACAATCTGCATGAATGTTTCCCCAATGCCGATATATTAGTTATTTCCACAGCCGACAGGGCACTGAAGATAGACGGAACTATGCAAACCGACCCAGCTGTAGTACCTCTCGCCAATGCGCAACGGAATTATGCGCGTAAGACCAATTCCGGCTTTATATCCTTGTATGAAGTGATGGGAGGCAAAGGTTCGATGGTAACCTGGGTAGATAATAAACTGGCCAATAAGGATTATACCCACTTCAACGGCTCCGGCTCAAAGAAAGTGGCCAAACTGATATATAATGAAATAGATAAAGGATATACGAAATTTAAAGCGAAACAATAAAGAAAATAATCTGCCGATGAAGTTTGCAAAGAAAATACTACCCCTATTCTTCCTGTTTTTATTATTGCCTGTATTCATGCTCTCTGCCAAAGGCAGATACGACAGCAAGGAAACAAAGGATGGCGGAGACAATATTTTTGCTAATCAGGCATTACTATCAGCCGTTTTTGAGAAATTATACAATTTAGAGAAAAACAAGCAAGGTAAAATTAATATAGTGCATATAGGCGATTCACATATCCAGGCCGACTTTTTTACCAATGCAATCCGGGAAGCCCTACAGATTAAATTCGGGAACGGTGGATTTGGATTTACATTCCCTTATAGTCTGGTAAGGACAAATGGTTCCCGTTATGTAAAATATGCATGTAATGCCACATGGCAGAGCCTGCTGAATGTATATCCTGTTGCCGACGTTGGTGTGGGACTGAGTGGAATAGCCCTATACACTTCTGCCGAAGACTTCGTCCTGCAACTGTCTACACAGGAAGGATACGAGTTTAATAATGTAAAAATCATATACCCGACCAAAGAACCCCAATACAGAATGTCCGTAACAGCCGAACCATTACAGGTTTCTTCATCGGGTACCGTCACGGCATCTACCATAGGGATGAGATACCACACCGTGAAAAGCGGGGAAAGCTTATCGGTTATAGGACGGAAATATGGAGTTACCATAGCGCAGATAAAGAATGCCAACGGAATGAAGTCAAATATGATAAAACCGAAGCAGAGGCTTAAGATTCCGGTAAAAGCAGGCACAAGAAGCGCCAAGCCTGTACAGGGCAAAGCCCAGACATCCAATATAGCAAAAGATAGTATAGACTATGTGAATATGGTAACCAAACCCTATTACTCATCCTATACCAGTGATACATTGATGAGCCGTATTACTATTTTACCGGCCGAAAAGCAACCGATGTATAATCTTAACGGATTTGTCATAGAGAACGACAAACCCGGTATCATATACCATTCGATAGGGGTTAATGGCGCAAAACTATCGGACTATAATAAATATCCGTTGTTTTTTGAACAGCTGCCTATCCTCCGCCCCGATCTGGTGATCTTGTCTTTTGGCACAAATGAGTCATTCGGAAAGCTATCCGATACGGAATATATTTATCAGATACAGGAGTTCGCAGAAAATATAAAAAGGTTGAATCCTTTCGCAACGGTGTTGGTTATGACCCCGCCACCATCCATGTTTCGCCGGCGCCGGGTAAATACTTATATTACGGACTATAGTAATGCCCTTATGGGGCTGAGCAACCTGCCTGTATGGGATTTATACACACGTATGGGTGGAGCCTCCGGTATCGCGCCCAAAGGAGAGTATGCACGTCTGATTGCCCGCGACAAAGTCCACTACACCACTAGTGGATATCAGGCTCAAGGACAGCTATTTGCCTCCGACTTCATTGATGCATATAATAATTTTAAGAAGAAAAAGACAAATTGAAAGCACTATCAAATATAACCGGCATATATCTTCCCGATTATATCTCCAAACTATTTGGAGACTTAGACATTCATTCGTGGTTTGTATATAACCCCGAGCATCCCCTGTTATTCAATAGTGCGCTGTTCCTTGGGCTTTTCCTTGTATTCTATATTATATATGTGCTCACAAAGTCTCAGAAGCATGAGCTTTTCCGTAAGATATATATTATTGTTTTCTCGCTATTCTTCTATTATAAAGCAGGAGGAAATTATTATATACTGCTGGTTGTTTGCGCTGTTGTTACCCATCTGTTATCAAAAAAGATGTATGAGATAGAGAAACCTTCTTCACGGAAACTGTTGCTTGCACTCATCATTGTTGCCAATCTGGGTATGTTGTCGTATTATAAATACACAAACTTCCTGATTGATAACATTAATGCGATATTCCACGGAGATTTATCGTTCCGGAATATAATATTGCCTATCGGTATTTCATTCTTTGTGTTCGAGGCTATCAGCTATGCCGTAGATCTTTATCGCAGGCAGATGGAACCGGCCAGGTCTACTCTCGATTTCTGCTTCTATATCAGCTTTTTCCCTAAACTGGTAGCAGGGCCCATCATCAGGGCAAAAGATTTCCTTCCACAGATGTACAAAAAATTACATTTGACCAGAGAGGAAACCAGTACAGCCATATTCCTTATACTGATAGGTCTGATAAAAAAGGCCGTCATATCGGACTATATATCTACCAACTTTGTCGACCGTGTATTTGATTCTCCATTGAGCTATACGGCATTCGAAAACCTGATGGCTGTATATGGCTATACATTGCAAATATATTGTGACTTTTCGGGGTATTCAGATATGGCAATCGGGCTGGCCTTACTGATGGGATTCACCATTCCACCCAACTTCCTGACTCCGTATAAATCACAATCCATCACAGAATTCTGGCGCCGCTGGCATATATCATTATCTTCATGGCTACGCGACTATCTATACATTTCATTAGGAGGAAACCGTAAGGGGAAAATAAGAACCTATGTAAACCTCTTCCTCACAATGCTTATAGGTGGCCTTTGGCATGGGGCATCATGGAAATTCGTCATGTGGGGCGGACTACATGGGGGAATATTGGTGGTAGAGCGTTTCTTCAAACAATTTATAAAAGTACCGGACAACCGTTTTACCCGTATCATCTGCATACTGCTCACCTTCCACTTTGTAGCCTTCTGCTGGATATTCTTCCGCGCGGGTAGTTTCGAACTGGCCGGTGATGTGATTATGAGTATCGGCAACCTGACATTCGCACCACATGACTGGCTGGTTGTACTCGAAGGATACAAGAATGTATTTATCCTTGTCGCCATAGGATATGTTATGCATTTCTTACCTGAGAAGTTTGTGAATCTGGTAAAAGCCGGGTTCAACAATACTCCGTTGGTATTCAAAGCAGGATTGGCCGGATTAGTATTCTGGCTGGTGTATGCTACTATGTCGAGCGGCCCTCAGCCGTTTATCTATTTCCAATTTTAAATGGCATTACAAAAGTCATTAAAAATGTATATCCTATGCATCGGATCAAACAATACGCCTTCCACAAAACCAAATATGGCGAAGAGCTGTTAATTGATGTTGTCCGGCTAAAGGATATAAAGAAATATCTGAAAGAGGATGCAATCCATAGGTTGGGATACTATGACATTACCCTGATTACAGATGGCTATGGCAAGTTTAAAATTGATGAAAAAGAATATTATGTACGGGAAGGGGATATCATATTCTCCTCGCCCAATCAGATACGCTGGTGGGACATCGATAATATTACAGACGGTTACGCCCTCATATTTGAAAAAGAATTTCTGCTCACCTTCTTTAATGATCCTGATTTTCTGGAGCACTTATCATATTTCAAAAGCTCGTATGCTTTTAATAAATTAAGTCTTAAAGAAGAATCCGCGCACATTATCCGGCTGATAAATGAGATCAAACAGGAAATAGACTCTTATAAAGAAAAAGATAAGCATATACTAAGAGCGTTACTATATCAGATACTGAAATCACTGGACAGAATTTATATCCTTAGAAATTCATCTTCCGGTAATACCGAAAATGTAAAAAACAGACATGCCGACACTTTTATAAAACTTGTAGACATCGGATATAAGCAAAACCATTCTATCCGTCATTATGCAGACAAACTCTGTATTACTCCAAATTATCTGAACGAACTGATAAAATCGGCAATGGGGATTAGCGCCAAACAAGTTATTCAGAATAAGCTTATACAAGAAGCAAAAAAAATGCTCTTATACACATCCGATTCCATATCAGATATAGCTGCGTCTCTCAATTACGAAAATACATCATACTTTATCCGTTTTTTCAGGAAACAAACAGGCCATACACCTTTACAATACCGAAATACCAATAAACCATAAAAAGTGCTATTTTCCCCATCATATGCATTACCAGCATTCTACAGCGAGATAATACCTTTGTAATGAAATAATTTAAATCATTACAAACATGAATTACAAAAACATCGCAACAAAGATTATCGCACTGGAAACAGCCGCATTAGAGAAATGGAACAACGGTAATCCGTCGGGCTATCTGGAGCTATACACGCCGGACTTCTCTTATTTCGACCCTTTTCTGGAGAAAAGATCGGATGGCTTCGATAAAATAGAAACTCTTTACGAGGAAATGAGAGGTAAGGTGCTGGTAGATAAGTATGAAATGATCGAACCTATGGTACAGGCTACAGATGAAATGGCGGTCTTAACTTATAATCTGCTATCATACACAGGGGAAACGGTATATAAGTGGAACTGTACTGAGGTTTATAAGTTAGTAGCAAATGAATGGAAGATTATCCATAATCACTGGTCTTTTATAAAACCGGTATAGAACGTTTTCAGTCAAGGGTATTATCGAACTCACGCTCCAGGTCTTCCAGTTCCTTCTTTATCTGTTCCAGTTTCTGTATGACCTGTACCTTACGTGTTTCCTCATCTTTTCTTTGTTTCAAAGTCTGACGGGCGCCCTCCAGGGTCAGCCCTTTTTCTTTTACAAGATGATATACGACTGCAATATCTTCAATATTCTTCCTGGTATATTGGCGGGCACCCCCATCTGTCTTGCGTGGATTGATTATACCAAATTCGGTCTCCCAAAAACGAAGTAATGATTCATTTACACCAAAGTGGGCTGCAACCTCTTTGATGGAATAGTACAAACGATTACTATTTTCTAAATCAATCTTCATATTTTAGCCGATAGCTCTTAGCTTTTTTTACTGTTTACTGCTAACTGTTAACTGACATCAATCCATTACCTGTCCGTGGTTAGCGGCTATCTGCAACATCTTGTCATACTCTTCCGGAGATAAGTCCATAAAGTAATACTTTGCCGGATTGTCGGGAACACCCCTTACATGAACCTCGTAGTGAAGATGCGGGCCGGTAGACTTTCCGGTATTCCCTACTTCACCGATTTGTTCCCCACGCGTAACCTTCTGTCCATAACGCACTTTATAATCATTCAAATGCGCATATAAAGTCTCATAGCCATAACCATGGTCAACTATAATACACTTACCATAACCTTGTTTCCAGTCGGCAAGGGTAACCACCCCATCACCCGTGACATATACGGGAGTACCTATATTGGATGCAAAGTCCATTCCCGCATGGAAACGGGCTGTTCCGTAAATAGGATCTATACGCGTACCATACCCTGACGCTATCTGTTTCAGAAATTTATCAGGAACCGGCTGAATGCTTGGTATATGTTTAAGACGGTCTTTTTGATTTTTTGCCATACTCAGTACTTCATCGAAAGAATTCGACTGAATATAGATCTGTTTCGAAATATAGTCGATCTTCTTCGTTGTCTGAATAATAAGCTCCGGACTGGACAATTCCGTCAGATAATCATATCTGCCCGGGGCTCCCACTCCCGATGTCCTGATAGATGTAGGAATAGGATCGGCATGGAAAATAGCCCTGTACAGATTATCGTCTCGTTGTTGTATATCCCTCAGAACTTTAGACATCTCGTCGGCCCGCTTCGACAATACTTCGTACTGTGTAAGTATGAGCTGATTCTCTTTTTTCTGAGCTTCTCCCCAAGGGGTACCAAAGAAATAAACAAACGCTATCAAGGCTCCTATCCCAACCACTATGCCCGATATTAAATGACGGAAAACGGTGAAAACTTTATCCTTCATGCTAGGATAAATCCGTTCATATGTGAGAGTTTGCGGATTGTAACGATAGTATACTTTTCGCTTCATTTTTAGTACTTCTCTGATATTTTGTTTAGAGAGTTCGACAAAAGTAAAGTTTTTGAACTATTTTTGCAAATTGAAATTATTAATATAAATATGCTAATATGAAAATGTGCCAATATGCCAATATTATAAGTTATCAGGTAGAATAAATCGGCACATCGGCATATTATAAATTGACTCATTAAAACTATGATGACTTCTAAAGAAATTCGTGACTCTTTCAAATCTTTCTTTGCTTCCAAAGGACACCAGATAGTACCGTCAGCCCCGATGGTTATCAAGGATGACCCTACTCTGATGTTTACAAACGCGGGTATGAACCAGTTCAAAGACATTATTCTGGGAAATGCGCCTATCAAATATCCACGTGTGGCGGACTCACAGAAATGCCTTCGTGTTAGCGGCAAGCATAACGACCTTGAAGAAGTCGGCCACGATACATATCACCATACGATGTTCGAAATGCTTGGCAACTGGTCTTTTGGCGACTATTTCAAAAAAGAGGCTATAGAATGGGCATGGGAATATCTGACTAAAGTTATCAAGCTGGATAAAAACCGTTTATATGTAACGGTATTCGAAGGCAGTCCCGAAGAAGGCCTGTCGCGCGACGACGAAGCTGCCGGATACTGGGAGCAATACCTATCCAAAGACCGCATTATAAACGGAAATAAGAAAGACAATTTCTGGGAAATGGGAGATACCGGACCGTGTGGCCCATGTTCGGAAATACATATAGATTTACGTCCCGACGAAGAACGCGCAAAGGTTGACGCACTGACCCTTGTAAATGAAAGCCATCCGCAAGTGATTGAAATATGGAATCTTGTATTCATGCAATTTAACCGTAAAGCTGACAAATCACTGGAACCGCTACCTGCAAAAGTAATTGACACAGGTATGGGATTCGAACGGCTTTGCATGGCAGTACAGGGGAGAACTTCCAATTATGATACAGATGTATTCCAGACTATTATAAAAGCTATCGGCGAGTTAACCGGAAGCTCTTATGGGCAGAATGAAAAACAAGACATCGCTATGCGTGTCATTGCCGACCATATCCGGACCATCGCGTTCTCAATTACCGACGGTCAATTACCTTCGAATGCTAAAGCTGGTTATGTAATCCGGCGTATTCTCCGCCGTGCCGTTCGCTATGGATATACATTCCTCGACCAGCATAAGGCGTTTATGTACAGGCTCATTTCTGCCCTGATAGAGACAATGGGCGATGCTTATCCGGAACTTATCCAACAACAAACGCTGATTGAGAAAGTGATAAAGGAAGAAGAAGAATCATTCCTGCGTACACTTGAGACAGGGATTAAATTACTCGAGAAGCAAATATCCGAAACAAAAGCGAAGAATGAAACACAACTGCATGGCGCCGACGCTTTTACACTATACGACACATTCGGCTTCCCACTCGACCTCACAGAGCTTATCCTTCGCGAAAACGGTATGACCGTAGACAACGAAGGGTTTAAGGCGGAGATGCAGAAGCAAAAAGACCGTGCGCGTAATGCCGCCGCAGTGGAAACCGGCGACTGGGTAGTACTGAAAGAAGGCGATCAGGAATTCTTAGGATACGACTTTACAGAATGTGAAACGGAAATACTCCGCTACCGGAAAGTAAAACAAAAGAATCATGAATTTTACCAGATAGTGCTTAACCGCACACCTTTCTATGCCGAAATGGGCGGACAGGTCGGTGACAGCGGCTGGCTGATACACGACGATGAGAAAATAGAAATCACTGATACAAAACGTGAGAACAATCTGGCGGTTCATCTCTCTTCTAAATTGCCCGAAGATGTGACAGCTACATTTATCGCACGCATCAACACGAAGAACCGTACCGCTACTGAGTGTAATCATACCGCGACACACTTATTGCACGAAGGCCTTCGCGAAATACTGGGAAGCCATGTGGAACAGAAAGGTTCATATGTATCTCCAGGTGTTCTGCGTTTCGACTTCTCACATTTCCAGAAACTGACGGATAAGGAGATCCGTAAAGTGGAACGGTTTGTAACAGCAAAAATACGCGAAGATATTTCCCGCGATGAGAAACGCCATGTTCCTATCTCCGAAGCCAAGGCAATGGGAGCGATGGCCCTGTTTGGTGAAAAATACGGTGACGATGTACGTGTTATACGTTTCGGTGATTCCGTAGAGCTTTGCGGGGGTACACATATTTCATCTACAGGCCGTATCGGTTCATTCCGCATTGTGAATGAAAGCTCTATTGCAGCCGGCATACGCCGCATAGAGGCTATTACAGCCGAGGCATGTGAAAACTACTTCTATACACAACAGGATGTATTGACCGAAGTGAGATCATTCTTCAACAATACGCCAAATCTGACTCAGGCTCTCCAGAAATTCCTCGAAGAAAATTCAGAACTTAAAAAACAGGTGGATGAATACGTCAAGGAAAAAATCGTTCAGGTAAAGGACGCTTTAATAAAGAAAAAACAGGTTATCAACGGTATAGATGTATATTCTTTAGCCGGACCATTCCCTGCTGATATTGCAAAAGATATAGCATTCCAAATCAGGAGCCAGTTCCCTGTCAATTCAATTTTCGTTGGGGCTACCCAATATGAAAATAAGCCGATGCTTACATTGATGATTAGTGACGATCTGGTGAAGGATCACGAACTGAATGCTTCTCAGATAATCCGTGATGCAGCTAAACATATCCAAGGCGGCGGAGGCGGGCAACCTCATTTTGCTACCGCAGGAGGAAAGAATTTGGAAGGTCTGTCGAATGCATTGCATGAGATTATGGAAAACATAAAGTGAGATTTATTCTATTAAATAGTTATTAGGAGGGTGTGTCAAAAGTATTTTTCACTTTCTTTTTGTCATGTTGAACGGAGTGAAACATCTCGTTTCTCAGGGTCGAGATCCTTCGTTGCACTCAGGATGACAAAGAGAATAGCAATTTGATAGTACAATTTGGCTTTTGACACACCCTCCTACTTATTTTATATTTGCATTGAGAAAAGTAAAAAGGTTTATCTATATAATAAGATTAAAGACAGTGATAATCTTGTCGTTCTTTGAAATCATTTATCAATTATAAGATTGCAGAAAAGTAACACCGGAAAAATATGTAAAAAGGTGTTACCTTTGTTACCTTTTAATAAGTAATAAGGACTAAGTTGAAAGACCTGCATTTCTGTTAACTGCTAACTGTTTACTGTTAACTGTAAATAGTGTTACTTTTGTTACCTTTTCAATTCAAGCCAACTTTAATCTCATTACCCTTTTTTGACAAGAGGAATAATCCGGCTGCGGTCAGTAAACCATTCAGAAGAAGTATCTCATACCCCACCCTATATTCCAGAGTATGCAGTAAAGTATATTCTAAGGCATAACTTAACAGAGGAGCAAGAATACAAACAACAGGGACAAACCTGTCCTTTATATTTATCTTTGTAAACAGACCGAAAAAGAATAGTCCCAGCAAAGGTCCGTAAGTATATGACGCCGCTTTATAAATAGTATCTAATATACTCGTCTGATTTATATGGTCAATAAAGAGGATAGCCAGTAAAAATACAATACAGACAAGCAGATGCACCTTAGCCCTTATCTTCTTCGCCTCTTTAGCCTCCTTCTTCTCCACATCCAGCAGATCGATACATACCGAGGTCGTAAGAGACGTTAGTGCAGAATCGGCATTGGAAAACGATGCGGCTATAATACCAATGGTAAAACAAATCAGCACAGGCATTCCTAAATATTCAGTTGCTAACATTGGCAATATCTGGTCCGGATTATCCGGAAGCGTAATCCCATATTGAGATGCAAATGCAAGTAATAATATACCCAGCGACAGAAACAAGTAATTCATGGGAATAAAGCCAAATCCGTAACTGACCATATTCTTCTGGGCATCTTTAAGTGTCTTGCATGTCAGGTTTTTCTGCATCATATTCTGATCCAGACCCGTCATGACTATAACAATAAGAATACCGCTAAAAAACTGCTTAAAGAAGTTTTGCTTCGACACCCAGTCATCAAAAACAAAGATGCGGCTATGCCTGCTACTCTGAATAGTATCAGCAACCTGCAAAATATCGAGCCCCATTTTCGAAGCCACCTGCCAGATGATAAGGCCCAATGCTGCCAGCAGGCATATAGTTTGCAGGGCATCGGTCCAGACGATTGTCTTCATCCCGCTCCGATGCGTGTAAGTCCATATCAGGACTACAATAACGATAACCGTCACATAAAACGGTACATGCCACTGATCGAAAACCAATGTCTGTAGAATCAATACGATCAAATATAATTTAGAGGCCGCTCCTACAATTCGCGATAATATAAAGAATGACGCCCCTGTTTTATATGAGAACAGGCCAAAACGCTGTTGCAAGTAGCCATAAATAGAAGTCAGATTTAGTTTATAGTATAAAGGTAATAGCACAAAGGCCACAATGAGATAACCGGGAAAAAAGCCCAGAACCATCTGCATATATGTCATATCGAATTGTCCCACCATCCCGGGAACAGAGACAAATGTGACTCCCGAAATAGAATCTCCGAGCATGCCTATAGCAACAATATACCAGGGAGATTTTTTGTTTCCAAGGAAGAATGCGTCATTATTGCTGTCTTTTGTACTCACAATGTGAGATATCAGCAAAAGTACCGCAAAATATACAGCTATAATAACCAGGATAGAAGTTCCCATATATCTAATTAGCTCTTAAGATCAGACAAAAATCCGCATCCTTAATTTGCGCGCAAATATACGATTTTTCAAAAGATTGTCATCTTTAACTTCAGAACATTTACGTTAAACTGACAAAAAGTCCGACCGAATTGTTAAAATTGCAATAAAGATTTTCGTCTCGGTTAAAAGTGTTAAAAAATGAAGTTACCCCGTACTAAGTGTACACTTTTTGTGTTTACATTTGAAATAAAAATAAAGTGAATTAATAAACAATTTAAACGATACTTGCATATGAAAAAATTTTGGAAGAATATTTCAACCTATGTTGTGGTTGCATTAGTGAGTATAGGAGCTACATATGGTATGTATAGCTTCATGGACTACAAAAGAGGATACAGCGCTGCTGATACTTATAATTATGGAACCGAATTTGATCAAAAAGGCGTGCATCTGGCAAGCCTGACAGCTGACGGTTATCCTGATTTTACAAAAGCTGCAGAAAATTCTATTCATGCGGTAGTGCACATCAAATCTACAGTTAAAGCACAAGCTTCGCAAGGCCAGGGACGCCAACGGATGATCGACCCATTCGAATATTTCTTCGGATTCGGTGACCGTGGGGGACAGGGTTACGGACAACCTCAGCCAAGTGTCGGCTTTGGCTCGGGTGTTATAATCTCCGCCGACGGGTTTATAATCACCAATAATCACGTTATCGACAAAGCCGACGAAATAGAAGTTACTTTGAACGACAACAGTAAATACACTGCAAAACTGGTCGGAACAGACCCTGTTACCGATATAGCATTACTAAAGGTAGAAGGTAAAGAATTTCCATATATCCCATTCGGTAATTCCGATAATCTGAAAGTTGGTGAGTGGGTATTGGCAGTAGGAAACCCTTTCAATCTGACATCCACCGTTACAGCCGGTATAGTTAGTGCCAAAGGTCGCGGTAACATAAGTGGAGGTAACCGGGGGGGAGTAGATATGAGTATTCAATCATATATACAAACCGACGCTGCCATCAACCGGGGAAACAGTGGAGGTGCATTAGTTAATACCAATGGCGAACTAATAGGAATCAATACTGCTATTTACTCTCAGACCGGGGACTTTTCCGGATATGGATTTGCCGTACCTATTTCAATTGCCGGAAAAGTAGTAGCCGACATCAAAGAATACGGAACTGTGCAACGTGCTGTTCTTGGCGTACAGATAGGTGAAGTCGCTGCAGCAAAAGAAGCTGATCCAGAAAAGACAAAGAACCTGAAAATAAATGAGGGCGCTTATGTTGGTGGATTCGCTGATATGAGCCCGGCTAAACAGGCCGGAATAGAAGAAGGCGATGTTATCACAGCGGTAAACGGCGTAGAGGTAAAAACAGTAAGCGAATTACAGGAACAAGTAAACAGATTCCGTCCGGGAGACAAAGTTAAAGTAGATGTAGTACGCGGAGCTTCAACCAAGACATTCGACGTAACTCTCAAAAACAGCGCCGGTAGCACTTCCGTTGTGAAGAAAGAAGACGGTATAGCCAGTGTGGGAGCTGCATTCAAAGACCTTACTCCCGAAAAGAAGAAAGCTTTGGGCGTTAGCTATGGTGTAGAAGTAGCCGGCGTAGATAATAGCGGTAAGTTCCACAAAGAAGGTATAGCCAAAGGATTTATTATACAGAAAATAAACAATCAGCCTGTATCTTCGGCCAGCGAAGTGGAACGCATCATCACCGCTACGGCCAACAGTCAGGATAAGGCGCTATTCATAACCGGAATAACAGCTAACGGATCAAGAAAATATTATGCCGTGGATCTGAGCGAGTAACATTAACTTAACAAATATCAAATAACGCTTAAGTAAAAACTAAATATCTTGCTTAAGCGTTATTTATTTGTATATAACTTAGATATAAACTTTAAGTAAGTAAGCAAGAACAACAATTGAGTATTATTAACTAAAGCTATCTGACATTAAGCCCAAACAGATAGCCATATATAGCATTATTTTTACTATATTTGCAGACATTTTTGGGACATTTTAACATATATACTTATATATGAGGCAGTTAAAGATTACAAAGTCAATTACAAACCGTGAGAGTGCATCTCTGGACAAGTATTTGCAAGAAATTGGTCGTGAAGACCTGATTACAGTCGAGGAAGAAGTAGAATTAGCCCAAGCCATAAAAAAAGGTGACAGGGCTGCGCTTGAGAAACTTACAAGGGCCAACCTTAGATTTGTCGTATCTGTTGCAAAACAATACCAGAATCAGGGGCTAAGCTTACCCGACTTAATCAACGAGGGAAATCTGGGACTTATCAAAGCTGCAGAAAAATTCGACGAAACCAGAGGGTTTAAATTTATCAGTTACGCGGTATGGTGGATTCGCCAATCTATATTGCAGGCATTAGCAGAACAGTCGCGTATCGTACGCCTTCCGCTCAACCAAGTGGGTTCACTGAACAAAATCAGTAAAGCCTTCTCCAAATTCGAGCAGGAAAACGAACGCAAACCGTCTGCAGAAGAACTTGCCGAGCAATTAGACATACCCGTTGATAAAATCGCCGATTCGCTGAAAGTTTCCGGACGACACATTTCTATGGACGCACCTTTTGTTGAAGGTGAGGATAACAGCTTGCTGGATGTACTTGTAAATGACGATGCCCCAATTGCTGACCGTACGTTGATAAACGAATCGCTGCAACAAGAAATCGAGCGCGCATTATCAACATTGACAGAAAGAGAAAGTGAAATTATCAAAATGTTCTTCGGTATCGGATATCAGGAAATGACCCTGGAAGAAATTGGTGATAAATTCCAACTCACACGTGAACGTGTACGTCAAATCAAGGAAAAAGCAATTAAGCGTCTGCGTCAGAATTCACGAAGCAAATTATTAAAAAGCTACTTAGGTTAAAAGGTTCTTAACCGAAAGTTCAAAGGATAAGGAGAGTAAGGAAAGTTACTCTCTTTTTATTTTGTCAGGTCTGAATATTATCTGAATCCGTGATAATTACGGGCGTAATTATAGTCGATAGTACCCTGTTCTATCTGGATAACAATAGCTTCTATTGATGCATCCTTATCACTAGGGTCATATTTAGTTTTCAGACTATTGCCAAAAAGCCCTGCAAAAGCGTTATACACCCCTGCTTTGAAACTGCCGACAAGGGCTTTTACAATATTGTATGAAGGAGTGTTACATTCCCGGTCTATAAGCTTTACCAATATCTTACCCTGATTCTTGGTCATCTTTTTCATCTTAGGCTTATACTCATCCATCATGTACTTTTGCACATCTTCCAGATATTTTTGCTTGGCCTTTTCGGTAGGCAAAGTTTCCATATATTCGTAGGTCTCTATGATGGAGTATGCGATTGTTTTGGCATAAGGATATGCAATTTTCACATCCCGCACCAATTTGGAATATTCCTGCCTCTCCTTATTGTTTTTAAATTTGATTTGTGCAAAAATATAGACAGGTTTCAGATTCACAACGGCAATAGTATCGCCTTCATATATAGCTGCTATATCTATATACGTTTTGGGTTTCTCTTCCTGCGACCTGACCGATATAGAAAGAAGCAGGAGTAAACATAGTACAGATAAAACCCTTTTCATATTTCATTGAATAAAAACATTCAAATATACAAGAAAAATAAACAGAGAAATCATTTTTAGAATAAATTAAGCTCGCAGGTGTTTCATTTTACATCAGAATATAACAGTGACAGATATTGCTGTTTTTCGTCATATGGTATGGTATATCATTTTTTCAAAGAACGGTGAGCCTGTACAAAAGTTATACGCTCACAACCATAGATAAAGATTCTCCGAAAAAACGCACACAAACAATCCTGATATGCAGAATAATTATAAGTCAATTAAAACCCTGTAATTTAGAGAAGATCCTCACCCATTTCAGGTAATATGCAGCAAGAATACTTTTCGGGTAAATGGCTTCGATCTCCTCCGTCACCCTCTTTTGCAAGTTCTCGAGACGCGCCTGACGATATAACCTTCTGTTATCATAAAAGTCTTTATGCGCCCGGATAACCTCTTTTGCATTGGCATACTTTCCTGTTAGAGTAAATTGAATGGCTGCGATATAATCAAGAATAAGACGGACTGACATCACCCTCTTCAATTTTTCCTGTGGCAGATTCTTATAAAGCATAATCAGATTGTTGCGAAAGTTGAGAAAAGTCTTGCGCGGACTTTCTTTCTTCAATGTAGCAGCGCCTACATGATAGACAACCGACGAGGGCAGGCAAACAATCCGCTTTCCGCGGCAATTCAAACGCCAGCAAAGATCAATTTCTTCCATATGAGCGAAAAACGATGCATCAAAGCCTCCAGCTTCAAAAAAATCTTTGGAGCGGATAAACAAACATGCCCCGGTAGCCCAAAGCACATCAATCGGGTTATCATATTGTCCCTTATCTTCCTCCACATGCATAAAAATACGCCCTCGGCAAAAAGGATAACCATATTTATCGAGAAATCCCCCTGACGCGCCGGCATACTCAAAGTACGCTTTATTTCTCTGAGCCAATATTTTAGGCTGGGCAGCAACTATATCTTTATTGCTATCCAAATAATCTATTATTGGCAACAACCAGCCGTCAGTCACTTCAACATCCGAATTGAGCAGGACATAATATTCGGCATTCACCTCCTGTAAAGCCTTGTTATATCCACCTGCAAAGCCGTAATTCCCGGATAAGGCTATTCTGGAAATTTGGGGATATACAGCTTGAAGAAAAGCAATAGAATCATCAGTAGAACCATTATCGGCCACGACCAGTTCCACATCGGCATGTGTAGAGTATCGTATTACGGAAGGCAGGAATTGCTCTAAAAGCACCTTACCATTCCAGTTAAGAATAACAACTGCTACTTTTTTCATTTATGTTGTTGCATTGCTTCTACTTCTTCACGTGTCCGTTTCCAACGTTTATGAGTCCAGAGCCAGTAAGCAGGATTGCGAAGAATCGTTTTCTCCATAGCCCTGATATATGTTTCGGTAATATGATTTTCGGGATCTTCCTTCGCATCATCTGTAATCAGGCGAACGGTAGCCTTATAATGGCCTCTCTTTATTTTCTCCATATCCAGATAAACAACTGCAAAACCGGTTTGCTTTGCAATGCGCTCAACTCCGGTAAATACCGGTGTTTCCTGATTAAGAAAAGGTGTCCAGTAATGAATATTCCTCCATGCAGGCGTTTGGTCTGCCATAAAACCGATTAAGGTCTGTTTACCTTCGTTCCGGAGTTTTACAATTACCCGGAATGTATCTTGTTTAGAAATAGCCAGAGAACCAAAGCGGCTCCGTATCTTGAGAAACAGATCATCCATCGCTTTATTTTTCAATGGCTTGTATATCTCACCCAGAATTTTACCCTCTTGCTTAAAAACCAGATTTATAGATGTAACCCATTCCCAGTTACAATAATGCCCGAGATACATCAGGGCAGAATTTCCATCTTTCATTAATTCTTTGATTTGCTCCACATTTTCAAACTGCATTCGCTTTTGCATTTCTCCATCAGATATATACAACAGTTTCAATGTTTCAACAAAATAATCACAAAAGTGATGATAGAACTCCCTCTCTATGGTCAATCTTTCCTGTTTAGTCTTCTCCGGAAAGCTGGCTTCCAGATTGTGCCTGACTACTTTTAAACGATAACCGGCTACTTTATAGACGAAAAAATAAAGTATATCGGATAGTACATACAATACCCTGAACGGCAAAAGGGCATGTAAATACATCCATACATATAGTATATAATATAACAGTCTGCTCATTTCTTAATTTTCTACCAGTGCTGTTTTTACTTTATTAAAGTCTCCTAAGGTAACTATTTTTATTTCATTTGCCTTACTTGCCTGATAAGACGTCTCTATTTTCACATAGTTCTCGGTAAATCCATACATCATATTATCATGTTGCGCATGCTCAAATAACACCTTGCGCTGCGTACCCTGCTGCGACTGGTAAAATGCTTGCAGTTTACTATCCGATAAATCCAGCAAAACCTTGCAACGGGCATGTTTTGTTTTCGGGTCCACCTCGTGTTCTATCTTCAATGCTTGTGTATTCGGGCGTTCAGAATATGTAAAGACATGAAGCTGAGAAAAATCAAGACCTTCCAGAAACTGCCTGGTTTCTTCGAAGTATTCATCCGTTTCTCCCCTTGTACCTACAATTACATCCACCCCGATAAAAGCATCAGGCATAATTTCTTTAATTTTTTCCACTTTGTGGCGAAACAGTGCCGTATCATACCGGCGGCGCATCAGCTTCAATACAGCATCAGAGCCTGATTGCAGCGGAATATGGAAATGCGGTGCAAAACGTTTCGATTTTGACACAAAATCTATAATTTCATCTGTCAGCAAATTAGGTTCAATAGATGATATGCGGTAACGCTCGATACCCTCCACCTCGTCTAATGCCTTTATCAGATCAAAAAATGTCTCTCCTGTTGTACGCCCGAAATCACCGATATTCACTCCTGTAAGCACAATTTCTTTTCCTCCTTTTGCCGACACTTCCTGCGCCTGCTTTACCATACTTTCAATCGTACCATTACGGCTGCGCCCACGGGCAAAAGGTATGGTACAGAAAGAACAGAAATAATCACATCCGTCCTGCACTTTCAGAAAGTAGCGGGTACGGTCGTCTTGCGAACAGGAAGGTACAAAGGACTTTATTTTATTTGTTTTCGATGTATGTACTACTCCCTTGTCTTTCTTCTTCAACTCATCCAGATAAGCGACTACATCAAGTTTCTGCTCCGAGCCTAATACAATATCGACACCTTCAATACCGGCTATATCCTCAGGCTTGAGCTGAGCATAACAACCGGTCACGATTACATATGCCCCAGGATTCTCCTTAATTAATTTACGGACAGCCTGACGACATTTTTTATCAGCAAATTCGGTAACCGAACAAGTATTTATCACACATATCTCCGCAATTTCCCCTTCTCTTGCTCTGCGTACACCCACCTGGGAGAGTTGCTTCCCGATAGCAGATGTTTCGGCAAAATTCAATTTACATCCTAATGTAAGATAGGCTGCTTTTTTATTTTCAAATATCGAATTATCTATCATTGTATTTAGTTTTAGCTGACAGGTTCCCTCTATCAGCCCCAGTAATGTATTTCTAAAACTATAAAAACCTTATATAAACAAAGTAACAGGTTTGAATTACAAATCACCTACACATTTAACTATTATCCGACCAAAACCCTTATTAAATTAACCTTATTTCACAATATACAGTTAAAAGGTAACAAAAGTAACAGAAATCAATTAATAATTAAAAATGAACAATTAATTAAGCTGTAAGGTGTAAAATCAACTCATCATTCATAATTTATCACCCTCCGTCATTTTTGCGTTTATTAACCATATATTGTTAAAAAGTAACAGAGGTAACACATATGTCAGTCAACAGTGAACAGTGAACAGTCATCAGTCATCAGTCAACAACTTGTATCTCGAGTCTCGTCTACTCGTACCTCTTCACTTATTACTTAAAACTCATTACTTGTTAAAAAGTAACAAAAGTAACACGAAATACAGCCTTTTTATTATTACTTTTTCCAACTTTCAAAGAACTATAAATTAAACATCCGAAAATATCAGGCTGTTTACTACATAGATAAAATTCCGGAGAAATCATACATTCATCTGACATTAAACTACATAGCACCAGATTCGAATGAATCCGTAATTTAAAAGAGTACAAAATTACAACAATTGTCGCAATTTTAGTGATAAAATACTTGTAGAATATAAGGAGACTATTTATTTTTGCACAAATTCACCTAAAATGAGCAATTTTCATGATTAAAG
The DNA here is from genome assembly GCF_002482385.1 of Dysgonomonas sp. UBA7710. Lineage (GTDB taxonomy): Bacteria > Bacteroidota > Bacteroidia > Bacteroidales > Dysgonomonadaceae > Dysgonomonas. The sequence continues at coordinate 57,300 of NZ_DLFW01000044.1, read as the reverse complement.
AGAACCTGATCGATTTATACGCCAATAGCTTCAAAAACAACTGGGAACTAAAAGGATTATCCGATTATTCAGAACAAAAAACACTATACTACAAAGACTTAGCTTATGAAATAGCCCGTATACATATTATACTGGAAGAAGCTCAAATAAAGAAAGGTGATAAAATAGCCCTTATCGGGAAAAATAATATACCTTGGTGTGTCACCTACCTGGCTGTTATTACATACGGCGGCATCATAGTACCTATATTACAGGATTTTCATGCCGACAGCGTACAGCATATTATAAATCATTCTGAAGCCGTCCTCCTGTTTTCGAGTAGCCAGATATGGGATTCTTTGGACGAAGACCATCTGCCCAAAATACGAGGGGTCTTCTCGGTGAACGACAACAGTTATAAATGCCTCCACGAACAGAAAGGTGAAAAATTATCATTTATTGTCGATTCATTAGACGAAAAAATGGAAAAGAAATATCCTGACGGATATAAGAAAGACGACATTAAATATGCCAAAGTAGACAACTCGGAACTTGTACTCATTAACTATACCTCAGGCACAACAGGATTTAGTAAAGGAGTTATGCTTTCGGCGAACAACCTTGCCGGGAATATCACACATGCCCATTATCTGAAGCTTTTATTCAGGGGGCAAAATATAGTATCATTCCTGCCTTTGGCCCATGCCTATGGCTGTGCTTTCGAATTCCTTTATTCCCTCACCGAAGGTTCTCATACAACCTTATTAGGGAAAGCGCCTTCTCCGAAGATACTGGCAGAAGCCTTTGCTGAGATAAAGCCCCATCTGATTATTTCCGTACCCTTGGTTATAGAAAAAATATACAAGAAGTCCATCCTCCCGAAGATAGAAAAGCCTGCTATTAAAATGGCTCTGAAAATACCAATTGTAAGAGACCAGATATATTCAAAAATACGAAAAGGCATGATGGAAGGGCTGGGAGGCAACTTCCATGAGGTTATCATCGGCGGGGCCGCTTTAAACAAAGAAGTGGAAACCTTTCTACACAAAATAAAATTCCCGTTCACCGTAGGTTATGGAATGACCGAATGCGCACCGCTTATTTCATACGACCACAATTATGATTTTATCCCGACCTCATGCGGCAAGATATTGGATAATATAATGGAGGTGAGAATTGATTCCGACGATCCTTACAATACAGTGGGCGAAATACAGGTCAGAGGAGAAAATGTAATGATGGGATACTATAAAAATGAAGAGGCAACCAAAGCTACATTTACCGAAGACGGATGGCTGCGAACAGGCGATTTGGGCACTATAGACAGCAACAACAGGATATTTATCAGAGGACGCAGCAAAACAATGTTATTGGGTCCGAGCGGACAAAACATATTCCCCGAGGAGATAGAAGCCCGGTTGAACAATATGCCGTTTGTACTCGAAAGCCTTATTGTTGAAAGAAACGGCAAACTAGTAGCACTGACGCATCCCGATTATGAAACAATGGACGCCGCACACGTTGAACAGGAAATGCTTCCGGCTATTATGGAAGAAAACAGACAGAACCTGAACAAACAGTTGGCAAGCTATGAAAACATAACGGCAATACAGATATACCCGAGTGAATTTGAGAAAACTCCTAAAAAAAGCATAAAAAGATATCTATATGAAAACTAAACAGTTATTTCATAAGATCAGCCTTAAATGCATAATTTTGGAAGAAAATAAGAAAAACACTAAAAAAAACATAATTATGCTATACAACATGTAAAGAAATATATATATCTTTGCATCGTGTTATCAGAAATAACTCAAATACATTTACCGTTTAAGTTTTAATAGAAAAGAAAAATGAAAAAATTAGTATTATTTGCTGTTGCTGTTATTGCAATCTCTTTCGCATCATGTGGTAATAAAGCTGCTGAAGAAGCTAAAGCTAAAGCTACTGCTGACTCAATCGCTGCAGTTCAAGCTGCTGAAGAAGCTGCTGCTAAAGCTAAAGCTATCGAAGATTCAATCGCTGCTGCTACTAAAGCTATTGAAGATTCAATCGCTGCTGCTACTGCTCCAAAGAAATAATCCGAGCTATAACAGCCAAAGATTACAGAAGCCTGTATGAGTAAAACTCATATAGGTTTTTTTTATTAACTATTTATCGGTAATATTCACAATCAAAGGCTACTATTATAATAAATAATTGAGTAAAAATAGCTATCTTTGCACGCTGGGCAATAGGACACAAACAAAAGCATAATAAATGGAATCTGAAAAAGAGCATTGGGATATAATAATAAAACCTCGTGATAACAGCTTCTCTCTGAATCTCGGTGAGACATGGAAGTATAGAGACCTCATAAAGAGATACATACACCGTGACATCGTAACAGCATATAAGCAAACGGTCTTAGGACCTATATGGTACATTATCCAACCATTGTTTACAACAATCATGTACATGTTCGTATTTGCAGGAATCGCGAACATTCCGACAGACGGCCTACCCCAGCCTTTGTTCTACTTATCCGGGATATTGATATGGAACTATTTCGCAGAGTGCCTGGGAAGGGCTCAGGGGACATTCCTCAGCAATGCAGGTGTTTTCAGCAAAGTATATTTTCCCCGGATGGTGGTGCCTATTTCGGGTGCAATATCCACAATGTTGAAACTAGCTATCCAGGTTGCTACCTTTGCAGTAATATACCTATATTTTTATTATGCTAAAGGAATAGATATCTCACCCAACATATATATATTATTATTCCCGCTTCTGATATTAATGACAGCATGTTTTGCCATAGGTACAGGCATTATCATCTCTTCTATGACAACAAAATACAGGGATATGGGCATCCTTATTAGCTTTCTGGTTTCGTTGTGGATGTATATAACTCCTATAATATACCCTTTGTCGGTAATGTCGGAGAGATATAGCGAATACAAATGGATTATTGCATTGAATCCCTTAACTCCTATTGTAGAGACCTTCAGATTTGCCACGATGGGAACAGGAGAGTTTTCGTGGGCTTCACTTGCATATAGCTTTGGTGTTACCGTGGTTGTATTGATTGCCGGAATTGGGGTCTTTAATAAAGTGGAAAGAAACTTTATAGATGTAGTATAATAAAAAAAACAGAAAATGTCGAATATAGCAATAAAGTTTGAAAATATATCAAAACAATATCGTCTTGGGGTGGTCGGTACGGGAACTATCAGCCATGACCTGAACCGCTGGTGGCATCTTGTAAGAGGAAAAGAAGATCCGTACCTTAAAGTAGGCGAGGTTAATGACAGAAGTTCGAAAGCTATAAGCCAATATGTATGGGCGTTGAAAGATATCAATTTTGAAGTTGAACAAGGGGATGTGGTCGGTATCATAGGGCGGAATGGAGCCGGAAAATCTACCCTTTTGAAATTATTGTCGCGTGTAACTACTCCTTCGACAGGGATAATTAAAGCAAAGGGACGAATTGCATCTCTATTAGAGGTAGGTACAGGTTTTCACCCTGAGCTGACCGGACGGGAAAATATCTACATGAATGGCACTATCATGGGTATGACCAAACATGAAATAACGAGAAAACTGGATGAAATAATAGACTTTGCAGGCGTGGAAAAATATATAGATACCCCTGCAAAAAGATATTCTTCCGGGATGACTGTACGCTTAGGCTTTGCTATCGCCGCATATCTCGAACCTGAGATCCTGGTAGTGGATGAGGTATTGGCTGTTGGGGATGCTGAATTTCAGAAGAAGGCGATTGGGAAAATGCAGGATGTATCGAGAGGAGAAGGGAGAACTGTGTTGTTTGTGAGCCATAACCTAGATTCAATAAAAAGATTATGCAAAAAAGGTATTCTCTTAAAAAATGGAACCTTATATAAGTCCGGCAATATAGATGATATCTTAGAAACATATATCACAGAAGGAAAGAATATTAGTATTGCTCAATTTAACAAACAAATTGATGAAAATCTAATAATAGAATCCGCTCACATAGCAAATGAGAACGGTGAAATGTCCAGCGAAATACTAACAGGGGAAAAATGGAGCGTTATTTTAAAATTTAAAGTTACTCATGGTAATCTGAAAAATGTCATTTTTGCCTGTGGACTTTGTACGGCTTTAGATACTCCTATAAGTACCACTTGGTCTGCACCTCAATTTCTAAATGAAGGTGAGTACCAAATAGAATTCCTAAGCAATGAAATATTCTTACAAAGAGGGGTTTATAAAATAGTCGTCGGTATATCGAGAGGAATGGATGAAAGCCTTTTCTATAATGATTCTTCTTTACAATTTGAAATTGTATTGCTCCATAAGGAGATTAATGAACAGATGATGAAAGTGGATGGTACGACCGGACTTTTGATAAATCAGTTAAGTGTTGATATAATGAAATTATAAATATGTAATTCCAAATTACTTAAAGCAAATATTATTAAAAATAATAGTCTATAATGAGATGAAAGATTTTATAAAAAAGATTATCGGAGAAAAAAACATTCATAAAATAAAAAATAAAATAAGAGAGAGAGAAGAATTGAATAGACAAAAGTCCGAAATAATAAAAAGAGCTGACTTTTACAGTCAATTTGTATCCAAAAATGATTTATGTTTTGATGTTGGAGCAAATATAGGTAATAGAGTTGAACCGCTGTTGAAACTAGGTGCGAAAGTAGTAGCAATAGAGCCCCAAGAATCTTGCTATCTAATATTAGAAAAAAAATTTGGACATAAGATAACTATTGTAACAGAAGGAGTTGGAGCTGAAGAAAGTGAAAAAGATTTTCACATATCTAATGCGAACACAATATCCTCATTCTCTGAAGATTGGATAAAATCCGTAAAAGATGGACGTTTCAAAGAATATAATTGGAATAAAACTGTAAAAACAAAAATTACAACATTGGATAACATTATAAAAAAATTTGGCACCCCTGTTTTTATCAAAATTGACGTTGAAGGGTATGAACTCGAAGTATTAAAGGGTTTATCATCTATTATTAAGTATATATCTTTTGAATATACTGTTCCGGAACAAACAACAAAAGCATTAAATTGTATAAAAAGACTAGAGTCATTAAACAAATCTGTCGAATTTAACTATTCAGTAGGAGAATCAATGAAACTAGAGAATTCTATATGGTATAATGTTGAAGATATGTGTAACCTGGTGCAATCAAAAGATTTTCTAAACACAGAATTCGGAGACATATATGTACGTAATCAGCTTGCTAAATCCATAGAATGAAAATTGTAAAACTACAAGGTGGATTAGGGAATCAAATGTTTCAGTATGCAGTTGCAAGAGCATTGGAAATACACAAAAAGAAAAATATACTTTTTGATCTTTCTTTTTTGAGAGCCCATAATGAATCTACCGAGGATTTTACAGCTCGCGATTTTGAACTACCTATATTTAAAAACCTGAGATCAAAAAAACTGAATGGCATACAAGAAAAAATCTTATTTTCTGATAGAATACGGTATAAATATCTGAGAAGAATTCTTAATATAAAGATAATTCGAATAAATCAGCAGGAAAATGAATTCGTAGATATACCATCGAATATAAAAGACATATATTTAAATGGCTATTTTCAGTCTGAGAAATACTTTAAACAAATTAGAGCTGATTTAACTAAAGACTTTGAATTTCCTCTGTTAGATAAAAAAAATGAAACATTAAAGAATATAATTCTTGACAGAAATTCTGTAAGTATCCATATACGCCGGGGAGATTATATTTCCCTGAAAAGTGTAAATGCTTATCATGGCATTTTAAATTTGCATTATTATATAGAATCTATTAAACGGTTAGAAAAAGAAACAAAAGAACCATTATCTTTTTATCTATTCTCGGATAATCCTGAATATGTTAAAGAGAATTTCTCTTTTCTCCCCGACATGCAAGTTATTGATTGGAATACGGGTAAAGACAGTTGGAAGGACATGGCGCTTATGCAGGCCTGCCGGCACCATATTATTGCAAACAGCAGTTTTAGTTGGTGGGGAGCATGGTTATCCGAAAGGGATGGGATTTCTTTTGCCCCAATGCAATGGTTTGGAGATACAGTTAAGTATAATATAAATGATATAGTACCATCAGATTGGATTATAGTAAATGAATAATACGTTAGTTTCCATCATAATGCCAGCATATAATTCCGAATTATATATCGCTGATTCAATAGAGTCGGTGGTAAAACAATCATATCACAATTGGGAATTGATAATTGTTGATGATGGCTCTACTGATAAAACAAAAGAGATTATAAAATGCCATCAGGAAAAAGACAATCGCATACAGTATTTCTATCAGGAAAATGCGAGACAGGCGAAAGCTAGAAATTTTGGAATAAAGTATAGTAAAGGCGAACTTTTAGCTTTTCTGGACTCTGATGATCTTTGGCTTCCTCAAAAGCTTGAACTATCCCTAAAGGAATTCTATTCTGGCAATCAGGATGTTCTTTTTACAAATGCTTATATTTTCAGTGATAACAATCAATTGTCGAATCTGGAAATACTCCGCGATATGAAGATTATCCCCGGAGAATATAAGGGTGACAACGGACTATCTTCGTTTCTATGGCAGAATCAAGTCCCTATATTGACTGTTATTGCAAAAAAAGAGGCCATCATTGAAGTTGGAGGATTTAATGATGAGAATAAGTTTGGTACTGAAGATTACGAATTATGGTTGGAGCTTCTAGCAAATGGCTATGTAATCAGAGGAGTTAATATAACACTATCGCTATATAGAATTCACCCGAATTCTACGACTTCGACAAATAACATGAACATCAATGTAGTAAAAATGTTCCATATTTTCTTTGATAAATATCCAGAGATAAGGAACATATATAAAGAACAAATTATTAACTGGCTTTATAAGTGTTTAGAGACTGCAAGCAATAAGATCCAAATTTATACAGTTTTTTGCAGGAGTAGTCTAAAAAAACTCTCTATTAAAATAAATTATTTTATATTATTATATTTGTATTTAAGGCGAGACACACTTTCTCTGAATTCTCATAAAAGAATATTAAAGATACAATTGGACAAACAAATAAAGTACCATTAAGCATGGCTAAAGTATCTGTTATAGTACCTTGTTACAATCAGGCACAATATCTACCGGAAGCATTACAATCCGTATTAGACCAGTCTTTTTCCGATTGGGAATGCATAATAGTAAATGATGGCTCACCAGATAATACCGAAGCTGTCGCTCATGAATGGTGTGATAAAGACTGCCGGTTTAAATATTTGAAAAAGGAAAACGGAGGTTTAAGTTCTGCCAGAAATGCAGGAATAAGTATGGCTGAAGGAGAATGGATACTTCCCCTCGATGCAGACGATAAAATTGGTAAAGAATATATATCATTAGCTCTTGATGCTATAAAATACAATCCGGATATTGGAATTATATATGCAGATGCATTCTTGTTTGGAGAAAAAGATGGCAAATGGAATCTACCAAAATATAATTATAGAGATATTTTGAAGTTAAATATGATATACTGTTCTGCATTTTATAAAAAAGAAGATTGGATTATAACTGGAGGTTATGATATCAATTTGATTCATGGTTGGGAAGACTGGGAATTCTGGGTACATTTACTTAGTACAACACAAAAAAAAGTGCTGAAACTTCCGTATATCGGCTTCTATTACAGAATAAAAGAAAATTCAATGATAGAGTTCCTCAAAAAAGATAATAATAAACAACAAGAAATCAATGTGTATGTACAAAAAAAGCATTTAGATATTTATATAAAGGAATTTGGTACATATCAAGAGATACTAAGTGTAAATGATTGGTTAATATCATGTAATAATGCCTTATCACATAAGGTTTATCGATACGAAAATTTTATACCTATCAAGATTCTAAAAGTATTGCAATCTTCGTGCAAACGCATATTTGATAAAAAATGGTTTCAGTAATCCTCCCCAACTACAATCATGCGCCTTTCTTAAAGCAACGCATTGACAGTATTTTGAATCAAACTTTTCAAGATTTTGAACTGATAATATTGGATGATTGTTCAACAGATAATAGCAGAGAGATTATAGAATTATATAGAAATCAGCCAAAAGTCAGCCATATTATCTATAATACGATTAATTCAGGCTCGACTTTTAAACAATGGAATAAAGGCTTTGAACTGGCAAAAGGTGAATATATCTGGATTGCAGAAAGTGATGATTACGCAGACATTACATTTTTGGAAAAATTAACGAAAGCTATAGAAGAAAATAACAATACAGCGATAGCTTATTCGACCTCTTACTTTGTAAACGAAAAGGGGAAAATTTTCAGAGACGGATTACGCAGCGAACCATACTTGAAAGCCAAAGCCAGAGGGATGCTATATAAAGTATATAACGGTGTCGATTATATAAAGAAACATCTGATAGACAATAACGATATCTATAATGCCAGTTCAGCAATATTCAAGAAATCTTTTTTAAGTTCCATATCACAAGAATATATGAACTATAAATCATGTGGTGATAATTTGTTTTGGATCGAATTAGCTGCACAAGGGAAAGTAATATATTATTATGAAAATCTTAATTATTTCAGACAACATAATTCCAAAGTAACACCAAAATCCCTGAGCGGAGGGCTATTGTTTGAAGAAGAATTAAAAATATTCCATTACAACATAAAGAAAAGATATATCTACTGGGCAAATAAACTATTCGTTATAGGGCGTTATCTGGATTGGATGAATACTGTACATTTCGACCCGGATGAAAAAAAATACGAATTGATGGCAATGTGGAAAAAACAAACTTCATTTCCTGCTTTATCCCTGAGATTATATCAAATGAAAGAATGTTGGTTTCGGATAAAATTCAAATTTATTCGTATCTTTAATTAAAAAGAATAATAAATCAGATTTCAAATAATAAAAGAATGATACATATAGCCTGTGGTTTGGATAACAATTATGCGCCATATTGCACAATTCTTCTGTATTCGATATTAGAGAATAATAAGCAAGATGCTATAACGTTTCACCTCTTAACAAACAATATGAATGAGGTTAACCGTAAAACTATACAGCAAATGGTCGCTGATTATGGGAAAACCGTATTTTTTTATCATATAGACAAAGATTTATTTCAAGATTTCCCTATATCCGGACATATAAACTATGCCACCTACCTGAGACTTCTACTTCCCTCAGTATTACCTGATTTAGATAAAATATTGTATTTGGATTGCGATATGATTGTTGATGGCAATTTAAAAGAGCTATGGGATATTAATATAGAAAACTATGCTATAGCCGGTGTCCGCGATTCCGAAAATGATAATATAAGACTATATAACCGTTTAGGTTACGACCCATCACTGGGATATATCAATGCCGGGGTCCTCCTGATGAATTTAAAGGAGTGGAGAAAGGACAATATCCTTTCGGAAGCAATAAAGAGGATAACTTCTAATCCCAGGAAGTATTGCTATTGGGATCAGGATTTTATCAATGAATTCTATTGTAATAGAAAATTACTTCTTGATTTCAAATTCAATTTAATGGAATTCTTTCTGTTCAGTTATAATAAATTCATAATAAGCCGGAAATATTTCCGCGATATAGAAAGAGCAATCAAAAAGCCAACGATTATCCACTTTTGTGGACATATTAAACCTTGGCATATAGAATATTCTAGCCCTATCAAGTATATTTTTTGTAAGTATGCCGATACACAGCAATATATTTCTGATATTTATACTTATCAACGTTCAAAAAAACAAAGAATAAAAGATAAAATAGGAAATATTATTTATAGAATTGTTTCCCGTCTGAAATTGCCACATGAATTATCTATAGATAAAACATGTGGAAACAGATACAGGGGAGATATATATCATATAGAAGATTTTTGAATTATGCATAAATTCTCCATCATTATCCCTGTACACAACACTACCGATTATCTTTCGCGTAGTATAGGAAGTGTATTATCACAATCGGTTCCGGATTTTGAATTAATCCTTATTAATGATGGCAGTAGTGACAATTCAGGTGAAATCTGTGAGAATTATGCGAAGCTAGATAATCGGATCAAAGTTTTCCATCAGGAAAATAAAGGGGTAAGTTCGGCTCGTAATCTCGGACTGAAAGTCGCTTCTGGCGAATGGATTCTATTTGTCGATGCTGATGACTGGGTAGAACCGGTATGGTTGGAAACTCTCTCTAAAAAAATCAAATTATTCGATTTGGATTTATATACCTTCGGTTATCGACGGATCAGTAATCAATCTGTAGAATACATCCACTTACCACCATATACAGTAGAGAACAATCACAACTTTGTTAAAACGCCATATTATAAACATTCTGTATGGGCGTATGCATTCAGAAACTCTATAATACAAAAATATAATATAATATTTCCGGATAAATTAAAATATTCGGAAGATCAGGCCTTTTTACTCAAATATATATCAAAGTGTGATAAAGTTGTATCATTGAATAAAGTATTATATAACTATTATAATAGCCCGGATTCCGTTGTGAATAAACCAATCAGCATACACAGCAGTATATGCAATATATGGGCCGCAAATGATTTTCTTGAGTATAGTAAATCCAATAATATCCCCCAATCATTTTACGCACATCCGGTAAAGCAGCTCTATGATGATTTTTTCATGTATTTGTCGATGATCCCGGATGTAAATAAAAGAGAAGCGCAAAAAGAATATAAAAAAGGATATAAAGAAACATTAAGACTATATCCAGCATTTCAGAAATACCGCTATTACAAAATAGCATATAATAACCTATCTCTTCCACAAACTCTTTTACGAAGAAAGAATAAATTAAAAAATATTAAGAATAAATTCAATATATTTTCCAAGTTAAAACAAATAATCCATAACACCCTGTATATTGACCAGATTGTCAGAGGAATCGTTTATGATGAAATTCAACGCGATAAAGACATCACCAAAATTGAGCGATATAAATATTTAGCAGAAGAAAGTGACAAGATAGGTATTACAACAGAAAAGCACATTGATAATGAAATTATCGTATCACTAACCAGCTACGGACGAAGGATTCATGAAGTATATCTCACCATCGAAAGTATAATGCGCCAAACAGTAAAACCCAATAAAATAATTCTTTGGTTAGCTGAAGATGAGTTTACGACAGATACTATACCCGTTTCTCTTAAAAGGCTCGAAAAAAGGGGGCTTACCATCGGGTTTTGCGAAGATATAAAGTCCTATAAAAAACTTGTACCGGCATTACGAAAATATCCGGATGATATTATCATTACAGTCGACGACGATGTCCTCTACAATTATGATTTAATCGAAAACTTGATGAATTCATATAAAAAAAATCCAAAAGTTATACATTTCTGTAGAGGATCTAGAATAAAAATTCATGAAGATGGCACTTTATATGGCTACACACAATGGGATTCTCCCGTTAAAGACTCATATATAAACAAATTAAATTTCCCAACAGGAGTTGGGGGGATTTTATATCCTCCTGATTGTTTTCACAAGGATGTTACAAATGAAAAACTATTCATGACTCTCTGTCCCACAGCTGATGATGTTTGGTTTAAAGCAATGTCTCTTCTAAAAATGACCTATGCAAAAAAGGTATATACCCAAAACATAAAAGGCGTGGATTATACTATATTAAATAATGATATGCAAAGTGAAACAGCATTGTGGAATATCAATGTTACAAAAAATGATGAACAAATAAAAGCTGTCTTTTCCAAATACGATATATATAAATTATTGAAATAAAAATATGCTGGCACCCATAGTCCTTTTTGTATACAACAGACCTTCTAAAACAAAAGAAACGTTGGAAGCGTTAGCCAGTAACACATTGGCTGAAGAATCTGTTCTATACATATTCTCCGATGGCCCCAAAAAGGATGCAGACCTCATCATGCAGAAGGAGATAACTGAAACAAGAAGAGTTCTCAGGCAAAAGCAATGGTGTCGCCAGGTCCATATCTTCGAATCAGAAAAGAACAATGGCCTTGCAAATTCTATCGAGGATGGAATAACCCGAATAGTTAATCAATATGGCAAAGTGATTGTACTGGAAGACGACATCGTTACATCCCCTTATTTTCTCACATATATGAATGCGGCACTGGATTTATATGAAAAAGAAGATAAAGTAATGCACATATCAGGATTTGTTCCTGTTACAACAGGAGCAAATAAATTACCCGAAACATACTTTTTACGCTTTATGAGTTGCTGGGGATGGGCTACATGGAAAAGGGCATGGGATAAACGTATCACAGACATACCTTATTTATACAAAAGCCTACCCGTTCGTTCAGATTTTCACGATTTCAATCTAAATGGTTCTATCAACCAATTCTCCCAGATTGAACAAAACTATGAAGGTACACTAAAAACATGGGCTATAAAATGGTATGCTACTATTTTTATAAATAACGGGCTATGCCTATATCCCCATAAATCGTTAGTCGATAATATAGGAGTCGATGGAAGTGGAACAAACAGTATAGCTCTGGATAACCGATATAATGTAGACTTAGCTGGTTCTATTGTTGTAAAAAAAATACCTATTAAAGAAAATAAGTATGCAAAAAAATATTTACAACGGTTTTATATCTATGGAAAAGATTCTTCTTGGGAAAAAAGGCTGAAAAGATATCTGAAAAGTACTTCTCTCCATTATATCTATAAAAATATACGTTATAAATGAAAATCACCCATATATCAACAGGAATAACAGGTGGCGGTGCAGGAATCGCCGCACTCAGGCTCCACCAGCATCTGATGAAGGAACCGGATATACAGTCCGAGTTCATTCAGCGCTTCCATGTCGATCCTGAATTTGCGGCTGCAAACAATATTCGTACAGTCGGCACAGGGCGTTCCCTTATAATAAGGGCATTGAAAAAATATAATCTCCATACAGAACACTTCCATTGGGTAAAACTAAATAAATACCCTAAAAATTATGAAATTGCTACTTTTGCAACGACATCATACAGGCTAGAACAACTGCCCATCATAAAAGATGCCGACATCATCCATTTACATTGGATTTCGGAATTTCTCAATTATCCTACTTTCTTTAAAAACATACAGCAGCCCATCGTATGGACACTACATGACATAAATCCTTTTATGGGCATGTTTCATTTCGAATCGGACAGAATAAAGAATATCGGCACGTACGGCAAAATGGATGCCAAAGTAAAAAGGATAAAGACAAAAGCGATAAACCAAAACGATAATATCCATGTAGTTTGTTTATCGGAATGGATGAAGAAAAAGTCGGAAGTGAGTGCTGCTCTGGGACGTTATCCTCATTATCTGATACCCAACGGGCTCGATTTTTCAAATTATCCGGTTATAGATAAAACTTATGCAAAACAAGAGGCAGGAGTCAACAATGGTCTGAAAACCCTCATTATAGTAGGTGCACATCTGAATAATATACAAAAAGGGTTCCCGATGTTTTTTGATACTATTAATAAGATCGAGCGTAGCGATTTTCAGGTAATATCAGTAGGCGAGCTACCCGAAAACATGAAAATACGGGCCGGCATCAACCATATCCATTTCGATAAAATAACAGATATATCAGCACTCAATCTCTTATACTCTGCCGCTGACCTTACTGTTATACCATCTAAAGAGGACAACCTTCCCAATGTCATGCTGGAGTCTTTTGCTAACGGCACTCCCGTCATGAGTTTCAGCAACGGAGGTATGGCAGAACATGTAAAAACCGGGGAAAACGGAATACTACTCTCCGAAATAGGGATAGAAGCTTTAACCATAGGAATTAACGATTTCTTAAATAATAAATATATCTTTGAGAGAAAAGGGATCAGATATTATGCAATCAATACATTCCCGGATACGTTACAAACCCAAAAGTATATACAGTTATATAAAGACATATTGAATAAATAGAATATGAAACTATCCATTATAACAATTAATTTCAATAATGCTGTCGGATTGGAAAAGACAATCGAAAGCATTGTATGTCAAAGAAACGCTGGCTTTGAATATATTGTTATTGATGGTAATTCCAGTGATAATAGTGTTAGTATCATAACAAAACATGCAGACAGGATAAACTATTGGATAAGTGAGCCCGATTCCGGAATATACAATGCTATGAATAAAGGAATTAAGCAGGCTAACGGAGAATATGTATTATTTATAAACAGCGGCGATACGATCAGGCCGGATGCCGATTTGAATGAGGTCATCGACAAATTATCGGGGGAGGATATAATCTATTACAACCTCGAAATCGCAGATGCAAACAGGCATAGTTACATAAAGACTTATCCGGACAATCCTGATTTTAAATATTTTGCCGAAGATACTCTGCCACATACGGCCTCTTTCATAAAAAAAGAAACACTTGTCAATTATGGCTATTATTCCGAAAAAATGAAAATAGTATCCGACTGGGCTTTTTTTATCGATGCTGTTTGCCTGATTAATTGCCGGTATAAACATATAAACAGTTACTTTTCGACATTCTATATAGATGGCATCAGCTCCGATATACAAAACAGAAGAATACTGCTGGACGAACGTAACAGACATATAGAATTATCATATCCGTTATATAATAATATATATAAAGACTGGATGGAAAAAAAGCAAGAAATATATAAACTTAAAACTGCAATAAGCGTAAAACTTTTGAAGAAATTAGGATTTCTAAAGTGGTTTAATATATACGAAAAAGACAATGGATAAACCAGTTGTATCAGTTATAGTGCCTTGTTACAATCAGGCGCAATATTTACCCGAAACACTACAATCTGTCCTTGAACAGAAATTTCAGGACTGGGAATGTATTGTAGTAAATGACGGTTCACCCGACAACACCGAAGAAGTGGCTCAAATATGGTGTAAAAAAGATTCCCGTATAAAATACCTGAAAAAAGAAAACGGAGGATTAGCCGAAACCCGGAACTATGGAATAATGCATGCAGAAGGAGAGTTTATCCTTCCGCTGGATTCCGATGATAAAATATCCCCGGAATATATGGAAGAGGCAGTATGTACATTCCGGGAACAACCGGACACGAAAGTAATTTATTCGAACCGCATCCTGTTTGGGGCCCGGAATGAAAAACAAACACCACCTCCGTTCAGGTTCGAGGATATGCTGACAGAAAACAGAATCCCTCCTGCCGGTTTCTTCAGGAAAACCGACTTTCTGAAGACACAGGGATATAACAAAAATATGGCGACGCAAGGCCTTGAAGACTGGGACTTCTGGCTATCTATAATTCAACCTGCCGATAAAGTAATAAAACTGGATGGATACCATTTCCTTTACCGGATAAAAGATGTTTCAATGCTGACATCGATAACAAAAGAACAAAATGAGCGGTTATTACTCGAAATCTTCAGGAATCACCTACCTTTGTACCTTGAATATTTCAATCCGATAAGAGACCATATTGAAGCAACCTACTATAAAAGGGAAGCAGGTTTGTACAAAAACTCAATAGAATATAAGATAGGAGACTTTTTTTTATCTCCCGTCAAATACATAAGGAAAGTATTCCGAAGGATCTTTTCCGGGGAAAAAACTAATGCAAACTAAGGTCACAGACCTATTTATTACTTTGATATGTATAACCACAATAGGCAATTATGTTATAAAAACGCATCATATAATACTTTCTTTTACCTATAATGAAAATAAACGTCATACTAATCACATATAATCAGGCTGCATATATGCCTCAGACGCTCGAAAGCATACTGATGCAGGAGACTGTGCATGATGTAGAGATTATTGTGGCCGATGATTGTTCTTCCGACAACACGGTGGATATCATAAAAGAATACGAAAGTAAGACTCAATTCAAGTTCACATACCTTCAAAAGTCTCATAATGTAGGCTATAATAAAAATTACCAGCAAGCCTTTGCCGCCTGTACGGGGGATTATGTCGCTATTATGGAAGGAGATGATTATTGGCTGAAACCAAATCATTTACAGAATCACATAGATCATCTCGAAGCGTATGCAAAATCTTCGATGAGTTACAACAGGCATTTACGGCTGTTTATCGACCAAAACAGAGAAGAAATATTCGATTGG
Source organism: Dysgonomonas sp. UBA7710 (assembly GCF_002482385.1). Classification (GTDB taxonomy): domain Bacteria; phylum Bacteroidota; class Bacteroidia; order Bacteroidales; family Dysgonomonadaceae; genus Dysgonomonas. Next base: position 41,183 of record NZ_DLFW01000044.1, on the reverse strand, counting down.
ACAGATAACAAAGATTACAAACTTATTACCACTGAACAACTGGCATTGGAAAACAAAATAGGTAACCTGTCTTGTTGCGTTTTCAGAGGTAAATATGTGCAAAATCTCGATCCCAAGCTGTTCGATATGGAGATTGCCGATTGGATGCTGGGTATGTATATGGGGCAATTCGGTACTTTGCTCTATCTTGAAGATGTCACTTCCGCTTACCGGATACACGACAACGGACAATGGTCGAAAATGGATGATAAAACACAGTATCTGCGAATCATAGAATTTATAAACGAATACGACAGATACTTCAAGTATAAATATACAGAAGCTTTTACAAAACATAAACGGAGACTGGAAATACTTCTCTATGGCGACAAATCGCTAAAGGGTAAGATAAAAAAAATAATACCTTATTTCATCAAAAAGATTTACCGCCAAATATAAAATACTATGAAAAATCTATTATTATTTATTACTTTTTTAGCTATAATCTTTCCTGTGGATATTTCTGCACAAGGCTACGCTATTGGTACCCAACCTACAATAGGAGAAAGATTTTACCATGTAGGTTCTTTACCTAAAAATGAAACTAAACCTCATGAAAAATTAAAAATTGAAATTTTGGGAGGAAGTCTAGGTTGTATTTATATGGGAGAACAAACATTTATTATATCCACTCGAGATGGACTTAAAATTAACAGAGAGATTCATTATGGAAGTGTCGGTAATTATGAACTTCGTATTTTTGAGATAGAAAATCGATATGACTTTGTTATCGGAACAACTGCTCATTTTTGGACAGCAATATGGATAAAATCATGGTGTATGCGAACAACAAATTTTGAGGGCCGTCCGACCGAATTAACGCCTCTAGTTATTAAGGAATATGATCCAGCAGGGAAAGTAAATGTAACTGATCAGTTTCCTCTTACTACAACTTTAGCGACTACAGATATAGGAAATATTGGTATAGGAACAACAAATCCTCAAGCGAAACTAGATGTTAGAGGTAAAATAATAGCCGATGAGATTGAGATAAAAATAAATAAAGGGGCAGACTTCGTTTTTGATACAGACTATCAACTTAAATCCTTGTCTGAAATAGAAAATTTCATTAATGAGAATAAACATTTACCAAATATTCCCTCTGAAAGAGAAATGCAACAGAATGGATTGAATCTAAATGAAATGCAGATAAAACTCCTCCAAAAAATAGAAGAATTAACTTTGCATGTCATTGACCTTAAAAAAGAGAATGATAGACAAAACGAATGGATTCAGAAGCAAGAAAAAATCATAATGACATTACAGAATAGATAATTATCTTTTATTTATGTACCTGTAATCGATATAAGAAATAAAGATTATGAGCAAACAAATATTTGTAACGCAACCGGCACTACCGCCATTAGAAGAATTTATTCCTTATCTGCAGCAGATATGGGACAATAAGATATTGACTAACAACGGGCCTTTTCATCAACAGTTCGAACAGGAACTGGCCGATTACCTCGGGGTGAAATATATCTCGGTATTCTCTAATGGTACACTGGCTCTAATTACAGCATTACAGGCTCTGCGTATAACGGGAGAAGTAATAACCACGCCGTTCAGCTTTGTAGCAACCACCCATTCCCTTTGGTGGAATAATATCAAACCTGTATTTGTAGACATCGACGATAAATATTACAATATAGACCCCGCAAAGATAGAAGCTGCCATAACACCGCAAACAACAGCGATCATGCCTGTGCATGTATATGGCAATCCTTGTAATGTAGAGGAAATACAACGTATTGCCGATATATACGGCCTGCGTGTAATCTATGATGCAGCCCATGCTTTTTCTGTAAAGAAAGACGGACAGTCGGTGATGAACTGGGGCGACCTTTCAATACTGAGTTTCCATGCCACAAAAGTATATAATACGATTGAAGGCGGTGCGATCGTTTGCCAGGATGAAAAGACCAAGCAACGTATCGACTTACTCAAGAACTTTGGATTCCGCAATGAAACCACCGTCATAGAACCGGGCATCAATGCAAAGATGAATGAGTTGCAAGCCGCTTATGGTTCCCTCCAGCTCAAATATGTAGACAGCTATATAGCCAAACGCCTGGAGTTGGCAAAACTATATGATAGTCTGTTGAAAGATATTCCCGGAGTATCTTATATGGAAGTTGCCAAAGGTGTACAACACACCTACCCGTATTATCCTGTGCGGATCAATACGGCAGAATATGGTATGAGCCGTGATGACCTCTATTTCAAATTACAGGAATATGATATTTTCGGACGCCGGTACTTCTACCCGCTTATCAGCGATTTCCCTACATATAAAGGGTTACCATCCGCAAGCGTAGGAAATCTTCCGGTAGCAGGACAGATTTCGAAAGAAATCGTGTGCCTTCCTATATATGCCAATCTGGAATTTGAAGAAGTACGAAAAATCTGTGATTTGATAAAAAATAAACCTTGGGAGAAATGAAACTGGGGATAATGCAGCCATATTTTCTGCCGTATATCGGATATTTCCAATTATTGAATGCTGTCGACAAATATGTAATTTATGATAATATTCAATATACTAAGAAAGGCTGGATTAACAGGAACAGAATTCTGCAAAACGGCAAAGATTTGATGATTACTATTCCGTTGGAAAAAGACTCGGATTATCTGGATATCAAAGATCGATGTTTATCAGTTGGCTTCGATAAAAAGAAATTATTAAATCAAACAAGAGAATCTTATAGAAAAGCTCCTTATTTTGATATGCTGATGCCTCTAATTGAAAGAATAGTCAATTATGATGATACCAATCTGTTTCACTATATAGATAATTCAATTCGTGAAATATGCAAATATCTTGATATTAAAACAGAAATAATCATATCATCCACCCTTGATATTGACCATTCATTAAAAGGACAGGATAAAGTAATTGCAATTTGTAAGGAGTTGAAAGCTACAGATTATTATAATGCAATCGGGGGACAGGAGTTATATTCTCCCGAAGAATTTAAGAAAGAAAATATAAACCTGTATTTCATTTCTTCAAATCCAATTGAATACAAGCAGTTTGCTAATGAATTTGTACCTTGGCTTTCCATATTGGATGTAATGATGTTCAATTCTTTAGAGAATATACATAAAATATTAGATAATTATAAATTAATATAATCCAGCGATATATGGAAAGAAGTAAAGGTGAAATCATTGTACCGGAAGAACTCATAAAACTTCTTAATGATAATAATGATGAAAAGGAGTTCTTCGAAAGCCTTACAGATGGATATAAACGGGGATATTGTGATTGGATAGGCGGAGCTAAACAACAGGCAACCCGGGAAGTAAGGGCAGGAAAGGCTTTAATTATGTTGAAAAATAAACAGAAAACGCTCAAGACATAACTATATCGAATGAAAGAAATTGGCGGATACTTCGAACTTCAGCTCCGCAAAGGCGAGCATTATCACAAAGGAGCGGTACAGCTGAATACTGCCCGTAATTGCCTTGAATATATTTTGAGAGCAAAAAAGTATAGAAAGATATATATTCCATATCTCAATTCGGAGGTAATATGGGAGCCGATAAGGAAATTAGGCCTCGAATCTGAATTCTATCCTGTTGATTTCAATATAGATCCGATTTTCGATAAGAAACTGGCGGGGGATGAAGTATTCCTTTATTCAGACATATATGGGATCAAATGCAATACTATCGAAAAACTAGTCAGGAGGTTTGGTAAGCAGCTCATTGTGGATAATACCCATGCTTTCTATTCCAAGCCATATGATAGTATAGATACCATTTACTCTCCACGCAAGTTTTTCGGACTACCCGATGGTGCGTACCTTTATACTGATACATTGCTGGATGAAGTATTCGAACAGGATATGGCCATTCCGCATATGACGCACCTGATGAAGCGTATCGAATATGCGAATGCAGGCGCGGCCTATCAGGATTATCTGGACTATTGCGCCAGCCTTATTGATCAGCCGATAAAAAGGATGTCTAATCTGGCAAATGCCTTGCTGGCGAATATAGATTACGAAAATCTGAAACGAAAGCAGATAAGCAACTTTAAGTACCTGCATTCTGTCTTAGGTAAAGACAATATATATGAGTTCGACAATTTCCCCCAAGATACCTGTCCACTCAGCTATATGTTCTATTCGGAAGATCCGGACCTGAGAAAAAAGCTGATAGACAATAAGATTTTTGTATCTACATACTGGAAAGCGACACTGGACTTGGTAGAAAAAGATTCTGCCGAATACAGAATTGTAAATTATCTCTTACCTTTACCTTGTGACCATCGGTATGATGAGGAGGATATGAGAAGAATTGTAGAAGTGATTCGTTCTTAAAAAAGGATTACAGAATAAGAACCCAGATAAGGATTAGCAATACAATCAAAGCTGCCGCAAATGCAGCAGTGACTAAAACTGTAAATTGCAGTTTTTTGGACCTTGTATTTTTGTCTTTTTTTCTCATGGTTAAATATAGTAAAAAAATGATGAATTTCAAAAGTATAATTATATTAACGTTGATAGCTTATGTCTTGTTAATAACCCTCCAAAGTTCGGCACAAGACAAAGGCAATATTCTGCCTAATCCTAAAATAGAAGTTGGTACCGCAAAGTTATCCGGAAAGATAATTAGATTTAATCCGCAAAATAAATCGAAGATCCAACTTACAATTCCAAAACCTATAACATTAGAAATTGACAGAATAGATATAGAAGTAAAAGATGATGGTACTTTTTTAGCTGAAGTACCTCTGGAGATTAATCCGACAATAGGATTCATCTATGCGGATTTTTTTGAAGGTTTTACTCTAAATCTGGAGGTAAATAAGGAGACAAAAATAGTATGCGAAGGGCGAGAATTTAAAACTGTTTCGGGTCCCGATTTTTATACTGAAAACAATAAGCATATTTCTGATCTCTTTATAAAAGCAAGCCAAACTGGCTATCTGTATCGTTTTGCAACCAAAGATAGTCTGAATCGTTACATAGATGATCCGAAAGAAATAAGGCCTATCCTGAAACGTGATTTGCAAAATAGACTCGAAATATTTCAAAACGATACTATCCTTTCAGAAAAAAGCAAAATGTTTCTTAATTATTATATGAAGCTCTTATACTTAGCTACCCCCCTTCAATTTTCACAAGTAGTAGAGGAACTCTACAACTATACCCGGGAAAAAGAAGATACTACTACTATAAAGATTAAGGCACCTGATCTCTCATATTTTACATTCCTCAAAGAATTTGACCTAAATAACCCCCAATATTTGTACAATGAGGTTTACGGCCGGATATTCCAAACCATTTTCAGAATAGAACCTTTTAATACTCCGGAAATTAAAGAAACTCCTATAGAAGAATGGATTACCAATTTTAAAAATATATTTGTGCCTCTGACAGGTATCAATAGAGGTCTCTTTTATGATGTGGCAATTAGTCAGGCATATATCAGCCAATTGACTTATCAGCTGAAACCTCTATCAAACAAACAAATCCAAAATATAAATGAATACTTTGGGAACGCGGAAATAGCAAAAGTTATTCTTCTCAAGAATGAGGAGATTGAAAGACTGACAGCGAATAAGGGTAAGGTTATACTTAATGAAACTCCGTCTGTAGAAAAAGAAAAAATCATAGAGACCATCATCCGGAAATATAAAGGAAAAGCAATCCTTATTGATTTCTGGGCGACGTGGTGTGGCCCTTGCATAGGAGCTATGAAAGAAATGATTCCTCTGAAAAGAGAACTAAATACAAAAGATATTGTATTTGTATATATCACAAACCCTTCTTCCCCTAAGAAATTATGGGACGAGAGAGTGAAAGGGATAGATGGAGAACATTACTACCTGACAAATGAAGAATGGGAGTATATATCTGAGAATATGAATGTGTCAGGAATACCTGCATACCTAATCTATGATAAAGAAGGTAATTTGACTGGAAGATTCACCGGTTATCCGGGAAATAAAAATATGAAAATAAAGCTGGAGGAAGCATCAAAATAAAAAGTTCATTCTAAGCCTATAAAATGGATAAGCAACAAAATATATTGGTCTCCGTTTCCATGATTACCTACAATCATGAGAAGTTTATAGCTGAAGCTATTGAAGGAATAGTGATGCAAAAAACAACCTTTCCCATCGAACTGGTTATCGGCGAAGATTGCAGCACAGATAACACACGGGCCATATGCATTGAATATCAGAAGAAATACCCCGACATTATCCGCCTTAGGTTACCCGAAACCAATCAGGGCATGATGCTTAACTGGATAAACAATATAAACTCCGGACAAGGCAAATACATTGCTCTTTGCGATGGTGACGACTACTGGACCGATCCATATAAACTACAGAAGCAGGTAGACTTTATGGAAGCCAATCCCGGTTTCGCCTTGTGCTCTCATAAGGCCTATACACTACTGTGCGGCGTCCTGGACGAAAATATAGAAATGGAGCGGGATGTATTGACAACAGAAGATCTTATTAGTAAAGACTGGGGACTACTTACGGCCTCTATCCTTTTTCGCAAAGACGCACATAAAACACCCGATTGGTATTACACTGTAAAGAACGGCGACTATGCCCTGCAACTCATTGTTTCCCTGTCAGGTAAAATTAAGTTCCTGCCTGAATATATGGCAGTGTACCGGCAGCATCTGGGGGGAATGTCATCCACATTAAAGCCCTTGAACCAAACCGCATGGATGGTATATTTATTGCATGAGTTTGATAAATACACCTGTCATAAGTATAAAAAGATTGTCAAAGATCGCATAAGAAGGATGTACCGTATACAGATATACTATGCCAAGGGCTACAGCCTCAGAAAAGCCGCTGCTGTTCTCACTTTGTTTCAGAAATTATCCTTTATCAATCCGTTCCTTATAGAATCGCAACGTAAATAAAATATGAAACTGTCCATTATAACCATAAACCTGAATGACAAAGCCGGTTTGCAAAAGACTATCGACAGTGTTGTTTCACAAACATTTACCGACTATGAGTTTATCATCATCGACGGTAAGTCCACTGACGGCAGTATAGACCTTATCCGCAAATATGAAGATAAGATATCATACTGGGTAAGTGAAAAGGACAGCGGCATATATAACGCTCAAAACAAAGGCATAAAGCAGGCCAAAGGCGAATACCTGTACTTTCTGAACTCCGGCGATGCCTTATATGAAAAAGATACTCTGGAAAAAGTCTTTACAGGTGACCCGCACGACCCTTTCATCTGTGGTAGCTTCTATATGGAGCAAAAAGGCAAACTGGAAGCAGACACCTCATACAAAGACCGTGACTGGCATATGGCTATCTACGAACTGTTTTCCGGATTCCTTTGCCATCAGGCATTCTTTATTCACCGCAGCAACTTCGAAAAATATGGACTGTACGACGAAAGCCTGCGGGTAGTCGCCGACTGGAAACTATTCTTTCAGGGAATAGGAATCGACCAGCTACCGGTAAAATATGTAGACACATTTATCGTCATCTACAATATGGAAGGATTCAGCACCCGGATTGGCGGCAGTGTCATATATCCTGAAAAACTGAAAGTCTGCCGTGAGTTCCTCAACGAAAATGCAGTCAGAAAGCTGGAACGGCTCTATTACCTCGAACAAAACGGCTTTGTTACCGATATAATGAAGTCTAAGCGTTGGATATACAACGGGTTCCGCGCATTCTGTAAAATCGGGCGGATCTTCGGTTTCGTAAAGGGCTAATCCGCCACATTAACTTCGATTTCGGGTATATTTGCAGAACGTATGCGCCATTCCTGCGGATAAAGGTTATTAGCTCGATTCCCTATATTCTTTACAAATCCGAACGGCATATCCTTATATGTCAAAAGAATATAGCCTTTCGGCATATCCTGTAGTATCAGGGCTTCCTTTCTCAGATAGCTTATCGCAGTTTTCCAATCCGCATCGTAAACTTCGAAAGCTTCTATATTCAGATTATTACTCAAAGCCAATGATTGCGCGGGAATAAAATCCTTTCCTTTAAACTCTCCCAAACAGATACCTTCCGATACAATATTCAAACCGGAATTTAAAATACAGACATCATTATACAGTTCTTCCCTGGAGGCATACCAAAAATCCCCCTTCGGATAAAACACAAATTGCTCTTTATCCAAAATATAATCTTTATACTGATCCGGCAATTCCACTCTATTCTTTTTCTCATTTTTTTTTCTTCTGAAGTCGGTACGGACACCCTCTTCCCGCTGCTTCCGCAATAAAGCAAAGAAGAAACCTTCCCCTTTCGTCTTATGGGGAAAAAAACGATAAGCAGGAATACCCTCTGCAAAAGATGGGCTTATCCCCCACTCTTCCTGTATATCCACAGGCAATACTTCTGCTCCTAATTCATCGCGAATCCACTGTACATTTTCTTCATTCTCTTCCGGGTTATAGGTACATGTACTATATAATAATAATCCGTCAGGTTTTAATGAAGGCCATATATCCGCTAAAATCCGTTGCTGGCGTTCTTTGCATAATTTTACATTATCAACAGACCACTCGGATATTGCTCCTTCATCTTTTCGGAACATACCCTCACCCGAACAGGGAGCATCGACAAGTATAATATCAAAGAAGCCTTTCAGTTTGCCAATATGAGCAGGATCGTTGTTTATTACGACAACATTCGGATTACCCCATTTAGTCATATTTTCAGACAAGATATTTGCCCGTGAACGGATTACCTCGTTCGATACCAGCAAACTATCCTCACTCAATAAATCGGCTATCAGAGTAGATTTGCCGCCGGGAGCCGCACACAAATCCAAAACTCTTACATCTCCCTCAACATACTGCTTCAACGCCTGCCCTACAAACATGGAAGACGCTTCCTGTACATAGTAACATCCCGCATGAAACAACGGATCGAACGTAAATTGCGGCCGTTTGTCGAGATAGTAACCTGTTTCGCACCAAGGGACTTTAGTCCCGGATATTTCTTTCCGCTTCTTTTTATTCAAACGGATACTTGTTGGTGAATCACTGCTTAATGCTGCGACAAGGTTGTTCCATTCTTCTCCCAAGAGCGGTTTAGTACGTATTATAAAATCACCGGGCAAATTCATTTTTATTTTTTTAGGCTGTAAAGTTAGAACAATTTATAATTCATGAAAGTAACATTCTCGAATGAATGTGCAAAACAATTCACTGTCAGTAATATTTTTCCTATTTTTGCCTCTGATTTCAATTTATATATAATGATAAAGAAAACGATATCTGATGACAAGAACATATTTATTGTTCTATTCATATACGCTTTCCTTCTTGTCTTTTTCTGCTCGCTGATGTCGCCATTGTATCCGTTCAATGACTGGTCGGATATAAACCTCTATTTCAATATAGGTAAAGCTATGTTTCACGGGCAGACACTATATACTGATATCTTCGATCACAAGGGTCCGCTTATCTTCGTCATTTATGGTATCGGCTCCCTTTTTTCGGAAGACTCTTTTATAGGCATGTACTTCATCGAATCCCTTGCATGGGTGGGCATGACATTTACCGCCTACCTTATAGGAAAATTATACCTCGATAAAATATATGCCTTCATTACCGCGCTCTTTTTCCCTGTCCTGATGCTTTCGCATTCATCGGAAGGAGGTTCGGCCGAAGAATTTATCACGTTATTTATCGTCATCAGTCTCTACCTGTTCATCAGATACTTTAAGAATAAAGACGCTGCTCTGCACAAACCCTCACATATGCTTGTACATGGTATTATGTGTACCATTGTGCTATTTATAAAGCTCAATCTGGTCGTCTTCTGGTTCTTTCCCCTGCTGGCCGTATTTACCAATATACTGCTAAAAAAAGAATATAAGAACCTGCTCCGGAATATAGCTGCATTCCTAGCCGGGGTACTGATTGTAACCTTGCCTATCGTTATCTATTTCCTGATAAACGGAGCGCTCTCCCATGCCTGGGATACTTACATTACACTGAACAGGACATATGCGCAGCTCGGCGATTTCGCCCGCATCATGGAGAACCTGATTGTACGCTTCTACCAACGCCTGAAATATGACAACTACGAATTTATAATCATACTCATCGGTGCGCTATACTTCCCTGTCAGGTATATAGGAAATATATGGGGTAAGATGGGACTGACACTGTCATTTGCGTCATTGTACACAGTTATATTCATGCCCGCCAATTATGTTTTCTACTATTCCATACCCTATTACATTTTCTGTATAACGGGCTTAATCGCTATCCTCGATATACTGCGCAAGTATATTAAGATACCTGCCCGATGGTATTTCTACCTATTTTTTACTCTCGTAGCCCTTGCTTGCGGAATCATGACCAAAGACTTTTTCGGCAAACCAAAAGAAGTCATTTTCAGACAACAGGAAGAAGACAATGGTGTTTTCTATAAGTTCTACAACATAATAGCGAAAGAAAAGAACCCTACTCTCATGTGCATGGGGCTTGATGCCACAACAGGTATCTTTACCAAAGCTAATATAATGCCGACTGTAAAATATTTTATCTCTCCCAATCTGCCTTACAATATTTACCCCGAAATGAGGGACGAACAGACAAGATATATAGAAGAGAAAAAAGTACAATTCATCATATTATCAGAGGCTTCTTTCAGCTACGATTACTATATATCTTTGCCTGTCCTTCACAGAAATTACACGCTTTTAAGCACCTTTGAAGAGAATGGAAAGTCTACTTATTTCCTATACAAGCGAAAAGACTAAATCATACAAACAAATGATAAATAAACAAATATAAGAGAAGTTTCGTCATCATCCTGCCGGAATATACTACCACAGGTGACAGGTATTATCTCTATAAACTAAAACAATAAGAAGCATGCAAACATCATTATACCTTATCCCCGTTACATTAGGAGAAACCGACATAGAACAGGTATTGCCACTACACAACAAGGAAATAATATTGCAAATAAAATATTTCATTGTTGAGAATATCCGTTCGGCACGCCGTTTCTTGAAAAAGGTGGATAGCAATATCAATATAGACGAACTCACCTTCTATGAATTGAACAAACATACCAAACCCGAACATATAGATAATTACCTGCAACCAATAACCAATGGCTTTCATATCGGCATTATATCCGAAGCCGGTTGCCCTGCAGTAGCTGACCCGGGGAACGATATAGTTGCTATTGCTCAGCGAAAGGGCTATAAAGTGGTGCCGTTAGTTGGCCCGTCGTCCATCCTCTTGTCGCTGATGGCATCGGGTTTCAACGGCCAAAGTTTCGCCTTTCAGGGGTATTTGCCTGTCGATGGTGCGGAACGTATCAAGAAGCTAAAACAACTCGAACACTTTATACAATACGATCACCAGACCCAGATATTCATAGAGACACCATACCGGAATCAAAAGCTGGTAGAAGACATAATCAAGCATTGCACACCTTCAACGAAGCTTTGTATAGCAATGAATATTACCTGCAAAGACGAATATATCAAAACATTGCCTGTAAAACAGTGGACTAAGCAACTGCCCGATATGGCCAAACAACTTTGTATCTTTCTTTTATATAAGTAATTCAATGCAATTAACAGTCAGCAGTTAGCCGGAAACAGAAATACAATTTTTTCAGCTTATTACTTAAAACTTACTACTTGTTAAAAGGTAACAAAGGTAACAGTTTTCCTCTTTTTCGAATGCGTTACTCTCTGTACCTGTTTCAATCACTTCTTTCACTTTTTCAAAGAATCCGGAATAAGTCGACACAATTATTTCGCTATATAGATAAAGAGTTCTCAAAAATATACAATAATCATTTTGATTAATTATAGAGACAAACAGTATCTAATAAGCATAAATAGCGCCATTACACAAACAATATAACACACCAAAAACAGTCATTAAAACTTTTTTTCAAATTTACATGCTTCAAATTTGCTCATTAAAATATTTTGACATACTTTTGCCGATATAAACATCAAAAAGAATACTCCAATACCATTTTTCTAATCAAAAAGAGAATAAAAAGACATTTTTAACATCTTTAAATATTTTTGATTATGAAAATTTCAACTTTAAAGAAAAAAGTTTACTTAGTTATCGTTTTATCAGGCTTATTATCGACGGCCCAGATCGATGCCCAATCAAAGATCGATGTTGATTTAGGAGCAGACATTGTAAGTTCATATGTATGGCGTGGAGTGAAGACAGCCGGAGCCAGCATACAACCCAGCCTGAGTGCAAGCGTTGGAGGTTTCTCTTTAAGTGCATGGGGTTCAACTGATTTTACCAGCAATGAAGGCACAAAAGAAGTCGATTTCACAGCAGCCTATGAAACCAGCGGACTAAAACTTGCCGTAACGGACTATTGGTGGGATGGCGAAGGAGCTTACCGCTATTTCAGTTATCCGGCAGAAGGAAACGGAGGGCATATGCTGGAAGCGACAGTAGGCTACACGCTACCCGAATCCTTTCCTCTGAGCGTGACATGGAATACTTTCTTTCTGGGAAGAGGAAATAAAAAAGAAAATGGGGATAACAGTTACTCCACCTATGTGGAACTAGCATACCCTTTTTCAGTCAAAGGTGTAGACATGGGCATATCCACAGGATTCACCCCTTGGGAAAATACGACTCTCGGCACTTCCAAAGGATTTAAAGTTACCTCCGTTATGTTGAATGCATCCAAAAGTATAAAAATAACAGATTCATTCTCTCTACCCGTATTTGCCAATATAATAGCTAATCCGGCAATGGAAGACATACACTTTGTATTCGGAATATCCATCAAGTAAGTAAAAATCACTCTATAATTATTATTTAAAATGAAAAAAATCGAAGCGATTATCCGCAAATCAAAATTTAATGAAGTCCGCGCTGCATTGCACGAAGCAGATATAGACTTCTTGTCGTGGTGGGATGTAAAAGGACAGGGTAGTGCCCGTCAAGGATTAATATTCAGGGGAATAGCATATGACGTGAATGCTATAGACCGTATATATATTTCATTCGTAGTAAGAAATATCAATGTAGAAAAGTCAATAGACGCCATACTAAAAGCGGCATATACGGGAGAAAGCGGTGACGGACGAATTTTCGTTTCCAGTATCGAGCAATCGATACGCATACGCACAGGTGACCACGGCGACGAGTCGTTGTACGATAAAGATGAAGATAAATAAAGATTTGGTTATAAAATTTAATTAAGGTAAAAACAAGAAAATATGAAACGAAGATTATTTAAATATATAACTATATTGCTGTTCGCTTCGCTGACTCTCCCCACAGCCGTAATAGCACAAGATTCCCTGGCCACAAGTACAGATTCTTTACAGGTGGCAGCAACTACCATTGTAGAAAAAGTAACAGAAGAAGCCCCTGCAACACTGGATTCAGGAAATACGGCATGGATGATAGTCGCCACCGTACTGGTACTGATGATGACAGTACCGGGTCTGGCTCTGTTCTACGGAGGACTGGTACGTCAGAAGAACGTATTGAGTGTCATAATGCAATGTCTCTTTATAACAGGCGTTATCAGTATATTATGGATAGCTTTCGGATACAGTTGGGTATTCGGTACAAGTTTTATGGAGTCTGATAACGCCTTAGGGGCAATAATCGGAGGATGGGATAAAGTATTTCTGTGCAGTCTCACCCTCGACACCCTCACAGCCGGAAACATCCCCGAAATACTGTTTGCATTGTTCCAGTGTATGTTTGCAGTTATTACCCCTGCGCTTATCATTGGTGCATTTGCCGAAAGAATCAAATTTTCGGGTTATGTCGTGTTCATCATACTTTGGTCTATCATAGTCTACAACCCTATGGCACACTGGGTATGGGGAGGCGGATGGCTTCAGGAGATGGGTGCCATTGATTTTGCCGGAGGTACTGTCGTACATATCAATGCCGGTATCTCAGCCTTGGTAATGGCTGTTATGCTGGGACGTCGTAAAGGGTACAGAACAATAGGTCATCCATTTACCCCTCATAATATACCATTCGTGTTCATCGGTACAGCATTACTATGGTTGGGCTGGTTCGGTTTCAATGCTGGCAGCGGGCTTGCAGCTGACGGACTTGCAGCGAATGCTTTCCTTGTAACACATCTGGCTACCTGTGTGGCAGCAGTAGTATGGATGTCACTGGAATGGTTCTTGTATAAAAAACCTACTATCGTAGGCTTCTGTACCGGGGCAGTAGCCGGACTGGTGGCAATAACTCCAGCAGCAGGAACAGTTGATGTATTAGGAGCATTCGCCATAGGAGGCATCTCTGCACTGGTATGTTTCTTCATGGTTGCTTATATGAAACCAAAACTGAAATACGACGACTCTCTGGATGCATTTGGTGTACATGGAGTAGGCGGTATCGTAGGATCAATCCTTACAGGTGTATTTGCCACACAGGCAATTACCGGAGCAGAAGGTGTACAGGGTGCTTTATACGGTGACTGGAACCAACTCTGGATACAAGTAGTGGCTACCGGAGCATCAGTCGTTTACAGTGCAGTACTTACATTCATCCTGTTCTTCATCGTTAACAAAACAATCGGACTTAGGGTATCCAAAGAAGAAGAAGCTGTGGGACTTGATATTTCCCAACATGGAGAATTTGCTTACAGTGAAGACGAATAAAAATATCAGAGATTACATTATACTATAAAAACACGACGAGAAAAGCGGGAGATAGATTCTTATCTATTCCCGCTTTTCATTCTTCTATTTTAATAGAAAAAAACGAAAGCCTGTAAAACAGGCCTTCATCTACATATAATAAATATTATTCTTTATTTTTCAACTGTCAGGTCTACGACTTCAGCTTCGGGAGCGTTTTTCTTTACAGAAGCAATACCATTGTCACGGCTGGCTACACTTTCATACATTTCACTTGTACCGATAATTTGTCCGTTAGTTGCCTTCAGGTTGAAGTACGGTTTCCCGTTCTTTGCTTCCAGCTTATCAAAGCGGGCATCTACCTGACTGTTTTTCTTTACAGATTCAATTCCGTTTTTACAATTTTCCTTAGTTGTATAGCCTTCGCTTGTAAGTATTACTTGTCCGTTACTAGCTTTAAGATCAAACTGGTATTCTCCACTTTTTCTCTTCTTGATTTCAAATTTTCCCATTTTGTTTTGTTTTAAAAGTTTATATTTAGGATAACGCAAGTTTACAACAAAAAGTTCAGTTTTCATAATTTTTTCATACAATATATCATCTTACAATTTACAGAAAAATATACACTAAAATAAAATAAGCCTCGTAAAATGAATTTTACGAGGCTTCATATCTTCAGATATACGTTCTCAAATAATCTTTTCCAGATACCCGGCCATCTCTACCTGTACTTTCTTTGCTTCTGCTGTCGCGGCAAAAGCAAACTCACGTGTATTATCAGCATAGATAATCGCACGTGATGAATTAACCAACAGTCCGCATTGCGAATTCATCCCATATTTCACCACTTCGGCCAAACTACCTCCTTGTGCCCCTACTCCGGGTACTAAAAGAAAATGATAAGGCACAATCTTCCGGATATCGGCAAACATTTCACCTTGTGTAGCCCCTACCACATACATAAGTTGTTCATCGGTAGCCCACTCCTGAGATTTCCTCAATACTTTCTCAAACAAACGTTCTCCTGCTTTATCTTCGGTTAACTGAAAGTCTGCCGAACCCTTATTGGAGGTAAGCGCCAAAAGAATAACCCATTTCTTCGGATACTTTACAAATGGCTTCACACTATCTTCTCCCATATAAGGAGCTACCGTTACGGCACCAGCTTTCAAGTGTTCAAATGCCGATACGGCATACATTTCAGAAGTATTACCTATATCACCCCGCTTGGCATCTAGTATGATAAACTGATCCGGATACTTGATCCGTATATATTCTATTGTTTTCTCCAAAGCAATAATACCCTTCACCCCGTAGCTTTCATAAAAAGCAGTATTGGGTTTATAGGCCACACAATATTTAGCTGTGGCGTCTATAATCGCCTTGTTAAAAGCATATATAGGATCTTCCTCTTCTAAAAGATGAGATGGTATCTTTTTTATGTCAGTATCCAATCCTACACACAAGAAGGATTTTTTCTTTTTAATATTTTCAAATAATTCTTGCTTTGTCATAGTTCACTCTCTTTTAATCTTTCAGTATTCTCTGCTATAATCAACTGGTCTATTATCGGTTGTATTTCGCCATCCATCACACCCGACAAGTTATACAGCGTAAGGTTGATACGGTGATCCGTAACTCTTCCCTGCGGATAATTATAAGTTCTGATTTTGGCTGAACGGTCACCCGTAGATACCATCGTCTTACGTTTTGAGGCTATTTCGGCCTGATATTTAGACAATTCTATATCATACAATTTTGTCCTCAACATCTGCATTGCCAACTCCCTGTTTGCCAGCTGGGAACGAGCCTGCTGGCAGACAACGACCAAACCCGAAGGCTTATGAGTCAATTGTACTTTCGTTTCCACTTTATTTACATTCTGACCTCCTGCTCCACTCGATCTGGCTGTCTGCATCTCTATATCGGCCGGATTTATTTCTACATCTACTTCCTCTGCCTCTGGTAATACGGCAACTGTAGCAGCCGAGGTATGCACTCGCCCTTGTGTCTCAGTAGCGGGCACACGTTGTACACGATGTACACCCGATTCGTATTTCAATATCCCGTAAACACCTTCGCCTGCAACGGTAAATATCACTTCTTTATACCCTCCCGAAGTTCCTTCTGTCAAGCTGGTTATCTCCGTTCTCCATCCTTTGAGTTCACAGTATTTAATATACATCCGGTAAAGATCTCCGGCAAAAATAGCTGCTTCATCTCCGCCTGTACCTCCACGTATTTCTACAATAGCATTTTTACTATCCTCGGGATCTGCCGGGACTAACAGTAATTTTATTTCCTCTTCCAGCTCCGGCAGACGTATATTGGCTGTTTCGAGTTCATCTTTAGCCATTTCCCGCAATTCGGCATCATTTTCCGAATCCAGAATATCCTTTGCTTCTTCTATTGTAGTCAACAGTTGTTTATACTCGTTACGGGCTATACTTATTTTCTCCAAATCACGGTATTCTTTATTCAGCTTGACATATCGCTTCATATCAGCAATAACCGAGGGATCGGTTATAAGCTTACCTATTTCTTCGAAGCGCATAACCAAAGTATCAAGTTTTTCCAATAAAGATAGCTGACTCATAGTAATTTATTCCTTTTCCTTTAAATTCGGGGACAAAGGTAAAAATAAGTTGTAAGTTATGAAATTATATATTATAAGTATTTTCAACAACTCAATAATAATTAAAAGTTAGTTAATCATATAAAAACAGAAAGTCCGCGAAATCACCTTCGCAGACTTCCCAACCTTAACACAAACTTTACAAAACTACACAATAGAGCTGATTGCAGCCTGATATTTGGTTCATTCGTAATTTCAGGAACCAACTCTGTGTTCGATTATATCTTCTTAAGATAAAGACAACGTGTACCCATAAGCAACATGTCATCAATTCTTATTGTTTTAATGCTTTCTAATAAAAACAGATTTTGGAAACTATAGATTAGAATGTAATATTCTCCGGTTCAAAGTAGTAAGTGAATCTATCAATTAATCTGAGGAAACCCTCATTTTTCTTTACATTTCTACCTTCAGATATTATAGTTGCCGTTTCTCTATTATCACCCGACAAAGATAGTAAATTTTACACATTGGCAATAGATAATATCTATTTTTTTGAAAAATTATCTTTTCAAACAAATTAACTTAACTCATCTCTTAGATATTCAGCCGTAAAGCTATTTCTCTCTTTAATTACCTCTTCCGGTTTTCCGACAGCGACAACAGTTCCCCCTCCGATTCCCCCATCAGGACCCATATCTATAATATAATCGGCACTCTTTATAATATCCTGGTTATGTTCGATTACGATGATTGTATTCCCTCTGTCTACCAGCTTATTCAGCACACCGAGCAATACTCTTATATCTTCGAAATGAAGCCCTGTAGTGGGCTCATCCAGTATATATATAGTATTTCCCGTATCTATTCTTGCCAGTTCGGATGCAAGTTTGATGCGCTGCGACTCCCCGCCGGACAGAGTCGTGGAAGGCTGACCGAGTCTCAGATAGCCCAGACCGACCTCCTGTAACACTTTCACTTTATGTAATATAACAGGTACATTCTCAAAAAACTCGACAGCCATATTGATTGTCATATCTAATACATCTGCAATGGATTTACCTTTAAACCGGACTTCCAACGTCTCCCTGTTGTAACGTTTCCCGTGGCATTCTTCGCATTGCACATAAACGTCCGGAAGGAAATTCATACCGATAGTCTTATAACCGTTTCCTCCGCAGACTTCACACCGACCGCCTTTCACATTAAAAGAAAAGCGTCCGGGTTTATACCCCCTGATCTTCGATTCGGGAAGACCTACAAAAAGGTTACGGATATCCGAAAATACACCTGTATAGGTTGCCGGATTGGAACGCGGAGTACGTCCGATAGGCGACTGGTCAACGCTGATAACTTTATCTACATTGTCAATTCCGTCTAATGTTTTATATGGCAACGGGTCGGTTAATGACTTGTATAGGTGCTGGCTCAATATCGGTTGCAACGTTCCGTTTATAAGGCTCGATTTACCGCTACCCGATACTCCCGTCACACAAATGAATGTATTGAGCGGGAATGTGACTGACACATCTTTCAGATTATGTCCTGTCGCACCTTTTATTGTTATTTTCTTACCGTTACCTTTTCGCCTTTTCTTCGGGATCTCTATTTTGAGTTTACCATTCAGGTAATCAGCAGTCATAGTACTTGCACTTAGCATCTCTTTTGGGGTTCCGGCAAAAACGACCTTACCTCCGCGACGCCCTGCATAGGGGCCAAGATCGACCACATAATCGGCATCGAGCATAATATCTTTATCGTGTTCTACGACTATCACCGAGTTGCCCGAATCACGCAATTTCTTCAATGAATCTATGAGCCTGTTATTATCCCGCTGATGCAGGCCGATACTGGGTTCATCCAATATGTAAAGAACATTTACCAACTGGGAACCTATCTGCGTGGCAAGCCTTATTCGCTGACTTTCGCCACCGGACAGCGTTACCGAAGCCCTGTTCAGTGAAAGATAATTCAGTCCCACATCGAGCAGAAACGAAAGACGGGATACAATTTCCTTCTTGATCTCCTGCGCTATTACTTGCTGACGCTCCGAGATATGCACATCCATATCCTGTATCCATTCATATAACCGTTGGATATCCATTTCTGCAAGTTCGGCTATATTCTTTTCATTTATCTTGTAATGAAGCGCTTCTTTATTCAGGCGCTGGCCGTTACAATCAGGGCAGACATCCGTTTTAATAAATTGCTCCGCCCATTTCTGTGCCGATGCCGATGAGTCGCTATCCTGCTGCATCTCAATATACTTCGTAACACCTTCGAACGCTACTACATAATTCGATGTTCCCAACGATTCGTTTTTAATCTGTAAACGTTCGTCAGTACCAAACATGATATCATCCATCGCCTCTTGTGGTATATCCTTTATCGGTGTCTTGATAGAAACTCCATGTTTCTCACAAATGGCTTCTATTTGCCAGAAAAACAATGAATTTTTATATTTTCCAAGCGGGGCTATACCACCCGCATAAATACTCAGTTGCGGCTTGGGTACTATCTTCCCCATATCTACCTGATTGACTATTCCCAGCCCTTTACAACGGGGACATGCTCCATGCGGCGAGTTGAATGAAAATGTATGAGGTGCGGGTTCACTATACGACAATCCGGTTGTAGGACACATCAGCTGACGACTGAAATGGCGTACGTCCCCGGTTTCTACATCCTGAATCATTATAAGCCCGTCTCCCTGCTTCATCGCCGTGCGCAAACTGGCCTTCAGATTATCCGCAAATTTATTGGATACCTGCAACTTATCTATCAGCACTTCTATACTGTGCATTTTGTACCTGTCGACACGCATACCCGGGAGTATTTCCCGTATCACACCGTCTACACGTACTGTAAGATAGCCTTTCTTACTGATCTGCTCGAACAGCTCTTTATAATGCCCTTTACGGTTCCGGACTACGGGAGCCAGCAAATATATCTTTTTCCCGATATAGCGCTCCATAATGAGTTCCAGAATCTGCTCTTCGGTATATTTCACCATTTTCTCCCCGGTAAGGTAGGAATAAGCATCTCCTGCACGTGCATACAGCAAACGGAGGAAGTCATATATCTCGGTGGTTGTGCCTACCGTAGAACGGGGATTACGGTTAGTCGTTTTTTGTTCGATAGAGATAACCGGACTAAGCCCCGTTATCTTATCCACATCAGGACGCTCCATACCACCCAGAAAATTACGTGCATATGCCGAAAATGTTTCAATATAACGACGTTGTCCTTCTGCAAAGATAGTATCGAACGCCAATGACGACTTTCCGCTACCACTAAGACCCGTGATAACTACAAGCGAATCGCGGGGTATTTCTACGTCTATATTTTTGAGATTGTGAACGCGTGCTCCATACACGCTTATCGTTTCTTTTGCTTCCTGTGTATTTGTTTCCATTAAATAAAAATGTTCAATTACATTAGTCGTTTTGCGTGGCCCGGCATAATGCAAAGTAAACTTTGATTCTGCCTTCGCTACTTAAAACGTTCCTTTCTAA
This sequence comes from Dysgonomonas sp. UBA7710, assembly GCF_002482385.1. GTDB lineage: Bacteria > Bacteroidota > Bacteroidia > Bacteroidales > Dysgonomonadaceae > Dysgonomonas. The sequence continues at coordinate 20,454 of NZ_DLFW01000044.1, read as the reverse complement.
ACACTTATCTATCCTTGTAAATCCAGGCTTTGTCGTGTACTTTTATTTTCTCTCCCTTTTTATAATAGAGCGATTCCTGCGTAGGTAAAAGAATTGTATATGAACTACGGCTTTTGGTAGTAATAGTTAGTTTTCTATCTCTGAGCCATGAATTGAAATCTTTCAACTGAGCATAGGTAAGTCCTTTCTCTTTGGCAAAGCTTGCCAAATCGGGGATAGACTGTGCCACCTCTACTTTTGTAAACTCAATAGGTTTGTATAAATCGTTTTCTGTAAGGACAAACCCGTATTTAGCCGGGTCTTCGAATATTTGCTTAATAGCCAGCATACGGTAATAATACCGGGTAGTTTCGTTTACCAGCCAAAGATCAAGGCTATCTTCGGCCTGTTGCTTATCCAGTTCGGTACTTATCCGCCCTTGTCCTGCATTGTAGGATAAAGCGACGCTCGCCCAACTTCCATACTTGGCATAAGCCTCTTTCAGATAACGGCAAGCAGCCTCTGTCGATTTTTCTATCGAATACCGTTCATCTACCTCCGATGATACTTCTAATCCGTAGCTAGGTGCAGTCTTAGGCATAAACTGCCACAACCCGGCCGCTCCGGCGGATGATACCGCACGATGATCGAGGCTACTCTCTATTACTGCGAGATATTTAAAATCTTCGGGAACATTATTTTCTTTCAGTATAGGTTCTATAATAGGGAAATAACGGTTGGCTTTCTTTATCAGGAGTAAAGTTGTAGAATGTAGATAAGTAAACCCGTTTATCTCACGATCGTAACGCTCATGTAAATCATATCTGTCCAAAATGAGCTCTTCGCCGGCAAATTCTACCTTATGGGGAACCTCTACCGACTTAGTCATCGACAGCACATAGGGTACTTTGGATTGTACATCGTCCCCGCTATTATTGGAAAGTAAAAAAAATGCCAGAAAGCACAAAATGAGGACGGAAAGGGAATATATTATATATTTTTTCATCGGAGAAAACTAAGGTCGCAGACCTTTTTGTTAATATTTTATGTATAAAATATTCAATCAGTAAGAGCTAAACAATATTTCATTAAATACAGTCAGGCCTCTATTCTTTTTGAATAGATAATAACTATCAAAGGTACGATTTTATTTTCAGAAATGAAATTACATATATAGCCCTATTATGCGGGTCCCTGCCATACAATGCAGTCCTGATAAGAGTTTTGAATATCAGATTGCTCTTCCTTAAAAATTCCAAAAACAGAAGAGCCCGAACCTGTCATGGATGCATACAATGCCCCTTTCTTATATAAATCCTCTTTCAAACCTCCAATTACAGGATATTTGACAAATACACTTTTTTCAAAATCATTCTCCATCAACCCTTTCCAGCCGGAAACAGGCTGTTTTATGATTTCTTTCAATGATATATGAGGCTGTTTCGGTTTTATTTCGGCAAAAGCATCTTTAGTAGGCACATGGATATCCGGCTTAATCAATACCAGAAAATATCCTTTGAGGGATAAATCTATTTCATCAAATACCTCTCCTATCCCACTAGCAAATACGGGCCGGTTGTAAATAAAAAAAGGACAGTCGGCTCCCAGTTGTACAGCTAATGCTGCCAGTTCCTCGTTGGAAATATTCAGACCAAAAGTGCTGTTTATAAGTTTCAACATGAAAGATGCGTCCGCCGACCCTCCTCCAAGTCCTGCTCCGAAAGGAATCTTTTTTAAAAGATGTACCTCAACCGGAGGAAACTTATATTTAGTGCGCATCAGCCTCAAGGCCTTCATTACCAGATTATCTTCAGTAGTAGAGTCCACTTTTATTCCAGCTTCGACGAAGGTGTCGCAAAACTGATCTTCACGGATTATTATCTCCAGAGCATCTTTTATGCCAATGGGGTAAAAAATGGTTTCCAAATTATGATATCCATCTGTCCGTTTGGAAACAATATTCAGCCCTAAGTTTATTTTCGCGTTGGGGAAACAAATCATGTTTTTGAATGAAGAATGAAGAACGAAGAATAGAGAGTGTTGTAACATGCAATACCCTATTCTTAATTCTTCATTAATTTTTTACACCAATTTCTTTATCAAGGCTTCTTTGTCGCCATATATATAATCTATCACCGGTACCTCGATCATTGTATAAGCACCCGGCTTTTGTTTCAAAGTAGCACGTGCCGACGCCACAAGTACCTGAGCAGTAAGAGCAGGATTATTTATCTTCATGTTGAAGTCCAGAAGCTGATTCTGCGTATCTCCTGAAACACCTTTACGCACCATGTTTACACCATGTCCCATATCTTTGAGGTTATCTACACATTCTACCTGCATTACATGCGTTTCGTCATGTGCGAAATAGTCGTCAGCTTTGATCGCTGCCGCTACATCAGCAAAATTATGTCCGTCTTCCACTTCGATATAGACCATACGGCGATGAATTCCCGTACCCACAGGAATAGTCATGGATAATGCTGCTTTCACTCCTTTTATGGCTTTTACGGCAACCGTATGCCCCATACTCATACCCGGACCGAAATTAGTATATGTGATACCTTTAGGCGCCATAAATTCAAACATGGAGCGAACCATAGAATCCGTACCCGGGTCCCATCCCGCAGAAATGACAGACACTGCGTTGTTAGCCTTGGCTACTGCATCCAGCGACCTGCGTAAAGCGACAATCCCTCCGTGTATATCATAGCTGTCTACGGTATTGATTCCGGCAGCAAGACACTCTTTTGCATATTCTTCGACACTGCGTGTAGGTGTACAAAGAATTGCCACCTCTACGTCTTTCAGTTCTTTTACTGTCTTTACTACAGGATATTTTTTCAGTTCGTCCGGAACATTGTTGGGGTCACGGCGTACAATACCCGCCACTTCGAAATCCGGTGATGATAGTATCGCATCCAATACATATTGCCCGATATTTCCGTATCCGACAATTGCTGCTCTGATTTTTTTCATTGAAATGTATTTTTAATTATGAATTAAGAGTTATGAGTTGTAAGTTAAAGACATTTACGGATTAGTCCACCGTTACTTCCTTCATAAAGTTATAGAGCCATTCCATAGCTACAAAGTCGTCTTTCATCAGGTTAGCAAAACCGGCTGAGAACAACTCTTCCCCTACCGGTCTGTGCTTGCTCACCCATATGCCTTTGCGATGTATCCATGGCTGAAAATATTCAGGTAAATCATTAGGTATAGGACGTTTATACTCCTCTCCATTTATAACATACCCCCTGTCTAATACTGACTTTTGTGTCACTCGCCGGAATTCTTCTGCATCATAGGTTATTTCTTCCCTGAATGCATCCATTACTTTCTTCTTCGGTTGGAAAAGACCTAATCCGAGAGTATATCCCTCTCCTGATATTTCCAGATAGTAGCCTGGATAATCTTTCCAGACATCATTTGTCACCGGAATCTGGAATGCCATCCACATAAAATCTTTATACGGATCTTTGTTTTTCGAAAAGCGGACATCCCGGTATATTCTCGACAGGCAGCGATGCGGCCGCAGTTCGAATGACGGGTCTATATTATGCATAACAGGCGATAATGTGGTAACCAATGCTTTTAATGGGTTCAAGACCTCCTTCTCGTAGATATGCTTATGTTCGTTGAACCATTCTTTATAATTATTCTCTTTCAGGTCGTTAAAGAACCTGAACGTCTCCGGAGTAAAACCTTTAAATGTTTCTATTTTAGCCATATTATATTTACTGAATAAGCAAAAGATAGTATTTTATGCAACATTATTTAATCGTAACCAGCTATTGTTACTGCATATACAAAACTAATAAATCAATCTGCGACTTTACATAAAAAAAGGATAACAAATCTATAAAGAAAAAGATTGTTATCCTATATTTTTTATGCATCAGCCTTATTTATTTTGCCAACTGCCTGATTACATTCATTATCTCGCCGCCTATTTCTTCGGCCTCTTTCATCGTATGCGCTTCGGAATATACACGGATAATAGGCTCGGTATTCGACTTGCGAAGGTGTACCCATTTATCGGGAAAATCTATTTTTACACCATCTATATCTGTTACATCATATTCGCTGAATTTTTCTTTAACGGCTTTTAGGATACCGTCCACGTCAAGTCCGGGCGTTAGTTCTACCTTCTGTTTTGCTATATAGTACTGCGGATAAGATGCCCGTATCTCACTTACTTTCTTTTTTTCGTGTGCCAGATGCGAAAGGAATAAAGCAATACCCACCAGCGAATCGCGTCCGTAATGGCTTGCCGGATAGATAACCCCTCCATTTCCTTCTCCGCCTATTACGGCATCGGTAGCTTTCATCTTGGTAGTCACGTTTACTTCACCTACAGCAGCAGGGTTATATTCACAACCGTATTTACGGGTCACATCACGCAATGCCCTGCTCGAACTAAGATTGGATACGGTATTACCCGGAGTATGCTTCAATACATAGTCGGCTACTGCAACCAGCGTATATTCTTCACCGAACATTTCACCATTCTCGCAAATAATTGCCAGACGGTCAACATCGGGATCGACAACAAAACCGACATCAGACGATGTGGTTTTCATCATTATCGATATATCTTTCAAGTGCTCTGGAAGTGGTTCCGGATTGTGCGGAAATTCACCATTAGGAGTACAGTACAATTCATTAATTTTATTTACACCCAATGCCTTTAACAGCTTGGGAATAACGATTCCACCAACAGAGTTGACACAGTCGACGGAAACTTCAAAATCTGCTGCTTGAATGGCTTGCACATCGACCAAAGCAAGATCAAGAACAGCCTGTATATGTTTATCCGTATAATCTTTTTCTTTTATACCGCCAATATGGTCGATATGCGCATAATGGAAATCTTCGCTTTCGGCTATGCGAAGAACCTCTTCACCTTCCTTTGCATTGAGAAACTCTCCATTTTCGTTGAGTAGTTTCAGTGCATTCCATTGCTTTGGATTATGGCTTGCTGTAAGGATGATTCCGCCGCAGGCATGTTCCATAGCTACGGCCAGTTCGGTAGTAGGAGTTGTCGCCAAACCGATATTTATCACATCAAATCCCATCCCCATAAGCGTACCTACAACTATCTGTTCCATCATCTTACCCGAAATACGGGCATCGCGACCAATCACAATAGCATTAGAGCCATTTTTTACATTCTCCCTTATAAAAGATGCGTATGCTGATACGAATTTCACCGTATCTAGCGGATTGAGACCATCCCCGACTCTTCCGCCGATAGTCCCACGTATTCCTGATATAGATTTAATTAAGGCCATTTTCTTATTTATTCTTTAGTTTCATCCAATGTAAACTGGTATATCAAACGACCATAAAACAGAGGGATGTAATTTGCCTGCTGATAAGTAGAACCATTTGCAAACGGGACAATCAGACTAACTTCAGCCCCATTCCCTAAGCCCTGCTCCAACGGCAATACACATGCCTGAGACAAGAAATAATACATCTGGAGCTGATAAGTAGTGGATGTACTACTCCCCATATAAGTGGACGAATTCCCATAACGGAAAGTCATATATGTGCCCTGAAAATTATTTACTGCTATAGTATCATTTTCATTCAGCAAATTAAGGATATTCTCATACCTGAGATACACATCTGTTTTTCCTTTTACCGGCTTATCGTCATTACCCGGATCGATAACCCGGAAATAAACGCCGGTGCTCCCATCCAGATAATACTCGTTATCAGCAAATTTATGATCGGCAGGATATGTTCCTCTCGTCGTAATCTTATTATCATTTATAAAGCGTTCGATACCTTTCTTTTCTTTTTTCAGTTTATCAGCATATGTTTCTCCGCCACAAGCAGAAAAAAGAATCGCTAAGCTCATAAAAGTAAATATTGCGCCAATAATCTTTCTCATGTATTCTTATTCGTATTTAGTAATTACTTATTTCTTATTTAGTAAATCAGCATATTCCGGCAATGCTTTTTCAAATATGGCTATTGCCTCATCCATTGTCCCGTAAAACTCTCCTCCTGAAGCATTAAGGTGTCCTCCGCCATTGTAACATTGAGCCGCAAACTTATTGCTGGGAAAGTCCTTCTGAGAACGAAACGAAATTTTTATCATTTCATTGTCCTCACGGATAAAAACAGAGAAAATAATTCCTTTAATATTTAAAGGCAGATTGGCGAAACCCTCCGTATCACCTTTCCTTACTTTATATCTTTTCTGTTCTTCGTTTGTGAGCCATATCAATGCGGTGTTGTATTCAGGATATATCTTCATCTTTTCAGAAAGGGTAAAACCCAGCATCCGGTAACGGTCTTCCGAATAGTTATGATAAACGTTCGAATATATCTGATCTTTATTTATCCCTTTTTTCAATAATTCGCCGATAATATAATAGATCTCGGCACTATTGGAATTATAGGTAAATGCCCCCGTATCAGTCATCATTCCAGTATAGATCGCAGTAGCGCTTTCATGGCTCATCACCTCAAAATCACCCATCCGACAAATAAGGCGGAAAATAAGTTCACTGGTCGATGATATTTCGGGATATGAAATCATCACATCACAAAAATCAGCAGGTTCGGGATGATGGTCTATCAATACCTTCTTCCCTTTTGCCGCTTCAATGAAAGGCCCTAAATGATAAGACCGTTTCGGCACATTAAAATCGAGACAGAATATCAATTCGGCCTCAGCAATCAGTTTTTGGGCAAATTCAGGATATCTCTCATATTCGAGAATATCCTTTGCACCAGGTATCCATTTCAGAAAATCAGGGAAAGAATTAGGGACAATTACATTTACATTGTTACCTAAATCGTTCAGATAATGATATAATCCCAAAGATGATCCAATAGCATCACCATCGGGTGACACATGCGTCACAATCACTATTTTATCATATTTATTGAGTAACTCTTCTACCTCTGTTATTTTCTGACTTGCTATTATCTTTGAAATCATTCACTTATACTTTTTCCTCTAACCCTGCGTTATGCAGGCACAAAAATACTAAAAAAACAAACTAAACACACCTTTTTGAACCATATCGTTATAAAGAAAGTTCTGTTTTTGACATTCTTTAGATAATTTGGATTGTATATCCCTTGAAAATGAAGTACCTATATACTAACATTATGGTATATCCGAACTATAAAAAACAAGAGTATGGAGAGCAATCCGAGAATCAATCCTTTAGGCTTTTTGTAAATAAAAAACACAAGAACACCTATTATCAACGTATATATTAAAATCATATCCGGAAATGATATTTTCGCATCGTTGACCAAAGCGAATGGTAAATTCTCAAAGAAACTGATAATACTTGTCATCAACCCGACTAAACCCTGTAATATTTTTACAGGCAAGCAGTAAAAAGCAGCGCTTAAATCCGGCATTATCAGACTCAGCAATTTAGCCAGACCAATACCTCCCACGGCATAGGTTATCGATGTTACCAACGGTATAATCAGTAAATTAGTAACAAAAAAATAAGTAGGAAATGTGCCAAAGTAATATAAACAAAGAGGGAATGTCGCCAGCTGCGCCACAACAGACAATACGAACATCTGCCATATATTTCGCAAATATTTATTCTCCACCTTCAATAACCCTGAAACTTTAGGTAATAAATATAATATGGAGAGAACAGACATAAAGCTCAACTGGAAACCTATGTCAAATAATGAGAAAGGATTTATCAACAGGATAAAGAACCCGGCTATATATAAAGCATGCAGGGAAAAGCTTTTCCGTCCGAAAATCTCCGAAGCACAGAATACCGTGAGCATCGCACTTGCCCTTATCACCGAAAGCGGCAAACCGGTAATAAAAGCATATACCCATAGCAGAACAATTATCAATAAGGGTTTCAGCCAATAATATCTTGTACCTTTGCGAATAAACCCGAGTAGAAAATTTATCATCAGGTAGATAATGCCGACATGCAGTCCACTGACGGAAAGCACATGTACCGTACCCGTAGTCCTGAATCCCTGCTTTACATCATCTGTCAGGCCATCCTGATAACCAAGGGTCAAAGCCGACAAAATACCATATTCGGTATCATTAAATCCTAACGACTTATAAAAGTCCATGATATGCTGACGGCAGCGCAATGCCGTATATTTCAGAGATAAAGACACTTCTCCTGTTGTTTGCCACAAATGCCGAGAGATATAAGCAGAGCCAACAAAGCCCTGATTGTACATATAGTACCTGTAATCGAAATCTCCAATGTTCTGAAATGGTTGTATTTTTCCCTGAAAAGAAAAGGCATCTCCGGGCTGCAGCCTGCTGTTATTCAATGTATCTCTTTGAAAATAACAAACTATCAGTTTATCTTCGCCGGGCAGGTACACCCTGTACGCTGTCGTTTTTCCTTTCTCCTGCGGCGTATCGGCAACAATACCTGTATATACCTGTACTTTATCCGGATATTCGAATCCTGATTTTTGCTGACGTAAGGTTGTGGATACGATACCAACGCTTATCAGAAATAAGCAAACTCCCGCACCAAACAGCCAACGCCAGCGAAATTGCCTGTCTTCCGGTATAAGGTATGAAAAAAGCATAGCCATCAGCCCTGTCAAGGAGAAAGCTATGCCTGAATATTCTATCTTTAAATAATACTGTAATAAAATCCCAGCTATTAGCGGAATAAGAAAAAACAGGAATGGTATTCTGGAAAACGGATTCTTCATTCCCGCCAGTCGAAAGAAGGCCTCAGACCTATTTAGTTATTATTTAATACTTTTCAGTTTATGTATCATTTCCGCAGGATTGGCATCTGCGAATACCGCGTTACCTGCCACGAGCACATCGGCTCCGGCATCGACAAGTTGCTTTCCTGTCTGCAAGTTTACCCCACCATCGACCTCGATCAAAGTCTGCAAATTCCTTTTTAATATCATTTCTTTCAAACGGGAAACTTTAGTGAGGGAATGCTCAATAAATTTTTGTCCGCCGAATCCCGGATTCACAGTCATAAGGAGTACCATATCCACATCCTGCAATATATCCTCGAGCAGAGAAACAGGCGTGTGCGGATTCAATGTCACTCCCGCTTTCATTCCTGCTTCATGTATAGCTGCAACCGTGCGATGCAGATGGGTACAAGCCTCGTAATGCACATTCATCATATATGCCCCGGCATCCTTTACCTGCGATATGTATTTATCGGGATTGACAATCATCAGGTGAACATCCAGCGGCTTCTTTGCAATCGTACTGATTTGCTTTATTACCGGGAAACCGAACGAGATATTAGGGACAAAACTACCATCCATTACATCGCAATGAAACCAATCGGCTTCACTATTGTTTATCATCTCCACATCTGCCTGAAGATTCAGGAAATTAGCGGAAAGAAGAGAGGGTGCTATTTTGTGAGACATGTCTACAAATTATAAATTAGAATTATGAGTGTAAATATAGTAAAAAAAGGGACGGGACGGTATAGAAAAGGCCGAATTTGAGATTCAGCCTAACATCATACTTTTTCAACAAAAAAGCACAAGCTGTTAATAGCCTGTACTTTATTTCATTTATCTGTTTTTCAATTAACACAAAGTCCATTTATAGTATCCGGTAAGGATTTGTCTACATAATGCACCCGTGCAAATTGTTTAAGAAAGTCCAGTGTTTTCTCAGAAGGTGCGACAACCTTCTCTTCATTTTTTTCAAAATGTTGACATTGCTCAGGTGTAAAGATTTTCTTCATAGGCGATTTCCGTTTTTTTAGAGTTATATTAATGAAACGCCTGTATAAAAGTCTTATTGCCTACAACCTCATTTTTAACATTTTACCAAATCAACTCATTCTATTCTTATAATCCTCATAATCGAACTCACGATAGATTTCCAGTTGGTTATATTTGTTCCAAAGCGCGATAGCAGGATGCGAGATACCGTTAAACATAGTTGTTTTCACAATGGTATAATGTATCATATCCTCAAAAATAATCCTGTCGCCAACCAAAAGCGGTTCGTCAAATGACCACTCCCCTACAAAGTCACCGCTAAGACAGCTGCTCCCCCCCATTCGGTAAGTAGGCAGTCCCTCCACCGGCTCATGATACGCCCCCCTGATATAAGGTTTATATGGCATTTCGAGACAGTCGGGCATATGACAAGCAAAAGACACATCGAGTATGGCTGTTTTAATTCCGCCATTATCAACAATATCCACCACTGTGGAGACTAATATTCCTGTCTGCCATGCAAAAGCGCTTCCGGGCTCCATCGTAATTTCAAGGTTCGGATATTTTGCTTTAAAAGACAGTAACAAATTTATAAGGTGTTCCACATTGTAGTCTTCACGGGTCATCAGATGACCTCCGCCCATATTGAGCCATTTTATTTTTGGGAGAAAGTGTCCGAATTTCTTCTCTACCTGTTCCAGCGTTTTTTCCAAATCGTAGGAAGACGATTCACACAACGTATGAAAATGCAAGCCCTCCACCCCTTCGGGCAACTCATCTCCAAAATGGCTGGCGGGAACACCCAGACGGGAACCCGGAGTTGCGGGATTATACAGATCCGTTTCTACTACCGAATATTCGGGGTTGATGCGGATACCACACGAAACTTTCTTTCTATGCTTCAGTGTTTCCGGATAGAAACGTTCGTACTGAGATAAAGAATTGAACGTAATGTGGCTACTATATCGCATGAATAGAGGAAAGTTATCCGGAGTATAAGCCGGAGAGAATGTATGGGCAAGGCTACCCATTTCCTCATATGCCAATTGTGCTTCAAATACCGAACTGGCCGTTGAATAAGGAACATATTCGCGGATGATGGGAAAAGATTTCCACATGGCAAATGCTTTGAATGCCAGTATTATATTTACTCCCGCCCGTTCTTTTACCGATTTGATAAGCAAAAGGTTCTTCCTGAGCAATTCTTCTTCCATGACAAAACATGGAGATGGTACTTTATGTATTTCTATCATGTAATTATTAATCTATATTTTTTCGCTTGCAAAGGTCGCTATTTTTATTGAATAGTGGAGAGATACGGTTCATAAATTATATACCAGTCATATTAACCCTTATTTTCTTCTGAAATTTCTTTCCTAAATGTTTGAAAATTAATATGTCTATTCTCACAAGAACTTTATCTATATAATAAAACGAATACGAGATCTTTGAAATTCTGGAAAAAGAGACATCTGTAAAAATGAAAAAAGCTGTTACTTTTGTTACTTTTTAGTAAGTAATAGTTTTAAGTAATAAGTAAAGAGGTACGAGTAGACAAGATACGAGATACAAGTTGTTAATTGTAAAAGGTGTAACCTTTGTTACCTTTTTGCGTCTTTGCGAGAGAATATTGTTCACTGATGACTGTTTACTGTTAACTGATATATCTGTTACCTTTGTTACCTTTTGGGGACGTTACGAGTATACAAGACACGAGATACAAGTTGTTAACTGATGACTGCTAACTGTTCACTGTAAAATGTGTTACTTTTGTTACTTTTTAACTATACATAGTTAAAATATGTAAATAATAAATATCTATTTACTCTCGCTTTTAATCGTTAAAATCATTTTTTCGTATATTTGACATATTAACAAAACTACAAACACAAACATATTGAATTATGAAAACAACTGTATTAAAGCCGGCTATTTTCGCAATTCTCGTATTAATGGCTTTCATCACAACAACGGCTCAATCCACTTACACCGAAATTTACCCGAATATTAAGGTGGCAATTAGTAGCGAAAAACTAAGTATCAGTCAGTACAGTTCCAAATTTAAAGGCTCTATATTGGATTATACGGAAACTAAACCTGACGGGACACAGGTACAGGCAAAAGCTTACAGGCGCAATTCCAATATCGAAATATTCGAAAGGCCTGCATACCCTGCCATCCATACCATTTATAAAGAATTTTATCCCAATGGAAATCTAAAGCAAAAGGGGGTATTATTGCCTTTGCAGGTAAAAGTCGGTAAATGGATTGAATGTGATGCCCGTGGCGACTGTTCAATCATAGACCACGAAAGTGGGCGGAATGCTTTCGGATATAACGATGTATTAGAATATCTCGAATTTGAGGGCGTTTACAACAAAACCGATGGCAATATATGGAAATGCACATTCTGGCACACTCCTGAAAGCGAGACATGGGGTGTAAGAGTCGATAAAAACGGACAGCAATACAAGATGTTTAACTTCGACAGCACAGGGCAAGAAGAAGTGAAAGAGTTTGACCTGTCCGGTAATTCCAATACGGCTACACCTGTCGGCTCATTCGAACAAAATGAGGAAACAGATGGATTAAAAAACCGAACTAATCGCTAACTTTGCTGTTCTATAGGCTATAGAACACTAAGAATGAAAAGATACAACTTACCCTATCCATACAGGGAAACGGAAACAGTAATATTAGCGAATGGAGAATTCCCTACACATCCTATTGCTTTGGCAATATTGAATAATAGCAAATATCTTGTTTGCTGCGACGGCGCTATTAATAATCTGGAAAAGACTAATTTAATACCGGATGCTATTGTTGGCGACTGCGATTCGCTATCGGAGGATAGCTTATCAAAATTTGCAGATATCATACACCGCATTGCCGAACAGGAAACAAACGATCTGACAAAAGCGGTACAATTCTGTATAAAACAGGGGAAGCGAAATATAACTATTTTGGGAGCCACAGGCAAAAGGGATGACCATACAATAGCAAATATCAGCCTGCTATGTGAATATATGAAAGATGCCGATGTGGAAATGATTACAGATTACGGGATATTTGTCGCTATTGACTCTGACTCTGTATTTGAAAGCAAAAAAAAGCAACAGGTATCACTTTTCTCTATTGACAAAATACCTCTTACCACACACAATCTTGCATATGCGGTAAATAATCACATATTTACAAATTGGTGGCAGGCAACGCTGAATGAGTGTACAGGCAATGAGTTTACAATAGAGACAAAAGGCCGGACCGTGGTATACCGGGCATTTTGACAGGAAACATTATCCCATTTCTTTTGCCTTGTACGCCATGGCATAGAAACGGATTTGTTTTATCATTGAAACCAATCCATTGGAACGGGTGGGGCTCAGATTTTCTTTCAAACCGATCTTTTCTATAAAGTAAAGGTCTGCATTGATGATCTCATCGGGAGTCCTGTTTGATAAAACCTTAATTAGCAAAGCAATTATCCCTTTCACGATAACAGCATCGCTCTCTGCCTTGAATACAACCCTGCCATCGACATAATCGGCTTGCAGCCATACACGGCTCTGGCAGCCTACTATAAGATTGTCTTCGGTTTTCGATTTATCATCCAGCTTATCAAGGGAGTTACCCAGTTCTATGAGCAGCGCATAACGATCCATCCAATCGTCGAACATGGAAAACTCTTCTATTATTTCGTCTTGTATCTCGTTTATTGTAGTCATTCTTATTTCTCCTTATAGATAACCTCCAGAACTGTCTGTCCGACAACCCCGAGTGTTTTTTTGCTGATATTGCTCATATCGTCTTTCTGGGTATGCCACGAATGGAAGAACCCATGTTCTGTATTTGGTCTGTAATCGATAATATCTACACTTGGAATTCGGCGTACCTCATTCACAGGTACATGGTCATCAGTAATCATACCGATTTCCTCTCCTTTGAAAAATGGTCCGTAGTTCATTTGGCTAGCAGTACTCCACACTTTCTCTACAATGTTCTTTGCATAAATGCGCGAATATTCTTCTTTGTAGAAAGTAGCCTCGTCAGCTCCTACCATATCGAGTAAGATACCATACTTAGCCTTATAGTTAGGCACATGTGGATTTTTAGACCAGTATTGAGAGCCTAAGCACCATGTATTCCCTTCGATAACAGATTTCTCTGCAAAATCAGGTATCCCATAATCTTCCGCATCGAAGAAAATGATATCCACTCCTACTTCCGGAGATTGAGACTGGATTATACGGGCTATTTCAAGCAACACTCCTACTCCACTGGCGGCATCGTTGGCTCCTAATACCGGTTTGTGGTAATTGTCCGGATTAGGGTCGTGATCTGAATAAGGACGTGTATCCCAATGAGCAAAGAGCAATACCCTGGTCTTTTTATCCAGTCCGTAGGAGCCTATTATATTACGGGAATTCAGCTTTGTTCCATCATATGCAGTCAGCACCATCTTTTGCTCCTGCACATCCGCCCCGAAACGCTTCAGTTCGCCTACAAGATAATCGCCGCAGGCAACATGCTGAGGGGTATTAGGTACACGAGGGCCGAAAGCGACTTGCTTATCTACAAACTGATATGCACTATCAGCATTGAAATCGGGCGAAACTTTCTGGTATGCTTCCACTGGTTTTGATGTAGAAGTCTTATTATTACATGCACAGGCTATCAGCGACAGCATAAGGCACACAGCGATAATATTCTTAAAGGTCATTTTATTTACAGTTAAAATATACAGATGCAAAGATAAGAAATGATATGATATCCTTAAAGTCATTTTAATATTATCTGATAAAGGCTATTACAAAAAAAGCCGCATTTCTGCGGCTCATTCTTATCGTCAAAATCCCTTAGGCATCAATCTTGGCATAAGTGGCATTTTCTTCTATAAACTCACGGCGAGGGGCAACATCTTCCCCCATCAGCATGGAGAAAATATGATCGGCTTCGGCAGCATTCTCAATTGTCACCTGACGTAAAGTGCGATGGTCCGGATTCATTGTCGTATCCCAAAGCTGGATAGCATTCATCTCTCCAAGACCTTTGTAACGCTGTGTATGGATCGAGTTTTCATCACCATCGCCATATTTATCGATAAAGGTACGGCGCTGCCTGTCATCCCAGCAGTATTCTTCCACTTTTCCTTTCTTACATAAGTAAAGCGGCGGAGTAGCGATATACACATACCCTTTCTCCAGTAAAGTTTTCATATGACGGAAGAAGAATGTAAGGATCAATGTAGCAATATGGCTACCGTCCACATCCGCATCGGTCATTATCACCACTTTATGGTAACGCAGCTTTTCCAGATTCAATTCCTTCGAATCTTCTTCGGTACCAATAGAAACACCAAGCGCTGTATATATATTCTTGATCTCGTCACTCTCCAGAACTTTATGAGGCATCGCTTTCTCAACGTTCAATATCTTACCCCGTAGAGGCAGAATGGCCTGAAATGCACGGTCACGACCCTGCTTTGCAGTTCCCCCCGCAGAGTCCCCTTCGACAAGGAATATCTCGCAACTGGAAGCATCTTTACTGGAACAGTCAGCCAGTTTACCGGGAAGACCTCCACCTGTAAGCGGAGATTTACGTTGTACCATTTCACGGGCTTTACGTGCAGCAGCACGAGCCGTAGCGGCAAGTATAACTTTTTCAACTATAATCTTAGCTTCTTTCGGATGTTCTTCAAGGAAATGCCCTAAAGCTTCACCTACAGCCTGATCTACAGCTCCGATAACTTCATTGTTTCCGAGTTTTGTTTTGGTCTGTCCTTCAAATTGCGGCTCTGCTACTTTGATAGAAACTACAGCTGTAAGACCTTCACGGAAGTCGTCTCCACTGATTTCTATTTTGACTTTTTCCAGCATCTTCATATCATCGGCATACTTCTTCAGAGTACGCGACAATGCACGACGGAAACCTGTAAGGTGAGTACCGCCTTCGATAGTATGGATATTATTCACATAGGAATAGACATTTTCATTGTAGGAAGTATTATAAGTCATCGCTACTTCTACAGGAACGCCTTGCTTCTCTGTCACAATGTGTATAACATCATCGATAAGGGCCTCTTTTGAAGCGTCGATATAGCGTACAAATTCCTCCAGTCCTCTTTCGGAATAGAATACATCGGTGCGGAAAGTCCCGTCTTCTTTCTTCTGGCGCAAATCTGTCAACGAAAGACGAACTCCCGCATTCAGGAAAGCGAGTTCGCGAAGACGTGACGCTAATGTATCATATTTATATTCGGTAACTGTGAATATCGTATCGTCCGGTTTGAAAGTGATGGTTGTACCATTATCCTTTGTCTCACCGATTCTTTCAACAGCAGTTAATGGTTTGCCACAAGAATACTCCTGCACATATATATTACCCTGCTTATGAATTTCGGCACGCAGGTGTGTAGAAAGAGCATTCACACATGACACCCCCACACCATGAAGGCCACCCGAAACTTTGTATGTTCCTTTATCAAATTTACCTCCGGCATGCAATACGGTTAGCACAACTTCCAGAGCCGACTTCTTCTCTTTTTCCATGATATCCACAGGGATACCTCGCCCATTATCCTTTACTGAAATAGAATTATCCTCGTGAATAGTAACTTTAATATCGTCACAATAACCGGCTAAGGCTTCGTCAATAGAGTTGTCAACAACTTCGTACACCAGATGATGCAAACCTTTTTCGCTGATATCCCCGATGTACATCGCAGGTCTTTTTCTTACAGCCTCCAGACCCTCAAGCACCTGAATATTCTGCGCCGAGTAAGACTCGCCTGCCATTTTTTGTTTCTCTGTCATATCTATATCTTGCTATTTTTTTAGATGGATACCCACCTGTTGTTTTGCGTTCAAAAATCTAACAAATATACGAATTTTTATCGGGAAAAACAAGTAAATAAGACACCCTTTTATTATTCAAAATATAGGATAAAATATCAATTAAATATGAGGATATATTTGATTATTCGATTTTCTTACTTTCTTTGTAAAAGATAAATGCACCTTATATATCCAGCTTCATGAAAAACAAAATTTTATACTTTACGATCTCCTTATTTTTGCTTTCAATAATTAGTTGTTCCGACAAAAACGATGAAAAAGAAGATATTAAGTATTTGAGTCTGTCTAAAAATGAATTGCCCTTCAGCAGACAAGGAGGAGCACAAACTTTTTCAATAAAATCCAATACCGAATGGAAAATAATTGCAGAAGAAAATGACTGGATAACCATCAGCCCTTTAAGTGGGAAAGGAAACATGAACATTACAGTAAATGCATCTGAAAATACAGATGAGACTGTACGCCTGATATCATTATCAATAAAAACCGCAGAGAGATCTGAGACAGTAAAAATTACTCAAGAGGCTGCGCCTCCGGTAATCCCTGATCCGGAAGGATACCATTATCCTCTCTTGACGATTAATACCGAGAATGGAAACCCGATTACATCAAAAGAGGATTATATAAATGCCACTATTACGCTTCAATCCAGGGACGAAAAAGGTGAAACTATAGAAACACTGCTCGAAGTAAAAACTGAGATAAGAGGTCGTGGAAACAGCACATGGGGGATGGACAAGAAACCATATCGTCTAAAATTAGACAAATCCAGTGAAATACTTGGTATGCCTAAAAACAAACATTGGGTTTTGCTAGCGAATTATTCAGACAAAACCTTAATGAGAAATGAACTCGCTTTTGAAATTAGCCGGCGTATGGGATTTGCCTATACTCCACGTATGGAATATGTAGATGTCGTTCTCAACGGTGACTTCATCGGTAATTATATGATCGGAGAACATATAAGAATAGACAAGGACAGAGTAAATATAGCTGAAATGGGGCCATCGGACACAAATATCTCAGGCGGATACCTTCTGGAGATAGACGAACGGAAGGGAGAACCTGTATGGTTCGAAACCGAAGAGGCTAAGATGGTGTTTTGTGTAAACAGGCCTGAAGATATCCCAGACAATCAAAAAGAGTATATCCGTGATTATATTCAGAAAATAGAAAATATCATTTATGGAAAAAATGACATCAATACTATATCAGAATTACCCAAATACCTGGATATGAAATCCTTCATTGATTATCTGTTATTAAGTGAATTATCAAAGAATGTTGATGGAAATCTTCGTCTAAGTACTTTTGTCTACAAAGACAGGGATAATGATAAATTATACTTTGGCCCTGTATGGGACTACGATATCGCTTTCGGGAATGTAAATTATGAAGACTGTGAAATTACAACCGGTTGGTATGCACGAATTAAAGCTGCCTGGTATCAAGAATTCTTTAAGCATCCGGAATTTGCTAAAATGGTTGCAGATCGCTGGATCGAATTGCGAAGCGATAAGCTCAGTAACCTATATCCATTTATCGACGAATTAGCAGATAGGATGGAAGTATCTCAGTATAAAAACTTTAAGCGATGGCCGATATTAAACGAAGCTGTATGGCCAAATCCTATTGTAACAGGAAGTTATCAGGGAGAAGTCAATTACTTGAAAGATTGGCTTACCAAGAGAATCAACTGGATAGATCAGGAATTGAAGTAAGTCTCAACTTATATTATAAAAATGAGGGTATTGTAATTGATATAATACCCTCATTTGTTATATCTGAGTGTATACTAAATTATAATTACCATCTCTTTGATATCTTATTAATAAGCTTTTTCACTTTTAGAACAAACTTCAATTCTTTATACTTCTTATTATCAATAAATCCATATTTATGCTTTATCCTATAATAATCGGAGTAGAAATCAAAGAATGAAGAGGATATACCACCTAATCTGAAATTAGATATTACAACATCCACTTCTTCCAAATCTACACCCTGAGTCACGCATCTGCAAATAAAATCATAGTCAGCTAATACTTTTACAGATAAGTCGAAAGCCCCGAATTTATCATAGACAGCCTTTGATACGAAGAAAGTTGAATGCGGTAATACGCTCTCAGAGATGAAAGCAGCACCACGCCGTTGCACATTAAATATCTTATCATCTTTCCAAACCCGTTCAATACCATATATCATACAGTTAGACCTATTTACTTCTCCATCAGTAAATCTATCCCACATTACTTCCAATGCGTTATCTTCATACCAGTCATCAGAATTTGTAATCCCTACAAGCTCTCCCTGCACTAAAGTAATCCCCTTATTCATTGCATCGTAAACACCTTTATCCGGCTCGCTCAATATTCGTACACTTACTCCTTTCTGCTCAAATGCTGGTATATAACTTTTTATTTTCTCCACTGTATTATCTTTGGAGACTCCATCTATGATTATGTATTCAAAATCAGAAAACGTTTGCCTGAGTAAGGCATCAATTGTTCCATGAATTGTATTTTCCGAATTGTAAGTAGGTGTTATTATCGAAATCTTTGGCATATCTTTTTATTTAAAGAAACACAAAGATAAATATCTTTTTTTATTATTGGATAGTACCATCTTTATCTATATAATTTACATTAGATATTATCAAATATCGGGCAAGTTTCGCCTAGAACAAGACAAAGCTCAGCCTAATATTATTATATTTACATGCATTTTAGAAAACACATACAAATAATGGCAAATACTTTAATTATCAGATATCACAGGATAGGCGACGCTTTAATAGTTTTACCCTTAATTGTATCTCTGGCGACAAAATATAAAGATGACACCTTTACAATACTTACAAATGAGCGGTTCAATACCTTTCTGGAGGTAATGCCTCCGAATGTTGTATTTAAACCTATGATATCCAAGAAATCGAAAGGGGTTTTCAGGGGTCTGATCTTCTCAATGAAGAAACGTCTTTTTTCGGCAAAAATGAGGTCTTTTGCCAGCTCATTTGACAAAATAGCTTTTCTACAATATGATATCATTGAGCAGAAATTACACAAAAGTATTCTTCAGAATAATCTTAATATACAAATAGCCCTAACTGATGAAAACAGATTTTTTTCCGAAGAAAGAATACCCAATAAATGTAATGATGGTCTGACCATGATTGATTTACACAAAGAGGCACTTGCCTGTTTAGGCTACAATGGGCTTCAGCCGGCATTCAATCCGGGGATAATAAAGAATAGAAATTCGGATAAATTATTTAACAAGCTGAATATTAACTCTAAGAAAAAATTAATTGCAATATCACCTTTCTCTAAAGAAAACACGAAAATATATCCATTGAATAAGATGGAAAGTATAATATCACACCTTAGCAAAAAAAACAAATATCAAGTATTAATATTTGGTGGAGGAATCAGGGAGAAAAGGCAGGTAGATATCTGGATCAAAAAATATCCTTCAGTAATCTCACTTATTGATCGTATTTCTTTCGATGAAGAAACAACCGTGATGTCTAAATGTGACATCGCTCTTACAATGGATTCTGCGAATTTGCATTTAGCAGCATTATTAGATGTACCGGTAATCAGTATTTGGGGAGCCACCGCACCGCAAAATGGCTATTATCCAGCTAACCTGGGACGAAAAGATGCTTTAATTAAAGATCTAAGCTGCCAGCCTTGTTCCATATTTGGAAATAAACCTTGCACTAATCCTAAAGTATATGATTGTCTGGATATTGATCCGAAAATAGTAATACAAAGAATAGAAGACACGCTCTCCAATTAATTCGGCTATTCTTCTTTATAAGTAAACATACAACTCTAAGAAGGCCCAATCCTTCTTATTAGTTATTTGTATATTGATATATGAAATGATATCCATACAAAAAAGTCCCTCACTGCTATTA
>NZ_DLFW01000041.1:109870-225040 GCF_002482385.1 Dysgonomonas sp. UBA7710 | reverse complement strand
TGCTAATATGCTAATTTACAAATCTGCTAATTATTTTTTCAAAGAGCTATAAGCTAACAGCTAGAGGCTAATAGCTTACTATATAGATAAACTTTTTAATTCGTCTTAAACCTTAGCACAGTGAAAGAATAAGCGGGTAATTTACAGTTATCCCCTACATTGAAACTATCTGATACCGGTTTGGCCGATTTATCGTCAGGTGTGCCTGTCAGCAAAGTTCTTGAAGCCATAGGATTTGTTATACTGATGCCCGTCAGGTCTAATTTTGCATTTACTTCTACAGGCAGCAAATTCACCAGTTTCACAATCACATCTCCGGTCTTGCTATCGCGGACGATTGATTTTGCAATACGTTTCTGAACAGCATCCCGATTGTCTGAAAGCTCTATCTTACTTGTCAGGTATTCGTCTCCCGAATGCTGTCCGTACAGTTTCTGTACATAATAGCTCACAGTCGGTTTCACTTCGGTATTATTGAAATATATCAGGTCGGGATTCCATTGGGTATGTCCTTCTTTTGCCAGCAGTGGCGCATAAGAAGTCATTGTTACAATATCTCCGTTACGCTCCACATTGGCCAGATGAAGAGCTTCAGCCAAAGCTGTTTCCACATTATTCGGCCTGCCCGGAAGGTGGGCGGCATATTCACCCAGATACACTTTCGACTTCGAACGGTCGTATTTGTCGTAAAAATCCTGATTGTGGATATACCATCCCGGTGGATTGTAATAATGCTCATCTACCATCGGGATATGTAATTTATCGGCGATACCCCAGCCTTCCACATAGTCTGTCCCTTCATAGAAAGGCCCGACTGTGCCTATTACGGTTATTTCGGGATACTTTTCTTTTACGGCATTGAATATCATGGTAAAACGTTCCTCGAAAATATCGGAGATAATGTCTTCGTTTCCTATTCCGATATATTTCAGGTTGAATGGTTTGGGATGCCCTGCCTCTGCACGTTTTTTACCCCATGTGGTGTTTACATCGCCATTTGCCCATTCTATCAGGTCTAGTACATCCTGTATATAATTTCCCATTTCGCTCATCGGTATTCCGCCTTGTTGCCCGCCCAGAGAGCAACCGTGGTGCGCCGAATTCTGGCACGGTACTCCTGCCGCTACCACAGGAACCGGCTCAGCTCCTAAATCTTCGCAGAACCGGAAGTATTCGAAATACCCCAATCCGGCTGTCTGATGGTATCCCCACAGGTTCCGTTGAGGTTTGCGGGCTTCGAGCGGGCCTATCGTATTTTTCCAATGGTATATATTGCCCAGTCCGTCGCCATGAGCCACACAACCTCCGGGGAAGCGGACAAAACGCGGATTCATATCGGCGATAACCTGAGCGAGGTCTTCCCGCAATCCGTTTTTGTGTCCTCTGAACGTTTTTTGAGGGAAAAGAGAAATCATATCCAGTTCCACTCTGCCCGTCATTTGTGGAACGACCTCCAGTTTTGCGTCTGTTATAGTCTGGCTAACGGTTATTACGGCATCATATTTCTTCCAGTCGCCGGAAATGGCTTTTGTGGTAGTTTCTCCATAAATCTTCCCGTTCTTATCAGTCAGTCTTACAATTAGTTTTCCTTTTTTTGCTTCCGGTGTGCGTGCAAATACCGAGAAGTTATATTTCTCTCCGGCTTTTACAGCGATACCGTCGAATCCTTCGTTTATCAGCCCTGTACCTGGCTGGCTGACCTGAAGCATGGCATAATGCTTGTTATTGGGATGGATAGGGGATACGGAATCGATTGTGAATACAGCCTGATCGCCGGTTACACTCCATGCTTTGTAGTTGTTCCAGTCTTTGTCGCGTCCTTCCTTATCGCTCAGAGCGTATTCGAAACCCCTGTTCTGGATAAGCTCCGCATAAAGACCTCCATCGGCAGCATAGTTTATATCTTCAAAGAACATTCCCAATAGCAGATCGCTTATTTTTTTAGTTTTGGAAGCATCTAGGGTGATGGTTGCATCCACAGGTTTTAGAGAAGCAAAACGCTCTTTGTCAGTGCTTGAATTCTCGGCGTTCAATATACTTTTATAAGCCACTAATTGCTGCGCTTTTATCAGTCCGTCAATCACTTTCCACGACACTTGGTGCAATGTTCCAGTTTCAGTTTTTCCTGATATAATTGCAGTTTCCCGCAGATTGGGAATGCCTGCAACTTTTTTTGCAGAACTGTAATCTTTAAAATCTTTCGTGGTAACGGCATAGGCTTGCTTATCCGAGCTTAACCATGTGATTGTATAAAGTTTACTTGCATTGTCGTAGGTGATTTCAGGTGAAAGGCAATTCCCGTTTTCCATGACCAGAGGGTAGGATTGCCGCCCCCAGTAGACAAGGTCGGGAGATGATACGGCGGCAAACGCCCCGTCTCTTTCGTTCATGCTCCATACGCAGTTCCACATACCATCGGGAGACTGGAAGAGGAAAGGAGAAAACATTTTTTTCTCAGAGCCCCAGCGTCCGTAGTCACATTTTACATAACTGTGTTCGGGGCCTATGGGGAACCAGTTTTCCTTGTCTACACTCCATGCGAAGTGCAGGCCGTTGTGATTGGAATTCTTATCAGTAGCGTACGCGAACAGATAAGCCGATGTGGGTTCACTGGCAATTGTTTTAAATACAGGAATAAAGAGTAAAATAATTAAGAGGTAGATACTTGCTTTTTTCATTCTAAAGTACGTTTATATTTGATTTGGATATATCATATTAATAAAAAAACAAATCCCAGATAGCCGGAACGGGCTCTTTTACGGAACTATTGAATACAATCCGGATATATGAAGCTTTTTTATTTATATCAATATTTACCGGTGAACCTGATATTCCTTTCTCTGTATGGTCGGCGATGGTCTCCCATACATTTCCGTCCACAGAACTTTCTACTTTTATGAAATAGGTTTTCCAGGGATATTCGAATCGTATTTCCATTGTTTTGATGAAAGTATCAGATTTGAAATCTGCTTTAATCCATGCGTTTTCATCTGTCTCCGAGGCTTTCCACAAGGTGCTGAAATCGTT
The DNA here is from genome assembly GCF_002482385.1 of Dysgonomonas sp. UBA7710. Taxonomy (GTDB): domain Bacteria; phylum Bacteroidota; class Bacteroidia; order Bacteroidales; family Dysgonomonadaceae; genus Dysgonomonas. The sequence continues at coordinate 222,013 of NZ_DLFW01000041.1, read as the reverse complement.
ATCCGTCAAATCCTTTACAGCAGTGTATTCCTCTTTCTCCGAACTTGCGGATACTGATGCAGGTTGGATGTAAATAACTTCCTTTGGCGAAAGTTTAGGGAAAGACTGTACGCTGTATGGCGTGATATTCTTTATCTGTCCGTTCTGCCCGTCAAACTCAAGTTCGTTGATGCATATCTGACGGAAGGCTGTTCCCGTATTGAATGGAAGGCTGTGACGATGGTACACGATATAATTTTTTCCTTCGAATGGCATGATGGTATGATGTCCGGGGCCATATACCTTAAGGCTGTCCGCTGTTTTCAGAACAGGGCTGTTTTCAGCTTCGGTGAAAGGGCCTAACGGCGTATCGCCCACTGCATACCTTACTTCATAGGTTTCGTCAATGGTTTTTCCTTCCGAGTAGGTGAGGTAATATTTCGAACTGTGCTTTATCATTAGCGGCCCCTCGAAATAATGAGCGGGAGTAACCTCTTTCGGTTCTGTTTTGAACGTATGCATATCATCATTCAGTTCGGCTGCATAACAATGCCCGTTTATCCAATCCCAGCCCGAACCCCAGTAGAGATAGGCTTTGCCGTCATCATCAATAAAGGCTTCGGCATCTATTACATGGTAAAAACGAGTGGTGTCGAACGGTAACATCGGTTGGTCGCCCATCATATTCTCCCACGGGCCCAGCGGATGTTTAGCCTTGCCGCACCATATTTCCGAGCCTACCGATACATACATGTAGAAAGTATCTCTTTTTTTTACGACCGATGGCGCCCATACATTGTTATTATTCGATGTAAGGGAAGTACACAGTGCCTTGGTAGGCCAGTTTAACTGATGAAATGTCCAGTTCTGAAAATCATCCGATACCCAACACGAGAGGAATTCTGCTCCCCAAGGGTCAGCCGTTGCATACATATAAAATTTGCCTTCATATTGTACAATAGAAGGGTCGGCAAAATAGCCGGGAATAACCGGACTGCGAAGTTCCGTCGTTTCCCGGGAGTCTGTTGATTTACTACCTCCGCATGCTGTGAGCAAGACGGTGAACAATAATGACAGGTAAATAAAATTTTTCTTCATATAATATTAATTTATCAATATGTATTAATCGGGTAGGGGATCGGAATAAACAGCTTTGTCCTTAATTATCGCCGACTTAAAATTTCATCTTCAAACCCCAGTGCTTTGCCAGTCATTCTGCCTCTTTTTTTGTCAGGTGTATTACTGCGCCATGCTTCGGCGAAGAGAAGTTTGTCTATTTCAGAGTTTTATTGAAACTTCTTTTCCTTTATAGGTAACTACTTTATCTATCTTCAGAGAGTTTTCAACGCCAATCCCTTTCAGTTGGTTGACGAGTACAATCCGGAATCTGCGATTTTTCAGCATACCCGGAAAGTCTCCGTTCTTGTTTTCAATGGTTAGAGTCCTGCTTTGGTCATTCCATTTAAGTTTGATTGTCGAATAAATCCCTTTTTCGTAATTATAATTGTCGTTTTCATCTTCGTACAGAACGAACTCTCCGTCTGCCCCTGTATAAACCCTTATTTCGAGGTTATCCCATTTCTTTTCGGTGGCATATTGTACTTTCGGCCCCCAAGGAATAATCGATCCGGCTCTTATATACAAAGGGATGATATCTATCGGCACTTCTTTATCGATAGTTTGGCCTCCGTTTAATTTCTCGCCTGTCCAGAAATCGAACCAGTCTGTACCCTGAGGCAAATAGACTGCCTGAGTCTTTATTTTGCTAAAATTTTCCACCGGATTCTTCCATTTATCTTTTTCTTCTGCGGAAACATACATCGGGTCGGTAACAGGTGTAACAAGGAACGATTTGCCGAACATATACTGATTGCTTATATCGTGCACTTTTTTGTCTTCGTTGAAATCCATAAATAAGGCACGCAGGAATGAACCGGAGTTGCTGGTTACATCCCAGGCTGTAGAATACATGTAAGGAATCATGCTATAACGCAGGTTGATATACTTTTCTTCCGAGTCATAAGCCCAATCACCTTTCTTCCCGAAGAAATATATTTCTTTTGATACACCACTACCGTGCGAACGTTGCATAGGTGTGAATGTACCGTACTGAAACCAGCGTGTATATAATTCGTGATATGCTTTGTTGCTTACTTCTCCTTCATATTCCCATAGGAAGAAACCGCCTATATCGGTATTCCAGTACGGAATGCCGCTAAGAGAGAAATTGAGTCCGGTAGGTATTTGCCTTTTCAGAACGTCCCATTTTGCGACTACATCTCCCGACCAGGTGTTAGCTGCATATCGTTGTTGTCCGGCAAAAGCGCATCGGGTGAGCAAATAGACACGTTTATCTGACGCGGTAGCTCTCTGATGTTCATACACACCTTTGTTCGATTGAAGCGGGAATGCATTGCGTACACTGCGGAAAGTACCGAGATAGGTGGGTATATCGAAGTCGGATTCTTTGACATCCAGATGGTCGGGTTCGGTGGAGTCGAGCCACCATGCATCTATCCCCTTCGAAAAAAGTCCTTTATTCATGTAATCCCAATAAATGTCGCGAGCTTCAGGATTATAGGCGTCATAAGCCCTTACACCCGAAGGCTTATTCGGGTCGGGCGGCCATGTGTCAGTACTGGAAGCCGGCCATGTGATAAAGTCGAGCAACATATTTTTTTCTTTCATCACCTTATATGGTTTCGTATCAGGGCCGAATGAGGCCCAGACAGAAATCATGATATGCGCATTTTGTTTATGTACATGGTCGATCATACCTTGCGGATCGGGAAATTCCGGATTGTCGAAGCTCATAGAGTTCCAGTTGGTATTAGGTCCCCAGTATTGCCAGTCCTGTATAATACCATCGAGAGGAATGCCCAGTTGCCTGTATTTATCCACTACTTCCATCATCTCTTTCTGGCTCTTATATCTTTCTCTTGATTGCCAGAATCCGAATGTCCACAACGGATACATCGGGGCCTGTCCTGTTAGGTCACGCATCTGGGCGATAACTCCGTCCCCGCTTTTACCGTACATGAAATAATAATCGGAGCATTCGCCTACTTCCGAGTCGAAAGACATCTCCTGCGGATTATCATTGAATGTGGTGGGAGAGTAGTTGTCCCAGAATATACCATATCCTTTCACCGATTGTATAAAAGGAATGCTTGCGTATAAGGCGCGCTGACGCATGAATATTTTTTCTCCGCGCTGGTTCAGTTTATTCGTTTGTTGCTGGCCTAACCCGTAAATGGCTTCGTCTTTGTCGAGAAGAAAGGCCTGACGCACACTGAATGTCTTACTTCCTGCATTATTGAAGTTGGAGAATTGTGTGCCATAATCTTTTTCTGTAAAAAGAGTTTTTCCGGCTTTGTCGGAGTAAGCAACTTTTCCTGTATTCAGATTGACGGTAACTTGCAGCAATTCACTGTTCAGGGATACTATATTCCCATTCTGATTGATGTCTAATGCTGTTGTTTGCGGTGTTTTGATTACCGATAGACTTTCCTTTTTGAAAACTCTGCCTTCCGGAGATTTTATTACGCGTACGATTGCCGGACTGTAGAATTGTATTTCTACATCCATCGACTGTACATTTGTTTTTATTCCCTTGTCAGTCTCTTGATATGTCTGGGCGAATAATTGCCCGGCTATGATGAATAAAATGAATAGTAAGCTATTCTTTCTAATACTAACCATAATTAATTAATGATTGAATTTTCAGATTTTTACTCTTTCAGAATAATACGATAAACACACTTTTCATTTCCCCGTTGTATGGAAGAAATAACAGTTGCCTTTACCGGACTTCCGTTCACTTTGGAAAACATCATTTCGGCAAACCCTTCGGAGCAAAAACATAATGCAGGGTATCTGACAGCCTCTTTCTTATTGATCAGAGGACATACACAGGCTGATTTGTTTTCGTCGGCCAATATAACTTTTCCGTTGTCTTCGTAACTAAATATCCAACCCCATTCTTTTTCTATAAATTGAATGAAATCATCCATTTTTCCTATATAAGGAGTTAACGATACATCCATGTTTAAATTTTGATAATGGGCTACAGACGCAGATTTTACTAATTTCCGGATCTCTGTTTCAGGCAGATTGTTATCCAGATTAGTAAGTATTTCCGATATCCACTTTTGAAATATAACAGCACTCCGATCGTCGTTGAGTGTTTCAGCATTGTTGGTGATGTTAACACCGGAGATTGTATTGAATCCGCAGATACATGCGCTACTCAAACAAGCCTTTTTTATAAAATTTCGTCTGGATAAAGTCATGGTTGTACTATTTTATTTCAAGAACAACAATCGATTTGGCCGGCAGTTTGATATTTAGCTTGCCATTTTCTATTTTAGCACCGGTGAAGGTCTGAGGTTTTACCAAGTCAGGATTTTCGAAAGTATTGTGATCTTCAATGTTTTTCGAGGTCAGAATCCGTCCTTTCACACTATTTATCTTCGCGTTTGAGAAATCTATATTTACATTCTGTTCTGCATTCAGGTCTATATTTGCCAGCGTAATATGTGTCAATCCGTCTTTTTGTGAGGCAGAAGCATTTACTAATGCTACATTACGGCCTCTTATCTCTTTTGTCTCCGAGATAATATCCATCGGCAGATAAGTTGCATCCTGATGTACACGGTACATGTCGAAGACATGGTAAGTCGGGGTCAGGGTCATCTTATCGTCTTTGGTCAATATCATTGATTGAAGTACATTGACTACCTGCGCTATATTAGCCATCTGAATGCGGTCGCCATACTTGTTGAATACATTCAATGAGAGGGCGGCAACAAACGCATCGCGCATAGTATTCTGTTGAAACAGGAATCCCGGATTAGTACCCGGTTCCACGTCCCACCAAGTACCCCATTCGTCTACCATGAGCCCTACTTTTTTATCTTTGTCGTATTTATCCATAATGGTCATATGCTTTTGAATGACTTCTTCTATTTCAAGGCATTTTCCCATTGTCCAATAATAATCATCCGGAGTGAATTCCGTTGCCGAACCTTTGCTGCCGCTCCATCCTGTAACCGTATAGTAATGAAGTGAAAGCCCGTGCATTTTCTTTCCGGCTTTTTTCATCAGTACATCTGTCCAGTTATAATCATAGTCACTGGCTCCACTGGCTATTTTGAAGAGTTTATTTCCGTCAAAATTGCGGCAGTAAACGGCATAACGGCGATACAAGTCTGCATAATAGTCGGGGAGCATGTCTCCTCCACAACCCCAGCTTTCGTTACCAACTCCCAGATATTTTACTTTCCATGCTTTATCCCGTCCGTTCTTACGGCGCAGGTTTGCCATCGGGCTATCACCGTCGGATGTCATATATTCTACCCATTTGGCAAGTTCTTCGACAGTGCCGCTTCCTACATTTCCGCTGATATATGGTTCGCATTCAAGTAATTCACAAAGATTGAGAAATTCGTGCGTTCCAAAACTGTTGTCTTCTACAACTCCGCCCCAGTTGTTATTAACCATCTTCGGACGGTTTTCTTTCGGGCCTATCCCGTCCATCCAGTGATATTCATCGGCAAAGCATCCGCCCGGCCAACGCAGGTTAGGGATCTGAAGTTTTTTCAGAGCATTCAGCACATCGGTACGGTAGCCTTTTGTATTGGGTATCTTTGAATCTTTTCCAACCCATAAGCCTCCATAGATACAAGTGCCGAGATGTTCGGCAAAGTGTCCGTATATGTGCTTACTGATAATTTGCTTACCTCTTTCGGGATAAATGCGGATAGATACATCCTTTTGCTGTGAGAAAGCTGAAAAGGAACTAACTAAAACTAAAGCGGTAAGTAAAAGTTTTTTTTTCATTGTTTTATGGTTATAGATTTAATAATTCTAAAGTAGGTATTATTTCAGACCTCTTACGACCAGAGATTAGTCATAATGGATGAATAATCGGTCAAATATGTTATTGTTTCGGAATTATTACCGGTAGCATATGCTAATACTACCGGTAATGAATCTTGTTTTAATAACCCGGATTCTGTTTTAAGTTGCTGTTAGTTAGTAATATGGAATTTGGTATTGGGTAAAGATCCCGGTTCTTATTTTTTGTGGCATCATGTGAAAACCATGATTTAGCTGAGAAAACTCCAAATCGGATCAAGTCCTGACGACGGCGACCTTCCTGTGCAAATTCCCATCCTAATTCATCGAGGAAACGACCATATTGAATATCGTTTCCACCTTCGCTGGTGGTACTGTATACATCGCGGCGACCATAGTCATAAACACTTCCCAGTTTCAGTTCTGCATCTGTCACAGTAGCTTTTGCCGGATTGGTATTCCTGAATGCTCTTTCCCTGACTTCTGTTACAAGTGCACCTGCTCCGGCCTGATTTGATCTCATCAATGCTTCAGCTTTCATCATCAGAATATCTGCATACCGGAACTGCGGCCAATCATTGCTCAAGCGGTTGGTAGAACCTTCTGCATACTCAAATTTTCCCCATCTGAATCCATCGGCCATATCCGAGTTGTCGATCGAAGGAACAGATTTTATATAAATAAGTTGTCCTCCGCCATCACTACGCTCCAATGGTTGTGTACCGGTAAGCGATGTGTATTGCGGACCTGAAATGTAATTTTCAGTTAACCGTATATCATCAGAATCATAAGAATCGATAAACTGAGGAATAGCACAAACGCCACCCCAAGGTCTGGCAGTGAATCCATAAGTAGTTTGGTTTTCAGGAGCTAGTGTGTACAGGTGGAAGTCGAAAGCGTTCCAGTCAGTTACGTAAACTTCATCAAAAGGGAGACCGAATATGATTTCTTTAGAGTTCTCGTTCTTAGTTACAAAGATGTTTTTCTGCTCACTTTCCAAGCCATATTCCTTTGATTCATTTGCATAATCAATCACCTTATCACATGCATCGATACAGTTTTGCCATTCGGCTGTACCGCTCCATACTTCCGCGTTCAGGTACATCTTTGCCAATATGGTATAACCAACCCATTTATTCATACGTCCGTAAAGAGCACCTCTGGGAGTTTCTGAAAGGAGATCGACGTTATTAGTTAATTCATCTATAATAAAATTATACACCTGTAACCGTGTTGATTGCTGAGGGAGTGATACATCTTTATAGTCGGTAACGATAGGAACATTCCCATACAAATCCACCAAAATGTAATAATAAGAAGCACGTAACACTTTTAGTTCGGCAATCAGAGCATCTTTCGTTTCTCCTGATACTGCAATTGCTCCATCATCAATCTGAGATAATAAACGATTGCAGGTATTGATGCCCTTATATGTACGTGCCCATCCTTGAAGAACACCATCATCTTCTGATGTCCAGGTATGCTGATGCCATCTTTTATAGATATATCCGTCAACCCAACCGATACCATCACGTCCCGGTATAACATCCTGGTCGGCACAAAGTTCCTGTGAACGGACAACCCCATTCCAAAGTAGCATCGTTTCACGCCACGACACGTAAGCAGCATTGACTAAATAACCTATTTCTTCTTCTGTGGTAGGTTTATACTGATCGGATGGGATTGTTCCATAGCTATCACTCTTCAGATCGGTACAAGAAGTGATATTAAGCAATATAAAAATGGTACAAAGTCCGAATGATAATATTTTTGTTTTCATTTTATATTCAATTTATTAGTTAGAATTTAACGCCTACACCAAGAGTGAATGAGCGAACTGTCGGATATCTGTCTCTACTGTCATACCCCGGAGTCAATCCGTTGATTTCCAACTCAGGGTCGATGCCTTTGTATCCTGTTATAGTCAGGGCGTTCAGTACAGAACCATAGACGCGAAGCGACTTGATATATTTACCTACTTTGTCGAAAGTGTAGCCTAATGTAATATTATCTATTTTCCAGTAATCTCCATCTTCTATGTAGTAGCTATTGAATTCCGGTTCAACGGATTTGCTCAGTTGCGTTTTGCCGAAAACTTTATCCGTTACAGATTTTAGTCTGTTTTCCATTCTACTGTTCTTCGTGTTTTCGTAGTTCATACGAGCGGCATTTATTATCTGGAACCCAAAAGCGCCACGCATCGTAATATTCAGATCGAATTTTTTATAACGGAAACTGTTATTCCATCCGCCATACCATGTAGGAACACCATTCCCTATCATATGCTTATCTTCCGGAGCATGCGTGAAATTATCGTAAGGTACTCTATTACCATCTCTATCCAAATAAATCCATTTACCTTCATCATCTACATCTACCACTTTGAATCCGTAGAAATTCCCTATTTTCTCCCCTACCTGTACACGGTGTGATCCCGTCACTTGTCCAGAATATTCGGCAGTTCCTGTATCGAAATAGTCATATTCCGTCTTGAATACACTTCCTGACAGGCTTTTCAGCTTGTTTGAGTTAGTTGAGAAGGTTACTGTTGTATTCCATTCAAAATCCTTATTCACAACAGGAATTCCTGATAATAGGAGCTCGAGACCTCTATTTTGCAGTTTTCCTCCATTAGCCCAAGTCGTTGGGTATAAGTTGGGAGGAGTAGGTACGGTATACTCGAATAATAAGCCATCTACTTCACGGTTATAAATATCAATAGCTCCCGATAAACGTCCTTTGAGAGCTGTAAAATCAATACCTATATTTGTTTCCTTTTTCTCCTCCCATTTCAGGTCAGGATTGGCATTTGATGCCGGAACTACAGTCTTCACCCATTTACCGTTCACATATGCGTAGCCTCCATAATTAACCATTGCTATACCTAAAAATCTGGCACTAGGCTGAGATCCCGTAACTCCATATCCTATACGAAGTTTTAGATCGTCAAATATATGCTGGTCTTTCATAAAGGCCTCTTCTGTAATTCTCCATCCTAATGATACGGAAGGAAAAGCTCCCCATTCATTATCTGTTCCCCATAACTGACTTGCACCTTCGTAACGCAAGCTTGCCATGAGCAGGTATTTATTCATATAAGAATAGGTAGCACGACCAAAAAAACCGATGAGATTGCTTGTCGTTTTTGTCGACGACCCTTCAGCTAAACCTTCTTTAAGAGCAGATCCGGCTCCTATATTATGCCAGCCGCCCATATAGTCGTCCTGAAATCCGTAATTGGAAAAATACATGTCTTCAAAATCGGTTTCATTGTAGCTATATCCTCCCAATATACTGAATTTATGGGCATTTATTTCTTTGTTGTATTGAGCCGTGAGTTCAACTAATTTCTCCATTTTAGTATAGGCTCCTACCGAAGACCAACCTGCCAAACCATCCCGGAGTGCTGAAATATGGTTTCTGGTTTCAGAATATCCATGGTTTCTGTTTTGACGATTATAAGACATAACAGCACTCAAAGTCAAATCCTTGATGGGATTGTAGATGATGCTTCCATTGAAGCGGATATCTGTGTTTTTTACATTTCCGTAGCATTCATACAGCCTTGCAAGAGGATTTTCATATTCAAATTTGTTTACATTCTCATACCAGCTTCCATCAGCATTCCTTACCGGATCAGTTGGGTTGTGGAGTGTTGCCTGACGGTATGTATAGCCGTTCCAGCTTCCTGCATTATTGGTAGATGCAAATTGATTTTTCTTACCCAAGATTCCGAATCTTAATTGCAATTTATCATCGAACATGCGGTGGGAAACCTGAATTCGTCCCTGAAAAGTTTCAGAATCCGATTTTTTCATAATACCTTCTTGCGAAGTATAGTTTATATTAGCAATATAGTTTGTGCTTGCAGTTCCACCCTGAAGGGAAAGGTTATGAACATGGGTTAGCGGAGTGCGTGTAATCTCGTTAAGCCAATCGGTATCTCCGCCATGATCTTCAGTAGGATACAATTCGCGGAATTCGCTCGCACTAAGCATATCCAGTTTGTTGGCTATCTTAGATGTACTGATATAACCATTGTATTCCACTGTATTTATCTGTGCACCCTGTGCTCTTTTGGTTGTTATTAAAATTACCCCGTTTGTACCCCGTGTCCCGTAGATAGCGGCAGCAGATCCGTCTTTCAACACATCAACGGACTCAACATCTTCCGGAGCAACTGTGCTAAGACTTCCGGGTATACCATCGATCAGAATAAGCGGATCGGTATTTGCTCCCTTGATGGAATTGTTACCACGTAATTGTATCTGTGTACTTCCTGTTGGGTCACCATTAGGATTGGAGATGGCTAATCCGGCCACTTTACCCTGAATCAGTTGTCCCACATCTTTTACCGCGCCTTTTGTAAAGTTTTCGGATTTTACACTGGCTACCGAACTCGTAATATCTCCTTTGCGCTGTGTACCATAACCGATAACTACAACTTCATTTAGGTCATTCAGGTTTTCATTCAATGTGAGATTAATCACGGATTTACCTTTTACGGCAACTTCTTGTGTTTCATAACCAATATATGAAAATATAAGAATGTCATTCTCTGGTACATCTAATTGAAATTTGCCGTCTTCATCTGTAATTGTTCCTTTGGTAGTTCCTTTTATTGTGACTGATACGCCAATGAGAGGTTCATTATTGACATCCAGTATTGTCCCTGATATTTTATCAGATTGCCGGGTGGGAACTTGTGCCGTTTGATGTTGTATTGTCCCCATACTTACAGCGATGGTGTTGTCGTTTTGTCTGAATACCAATCCTGTTTGTTTGGATATTACATCTAAAACGCTGTTCAATGTACCGCTTTTAATATCTATAGATATGTTTTTAACTTTTTCCAGTACAGATTCTTCAAATATAAATTTGAGGCTGGTCTGACTGGTAATTGATGCAAAAATACTTTTGATAGGAGCATTTGCGTGTTTCAATGTAATTCTTTTATCCTGATATTTTTCATAAATAATATTATTCGCATATGTCGGACTAGAGAATAACGGAAACAGCATAATTGCCGATATTACAATTATTATCTGTTTTTTTGAAATTAAATTCATAATTTTGTGATGTTTAAGAGTTAACTTTTCTTTTAAACTAAACTTTTTCCGGTAATCATTTTTGGTAGACTTGATATTTCCGGGGTAAAAGTGTGAGCAGTGATGTGATAGTTGCTGCTCATTCATTTTTGTAAATCTTTCTCATTTCTTCATAGGCTATTGTCTTTTTCATTTGGTAATTATGGTATTTGTCAATAAAGAGTAATATTATTTCCATTTTTTTTCTGTTTCAACTTTGTTATAAAGCAGATTGATTCCAGTACCGATTGCAGGCTTTTGTTGTCATGCTCACCTGTTATGGTATATTCTTCTCCGGGTCTTGCCAGAACAATATTTACTGCATATTTTCTGTTAAGCGTATTGATTACATCTTTGATCGGAGCTTTATCAAAGTATAAATATCCGTCTCTCCATGAAGAGGCTTGCAATACATCTTTCTTACTTTTCTGAAAGTAATGGTTTTTCTTATTTATCCATAATTCTTCGCTCGGAGTCAATTGTATAGAGCTGTTTTCATCGAAAATGCTGACTGATACGATTCCCGTAGATACTGTAACACCTATCCATTCGTCTTCATCATAGCTCCTTACATTAAATGATGTGCCAAGGACTTTTATTGAAATCTGGCCTGTATTTATAATGAAAGGTTTTTCTTTATCAGGAGTGATTTTAAAAAATGCTTCTCCGGCTAATTCCACAAGACGCTGTTTTTCTCCAAAAGTTTCAGGATATTTTAGTGTACTGGCAGAATTAATGTATATGTCAGACTCGTCGGGTAATTTTATCTCTTTTTTCTCTCCGGCAGGTATGGAGATATTGCACATTTTCGCGTCAGTCTGTTCTTTATTTTTATGTGTAAAAAGGTATATTGAAGCTGAGACAGCTATGATTACTGCTAGCCAAGCGGCGTAACGTACAGTATAGCCTATTTTTATTCTAAACCGGGAGGGAATGGGAGTTTCGCGTCTTTTCGCGTCTGCAATAATATTTGAAGCTTCATGATATAATTTTGATCTTTCCTGTATATCCGCTTCTTCATTTTGCTCCATACTTTCTTCCCATTCTTCGCTAAACTTACGTTGAAATTCAGCCATTCCTTTCTCATGGGCTATACTTTCCATTAAATCGATAAAGTCCTGTCTCGAAAATTTATTGGTCAGGTAACAATCTATAATTTTTTCTATATCCAGGTCTTTTTTGCGCATTTTTAATGGTATTGATATACGTAATACAATTAACCTTTACACAACTGGGGGTGTAAGCTGAAATTTTTTATAAAAACTTGATTTTTTTATTGATAAAGAAAAAATAAGAATAGAGGGAGGCAGAAATGGATGTCTGTATGTGCCGAGAGGTATCCCTTAATACACTTCAATGATTCCGAAATATGTTCCTGAACTGTATAAACCGAAATATTCAGTGCCGCAGCAATTTCTTTATGTGACATATGTTCTATTCTGCTTAATACGAATACTTTTTTTCTGGCAGGAGGCAACTTGTTTATTGCAGCCTTAAAAAGGCTCTTATACTCTGAATCTATAATATCATTGTCAGTAGACACCTGTTCGAGCAGACTTTTACTCATAATAAGATTCATTATATTTTCCTCTGTATTATATCTCTTCAGTGTGTTTAATATCCTGTTTTTTGTGATGGTGAAAAGGTAAGAAGAGAAATTATAATTAGAATCAATGAAAAGACGGCTTTCCCACAGATGTGTAAATATATCTTGTATGGTATCTTCTGTTAATTCTTTATCTTTCAAAAACTTTATAGCAAACAGGAATAAGCGTCTTTTGTAACGTATATACAATTCACAAAAAGCATTTTCATCGCCTTTGGAAAGTAGTTCCGCAAGATGTTTATCTGTCTTTTCTTTATAAAGCATCTATATTAGATTCAAAGTTATATGGCAAAAATATATATATTAAGTGTAAAATGAACATTTAATAGTATGTTCTAAAACATATCTGTACGATGTGATAAAATATGAATGGCTACTCAATTTTGTTGAGTAGCCATTCATATTTTTGATTATAAGATATTTGTCGCTTATTGTCTCACAGCTGTGAATAAGGAATAGAAAATGTATCTCCATCAGATATATTCCCTCTTTGAAGACCTTTTTTCAACCAGCGGGAACGCTGGGCAGATGTTCCGTGATTGAAAGCATCGGGCACGGTGTATCCCTGCGATTGCATTTGCAGGCGGTCGTCCCCGATCTGAGACGCAGCGTTCAGGCCTTCTTCAATATCGCCATCTTCTATTGAATTGAAATTCTTATTATCATGATATGCCCACACTCCCGCGTAGAAATCTGCCTGCAGTTCCAGTCTGACATTAAGCTGATTACTTTCTTTTTGGCTCATGCGTTGTTGCTGTTGATGCACTTTGTCGAGGGTGCCTAACAGATATTGTACGTGATGTCCTACCTCGTGGGCAATTACATATGCGTATGCAAAATCGCCTCCGGCATTCAGTTGATTCTGCATTTCATTGAAGAATGACAGGTCAATATAGACAGTCTGATCGGCCGGACAATAGAATGGTCCGGTAGAAGAGGATGCATTTCCGCAACCCGAATCGGTAGCCCCGCTGAATAATACCATCTTCGGAGGTACATATTTCATCCCGTTTTGATTGAAAATTTTAGTCCAGACATCCTCTGTTCCTGCCAGAATTGTCTCGGCAAAGGCAGCAGCCTGCTCCTCTTCTGCGGTTGGAGTATAATTTCGTCCTGTAGACATGCTTTCGACTGCTTGTTGCGAAACAAAATTCATCGGGTTACCACCTAATAACCATACGATTAGCGCCACTACAATAGTGCCCCCTATGCCCAAGGATATCTTACCGGATGATCCTTTGTCGCGGCGATCATCTACATTCTCACTCCTTCTTCTTCCGTCAAGTTTCATATTGTTTATTTATTGTAAAGTTAGATTATGTAAACATACAAAAACGATTTGTTTTTTGAATAAAGTTTACTGAAAAATTCAGAGTTAATCTTATATACTGGCTGTTATCCGGGAAGCCGGTCAAATCTGCTTTGATTTTAAACATCTGCCGCTATTATTTGTTTTCACTTTGTAATAAAAATGATAATCCCCCAACAATTTTCCTGTTGGGGGATTATTTTTTAATTTGAAAGCTGTGCTATACCAAAATACTTTTTTATTTGTGATTCGTATTAATTTAAGGAATGCTTATTTTCCTATACCCCAGTCCATATTGGGAGTATTACCCATTTCAAGGACAAGGCTGCCGCCTTTCAGCAACTCCGATGCAGGGAAATGGAATGTATTCAACTCCTTGCCATTCAATGTTGCTTTCTGTACATACATATTCTTTTTCGAAGCATTCTTCGCTTCAATTGTGAATTTTTCTCCCCGTCCGTATTTTCCACCCAGATTGATCTCTACTTTTTCGAAGAGAGGACTGGCTATTTCATAGATAGGATTTACGCGCGTTCCTCCATCGACCTGGAAAAGCCCGATAGTAGTCATTACAGCCCATGCGCTCATTTGCCCCTGGTCTTCATCGCCCAGATATGCATTTGCCGGTTCATATCCATAGTAACGATCGAGTATGGAGCGGCTCCACTTTTGAGTGAGCCAGGGTTTACCTGCCCAACTGAACAGGAATGCAAAATGCATTGATTGTTGATTGCCTTGTACGATAGGGTGATCCCAGTATTGGTCGTTAGGGGCATTGTAGCGCCAAGCTTCATCCTGATTGAATCCCCATTCGAGGCGGTCAAGGAAACGTTCTTTTCCTATTTTTTCTACCAACGCCGGAACATCCTGCGGAACGAAGAACGTTAGCTGCCAGGCATTTCCCTCTACATAGTGATGATTGGCTCCACTACGGAACGGATCGAAATTTTCCATCCATTTACCGGTACTGTCTTTCATATGGCAGTATCCTTCGTCGCTTATTACATTTTTCCACCAGTAGCCGCGATCGTTGAATGTATTATATACCTCTGTATTACCCAAGGCCTTGGCAAATTGTCCGACAGTCCAGTCGTCGTATGAATATTCCATCGTATTAGAGAAACGTCCCAGGTCTGACGGTACATATTTATACTTCATATAAGGAACAAGGTCGCGGTTTCCTGCAAATCCTTTAAATACCTTCTGAGCTGGAGTTGTTTGCATCTTTATAGCTGCTTCCAGAGCCTTGTTCGCATCGAAGTCACGGATTCCCATTTGGTAAGCTCCTACAATCAACGGAATTTCATGCTCGCCCACCATAACGGGTATATAGTTTAATCCGGCCGGACCTTTGGCGAGCCATCCGTTAGCATCGTACATAGCCAATTGCGAATTAACCCATTTGTTGCTCCATTCGGGAGTGACCAGATTCCAGAACTGATTGAGGTTCCAGAATGTATTCCAGAACGCGTCGCAACCCAGCATAGCGTCTTTGGACGGGTCAGCAACCTTTTGTAGTTTTCCGTCAGTCGATATCCATTCGCCGTTTATGTCACTCCATGTATTGCGGCTGCATGCACGGTACATATTATTATAAAAGCGTACCTTTTCCAGTCTGTCGTTAGTTGTGATTTGTACCCGGTTAAAGATGTCGTTCCATGTGTTTACCTGATTTTGACGGATTGCATCAAAATTCCATCCGAATTTAGAGCTAACTTCAGTTCTAAGGTTTTCGTCCGCATTAGCGATGCTAACGAATGAAATACCTGACCGCACCTGTACCACAGGGTGTTTTGTCTGATCGAATTCGACAAATACGCCTGCATCCTTACATGTTCCGGTGATTAAATCATTTATGTTGTGCGATACATCTTTGTCAATCCAACGTCCCATGTTTTTAATCGGTTGATCAAACTCTATAACAAAATGTACTGTATAGTCCTGGTCGGCATCATAACTCCACACATTCGGTGAAAATTGATGACTTGAACCTTCGATACGATAATCGCTGACTTTGCGGAGTTTTATTCCTTTAAGCTGAAAATTCTGCTCTGTAGGCGGATGCAGGTCTATCATAATCCGTGCTCCGTCACGATCGGCAGGAAATGTAAACCGTTCGAACCCGCAACGTGTAGTTGCTGTAACTTCCGCTTTAATGTTATAATCTGTAAGGTCTACAGCATAGTAACCTATATCGGCGACTTCGGTATGTTTATTTATGCGGGAGCGGTAGCCCTCATCCGGCTTTTGTTCGTCTCCTATTTGGGTTTTCAACTCTCCGTTTGCGGGCATCACGCCAAGTCCGCCCAATGTCCACTCGTGTATATGGCTGAAGCAGCCCACATTTTCGAAAGAAGGCTGGTAGCCAGCTTGCCAGCCGTTGTTTTGGTTATCAGGGCTCATCTTCACCATACTGAACGGCATCCATGGGCCGGGTGCTATCATCCAGCGCGAATGGGCTGTTCCTATACGGGTATCTACATAGCCGGCAGGAGTTTGCAGCTTTTGTGGAGAACGTTCTATTGTGCCCCGCTCTATTTCAATGCCATCTTTTAAAATACGGTAGTTGCTTTTTTTTTGTTTTTTTACTTGAGGCATAGGCGCTTCCAGTTGATATCTTCCGGCTTCAATCACCTGACTTAGAATTTCTTTACCATCAAGTTGAACACTGATTTTAGATGAGCCATCGAGCCATTGAGTATCTACAATGAGCGGCTGATATCGGTTCTTTCCGGTATTCAGTTCATAAGCCGCCGGATATACATCCCTGATGAAAAACTTATCGGCGTTTGTAACTTTTACATTTTGGGGACCTTCCAGATGTACTTCATCGAATAATATCCAGGAACCTTCCAGAACTGTTATCGATACAAGGTTACCGCCTTTTTTGAGGGTGCTGGTATTAATAGGTATTTCAATCGTTTTTTTTGTAGCATTTTGTAGCTTACCTGTGATGGCTAATGTATCCGTTATTGCTTCCTGAGTATGTGCTTTACGCTGTTTAGCCAGAGCTTCTTTATCTCCTAGCTGAAATTTTTCGTCTTGCGCGTTTATACTTACTTTAACCAATGGGAGAAATGTTTTGGCATAATCGAGGAGATTGATTACAAGCTTCCATTCTCCGTTTGCCGGAATATTATCAAGACCGAACAATATATTTATCTGATGCGTACGCCAGCCGGAGGTTGGCCATGTCCCACCCCATGTGTCGGTGGGACCGGGGAGTACATATGGAAAATCTTTTTTTATATCTGAATGACCTACTAAATAGAATTTATCCTCATATCCAAAATCATTGGCCAGGAATTGCCTGAAATTGTCCGGCCCTAAGGCAAATTCGGCAGAAGAATTATTCAAAGTCCCTATCGACCAGACTTTGTTTTCCGATGTCTGCTTCGCAAAGGTCATGATTGCGAATACACACATCGTGATTGTCAATAAAATGCTTTTTTTCATATTAATTTATGTGTTTATTGGGTTAGATCTTTATTGGGTTAGCTTATTATTATATATATGTTCATACATTATTGGGATGTAAAGTAAATTAGTTTTTTCTAATATTCAAAATATTAAGATTGTTTTTTGTGATTATTATTCCTATAGTTATTCTCCCTTTCCTTTTTTTATTTAAATATGTTCATACATTAATTGTGACATATAGATGGAGGTTAGATGTATGTGTACGGTATTCTTGCCTGTAATCTTACGATGAATGTACGTTAATGGATGATGGCAGGGTGGATGACTAGTTATTTGCTTTTATTTTTAAAATATGCTCGTGTTAAGGTTTGATTGGTTCTTTATTCATCTTCTATTCATCTTTGAGAGAAGGATATGGGGTTATAATTATTGAGGATCAGGCTGTTTTAATATTATCCCTGTATTCTTTTTACTTTTTATATAATTGTATGAACAATTAATTATTATGTATTTACAGGTTTGTTGATATTTAATTAATATTTAACATAGTTAAAAATGTTTTGTATATTATATTTATATATTTTATATACAGCTATTTAATTGTTATTTATTATTTTGATGAATTCTATTTATTGAAAAAAATAATCGAAAATAATGTTTAAGATAAAAACATTTTATATATTAGCAATCTGAAAATATGTTCATACATATTGCAAAAGCTGAGCAAAAAGAAAAATAGGATATACTAACTTGGGGAATGGAGGTGTTTTCGAATTTGAAAACAGGCTAAAATACTCGAAAGTGCTCATTTTATCATAGTTCAAATCAGGGAGAAATTTCTTCTTTATAAAATGAGTTATCTATAACTAACATGATTAACCATTAATACTAACAAATAATCTAAAAATATGAGGATGATAAGAAAAGGCATCTTTTCTCTTCTGATCTTAGTGAATACCATCGGAATATATGCACAAAGCACCAAAGTATATACTCAGATTCCATCCGATCAGATTCAGGCAACGGCAAGTAGTGAATTGCCGGGGGCGACAGCTATGATGGCTGTTAATGGCGAAGGAATGAACGGAGATATGCATATAGCGCATAATCTTGGACATACAATGTGGACATCTCAGGCTTCTATACATAAGGTGAGAGCTAATGGATTTACCAAAGAGGGCATTGTCTGGTTTATGTGCGAGATAGGAAAAACATCAGATCCTGCACATGTCGATTTAATCAGAATATGGAATGACAACCAAAGTCAGCATACACGCAGGGGATTGAAGAAAGTATACATAGAATACTCTGCTGATGGGAATACGTGGAAACTCTTGAAAAACAATGGACTGGACTATCATATTATAAATGAATCGAAAGGGCAGAATCCCGAGCCTGCAAATTTCACATTTGATACAGGAGGAATTAAGGCGAAATATATATGTTTTACAGCCGATGCTGATGGAAACGGTAATTATTACGACCCTGAAGACAAATATATAATCAGGGAAGCTATTGATATGCAGCAGAATGTAAATTATTACGGACTGAGTGAGATAAGATTCTACCGGAAGGAAAACAAACAGATAGCAAAACTTGCTCCATTAAGCAAGATGTCTTTAGTTGCTTCACAAGGATATTTGAAAACGGATAAAGGGCCGACCCGTGAATATACATTGAAGTTTGATGCGCCCCTGTTTTGTGGAGGTCAACTCGATTTCGATATAAACGGACGGAAATGGACGGAGAACATCAAGCCATCCGCGATAGGAACAACTGTAATCGAGGGACGGTTTCCGGCAGGCTATATGGAGGAGAGTGCCGAAGTATCGGTGAATCTTCGCAGCAGACAGGGCAATTTAGCCGATAGTTATACTGTTTTGGGAGCCCGCAGGTGGAAACTGTATTTCTTACCTCATTCGCATTTGGACATAGGTTATACACATGCGCAGGATGATGTAATGAAACTGCAATGGCGCAATTTTGAGCGGGCACTGGAACTGGCGGAGCGTACGGCCGATAATCCCGAGGGGTCACGGTTCAAATGGAATTCGGAGGCTACATGGGCTTTGATGGGATATCTCGATCATTACAAAGGAACGGAAAAAGGTGATAAGATGATCCAGGCTATAAAAGACGGTATTATTGGCGTCGATGCATCTTTGGGCAGCATACTCACCGGAATTTGCAAGCAGGAGGAACTGATGCATATGTTCGATGATGCGCATCGTATTTCTGGGTTGACAGGAGTGGAATTCAATACGGCGATGATGAGCGATGTTCCCGGACAATCGTGGGGGATGGTTACGGCAATGGCTCAGAATGGTGTGAAATACTATTCATCAGGACCCAACTATGTGCCTTTCTATGGAAAGGTTGGTAACGACAGGGCTGCACACCTGCATGTGAAGTGGGGTGATAAACCGTTTTACTGGCTGTCTCAGTCTGGTAAGGAAAAAGTATTGTTTTGGCAGACCGGCAGGGGATATTCATGGTTTCATGGCTGGTTGATAAACAGACTTTCGGCCTGTGGAGTCACTCCTATATGGGAATACCTTACCGATTTGGAATCGAAGGAATATCCGTATGCTACTACTTATCTGCGCTATACGGTAAACGGAGATAACGGGCCGCCCGATCAGTGGATGCCGGATGTAATAAAAGAATGGAATGAAAAATACGAATCACCCCAATTTTATATAGGTACAACCAAAGAACTTTTCACTGAGTTTGAAAAACAATACGGCGATGAGATCCCGGTTTATGGTGGCGATATAACTCCTACATGGGAAGACGGAGCCGCTTCCACTGCCCGTGAACTGGCTATGAACCGTGAAAGCTCGGAGCGTCTGAACCAGACGGAGATACTATGGAGTATATTTAATCCGAAGCAGTTTCCCGCAAACGATTTTCTGGAAGCATGGAAGAATGTCGTCTTGTTTTCGGAGCATACCTGGGGGGCCTCGGCCAGTGGACCTGAACCTGAATCGGAGTTTACAAAAAAACTGTGGGCAGGAAAGAAATTATATGCGGATAATGCAGATATGCAGTCGAGAAAACTCTATACCGATGTCTTTTCAGAAATGAAATCCGACAAAGGCGGCTATATACATGTATTCAATACGAATCTGTGGAAAAGAACTGATGTAGTGACGATTGATAACGATAACGATCTGACCGGTAAAGTATTGGAAAGCCCATCAGGCGAGATGATTCCTTTGCAGAAATTGCACGACGGCAGATGGATATTTATGGCAAAAGACATTCCGGCCCTTTCCTCCGTAGCTTACAAGATCACTGATGATAAGGGAAAGAAGTCGAATATATCCACGATGGTAAATGATAATATACTGGATAATGGCATTGTAAAGGTAGAAATAGATAAGAGAAAAGGTACAATTTCTTCTTTTATAAAGGTTGGTGAGGAATATAATTATGCGTCAGAGCGAGGTTTGAATGATTATATCTACACAGGGCGTTTCGCTTCAGACCCGCAATGGGTGGATAATATCAAACGGATTATTGTACTGGACGATGGCGAAGTTGCAGCGACCTTGCGCGTAGAGTCGGATGCGCCGGGTTGCCGTTCGTTATGGAGGGATATTACGGTCTATAAACAGTTGGGCCGCGTAGATATTTTGAACACTATAGATAAAGAAAATATTTATAAGCCGGAAAATGTCCGCTTTATTTTCCCTTTCAATATAGCCCATGCAGATATCAAAATGGATCTGGCAATGGGGGATATGCATCCCGAGCGTGACCAGTTGGCAGGAGTGAATAAAAATTACTATTCGATACAGAATGGCATCAGTGCAAGCAATCTTAGCCATGGTATCTACCTGACAACAACGGATGCTCCTTTCGTAGAACTGGGAGAGATGACCAGCGATGTATGGCGTAAGGAAGGAGGCGGGCTTGGCTGGTGGTCTTCGGCTTTGATTTCTCCGAAGATATATTCGTGGGTGATGAATAACTCATGGAGGACAA
Source organism: Dysgonomonas sp. UBA7710 (assembly GCF_002482385.1). Classification (GTDB taxonomy): domain Bacteria; phylum Bacteroidota; class Bacteroidia; order Bacteroidales; family Dysgonomonadaceae; genus Dysgonomonas. The sequence continues at coordinate 200,763 of NZ_DLFW01000041.1, read as the reverse complement.
ATTACAAAGCCTCTCAGGAAGGTATCGCGACATTCCGCTACTCACTGGAGTTTTTCGATCCGTTCGATCAGCAACTGAAGAAGCAAGGCACGGAACAGGCGCAAAAAATGATTGCGGTTGTTTCTGAAAAACCTGTCGGAATAGATAATCTTTTCAGGCTTAAAGGTAAGAATCAGATTTCAGTTTCTACAATAAAGCCTTCCGACGATGGCAAAGGCTATATTATCCGTTTACTGAACCTCAATGACCAGAGTGTACATTCTTCATTTATCTGGAACAGAATGCAGGCTGATGAAGTATACCTCTGCGATCATAACCAGCAAAAAACAGGGGAGTTCGATGATTCTTCTTTTTGGCTTAAACCTTATGAATGCATAACCTTGAAAGTTATCAGTAAAAAATAAACCGAAAAACAATTTTATAATATGATAAAACGAATTATTCCAATCACAGTACTTGCATTTTCTTGTATAATAGCGTCTTGCGAGAAAAAGCCTCTCTTGTCTGATTATGTCGATCCGGGCATTGGGACTGCCCATTCTCGCTGGTTCTTTTATACACCGGCTGCCGTTCCGTTCGGTATGGCTAAACTCGCTCCGTCTACAGACGGACACTTAGGAAATACGGGTGGATGGCAGGCTGTTGGTTACGATGCCAGGCATACTTCCATCGAGGGTTTTGCTAATTTTCATGAGTTCCAGATTGGTGGCGTTGTTATAGCACCTACAGTCGGCAAACTGCAAACTGTTCCGGGAACATTGGATAGTGTTGAGAGCGGTTATCGCTCATCTTTCGACAAAAAAGATGAATCCGCTTCTCCGGGATACTATTCCGTATTACTCAAAGACTACAATGTGAAAGCCGAACTAACGGCTACAAAGCGTGTGGGCTTTCATCGTTATACGTTCCCTGCGTCTAAGGAAGCTAATCTGATATTCGATATCGGTAACCGTCAGGGAGAAAGCGGTTATGTGAAAGAAGCCTCGGTGACATACACAGACGAGGGACGTATAGAAGGATGGGTTACCACTACGCCGGTCTATGTGAATATATATCAAAAAGGCGCTACTGTGTCTATGTATTTCAGTGCGGAACTGGATAAGAAACCAACCGCGTTCGGCTCATTTGTGAAAGATACTGTATATCCCGATTCGAAGACTCAGACAGGTGTCGGAGCCGGGCTGTATTTCAAATTCAATACCAGAGAGCAGGAGGCTGTAAATGTGAAGATAGGACTATCCTATACTTCTATAGAAAATGCACGCCTGAATATGGAAACTGAAGCTAAAAATATGAGTTTCGACAAAGCTCATAAAAATGCGACGGATACATGGGAAGAATATCTTGGCCGCATAGAAGTGGAAGGCGGGGAATATAACGATCGTGTGAAATTCTATACAGGTTTGTATCATGCGCTGCTTGGCCGTGGGTTAGCAAGCGATGTAAACGGAACTTATCCGAAGAATGATGGCGGGGTAGGGCAGATACCACTGAATGAAAAAGGAAAACCGGTTCATAATCATTATAATACGGATGCTATTTGGGGCGCATTCTGGAATCTTACTCAATTGTGGGCGGTTGCTTATCCCGAATATTATTCGGACTGGATACAAAGCCAGCTTCTTGTTTATAAAGATGCCGGGTGGCTGGGCGATGGTATTGCCTGTAGCAAATATGTATCGGGTGTAGGAACTAATTTTACCAGTCTGGCTATTGCGGCAGCTTATAATTGCGGTATCCGCGACTTTGATGTGAATACTGCATACGAGGCGGCCCTGAAGAATGAAGTAGATGGAAAAGACCGTTTGGCAGGAGCAGGTAAGCTGGATGTGGAGCAGTTCGTAAACAGGGGTTACTCACCTTATACAACCGGCCTGTCTATGCGTACGACTCCCGAAGGTTCGGGTTTCGGAGCATCGCATACAATGGAATATTCATTCAGTAGTTTTGCTGTGGCTCAGATGGCAAAGCATTTGAATAAAGAGGATGATTATAAACTTTTATCGAAGTTATCGGAGGGCTGGAAAACTCTCTTCGATCCTGAGACAAAACTGATACGTCCGCGCGACGACAAGGGCGAATTTATAAAAGACTTCGATCCGTTTGCACCATGGATAGGATTTCAGGAGGGTAATGCAATCCAGTACACATACTATGTACCTCATCAAATAGATGAACTTATAAAACTGATAGGGGCTGATGATTTTAATGTACGTCTCGACAGCACATTCCAGATATCACAAAAGAATATATTTGGTGGAGGAGAGACTATAGATGCATTCGCAGGTTTGCATACATATTACAATCATGGCAATCAGCCGAATCTGCATATCTCCTGGTTGTTCAACTTTTCGGGGAAACCATATCTGTCTCAAAAATGGGTGAGGGCTATCTGTAACGAATTCTACGGAGTAGAAGGCATACACGGCTATGGTTACGGGCAAGATGAAGATCAGGGGCAATTGGGTGCATGGTATGTAATGGCGGCAATAGGACTTTTCGATGTAAAAGGTTTGACCGGGATAGATCCTACATTCCAGATTGGTAGCCCGTTGTTCGATAAAATTACGATCAGGCTCAACAAGGATTATTATCCGGGTAAGAAGTTTGTGATAGAAACACTGAATAATACCAAAGATAATATTTACATCCAATCAGTAGATGTAAATGGAAAGCCGCACAATACGGTTCAATTGCCTTTTTCGGAAGTGGTCAAAGGCGGCCGCATGTCGATCAGGCTATCAGATAAACCTAACACAGAACTAAATAAATGATTCTAAAATATTAACTAAAAAACAATCCATGAAAATGAAAGATTCGTTTGATGCTGCTACTTAGCAATGCTTAAGTGAAAATGAAATTTAAATGAAGGTCACAGGCCTGTTTATTATTTGAGTAAGTAAAATAACAAGGATAAATTATGATTCGAAAGTATATCATCAAATTCTATCTGTTACTTATTATTGATTTATCAAACACATTAAAAACTATGAAGTATGAAATTTAAAGTTAACTTCTTAAATCTATTTAGCCTGCTTAAAATTTGTATGTGTGCCACATTATTGCTGGCCTCTGCAAATCTTTATTCGCAGCAAAGCAAGACAGAGGTTTCAGGTGTTGTAAAAGATGCGACGAATGAGGCCATTATAGGAGCAAGCGTGGTAGAGAAAGGTACTACCAATGGTATAGCGACTGATGTAGACGGGAGTTTTTCGATAAAGGTAAATCCAAATTCTACATTGGTAATATCTTCTATCGGATATGTAACGCAGGAAATAAAAGTGGGGAATCAAACCTCCCTCGCTTCCCTTAATATTGTGTTGGTAGCAGACAGCAGGATTATGGACGAAGTGGTAGTTGTAGGATATGGCGTACAAAAGAAAGCTACATTGACAGGTGCGGTTTCTGCCATTAAAAATGAAGAGATTATCACTACCAAAAATGAAAGCGTGCAGAATATGCTTACCGGTAAAGTCGCGGGCTTGCGTGTGGTTCAGAATTCATCGGAACCAGGCCAGTTCAGTGGCTCAATGGATATACGGGGCCTGGGAACCCCGCTGATAGTTATCGACGGAGTACCACGTGGTAATATGGCGCGTTTGGATGCAGAGGATATCGAGAGTATTTCTGTACTTAAAGATGCTTCGGCCGCTATTTATGGTGTCAACTCGGCAAATGGTGTGATTTTGGTTACAACCAAAAGAGGTGAAAAAGGAAAGGTCAACCTTAGTTATTCAGGAAATATGTCCTGGCAGATGCCTACAAATTTTCCGGATCTGGCAAATGCCGTAGACTGGATGACCTTATTCAACGAGCGCACAATGCACAATGTAGACGGTCCCAACCGTCCTTATACAGATGAGCAGATCGATGCTTACCGCAATGGCACAATGCAGAGCACCGATTGGAAAAAAGAGGTTCTTCGCAGCAGTGCACCTCAGACTATGCATACATTAAGTGCTACAGGTGGAACAGAAGCTTTGAGCTATTATGCAAGCATCGGATATCAGACTCAGGAGAGTTTCTTGAAGACAAATGCTATTAATTATGAGAAATATACTATTCGTAGTAATATTTCTTCTCAGATTACAAAAAATCTCCGGTTCGACTTGAATCTGGCCGGATTACTCGATGAGCGACAATCGTCAGTATATGGTTCCAGTGATATAATACGTGGCATGTGGCTTATGCAACCGATGGATAAAGTATACTACAATGAAGAGGAAGGTCAATACTGGCAACCGACCAATGGCGGTCTGCAAAATCCGGTAACTATGATGAACAAGGATATGACAGGTGCTAATTCATACAAAAGTAAATGGTTCCAGTCGAATGCTTCGCTAAGATATGATATGCCGTTCGTTAAAGGCTTGTATGTGAAAGGTATGTATAGCTACGATTATACATTGAATGACAATAAAGAATTCATGAAAGCTTATAAACTTTACGACTCGGGCGGCGCGGCCAAGACATGGAATGCTCAGAGTGATGCGCCTAACAGGGTAGCCCGTTATTTTTATGGTAAAGATGGTACTCTGTGGAATGTTCAGCTCGGTTTTGACAGGCAATTTGGCAAGCATAATGTATCGGCAATGGCACTCTATGAAAATACACATAGAGAAGGAGATAATTTTTATGGAAACAGGCAGCTTCTATTGCCGTTGGATCAACTATTTACCGGTATAACAGACAAAATGCAGATTAATCAGTCTACAGCCGCTTCATCTCTTTACGATTACGCGTATAATGCCTGTGTAGGCCGTGTTAAGTATGACTTTGCCGGGAAATATCTGGCCGAATTTACTTTACGACATGAATCGTCATCAAGATTTCCGGATAATTCCCGTTGGGCAACAACTCCGGCGGTTATGGCAGCCTGGCGTATATCGGAAGAGGGATTCTTTAAGAAATCACCGCTTAAATTCATTGATAATCTGAAATTACGCGGATCTTACGGCAGAATGCTTGATGATGCTTCAACAAATGACTATAATTTCTTGACCGGATATTACTATCCATCTTCGGGCGGCAATAGTGCAGGTTTACCTTCCGGTTATGTTTTCGATGGATCATTTGTTAATAGTTCCAACAATAAGGGATTGGCAAACACAGCAATTACCTGGTATAAATCCGATATGCTGAATATCGGTCTGGACATGGATGCGTGGAACGGTCTTTTTGGACTAACTGCCGAGTATTTTCAGAGAAAACGTACAGGTTTATTAGCAACCCGGGCACAATCGATTCCGGGAATCGTAGGTGCTGCTCAACCGCAGGAAAATCTTAACAGTGACCTTACGAGAGGCTTCGAATTGGAACTCAGCCACCGCAATAAAATAGGTGATTTTGAGTATCAGGTGAAAGGTAATATGTCGTTTACCCGTGTGAAAACAATTTATTACGAACAATCGAAGCGAGGCAACTCATATCTGAACTGGCGCCAAAATAACAACGACCGCTACAATAATATATGGTGGGGATATGGAGGAAACGGACGTATCACCAACTGGGATCAGATATATCATAACCCTGTTTACATCGGCCGTGGTACAACTATGGGAGATTATCAATATCAAGACTGGAATGGCGACGGACAAATAAATGACCTGGATGTACATCCGCTTGCGATGAACGGTATGACACCGCTTATCTATTACGGAATCACTATATCTGCATCGTGGAAAGGAATAGACCTTACTATGCTTTGGCAAGGCGGGGGTAAACGTTATGTCGCTCCAAGACAGTTTTTATATCAACCTTTATGGGCAGACACAAATGCTCTTACTCAGTTTTTGGATCGCTGGCGTCCGTCAGACCCGACAGCAAGTCCTTACGATCCTGCTACAGAATGGATAAGTGGATATTATGCCTATACAGGTACAAGCCCTAATTACAATTCTGAATTTAATATTCAAAACGGGGCATATTTAAGGTTAAAGAATATCGAATTGGGATATACGCTTCCGAAGAAATGGCTTTCGACTTTGAATATACAGAATGTAAGGGTATATGTTAGTTCATATAATCTACTGACATTTACAAAATTAAAGTATATCGATCCTGAATTTTTTACAAATCCTGACGAGAGTAAGGGAGGATTAGGTGATTATGGATATAGTTACCCGCTCAACAAAACTGTAACAGTAGGTATGAATGTAAAATTCTAAACATTTAATATTATGAAACAAATAAAATATATTTTATTACTTTGTCTGGGCCTTTTCATGGCATGTACAGATTTGGATATCCCGCCTAAGAATATAATCGGGGACCCGGATATATTCGGTACTACAGAGGGTACGATGAGTTATATTGCCCGGATGTATAGCACGCTTCCTATGGAAGATTTCCGGTACAATTATGAAAAAAGCGGTCTGTTCAATAATGCTGATACAAAATATAAGCAACAATCGTGTCTGACCGGTGAAGCTCTGGGCCGTGACACTAAAGGAGCAGAAGGTGAGCATGCAAGCTATTGGGATAATGCTTATTCGGCAATCCGTGATGCGAACTTATTTATAGAGACTCTGCCCAAATACGCTTCGGCACATACTCAGGCCAACTATAATACTTATCTGGCTGAGGCTTACTTTGTAAGGGCATTCCTTTACTATTCACTTGTTAAGCGTTATGGAGGTGTGCCTAAGGTGGATTATGTAATCGATTATCCGGCGAGTGTCGATGTTGAGGGTACGAAGCTTTTCCGCGATTCGGAAGAGGCCATATGGGATCTTATTGCGTCTGATCTGGATTATGCAATAAATAATTTGCCTAAAACGAATCAGAAAGGACGTGCAAACAGATATGTAGCCGCTGCATTCAAATCACGTACAATGCTTCATGCAGGATCTATAGCCAAGTATAATACTATCAGTGAAGTATATAATGGCGTCAGAATATGCGGGATACCGTCTACCCGTGCAAATGATTATTTCAAAGCTGCTTACGAAGCCAGTAAAATACTTGATGAAACAACGGCCTATGGCTTGTATGAAGCGGAATGGGTTGATGGAGATAAGACTGCGCAAGCAACTAATTTTACTAATATATTCCTTAAAGATACGAAGGAGAATATATTTGTGAGATATTATAAAAATCCGGAATCGGTGCATGGTTTCGATGATTCGGCACAACCGATGCAGACATCTTCGGGAGGTAATAATTCGGAAATTTGCCCGACTTTAGACTTTGTTGAGATGTTTGACGGTATAGATAAGGATGCTAATGGAAAATTGAAAAATCTGGATGCCAGTGGCAAGTATGTACTGTATAATTCACCGCTTGACGCTTTCGCAAATTGTGAACCCCGTCTGAGGGCAACAGTAATACTCCCTATGGATCAGTTCATGGGTAAGACGATAGATCTACGTCGCGGAATATGGACGGGAACCGTAGGAACAGGTATTAGTCCGCTTATGCCTGAGGGAAGTGTCACCGATTATAATGTAGTATATGGCGAATCAAGTAATTTGAAGCTTTCCAGCGATTTTTCTTTCAATAATCAGGCCGCTAATGCTATCTTGTTGAAGGATGGTGTAAGTAAGATGAAGAGAGCAGGAGAAAGCGGTATCGTTTCGGGGTGGGATTTTGGAAATATCAGTGGTTTCTATCTTCGCAAATATTTGAATCCGAACCAAACAGATAATAATGGCAATAAGTCGAGCCAGAGCTGGATTGAAATCCGCTATGCGGAGGTATTGCTTAACAGGGCAGAAGCTGCTAACGAGCTATTTCTCGCAGGTGTAAGTACGGCGTCGACAGGAGAAAGCTATCGCGAAGAAGCATTTCGTTGTATCAATCTTATAAGAAGACGTGCGGGAGCGACTTTGCTGGCAAGTTCCGCACCATTGAGTGATATTAATGTTGTACGGACAGAAAGACGAAAAGAGCTTGCTTTCGAACATAAGACTTATTGGGATTTGAAACGTTGGAGAGTCATATATGATGAACAAACCAACAGACGCTACAGAGTTTTATATGCCTTTTATTCCACCGATGCTGAAAAATATTTTCTGGATTCAAGATTCATGGAATCAAAAGCCGGAAATAACTATATTTTTAATTTTGATACTAAGAATTATTATCAGCAAATACCTACAGGTGAGATAACTAAAAATCCGAACTGTAAACAAAATCCGGGTTATTAATAACAAAAATATTGATGATATGAGAAATACTATAATATATATTGCTTTGTCTCTATCGATGTTCTTGGGGATGTCATCGTGTGCCGATGATAATTATCCCGAGCCTAAAGAGACATTTAGAGGTAAGTTTGTCGAAAAAGGAACAAATAAGCCTTTCCAGACAGCTATTGGGAATACCGGCGTGCGCATCAGGATGATGGAGTATAGCTGGAGCGATACACCTCAACCGTATGACTTTAACTGTAAAATGGATGGTACATTCAATAATACAAAGGTATTCAAAGGTGAATATGGAATTACACCATCCGGTGCATTCGTTCCGCTACCTGAAGAAAAGATGACCATTAGCGGTACAGTGGAAAAAACGTATGAGGTAGAACCTATCCTTCGTATAGAATGGGATGGCGAACCGGTTGTAAATGCGGACAGAACTGTAACCGTTAAGGTAAAAGTTACATACGGATCTAATAACGCGACATATCAGAAACCTTTGGTTGAAGGATGGCTATTTATTAGCGAGACCGACTATGTGGGAGATTTCAGCTATAGTCCTAATTATTCGGTTAAATGCGATCCCGCCAGAATGGGGGTGGGAGCATCTGAAATTTTAGGACCTAACGGAACTACTTTTACAATAAATACTTCGTCGGCATCAAAGTCTTTCCCGGACTATGCGCGAAAATATTTTATCAGATTCGGGGTACGCACTTCTGTTACGTTTGATGCAACAAACCGCTATAACTATACAGAGGTAAAAGAAGTTTCCATACCTGCCCGTTAATACGAATTAATAAACTATTAAAAGAAAGCAGCAAGACTAGTCTTGCTGCTTTCTTTTTACATTAACTCTGATACTATTCTGTGACTTTCAGTTCTCTTCTTTTCTGTTCGAGAAGTATGTGAAGCCGTTCTTTTACTTTTGCATATTTTTTATCGTTATAAACATTGTTGATTTCTGTTGGATCTTTTTTCAGATCATACAGTTCCCAACTGTCTATATCCTTGTCCTTTAGTTCTCCTTTGCCGTACCAATGTATGAGTTTATACCTTTTGTCCCGTATTCCGTAATGCTTGCGTGTCATTCCCACAGCGGGATAATCATAGAATTGATAATAGAGATTATCTCTCCATTTTTCAGAAGTTCCGGTCAATAATGGGATTAGTGATTCTCCGGCCATATCATCAGGTTTATTAACTCCGGCGGCATCCAGAAGGGTTGGCGCATAATCTATATTTTGAACAAGTTCCGTACATTTTGTTCCTTTTTTTGCTCCCGGTAAAGCGATGATAAGCGGTGTCCTGAAAGCTTCCTCATACATGAAGCGCTTATCATAGAGTCCATGTTCTCCCAGATAGAAGCCCTGATCGGAAGTATATACAATAATCGTGTTTTCCATAAGGTTGTTATTTTCCAGATAGTCGAGTAACCTGCCAACCTGAACATCCACACTCTTTATGGTGCGGCAATAGTCTTTGATATATCGTTGGTATTTCCACCGGACTAGTTCTTTACCCTGCGGCCTGTTAGCCAGAAAATCCTTATTCTTCTTATCATATGATTCATTCCATACTTTAAGTTGTTCGGATGTTAGTGTGCTTATAGCCATATCAAAGCTCGCTTTGATATAATCCAGTGTAGGTTCGTTTTGAAGTTGGGATACTTTCAGGTCGAAGGCATATCCGAGATGGTTGGCAACAGATAGTTCGTGTGTTTTCATCTGTTCGCCTCTGGTACAATAATCATCGAATAAAGTAGCCGGTTCGGGAAATTCAATGTCTTCATACAAATCGAGGTATTGCAGGTCGGGCATCCAGTTTCGGTGAGGAGCTTTGTGGTGAACCAATACACAGAACGGTTTGCTTTTGTCGCGGAATATAAGCCAGTTTAAGGCATCATCAGTTACTAGATCGGTTGCATAACCCTCTTCACGTATATATTTGCCATCCGACTGTGGTGTTCTGAATCTTGGATTATAATATTCACCCTGATCGTCGAATATCTTATATGTATCAAATCCTTTGGGCTGAGCACTGAGGTGCCATTTGCCGAATAATGCTGTCTGATAGCCTGCATCTTGCAGATACTCCACAAAGAATTTTTTGTCAGGCTTTAATCCGTAGCCGAGGTGTGTTTGCCCATGTTGGTGGCTATACATCCCTGTCAATAAGGTTGCTCTGCTGGGAGTAGAAATCGAGTTTTCGACGAATGCATTATTAAAGAGCATTCCGTTTTGTGCTATCCGATCCAGATTGGGAGTAGGAGCAAGCTTCGAAATAGGATGGCCATATGCGCTTAATGCCTGGAAAGCATGATCGTCGGTCATGATGAACAAGATATTCATCGTTTTTTTTATCTCTTGGGCAATGATTCCGTTACTGATGCATACGGAGATGCCAAGTAAAGCATATAAAGGTGAATTTTTCATGATATATTAAATAAAATCGAAGTATATTCTATATGTATATACATATGCAAATATATTAAATAAATATCTAATAGATGAAGAAAAATAAAAGAAACTGTGTAGAAAAAGCCTTCTGAAGAGAAGGCTTTTATTTTGTTTTAAGAAGGCTTTTATCTTTGGGCTTCCAGTGTATATGTAAAGCTGTCAGCTCTGTAATAACCGATGTTGTATTCTATTGGCACATCGTTGATATCATATACAAAACGTTTTCGGATCAGTATAGGGTCGTTGGGAGATATTTCCAGCTTATCGGCTATAAAGTCTCCGGCTAATCTGGCACAGATCTCTTCTTTAGATGTTTTAACGACTATATCATAATTATGTTCTAACAATTCGTACAGAGGAATGTTGAAGTTTTCTTCTCCCGTAAGAGGTATGCTGGGATTGAAATAAGATATGAAATATACGAAGGGATATTCTTCGCTTCCGCGGACCCGTTCTAGTTTCAGGCAACGTGTATCTACTTCTACATTGAAGAAATCGGCTACTTCTTTATATACTTTTTGAGTTCCGATAAAAAGCTCAAAGTTCTTAATCTTAATCCCCAGCATTTTCATCTCCTGTGAGAAGCTCAACCAGTTTTTCACCCCGCCGACAAAGCCTTTCCGGGCGACTTTGGTTCCATAACCTTTTCTGCGTACAAGAAGTCCTTCGAATACAAGTTTGTTAATCGCCTGCCTTAATGTGTTCCTGGATATATTAAATTGTTTGGACAATTCAATCTCTTTGGGTAGCAGCTTCCCGTTTTTGTATTCTTCTTCGTCTATCAATCTTCGCAGAAATTCCTCTGCTTGCAGATGAAGAGGCTTTGAGCTTTCACGATTAACTTCTATTTTCATAGCTTATTGTTTATATGAATTGTTCAACTGTTTTACAAAATAACATAAAAAAATATTGGTAAACAAAAAAAGATATATATATTTGCACAATAATATATATGTATGAACATATATTGTTTTTGGAATAATATTTAATAAATGATATACTATGAGGAAGCCCAATTATGACAGATATCCCGCAACAAAGATCAAAGGTGCTATAATAGAGGGATGGAGTGGTATTTTACAGTCATTAAAAGGTACGTTAAGTACATGTTCTGTTATTGGTATAGATATGTATGTAGGTGTTCACGAAGACGAAGTTTTATCACATATTAGTAATATAGAACCTGACCTGATATATAAGACGAGGGATTTGTTTAAGCCGGAAGATGAAATTAGGAAAATGACAGAGCGGTTTATGACCGATGATGTCTTATTCGGATATATGACTAACTTGTCGATGATAGACTATTTCGATACAGAAAAATTGACAGAAGCCCGAATCAAAATTGAAAACTGTAAAGGTACTGTCATTGTTGTCGGCAGTGGGGCGTCGCTGGTAGTTCCCGATTCAGCCTGTATTGTGTATATTGATATGGCACGATGGGAGATACAGCAGCGATTCCGTTCACGCAGTATTATGGCTCTGGGGCTGGACGACAGAAATGAAGCTATTTCTTTGCAACATAAACGGGGATACTTTAACGACTGGAAAATATGTGATGCGCATAAGAACACCTTATATAACAAGGTTTCGTACTGGATGGACACTCACATTAAGGGGCAGCCGAAAATGATAGACAGGGAGACTTTTTTTAATGGTATTGAAATGACGATAAAGAAGCCTTTCAGGGTAGTTCCGTTCTTTGATCCGGCGCCATGGGGCGGCCAATGGATGAGGAATACATTCGATTTGGATAAGGATAATGTGAATTATGGGTGGTGTTTCGATTGTGTCCCTGAAGAAAATAGTCTATTCTTGAATGTCAGTGGAACCCTGTTTGAGATGCCCGCAGTAAATGTGGTGTTCCTGAAAAGCCGTGAATTATTAGGAGAGCCTGTCGAATCCCGCTTTGGAAAGGAATTTCCTATCCGTTTCGATTTTCTGGATACAGTACAGGGAGGAAGCCTGAGCCTTCAGGTGCATCCGACAACACAGTTTGTGCACGAATCTTTTGGTATACATTATACACAGGACGAGAGTTACTACATGGTTGATGCCAAAGAAGATGCTGTTGTATATCTTGGACTGAAAACAGGGATAGACAAAGACGAAATGATTCGCGACCTGGAAAAGGCAGAAAGAGGTAAGATCGTATTCGACGCAGACAAATATGCTAATAAGATCCCTGCTAAAAAGCACGATCATTTTCTGATACCCAGTGGAACTGTACATTGTTCCGGACCACAGGGGGTTGTTCTCGAAATCAGTTCTACACCCAACCTATTTACATTTAAACTCTGGGACTGGGAGCGATTGGGCCTTGATGGAAAACCCCGCCCCATAAATGTAGAAAGAGGTAAAAAAGTAATTGACTGGACAAGGGATACGGAATACACGCATAAGAATCTGGTGAATGTATGTTCTACTGTATCTGAAGGCGATGGGTGGCTGGAAGAAAAAACCGGATTGCACCCCAACGAATTTATTGAGACAAGAAGATTCCGTTTTTCGAAAAAGACATCTCATAAAACCAATAATAGCGTAAATGTATTGAACCTGGTAGAAGGTGAGGAAGTTATAATAGAAGACCCTAAGGGGCTGTTTGAACCTTTTGTTGTACATTATGCAGAAACATTTATAATACCGGCGGCATTGGAAGAATATACAATTACCCCGACAGGAAAATCGGAGGGGCAGGAGTGTATTGTAATAAAAGCATATGTGCGGTTTTAACAATATAGAGCTAAGCTTATGACTGAAAATAAATCAAATAGCATCAAAATACTTATACCTATCCTGTTCAGTTTCTTTGTAATGGGAATGGTGGATATAGTTGGCCTTTCGACCAATTATCTGAAAAAGGACTTCTCTCTCGATGAACTGACTTCCAGCATCATACCGATGATGGTATTTTTCTGGTTTGCGATATTTTCCATACCGACGGGATTGTTAATGAACCGGATAGGACGGAAAAAAACTGTATTGTTAGCCATTCTTATTGAATGTATTTCATTGATATTACCTTTTTTCTTCTACGATTTTTATGTGGTGATTTTCTCATTCGCCCTGTTAGGCATTGGGAATACTATATTGCAGGTCTCCCTTAATCCTTTGGTCGCTAGTATTGTGCATGATAGCAAGCTCGCCGGTACTCTGACTTTCGGCCAGTTCATTAAGGCTGTATCTTCCTTCGTAGGGCCTATTATAGCCAGCATGGCTGTGAAGAACTACGGGGACTGGAAACTTATTTTGCTTGTGTTTGCTATTACATCGCTTGTTTCGTTTGTCTGGTTGTATTTGGTGCCCATCAAAAGGGAAGAAAATGCGGATACGGAACAGGCATCCTTTGCCAATACACTAGGCTTGCTTAAAGATAGTCTTATATTGCAGATGTTTCTGGGTATTCTGCTCATAGTAGGTATAGATGTCTGTATGAATGTAAATACACCCCAGTTGCTGGAGCAAAGATTAGGCTTTACTACCGACGATGCCACATTAGGTTCCAGTCTTTACTTCGGAGCAAGAACGTTTGGCGCTTTTTTGGGATCGATTCTTCTACTGAAGATTAATCCGCCGAAGTTTATGAAAATCAATATGCTGATTGCGGTTCCGGCATTTCTTATGCTAATGTTTTTATTAGATAAATGGTTATTGTTTGCTGCCGTGTTTATAATCGGTCTGACATGTGCTAATGTGTTTTCTATTATATTTTCAGTTGCTATGCAATACCGTCCGCAAAAGGCAAATGAAATATCATCATTGATGATAATGGGGGTTGCCGGAGGTGCGGTAGTAACCCCATTGGTAGGTGTTGTGGCAAAACATTTCGGACTTGGTATCAGTTTCGGTGTTTTATTGCTAAGTGCAACCTATATCTATATATTATCACTTAAATTTGAGAAAAAATCATAGCTATGTATATTAACGATCAACGGATAGTATTAACACTCGATGCAGGAGGAACGAATTTTGTGTTCTCTGCTGTTCAGGCATATAAAGAAGTTGGAGAGCATCTTGTTTTACCTGCTGTTTCTGATAATTTGGATAAATGCCTGGAACTGCTGGTGCATGGCTTTGAAACGATAAAGGCAGGACTGGAAGCCGAACCTGTGGCGATAAGTTTTGCGTTTCCGGGGCCGGCCGATTATAAGAATGGAATAATAGGAGACTTACCCAACTTTAACGCTTTCCGTAATGGTGTCGCGTTAGGCCCGTATCTTCACAATAAATTCAAAATACCGGTATATATCAATAACGATGGGAATTTATTTGCATATGGCGAAGCATTGCATGGAGCATTACCGATGGTTAATTACTGGCTGGGAAATGCCGGAAATCCAAAACGTTATTCAAACTTATTAGGTGCAACATTAGGAACAGGTTTTGGTGCGGGAGTAGTTATAAATAAGGTACTCCTGACCGGAGATAACGGATGTGGCGGCGATGTATGGATAATGAAGAACAAAAAATATCCGGAATATATCGTCGAAGAGAGTGTAAGTATACGCGCTGTCAAGAGGGTTTATCAGGAATTGTCGGGGCAGGATAGTACAGGTCTTACACCTAAAGATATATATGACATAGCAGAAGGGAATATCTCCGGCAATCGTGAAGCGGCTATCAGAAGTTTCGAGGAGATGGGTGAAATGATAGGTGATGTGATGACCTATGTCCTTACTATTGTAGACGGTATCCTTGTTATCGGCGGTGGACTTACAGGAGCTTCAAAATATATACTTAATGGCATAATGAAAGAATTACGGGGAAATATAAGAATGTTCGGAGGAGCTTCTTTCTCCAAAACACAGATGGCTATATATAATCTGATGGATGAAGAGGATAGAAGTAAGTTTTTACAAAACGAAGATGTACAGGTGAAAGTTCCCGGAAGCGACGAACTGGTTCATTATAATAAATCGAAAAAAACAGGTATAATTATATCACATATAGGAACCAGCGAAGCAGTTATGTATGGAGCTTATGCATACGCGTTGCAACAACTGGATAATTAAAATTTGAGAAAAAAGAGATAGGTTTAGGTTTCCGGTTTTTTTTAAAGTATACCATGATATGTTTATTGTCATGGTATATTTTATTTTACCTGGTTTTATACCTTTAATCCGTGCGGCCATTGAACTTTGGCGCAGATCGCAAATCCGCCCCTTTGCCGGCAGAGGGGAATCTGTGTCGTACCGATTCGCATTAATTACTTCTAAAATGTTAAAATTCTGTATAAATAAAAACCCCGTTTATCTATACTGCAAAAACATTATGGCAAAATATGGAACAGAACTGACAGAAAAGATTGTAAACCTGATTGAAGAGGAGTTTTTTACCGTATCGCAGGTATGCAAGGCGGTAAGTATCAGCAGGGAGACCTTTTACAGCTGGATGAATACCAGAGACGATTTTCGTAGCGAAGTGGAACAGGCGGTAACACGCCGTGAGGCCGAACTGATGATGATGGTGCATGCATCGCTGAAAAAGAAGCTCGAAGGTTATTACACAACGGTAGAAAAAGATATTTATGTCCCCGGTGAACATACAGGTGAACTTGTCTTTAAGCAAAAGACAATTACAAAAAAAGAATGTCCGCCCGACCTGAGAACAATAAAGATGTTGCTGGAAAGGCAGGATAGGAAGAATGTCCTCTCCCGGTCTTCGCAAGGGGAGGAGAAAGCCGCTAAAGAATGCACAATGAAGGATGAATCCGGGATTTTGGAAAAAACAGAAGGAACAGATAATGGCATGCAGCAAAAAACGATAGAAGAAATATTGGAAACCTGTGCGGAGGCAATCACGGAGTATCCTCCGAAAAACGAACATATGGAAAGGGAGATGAAAGTACTGACTTCTTCCCAAAAAAGAAAAGCCGAACATAAAAAGAAGAAAAACACCCCGCTGGTGCGGACTTCCAGTCCGTGTCTTGTTGACAGGGCAAAAATGTTTGCTACGCAACACACAGACGGGCCGTCTGCGCCAGCAGGTGCGTCACAACTGTTAACTGATGACTGCTAACTGTTAACTGACAAAAGTGTCAGATGTGTCAGGTTTTAACAAAAACAGATACAAGTGGACGAGTAAACCAGTAGACAAGTTTTAATCTTGTATCTCGTATCTCGTTTACTTGTCAACTGATCGCTGTTTTCTGTTTCCTGCTGAAAGCAAAAATTTAACAGATAATTCTAAATTGTTCGTCGGGAAATAAAATTAATTCGTCGATTTATCGTTGTTTATAGGTGATTGAAGAGGTAATTTTAACCTATGAAGTAATTTAGGTACTAATATTAAACTAATTAACGTATGACATTACATTTTAACTCAACCCAAAGAGGGCGATTTGTTTTTTTCTTTGGGCTGATTTTCTTCTTTTTATTTTCAAATTTCACAAATGCCCAGACTTATAAAATAAAAGGAGTAGTTTACGATTCACGGACGAAAGAATCGCTGATCGGAGTTCCTATAATCGTGAAAAATAATCAGGGGCGGGGTGTTGCTTCCGACGAGAAAGGAGACTATATATTGACTCTTCCCAAAGGTAATTATACATTACAGATAGAGTACATAGGTTACGAGAAAAAAGAAATTGAAATTTCTCTCTCTAAAGATATGCGTCAGGAAATAGAACTTAAGCAATCTGCTATCGGATTAAAAGAGATAGTTGTTTCGGGTGAACGTGCCGACGCCAATGTTTCATCGCCGCAAACAGGTGTGGAGCGACTCGAAATAGAGAAAATAAATAAATTGCCTGTACTATTGGGGGAACGCGATATTATTAAAACGATCCAGCTTACACCCGGTGTACAGGGTGCAGGAGAAGGAAGCTCAGGCTTTTATGTACGGGGAGGTAGCGCCGACCAGAATATGATACTGTTGGATAATGTACCTTTATATAATGCATCGCATTTGATGGGGTTCTTTTCTACCTTCAATTCAGAT
Source organism: Dysgonomonas sp. UBA7710 (assembly GCF_002482385.1). GTDB lineage: Bacteria > Bacteroidota > Bacteroidia > Bacteroidales > Dysgonomonadaceae > Dysgonomonas. The sequence continues at coordinate 183,227 of NZ_DLFW01000041.1, read as the reverse complement.
GTGCTTCGTGATGTAACCTTATATAAAGGTGCTATGCCATCCCCATATGGGGAGCGTTTGGCTTCGGTACTCGATGTGCAGCAACGTAACGGCGACAATCAGGATTACCATGTATCGGGAGGTATCGGGCTTATTTCATCCAAGCTGAATGTTGAAGGCCCCATTCAGAAAGGCAAATCATCATTCCTCATTGGGGCCAGACGCACCTATGCCGATGCTATGGCCCGTTTGTCGGGCGCTAAAGATGCGCAAAATGCTTATCTCTATTTTTATGACCTGAATGCTAAAGTGCATTTTAGTTTATCGGATAAAGATCAGCTTTCTTTTTCCGGATATCTGGGAAGGGATAAAATGGTGTTGAAAGATGCTGCTGAAATCAACTGGGGCAATATGTTCGGGAATCTGAAATGGAACAGGGTTATCAATAACAAATGGAACTCCGGTACATCAGTGTTTTACAATCAGTACAATTACTATTTCGGAATGGAAATAGGGATGGATATGAATGGTAGAGCAAAGATAAAAGATTACGGAGTAAGGCAGGAGTTTATTTTTCAGCCCAATAAAAACAACCTGTGGAAAATGGGGTTAAGTTCAACTTATCACGATATAGGTCCCGGTGATTATGAACTGAATGCCGAGCAAAATAATTCATTGAACCTGCTTCACCGTTATTCTTCGGAGAATGCAATATATGCCTCTAATGAAATAAAACTCTCAGATAAACTGGAAGTTATTTATGGTCTGCGCTTATCTGCATTTATGGCGTTGGGTAAGGGTGAATTTTATAATCTGGATGAAGAGAATAATGTGACCGACAGTGTGTGGTATAAAGGCGGTAAAGTAGTTAAGACTTATGTGAATCTTGAACCCCGTCTGTCGGCTGCGTACAAACTCAACAAAGTATCATCAGTAAAGGCTGCTTATGCACGTACAGTCCAGAATATGCATTTACTGACTTACGCGGCACAGGGTACGCCGTTCGACCGTTGGACATCGAGTTCGAATAATATTAAGCCGCAGGTCGCCGACCAGGTTTCCATAGGCTATTTCCGTAATTTTTCTAATAATATGTTCGAATTTAGTGTAGAGACTTATTATAAAGATATGCGGAACCAGATAGATTATAAAGATAATGCTAACTTTCAGACATATAATGCGGTAGAGACTGAGCTGCTGTATGGTAAAGGGCGCGCTTACGGTCTTGAACTGATGTTTAAAAAGAAATTGGGACGACTTACCGGATGGGTTGGTTATACATTATCCAAATCGGAGAAAAAGATTGATGGAATAAATGAAGATAAATGGTATAATGCTTATCAGGACAGGACACATGACCTCTCTATCGTGGGCGTTTACGAACTGAACCGCAAATGGACGTTGTCTGCCGCGTGGGTATATTATACAGGTAATGCAATTACTTACCCGAGCGGTAAATATCAGATAAACGGGAAAGATGTGATGTATTACGCCGAAAGAAACGGTTACCGTATGCCGGACTATCACCGTCTGGATCTGGGGGCGACCTGCCTGTTGAAAAAGACCTCGAAATTCGAATCGGAGCTGGCATTCAGCCTTTATAATGCTTATGGAAGAGAAAATGCTTATATGATTCGTTTCCGTACCAATAATGACGATACAAGCAAGACATCGGCCTATCAGTATTCATTATTCAGGTTCGTTCCTTCAATTACATGGAATTTTAAGTTTTAACTCCAATTAATAAGACATTATGACCAATATATTCAAAATATGTAAATTGACGGCTGCAATAGTATTATTAATCTTTACAGCCTATTCCTGCGAAAAAGAAATTGATGTAGATCTCCGTACGGTACCTCCGCGTATAGTAATTGAAGGGATGGTTCCGCAAAACACGCTGGCGATGGTACGCGTAAGCCAAACGTTAGATTTTGGTGATAATAGCGGTTATCCGTTCCTGAAAGGCGCCATTGTCAAAATATCGGACGATGCCGGGAATTCGGATATACTGGAGCAGGATAATACCGGATGGTATGTAGCCCAGAAAATGAAAGGAGAAGAGGGGAGGACATACAGCTTATCCGTAAACTATGAAGGTAAAGAATATACAGCTGTGTCGAGGATGCCGAAGCAGGTAAAATTAGATTCGCTCACAATAACTAAGATTTTAGCTATGGACTATGGCTTACCCGTGGTGCATTTCACAGACCCGATCGGGAAAGAGAACGAGTATTACCGTTGCCTGGTGTACATAAATGGTAAACAGCGGGCAGATGTCGGTGAGATTGTGATAAACACTGAAAATACCGATGGCAGCGATATGCACATGCCACTTACAGTATTTTCAGCGAATGACGACGATGATCCTATTAAGCAGAATGACGAGTTGTTGATTGAATTTCAGAGTGTGGATAAGCCGTCTTATACGTTTTTCGAAAATCTGAGTCAGGCTGAAAATTCCCTGAACAATCCTACAACAAATATCAAAGGGGGAGCTTTGGGTATCTTTAGCGCATACTCTTACGACCGGATGTCTATAATTGCAAAATGGGAGGAGTAATTAGCCATATATTATCCGATTAGAAAATAGTTAAAAAAATAATTTATATATTGTCGGTGGTTTTGTGGAACCACCGGCTTTATTAATTCAATAAAATAAATATGAAAAGTAAATCTGTATTACTCTGTACATTTATAACAGTTATGCTATTTTCAGGTTGTAACGGATCGGATAATGGCAAAATTTCAAAGAAGGAAACGATGCTCTCGGTTATACATGGAAGAAAGAGTGTCCGAAGTTTTATAAAAGACAGGCCTGTGTCGGACGAAGATATTCAAACACTTATTAAATCAGGGATGGCTGCGCCTTCGGGAAAAGATACACGTCCGTGGGAATTTGTTGTTATAAACGACAGGAATATCCTGAACAGGCTGGCCGAAGAGTTGCCGACAGCTAAAATGCTTTCCCAGGCTCCTGTGGCTATTGTAGTCTGTGGTGATACAACGAAATCCTCTTACTGGTATCTGGATTGTTCCGCTGCGACACAAAACATTTTGCTGACAGCTGAAGCATTAGACTTAGGTGCGGTATGGACGGCTGCTTATCCTTATCCTGACCGGATGGGAACTGTAAGCAAAAATATAGAATTACCTTCTCAAATATTACCATTAGTGGTCATTCCGGTAGGTTATCCGATGGGACCACAAAGTGTGAAAGATAAATATGATGAGAAAAAGATACATATGAATAAATGGTAATTATACAAAAACTCTATAAATCAAATATTTATAGAGTTTTTCTTTTTGGATTTTCTGTCGTCTTCAACAACCAGACCTAAATAGCAGCGTCAGCTTCTATCTTATCCAACTTAGGTTTTAATTTATATGTATTTATCAGGCTTTTGGTTTCCATATCCCGTGGAGCCCTGTATATTTTGGAATTATCCAGTTCACAGGCCTTTAATAAGTATTCTACAGCCAGTTCTTTCTTATTCAGACGGTAACAGACGATAGCTAAAAGGTAGTTCACATTAGCTGTCTGCTCTAACTGTACCAGCAGGTTGTAGGCTCTGTCGTTATATCCCATACTCGTGAAGCATAGCGCTGTATTATAATCGGGATAGTTTGCCAGTATTTCCAGAGCTTCCCAGTATTGACGGTTTTTCAGTAAACGCAATCCTTCATAATATTCGCTTCGGAATTCACTTTGTATAGAATCTGTAGAAACCATTCCCGGACGGCTCATATTGAATGCCAATTCCACTTTATGCAGTTTAGGATAAATAGAATCACGTATGATTCTATAATCTTCTTTATATTGCTTTTTGATTTCTTCTTCACAAGCATCAGGGAATGTGGCATTGGAGATCATATGTAGTATTTCGCCTTTGTGTTCAATATCATCTCTTTTTTGGAGCAGTCTTACTAATCCGTTCCAGTCTTCTCCGATATATCGTATCTTGAAAATATTCTCTACATCTATACCGCCTCCATATGTTTTCTTTAAATGGTCTTTGACCGCTTCCACACGTTGTTTACTCAGATATGCATTGTTGTCGAAAGATCCGTCAAGAGCAGTAGAGGCAGTCATTACCACGCTATCCATATCCAAGCCTTTCTCTTTAGTGAAAACATTATAGGTACTCATAAGTGTATCGATTTGCATCCTATTGTTTTCGTGACGCACATTGAATACAGCCTTGCCTGTTGCAAATTTTGGATAAATAGTCAGGAGGCTATACATATTACGATACAATTTGGTCTTTTTTATAGTTAATGTTGTATCTATTAGCTGGTCTATAGATGATATCAGGTATGTGAGCGTATCCATTCTGGGGAAAGTATATCCGCTCTCATCTATTGCGCGTGCATGCCCTTTCATCGTGATGCGAATTTTTTTCAGGCCTGCACTGACAGGATATTCGTGATTGTAGAGATATACAAAATCTGAACCAGTATCAGCTATACTATCCAGCTTGACATCCTTACGGATTTCATAGGGTACCAATTCTCTGAATTTATAGTTCTTGAGACTGTCTTTCATCTCATTTTCTATAATCTTGTCATAGAAATAACGGTGCTTCGATATATCAACAGAATCTCTTTCACTCACTGAATGACTCTTGATATCTTCAACAGTGTGACCTTCGGCATGTACTTCTTTGAATTTCCGGGGTACTGATTTTTCTTTGATTTCCCGTTTTAATCTGTATTGAGGGAGTAATCCTGCCCGTTTTTCAAATTTTTTATTGTAGCTTGCACTTATACCTGTCGTGTCTTTATCTGTAGCCAGATTCTTCACTTTAAGAAATTCCGCCTCTCTCTGATATTTATGCCATAAGGCAAGACGGTTAGCTTCCTGTTTTACATTGAATGTCATATAACGGCCTTCCATCATCTTTTTCCATTTCTGATAATCCATCATGTCGTTCCATTCGGATTTATAGAGGCCGAGATAGAGGCTCTGACGGTCATATATATCTTTGGCTATGCCCTGTTTGTCGAGGAATATACTGTCATAATCTTTTTTGTCGACAATAGATGCCAGATATTTGTCATAGGCTTCATAACCGCTTTGTTGCTTACTGTAGAAATCTTCACCTTTTATAATTAAATCTTTTAATGGTACTACTGAATCGTTATGCAATAGTTGTGGAGTGAGTATAATACTCCAGTTCGGTGAAATTAATTCTTTAGGAACCCGTACAAGGAAATTAACCGATACCCGGCCGTCCCGTTCGGGTGTGAAACTTGAACGCGAAGTTACCACCACTTCATTTAACCGGTAGACTGTATTTGCATCCAACTTGTTTGTGGTACTATACGTTGCTTCATTACTCGCACCATTTTCTTTATTTGTATAGTTAACGACTTCGGAGAGCATTCCTCCTGAAGAGAAAGAGTCTCCTATTTCGTCTCCCGGTGGTAGCTCCAACTTCACATTTTTGTATTGCATGTAAAGTGCTTCTGTCATTATTTTATCCGAACGGCACGACATTACAGTCAGCGAAATTGAACTTACTGTCAATATGCTGTAAACTAAAGATTTTAGCGGTTTTATAGCATTTGTCGCGTTCCTCTTTTTCTCAACATTATTCTCTGTCCTTTTACAATCTTCTCTTTTCATAAATCCTTTATATCAGAATAAATAAACCAAACTTATCGCAGCCTTATTCGGGGACAGAAAGAATCCTGACCCTTCGTCTATTTTCTCCCCACATTTTATGCAAGGATATTTATCGTAATTGGAATATACACCACCTATACCTAGCTCGAACTCCAGATTCCACCGCCTTTGGATAGGTTTTGAAAATCCGAATGATACTCCTCCTCCGTAACCCATTCCGTCGTAGCGGTAATCACTACCGAATAATCCTCCGACATTGTACCTGCTGATAATTGCATTGAAGCCTATAAAATAACTATAACTGTAGGTCTCGTTGAACCAGTAACGTGTACCCGGCAGGAATGTCAGATTTTTCATTTTTTTATTGTCCGGAAATGTCCATGGATTATATTGTACATGTAGATGTAGAGTCCATTGGTTACTCACAACGGCCGAGCCCTCAACATTCAATGTAGTGGTAGCCAGGCCCAGTATATCAGTTTTAACGGAATAAAATTGAGCACTTGCTTTGTTCATTGTGCCGAGTAACAGTATCGTCCCAAACAACACGATTTTTAAACTTCGTGTATTTAACAACCTCTTTATCATTTTATCTCTTATATTTTTTGGTTTTCCTTACATTTCGGATATTTACCTTTGATTAATCAATTTTCTGAAATCTTCTTATACCATTTTAGCTTTTGATATTCTGTATTTAGATACGGGAATTGTTCTTGTTGGATATACGTGGTTAATCCCGAGTGTTTTTTTATTTCAAAACCATTATATCCATCCATGAATAGAAAGGTAGCAGCTTTATAGATAATGCAGGAATTAATAGCCTCGGATAGTTCCTGCCTTTGCATATCGGTTTGCAGATATGATGAAAAATAATCTTCGAAATCAAAGAAGAGGTGGTATGTATATCTGTCGAAATGCTGGATTGTATTTATATCGACAGTATTGTCTCTATTGTAATTCTTTTTTATAATATTACCCAAAGCATCCAGTTCAGATGTTTTTATTATACTCAGTGTAGCAGAATTGAGAAATCCTGATTGTGAGTTGAAATAATTAAATGCCGATTGTGCAAATCCTTTCAGGTTGACAGGAGACTCATACAGATAGCTTATGGCCGATTGTTTATAAATCTCGGTAAAACCCGGGGAGACTATTTCGGCAGAAGAAACCAGTATATAATCTGCTTTGTCCTTGAGCTCATATGCTACTTCAATACCGGCCATAAAGCAGGCCTCGAAGATTATGAAATCGAAGTAATTTTCAGGTATAGCATCGGCAAAATCGGTGATATCCATTTCCCGCTTATTATCTATTAATATAGATTTGGGATTTTTCAATGTCTCCTGAGGCAGCCATCCTGAGGCATGAGAAAATAGGATGAGACCATATGATGATGCAGGGTATATTGTTCTCACTTCATTAATAACACGGCCGAATACCTTGCTGTCTGCAGAGTTTTCTTCGCCATATGTATGGATAATTTCTTTTATCGGATTCCCTTTATGGCATGTGCATATTTCTATCAGTTGCGGAGAAGCACCGGAAGGGTCATTATAGATCAATAGTTTACCTTTATTTTCTTTGTCCCAGCCTACACGGATAGCTTCTATCTTTTCATATACTTCGTCAGACAAACTATTATCTCCCCCCAGATAGACGAGTATTACCCTGTTCACAGGGTGTATATCCTCATCATATATACAGGATACGGATAGTATTGCTGTCAATATGATTATCGCTGATTTGAATATTTTACTGCCAACCGTCATTGATATTATTGTTTTAGAAGAGATTAATTTCCTTTTTTAATAAATCCTGCGAATCTCCCGACTCACAGGATTTCAGACTTTACAAAACTACACATATCTTCAACTTCGGTGTTTCCAATATGTGGATGAAGACAAATTTTTATGAATCATAGTATTAGCGAAGGGCTTTTTTCTCATTGTTTATTATTTTTATATCAGATTCTTTATTAAGCAGATCGGTTTCTTCCAATGTATCGAACCGGTCTACAACTAGTCCGTCAGAACCGATCAAATACATGGTGGGAACTGCCGCTACTCCGTAATTCTTAAAATTCCCGCTGCTGAATGATTGGTAATCACACAGTTTATTTTTCCATGGAAAGTTTTTAGCATATTTCGTATATAGTGTTTTGTCGGTGTCTGCCGATAAACTGATTACATCTATTCCTTTCTCCGATAATTCTTTATATCTGTCGCTTATATTTGACAATAATGATTTGCAGTCGGAGCAATTGCTATCGTAGAAAATGATTAGCTTCTCCTTGTTTCCGGCCCGTTTCAGTCCTATAAGGGCGGGAGCTTTTGTGCCGGGGAGCATCATTGCTGTGAGTAGCCTCATGGCTATCTCGCTATCGTCGTTCGCTCTTATATTTATCCCATTGGAATATGCTACGATACAAGCGGCTATTTTCTTCTGACCTATGCCAATTAAGATTTCTGTTGATGTGTGGACTAAAGGCTCGATAATTTCAGGGTTTTCTATCGCAACACGATCAAGTATTCTCTTGGAAATATGTGTAAATTCTTCAGTCGGAAACGCTTGGGCCGGATTTTTACGGAACAGGCTTATCCAGTCTTCAATAAACTGATCCCATAACGGGGAATCATACAACTCGGTGAAGTTTAAAGTATCGCATACATATGCCTTCAGGCCTTCCTTTTCTGCATCTGTATTTGCGGATTTCAGATGGTAGTATCTATTCTCTATTTCAGTGTAATTCTCATATGACCGGGATTGGTTATGGGAACACGAGATAGCCGATAGTAATACTATTATGCATATATATGCTGATATTCGATATGGTATATTTCTTTTCATCTATTATATTTATTGCCCTGCTTTTTTCTGTATCAACTGACCTACATACGACTCATGTTGTACACCATTGGTATCGGTATATTTAATATAGAAATTAATGACACGGGCAGAAGATTCGAGATTCTCGCGTACCGTAACGTTTGAAAAGCCGGAGCTTTTCGGGGTAGCAGGAACAGTTGTGGAACCGGTAGATGCAAGCATACTATTGTCTGCATATCTTGCTATTCCGCTCCATGCTACGTTAGCTGTGGCCGTAATCTTTACTACAGAACCAGCTGATGGTAAATCTATATCATTCGGTTCCATGCTGAACAAGCCGACATATGCAGGAACCGTTCTCTTGAATGTGAGAGTTCTCACAACATCGTTTCCTGAATCACCGGTATAGCTTGTAGAGAATGTCAGTGTTGTGGAAAACTTTGTACCTGCAACAGGAGTATCGTCTATCGACGGCATAAAGTGAAACGTTATGTCTGCTATCTGGGCTGAAGTTCCCCCGACATTATACGGAGCTTCTAATGGATGCGACATGCTTAAAATTGTGTTTGGAAAGGCATTGTTATTTGTATTATCCGATGCAGAATATTTCCAACGCGCATTGGTTCTGAATCTTACATTGTAAATCAGGCTTTGATCTGCCGCTCCAAAGTCGATAGTTGCTCCGTCTGTCAGATCTTTAAATTCGAAGAGAGGATCAACACTATAATAAGTTATTCTCTTTATCAGATTTCCGGCTAAGATATCCAGATATCCAATTTCTGCTTTATCCGCTGCGGTGGTATTTACAATCAAACCTATCTGGGTAGTGCCTGTATTTCCTTGTTTGTTGGTTACTTTCAGCCAATCGGGATCTGCTTTACCATTTTTATCAGTGATTTTTATTTTCCAACCTTCCGGTTCATTGGTATTGATTACCAGTTTTGAGGCTTCTTCAGTTCCATTGAGATTTCTACCCGAGTACGACAAAAATTCCCCTATATCTACACCAAGCATATATCGTCCGTTAAAAACAATATCTTTAATGAGGCCCTCATCATATACTATAGGTATAATATCCAGGTTAGAATGAACCATATATGATGCCAGAGCTTCCTCAATAGACGGAAGTCCGCTTCCTGTAACGCCATTTATTTCTACTTCATATCTGTAATTACGCAATAGAGGCATATAATCTCCCTTTTCGATTCCTGTAGCAGCTTCAGGATATGTGAAATCGACCCGGTAGAAAGAAGCTTCATTTGCTCCGTTATATTTTCCTTCGATAATCAGGCAGGTTGCATCTTTACGGTCGCTGTGGTCATACCCGTTGTTGTCACTGGCAGCATTTGCCTCGAATGTATATATTTCACCGCTGAATCCGGCCGATCCGTTCGCTTCATATTTTATTGCATTTTCCGCACCGGATTTTCTTCCGGTGGAAGCAGGAAGATTAGGGCTGGTTGCTGCTGCGGAAGATAATTCGCCCAGAGCATTCCATATGGATGCAATGCGCCCGTTGGTATTATAATTGCATAGATAGATGTTGGATAATTCGAATGTAGCCGGAGCAACAGCTGCGTTTACCTTAACATCTATACGGGCCAGCATTCTGACTAAGGATACATTTGTTATATGCATTCCTATTGTTATATTTATCTTGCCTGTTTCGGCTATCATGGGTATATTTCTGTAAATACCATTACCATCCGCCTCCCATTTGTTTTCGTAGGAGTATTCCAATAGATTTAGTACATCGACCTTTGTAGATATACCGGTTGTGAGCGAACCTAAAATATTATCGACTTGTGCCCGTGCATTTGCTACCAGTAGTATATTGCAATCGGTATCTTCCTCTATTACAGTATGAAATTTAGCAGTGCCACTCCCATTTTTAATATTTGTCGCTTTTTTATGATAGATAAAAGTCTGGTCTCCCGAATTATTTACTTTAAAAATAAATACGTCGACTTCATTCACTTCATTTTCTTTAGTACCATCCATAGAATATGTAGATGGCAGATTCAGCCCCGGAATGTTTAATGTAAAGTTTATGGCATGCTTTGACGTATCATCCGGCTCAATGTTAGTCTCTTCGTTACGGCAAGAGATAATCAGAGGCAACGTAGAGATTAACAGCAAGTAGGTCAGCTTATTTATATTCTTTATGTTATATATTTTATTTTTCATTTTCTATATGAATGTAAATCGTCATTATGATAGAATTGAATATTAATCTTTTACACAACGTACCGAGAGCCAGTTGTTTCCGTCGGTCAGTACAGGGCCATACATGTTATTGGCGTTACCTGTATAATAGTAAGGATTATTGTCATTTGAGGAACACCACCAATATCCTTTAATATTCCAGTCGTGCCATTCATTATTGGCGTTAATATAATAACCGGACATACTGTTATTATAATTGGTTCCGATCCAGAACTTACCCAGAGTGGAAGGTTGCGCTGTAATTGCACTGATAAGTGTATTGAATTCCGCTATTGTAGGCAGATGCCATCCTTGCGGACATGCGTTGTCAGCAAGGGTTGCCTGTCCCCATGTATAGTAGTGCTGATGATTCTCCGTTCCCGGTACAGGGCCTATAATTGTGCCTCCATCTCCATATTTATCAGAAGCATAGCCGGGTTCGTTTCCACTTAACAGTTTTTCTTCTCTTGAATTTTCAACCATCCAGCATTTTCCGTTATACAAATGAGTATAATAGGCACTGTTTTCGGTTATTTCCATTAATTCGGCTGTTCCGTTATCACCACAGCCTTTCTGGGACAGTTTTACCACATAATTCATATTACCGGCAGTTACAGTTATTTGTGCCTGTCTCTTTGCCTGATAGTTGTCGTCATTAGTAGATATTTTCCATTTGTTGGCGCTTACCTGTGCTATCTCGAGCCATCCTGTCACGTTTTCATTAGTGTATGTAATAGGGCTTATACTTATTCCCGACGGATGGGTCGTACTTATTTCTATCTCCTGGTCTCCAATATGATTTTTGAAATCAATAGAAGCTTTGTCCAATGTCAGATTATACTGGCCTTCGAATATTACATTTTGCCTGGCGAGATTCCATGGAGTAATTGTAGCGGTTATTTTTATTTCCCCATCAAAAGCATTTTCGGGTGTTTCCGCGCCTTCGTCATCTACAGATTGTATCTCAATATCATAAAGATGGTTTCGGAGAATATCCCCACTAAAGTCCCTGATAGATGTTGTCGGAATGTCTATCCGGTAATATGTCACTTTTGACGCATTAGCCGGATAATCATAATAGCCGCCGATAATAATGGTTGTAGCCTCGCTCCGGGTTTCCGCTCCTTTAGTTTCGAATGTATATATACTTTGTATAATCTGATGAGAGGCATCTGTACTATATAGGATATTGTTCAACTTTGTTGTTGTGGCATCTTCAGGTACATCCGCCATCATTACTTTTGCTCCGTCCCAGTAGTAATCTTTGTAAGCTATGTATCCTTTGTTTTTACGATTAAATATGCATGCATTTACCAATTGGAAATTAGCGATGCCGGTCTTTGTTCTTACATCCAGTCTGGCCAGCATTCTTGTCAGGTCGAAAGTACCTAAATTCGAGGTTGTATTACTGATAATAGCAGGGGCTGTTTTGCAATACATCGGAATATTGCGTAATATACCTGAATTGTTGTTGTTTGCATCCCATTCCGTATCGCTGGAGGTTACCAGAAGGGGAAGGACAGAATTTATATTATCGTTCAATGCAATATTAACCGTGCTTAATTCGTCAGACGCATTCGCTAATATAATTAAAGCCTGGGATTTATAATATTCGGCAAGAGTTACTTTGAATGTGCCCTCTCCGTCATGCAGGGATATGTTCTCCCCTTTCGACTTGTATGCATACAGATAATTTCCACTACCATCATTCATAAAAGCAAGGACATCAATTGTTGTTACTTCCTGTTCCTGTTCTTCCGTCATCGACTTGGTACCGGAAGAGGCGTTTTTACGCATATCTCCGGGTAGTTTCAATGAGAGCGTAACAGTTTTCATATTTCCCTCATCTACAATGTCATTTGATTTGTCATTGTCTTGGCAGGAAAATCCCAGAATAAAGAGGATTAATATGATATAGGATAATATTTTTTTCATCATTAATCTGTTATATTAAATTTCTGGTTCAACAGGTACTTCTTCCCATTTAAGAAGTTCTATCGTTACATTTCCATTTTTGAACAGAATCAGTATAGGAATAGTCAGTTCTTCGCCTTCCTGAACAGTAATAGAATTATCTTCCATAAATTTACGGAGTCCCACTGTACATAATATGTTGTTTCCGATAGCATTGTCCAAAAGTTCTATCGTTATAGGATTGTCATTTTCAAATCGCAAAGCGTTGCATCGTGCGATAGCCATTTTTTCTGTACTATCTATATTTATATCAGGATAGTAAGTTGTGCCTGTTCCTGCCGTTTGCATGTCGAAATTGCAGGTAGGGTTGAGATTGTTTATCCTTACTACCGGATAGTGTGCAGGTAAGAGGTCTGTAGATAATGCTGCCAGACCTTTTACATATACATATATTTTGATGTGTGAAGGTTTGAAATAAACAGTATGTTCAACTCTGTCTCTGGATGTAACCGTGAAATTATGTTTTCCGTAATATAACGAATCATGTGTCGGTATTTGCAGAGCTGTACCATAGTTGGGATGTGAAACTTCCCCATCGTGCATAAATGAATTAGGATTGAAACAGGTAATACGTGTATCATCAAAAGCATTGCCCCAGCAAATAGCAGTGTACTCTCCTGTATTGAGTGTTAAATATGTTCCTTGGAATATATTTAGATCTTCCTTGTCAATCTGTTGATTGAGAACGTGTGCCCCATCTTTATCAAAAATACCAATATTCACCCGGTTTACATGATCCGGGAAACTGGGATAGTTGAAATGTAAAATAACATTCTTCAGAGGAGGACAGTCGTCCATATTGTCGCCTATACATCCGGATAAGAATATAGATAGAATAAATACAGGCAGAGCTTTCAACAGTTTCATTTATTTTCTATTTAAATTTCCTCGTTTTTTAAAAATCCATGCAAGCGGGCAGAAAAGCCTGCCTGCATGAATTATAATTAAGTCTAGTGCGCCTATTTTAGATTATAGAGCAGGTTCAACATCTACACCTACCCATGCTTGTACCTGAACGGTCACAGTAACGTTTCTGGCTCCGGTTTCCGGTTTTGGGCTTAAATCTTTTCCATCTATATCGATAGATGTGATTTTATATACTTTTCCGGCTTCGAGATGAGTCAGTTCAAGAGTTGTATTGCTATCTATCAATTTTGTTATTGTCAAATAAGCAGGAGAAAACCCGAGGTTACCACTGGTTGTTGTTACATCTTCTAATTTTGCAACAATATGAGGTACAGATGTTTGAACTTCGGCGTCAATAGTGGTACCATTCCCGGCAGCAGGCGGCATAATGAAGTATGCCCATTTGTGTAGAGGATTAAGCGGCTTGAAAGATGCATCGGCAGTTACGCTGGCATTTGCCCATTCATCTTTGAAGCGTACCGGATATGATCCGTCTGTAAATGCTGTAGCATTCGCCCCGTATTGCAGAATATCTGTTGCGAGAGTTGGAACATCTGCATAGTTCAGGCTGACTTTTGTATAAGTATTATTGATATAAATTCCAGTTAATTTAAAATCTACCAGAGGCAGTTCCGCACTGGCCGTTTTAGCTTTTATTTCACCGATTTCGATGCGGGAAATAGCTGCACGTACGGGAACATTTACAGCTGCATCCCCAGTTCCGGTAATAGTACCAGAGCCTAACAAGTTGACCGCAGTTTCTGCATGAGTTTGTACACCATGCTCAAACATTACAGCTTCTAGCTGGGCCTTGGTAGTTATAGTGGTTGGCAATGCCGGAGACATTAAGGTGGTACTATTACCAACTATAATAATTTCTGTAGCAGCCGCAGGGACATCTGTAAACTGCTTAACAGGGAATCCAACTTCGCTATCGTCCATAGAGCCTCTTTTCAGTATATTTCCACCACCGATAAAGAATACTTCTGCATCATAAATATCCGGAGCCACATCGATCGCAGTTTCTTCTTCTGCATACGTTGTTGGCTTCACGATTTTGACTGTTACGTTTTTCGGTTCTCCGGTGTCTGCCGGGACAACTTCATCACTACCACAACTCGCAAAACCGAATAGGAGAGTAGCAGCTGTAATCATTACATACTTAAATTTCATTTTCAATTGTTTTTTAATAAATAATAAATTAATTGTGTTATCAGAATATTTTTAAATGACATCAGGTCTGACCGTAGAATAATATATCTATGCAGATTATCCTTTTTACGTGGGTGATTTTAGTTAAAGAGTATATTGCCATCCACTATTTTTCCGCAATTCTCAAATACTCTTTATTAGGATTATAAATGCATTTTGGGCTATGCAATTATATCTGTCGAATTCTAACCAGAAAGATCCGTTATTGCAATACCATTTGTATTTTGGCTTCGTCCATCCAGTTTTCGTACTCGATTTGCACTGAATATGTGCAATTTAATGGTTTACTTCCATTGATTGCTTTATATATATTATAAATGGAAGTAACAGTTTTTTTTCCTATCGAACGTACCATTTGTTTATAGCCTTTGTGCCGGCTTTTTCCGTTAATCAGAAAATAAGGGAGTTCTTTTTTATATTCACCTACAGCCAACAGAGGTATCAGTGTCATATATTCATTCTCTGCTATGTAAAAAGGCGGCATTTTTATCTGTAGGTCGATATGCAGATATTCTCCTTTCTTTATAAGTTTATCTTTTTGGATAATCTGTGAAATCATAATTATTTTTTCTTTATAATTGGAGTTCGAATCTATTTAACAAATCAGGAAGTGCAGGCATTGCTATCATGTCTCTCATTGAACAATTACAAAAGTAGTTGGACTTTTTATCTGTTTTGTTATTCAAACTTGCCTAGAATTACATAGAAATTACCTTTTTTGAAACTTGTATTAATTTTGCTTAATATAGATTAAAATTTTAAAAAATACATTTTTGTTTCAATTTGTTACTTTATTGAATTGCTTATTGTTTGTAATTGATCTACATAAATCCGTCAGGGTGGTGGAATGATTGTATAGCTTACTAATAGTTATTTTTAGATTGTATTTCAAATAAATAAAAAAACGCAAATACTTTTGGTCAGAGGTGAATTTGTTTCAAAATATACGGCCGGTATTTTTTTATTAATGAAAACGGGTGTCAAGTTTATATTAAAAAAATTAATATATTTGCGGACACTAATATAAAAAATATAGGAGCAGGCTTCTTCTATAAATAAAGAGGGGATAATATTTCGCAAATGTAATAAAAACTATATTGTATTGACAAAGCAGAGGGATCTTAACTGAATAAGCCGAGAATAAAATAATTTACCTGAAACGAAGTGTATATAATGAGTGATGGAATTTACTATCTCTTAGATGGTTTCTTTTTCTTATATATTTACTTCTGCTTGGGTACTTGTTAACACGTCAAAATAACATATATATTGATTATGGGTATCATTACGGACTTCCATGAGCATAAAACATGTGTCAATTATGAAGATGTTAACACTAACTCAAATAAAAAACCAATTATTGAAATTACTGAATTCTTGAAAGGAAAAATCAAGGAGAAAACTCTCTCCGAATCTAAAATCATGTTAGTTATGAAAGGGGAATTTCGTATATCGTATGAAAGACATATCGATAAAAAAGTAAAAGAAGGAAAGATGCTCTTGCTCCCGTCCAGCAGTAAATATATTGCAAGGGCTGAAGAAGATACTTCTGTTTTTATTTTTAGACTTCGGGATAAGATTGAATTATGTGACCGTATCGGTTTAGAACAATTATTTCATAAGTTTAAAGAACCTGAAAATAGTTTCAACCTATTGGATATAAAGGAAGATGTATCTTATTTTCTAAAGGGGTTGAAGGCTTGTTTGGCGGATGGTCTCCGTTGCCGTTATTATTTCGAATTGAAAATGAAGGAGTTTTTCTATCTTATAAGGTCTTATTATACAAAGGAAGAGTTGGCGCGTTTTTTTTACCCATTATTGAGTAATGATACAAGTTTCTCTGAATTTGTATACAATAATTATAATAAGGTGAAAACAGTACAGGAATTGGCATCGTTGTCTAATTACAGCCATTCGGGCTTTATCAAGCGCTTTAAAAAGACATTTGGAGTGCCTGCATATCAATGGATCAAGCAGCAGAAAGCCAGCCGTATTTTGCATGAGATTAATTGTACGGACAAAACTCTGAAAGAGATCTGCGACGAACATGATTTTAGTTCTTTGTCTCAATTTAACGATTTTTGTAAATCTAATTTTGGATATCCTCCTAGTTATATAAGGAAGAATAAGGCGTTCTGAAAAAATAGATTGTAAATAATACAAGCGTTAAAATATCAATCTCGGCGTAACTGAATTTATCAGTTGCGCCGATTTTTTTTATGCATTGTAAACGTATTATAAATTAAGCTGATTTCGGGTGTACTAGAATCTTCAAAGAAAGAATGATATATGATGTTTTTACCCGGTCAATTAAAATATATGTCAGAATTATGTAATAAGGGGTAAATATTAATAAGTGTACAAAGCGTTTATTAGTCTAAGTTTGCAAAGGTTTTTTCCAGTTAGTGTTCATCTATCACTGTTTTGTGATACAAAGGTAAATTTTAGTTTTTAATTGTAACAAATTACAAAAAAATTAATCACTTAAAATCAAATGTTGAAGCTGTTCCTCTTTTATGAAAAGGAAGCCAGACAGTTATAATAATAAAATATTACGAGGCCAATGTTAACGGTATTTTATTATTTATGACAGAATATAATTTAATTTATTTAACAAATGAAGAAAGTTTTTATTAGTTTATTTACTGCTACACTATTGTTCTCTGCATGTAGTAACGATGACGGGCAAAAGCCTGATGGAGACGAAAACAAGACGGGTTCATTATCTTTCAATCTTGCGTTTGAAGAAGCGGGTTCGGGTATTAAAGCAACAGCCCTCTCTAAAGCTATACCAATCACAAATTGGAGCAATATTGAGCGTGCACAGATGTTTTTGTATGAACAGGGAACCGGTAAAGTTGCCTTTTCTTACGAAATACTGCCGTCGGATGGCAATACGACTTTTCCGTGGTCTAATATTCCTGTAGGTGATTATGACCTGGCACTGGTTGCGAATATGAAAAATAGTACAAAAAATAATATCACTACTTATGTAGCCGGAGGCACAACCAGCGAGGTGATTACAGATTTTAATGTAAGGGGAAGAATCCTAAATTCCCAGATTTTTATGGACCTCAAAAAAATCACTTTTCCTACAGGACATGTTTTTGAAACGGGAGATGAAGCTTATGCTCCTGCTCCGGAAGTCTTCACTGCTTATGCTGAAGATGTTCATATAGCAGAAGGAACTCCGGCTAACCTCGGTACTTTAAAACTCAAGCGCGATGTCTCACTTATGCGTGTAAGAATCAATAAGAATGCTGATTTCCTTAATGAAACAGGGAAAAAGGTAAATTTTGCCGATGCATCTAACTTTATTGTAATTCATAGGCTGCCTGTTGGTTTTGGGATCAAGACTCCACATACAACACCAGTATTCCTCGGGGGAATTTTGATTCAAAATTCCAATGAAAACAGGGTAATGATAGGTGCCACAGGCAATAAAACATTCAATGACGCCAATCCGGGCTCCGATAAGTATAAAAACCCTGAGATCCTGGATGCTGACTTCACATTGTGGCAGGACATAATTGTATCACCTAATGTTTTGACAACTACAAGTATGGATATCAGCGGAGATGCTGCAGATAATAGAAAATATTATGTAGTAATCAGTGCACTTGCTCCAGCCGGATATAAACTTGATGATGGAACTGAAATAACTACTCCAACTCCTTTATACTGGTCGGGAACTATAAAAGGAGCATTTACTCCAAATGTAATCCGTGAAGTAAACCTTACTATCAGATCACGTGGTTCGATAGTAAATCCTCCGGGGCCGGAAGAAGAGGGTGATTTGATAATCACAGTTGAACCTCCGCAGGACTGGAATGATAACATACAAAGAACAGATCAGGAAGTTTAATTAAATATCAGTATTCAGACACATCGATCTATTACTTGATCTTCTCCTTGAGGTGCAATGATCCGGAGTTAAATCCGGATTGTTGCCCGGGAAGGAGTTACCCAAACAGAAGCTTTCTCTTCACAAAGCAAAAGAACAAATGACAAATAGAGTATATAGCGGTTTTCTTTATCTTATATTATCGGTATGCATTTGTTTTGCGCCATCTTGTACATATGATTATTTCGAAGATGAATCGAATTATGTAATATATGTTCCCAAGGTTGACGTAAATACGAGGACAGATACTTATAAAATAGACAATATCAGCATCTTTATATATAATGATAACCTGGAAAAAGAGCGTTATTCATCCCATCCGTTCGAGGATAATGCCCGTACTAGAGTCGGTAATTTCAACTTTAAGCTTTTTCCCGGAGAGCATTCTGTATATTGTTTCACAAATATTTCCGGAGTCAATTTTTCAGAGACCGGAGCATTCAGCACAGCACGGTTCGGATTGAAGCAAAATGAAGAAGGATATTATGAAGAGCCGTCAGTAATTTTTCTGGAAAGCATGAAGCCTTTTATACATTTTCCGGGACCTGTAGTGACAGATACTGCATGGTTTGAAAAGAAATATGTAGGGCGTATATGTGTTGCTTTCAAAAATATGGCCAATCTGAATTCTTCACTCACTTATAATAATATCAAAAAAGTTGAAATATTGGCAAAAGGAGTCGGAGTTACACAATATTTATCTCAAATAGGAATAACAGACCCGCTTGATACACGGTCTTCACGCAACAGTATCGATGACAGAATTTTACTTACTTCACACTTATCTGAAAATCCATATCCGGATTTTGACTTTGGATTTGATAATTACTATTTTCCTTCTCTAAGCGCAGTGGATGGCATCACGGAGCCCATAAGCCTTCAATTGAGTTTCCTGAACGGAAATGACAATATAATAAGTACACTTGCCATAGACCTGATTGACAGAGTTACCGGGGAAGCGACAATTCTTCATACGAATGAAACACTTCTTGTGACGGTGGATGGAAATAATATACAGATACTTCATCTGGAAGATCCATCAGACTGGAATTCTAACATCGAATCGGGTGGAAACAATACTCCCGGAGGTGGAGGAACAGAGATATGATAAGAACTAATAACTAATAAATAAACACAATTGAATAAATGAAACGTCCTTTGCGGTACATATTTAGTAGCTTACTTTTATTCATAGTCTGTTGTCCCGGAGCCGACGCTCAGGCTATAAAAACAAACATACCCCTGATTGTGACCGGAAATCCCAATATCGGGATTGAATGGTCGGTCGGGAAACAGCTAACAGTTAATGGCGACGTCCTTTGGGCGCCTTATCTGTTCAAAAAGAATGAAGAGGTATTCAGAACACTGATCGGAAGCGTCGATCTGCGATATTATATCAAACCAAAATATTATTATACCAATGATCTTTGGGATGGGTTGTATATCGGTCCTTATGCCATGGCCGGGAATTTTAATATTGGCCTCAAAAACAGCGATGATACAAAAACAAGTTATCGGAGAAAAGGATGGGGGCTTTCCACTGGTGCTACCATTGGCTATAAGTTTTATCTATCGAGCAGATTCCGGTTAGATATCAATGCCGGAGTCGGGTATGCCCATCTCCAATACGATAAATTCGAACTGGGAGGAGAATATGCTGATTTCCCTCTGGAAAGTAAGAAAACGAAGAGTTATTGGGGACCGACTAAGTTTGGAGTTCACTTAGTGTATAATATATTCAGATAATATATAACTAATGATAAACAGAAAAATAAGAATGCGATTTTTATCCTTATGCTGTTTGGTTGCATTATCTTTTAATGCATACGCGCAGGATGTGCGGCAGGATAAGCTCGATAATAAAGCCCGCAAAATAGAGGTGAAGGCTGACCGCAAGTTTGTTGAACAGGATTTCGATAAAGCAATGAAACTTTACGAATCTGCATTAAAAGAGGTAAAGACAGATACTTATACAGCCATACTTCATCTGAAAGCCGCAAGATTGTATCTGACATTACTGGATTATGTATCGGCAATACCTCATTACGATGCAGCAATAGTATCGAACGAAAACCTATTTACATCAGTAGATATCTGTAACTATTTGGATGCATTGAGGTATTCCGGCGAAAAATTGAAAGCGATCAGAATAGCAAGGGAATATGCTTATAGGGACGTATACAGAAAGGATCAACGCTATCTGAATATATTACATGCATTGAATTATGAAGATGGTTTCTTGCCTGTAGGCACGCCGGAATTTAATATTCAGAAACTCGATAAGTTTAATACGCCATATTCCGAATTCTGGGTGGGGAAAATGAAAAATGAATATTTCTATGCTACAAGCAACAGCAGATTTCATGATCCGAATAAAAAGTTTTATCACAGGACCAGATATTATTCTTTGGATGAAAATTCCGAGTATTCGATCAATTCAACCAAAAAAGGGAAATCGAAACCATTGCTGCATATGATTCCTGTCGATTTGCAGAATGGTCCTCTATCATTTTCCGATGATATGTCAAAAATGATAGTGACGGAAGTTGCATATGACAAGGGTGAATCAGTAGAGATGTCTTCCGGTGGCGTGAATACATATAAAACAAAATTGTGTTATTCCGAATATAATAAGAATCGCAAAGGCTGGTCGGCATTCAGAGCTGCTTTCCCTCAGAAGGAAGGTGCTTCTTATGCGCATCCTTTTATATTCAACAGGAATCGTTCTGTCCTTTTCTCATCCGATATGGACGGCGGATATGGCGGTTATGATATATACATTGTTCATTGGGATGAAAAGCTTCAGAGCTGGGGCGATCCTATTAATCTGGGTGCGCAGGTAAATACAGAAGGCGACGAAATATCTCCTGCCATATTTAATGATATGCTGGTTTTTTCATCAAACGGGCATGTCGGCTTTGGCGGATATGATATATACGGTATCAGCTACGAAAACGGAAAGATAATAGATGGAAGCCTTACTCATTTCGATTATCCGATAAATACTGTTCTAAACGATTTCAGCATGCTCAGGATAGACAAGGATAGGGGATATGTAGTGTCAGACAGGCAGCGTTTCAATAAAGATGATATTTTTTATTTCGAACGTAATAGGAATTTTGGCCGTGAAAATCTTATATACGGTATGTCGGAAGTAGATGCAATAACAAATGGAGCTATCGTTTTAGTCAATAACGAAGGTAGTTTCAATAAGCCTCGCCGCGAATCTGTGCCTGTGTTCAGCCTTGAATCTGAGTCTTTACTGAGTGTGTATTTCGACTTTGATAAATCGGTTTTACTTCCTTCTGCTATTCAGGAATTAAGGATGTGGCTTGCAGGGACGGATCTCAATAATATAGAATCTTTGATTATTGATGGATATGCAGACGAAATGGGAACAGAAGCCTACAACTACGATCTGTCGAAAAGAAGGGCTGAGGTTGTGGCTCAATGGCTATCACAACAAGGTATTAAAGCACGCGCAAGGGTGACAGGGAAAGGTCAGATATTCGTTAACAATGATTCTTTGCTGGAAGTCCCATTTTATGATGATACCCGGAATACTTCTATTTGGAACCATAGAATATGGATGAATAGAAAAGCCAGAAGAGTAGATATAAAAGCAGTAATTAAATAACATAACAAATATATACATGAAGTACAGAAGAAAAATATTCGAAAGTTTACTGATTTGTGCTCTATTGATTGGGTTTTCAGTACAAAAGGCTAATGCCCAGTATATGCCGGTAGTCTATGACAGGACATATGACGGCGAAGGTATTCAATATCAGCATATTTATCCGGCTTCAGATGGTCAGGTTGTATTGGTAGGGTCTGTAGACGAGAAGACCACAATAACATGGGTGAAGCGTGGAGGGGATATTTATTTCTCGCACTCATTGCCATCAGGTTTCACGTCGGTGAACAGTGTATCTTACATAGAGAAAGATAAGATATTGATTCTGGGGCAGTCTAATTATCTTATTCTGAAAAAGAAAACCAATAAGGTATGTGGTCGTGCCATCATTGTAGATAACACAGGAAAAATTCAGACGGATGTGTATCTGGGAGAAGACGGTAGCGAATTATTCTGTGGAAAAGTATTAAAAGACGGCAATCTCGTACTTGGTGGATATGAGCCGAAGACAGGTGATATAAGAGCCGGATTGTTGGGAAAAGTAGATGCTACAGGGAAAGTTATATATAAATATGTATCAGGCGAAAGCGGAGCGTGTATCGGCTTCGATGTTCTAGGCAGTACGACCGAATATATACATGCAGCATTTACCGGAGAAGACGGGAAAACGGCTTCTGTGGTTCGTTTGGATAGTAAGGGTAAACCGTTTTTTGTCACCAATCTGCCCGATCAGGGTTTTCATATACACAAAATGATAACAGCGCCTGACGATCATATTTTCCTTATAGGGAGTAGTGCTTCTACAGGTGGACGCGTTATAAAAATCAGAACGGAAGGAGATGTTGTCTTTAATAAGGAAATTGTTCCTGCATCTGAGTTTTCTACATTAGAGCATCTATATTTGGCAAATAATGGGAACATATTGGTTGGAGGCAATGGTGGTGATAAATGTTATTACTCCCTTTTGCGTAACGATGGAACAGACCTGCTTAAATATATATTAAGGGGAAATATATCGGGTATGGGATTGAACCCCGTTTCGGGTGAATCGGTAGTCGTTGGTTTCGATGCGGACCGCAGCCGTGGAACGATCGTAGGGTTAGCTAAAGACGGACGGCAGATATATCAGAAATCTACCGATGGTAATTTCGATAAAACCCAACTGTCCCAAAATGGTATTTTCCTTGCCAGTACAGCAACAGGTCGTATTTGCATGCTCTCAAATATGGGCGATATGCTCTTTGACCGGTATGCTATCGAAAATGAGAGGAATATTTTTGAAGAGATCAACTTTACATCCAATGGCGACATATTATTCAAAGGAAGAAACAACCGCGTGGTTAAGCTCGGCCATGGAGTATATGTGTCTGATGTGAGGATAAATAAGCCTGTCAACGGTTATACAACAGCATTGTTTACAGTAACACTTACCGGATATTCTACGACAGAGCAAGGTGTACCAGTGCCTGTAACCGTTGAATATGGAACTAAAGCAGGAACGGCTACCGAAGCCGACAACTACTCTCCGATCAAAGGAAGCCTTTCTTTTGTTCCTGCCAATGACGGTGCTACCCGCTACATGATAAAACAAGATGTGGAAGTGCCTATCAAGGCTAATAACCTCATGGAAGGACGCAAAGTATTTGAAATGCATCTGGCTAATGTAAATCATAGTTATCTGGTTAAGCCTGTAGGTATTGGTACTATTGAGGACCAGGAAGTTTTGGTAAAATTGGTAAATACCGAAGATGGTGTAGAAGATCAGAAAGATGTTACATACGAACTGGGAATATTCAAGACAAATGGTGAAATGCTCGTCAATTCAACCGGATCGGACATTGTTATAGACGGTATATACGGTAAAGGAACTGCTGACGCTTTGGATTTTGATATGGGAGTAATACCGCGTGTTGTCATAAGCAAAGGGCAAAAAACAGGAACATTTAATGTGAAGACCCTGAATGATACACGCTATGAGTTACCTAAATCAGTGGTCGTGGATTTCAATAAAATACATGCTATAAACGATGCGAATATCAACTTTGAGAGTTCGCTGTTAAGCTGTGCCGGTAATATTATCGACCAACAGGCTATGATTGCGATTACTTCTTTGGGTGACCATGGCAGAATGAATAATATTGTCTCGGGTTTTTATCGCATATCACTATTGAGGGCGTCCGACGGAGCGTTACTTACAAATGCTACAGGAGGAGATGTGAATGTGACTTGTTCGATTGGGGCGGAAACTACAGCCACAGAAGGTAAAGACTTTGTATTAACTAATCTCCATGACCTCCGTATCTGGGGAGATGGCAATCGTAGCACAGTCAATCTGAATGGTATCGTTCTCTTCGATAAAGATAAGGCGGGGCCTAAAAAATTAGTGATGGAAATTAATTCTGTAACCACACCGGAGTATAGCCCACAAATATCCATTTCAACCGAAGGCAAATCAGCAAGCTTTGTGATTAATGATTAAGAATTAAAAAGTATCTGTTTTGTTTTTTATATGCTGACCCTGTTTTTGAATAACTAATTTAAAGAATGAGAAATATGGAATATTTAAACGTCCCTTCTATTCTGTCTTTTAGACATTCTGTAATTAAAGAGTTTAAGGTATATACTGGTTCCCGTAAAGGGGCAGTGGAGTTGGATTCATCCGGGTTTGACCCGATGGCCATTTGGAAACAATATATTTTACATAAAAAAAATCTTTGTCAGGAGTTAATGCTGGCGTTTATAGATGAGACAATACTTGCTTTCTTTCCTGAAAAATATACTTATACCTATAGATTCGAAAACGGGGTTTTGCAAATATATAATACCATGCATAATTACTGGAGCAACTTTGCTTATGGCGACAGGAATAAACTGGTAATAAAACAAGGACTTACCGGTGTTGGAAAAGAATTATCTTTTATGCAGCACAGGGCAAAAGATAGGGACGAAACCTGTTTTGGTGCTTTAAATTATGCAGGTATAAATTCATTATCCTATCTGAAAGATAAAAAAGCGACTATAGCTTGGTGTAATGTACATTACACTTTTCAATAACATCCTGAAAAGTAATATGATTGGTTCTTGGCAATTAAGAGATGGGAATCAATACAATTATAAGGATAAATGGTACAAGCAATGAAAAAAATGAATATAAAAGAACATATAAATAGGACCTTTATACTTCTGGGGATAATGGGATTTGTATGTTCCTGTTCCGGAGATAGTGTCTTCATTGATGAGGGCGTAAATACAGATGGAGAAAAGAAAATTTTTCTTTCCATGTTGCTGAACTCTGACGGAGAGGCAAAGGAAAAATCGGTAGGGAATATTGATGATTCTGATTTCGAAAGTCAGATTTACAGGCTCGACGTTTTAATATTTAAATCTACAGGAGAATATGAAGCAGGGAAAGTTGACGGACATGATTCTGTACCGCGTAAAATAATCAATGGAAATGAGTATCAAACCATAGATGAAATAAAGGGAATCAGCCTCACTGCCGGGAAACGCGATATATATGTTATAGCCAATGCTCCGGAAGGACATTTTGCTTCTGTCAAAAATATTACACAATTTTTACAGAAATATGAGAAACTGAGTACACAGGGTCTGTTTCCTCATCCCGGGCCTGTAACTCCCGATCCGGGTGAAAATCCCCCAATCGGGGGCATCAACCCTTCAGATCTAAAAACTAATCTGACAATGTGCCACTATGAAAAGAATGTAAACTTTAAAAATACAGAAGAACAGCATTATCTGGGATACACATCGAATAATGGTCGTCCCGGAGATGTTGCGTCTGATTATGGGCATGCTCTGTTTGGTGTTAATCCGTTTCTGTTGGAACGGCTGGTGGCAAGGGTAGCGATTCAAAAGATTGAATTTGACCTGGCGACTGATATTGAATTTGAAAAGAATTATCCATCAAATAATTATACATATCATATCGATTCGGTATTTATGATGAATGTGAAGGTTGCATCATGGTTCCCAGCCGGAATGGGGAGTGTATTAACTAAGAATTTCGGACATGGATGCAGTACAGGATATCAGTTTCTTAATAAACCGGCATTACTAAATAATCTTAGCCCGGAAAGCCAACTAACAACCTATCTGACCGAGCCAATCTTTACACAAAAATATGATATAACATCTGATGTCACAGCCAATGATACACCATTATGGTATTACGTCTTCGAAAATGACGAGAGCAATCTTTATCCTACCTATTTTGTAATAGGAGTAAGATACAACTTTGAGAGTACAAAAGACGCCGGAGTTATTAAAACGGTTAAATGTTATTATCCGGTAATAGTGAATGCCCCTGCTTCAGGAAAAACGGCGGACCATGATTATATAAAGCGTAATTATCAATATGGGATTAAAGCTAAAATAAAAGGCCTGGGGAATGTTTATGGTAATAATCCGGTTCTTTTAAAGAGTGTACAAAGTTCCGACCCTGCTGTTGAAGTGGATGAAACAATCGGTAAAAACCTCTTTCCTTGGATCGGGAATACATATAAGTAAGAAGAAAGGAATGATTATGAGAATAAAAACTATTATATATACATCTTTATCCCGTTGTGTTTTCTTCTTGAAAACATACATGACTTTATTTCTTTTGGCCTTCATAACATTGGCACCGGTGTTTCTTTTACAAGGTTGTACGGACAGTAATGTTATGCAGACTAATCAGAAACAAGAAGACGGGCAGTCTAATCTGTCGATGCAGATGAAATCTGTACCTGCTGAATTGATAAATAATTCGCGCTTGTATGTATTTGATGAATACAGTCAATTTGTCAAGGAACAATTTAATATTGATAAGTCAGGAGATAAACTTTCTACTACCATGACGGTTGGCAAATGGAATCTGATCCTTTTAAGTTGCAATACTGATATTTCGGGTGAACTTATGATTCCATACGGAGGCAATATAGAAAATTCCCCTATGTGGGAAACCAAATTGATAGCCCCGGCAAATCAGTTTCTTTCACAGACTCCCGCAGAATTAAGCTATGCGCCTATCTTTAATACTCAAATTCAACAAGGTGGAACGACTTATAAGAATGCTTCCCTAAACAGAAATGTTGGAAAAATACAGGTAATATTAGAAGAGTATACTGGCTTTGACCAAATCAATGCCGGACAGAATAATACTCTTTCCTTCGTAGAGTTACTTGATGTACCGACAACTTTAGCATGGAGTGGGAAATACCTCCCATCCAGAGATGCTCCCTACCAATCTGATAAGCCGATAAGGGAATATTTCAATTTTAATAGTGAATTAAAAGCAGATACGGTCGATTTTATTGTGCCGGCGCATAGAGGTGACGATGCGTTTGCCGCTACACATAGTGATACTACGCACCACAAATTACGCTTGCGTGTAAGTATGCCGTTAAATAATGCAAGTTATTATGGAAAAACTCCTATCGAAATACCTTTTGTACCTAAAATTAACCGTATTGTTCAAGTAGTGTTGAAATTTAGGGGTGAGCCCGACACGAAACTGGATGTAAAGGTAACGGTCAAAGATTGGGAGGATTTCATAGATCAGGAAATAACATTCGATTAGCGAATAATGATGTAGCCCAAAGTGGGTTATTCGAAGTTTTGTAAAGTTTGTGTTAAGGTGAATCCTGTGAGTCGGGAGATTCGCAGGTTTCTTTTAATCGAAGTATTTCATAATTAGATTTTAAACATTTTAGAAAAGATGAAAATCAGAAAAATACATAACAATTTAAAAGCAATATTTTTATCCGGATTTCTTCTGGTTTTTCTTGGAGCTAATGCTCAATATATTAGTACCGAGGATAGTATTGCAATAGCTAAAGAGAGGGCCAGGGGCTCTATAATGCCACGAACATCTAACCGTCCGGCAGTACCTAATGCGAATAGTATTTCTGTAAACAGAGATGCGGCCATTGTCACATATACCCCGGCTGAACTTGTAGAAAAAATATTCCTTAAAAGCCAGGGTGGTGATTGTGCAACGGAAGGAGTTATTGAAGATGTTACACTTCATGCACTAAACTGGACAGGTACTGCATGGTCAGCAACGAGTCCCGAATACAACAGGTCCATGTCATATTTTAGTGGAGGACAAACCACGGGAACCCGTGTATTGGGGATAGAAAGCGGAATATTACTGACTACTGGGCCGGGGCTGTATGCTGAAGGTCCCAATGGTAGTGGAAGTGGGGCTCAGAGTGCATTGAATGGAGGTAAAACGCTTAGTGATGCTGATTTACAAGCTTTAACAACTAATGGTATAAATTGTGGTACGGTATTGGAATTTACTTTTACCCCACAATCATCTCAAATTAGTTTTGAATATGTATTCGGGTCGGAAGAATATCCTAATTATTCTAACAACCAGACTTATAATGACGTATTTGGTTTTTTTATATCGGATGAGGATGGTGTTTCCAACAAAAGAAATATTGCGATAGTACCCGGAACTACCGATTTACCGGTTGCAATCTATAATGTAAACCAACTAAGGAATACTGAATATTTTGTTAATTGTTATACTACTGCCGGACAACAAGTAGAATATAACGGACATACAACTGTACTGACAGCAAAAGCCAATGTTGAGCCGGGGAAAAAGTACAGATTAAAGCTTGCGATAGCCAATGTAGGGGATAGCAGTTATGGGTCGGGAGTATTTCTTAAAGCTGGTAGCTTCGACTTAGGGCTTGGTATCACTAATCATGGGAACGAGATTCAGGGTATGGACAATGTCTTTCAGGCTTGCGAAAGTAATAAATTCACATTGAAGATAAACAAAAGTTCTGTGGCAAGGACAATAGGTATGACTTATTCCGGAGCAGCCCTGAATTTTATCAAACAGCCGGATGGAAGTAATATGCCTGCGACAATTAATGTACCTGCATATTCGACAGAAGTAAGTGTACCTTACAAAGTATTGAGTACTGTGTCTACAAACGGTGGAGACTTTAATATTAAGGCTACGATTCCGGGCTGTGGTGAAATTACAAAAACAATATATGTATATCAACAGTTCTTATCTGCTACGGTAAAGACTACACCTTCATGTAATGGAAATGACGGCAGTTTATATGTTGAGGCCACCGGAGGTTCTCCACGGGTAGAAATGAGCCGGAATGGAGGGGGCGACTGGCAGAAGATAGCTGTACCTTTTACCGGACTGGCACCGGGCTCATATACAGTTATGGTACGTGACTCTATCGGATGTAATACAGAGACACTTACTGCCGTTGTAACAGGTAAACCTGTTATAAATAACACCTTTACCGAAACTACTGTCTGTGCGGGAACTATTGTACCTAAAGTAACACTTACAAGTACTGTCGCCGGAACTACTTATGTCTGGACATGCAATAATTCTGCCATCGGTTTAACATCAGGTACAGGGGATATTCCTCAATTTACCGCGAAGAATACAACTACAGGGCAGTTGGAAGCTACGATAACAGTTACTCCTACGGCATTTGGTTGTGTTGGTGTTTCAAAAAGTTATAAGATAATAGTCAATCCGGTTGCCGATGTAAAACCTATTTCTAATCTGACAGTATGTAATAACAGCCTGGTATCGTCTATCCCATTCGAAACTACGGCAATGCCAACAAATAAGGTAACATATACATGGAAAAACAATAATGCTGCTATCGGTCTTGTTGCCAGCGGTTCGGGTTCGAATCTACCATCCTTTACTGCGATAAATCCGGGTACTGCCCCTGTAACAGCAACAATAGAAGTAACACCCAAATATGAAGATTGTATCGGCACGCCGTTGTCATTCACCATTACGGTTAATCCGACAGCAATCGTGAAACCTATCTCCAATCTGACGGTATGCAATAACAGTTTGGTATCACCTGTACCATTTGAAACTACAGCAACACCAACTAATAAAGTGACATACACATGGAAAAACAGTAATACGGCTATTGGCCTTGTTACCAGTGGCACCGGTTCAAATCTACCATCTTTTACTGCTGTAAACCCGGGTATTGCACCCATAACAGCCACAATAGAAGTGACACCCAAATATGAAGATTGTATTGGTACGCCATTGACATTCACTATTACGGTCAACCCGACAGCCATAGTGAAGCCTATTACTAATCTGACGGTATGTAATAACAGTCTGGTTTCATCCATTCCATTCGAGACCACGGCAACACCAACTAATAAAGTGACATACACATGGAAAAATAATAATGCTGCTATCGGTCTTGTTGCCAGCGGTTCGGGTTCGAATCTACCGTCTTTTACTGCTATAAATTCAGGTACTGCCCCTGTAACAGCAACAATAGAGGTAACACCCAAATATGAAGATTGTATCGGCACACCGTTGACATTCACTATTACGGTCAACCCGACAGCCATAGTGAAGCCTATTGCTAATTTGACAGTATGCAATAACAGTTTGGTATCACCTGTACCATTTGAAACTACAGCTACTCCATCCGGCAAAGTGACATATACATGGAAAAACAGTAATACGGCTATCGGTCTAGCTGCCAGTGGTTCGGGATCGGGTTTACCTTCTTTTACGGCAACTAATTCAACAAATAATCCTGTTACAGCAGCAATAGAAGTAACACCGAAATACGAAAATTGTGAAGGTACTAAACTTACGTTTACTATTATAGTAAATGCCCCTGTTATGGCGGGAGTTATAAAGGGTAATTCTTTTGTATGTCAAAATCAGAACCCGTTGGAAATAAAAGAAATTGCAGCTGCTTCGGGTGGAAGCAATTCATTCACATATCAGTGGAAGTCCAGTATAGATGCTATAATATGGACAGATATACCGGGGGCAAAAAGTATAAGTTATACGCCCGGCATTCTTGCTACTGATACACATTTCAAAAGAATGACTATCGATGGATTCTGTGGACAGCAATTTGAAAGCAACACATTTACCATAAAGGTTGTGACTCAGCCGACAGCATTATATTGGAAATCAACGGCCGGAGACAGCAATTGGAATAATCCGGACAACTGGATAGACAAGGATGGCAATCAGCTAGGAATGGTGCCATTGGCTTGTACTGATGTCCAGATAACAGGAGGTTCTGATAATTACCCTTCATTGGATTTGGCGAGTACACCAGTTGATTTATATGGGACTCCGCAATGTAGGAATATTACTTTCCAGTATGGAGCAGAAGTTGCATACCAGTATAAACTAGCCTATGAAAAAGCCTTTGTACAGTATAACTGGGGATATTACAGTAATACAAGCGGGTTGCCGGAAGGTATTCAGCCAGACAAGAACGGATCAGGTTCTCCATGCTTGGTGAAAGAACGGGATACCTGGTATGCGTTAGCAGCCCCATTAAAGAATATGGCATCCGGAGACTTTTCATTTGGTGGTTTTCCCGTAACATGGCAGGGTGGTTTTAATATACAAGACCCTGTAACCGGACAGTCTGTAGAGGTAGAAGCCGGAGACTTCAGTAAAGCATATGCGAGAAACGATATTAATCTGGCAGAAACTAACAATGCGGTTGCAATAAAAGTTCCCTCATACAGAAATCAAATAGGTTATAATAATCACTGCCATATGGATGGCCTTGAGGGAGTCATGGAATTCCCATACTTTGAAAATGAAGCAAAAGCGCCGTTTTATCCGGCTCATACTTATGATAAATTTACAAGGGAAAGTAAATTCTTCTATTTTGATACTAAAACACTTCAATTGATATATTCTCCGGTAGGACGAATGAAACGTGGAGCAGAGTCTTATCGCTTTATATACGAAACATCTTCGAATGAGGTTAAAAACATTAGTGTAGGAGGAAATAATGTACCCGGATATGCCCAGGAAATATCGAAACACATTGCCTCATCACAGAAAGTTATGATTGGGAATCCGTTTATGGCATCTATAAACTCAAAGCGTTTCCTTGATGCTAATAATATAGATCCGGGAGCTCCGAAATTATTGGCCAGTGATGGATATTTTGTATTCAATAGTACATTGCAGATCTGGCAGAATCTTCCATTTTCGGCAACAAACAATATTGGACCTCAGCAGGCATTTATTGTGACATTGGCCGAAGGGGTAAATAATACAGAACTATTATATCCATTCGAGGGAACGTATGCTTTAACCGGACCTACTTTCAGAGGACTATCCCAAGTATTGCCGGAAGGCAGCTCTCTTTATCTTAAAACAAGTGATAACAATGATGCGGCCGGAGACTATGCTATATTGAATGCATCCCAAACAGGTGATAATCTGAATAATGTAAAAAAAATGATATATACAGAGGGGCATGTTGTACCTGAAACATTCTTCATCACTTCTGATGGTAAGGACTATAATCTTGTTCAGGCGTTTGAGGAAGGTATCAAAGAAATCGGTATAGGTGTCAAATGCTCCAATACTCAAAAACCTCTGAAGTTTACGTTTGAGAATGTGTCTGAATTTTATTCGACCTATGGCGTGCGTCCTGTATTGGTGGACAAATTTATGTCTATAGAGCAGGATCTGACAGATAATTATACATATCATTTTAATCAGCGAAAGACAACAGTAGAAAACAGATATATAGATGCAGACAGGTTTGTTTTGCGTATGGCATCTCCAGACGATATTGTTGGAAATGTAAACGAAGACATTCATATAGTTTACCAAAATGATGTCTTGAATGTGAAATCGGGCAGGACAATTAAAACTGTTCATGTATATGACTTGTATGGAAGGCTGATACATTCAAATAGGCAGATAAACTTAACTGTTTATAGCCAACCTCTATCGTTAGCCCAAGGTTTGT
The DNA here is from genome assembly GCF_002482385.1 of Dysgonomonas sp. UBA7710. Lineage (GTDB taxonomy): Bacteria > Bacteroidota > Bacteroidia > Bacteroidales > Dysgonomonadaceae > Dysgonomonas. The sequence goes on along the minus strand of NZ_DLFW01000041.1, from coordinate 150,174 downwards.
ATATTGTAAAAGTGCAAACTGTAAATGGCAAAACTAAAGTGGAGAAAATAATGGCTTTGTAAATATTAATTACATACTATATCACGTAATATATTTTATTCCCAAAAGGGTTGTGAGTTTAGTCGGAAGAGGGCGAAGAATAATATTATGGTCCTTTGGGTTGTCTGTTAATATTCGCCAAATTAACAAACTTGATTTAAAATTCAAAAATTCTACAAAATTGACTCATATTTTTGTATAAATATATAGCGGGGATAGATGGATAAAAATCCTGTTACTCAAGTCTGTTTTTTTGAACTGAAATAGCAACTTGAATTAAATTATAAAAGTAGGTGAGCTAATGGATAGCATGCAACAAATATTGATGAAAGAAAGTAAAAATGGTTCTGATAATAACCAGATATACTTGTATAAAATTGATGATTATTGGTTTGCATACGAATATTCGGCATTTTATCTATACTCTATTTGTTGCGTTGATGCCGTTTTTAAATACGTAGAGCCTGAAAATAAGAAAGTAATACTGATATCCGTCTTAAAGAATGGATATGAAAAGGCTGGTAATCCTCAACTAAGGGTTGTAGAAAGAACAGAACATCAAATGGTTCTCAATTGCGGTATTAAATGTAAAGGTTTTCAACAATGGAAAGACGGATGGATAACCTTATTTAAAGACCGTTGTTTTGTCCAGATTATTCAGGAATTTTATCGCTCATTGTGTAAATTATGAATGAAAGAATAGGTAAATGATTATCGATTGTATCTTATATATTTTAAATATCAGAAGTCAAAGTAATATAAAAAATTGAATATGTTTAATAAAAAAAACAATATGTCAGGTATTGTGTCGACTGCCTCTTTGGATAAGACACATAGTGTTCTGTCTCAATCAACAATGTTTTCCGGAGAGATAAATTCAAAAGGAGATCTAAGGATTGACGGTAGTATTGAGGGTAATATTAATTGCGAAGGAAAAATTATCATTGGTCCTGATGGCAGAGTCAATGGTAATATCAAAAGCAGTAGTATAGAACTGATGGGTAAGATTAACGGCGATGTTATTGCTTATGATATTGTTCGGCTTAAATCATCATCTTATTTCAAAGGAGAGATAACAGCTTTAAATTTAGAAATCGAGGCAGGGGCCAACTTCTTTGGTACTTGTAAGATGGTTACAGAACAAGATACAATTGAAAAGGCAATTCTTGTGCCGGAAGTCTTAGCTATAGAATAGCTGCCTTATAAAAATAAGGCACAATTGAAATTTTGTATAGTGTACTTGAAGTACATAAAGGCCGTTTGATATAAGTTTATATCAGGCGGCTTTTGCTATAATAGTGGCGGTCTCAATTCCTATTTCGATATTACGCATGTAATCATTAATAATAGGTACGGTTAATTTCAATTTTCATTATTTTTAGGGATTGTACAGACTATACCTTACCCGTACATTTGTAATCGTAAAATTGGCACTATTATACTGAATTTTATGAAAAAACAATAATCCCGGATATTATTTAGAATATCTAATATAATTCTATAAACATATGTTAAAGTATATATTTATAGTGATTGCATCTTTTGCAGTCACCTTGAATACTCTTGCGCAAAAAACGACAAAAGAAAAAGTTTCAGGAATAGTAAAAACAACTGATGGACAGCCGGCTGAGTGTATTTCAGTCTCATTGAAGAATACAACTTATGGTTGTATAACAGATGAAAATGGTCGCTTCGAATTTGAAGCTCCTGCCGGGGAATATATCTTAGTTGTATATTCTATTGCGGCTCACCGTAAAGAAACTCCTGTTGTTATTAAAACTGGTGTTTCAAATTTCTTTCCAGACCTTACTATTATAGAAAATAAAAATCAGTTGGAAGAAGTGGTTGTAACCGGGCAGTTTGCCCCACAGTCTCTTCGTAACTCTCTTTACAAAGTAAGAGTAATAAATAATCAGGCCATCCAGCAAAAAGCAGCAACTGATATGCAATCGTTGTTGAATACTGAAATCGGAGTACGGATTACCAATGATATAGCTTTGGGAGAGAATAAGTTCGAACTGATGGGGATGGGGGGCAACAATATAAAAATTCTCGTAGATGGGGTTCCTCTTGTCGATAGAGGCGCTACTAAGCAAAGCCTTAGCCAGATAGATATAAATACGATCGAACAGATAGAGATTATAGAAGGACCTATGTCTGTCATATATGGTACTGATGCCTTAGCCGGAGTGGTAAATGTGATAACCAAAAAAGCGAGGGTAGTACCCGATAAGAATACTTATTCCGTATCGGCACGTGTACAGGAGGAGTCGATAGGAGATGAATATGAAGCTTTTTCGGGGGAAGGTATACATAACGAAAGTGTGAATCTTAATTGGGGCTCTAAATTTGGTCTCTATCTGGATGGTGCATACTCGCGTAATGTTACAGGTGGATGGAAAGGTGATGAAATTGGTAGAGCAAGGACATGGACTCCTAAAGATCAGTTTTATTATGATGGAACTGTCGGATATAAGAAAAAAGGGTTGAATGTATGGTATCGGCTTAGTTATTTGGATGAGACTACATTTAAACCGGAAAATCCCAAAACAGAAACCTCTAACGAAATTGTAGATGTCGATTTTCTTGTCGACAGATATACCCATAACCTTCAGGCTGATTGGAAAGTAAACAACCGCTTGGGCTTCAATGTAGTTTCTTCCTATCAGGATTATAAACGCCGCACACGTACAATTGTCTCAGATCTCGAGAGTGGAGAGAAATGGTTATCGACAGATGAATCGGCTCAGGATATATCAAAATTCCAGGGGGCGTTTATGCGCGCCACAGCTACATGGAAAGCAACATCGACTATCGATTTACAGCCGGGAATCGAATACAATTGGGACAAAGGCTCAGGAGGGCGTATATTCGGAGAACCTGATATTTCTACCTTTGCCGCTTTTCTGTCAGCTGAGTGGCGTGCCACAGAATGGTTTAGCATTCGTCCCGGAGTACGTTCCATTATAGCTGCCGATTACGATGCCCCAGTGGCCATCCCGTCGGTGAGTACAAAGTTTTCACTGACTCCGGATATGGATTTGCGCCTGTCATATGCATATGGGTTCAGGGCACCGACTTTGCAGGAGTTGTATTTCTCTTTTCATAATGCAAATCATGACATAGAGGGGAATCCCGATCTGAAAGCCGAGTATTCGAATAATTTTACAGGAGCATATACATGGCGTATATTTCATAATGAGAATATAAGACTTACTTCAACAGTATCTGCTTTCTACAATGATTTTCAAGACCGGATTGAAACGGCTTATGAATCGGAGAATTCGACAAAAACGACATATAAGAATATATCCAAGTATAAAACAACCGGCGGAACCTTAGAAAATGCCTTAATATGGAAAAATCTACAGGCAAATATTGGTTTTTCCCTGGTCGGACGTTACAATAACCTGCAAGATAATGAAGATGTAGCGGCAGAAAATAAGGATATGCCGAATTTTAGATTCTCTCCCGAATTGAGTACCAGTATTACTTACCATATTGCAAAAAGTAAAACAAACCTGAACCTGTTTTATAAATTTACAGGCAGCCGTGATGAGTATCAGTATGATAGTACTACTAAGGAATTATATCTCGGAGGTGTAGGTAGTTTCAATTGGGCCGATTTTACAATTAGCCAGCGCGCAGGCAAATATCTCAATATAAATGCCGGAGTTAAAAATATATTTGATATAACAACCGTAAGAAATACAACCGGTGGCAGCGGACACGACGTCAGTGGTCCTTCCACACTGAAGGGGTGTGGACGCTCTTATTTTATCGGTCTAAGTTTCCTTTTTAATAAATAATTAATCAATAAATAGACAAAATGAAAAAATTACTGTATTTATTTCTTTTTACGGCCTTGATAGGCTTCAACTCATGTAGTGATAGTGAAGACGATGTAAAATTGCCGGATATTACAGTCAATTTTACATCTGCTGAATTGGGACTCGATGAAGATAATGAATCTATAGATATTACAATAAATTTGAGTCGTAAGGCTGAATCTGCAATTGATGTTACAGTAGGTGTGACCGCAACCGGAGCCATTTATGGCACACAGTTTACAACTAATCCTGTCGTTACAAATAACCAACTTGTAGTGAATATTCCTGCAGGAAGTACATCAGCTTCATTTAAAGTATCCAAAGTTAGCGAAGCTTTATTTGAAGGTACGGAAACTCTGGCCTTTACCATATCATCAATATCTCTGAATAATGGAATCGTTATTGGCGATAAGAAAGAAGCCACCCTTAAATTCGGTGCAATAGTATCGGAAGGTCAAAAGCTGATTCTCGAAGGAAAAGTGGGTACTGTAGCTTATGCTAATTCTGTATATGTGGATTTAAGTAGTAATACACAGACACCAGTGGACCGTAAAAGCTGGAATTTAGGCTTCTACGGTGGCAGTGACTTCAAAGTTGTATTGAATGGAGCCTATGCAACTACGGCTACAGCTTCGGCTAAGACAGATATTACTGCCGTAACTCTTGCCGATGCAGAAGCAGCAAAAGATATAGCGGCAAGTCCTATGACTGTAGAAGGGTTATCTACAGAAGTAATAGACAGTTTTGACGGTGATCTTTCAAAAACCGTATTTGCTACAATATCTGCTACAGATAGTGAAAACAAGGTTTATTTTGTTGCTTCGGAAGGAAATAAATCAAGCCGGGACCAATGGTATAAAGTGAAAGTCAGCCGTAATGGGGAAGGTTACAAAGTGCAATACGCCAAAGTTAGTGAAACCACAATCAAGACTGTCGAAATAGCTAAAAATGCCGCCTATAATTTCACATTCTTGTCTCTGGAGACAGGAACAACGGTTAATGTAGAACCGGAAGCTAAGAAATGGGATATCGTATGGGGGTATAATATCGGTTCTACGATGGGCATGCCTTACTTTATGCAGGATTTAGTGCTTATTAATAATGTTGCCGGAACAGAAGCTGTACAAGTAATGGTTTCGGATATTGCATATGAAGATTTCAACGAATCTAAAATTGCAAGTCTCACACTATCGAAAGTTCGTAACGTAATTGGTAGCAATTGGCGCGTGACCTCGCAGATGGGTGGCTCTACGGCTCCTCTTGGGATACAGTACGACCGCTACTATGTGATAAGAGATGCTAATGGATTCTATTATAAACTGCGCTTCCTGACAATGGGGTTGGCTAATGATAAGGGAGACAGAGGACGTCCGCAGATAGAATATGCATTAATTAAATAAAAAATATATTCAGATAGAATAAATACAAGTATGGCAGACCGATTCTTTCGGTTTGCCGACTTGCGTTAAAATATCTGACAAATAAATTAAGTAATTGTTACAAAGTATGTCTAAGTCTAAAATTATAATTATAATATGCGCTGTACTGGTAATTATTGCCGGATGGATTGTCTGGGGTAAGCTTGCTTCCACCACCAAGATCGGTCTTGTTAATTTTCAGCAATTTCAGCTTACCAGCCTTATAAAATCAAATACGGACGATTTTATAAGCTTTGAAGAAGTTTCTCTTGATGAACTCGATAAACTGAAAAAGTATGATTTCGTCCTGGGATTCGGTATGGGAATGAATGTCTCGGCAGAACAACGCGATAAAATACAAAGTGCTGCCGATAATGGAGTTCCTATTTATATATACGCTGCTACCAATCCCGACAATAATATATGTAACCTCGATAGTATACAGAAAGAGAGCGTTTCTTCATATATCAGCAATGGAAATAGAAAGAATTATCAGAATCTGGCAAGGTATATCCGTCAGCATATTGATAAAAAATCATTCTTTGTTACTCCAGCCGATTCGGTAGTCGAAAGTGCATCCGATGTGCTTTATCATTTAGATGAGAATGTGTCGTTCAATACTGTGGGTGAATATGAAAAATATATCAAGGAGCATAACTTCTATAAAGAAGGCGGCGCGAGTGTGGCCATAGTAGGTGGGCTTAACGATCCCTTTAGTGGCAACCGGGCTAATATAGACAGTATGATTGTTTCATTTCAGAATGCAGGAATGAACGTCTACCCTGTATCATCAGCCATGAAACGTCTCGATTTTCTGAAACAAATACAACCCGATGCAGTAGTTTATTATGCGCATGGCCGTTTGGCTATGGGACAGGCTGATGCCGCTGTGGAATGGCTCAAAGAAAGAAATATTCCTATGTTCTCCCCTCTTACTATTCTGCAAACGAAGGACGATTGGATGAAAGACCCGATGGGGATGTTTGGCGGTTTCATGTCTCAAAGTATTGTTATGCCCGAATTGGACGGGGCTATCTATCCATATGTAGTAAATGCACAGGAAGTTGACGATGACGGCTTGTATCTTTTCAAGGCTATACCCGACAGGTTGAAGAATCTTACGCAGATCGTCAATAATTTCATCAGCCTGCAAAAGAAAAATAATGTAGATAAGAAAGTTGCTATCTATTACTTCAAAGGAGCAGGACAGGAAACGCTGACGGCACAGGGGCTGGAAACAGTACCGTCTCTCTTTAATTTACTGAAGCGGTTAAAGGCAGAAGGTTATAAAGTGGATAATCTACCAGCAACGGAGCAGGAGTTCGAAAAACTACTGATGGCTCAGGGTGCAGTATTAAGCACATATGCGGAAGGAGCGTTTGATAATTATCTGAAAAACGGTAAACCGGCATTGGTCGAGAAATCGGAATATGAATCATGGATTAACCAATCGCTTTCGAAAGAACTCTATGCTGATGTCGTAAATACATATGGAGAGGCTCCCGGAGCATATATGAGCGTTCATAAAGATAACAAATACTATCTGGCAGTTGCCCGTGTCCAATTGGGGAATATAGTGCTTCTGCCTCAGCCTATGGCTGCACTTGGAGGCGATGCCTTTGCCATTGTTCACGGAGCAAAATCAGCACCGCCGCACACATATATCGGGGCATATCTGTGGTCGCAGTATGCATTCAAGGCAGATGCTATGCTGCATTTTGGTACACATGGCAGTCTGGAGTTCACTCCTCAAAAACAAGTGGCTTTAAGCAGCAACGACTGGCCGGATCGTCTGGTTGGGACCATTCCGCACTTCTACTATTACACCATTGGCAATATCGGAGAAAGTATGATGGCTAAACGCCGTTCGTATGCCACTACACTATCCTACCTGACACCGCCGTTTATGGAAAGCAATACCCGTTCGCAGTTTAAATCTTTGCAGGATAGAATCCGCGATTATTATAAGACCGACGAGGCAAATCAGTCAAAGGCTTCGTTGGCGGTGAAGAAAATAGCAGTGCAGATGGGATTACATCGCGAATTGCGATTAGACAGTGTTCTTACAACTCCATATTCTACGGCAGATATAGAACGTATCGAAAACTTCTCGGAAGAGATTGCCAATGAGAAGATGACAGGGCAACTATATACTACCGGTGTACCTTACGATGCCGAGAAGATTAAATCATCTGTATTGGCTATGAGTGCCGATCCTATTGCATACAGTCTGGCTGCACTGGACAAACAGCGGGGTAAAGTAACTGAACAGCAATTGAAAAATAAAGTTGTATTTACACAGCGTTATTTAGAACCTGCTAAAATGTTGGTAAATCAGGTATTAAGTGGTAAAGCCGTAGACAGTACATTCATCTGCCAAGTGGCTGGCGTTTCTACAAAAGACCTGAGCGAAGCAAAAAAAATACTGACTCCCCCACGACGTGGTATGATGGCGATGGCTGCATCTTCCGGTACAGGAGGGAAACCCACAACTAAATCGGGTGGGGGACATCCTTCCTGGATACCTAAAATAGGTGAAAGGCCTGCTGAAACGAAAACTAAAAAAGAGGAAACTCCCAAACCTGCGGAAAAACCTAAACAACCCGAATATACGAAAGAGCAGAAAGATCGTGCCCGTGCTATTACCGAAGTTGAACGTACGATCAATAATATTGTCAATTATAAAAATGCATTGCTACAGAGTCCTGAATTGGAAATGAAATCTATATTGAACGCACTTTCGGGTGGCTATATCGCTCCATCGTCGGGTGGAGATGCTGTGGCAAACCCTAACGCTGTGCCTACGGGGCGCAATCTCTATTCTATAAATGCCGAAGCTACACCATCGGAAGTAGCATGGGACAAAGGAGTCTCTCTTGTTAATGCAACGCTGGACCAGTATAAGAAGCAACATGGAGAATATCCGAAGAAAGTAAGTTATACATTCTGGAGCAGTGAATTTATCGAAAGCGAAGGTACTACTATTGCGCAGGCACTCTATATGCTCGGTGTAGAACCTGTGCGTGATGCTTTTGGCCGGGTATCTGATATTCAGCTGATTTCTTCCGAAACCTTGGGGCGTCCCCGTATTGATGTTGTAGTACAGACTTCGGGTCAATTCCGTGATCTGGCTGCGTCTCGTTTATCCCTTATTACGCGTGCCGTAGAAATGGCGGCTTCGGCCAAAGATGACAAGAATGGTAATTATGTATCGTCCGGTACAACCGAAATAGAGCGTCAGTTGGTAGAGCAGGGTATTCCACCTAAAAATGCGCGCGAAATGTCTACCCAGCGTGTATTTGGAGGTATAAACGGTATGTATGGGACAGGCATTCAGGGTATGGTTACCAGTGGCGACAAATGGGAAAATGAGAAAGAAATCGCTGATACCTATATCAATAATATGGGGGCTGTGTACGGAAGTGATAAAGAGTGGGGCGAATACAAAGCCGGACTGCTTCGTGCGGTGCTTCACAATACGGATGTTGTTGTACAACCTCGCCAAAGTAATACATGGGGTGCATTGAGCCTCGACCATGTATATGAATTCATGGGAGGAATGAATCTGGCAGTACGAGATGTGACGGGCAAGGACCCCGATGCTTACTTTGCCGATTATCGTAACCGCAACAATGTGAAGATGCAGGAGCTGAAAGAAGCTATTGGTGTAGAATCACGCTCTACGGTCTTCAATCCGGCTTATATAAAAGAAGTAATGAAAGGCAAGGCGTCCAGTGCCTCGCAAATAACAGAAGTAGTAACCAATACCTATGCATGGAACGTGATGAAACCCGATGTTATCGACAACGAAATGTGGGATCAGCTGTACGATGTATATGTAAAGGATTCTCATAATCTGGGCGTTCAGAGCTTTTTTAAGCAAGAAAATCCGGCAGCCATGCAGGAAATTACGGCAGTAATGATGGAAACCGCCCGAAAAGGGATGTGGAAAGCATCGGAGCAGCAATTAGCAGATGTTGCCAAACTGCATACCGACTTGGTAAATGAATTCGGTGCAACAGGATCAGGCTTTTCGGGTTCGAATGCGAAACTACAGGATTTTATAGCGCAGAAATCTACTCCCGAAAATGCGACAGGCTATAAGCAACAGCTTCAAAGGATGAAGACCGCAGATGCTTCTTCGGAGATTAACAAGAATGGAACTGTACTGAAAAAAGACTCGGTGAATCAGTCCGATAATGGGGAAGAAAACTCATTGAACGGTATCATTGTAGTTGCAGTCGTTTTGGTTGCATTCCTGATTCTATTATTTATACTGCGTAAGAAACGTAAGAGTAATAACTAAATACAGAGGTCGGAGGAATTGTCTGTACGGTTTCTCCGGCTGATTGTTTTATGGAATTAATTATTCAGATATTGATGCTTTTTATTATTATAAATTGCATTGTAAAACTAAGCTTCTGGAAGCCTTGGCAGGCTGTTATTTTCGGTCTGGTTTGTGCTGTTTTCGTCCTGTGGGCATGTCAGTATGCCACTATGCAGTCGAAGACCCAATTGGCAGACTATCTTAAAAATATAAAGGTGATGCAGGATGCCGCCGTTCTCATTACTATTGAGTCAGCTATTTGCTTTGCTTTTTGTTTTGCAGCTTTGCGGGACATGTTCGGGAAGAAAGTGAAACGGTGGATACAACCTCTCTATTGGTATCCCGGTTTACTTATATTTCCTGTATTATTCTATCTTCTCACTCAACTGATATTCAGTTTTCCGGGAACAGACTTTGATATCATATCTTATATCCTGGCCGTGGCTGTTCTCATTGTTTTACCGGCATTAAGCTATCTGGTCAGGTATATATATCCGGAAAAGGAACTAAGGCTGGAGGTGTATTTCCTTGTGAGCCTTTTTGTCTGCATTATAGGTCTCATAACTACAGTGAATGGAAATGTGACTTACGCCGCAGTAGAAGAACCCGTAAATATAAAGGCGATGCTATTATCGCTCGGCCTTTTCGGTGCAGCTTTCGTACTGGGTTTTGTGTGGAATAAGGTAAAATGGATTATCAGACAAAAGAAAGAATCAAAGAACAAATTATCACAATCAACTAAATAAGAATTATTAATGGAAGCAATTTCAAAAGTATTATTCTGGGTAGCCAATAGTTTACTTATACCCGACATCATTATCCTGTTATTCCTTTTTGCACGCTCATTACTATTAATTGGTAGTTTCTATAATCAGTTTATGGTAAAAAGGAAAAATGATAAAGAACTGAACGATAGGATTAAAAATCTAAGTATAACAAACATAGATACTCTGAAAAGCTCTTTGCCCGAAAAGGACAACTCTTTGTTTGTCAGATATCTTCGTGATCTGCTTGCTACTCCGGCTAGTGATGCATATTCAGACTATCTTATCTCCAACTTCGAGAATGAAGCTGAGAAAGATGTATCTCTATCGAAACTTTTAGCCAAAATGGGCCCTGTACTCGGACTTATCGGGACATTGATTGCTATGAGTCCGGCTTTGGTAGGCTTGTCCACGGGAGATATATCGGGTATGGCTTACAATATGCAGGTCGTATTTGCGACCACGGTTGTGGGACTAGTTGTGAGTGCAGTAGGTCTGGTCACGCTTCAGTTCAAGCAACGCTGGTATGCTAAGGATGTGAATAATCTCGATTATGTATCGAGGATATTAACCGATAAAGAGGAACAGGCATGAGACGGAGGCAAAGGAGAATAAGCAAGTTTTCGAAAGAAGAGGACACCGATCCGTTAAGCGTGATAGTTAACCTTTTCGATGTGGCAATGGTCTTTGCTGTGGCTCTGATGGTGGCAATGGTAATGCATATGAATATGACGGAGGTTTTTACGCAGGAAGATTATACTATTGTAAAAAATCCGGGTAAAGATAACATGGAGATTATTACCAAAGAGGGAAATAAGATTAATAGATATACCCCGTCGCAAGACCAGTCTTCATCCCAGCAAAAGGGAAAGAAAGTAGGCATAGCCTACGAATTGGAGAACGGAGAAATAATTTATGTGCCGGAATAATATAGCCCTGCCCTAAAATATGTTGACAGGATTTATACTAAAATATTATAAGAACCGATGGATTTTGATTCATCGGTTTTTTGTTTTAGGTGTGTATAAAGGTAGGAGTTTCCTAAAAAGTAACCACCAACGGTCACAGGTAGAAGTAATGGCTTTTTCGGTTATGATTAATAATTACTATAATCCTGATAGACTTAAATGAAATTTTGACATTAAAATATTATAGCACAGGAGTTAATGTGGTTATTCGATCAGTAATGGCCACTCATACTATTTAGGTATAAAGTACCCTGTAAATACCTATTTATGGTGATTGTGAGGAGGGGCGCGGTGTGCTACTTTTACGCGTTCGAAAATTAAGAATCAAAATGAGTAACAAACTATCCGGAGCTAGCCTTTTATGCTCCTTCCTTTTATTGTTTTTTATAAGCAATACATTAAATATATCAGCCCAGCAATTGAAAAGTGGAATTATTACCGGACGTGTGACAGATATGCAGAAAAAAGCTGTTTATTCGATAGCTGTATCGGTAGAAGGAACCACAATCGGGGAATATACGAACGAGAGTGGAGAATTTAAGCTGGCCAATGTACCGTCAGGGAATCAAACTATTGTAGTATCGGGAGTGGGATCTAAGACGACCAGAGTAAAGATACTGGTTGAGGCGGATAAAACAATCCGCATTCCAGATATTGAAATTAATAATTCTGTCGAATTAACTGAAATAGCTATAGAAGGAAAAACCGAAGCCCGTCAGAAGCAGGAGCAAGCCTATGCTATAACTGTGGTCGACCTGAAAAAGTCATATAACACTGTGGCCCCCCTGAGCAAGATGCTGAGTAATATCTCAAGTGTCCGTATCCGGGAAGACGGAGGAGTAGGGTCTAACTACAATTTCAGTCTCAATGGCTTTTCAGGAAATCAGGTGAAATTCTTTCTGGATGGGATTCCGATGGATAACTTCGGCTCTTCGTTCAATCTGAGTAATATCTCTGTGAATATGGCTGAGCGCATCGAAGTCTACAAAGGAGTTTTGCCTGTAAGCTTAGGCGCCGATGCCTTGGGCGGAGCGGTGAATATTATCAGTCGCAAAGATGCCAACTATCTGGATGCATCATACTCCATCGGGTCATTCAATACGCACCGGATATCTCTGAATGGAGCATATACTGACCTGAAAACAGGCTTTACCGTCCGTGCCAATACATTCTTCAATTACTCGGATAACGACTATAAGGTATTTGCTCCTATTAAGGATTTGAGTAACGGAAAAACAATCGAAGAACGATGGGTGAAACGTTTCCATGACGACTACCAGTCGATGGGGATAAAATTTGAAACAGGGATAACCAATAAATCATATGCTGATTATCTGTTAGCTGGCGTTATTTTGTCAAAGAATGATAAAGATGTGCAAACCGGTGCCGTAATAGATGCTGTATACGGTGGTGTAAAATCCAAAAGCGAGTCGATGATACCGTCTATCCGCTACAAAAAGGATGATCTGTTCGTTGAAGGATTATCCGCTTCATTCTATGGAGCATACAGCATGGTCAATTCATTCAGCATAGATACTCTGGCACGTAACTATAACTGGCTGGGTGAATGGCAACCTTCTGATACAAAGGGCGAACGGGGAACTAATTCTTATACCGATTCCAAAATAAGGAATAGAGAATGGGTAGCCAATGCCAATATCAGCTATATGATAGATAATCATCAGTCCGTTACGCTGAATCATGTGTTTTCATCTTTAAACCGGAAAATTCATGACAAGGTAGATCCAGACAATGAATCGAACAAAATACCTCAAAAATTGACGAAGAACATAACAGGTCTGGGTTGGCAGGTAAAATACGATAGGTGGAACGCCAATGTTTTTACTAAATTATACAGTACAAGCAGTTCTACTTATAAGATAATAAACCAGTATAAAGAAGATGAAAGGCTCGATAAAGTAGATGACGATAAAACAAATATTGGATACGGGGCTGCATTTACTTATTTTATTTTACCCAAATTACAGGCTAAACTTTCTTATGAAAAGGCCTACCGCTTGCCGGAAAGCACCGAAATGTTTGGAGACGGACTTAATCAGTTGCGTAATCCCGATCTGAAACCGGAGAGTAGTAATAATGCGAATTTAGGTTTCATATTCGAACAGAATTTAAAAGAACATACTATCTTTTTCGAAGGTAACTTTATATACAGGGATACGAAAGACTTTATATTAAAAGACCTGACAGAAGCTTCGGCTGTTACCGGTTATAAAAATATGGGGAAAGTCCTTACCAAAGGTGTAGAGGGCGGAATAAAGTATCAATGGAAAAACCGCCTTCATGCGGGAGCAAATCTGACTTATCAGGACATAAAGGATAATCAGAAATATGAAGAGAATACGGGCACTTATGTAGGAAACGGAAAATCCGAGAACCTCAATTATAAGCGTCGTTTGCCTAATATCCCTTACTTTTTCGGTCATGGAGACATAGGGGTGCAGTTTCAGAATATAGGGCTAAAAGATTCGGAATTGTCTTTAGACTATTCGATCAATTATATGTGGAAGTATTATCTGTCTTTTCCCGGTCTTGGGGCAAAGTCGACCAAAGATGTAATTCCCGAACAGACTTCGCATGATATCTCCCTGGGCTACACGATGCAGAATGGGCGTTATAGCGTTATGCTGGAATGTACGAATTTCACGGATGAAAAATTATATGATAACTACAGATTACAGAAGCCGGGTAGGGCATTTAATCTGAAATTCCGTTATTTTCTGAAATAATAAACTATACAATCAGATTTACTTAATGAAAACGAGCATGAAATATATAAATAAAATTACAGCATATATAATTGTAGGATGTATCATCTTATTTGCTTCCTCATGCGATGACGATGAATTTGGCACTGAAGAAATTCCTTTTGCTCCTTATGTTCTAAGCCTGGGGATTACATCCGGTGGGACAACAGCCTATTATCTCGTTACAGCGGAAGACCTTATGTTGGGGAACATCAATGCGGTAGGCAAAGGAATAGAGCAAAGCGGATTCCATGATTATGAGCAGGGCAACCAAACTATTTTTTGTGTAGGTGGTCTTGGAGTTACCAATACTACCGGAGTAGTAAGGGGTGGGGACGGTTACTTGCTTGAAAAAGGTGAATTCACCTTCAATCAGTCTCTTAGTGCATTTACACAGATTGACAATAATAGTATGATGGGAATAGAGATTCCCGGTAATGCCGAAGAGGGAAGTAATATAACGTTTTATAATGTTGATATTAACAGTGTTGCTATTACCAGTCGCAAGACTGCTCCGATAGCGCCTCTTTCCCAATTCGAATGGCCGAGCATTACTGGCTTGTGTATGAGCGGTAATAAGATTTACATGACTTACTTCCATATGAATCCGAAGACGTACGAAACCAAATATACCGATACCACTTATGTCGCTGTATATTCTTATCCTGAAATGACATTGGATAAGGTGATGAAAGATACGCGTACAGGCCCGGCGGGATCGTGGTATGCGCATAATGGTATATTCAAGGTCGAATCAGGGGATATGTATATCATGTCTAATTCTGCCATTGCCAACGGATATTCGCAGAGTACGAAAAAAGCCGGATTTTTGCGTATACCGGCAGGCACGACCGGGTTCGACGATTATTTTTTCGATTTCGAGACTAAGTCGGGAGGCTTGAAACCTGCCCATGTAAAGTATATTAGCGACGGTCTGGTATTCGCTGAGGTTAGTACCATTAATCCCCAGACAGCAAATGACAGATGGGGAGATAAATCGCTGGCATGTTATATAATAGATCTGAACAACCAGTCATTTAAAAAAATACCGGAGATTCCTGTACATGACGGGGATGGAGGACGCCGCTTTTCTGTCCTGGTTGACGGCGGATACGTTTATTTCCCCGTAAAGGTAAAGGATGAAGGCGTCTATATTTATCGTATCGATCCTAAAACGGCAACAGCGGAGCGGGGAGCTAAAGTCTCTACTAATTTTGTCGGTGGCTTTTTCAAACTTAATTGAGATATTGTTTAATCTTTCTGATCGGATAAACCTGAGATATCGGTGAATAAATCAGGTTTATGTTGTCAAATCGATTATTAGTCTTACCTTTGTTGCGCAAAACAATTCGTATTGAGGTTATTTTCCTCCACGATTTTGCACATTAATAAATTAAAGATGACTGCCGGAAGAGCAGACTGGATATTAGATGACATCATTTCAAGAATTAGACATTATAGAGCCGATATTGAGGGCTCTGCAAGAAAAAGGATATACAAATCCGACCCCGATACAACAAGACGCAATCCCCGTAGTTCTCAAAAAGCAAGATATGCTTGGACTGGCACAAACCGGTACAGGCAAAACGGCAGCATTCTCAATACCGATTATACAACATTTGTATCAGAATAAAATAAGCGGGAGAAAAAGAGAAATAAGGGCGTTGATTATCACTCCCACCCGTGAACTTGCAATTCAGATTAACGATTGTATCAAGGAATATACGCTATATACAGGATTACGCCATTGTGTGATATTCGGAGGTGTGAAGCAAAAGGCTCAGACAGATGAACTGCATAAAGGTATCGACATCCTCGTTGCTACACCCGGGCGATTACTGGACTTAATGAATCAGGGCTTTATAAACCTGAATGCTATAACTCACTTCGTACTCGATGAAGCTGACCGGATGCTGGATATGGGCTTTATACATGATATAAAGCGTTTATTGCCCAAACTGCCAAAGGATAAGCAGACTCTGTTCTTCTCGGCTACAATGCCTCCGGCTATAGCTGCACTTTCGCGTTCTATATTAAGGAATCCTGTCAGGGTGGAAGTTGCTCCCGTTTCGTCTGTAGTGGATGTGATCGAGCAAAGTGTTTACTTTGTAGAAAAGCAGGATAAGAAAGATTTGCTTATCAGCTTACTAAAAAAAGATAAGAAACAATCGGTTCTGGTATTTTCCCGTACGAAGCACGGAGCCGATAAGATAGCACGTTTACTTTGTAAAGCGGGGATTGGCAGTGAAGCCATTCACGGGAACAAATCACAGAATGCCCGTCAAAGAGCATTGGCAAATTTCAAATCGCATAAGACACGTGTACTTATTGCCACCGATATTGCCGCCCGCGGAATAGATGTCAATCAATTGGAACTGGTTATTAATTATGATCTGCCGGATGTCCCTGAAACTTATGTGCACCGTATAGGACGTACAGGGAGGGCCGGTCATAGTGGCACGGCCCTGACATTCTGTGCTGAGGATGAACGGCCGATGCTTAAAGATATTCAAAAGCTGACCGGAAAAGTATTACCTGTAGCTATTTAAACGGATTTCCGGACAGGAATCCGGAGATAAAACAAAAGATCAGGGCCGGATACTTAAATGTAGCCGGTCTTTTTTTTCTTCATCAGTTTATTCAGAAATAATACGGTTTGTTCCTGTGTCGGCAGATTGTATAATGCAGCATTGGAACTCTGGCCGACTTTAATTGTTATCGCATTTTGAGGCAATGCCAGAAACATTTCTTCATCGGTAGTATCATCTCCTATAGCCATTATGAAATCGTAGCTCCCTTTTTCTATCAGCCTTCTGGCTTCCGAGCCTTTGCTTATATCACCGTATTTTACTTCTACTATCTTATTTCCTTTCATTATCTGTAAATTATGACGGGCGCAAGGGTTTAACAAAGCATTGATAAGTTGGGTGACACGCAGGTCGGCAAGCCAGATATCTACGTTCCGGTAATGCCACACTAGTGCTGTATCTTTTACCTCCATTTTCGAACGTGGAGTTCTTTTTACAGTTTGTTTGATTATATTTGGTATCTCCTCATCCCATTCTACTTTCTGGGCGGTTTGATACCATATCCCGTTTTCCCGGTAAAAGGCGCCATGTTCGGCGGCCAGTCCTATTGGCAGATGTCCAAGCCATTTTTCGAGGGTTTTCTTATCGCGTCCGCTACTTATGACTACATGATTTCCCGGGTAGGTACTTAATTCTTCCAATATTTTGAGCAGGTCGGGTGTCGGATATGCTTGCATCGGCTCTTTTCTGAATGGTGATAATGTTCCGTCATAGTCAAGTATAATCAGCCTGTTTTGAGCTTTATCATATGCTTGTTTAATAATATCAAAGTTCGTTTTCTCAACTATCTTTTGTTGCAATGCGTCGTTTTTAGATTTTATGTCGGTCAGTTCTTCTATGAAATCTTTAGCCCATTGATTGACTGTTTGAGCAGATATGATTTCCTGCATGGATGCTATCGTTTCTAATTGTTCATCCACAGGCATCTCCAAGGCTTGTACTATTGCATTTTCGATCTCTTTGGTATCTGTAGGGTTCACTATAATGGCATCTGACAATTCTATGGAAGCACCTGCCATTTCACTCAGAATAAGAACACCCGGCTCATTTCTTTTGGTCGCCAGATATTCTTTGGCAACCAGATTCATTCCGTCCCGTAGCGGGGTTACCAGAGCTATATCTGCTATATGATAAAGGGCAGCCAATTCCTCGAAATTGAATGCCCGGTAAAAATAATAGACAGGAGTCCAGTCTATCGTTGAATGCTTCCCGTTGATCGCTCCCACTTTCATATCTATATCCTTCTTTAGATCGGCATAAATATCCACATTGTCGCGGGAAGGGGCTACAATCATTACCAATGAGACTTTACCCGTATATTCCGGATGATTGTCAAGAAACTCTTCAAAACTTTTGAGCCGGATCATAATTCCCTTGCTGTAATCTAATCTGTCTACAGATAAGATTAGCTTACCCGTCCCGAAACTAGCTCTGAGCTCTTCTGCATTTTTGTTTATATCGGGATTTAATAAAGCACTGTGAAACATATCATAGTTGATACCCATAGGGAAAGCATCCACATCGACTACGCGCCTGTCCATTTGTATTTCATCCAGATTACAATCCAGCTTCAATACCCTGTAAACAGCACTTATGAAGTGGCGCATATAGCTGTGAGTATGGAAAGCTACTAAATCCGCGCCCAGCAGTCCGTTCAGTATTTCAGCCCTTTCGGGCAAACCACGAAACAGTTCGTAAGAAGGGAAAGGAATGTGATGGAAATATCCGATGCTGATATCGGATATCTTGTCCCGGATCATTTTGGGCAATAACATCAATTGATAATCCTGTATCCATACAATATCTCCGGGTTTTATAATTTCCAGAGCTGCTTCGCAAAATAAATTATTCACCTCTTTGTAAGCCTCCCAGTATTTATTTTCGTAGTGCATATAGTTGGAGAAATAATGGCAGAGTGGCCAAAGTACGCTATTGCTATACCCCTCGTAGTAGTTTTCAATTTGCTCAGGGGATAAATAGACCGGATGAAAATTTTGCCCTTCGAGCTGGTGATCTATAACTTCTTTTTCTTTACAATCGTCGAGGTACATTCCCGGCCAGCCGATCCAGTGCTTTTCCATATTCATTTCCAAAGAATCGAGGCCTGTAGACAATCCTCCCGGACTGGATATTACTTTATATATGTTATTTTTTTCAACTATTTTCAGTGGTAACCTGTTAGATATAATAATAAGTTTCATCTTTTCGATTTTTAATAATTAAAAGTTGCCGGAATACCAAGAGATATTCCAGACAATGTATTTCTTTCAGAACAAGGAGAGAAATAAATAATAGTAAAAATGTGAATTAATACTAATTAAAACAGAAAAATAGCGTATTTGGTTCAATCAAAGGCTATATTGTGTTGCAAAGAACGTCATAATCATTGAATAAAAAAAATATAAGCATGCATAATCTAAATTACGGAGTTATAGGGAATTGCAAGTCGTCGGCATTAGTATCTGAAAGCGGGAGCATAGATTGGCTATGTGTACCTAATTTTGATTCTCCATCGGTATTTTCTAAAATTCTGGATGAAAAATCAGGCGGAAGTTTTGCTTTCATAGTATCGGAAGATTATAAATGTTCGCAGCAATATTTGAAAGGTACTAATATTCTTTGTACCAGATTTGTATCAGATGAAGGGAGTTTCGAAGTCCTTGATTTTATGCCCAGATACAGGACTATGCAAATGGATTACTTTTATCCTGCTGAGATTTACCGGTATATCCGTTTAATTGCAGGCAAGCCGCGTTTCCGTGTCAAATATGAACCTGTAATGAATTATGCTAAAGAAACAGCCGTTCACCGTAAATTTGAGGATTGTATAAAAACATCTTCGTGCGAGAATGCCAAGGATAATATGTATCTGTATTCGAGCATTGATTTTGATACGATTCTTAATGAAGACGAAATGATACTCGAAAAAGAGGAGTTTCTGATGTTATCATACAGTCAGAAGCTTGTTTCCATAGATATCGACCGGGTTTATCTCGAATATCAGCGGACTAAAGTCTACTGGCTTAACTGGAATAGCCGGTCCCGTAAATTTGTTCAATACAATGATGTTATATCCCGTAGTTTGTTGATACTAAAATTGATGTCTACGCAGGATTCGGGGGCGGTAATTGCCGCTCTGACGACCAGTATGCCCGAAACGATAGGGGAGGTGCGCAACTGGGACTATCGCTTTTGTTGGATAAGGGATGCTTCCATGTCGATAGAGACTTTGCTGAAAATGGGGCATCAGGCATCAGCCAAGCGGTTTATGGGATTCATAAAAAGAATATTGAAATCCAAATCCGATTCTTTCCAGATTATGTACGCGATAGATGGCAACCGTATTCTCCGGGAGGAAATACTGGAGCATTTGTCAGGATATGAGAATTCTCAACCCGTAAGAATCGGAAACGCAGCCTATAATCAGCGGCAAAACGATTCGTTAGGATATCTTATGGATGTTATCTACAACTATTATATTCATTTTCCGGGTACTTTGGACGAAATTGAGGAGATGTGGGAAGTCGTGAAAACTATCGTTAAAACGGTAACTATCGAATGGCGGAATACCGACCAGAGTATCTGGGAATTCCGGAATACGGAAAAGCATTTTGTATTTTCGAAAGTAATGTGCTGGGTAGCGCTTGACAGGGCTGTCAGTATTGCTATCTTCCTGAATATGCATGAGTATGAGACGGAATGGAAAGAGCAGGCTGAGCTTATAAAAAACGATGTGTTGACAAATGGATGGAGTGAGGAGATTCAGAGTTTTACGCAGGCCTACGATAATTGCGATGTAGATTCTTCCCTTTTGTTGATGGAACAATACGGATTTATTGAACCGGATAATGAGAAGTTTATCAAAACCGTGAAGAAAATAAAGGAAGAACTCTTTCACAACGGGTTGATGTACCGTTATAAGAATAAGGATGATTTTGGTTTACCATCTTCTTCTTTTACTATTTGCACATTCTGGCTGATACGCGCATTGTATGTTACAGGAGAGAAAGATGAAGCATTGAGGATATTTAATGAATTGCTTACATATTCAAATCACTTGGGATTATTCAGTGAGGATTTGGATTTTGATACGAAGAGGCAGTTGGGAAATTTCCCACAGGCTTATTCACATCTGGCATTGATAAATACGGCTTTATTATTTTCAGATGAGCGTCCATTCTCTAAATTTGTAAGGGCGTAATTGATAATAATTATACAAATAAAAGATTTTGTACAGGCTAAAATCAGGTTAATGTTCTTGTTGTTATTATGTATGCTATTTTCTTTGTTATATATGTTATTGCTACATTTATTCATTTAATTTAATTTTTTTGTTTTTGGTATCACTATAATTTGGTATCAAATGGTATATATATAATCATATATAGTGATTGTACGAAATGTGTCATTATTGTAGGTTTGTGTCGATTTTATTTCACAAATTGACATTTTAAATAAAGCGATGAAAACTTTGCGATTTTGTTTCATGGTTATGCTATTTATAACCAGTATATCTATACATGCCCAGAATGCCCGTTCTACTGTATCGGGCACAGTTGTATCTCCTGATAAGATACCCTTGGAGAATGTATCTGTTTCGATTGAAGGTACCCATTATGGGGCTTTAAGTGATGAAAATGGGAAATTCCGTTTCAGCGGGCCAATAGGCCAATATATGCTTGTTGTTTCGTCATTGGATCATAAGCCGTATAAATCGGCTGTAAACCTTAAACGGGGCGAAAATACGTTCAATATTGTATTGACGGAAAAGGCCCATGAATTAACAGAAGTGGTTGTTGAAGCTGCTGTAAACAGATTCTCGAACAAAGAGTCTGAGTATATAGCCAGACTCCCGCTCAAGAATCTTGAAAATCCGCAGGTATATTCCGTAATTGGAAAGGATCTGATTAAAGAGCAAATAATCGTCAATTTTGACGATGCTCTTAAAAATAGCTCGGGAATTGATAAACTCTGGTCTTCTACCGGACGCGGTGGTGACGGTGCTGCCTACTTTACAATAAGGGGGTTCGCTGTTCAGCCAACAATGGTAAATGGTCTGGGTGGACAAACAAACGGAGGTCTCGATCCGGCAAATATAGAACGTATTGAAGTGCTGAAAGGCCCTTCGGGAACACTGTTTGGAAGTAGTCTCGTTTCTTTTGGCGGATTGATAAATATTGTAACTAAGAGGCCATTTGAGAATTTTGCCGGTGATATATCATATACCATGGGTAGCTACGGGTTAAGCCGGATCGCAGCCGATATAAATACACCGATAGACAAGGAAAAGAAATTGTTGTTAAGGACAAATGCAGCCTATCAGACAGAAAACAGTTTTCAGGACGCAGGCTTTAAGAAGTCTGTATTTCTTGCGCCATCTTTGCTATATAAGGCGAATGATAAATTGACATTTACCGTGAATACAGAATTTTATACGTCGGAAAGTACAAATCCGTTGATGGTATTCCTTAACAGAAGCCGGGAATTGGAATTTAAGACACCTGATGAACTGGGAATGGACTATAAACGTTCATTTACAAGTAATGACATAACAATAAAAACACCTACCACTAAGTTGTTTGGTATGATGGAATATAAATTATCTGATAAATGGACGTCGCAAACATCTGTTTCGTACAGCAACCGTCAGTCGAAAGGTTTATACTCGTATGTGATGTTTCTCCAACCTCTCAGAGACGATACATTGAGCAGGTATGTCGGTTCGCAGAATACAACAGGAACAACAGTTGATATCCAGCAAAATTTTATAGGAGATTTCAAAATAGGAAATATGAGAAACCGCCTGGTGGTTGGATTTGATTATTTCAACAGTAAATCGAATGGTAGCAGCAACTATATATTGTTTGATAAAATAAGTAGTACCGGAGCCGATCCAAACTATACAAATCTGAGTGAGGCTGCTGTAAATGCCAAACTATCAGGAAATACCCCTTCCAAGTCGAATTCGAATGCAAATACATATAGCGTATATTTCTCTGATGTATTGAATGCTACCGACCGGCTTCTATTGATGGCGAGTTTACGGCTCGATTATTTTGACGACAAAGGTTATTATGATGTTAGTAGCGGGGAAACATCAGGCGATTATAGTCAGACAGCTTTCTCTCCTAAGTTTGGGGCCGTTTATCAGATATTACCGGAAAAACTTTCTATTTTTGCCAACTATATGAATGGATTTGAGAATGTAGGTTCTTCGGTTCAGCCGGACGGTTCTGTCCGTACGTTCAAACCAAAGCAGGCAAACCAAATAGAGGGAGGTATTAAAACATCATTGTTTGATGGAAAACTGGTAGGTACAGCGAGTTATTATGATATATATGTGACTAACGTAACTCGTCCTGACCCCGATCAAGTCGGTTTTACAATTCAGAACGGAGATGTTTATAGCCGTGGAGTGGAGTTTGACTTTACTGTTAATCCTATCGCTGGTCTTAGTATTATCGCCGGATACAGTTACAACGAAAGCGTAAACAAAAAGACAAGTCCATCTGTTGATGGTCGCAGGGAGATAAGCGCAGGCCCCAGAAACTTAGTAAACGGATGGGTAAGTTACACAATACAGAATGGTGTTGCCAAAGGTCTTGGATTCGGATTCGGCGGTAATTATGCAAGTGAGAATGCAATAACTAATACCGCAGAAACAGGCAGATTCGTTATTCCGGCATATACAATATTGAATGCCACCGCTTTTTATGCGACAGGGGCATTCCGTTTTGGTTTGAAAGTGGATAACCTAACCGATAAAAAATATTGGAAGGGCTGGAGCACTGTTGAACCTCAGAAGTTAAGACAGGTAATCGGAAATATTTCATTTCACTTTTAATGAACACAAAACAGAAGAAAAGCTTTTCATTCCGTAAGGTGTGCCATTGGGCGCACCTTTGGCTTGGTTTAATATCAGGGATTATTGTTTTTATTATAGCTATCACCGGTTGCATTTATACTTTTCAGGAAGAACTACGCAGCATCTTCCAGCCTCAGCAATCTGTTGTAGAGGAAGATAAGCCGTTTTTGTCACCCCATCAGCTCAAAGAGAAGGCAGAGCCATATGTATTCAAACTACCCGGTGACAGCCTGAATGCAATTTACGGCGTAAGTTACAGTAAACGGGACAAACCCGTTACAGTGGCATATAATCATAGCGAAAAAGGATATACTCTTCTGTTGTTAAACCCTTATTCGGGCGAATATATTGGAGAACAAACTTATAGTGGCGATTTTTTCGGTTTTATTCTTTCCGGTCATCGCAATCTCTGGTTACCTTATGCCATAGGGCATCAGATAGTGGGTTGGGCAGTTGTTATATTTGCGATAGTAACAATAACCGGAATTGTGCTGTGGATTCCGCGTAAATGGAAGAAAAAGGCAATAAAGGCGGGGCTGGTTATAAAACGGAAAAGCAGATCATTTATGTTATTCTACGAATTGCATAAAGTATTAGGATTTTATACGGTCTTGTTTGCCCTTATTTTCGCTCTAACAGGGCTGACATGGAGTTTCAAATGGTATTCAAATACTTATTATAAAGTAATCTCCGGAGGAGAAGAACTCAAAGAGTGGACTCCGGCTTTTTCCGATACTACTTTGGTTTCCTCATTTTCAAATCCGGATGATGTATTGTGGGAACGTGTTAAGCAGGAATATAAAATAGGAGAACAAGGTGTATTTATATTTGATTTCCCTATCGGGGAAACAGGTGCTTACCGTATTTGTTTTAATTCGGCTGATAATAATGAGACGTATTACAAGCGGCATTTTCGTTTTTTTGACCGTAACTCATTGCAGGAATTGGAAGGCGGAGGTATATATGGCATAAGTTATGAGGAATCTTCCAATGCGGATAAGTTCTACCGTATGACTTATGATATTCATGTTGGGGCAATAGGAGGTTTACCGGGCAAGATAATCATGTTTCTGGCAAGCTTTATTATTGCCAGTTTACCCGTGACCGGTTTTATTATATGGCTTAAGAAAAAGAAGCCGAAAGTGGAGAAATAAATTGGAATAACCATTGAATATATAAATGAGGCTGTCGGCATTATAGCAGGCGGCCTTTGTTCTTTTGATATCTCGCGGTATTGCAGTGTGTCATCTATGTATAAAGTATGCTTTGGAAATATACACAGCAGTATTAATGCCTGCTCACTTTTTCGTTTTCATCATGTAACACTATTTAGCTTGGGTTGTTGACTGATTCAGGATATTTCCTGATAACTTTATTCCTTCAGATTTGCTATTATTCACTTTTATGAATATTTTTTTCTCATTTGTCAAACGTAGAGAATAATTTGAGAAAAAAAACAGATATTTGTATTAATATTCATTAGTTTATATCTAAGCAAAAAGGAAATTAATAGAGAATAATGAAAAGAATACGAAACCTGATTATTTGCAGTATCCTGCTGTCAACATCGGTTCAGGCTCAAAACCAACAAGTGACTGATACTGCATCAACAAGAAAATATGCCCTGAACGAAGTCGTAGTAACAGGTTCGCGTATACCTGTTCAGCGCGATATAATCCCTGTGCCGGTAAGTATCGTAGACCGTGAAATAATAGAACAGAGTGAAGAGACTAATCTCCTTCCCGTTTTGATGAAATATGTTCCCAGCCTGTTCGTTACATCCCGCGGGATAGCAGGATACGGAGTATCTACCGGTGCGGCGGGTGGTATCAGCCTGCGTGGTTTCGGTGGAGGGGCCGGACGCGTGCTTATCCTGATAGACGGACATCCCCAATATGCGACCATTTATGGGCATCCTGTGGCTGATGCTTATATTGCATCAGATGCGCAACGTGTAGAAGTTTCACGCGGTGCGGCATCTATTCTCTACGGTTCCAATGCGATGGGGGGAGCCATCAATATCATAACCCGCAGGGCGACGGCAGATGGTAATAAGCTTTCGGCAAGATTGACGGGAGGCTCCTATGGTACACAACGCTATTCCATTACAGATACCTATCGTAATGGGCGGTTTGCAGGTGTGGTAAGCGGTAATTACGAACGCACCGACGGGCATCGTATCAATTCCGGTTTCGAATCTTTCAGTGGATTTACAAAACTGGGTTATGAACTTACAGAGGAATGGAATGTAACAGGTAATGTAAATATTGCCAGGTCCAAATCCCAAAATCCGGGAACAGAAAGCAAGCCTATGCTGGATGGAACAGCCGATGTACTGCGCGGTATGTCGGGCCTGTCTATCGAGAATAATTATGGTAAAACCAGTGGAGCCGTAAACCTGTATTACAACTGGGGTGACCATGAAATAAACGACGGTTATTTTGCAGGAGAAACACCTCGTCCGTATCTTTTCAATTCCACAGACTATATGGGTGGTGCGAATATTTACCAGTCGGCAAGCCTGTTTAAAGGAAATACAATAACAGGAGGATTCGATGCAAAGATATATGGTGGAAACGCTTACCGTGATCCTGAGACAGAGGTATATGCCGATCATATTAAACTTCACGAAGTAGCCGGCTATCTTTTTGCACAACAAGAAGTGGATATATTTATGCTGAATGTTGGAATCCGTTTGGAAAATCACAAGTTATATGGGACTGAATGGATACCACAAGCAGGTTTTTCGGTAAAGGCATCTGATTATACACACTTGAAATTCTCTGCGTCCAAAGGCTTTCGTACACCTAATTTGCGTGAATTGTATATGTATGCTTCTGCCAATGAAGATTTATTGCCCGAACGTAGCTGGAGTTATGATCTTTCCATAACACAAGGCTTGTTTGACAATCGTATGTCAGCAGAATTGACTTTTTTCTACACCGAAGGGGATAACATAGTAGAGACCGTTCAGGTAGATGGTCGTCCGCAAAACCGTAATGTGGGTGAGTTTACCAACAAAGGAATAGAATTCAGCCTCAATTATCAACTGCTGAAAAACTTCAGATTGCATACTAATTACAGTTATCTCCATATGGATACACCCATAACAGGTGCCCCGAGACATAAGCTATATGCAGGTATGTCGTACAATCCGGGTAAGTTTTCATTTAGTGCAGGTGCACAACTTATAGATAAACTGTATCTTTCTACCGGAGACAATGCTCAAAAAAGCAGCTATACATTAGTAGATGCCCGTGCGTCTTATCGTGCAATGAAATGGCTCGAAGTTTTTGCTAAGGGAGATAACCTATTAGCAAGAAAATACGAGACAATGCTTGGCTTTCCTATGCCACGTGCTACATTCATGGGCGGAGTAAACTTTAATTTTTAACATAGTAAAGGGCAAACCATAAGTCCCAATAATTCTCATTTACTATAAAAAGAATTAACAGACTATTTATCTACTTTTGCATCCCATAGAAAAGTTGAAAAAATGAGCACAAAACTAAAAGGTACTATATACGGTGTTATTGCAGCTGTAAGCTATGGGACAAATCCTCTTGGCGCATTGTTCCTGTATAAGGAAGGACTAAATGTGAATTCGGTATTATTTTACAGGTTCTCTTTGGCAGCTATAATCCTCGCCGGGATAATCTTCGTACAAAAGAAATCGTTTGGCGTAACCCGAAAGGAATTAGGCCTGTTAGGTATTTTAGGTATATTGTTTGCCACTTCAGCTTTGTCCTTATTCACCAGTTTTCACTATATGGATGCAGGGGTAGCATCTACCATTCTTTTTGTTTATCCTGTAATGGTGGCTGTTATAATGGCTCTATTCTTTAAAGAGAAACTATCTATGGTGACCGTATTGTCTATTTCATTGGCTCTGGGAGGGATAGCTCTACTTTATAATGGAGAGGGTGGGAGTACATTAAGTTCAATAGGGGTATTACTGGTGATGTTGTCATCCCTAACATATGCAGTCTACATAATAGTTGTGAACAAATCAACATTAATGATGTCATCCGTAAAACTTACATTTTATGTTCTGATTTTTTGCATGCTGGTAATTGTAGTACATTCATTCTCCGAAACAAAGAACCATCTACAACTACTTACAACACCTTCTATGTGGATGTGGGCTGCCATGCTGGCATTGGTTCCTACTGTTATATCCCTGATTACAATGGTTAAAGCAGTGCATGCTATCGGTTCTACACCGACTGCAATAATGGGCGCACTGGAGCCACTTACAGCTGTAGTTATCGGCATAGCGATTTTTGGAGAGATTCTTACTGTAAGGTTAGCTACAGGTATTGTTTTGATTTTATCCGCTGTTATTATCATCATAGCCGGAAAATCCATTACGCCTCTTAAACTTCATGCAGCCGTTAATAGCGTTGGGCGGGTTCTGAAAAAATATTTCAGATGGAAATAAAATATTTTAGGTAGACTCTTATACCTGTGATTGAGGAAATATCGATTGCGAATATTCAAAGTTTAACTTTTGGCTTGTACATATCCAGTTGCATTAAGTTACATTCTTTTTTCATGCGTATGGAATATTCCAATCTTCCTACTTCCGGGCTAATATTATTTGAGCCAAAAGTAAATTTAACTCCGGCTCTTTTTGCCTTCATTATGATCGTTTTGTTGGGAATGTTATATAGTTCATTTATTTCTAAAGCCATACCACTTTTAGCGAGCGCATCGATGACTTTATTTATCCTGTCTTCAGTCCAGAATGCATCATAACGGTCGTTCATTTGTTCAGGAAGAAAGAATGGGTTGACATATACATCAGCCGGCTCTTGTAAAACCGAACATATTCGATCAACAATCATGTCCATGTATTGTTGCTCATCATTGATTACAACTTCTTCATTTACCCATAAGTGCACCCGTCGCCCTCTTAGGTCATTAAAGGTCAAAGCATCTGTAAATACAAAGTCAAACCCGTGCCGGGCCTTTTCAGAGAAAGTTGTTACCCATTCCCGGCCTTCGCCCTGCATAGCAAGTATGAAGGGTTGGGTATGCATTGTGTCCAGAAAATTAAAGGCATCTTTGTCGTTTGTAACCGGAAATCCAATTCCGCAGTTAGGAGCAACGGCATAGTTAATACCTGTCTTTCGTGATTGCTTTGCCGCTGCTTCCTTTGTAAATCCTCCTTTTAAATGTACATGATAATCGAGAACCGGAAAATCTTCCTGATGAAGATGAAGTATGTCATCGTTTTGTTCGTCTTTAGCAATGGTCAGTTGCGCAGGAATGTTTATATCTTTTCTGTCGAGTGTTTCAATTGAAATATTTTTAAGCTCTATAGCTCCGTCCCCTTTGCCTGCTACCGAAATTGTACCGCTCGAGAGAATACATTTATCGTTTGGTGATATACGCAACGGATCTGCGGGTTCTATATATTCTACAACAGGCTCTCCGTTCACTTTCACTACTATGGATTGACCTTCTACCCGGATATTCATAGTAAACCATTGATTATCTTTTACCAGACTTTTGGTGAGATTGCGTACAGATAAGAGGCTACCAGTCATTCTCCACCATATCGGGTCAGTAGCGTCATTGTTAATTGCTATCCGGTAGCCTTTACCGGAATCATCAGTATGAAAACAGATAAAGCCTTTGCCATTTTGTGTGGTTCGTAATACTAACTTTAAGTCGAAATCTTTATATTTACCGTTTTTCAGTGTGGCACGGGAATTTGGTCCTGAGAGTATTAGTATGCTGTCATTTATAGAAACATTACCGACAGTTTGCCAATCTTTATTGCCGTTACCATTAAATAATATCCTGCTTTTCGAATCAGTGCAGGAATTTAACCAAATGAAACTTAAAACGAGTAATAATATTATTATCCGGCTCATATATCAAAGGCTTAATTCAATTTTTCTACAGATAGAAAAAGCTTAATTATTTACTATAGCTGGCTTTCACAAATTGGGCATCGAGCAGATACTCCAGACTGGTTTTTATACTTTCTTCAATAGTCGTGCTATATTTTTCTACTTCAACGATGATATGTTTTACACCGGCTGTTTCGGCATTCTTAAAGATAGCGTCAAATCCGACCATCCCGCTTTGTCCGATTTCACGATGGTCTTTTATATGCAGGACAGAGAATCTGCCCGGATATTTGTTAAAATAATCGACCGGACTATTTTTGCCTATTACGACCCAATATACGTCCATCTCAATAAATACAAATTCCGGATTTGTATTTTCAATCATGTAGTCCATCATCACTACTTCGTCTTCTACTTTCTGGAATTCATGGGCATGGTTATGATATCCGTATTTCAGCCCGTTAGCTTTACATCTTTTACCTATTTCGTTGTAATAATCACAATACGTTTTTAAGTCTTTAACTGTCTTAGGTATCTCCAGCCATGGGGTAACAATATAAGTCATTCCGGCATCTTTATGTGCTTTAATTGCTGTATCCCACCATTTTAAAGATTCTGTAAAATCGCCGGAAGCCAGCTCTTCGGGTGCCAATGGTTTGGTGCAATGTGAAGACAGGACTTTCAACCCGGCTGTTTCTACGTCTTTTCTGAATTCCTGTGGTGTGCGGTTATAGAATTTGCCATCATTATATCCGGCTGCTTCTACTGCGGTATACCCCATTTGTGCCAGTTCTTTGAGTATTGCTGTATAATCGGCATCATACTTCCCTGTTTGATTTACATAACTGCCAATTCTATCTCTGACTGAATATAACTGTATGGCTATATCTTTTTTTGCATTTCCTTTGTTCTGTGCATGAATCGTTTGTGGTAATATTATTAATGAAGCTAATACCAACAGTAAATAAACCTTATTTTTCATGATATTTATTTCTGGATTGTTAATACTGAAACATACTCCATAGGAGAGTCTTTAAACTCCCCTACGGAATTGATAACCAAACTCTAAAAAACTATTAATCTAAAACCTTTATACGTATATTGCGGAACCATACATCATCTCCATGATCCTGGAGTCCGATATATCCTTCCCGGTCTGGTCCTCCTACATTATTCAATAATTCGAAAGCCAGCGGCCATTTTTCCTTGCTGAATTTGCTTGCTTGCAGCATATCTGTCCATTGTGGAGTCCAAAGATGATATTCAACCACGTTTTCACCGTTTTGCCCATGTATCACAGTCCCTTTATAGACCATTATCTTAGCCTGGTTCCACTCGCCGAAAGGCTTCGCGTTTTGTGGTTTAGCCGGGATCATATCATATAATGACATTGACTTGCGGTTGTTATCTTTACCCAATTTTGCATCAGGGTGATTTTCGTTATCTAAAACCTGTGCTTCAGGAGAAGAAATATAAATAGGCTCCATTCTCATCTCTCCTGTTTTGGGATCTTTGGATTCTATTTCTTGCGCCAGAATAAATATACCGGAATTACTTCCCTTAGCTACTTTGTATTCCAGTTCGAGTTCGAAATTTTTGAACTTATGTGCAAAAATCAGATCACCTCCGTCTCCGTCCTGTGCTTCTCCACCACCCGAACCTTTGAATTTAATAGCTCCATTATCTATTGTCCATTTTCCCGGAACATTATCTTTGCCGTATCCACGCCAGCCTTTCAGGTCTTTTCCATCAAACAGGATAATGTAGCCATCTTTGTCTGTTTTAAACTCGGATAAGTTAACCTGCGGCTTATCAAGAGCTCTATATTCAGGCAACTTGCTTTCTTCTGTTTTACTTTCGTCCATATTAGTATTGCTGCTTTCAGCCTTGTTTGAACTACCTCCGCATGCTGCCATAAAGCCTGATAGCAGGATGCAACTGATTGTATATAAAGATTTATTCATCTCTCTATTTTTTATATTGTAATAATTATATGGTTTATCTTGGCATTTCGGGGAGTTTCCATCCTTCACGGTATGTATGTTTGATTAACTCCTGTGCATAAGCTTGCGCATTTACCGGGTCAGTCCATGTCTTGTCGAATGTCGGATGCCCGTCTTTAATCTGAAAGCCATCTTTGATAACAGTGCGAATGGTTGCGTTCGGACCGATATTGGTAAATTTCATATTTGGTCCGTCCCAATGCAATTCCTGATTAAGAGATTGTAATCTCACCGCAAGCACACCCATAACCACCATTTCGTTAAACGGACCGGCCTCACTGAAAGGTGATGCAGTCTGAACACGGTTCGAAGCATCTTCTTTACATGCACGTACCCAATCCATTTCGTGGGAAGTTGTCACTTCTCTTAATACTTTAGGCGCATTCGGGGTTCTGCCGGAAAGCAACCATGGGCGTACACCATAGCAACCACAGATAAGAGTGTCTTTTGTTCCATGAAATATCACGCCACCCCCTTCATCATTCAGATCTTTATTGGCAGGGAATCCTTCAGGCAGTCTTGGTCTCAATCCTCCGTCGTACCAGATTACTTTAACCTCAGGCATTGCTACTTTAGGCATGTTTTCCCGGGCCGGGAATGTTAGTTCTACAGTTTGGGCACTAGGTGCACTATCAGTCAGAAGAAGAGTTGAGCTCGCCTGTGCCTTGGTTGGATAACTTAACTTTAAACCCTTAAAAACAGGATGCAGGATATGGCAGGCCATATCTCCTAACGCGCCTGTTCCGAAATCCCACCAGCCACGCCAGTTCCACGGTGTATAAATAGAGTTATATTCACGATATTTTGCAGGTCCGAGGAATAGATCCCAGTTAAGGGTATTTGGGGCTTTTTCTCCTTTTTCGGGACGGTTAAGCCCTTGTGGCCAGATAGGACGGTCGGTAAAGGCTTCCACTTTTGTTATTTCACCTATCTCACCATTCCATATCCATTCACACATTTTGCGCACGCCTTCACCGGATGCACCCTGATTACCCATTTGTGTCGCAACTTTATGTTTTTCAGCCAGTTTTGTGAGTAGGCGTGATTCATAGACAGTATGGGTCAATGGTTTTTCTACATACACGTGTTTTCCCATTGTCATAGCTTCAGCCGCTACAATAGCATGTGTATGGTCTGCCGTTGCAATCATTACCCCGTCAGCCTCTTTTCCCAGTTCCTCAAACATCTTGCGATAATCGTAATATTTCTTCGCGTTAGGGTATTCCTTAAATACATTTGCGCTATATTTCCAGTCCACATCGCATAGTCCTATGATATTCTGAGAATTCATACTTCTTAAGACGTGTGCCCCGCGACCGCCTACACCTACACCTATGATGTTAAGTTTATCACTGGGAGCAACATGTCCGAATGATTTTCCCAGAACGGTATTTGGCACTACTGCTAGTCCGGCTAATGCTGTAGCTCCTGTTTTCAGGAACTTTCTTCTTGAAAAGTCTGACATAATTTAAAAATTGTATTTATTAGTAACTGAAATATTATATTTGTTGTAACAGGCCATACCCGTTTTTCATTGTTTTTCTCCTTTGCAATATTTTTTCCAGAGTCTGTATTTCTCCTATAGCCGGCAAGTCCTTACTCTTGGCATCTTCCAGAAATTCCCATGCATATTCTGAGGATATGGCCGAGTCTCGGAGTGTTGGCAAGTTGGGGTGTCTGATACCTGATTCTATGGAATCGGCAAACAAGTTACATAATACGTCTATGTTTTTCCCCCCGAATGGCCTTTCTTCCCGTATAGTCTGGGTGACTCCGTGTAGTTCGACCACAGCTGTTTTAAAGTCGTGTGTCATACGGGCAATACCTTCAGTTCCAATCATATCTATATATGAGTTGTGTGTCTGCTTGGCTGATAATTGTCCATAGACATGTCCCTGTGTAATATCGAAGACAACACCATTCTCAAATGTCCCGTGACACTGTAGCCACCACGGGTCTTTATAATTCCACATCCGTACAGCCTGCGCGTTCCATGTCCTGAAATTACAGTCGGTGTACCAGCGTGCGATGTCTACATAATGCATTCCGCAATCGTGAAATGACGGGCCTTCGTATTCATGCCCTTCTCCCGGGGCTAATCCCGGTGTAAGATGGCATATGCGTATGATGGCCAACTCGCCGATTTCGCCTTTTTGTATAAAGTCTTTGATTAATTTATGATACCACGAGTTGCGCAGATAAAGATTTACTGTAGAGAACAAATGTGTACTTTCTGCAACACTCACAGCATTCCATTCCCTTGTAATAGTATCTGCTATCGGTTTTTCGGAAATGACGTGTTTTCCGCTTTGAATCGCTTTCTCTATTTGTTCCTTTCTTGAGTTGGCCAGAGCAAACAGACCAACAACCTGTACTGTCGGGTCATCAAATATTTTCTGTTCGTTTTCTATAATTTCAGATTCCGGAGAAAGTTTTCTGGCTAGTTCCCGTGAGCTTGGGCTTACGTCACATATATAAGCCACATTCCACCGTCCACTCTTCTGCATCTCCTGAAGATAAAACCTTCCCATCCTGCCAAACCCTATGAGTCCGACTTTAATTTTAGTATTCATGCTATTAACGATAAAAGATCATTTGTTAATTTATAGAGGAAAAGCGTCAGGCAAAAACATTTCAATTGCCTTTCATGGTAAAAAATATTCGGATTTTCCTCTTGATTACAAAACTAGCAGCAAATGATACCGGTCGGTTTTTCTAAGTAGTATTTTGTAGAAGTAGTTTTTCTGTATGTTGTTGATATGTAATGGATAAGGTTTTTTTTGAAGTTAAAAAATGTAGACCGGTTAGAATAAATTTATTCTGTTTTTTTGCTTATTGTCCCTATTTTCATAACCATTTCTTCAAACTCATCACGATTGGAAGCGGCTTTGTTTCTCATCTTTGTCCGGTAGTTGTAAATTGTACTCATAGAGCAGCGAAGAAAACTAGCAATCTTAGTACTGTCTGTTATGCCTAACCGTAAGAGGGCATAAATCCGTAATTCCTTATTTAGCAGATCTTCCGTTTTGAGTGTAACCTGTTCTTCCTTTGCCAGAAGAGAATTAAAATCGGAAACAAATGTGGGGTATAAACTTAAAAAGGTATTGTCAAAATGTGCATATAAGTCATCCAGTTCTTTATCAACTACTGTGGTCGATTTCAATTTTTTAATCAGTTCTTCATAGTGCCTGTTTATACCCAACTTGTAAAGGGTCTTACGATAATCCTCCATTTTGTCGATGTAAGTC
Source organism: Dysgonomonas sp. UBA7710 (assembly GCF_002482385.1). Classification (GTDB taxonomy): domain Bacteria; phylum Bacteroidota; class Bacteroidia; order Bacteroidales; family Dysgonomonadaceae; genus Dysgonomonas. Next base: position 115,498 of record NZ_DLFW01000041.1, on the reverse strand, counting down.
GAGCAAAGATCCAGAAATTGAGCAATATACTGCTCCTTGATCTGGTTCGATTCCCATAACTGCTCATTCCTTTCGTTCAGCAAATTATTGGTACCATTAATCTCTTCATTCAGAGTAATCAGCTTTTTATTGGTTCCGGACAGTTCTTCTTTAATCCGGGATAATTTTTTCATCTGTTTATAGATATATATCACCAATAAAATGAGAAATAGAGACAGTAGGCTTATCAATACCAGATAAGTTTTTAATTTACTGTTTGTCTTTGCTTCTTTTGCCTGATACGAAGCATTGATAATCGAATAGAACTTTGACATTTCTGCGGTACGGAATTGAACTCCCGAAAAGACAGCATCCTCGATAGCAGATTGTGTATACTTGAAGGCTTTTGATATATCGTCACTGTTATAATATATAACCGCCAGACGTTGAAAAGAGGCATTTTCCTTTATGGAATTTTTTATATCAGCTATGGCCGACATAGTATAATATTTTTTTTCCAGTTCCGTATTGCCCTTCATCGCGTTTATTGTTCCCAGATAATGAGTAATCAAAGCATATTCAGGAGTGTCGATATCTTCTGTGTTAAGCAGGTCGTTCAGTAACTCGGATGCTTTTTCCGTATTGCGCAAAGTGATATATCTGTGGGCAATATTAATCTTATATAAAAAAGAAGATTGATCCAAAACACCTAGCAATGAGTCTCTGTACATTTCCACCTGATGATAGTATTTACTTTGGTTGCTTGTAGCTCCGTAGTGTTCGTAAAACCGGGAGTATGTTTCATAATATTCGGCCAACAGGTCTTTTGGAAGTTTGTGCGAATCCAGGCTTGTCAGTATTTTCTCCGATTCCAGTAATCTTCCGGCATAGGAGTAGACTTTGGCAAGGTTAATGTCTGAATTATATTTCAGATTTTGGTTATTCAGAGATTCTGCAATCTGCACATTTCTTTCAGCATAATGTATTGCCGAATCCAGTTTAAATTTCTTGTATTCGTTGTACAGCCTGAGGTTTATCTCATATTCATATTCCGAGGAAGAAGATTTCTTTTCCAACAGCTTTTTGAGGTTGCTGATTCCTTTTTCTTTTTGTTCTGTAAATTGTTCTTTATTATCAATTATATGATCCAGATAATCAGACATGGACTTCAGATCATCTTTTCCATATAGTGAAATAGAAAAAATGAAAAAAATAAGAGGCACAATATAATACTTTTGACGTATACTTCTTTTGTTTCTCATGGTTCTTTATAACCTTGTCCCGGGGCACATCTGTTTGTTGAAATACAAATGTATCTGATTATATTCAGATGCGAAATGATACAGGTCAATTTTTGTATAAAATTCACAACTTAAGGTCTATCTTTGATCGTAAAGAACCTTCTCCATATGTTAAGCTATTATCTCAACAATATTGCCTTCAGGGTCCGATATTACGCTCTCATAATAACCGTCGCCTGATGTTCTGGGCTCGCCTTCTATTATGTATCCATCTTTACGGAGTAGTTCCGTCAGTTCATTGACAGCTTCTTTGCTACCTACCGTAACGGCAAAATGAGTATTTCCCATAATTAATCCCCTGTTTCCGGGATTACTTGAAATATCGGGACGGTTCATCAATTCTATCCGGCATCCTCCATCATTAAATTTTATAAAATATGAGGTAAATCTTTTTTGGGAATTAAAATATTTTTCACCGGATGTTGTGTCAAAGTATTTAAGATAAAATTCGCGCATTCGTTCAATATCTTCGACCCATATAGCTAAATGTTCTATTCTCATAATATATTTACTGATGATTATCGTCGTCCAAAGATACATGCTAAGACAACTATATCAAAATTTTCATAGTGTGTTTCACCTCCTATAAGTATCGGAAACGCACTATGAAAATTTGATGTTCGTCCTATCTTACAACAGAAGATAATACTTGTTTCATAAAGTTTTTATCATCAGAGTCGAAGCGTATATTTGACTTTATCTGGAAATTATTCTTTGGATTCACAAGTTTTATTATTATATGGTTCCAACCTTTGTCAAGCATAATATTGGGAATTTTACTGTCTTCTTTTCCTGTAATTTCCATAGAAGCAATCTGATGGCTATTCAGATAAACCGTAATGCCACCCTCTAATCCTACATACATATCCATACTAGGCATATCCGGCTCAGCCAGCAGGTTGCTTAAAGAACGCGGACTATATATCCAGAAACTCATATATGCCACAGGTACTCTGTCTCTTTCGGGTTTGGCTAAAGTAAAGGTTCCATTATTATCACTGGTGGCAACTTTCCAATTCTCATTATCGGATATAGTGTTTAGTTGTGGAACAATGGATGATTCGCCATGTATAAAATCGGTAGATAACAGTTTGTCTGCGCTCTGGGGATTTTTACTTAAAGGCCCTAACAACAGTGTGCGGTGCAATCTGGCGTTACTACTGAGAGCTTGCATGTTCTTTATATTGTCATTTGATATGGCAGCCCCCAGATTAGACAAAATCTTTGTCAATAGAGCGGTTGTTTCCATCGAGATTTCACTCAGGTCTAAAGAGGAAATGATAATTTCTGCGTTTCCTGATTCTATAGAAGCAATTACGATATCAGAACCTTTTGCTTCGCGTTCGCTACGAAAAACATTTCCCGTCTTAGATGTTTCCGCTTGATAATTCCAGCGCTGCCAATCTGTATTACAAGCTCTCAGGATAATATTTGCTTTCATAGCAAAATCACCCGATAAGCCATAATGCATAGCTGTTTTTCCTCTAGGGATTAGTTCAGAGAAATAGAAATCGGAATGATTTAACCCTTGCAGAAGTAAAGGATTCCCTTCTTTCAGGAAAGATGTAGCCTGCCTGTCTTCTAAAGTCACAACATATGGCATAAATTTATTAATAAAGTCTATTGATTGTCTGTTAATACCTATTACAAATATTTTAGCCCCGGCCTCTATCGCTTTCTGTATTTTAGACAACAGATTTTGGGTATTATCCGTTAAATTATTGCCATCGACTATTACAACGCTCTTATTGGTCACTTTACCCTCTGTAAGAATTTTTAACCCTATGTTTTCTAAGTCTTCTTTCAGTTTAGAACTTTGCGATGCATACACAATGATTGCATCTGCAATATCTACTTCCTTTTCCTTTTCTATCTTATCTTTTATTTTTCCGCTATAAGGGAGTATGGGCGTAGCATTTGCATTCCGTACGGCTTCGAATAGGGGCCATGTACGGTATAAGGGTAGTGAGGCGTCGTAACCCGGATTCAATGTTGTTGTATATGGCCCCAACCTTTCAGGCTGCATGCCATATGCTCCTTCTTCGAATCCAAAGAAAATTCCATCTTCGGGTAAAGGTGGGCGCTTCGTATTTTTCAGCCCTAGTTCGAGAGGTTGCAAGGCGTACCAGGCCATATTGAATATCGAGCTGTATGACGCGTTCAACTCCCGTTGTGTTTTTATTAATCCATAACTCTCGATAGCAACGGCTTCCATTCGTCCCTGCATACTTTCGTATGCTCTGTTTCCATTGTACTCAGAAACTTGTTTGGGCGTTCCATAGTATGCCATACTTTGTTCTCCTATGCCCCAGGGTTTACCTTCCGATGACCATTTTTTCATTCCATCCATGCCTCCATAATGTCCTATGACTGTAGGAAGATTTGTTGGACGGTCGGTTTCTCCATCACCGGAAATCCAGGGGCGGGTAGGGTCTGCTTCCATTGTGATCTTAACCCATCTGTTTATTTCATCCAGTTGCTTCTGAATAAGCGGTTCCGGGGCTTTAAAAACATGCATGGCTACAGGTACCGTTTCATTACAAACACTCCAACCAAATACCGATGCATGATTTTTATCCCGTTTTATCAGACGGCGGATATGCTCGGCACAACTTTCCCAGTAGTTGTCACTGTCAATTTTAGGACCGCCATCGCTCGACCAAATGCCGGTTTCATCAAGTACGCATATTCCCATTTCGTCGGCAACATCCAGATAAAAACGGGGAAAAGGCTGGGCATGAAAGCGTACTGCATTGGCATTGGCATCTTTCAGCATGCTGAACCATGCCCATGTATAACGGCGGGTCATTTGAGGTACACCCATAAAGTGCCATGAGTCGCCCCTTAATGAGATAGGATCTCCATTAAGTAAGAGGCGGTCGCCGGATATAGAGAATTGGCGCCATCCGAATCTGTCTTGCTTTATGTCGATTGTCTTGTTATTTTCTTTCAGGCTTACTACAGCTCCGTACAGATTTGGAGTATCAGGTGTCCAGTAATCCAATTCGTTAGAAACGGCTTTCTGTATGGTTATTTTAGTTACAGTATTTGCCGCTAATGTCACTTTTTTCTCTTCAGGAAAGGTCAGAGATGCTTTTGTTGCAAGCTCGCTCTTTTCTTCAGGACTTTCATTTATTGAACGGCCGGCCAGATTATACCATTTTTTTATTTCTGTGTTCAGGCTTATTGTTTTCTTTTGGGCAGTGGTATTATTAATTTCGAGTTCTATTTTTAGATTTTTGTTCTGTACATCAGGCTGAATAAAGATATCTCGTATATACACAGGATTATATGCAAATAAATATACATCCTGCCAGATTCCCGCCATTTCTATACCCCACATTGAACCTCCGACATATGTCCGGCGTCCGTATTTGCCCGGTTCGTCGAACAGACTACCTTTAGCAACACCAACCATTATTTCATTTTTCTGTCCGGCTTTGATATACGGGGTGATATCTGCTTCAAAAGGCAGGAATAGCTCGAAATTGTCCGCTACCTTTTGTCCGTTCACATATACTTCGCTTTTTCCCATTACTCCTTCAAAATGGAGTATTATCTGTTTTCCGTTCCAGTCGGCCGGTATAGATATATTCTTCTTCATCCAGCCTATTTGAGCTTTTTTCCATTCTTTAGGATAACTGGGATAGGTTATAAAATCACCACCTTGTCCATCTGTGAAATTATTTACATTCCAGGGAGATGGTATTTTTATAGGAACATTCTCTTTTTTGAATGTGGACGGGAACCGGAAATCTGTGGCTTTTGCATTATAAACAGGCATAAAATCCCATTTCCCGTTTAAACATAATTCCTGACGGTAAGGCTTTTCTTCTTCATATACTAACCCTCTTACCGGATTAAATGGAAATTTATAATCTATCCGGGACTGTGCCTGTACTTTATTTGTACATATCGTACAGAGGAGGATAGCTGCTATAAACTTTAAATAATTTTTTTTCATGAAACTGGTATTTATATAATAATTTAAGACACATAATTACCGCTATCGGGAAAAGGCTAAACTTTTCCGGAAGGGCTATACAAATAAAGCCGGAACTGATTAACGGTCTGATTAACTTTTAGGTAAAAAAAAGATTAAAATGTGAGGTCTTATTTATTATATATAAAAATGAAGTAATAAAAAGTCGGGCAAATGTACGAAAATTGTCACTTATAATTATTAGCTTAATTTTCATTTATTAACTATATAATGTTAAAACCTGACACATCTGACACTTTTTCTACTATTTTTATCTTGTTGTTTTTGCTTTCTTTAACTGTATATAGTTGAAAAGTAACAGAAGTAACAGAAAACTAATGTACTAATTAGCCAATATGCCGATGT
>NZ_DLFW01000041.1:103718-109769 GCF_002482385.1 Dysgonomonas sp. UBA7710 | reverse complement strand
TTTTTCATTTTCTTTCACTTTTAGTTTTTTACTTATCACTTTTAGTTTAAAACATTTGCTAATATGCTAATTTACAAATTTGCTAATTAATTATTCCAAAGAACCATTAGCTAACAGCTAAAGGCTATCAGCTATAATTATATAGATAAACTTTTTCAAAAAGATTAAATTTCGGATTTGCCCTAAATAAAAAGGGGCTTGTGGCCCACAAGCCCCTGAAGAAAGTATATTTTATCAGAATGAGAAACTAATTTTCAAACTTTTTCTCTATCACATCTGTCAGAGAATATTTGTATTGAACACCCAGCAGATTCAAATATTCTTTACAGAAATTATCGTAAATACTTTTGGCAATTCCTTTTTTCCCTGAGTTAAACAGAATCGAGCATTTCAGATATAGAGCTTCCTCATTTATAAAATCATGTAAAAGAATTGTATCAGCTATATTAAGCTTCATATTATCATCCGGTTGATATTTTCCACTTTGCAATATATCAGTCAGAACATCTATCGTCAGATTGGAAAAATCACTTTTAAAATTATCAGTCCAGTCTGTTTCAGTATTAGGTAATAATACACCTCTCAATAGTAATTCGAGAAGGCGGTTTATCGAATCCCGGTCATCGGACTGGCTTTCTTTTATTACAGAAAATAACTGCATCGCTTCAAAATAGTCGCAAGTGATGCTTTCGTCAAATTTAATAGACCAAAAGCCATTTTGGCTTCCGATTTCAACGCCACCCACACTTTCGAATATAGATCTGAGTTTACTGAAATATACATTCCTGTTTTTCTTTGCAGAAACTTCATCCTTATCGAACCATAGAAGCTGTATTACTTTTTTACCGGATATACCTCTTGCGTCTTTCTGTGTATATAATATGAGTAAAACAAGCAAATATTTCAGGGTAGGGGTAAACATTCCCGTGATATCATTCCCTTTATTATCTTTTACTGTAAATCCTCCGATCAGACAGACCGATTGTTTTTCAAAATTGTAATGATTTTGTTTCTGAATAACAAGTTCGTCCGGGATTCTTTCTATGTCTGATTTTTTTTCCTGTACATTGTCGGATGTGCTTATCTCCTTATCTCCCGTATTTTCTTGTTTTTTATTTCTTATTCTGACTAACAGGACAAATACTGCGCAGATTATGGCAACGCATAGGATCGAAATAACAATAGGCAATACATAATCGTCCTCACTATCGGATTGTTTTACAACTGCCTGCTGTAGATCGGCTATATAAATCGGCGGAAAATCGAGGGAGTAAATCGAGAGTAAGGATTCCGCATCGGACACCTTTCTGTAAAAAAGGGCAAATAGCTTTTGCTGAGAAGCTGAATAATATAGGTTCGTATATAAGAAAAAGGCTTCGAGGTCTTCATGGATAGGGTAGGATATCTGTTCGAATCCTTTTTTATCAGCCCTGATTTTAAACAGAGTTCCTCCGTCTTTTGTCGTAAACAGATAAAAACAGTCTCTTTCCTTATCATAAACCATGTTTTCTCCGGGCATGAAGTCTCCGTCTGTATTTTCTTCTTCCCATAATTTATTCGCTTGTCCCATAATGAGATTTACCGAATAGAAGTCATAATAGTTACGTGGAGAAAGTTCCTGTCTCCCGGACTTACTGCCACGCCCGCCAAATATATACATCTGATTATCTACAATTGCCGAAGAGGCTGAAAATCTGGGCGAAATTTCGGAGAGTTGAAATTTCTTCATGCTTCCCCCCTCTGTATTCATTTTTATTAAATCGTGGTTATATTTATAAAACCCATAGCCGCCGAAAGAGTAAAGAGTAAACTCATTAGCCAGATAAACCGCGGTATTGTTCATATAGCCCGGCTCTTTTACAGGTTTCGAGGGATAACTCCAGCTATTCGTTTCGAAAGAGAACGTAGAAGTTATATCTTCATCTAAGTTATAGGTGACTATGTGATTTCTAATGGTATCGAAATAGATCATATTCGCTACATTGGCAACCATATATCCTCCTCTGGATATAATTTCTGTTTCTCCTCCGGATTTTGAGTCGAAGACTGATATATTTTTGGAATCCGGAGACACGATGTAAAACAGATGATCGTGATCGAATGTAAACTGGGAATTGTCTTTAATCTTTTTCGAATAAATTTTTTTCCAGGATGAATAATCGTCTATAATCCATTTCGGATTAGTTGCGATAGCCGGAACTTGCGATATTGAATCGAGGGATATATTCTGATTGTGTTCTTTCAGTTTCCAATAACGGGTCAGAGTCCCGTTATGGAATATTTTAATATCCTTGATATTTACAGAAGCAATGTCGGTAATTCCGAAATTTTCGATAGGACTGATTCCGTAAGAAATATAAACCTCTGAAGATGATGATAGATCGTAGGGCTTAGTTAATGACGTCGAGCCATATGACAATGTGATTTCTTTACGTTCTCTTGATAAAGTGATACTGACAGGAACCCATTGCCCGCAGATAATTTCCTGTGATACTGTATGAGCTGCTTCATTAATGGCTAAGAGAGGATATCGCTTGTTATCATCGCTGACGGTAATCATCAGGTCTATGTTTTCTTTCTTATCCGTGATAATACGAAACACCATTCCAAATAAGTATTCAGGGCGGATATACATTTCAAATGACATTGTAAGCTCTTTACCCAGTTTTAAGGAAGAGCCGTTCTCCAAAATAAATGATGTTTTTTGAGAATCACTTTCCGGGTGGGATTTTATAAACAGCCCATAGTCCAATTTATTCGATTTATCTTGTGCATGTGCGGAACAAAGGCTCAATATAAGTATTAAAATCAGGAAACTTACTTTATTCATTGATTAGGTGGCTTTTCTGTATGACTAAGGAAAACTTATAGTATCTTGTAAAATTAGAATAATTCTTCATGTTTGCAAAAAAATAAAAAAACTAAATATGAATACGATAGTTATATCCGGAACCGGCTATAATATTTATCTTTTTTTTATCCATTCATTAATTATTTTCCAGCTAATTGAGTCGTATTATATATTTATTGACATCTTGCAGGCCATAAGGGCGAATATTTATTCACGCCCATAAAATACGCCGGCTTATTTTGAATCGTTATTAATTCTATCAATGACTTTGTATTTTACAAATTTCATAAAATGGAGATAAAGTGAATGTTATATGCCAGGTTAGTATCCTTTTTATGCTATTTTATTATAATTTTTATCCGGGCATTATCTGTTTTTTATTCCCTTATTAATGTGCTGCAACTATCTTTGTCTTCAGGATAACAGTCTGTTCTGTATCCGGCAATACCTGAAAGATCAAACATTGCCTCAGGAAGTAGTTGAACGAGTAGTTTTTAACTTATAATAAAAAGCAGAATAATGGTTAGAAAGTTTTTAGTATGTGGATTGTTCACCTTGCTGTTGGTTTCCCTGTCAGCCGGTTTAAATGCTCAACAGAAAAAAGATGTATATCTGGATGAAAAAGCACCGGTACATGACCGCATAATGGATTTGTTATCGAGGCTTACCATAGAAGAAAAAATAAGCCTTCTGAGGGCAACCTCTCCGGGAATCCCCCGTTTGCAGATACCTAAGTATTATCATGGCAACGAATCGTTGCACGGGGTTGTCCGTCCGGGCCGTTTCACGGTTTTCCCGCAGGCGATAGGCCTGGCCAGTATGTGGAATCCGGAGCTGCATCACAAAATAGCAACTGCCATATCCGATGAAGCCCGTGGCCGGTGGAATGAACTGGACCAGGGCAGATTGCAGACCCAACGTTTTACCGACCTGCTTACATTCTGGTCGCCTACCGTGAATATGGCCCGTGACCCGCGATGGGGGCGTACACCTGAGACTTATGGGGAAGATCCTTATTTGTCGGGCGTATTAGGTACTGCATTTGTAAAAGGATTGCAGGGAGATGATCCCCATTATCTTAAAATAGTTTCCACTCCTAAACATTTCGCAGCTAATAATGAGGAACACAATCGATTTGTCTGCAATCCGCAAATACCGGAGAGACAACTACGTGAGTATTATTTCCCGGCCTTCGAAATGTGTGTGAAAGATGGTAAATCCGCATCTGTCATGTCGGCATATAATGCGATAAATGATGTCCCATGTACGGCCAATCCATGGCTATTGACAAAGGTTTTGCGGCACGATTGGGGCTTTAACGGATATGTTGTTTCCGATTGCGGAGGCCCAAGCCTTTTAGTGTCGGCAATGAAATATGTAAAAACAAAGGAAGCTGCCGCTACTCTGTCGATAAAGGCCGGGCTCGATCTCGAATGCGGCGATGATGTTTATATGCAGCCCCTCCTGAATGCATATAATCAGTATATGGTCAGTCAGGCTGATATAGATACGGCTGCATACCGGGTATTGAGGGCAAGGATGCATCTTGGATTATTCGACGATCCAGATCTTAATCCTTATAATAAAATATCTCCATCGGTTGTTGGTTCCGAAGAGCATAAACTACTGGCTCTTGAAGCGGCTCGCCAGAGTATAGTCTTATTAAAAAATAACAACCGGACCTTACCTCTGAACCCTAAAAAAGTGAAGTCTATAGCTGTAGTCGGTATTAATGCCGGGAATTCCGAATTTGGAGATTATAGCGGTATTCCGGCTAATGTTCCGGTTTCTATTCTTCAGGGAATCAAAGACAAGGTCGGGGATAAAGTGAAAATAGTATATGCGCCGTGGAAATCGGCGATGGACGGTAAGGAGATGATTTCAGCCCGCTATTTTCCCGGAGGTCTGAAGACCGAGTATTTCACTAATATGGAACTTTCGGGAACACCAAGAGTACGCGCCGAAGAATGGGTAAACTTCGAACCTGCCAATCAGGCGCCAGACCCGTTTATTCCTTCGTTCCCAATTTCGATCCGTTGGTCGGGAAAATTACGTCCCGAGGTATCCGGAGATTATACGATATACTATACAGCCGATGATGGCAGCCGCCTTTTCATCAATGGGGAGAAATTAATAGATGCATGGGTTGAACGTAGTATTGCCACCGATTCGGTATCTCTGCATCTCGAAGCAGGTAAAGAATACGACATCAGGGCCGAATATTTCAATAACCGCGACAATGCTGTAGCCAGATTGTATTGGAAGATTCCGGATATTGGAACAAAGCAGCGTCTGGATATGTACGGTGAGGCCGGAAAGGCTGTCAGGGAATGCGAGCAGGTAATAGCTGTTTTAGGAATAAATAAAACCATCGAACGCGAAGGACAGGACAGGTATGATATTCTTTTGCCTGCCGACCAGATGGAATTTATACAGGAAATATATAAAGTCAACCCGAATATCGTAGTCGTTTTGGTTGCAGGAAGTTCTCTGGCTATCAATTGGATAGACGAGTATATCCCTGCCATTGTGAACGCATGGTATCCGGGAGAACAGGGCGGTACAGCCGTAGCGGAAGTGTTGTTCGGAGAATATAATCCGGGCGGGCGATTGCCTGTTACATACTATAACAGCCTTGAAGAAATCCCGCCTTTCGGCGATTATGACATTACCAAAGGGCGTACTTATCAATACTTTAAAGGGAAGCCGTTGTATCCGTTCGGCTATGGATTGAGCTATACAACATTCGCTTACAAAAACATACAGGTAAATGACAACGGAGATAATATCAAAGTCTCCTTCGAACTGAAAAATACCGGGCGTATGGCTGGGGATGAGGTTTCTCAGGTATATGTAAAAATACCTTCTCGGGGAATCGTCATGCCGATAAAAGAATTGAAAGGGTTCCAGCGTAATATCCTGAAAAAAGGTGAAACGAAAAATGTGGAAATAAATATAAGAAAAGACCTGCTGAGGTACTGGGACGATGCAACGGAAACATTTGTTACCCCCAAAGGTGACTATGAATTTATGGTTGGAACTTCGTCTCAGGATATAAAATTGACAAAGAGTTTTATACTGGACTAATGGCCTTTTTATTGAATAAATAATTGAAAACTTTATCTATACTATTAGCTGATAGCCTTTAGTTGTTAGCTAATGGTTCTTTGGAATAATTAATTAGCAAATTTGTAAATTAG
>NZ_DLFW01000041.1:0-103580 GCF_002482385.1 Dysgonomonas sp. UBA7710 | reverse complement strand
ACATCGGCATATTGGCTAATTAGCACATTAGTTTTCTGTTACTTCTGTTACTTTTTCCTTTAATATCCCTGTTGATACTCGTCATTAAGCGAATTTTTATGTGCCTGTTAATCTCACATCGGACTATTTATTAATGCCATACTGTTTTCTTTGTGCTATATGAAAAATATACATGAATATAATATCATAAAAAACTAAGAGTATAATGAAAAAAGAAACAAGAGCATTTATTAGCCTGTTGTGTGTTTTGTTTTTCTCCACAATAACAGTGGCACAGAATAATAACATAGCGGGAATCTCTACATCGGTCAATGAAAAGACAGTCAATAGCGTTGCTGATAACAACCCGAAAACGAATTGGAAACTGGCTCCGAAAGACTTACAAAAAGCGGAATGGCTGATGTTTTCGTTACAAAAAGCGGGAGATGTTAATGCAATCACCGTAGACTGTGAGGGAATAACTCCTCAGGAATTGCAAAGACTATTATCTGTGTACATTACATACGATCCTATGAATCTGGGTACTAAGGTGAATTATACGGTGTCGGCAAAAGATAGGGCATTTGTACTGTCATTTACATCGAAATATGGAGCACATGTCCGTTTTGTGTTTAAGGAAGGGATATTAAAGAAAGACTTATTAATTAGAGAGGTATCAGTATCTATCCTCGATAAAAAAGCGGAAATAGAAAACATACCATTAAAGGACAGAGCTTATATGAATCCTGATCTGCCACTGGAGTCCCGTGTGGAAAATCTGCTATCCGTGATGACCGCAGAAGATAAAATGGAACTGCTTCGCGAAGGGTGGGGAATACCCGGTATACCACACTTGGGGATTCCCGCTATACAAAAAGTGGAAGCGATACATGGTTTTTCTTATGGCAGCGGCGCAACTATATTTCCGCAATCGATAGGTATGGGCGCAACATGGAATAAAGGACTCATAGAAACAGTAGCTATGGCTATCGGAGACGAAACCGTAAGTGCTAATGCGGTACAGGCCTGGTCGCCGGTACTGGATGTCGCACAGGATGCCCGGTGGGGGAGATGTGAAGAAACTTACGGAGAAGATCCGGTGCTGGTAACGGAAATCGGCGGAGCATGGATAAAAGGCTACCAGTCGAAAGGCTTAATGACGACACCGAAGCATTTCGCGGCGCACGGGGCGCCTTTAGGCGGGAGAGATTCTCACGATATAGGACTTTCCGAGCGGGAAATGCGTGAAATACACCTTGTACCTTTCCGGAATATTTTTAAGAAATACAGGTATCAATCGATAATGATGTCATACTCCGATTATCAGGGGGTTCCTGTTGCAAAAAGTAAAGAGCTTCTGAAAGGAATATTACGCGACGAATGGGGTTTTGACGGGTTTATTGTCAGCGATTGCGGGGCTTTGGGTAATCTTACAGCCCGCAAACATTATACCGCGAAGGACAAGGTGGAAGCTGCAAAACAGGCTCTTGCGGCAGGTATTGCCACCAATTGCGGTGATACCTATAACGACCCTGACGTTATAGCGGCAGCTAAAAGAGGCGAATTGAATATGGACGATTTGGATTACACATGTAAAACACTCCTGCGCACATTATTCAGAAACGGGTTGTTCGAGAATAATCCATGTAAACCTCTCGACTGGAATAAAATATATCCCGGATGGAATTCTCCCGTGCATCAGGCACTGGCCCGCAAAACGGCTCAGGAATCTATTGTGCTGCTCGAAAATAAAGGAAATATCCTTCCATTATCTAAGTCTCTTAAAACGATTGCCGTAATCGGCCCGGGAGCAGATAATCTACAACCGGGAGACTATACTTCCAAGCCCCGGCCGGGTCAGTTAAAGTCTGTCCTTACAGGCATTAAAGCCGCAGTGAATAGCAGTACAAAGGTGGTGTATGAGGAAGGATGCCGTTTTATCGGCACAGAGGGGGCTGATATAGCTAAGGCTGTGAAAGCAGCTGAAAGCGCCGATGTGGCAGTACTTATACTGGGTGATTGTTCTACAAGTGAGGCCCTGAAAGGAATAACCAATACTTCGGGAGAAAACCACGATCTTGCTACATTGATATTGCCGGGAGAACAGCAAAAATTGCTGGAAGCTGTGTGCAAAACAGGAAAGCCGGTCGTGTTAATATTACAGGCCGGCCGCCCTTATAACTTGTCATATGCCGCGGAAAATTGCCAGGCAATACTGGTAAACTGGCTGCCGGGCCAGGAAGGAGGCTATGCGACCGCAGATGTCCTTTTCGGTAATTACAATCCGGCCGGACGCTTGCCAATGACATTCCCAAGGGATGCAGCCCAGCTACCGTTGTATTACAATTTCAAAACATCGGGACGGGTCTATGATTATGTAGATATGCCATATTATCCTTTATATCAATTCGGTTATGGATTAAGTTACACATCATTCAACTACTCGGATCTGAACATATCATTAGAAAAGAATGGGAATGTGTCTGTGAATGCTACGGTGACAAATACAGGGAAGATAGCCGGAGGCGAAGTTGCGCAGCTATATATAACCGATATGTACGCCAGTGTAAAAACACGTGTAATGGAATTGAAAGACTTCGACCGGATTCATCTGAACCCGGGGGAGTCGAAGAAAGTGTCTTTTGTTCTCACCCCTTACCAATTGTCTTTACTTAATGATGAGATGGACAGGGTAGTAGAAAAAGGAGTGTTCAAGATAATGGTCGGAGGTAAGAGCCCGTCTTACATTGCTAAAGACCGTATAAAAGACAGTGTCGGTTTCATCGAAACTAAGGATGGTATCAACGGGGAGATAGATTATCCTCTGGACTTTAATGCAGATTTTGCGATAACGGTCGTAAGTGTTGAGAACCTCCCCGGAAAGGACGCAAAAACAGTGAATGTGCTGGTTACCAATACAGGAAATCTGACTGATACCGGAAAACTGATGATGTATATTGATGGGAAGAAAGTCGGGGATACACGTCATTATGATTTGGAACCCGGAGAAGAAAAGCAATTCCAGTTTGAGATATCACAGAGTGATTTCAAGACATTACAATTTACCTCGAAATACAAAAGCGTAATTTATACGAATAAATAACGGTCGCCAACTGGTTCATAATATGGAAATAAAGAACTACAGGGATAGTACTTGTAGTTCTTTATCATACTTAATTGGGAATAAGTACACATAATAGCATCCAGTGTGAAAAGACATGAATATAGATTCCCTTTCTTTTTGCATAGTCGCAGATTTTCCTCATATCTATCGCCTTGATAGTTCTACAATATTTACATTGTAACCCCGATTCTTGGAATCATATCCGTCATCTACATACCATGGTTGCCCTACCTTTATTTTACCCCTGTTCGCGAAAAGAGGGATGACATACCCGCAAGTATATTATCATGAGTAATTTATGATGTAAGCAGAAGAAAGTACGAGCCTTAACATGACGTATAATTATACTATGCTTTTTAGCATAAAATAACAATTGATTTAACCATGCAGAAAGATAAAGACTTATTGATATTTAAAATATTATATATCTTGCCAAAAAAGAAAGTAGTATTAATCAATATTTGCCAATAGCCTTGTCTGAGTATGCCGAACGATCATTTTAGACCAGATGATTTAAGAAAAAAAGATTAATAATTGATTTTAATTGCTTTGTAATGTCAAAAAAAGCAAAAATATGATATGTGAGGCTCGTTATTTGCATTATTTGTCTTTTGAATTCATTTACTGACATCTTAAAGTTGTTAAATGTCATAAATGAAATATATAATATGCTAAATGCTATAAAAGAAAATTATACTTTGATAATAATCACAAAATGTACGCTTCGAAAGTATCTGTATCTATAATTTTGCGACAAAATTAATCTTGCTATATTATAATGACTTTACAGGGTTTAAAGATTGTGTAAATGAGGGTTTTGCTAAGTAAATAGTCTTTTCTATAGTTTATTTATAAACAGATTAAAAGGAAATTAAATCATGAATGTAGGAATAAATTCGATGAAAGAGACAAGTGCGCATGATCGGTTAATAAGGACGATACGGACTGCAATTACAGAAAAAGAAAATTTGACAAAATCGGAGAAAGAAAAAGTAGCTTCCGTATTAGGTGATATCTTATGTTTGGGGAAAGAATCAGTTTATCGAAGACTCCGGGGAGAAGTAAGGTTTTCGTTTGAAGAGGTGGCCCAGATATCACAGGTATTGGGCTTTTCTGTGGATAATATCATAGGTTCGCAAGTTGATAAGAAAGCGATATTTGAGTTGAATCTTGTAGATATGACTCATATAAATATAAACTATGCCAAAAGAATAGAGGAATATGTATCATTAGCTTCCAGGTTTGGAGCATTAGAAAATTCAACATTCAAATGTGCATTTAACAGCCTGCCTTTTATATTTTTTCTTCACTATGATAGCTTGGCCAAATTTCGCTTGTTTAAATGGTCTTATCAGATTATGAGAATCCAATCATTGCCTTATAAGGATTTTACGATAGAAAAAGAATTGACGAATGCTCACCGTGCATTTGTATCTGAAATCCGGAAAGTGAAGAATTCTCAAATAATAATTAATCACGATATGTTTGCCTCCGTAATAAGGGAGCTGAATTATTTCTATGATCTGAATCTTCTCGATGCAGAAGATATGGAGCTTATCAAAGCTGAATTAAATGAAGTGATATCAGAAATAGAAAACATATCTATTTCCGGGATTTATAATAATACCGATTCGAATATTGCTGTATACTTATGTAATATAGATATTGATGCAACTTATTTACTTCTTGAGAGTAACAACTCTTCACGTTCGCATATTGCACTGTATGGTATAGGTGGAATCAATTCCCTTGATCCGAGTATTTGTAAAAGTCATGCATTATGGATTGAATCTCTGAAGCGATATTCTACACTTATAACATTTGGCGGAGAGATTCAAAGACACAAGTTTTTTCAAGAGCAGCGAAAATTGATTAACTCCAAATTATCTACGACTTGAATAATTTATACCCGATTATTTTAATACCACAATTACGAAAATGCAAAATAATGGAATGTTTGAACGGTAAATGCAATATCTGTATGCAAGTTTCTTGCGGATATTAAAATAGAAAATAGATTCGATGCCCTTGCTCACATTTTGTACCTTTTATGAATAGTGGATTGTATATTTTTGTAACACATAAGTAAAAGAAGAATAGAATAAAAGTTTATAAGGAAAAAATAGCTAGTTTATATTAGCTACTGTGTAGTTTTGTAAAGTTTGTGTTAAGGTGGAATCCGTGGGTCGGGATGGTTCGCGGATTTTCAATTGATAAATAAAATAAGATATTTATTGTGCATTTATAGAAAGGGAAAAGCCTTTGGTCACATATCTTTTTTACATCCTGCGACTTTATAGATTTGAAATTTATTTGACAAGGTTTTACCTGAAGATACCAAATGTTTGAAATGAAAAATAGCCGAAATATACTTTGCTGAATTAATAAATAAGGATCTATCAGCCCATGAGGGTATGCAGATCGTTGGTTATCCGGGTATGCGAAATATAAATCTATTATATAGTTTATGACGTGGAGAATTTAGTGGTCGTGATGACCGTAAGATTTGTTTTTATGTATATACATTCGTATATACTTATTGTCTTCCAAAACCTGTGAGTCGGGATGATTCGGAGGTTTTTTTTCTGAACTTATTGACGGACATATTGTAAAAAAGATAAGTATCTGATAGTTATTTCTTGTCGAAATTTATTTTAAGCTGTGGCTAACTGGAAAGTTTTTATCTTCTACTTTCTGGTGAAAAATTATAACGTGATTTTTATATTTGACAATCCAATCTTTTAACAATAAATCATATATATGATATCTATATCTGATAAACTTAATTTATAAGTACTTGATTTATAATGTCCTAAAAGATTTTAAAGTGTAAACCTCTATTTCTGCATTATACATTTGTTAAATTCATTATTGTATGTTTTGTGTAAGTTAAAAAACGTATAACGGGAATGTGTGAGTGTGAAATTGTGTCAATAATAATTATCCCGTATTAAGATTTAAAAATAGAAAATTACCACCTTAAAATACTATAAAAATGTACCACAAATAAGACCATATAGATGGATATTTGTAGAAAGAAATACAATATGGAGACATTGCCTTATTAATTGATTATAAATATATAACAAAAGAGTAATATGATGATCTCTTTAATTGTATAATGTATATAATCTGTTAAGAAATAGATATTATCAATATTGATATGTGGAGATTTTTTGCAAAAGTTGCATATAATAATGTAGCTATTGTTTCCATATGTATTATTATTCCGGCTCATTCCTGTTGTAAGTTTCTTTATTGTGAAATGAAAAATGAATATAAAACGTAGTGTTGTAAAACAAATATATAAATAAGAATGTAGAGCTTCTTTTCATAGAGTAAGGAGTAATAACCTGATAATTATTATATAATACAAGAAAATGAATAATAGTCAAACATTAAGAAAAATCTGTCTGGTTGTTTTGATTTTTACGAGCTTTTATTCTGTAATCAGATCGCAGGAAATAGGCGTAAAAACCAATCTGGCTTATTGGGGCACTACTACTCCCAACTTAGGCCTGGAGTTTGGGTTGGGTAAGAAGAGTACACTGGAAATTGCCGGGGGTTTAAACGTCTTTGAGTTTTCTGATAACAAGAGTTTTAAGCACTGGCTTATCCAACCCGAATATCGATGGTGGTTTTGCGAGACCTTTAATGGTCACTTTTTGGGGTTGCATGCACATGGTGCGCAATTCAATGCCGGAGGTTGGGATATCCCTGTCGGCCGGCTGGATGTCTTTAAAGATAAACGCTACGAAGGATATCTTTATGGTGGAGGCATAAGCTATGGTTATCAGTGGGTCTTGTCTAACCGCTGGAATTTCGAGTTTAACATAGGTGCGGGTTATGCTCGTATTCATTATGATGAGTATCCATGTAAAAATTGTGGAACCAAATTAGATGAAGGCAATTACAATTATTGGGGTATAACCAAAGTGGGCCTTTCTTTTATTTATTTCTTAAAATAGGAAGCAATGAAGAAGAAAATTATATTAAAGTCATCCCTGTGCATATTATTAACAATATTCTTTATACCTGCTTTTTCGCAGACCCGGACAGGGAAAATACAAGCGTCGGCAGAACGTTTCGTCAGGCAGGGAAATCAGGTTTTGGTCTCTATGGATATAGTTATACCTGACGAAATGGATGTTAAAAGGAATGACATGGTTATCCTTACACCTGTTCTGAAATCCAATGAAAATAATATGGATTATCTAAATCTTCCACCTGTAGCTATAACAGGAGGTTTACGGAATAAGATTATAAACCGCAAGAATAAACTTGGAGGAGATTTGCCTTTTGATACGCAACCGGAAACAATCCTTAAGAGAAAAAATAAAACCGAACAATCAATTAATTATGGTGTAAGCGTTCCTTATAAATCCTGGATGGATGACGCATCACTTGCCATTGAAACGAATGTGTCGGGGTGTGCAAACTGTTCCGAACCCACAGACAACCAACTGATTGTACAGAATATATTGCCGAAGAAAGATCCGGAGTTGTATAAACTTACATTTATCGTGCCTGAGGTAGAGCCTGTTAAAGCTCGCAGTGATCGCCATACAGCCACTTTTAATTATATCGTTGACCGCTATGAGCTGTTACGCGACTACAAGAATAACTCGCGGGAATTTGCTCAGGTAGATAGTGTGATCGGCGAAATAAGAGATAACAAAGACTTGGAAATTACAGAGTTTAGCATAGCCGGATATGCTTCACCGGAAGGAGGATTTGAGCATAACCGAAAACTGGCGGAAAACAGGGCTAACTCATTTGCAGACTATTTAGTTACTAAGTTTGGTATATCGCGTAATAAGTTTACCGTTGATGGGATGGGAGAGGACTGGTCCGGATTGCGGAAAGCTGTAGTTGCATCCTCTTTGGCAGATAAGCAAGCTGTACTGGATATTATTGACAAAGTTTCAAATCCGGATGCACGCGACAAGGAACTTTTAACCCTTTCGGGAGGTGATACCTACCGTACATTGCTCAATAATTATTATCCTGCATTGCGCCGGACCGAATATTCTATTGCATATATAGTACGTGCATTTAATGTGGAGGAAGCCAGGCAGATAATCAAAAAGAATCCTAAGCTGCTTAGTCTGAATGAAATGTATCTTGTGGCGGAGAGTTATTCATCTAATAGCAAAGAGTTCAGGGAAGTATTCGATATAGCTGTCAGACTGTACCCGGAAAGTGAAATAGCCATTATGAATTCGGCTGCAGCGGACATTGAAAGTAAAAATCTGGATGCAGCTATCGAACGACTGAAAAAAATAGAAGATAAACCACAATCGTGGAATAATCTTGGAGTTGCATATATTCTCAAAGGTGACACGGAGAAAGCTATGGATTATTTTAGAAAATCAGCAGACCATAAAGACCCGAATGGAAAAGCAAATTTGGAGATAATAGAGAAATCAATTGACACAAAATAAAAAGTGCATAATAAACCTTACGAAAATAATTCTTTAAAATGAATAAAAAATGACGATTAGTAAATTATTTATGATTGGTGCTGTAGCCTTGGCTCTAGGATTTACAGCATGTAGCGGTGACGATGACCTTACATCATCGACCGGGGAAAAGGAAGCGAACACAAACGTGAGTGTTGCATTGAGTATGTCTGTGAACGGAAATCAAAATTCAACAAAGGCGGCTGGTTTACCGGAGGATTATAACTATCTTGATGAATGGGCAGGAAAAGATAAAATTGAGAAAATAGCAATTTATCTTGTAGATGGAACTACGGTGACTATGAAGCCTTTCACTGTAGGTACTGATTATTTATTGACCAAGAGTGGAAATCAGGTTATTTTAACACCACAGACATCTGCTGCTATTAAAACATCCGCAGGTATTAAAAAAGTTTATGTACTGGTAAACGGAACATCGGATGTTGAGACAGCTTTGGCTGCGACTCCTGCCGATGTATTCGAAAATGCCTATAAAACACTGGCTTTAAGTCTTGCCAATTCAGGTACAGACCTTGCAGTAAGTACATCAGCTGAAAAACTGGCTAAGAAAAACGGTATTGTTGATGAAACGATTGTTATGACTAATACTGCCGAAATTACAATCAATGTTGCGCCTAATATAACTGAAGTTCAGACAATTTCAGGAGGCCAGAACCGTGCGAGTGTGAATGTGGAAAGAGCTGTTGCCCGTGTAATGGTAACTACTGAAAATAACACTTATGATATAAAATCGGGAGCAACTACTTTGGGTACAGTTTCTGATATAACATGGGTACTGGCTCAGGGAGAGAACTCTTTGTTCGTTCAGCGCAAAGCAGATTTTGCTACACCTAATTTCGGATGGTCGCCTGCTACAGATGCGGCATATATAAGTGATGCAGGTAGTAAATATGATTACTCAGGCTTGTTCGAAGCATACGATCCGGCAACCCAGTTTGGAGGAACGGCAGTACCGACAATGGCTGATTATAATACCGATCCTAAAGGTGCTGTAACTGCTGATCTGGATGCTCAGCTTTCAGGTAAGTTCATATTACCGAATACACATACGATTGGTGGTGCAGACGAATCAAAATACAAGAAAGGAAATACAGCTTATGTCCTTGTAAGAGCTAAATTTACACCTAGTGTGTTTATTGATGGCGGTTCTTATACTGCTGGAGACGACTTCTATGTAGGTGCAAACGGAAGATTCTACATATCTTCGGATAATGCTGTAGATCCGGCTAAAGGCGGGGTTGTCGGACAAACAGTAGCTAAATATGTTGGTGGTAAAATACTATACTATGCATGGGTGAATCCGGATAATATACCAAATTGGTATAATTCACCGGTTGTAAGAAACAATGTTTATCATGTTCATATTACAGGCTTTAAAAATTTAGGAACGAACTGGAACCCACTTTATCCGGAAGATCCTAACAGTCCTACTCCTACAAATCCTGATCCAAAACCAAATGTACCAGGCGTAACCGAACCGGAAAATCCGATTGATCCGACTGATCCGCTGACTTCTCCTGAAACATGGATGAGCGTAGATGTTACTGTTCTTCCTTGGAAACTACATTCTTATAAAGTAGATCTGGGAATTTAAGAAATAGAGTTTTCAGATATGTAAAATACTACCGGGGGAGGTAGTTATGCTTCCTCCGGTTATTAAAACAAACATCAATTTCAATTATTTAAAAATGCAACGGATGAAGAATTTGCGAATCAGGATTATGATGACATTGTTCACGCTGGGAACAGTTTTGTGGAGTTGCGATTCCCTTATCTACAATGATCTGGCGGATTGTCCCCAGGGTGTTTATGTAAAATTCTATTCCATGACTCCATGTGCGACAGACTCTGCTTTCATTGGTGATGTGTCATCGCTTACAGTGTTTGCATTCGATGAAGAAGGAAAACTGGTAACTTCGGTGAGTCAGCAAAATGTCAAACTCAACCGTGATTTTGAAGTTCTTATGCCGGTTTCCAATGGTAACTATTCATTTATAGCATGGGCCGGTGTCAATGAAAAATTCAGAAGGGGCACCTTCACTCCAAATGTAACAACCAAGAAGGATGTGATGTTAGCTATCAATTCCACAAATAGTATAGCAACCCGTTTAGCTGTCACCGAACGTATCTGGCACGGGGAAAGCCCAATTGTTTTTCTTCCTGAGCCCGAAGAATATGGTTCATTATATAAGCACACTGCTATTAATCTGCGTGAGCTGACCAACAGGGTAAATATTGTTGTGGAGTTCGATGAGGCTACAATGAAGGGTTACGATCCGCAAAAGCTACAGGTAGCTGTTTCTTCTGCTAATGGAACAGTACGTGTAGATGGTACCATGCCACTTAATACAGAGGCATTAACATATCCGGCACTGGAAACTAAATTTGTCGGAAACTCAGGTACATGGAATTATTCGATGCTTGATCTTGTAACCGGATACAATAATAAACTAAAGATAACTTATACAGGTAACGATAAAGAAGAACTTGTTTTTGACGGAGACCTGATTGCCAGTATTTTGTTGAGAACTGTAGAGGGTGGAATCAACTTAAACTGTGAAAACGATTTTAATGTCAAATTCGTGATAAAGGACTATTGTTCAGAATGCTGGACACATTTTAGCTGTGCTATTTATGTAAATAACTGGCTTGTACACAGCTATAGTACAGAATTGTAAATCTAAGCTGTCGGGCTTAAATAATCAATATGATTATGAGATTGAATTTATTATATGTAGCACTTATTGGTATGCTGGTTTCTTTTTCAGCTTGCGAATCACAGATCTACGATAATCATCAGGGTATAGATGATGGAACAGATAAAGAACCTCAGGTTTACCTGTCGATAACCAAAGCGCAGGCAGCAGGGGTAGAATCATTTAATGCCGATGATGTGGACTATGAGGACCGGGTACATGATCTGGCCATGTTGGTTTTCGACTCATCAACCGGCGTAAAAGTCTGTGAATTCTTTGATGAAGGGATACCGTTTGCTGATAAAGAAAAAACTTTCACGGTTCAGATGACAACGGGGCAGCGTGATTTTTACTTTGTTGCCAATATGCCAATGGATGACCTGAAAAGTATTACTACAAAATCAGCAATGGACGCTTATATGAATACATTTAGCGACCTTGATGCCGGTTTATACCTGAACGCGGAAGAGTCGAAAGGGTTTCCTATGTCGAGGGTGTATATGAATCAGGCTATTACTGAGGGAGGCAATATTTATTCCCCGAAACCTTTTTATCCGGATGGGGAAGAAAGGGTAAAACTTATTCGTGTAGTTGCAAAGCTGGAAGTACAGATCGAAGGCTCTGAAATCGGTTCCGGCGTGAAAAATATATATTACAAAAATGCAAACAGGAAATTTAGCCTTATATCACCGGCTACTCCTGTTACTCCGGTTTATTATGAAGATAAACTTTTGAAAAAAGTAGGAAATACATATATCTATTATATGCCTGAAGCTTTGATGACGGCTCCCGATTGGTCGGTTTTGGCAGATCACAAACCGATTAATTACTTTCTGATTGAAACTCTCGATGGTACTTTCTATGAAATACCAATCATAACGGATAACCGTACTATAACCGATACTGATTATTTATCTTTTGCCACAGGCCAGCAGGCAGATAAGCCGGATTATAATATTTATCGTAACCGCCATTATTCCTATATTATAAACAAACTGCGTGCCATAGAAATTATCTATAGCCTCGATCCGTGGCAGGTTAAGCAAAGTTCTGCCTATATGGGATACGGATATAATGTTACTGTGGACGAGAATGGGAAGGTTACCATCAGTAATACGGTAGAAGCATGTACGCCTCATGCTGTCAAATTAAAAACCATAACTCCTTTTAAGTTTTCTGACGGTACGGATGAAAAGGACTTTGATAGTTTGGACACTGTAGCGTCACAAGACTATCAGTTGGGGACTGTGCCTACCGCAGGCCAATCATACCTCGAGGTATGGTACAATGATAACCTTGTTAAAACCTTTATGAAATAAGAGAAAAGAAGTATGAAAAGAATAGTATATATATCATTGTTTTTAAGCTTGTTCTTTGTGGCCTGCTCGAATGGGGAAACAACAGATGCTCTCTTGGAGAATAACAGGATTGAGTTATTCTTCAGCATAGATAATTACGTCACAAAACAGACTAAGGCAGTTGATGCCGGAACAGTGGAAGAACAACGTATAGACGATTTATACTTGTTCCTGTTTCCTACGACAGGTTCACAAACCTTGAAAAAGTATTATGTCAATACTTCAACTTTTACAGGAGGCTCATGGAACAGTAGCAATGGCAAGATATCGTTAAACCTGACTCAGGCAGAAGCCGGTAACAGACAGGTTTATATCATAGCCAACTGTTCTTCTATCAAATCAGATCTTGATGCTGTGGCCTCATTAACAGGGCTACAATCGGTACTAAAGGAAACGTCCCAACCCTGGTCGGATAATATAACTACACCTGTATTAATGTCGGGTAATAAAACCCATGATTTTAATTCTAATTTTCAACTGAATAATGTCCCGTTAACACGTACTGTTGCAAAAGTACAGCTTAATGTAAAACTCTCGGCAGAACATCAGAGTACTCCCGTGGTGAACAGTATTGCCCAGTATAACTATCGATTCATTGATTTCGATAAGAATACATATGTGTTAAAACAAATATCCAAAACCGATAATTTAGCAAGTTCTTCAGATTGGGTCGCATGGCAGGCTAGCGGAACTGTATCAGCATATAATCTGGAGAACGGGAAAGTTACGGAGTTGATCGTTAGCACTTATATTAATGAGCGTGATAATGCCGGAAGTGCGATAGAAATAAGTATTCCTTATCAGGGAGCAGGACCATTGCCTCCGCCTGAATTCGGTAATGAAACCTATAAGTTGCTATTGCCGGCTAAGATAGAGCGTAATCATTGGTACATATATGATATGGAGATATAATATTAAAGTTGGGCTAAACTCTACAATCCAAATTGAAAGAAAATATTAATGATATATTGATAGATCGCTGAATTGAAATTTTCAGATAGGCGGATCAGTAAATCTTTTAATGATTTGATATATGAAGAAAAAATATCATACTCCGGTTTTCCCGGATCTGGGTTTAAAGGCAGAGAAATACCTTTTCACTTGTCGTAAAAAAACAAGCCTCTATTTGCTACTTCTGAGTCTGTTGCTTATTGCAGTACCATGGGCAAATATCCAGGCTGAAGGTTCGGGTAAATGGAAAGGTACTCAGACAGGTCGCCAAAGTTCATTGTGGGTTCCGGGGAATAATACGGGAAATTCAGGTTATAATACCCGTGGGAGCATGATGAGACCGAGTGCCGCTTCCAATTATGATCCTAATCATCGCTTTTACGTCTATGTCAAAGCGGGCGAAACAGTTTACTTTAGCTTCAGGAGCAGTACCAGCAGTAACCTTACCTGGTATTGTGATAATACAACAGCCGGATACAATACATTTTTTCCTTCGGGGATATCAGGCTCCGGAAGGACAGAAGTTACAACAGCAAACAGTAACTTACAGGGCAGGACAAGTATTAATACAAATTTGATTCAAGCACAAGCTGTTGCCGGACCGTCTGCTTTAACATCGGGAGGTTATACTACCAGTGGGACAGCAAGTAGTTCCAGTTCTAATCCGGGAGGCCAGTTTACGAATAATACCGGTCAAGACCGGGCTTTTTGGGTCGAAATAGCTTCTCCGGGTAATAATGGTTTTGAAATATCGGAATGGGATGTAACCGTTGCTTCAGGTACTACTAAGCGCCCGGGCCGGGTGTATTGTAAATATTGGAGCATATATAACGGTCTGCCTTCCGGAACAAACGGGCAACCGAATACTTCAGCTTACCACGATAATTTCGGATTCTATGTTCCGGTAGACAATACTTATACCGATCAGACAGATGATTATTATATCAAGTATGTCAATTTTGGAAGATCTAACGCAGGCTATGCGGTATTTTTTGCGAACGATTCCGGTCCGTTAAACAATTTTTTACCGAATGGGGATCCCGACATTGAAGAAAACCGCAAGTCTGTTAAAGGTACATCCAATCGTTATCAGTATCCGTTATTTGTAGAGGAACCCGACGAATCGATCTGGAAGACTTCAATTGCTCCTATTGCCAGTACAGACGTGAGGTTCAGAAGAAAAGCTGATGCTACCGGCGGAGAAGCGTATTTCATGGTAGAAGTGGATACTCCCGGATCTTTGGATATCCTGGTAGACCTGGACAATTCCGGTGATTACTCAACCGGAGATGTCCAGATATTCAGGTATTTTGATGTTCCGGGAGCATATGATGTATACTGGGATGGTAAAGATGGGAACGGTAACGTTGTTCCGGCAGGTACTCAAATAAAATTGCTTACATCTGCAAACTTTTTCCCTGTACATTTTCCTGTCTACGATATGGAACAAAGCCTTGGAATAACAATGAAAAATATAAGGCCGGTAGATATGGAGAGTGCAACGGTGAAATTATTCTGGGACCACAGCAAAATTTATACCGGAGTACCGGGTACGAGGGTTACCAATAATAACCCTCTGGGAGCTAATCAATGGGGTACGGTACCAAGAAATGACAATTCAACAACTTATGCTGATTATAACGTACAATCACCTGCTATCAACACTACGGGAGCGGACAGCCCCGGCAATATATGGTGGGCAAGCGGAGATAACGGCATAGGAAATAATAATACGTTCAATGTTTATGCCGGTTCATGGATGGAAACCCTAGAGTTGAACTTCACTTTTAACTGGGATAAATCGGATGTGGAAATTCTCAAAACAGTTAGTAATCCCACTCCGGCCATAGGCAGTGAAGTTACATTTACAATTACGGCAACGAACAAAGGCCTGATGTATGCTCAGGATATAACAGTAGACGATCTGTTGCCTTCCGGATATGAGTATGTGAGTCATACAGCTCCTATGGGATCAACTGTTACTCCTGCGCCTATAGGCAGTAATGATCCGGAAACATGGGAAAATACGCAAACAACATACGATCCCCTTACAGGAATATGGACGGTGCATGACGTCCCTTATGATACAGATGATTTAAGCAAAAATAAAAGGGTATTGACTATTACGGCCAAAGTGCTTAAATCCGGAATATACAACAATACGGCCGAAGGGTATCCGGAAGTAAGGTCTTCGGACTCGAATCATGGCAATAATTCGTCAACTGTTGTCGTAAATCCTACCAATAGCACCAATGCGGTAAATGATATCAATATAACATTTGAGAATACCCCTGTCAACGGCAATGTATTAACCAACGACTATGATTTGGAAGGCCATATCCAGACCGTAACTTCAGCAGGTTCGATAACGACTGCCGAAGGAGGAAATGTACAGATCAACACTGACGGTACATATGTCTATACACCCAAAGAGAATTTTACAGGTACAGACCGTTTTTCTTACACGGTCTGTGATGATGTTCCTGCACCGCTTAAAGCTTGTGCTACAGCGACAGTCACTATCACTGTTGTTCCGGAGCGGAATCCTTCAGTAAACAACAATGTTGTTGCAAACGATGATACGGGTATTACAGAGCAGGATAAACCGGTATCGGGTAATATTTTAAGCAATGACTTTGATCCGGATGGAGATAATCTTATTTTAAACACCACCCCTGTAACGCCTCCGTCACATGGATCGGTTACAATCCTGCCAGATGGTACTTATACCTACACGCCTGATCCCGGATTTAACGGGACAGATACATTTGAATATGAAGTATGCGATGATGGCCAGCCCGTTACCTGTGACAGGGCAATAGTGACAATCACTGTATTACCTAAAAGCAATATAAACATTACATATGCAAATGACGATGTGTATTACACGAAAGAAAACGAACCCGTTAGCGGAAATGTATTGGATAATGATTTTGATCCGGAAGGGGACGAGCAGATCGTAAATACAGTTCCTATGAGAGATCCGGTTTATGGCTCGGTAGTCTTGAATGCAGATGGTACTTTTACTTATACTCCGAATAATGGATTTACAGGTACTGATAGCTTTATCTATGAAGTGTGTGATGACGGTATTCCTGAATCTTTTTGTGACAAAGCAACTGTATATATCATAATAACGAAATCCTCAAAGAACTACTGGCATGGTACGATTGATAACGATTGGGCTAAAACTGGTAACTGGACTGCAGATCATGTACCTCAGCCCGGAGAGAATATTGAATTTGCCACTAATGCCAACAATAACGGAAGCCCGGCTGTGAGAGACTTGTATCTTGATACCGATCGTGTAATCGGGGACCTGATTAATAATTCGGATGTAGATTTACTGGTAACCACTGAAAACCAGCTTACAATCAACGGTGTGGTAAGAGATGATAACCCGGACAAAGGGACTATTGTTGTGAAGACATCAACTGATAAACCGACAGGAACATTGCTCTTTGCCAATCCTGATGATAACCGGAATGTAAATGCTTCGGTAGAATTCTATAACAAAGCATATGAATGCTCAACCTGCGGATTTTATAAAAAACAATGGCAATATTTTGGCATTCCGGTTCAGGCATCCGATTTTCCATACCTTACACCTAGGGTAGAAACAGTAAACCAATGGGTAGAAACATTTAATGGTAATAAATGGCAACCGGCGCCATATGCGCCCGATACAGGTTTAAAAGCATTCAAAGGTTACGAAATGACTAACAGTAGTAATACTTTGCCTACCCATATTTATAGCTTCTCTGGAACTCTAAATGTCGGTAATGCTATTGTCCCGCTTACCAGAACATCTAATGTCAACTATTCGGGAATGAACCTTGTAGGCAATTCATTTACTGCAGCTATACCAATTACATCCGCAGCTCTTGAACTTGGAAGTGTCGAATTAACCGAAAACACAGTTTACCTGTTCAATACGGGAACACGAGACCAATGGCGAAAAATGAATGGTGGAACAGTTAATGGAGTTGCCGGCGGGCAATATCAGGCCGTACCGTTTAATCTGGCAGGGCAAGCTGGGATACCGGACAGGATATTGTCTATGCATACATTCATGTTGGATGTAAAAACTCCCGGTAATATAACATTGAAGTATGGCGAACTGATAAAGAATGAGTTGAATACATCGACTACAAACCCGTGGAAATCGGCCTATACTGAAAACAGTATGCCACAATACCCTTATATTGTTATGGATGTTATCAGTAATACATCAGCCGATCGTGTATGGTTATTTGAAAATTCAGGTACTACTGCAGGTTTTGATAATGGATGGGATGCATATAAACTACAGGAAGAAGGACTGACTCAGATATATGTATCAGATAATGCAGAGTCTAAGTATCAGATAGCTACAGTCCCTGAATTTACAGGAACTACTTTTGGAGTGAATACCGTGAAAGATGAGAACTTTTCGATAGTGCTTTCCGTAACCTCTGATGTAGAAACACGTAAGTTATATTTATACGACATATATACGGGCCGCAGCTATCCGATTGAAAATAACGTAGAATACATTATTCAAGGAGCAAATAACATAGCTAAGGGTAGATTTAAAATTACAGAAAGCCCTTCTCCGTTAACCGGAACCGGACAAGAATCTTCTCTTGTGAATATTTATATCAGAGATAATCGTATTGTAGTTGATAATCAGTCTGATAGTGGTTGTGTAGCTACGGTTTACGATATTTTAGGCCGGTTACTTGACGAGAAAAGAGTTATCAAGAATTCCAGCGAATATTTTACAGGAAATCAACTAATCAACAAGGGTGTATATATCGTAAAAATAATAAGTGATGATAAATCTATCAGCAAATCTGAAAGGGTTTTGTTAAAATAAATTCTTCAGGTTCGCGACGTAAATAAAACACGGCCACTCAAAGCTGGTTGTGGTATAGTTTTGTAAAGATTTTTATAAAACCCATGAGTCGGGAGGATTCGTGGGTTTTAGTCTTTATCTTATATGCATGCTACATATCGGAACTGGCTTACACTGTGTTCGAATATTTGGATATAAAAAAGTTACCGTGGCTGAAAAATCGAGGCAATATATAAGTAAATAGAATACCAATTAATTATATAGTTGGAATAAATAACTATCTTTGTTCGTAATAGAGTAAAACCACTTAGTTCATTTAATATCCACTCATTTCCATGTGATGGAAATCAAAATCGGAGACAATCAATGAGTTCAAATCAGGAAAATGCTTCCCGGTGGCTGGGTAAGAAGATTGTTGAAGCAAAAAGTGCATATATTTCAGCTTCGATACTTACTGTTTTAAGCGCGGGATGTTTTATTATTTTTTGCTGGTACTTGTCAGGATTTGCAGCGTCGTGGCTCAATGACGGACAGTTTTTACCCAATGCCCTGCTGTATGCCTCAGTGTTTCTCATGGGTAGGTATATTTTTGCCCATTACGCATCGCTATTCAATTATAAAGCAGGAAATATAATTGTTTCCAAAATCAAAAAAAGGCTATACCCGATATTGTTAAACAACAATAAGCTGGATTCTATCTCGAGCACTCTGTTTGTTACGAGAATAAGCGATGATCTGAAACCCTTTTATGCTTTTTTTATTCCATATCTGATGGCTTCGCTCATAGTCAGCGGCATGCTTTTGGTTATTTGCTTTTGGATGGAAAAGTGGGTTGGTACTGCGCTCTTGGTTTCGTTGGTAGTCATTCCTATGCAGATGATTATTATAGGTGTGGGTGCAGAAGCTCTTCATAAAAAACACATCAATCTTTTCCTTAAATATTCAGCTGTCTTTTACAATCGCCTTCAGACTATCGCAGAAATCGTTAATTTAGATAACTTCAAGCCGCAATACCTGTTTCTATCGAAAAAAAGCAAGGAATTAAACAAAGCAACTACCAACGTGATGCGTGTTGCCATTCTCTCGTCGGCAGTGCTGGAGCTTTTTGTTACGATCTGTATTGCTATTATTGCTATTTATTTGGGAATGAGTTTACTTGGAATTATGACAGGCCCCAATTACGGGAAAGGTTATGATTTTCGTACTGCATTGTTCCTGCTTACTCTTTCGCCTTATTTTTTCTTTTATTTGAGGAAATTTGTGAGTGCCTATCACGACCGGAACAAAGCCTTGGCGTCGGCAAAGCTACTGTTGCCTATCTTGAATGAGGATATTGATATACCTTTGACCGAAACGGGTGAAGCACTTAATACTTTTGAAATCAATGGTCTTAGCTTTGCTTATCCCGATTCGCCGGTAAAAGTTCTTCATAACATCAGTTTGAAATTACCAGCAAAAGGACTGGTATTGGTAAAAGGTATTTCAGGATCAGGAAAATCTACCCTCCTGAAGATTTGTGCCGGAAGCCTTTCTTCTCTGGATGGCTTGGTTTCAGTAAACGGGAGAGAGAATAAGTGGTCGCAGCAATGGTTAAAAGCAAATTCGTCGTATATGAACCAATTTCCTTTTATCTTCGACGGAACACTTCGATACAATGTTTTTCTCGAGAAAGAGGCTGATAAATATAGCCAATACCCAGAGTTTTTAGATAAAATCCTGACTAAAAAAGAAGAGGGTTGGCAAACTGGGTTGAGCCATAATGGAAAACAACTTTCGGGTGGTGAAAAACAATTAGTTACGCTTGCCCGGATGATGTTGCATCCGAAGCCGATAGCTATTCTGGATGAACCTACGGCTAACCTGGATACTGGTACTGTCGAAATCATTCTTCCGCAGATAATGGAATTGGCAAAAAATAGACTGGTTATAGTCGCATCGCACGAAAGAATGTTTGACACTGTTGCAGATGTAATTATAAACTTAAATTGGGGGGAACAGATGAACTATGAATAAATTTATCATACAATACATATTGCAGCCTTTAACGGGCAGATGGTTGAGAGGTATTTTCCTGCTATCACTCTGGACGGTGGCATTTATTGCTCTTCCTGCTATTTCAGGATGGTTTTTGGCAATATGTAGCGTTGTGTTTGTTACAGCAAGTACTACATTCTCTTATCTGGTCCCGTCTGCCATTATCCGTTTAATGGCTCTCGTACGCACAGTCCTGAGGTATTTCGAACGGTTGGAAAATCACAAAACCACATTAGATGCTCAACAAAGCCTGCAGCTGAAAATATTCCGGTCTGTTGCTAAATTTCCCTATTTCAAGAAGCAGTTCAATAATAACTCGACTTTACTCGAAAACAGCACGCACGGCATCGACCAGATATTGAATCATATTCTTTTATGGATATTACCATTCTCTGCGCTGATTCTTTCACTGAGCATTTACTTCTTCTTCCTTATTGTATTCTCACAGGTGATAGCTATAGAATTTTTGATTTCATCTGCCATCCTTCTGTTTATTATACCTCAATTAATTTTTCGAAAAAACAGAAAACTTTACGGAGAATTGAAAGTGCATCGGGAGGAGAATAATCAGGCCCTTATTCAAAGTTTCAGAGGCCGGATTGAAATTTCGAAATATAACATGGAAGAGAAAGCTATTGGGCAATATGAACAAAGATTACTGCGGCTCGAACAATTGGAAGATCAGTTGCAGACCAATTCATTTTGGCTACAGTTGATTGCCGGTCTTGGGTTTAGCTATATTGCAGCATTTTTGCTTTGGAGTTCACGCGATTATGGTATCGATGTCCCAATGGCGATCGGGATTTTCTTCGGTATCATGGCACAGGCCGAATTGGCTGAAATGCTTTTCTCCGGAAAATCGGAAAAAAGTTCAGTTGCACACCAGATAAGAGATATTGACTCGATTATCAGGCAAGGGGAACAGCCTGTTGCAACAGTGGAAGTCAATTCCATACTCGAAAATTTAAGTTTAGAGAAGGTGAGTGCAAAAATACCGGAAACATCGGTATATACAACAGAAGTGTCGCTAGAGATAAAAAGGGGGGAGTGGATTGCACTTTTCGGAGAAACCGGAAAAGGAAAAACCACTTTGTTGAACAGCCTTTTCTATCCTGAATACCGCCGCAGTGGCTTGTTGAGATGGAATGGTGATGCAGAATTATCTCATTTACCTGTACCGGAATGTATTTACGTTACCCAGAAAGCTTATTTATTAACCGGAACCTTGCGTGAAAACTTTGAAGGATATTCAGACGAAGCTATTGAGCAAGTGCTGAATACGGTGGATTTGGCAAGTTGGCGTTTGTCGCTTCCTGATGGTTTGGCAAGCTGGTTAGGTGAAAATGGTGAAACTTTAAGTGGCGGACAACGGAAAAAGCTCTTGCTGGCACAAGCACTGCTTAAAAAACCTCAACTGTTGGTTGTGGATGAACCCACGGCTGGTATAAGCTCTGAAAACGCAATTGCCATCTTTCGAAATATCAGGGATCAATATCCCGGTATTACTATTCTGATGGCTACTCATCTGCTGGATTTTGAGTGCGTGGCAGATAAAGTCGTAAGGATTTGATAGGATATTTTCTGCCTGTAATAAGTTCTGCTGTTTTTATTAAAGGGTAATATACATAAGTAATCAATAGAAATTAATGGCGCATTTTTCAGTTGGCAATACGTCAATAATGATTTAATACTTCTTCATTAGGCCAACCGCACGAAAATTGGCAGTTATTAAGAAACAATTAAAAATTGTCTCTCTTGTAGATGCATATTGATTATTTACCTTCAGAACAATATTCTTTGTTGATGTAGATCGTTTTTTTATATTAATCGTGTATCTGAGTTGACTAAAAAATGGAATCCGCGGATTATCCCAACCCGCGTGATTCCATAAGCACGAATTCTACAAAACTACGCAATAGATCTCGACGACCTAACTTATATATGATTGCATGCCTGTTTGTTACTCATCTACGACACAGCGTACAGAAAAGCCGAGTTGGCGTAGGAGTTTATAATTTGGTGTTATAAAATTGTTATTGGCAAAGGTCATACCATAGCTATCTGTCCCATCCGCGGACGAAGACCAGTACATCCCATTTGTACCGATTTGCACCAGAGTCGGGTCCCGGTATCCGGAAGCCGGTAAAAATGGTGACCCTATACCTGACTTATTATATCCCCGGTCAAAAATCTGAATACCAAAAGGTTCTGCAGAGGTGTAGCTTAC
The DNA here is from genome assembly GCF_002482385.1 of Dysgonomonas sp. UBA7710. Classification (GTDB taxonomy): domain Bacteria; phylum Bacteroidota; class Bacteroidia; order Bacteroidales; family Dysgonomonadaceae; genus Dysgonomonas. The sequence continues at coordinate 80,891 of NZ_DLFW01000041.1, read as the reverse complement.
AAACGGTCCAACAATTGTATAACTGGATACATCATTAAATTCGTTGGAAGTAGGCATACGCCATTTTTTACCCTGAGGTGCCCAGCCTTTTTGCGTCAGATACCGGCAAATGTCACCGACACCGGTCGCCTCATTCGTTATTTCGTATAAATATGCGCGGTCGAGATTTGTTTTTCCAGAAGGAGGGCTGCTACTTACACTGGCGGTTGCGTAAGGGATCGCAGACCATGCAATATTTAATGTTGTCCCGCCTGCAGGAGGAAATAGAACTGTTGCTAAAGAAAAGACACCGACAGGTGAAATTCCATACAAGCTTCCTGCCTGAAAATACACTCCCTGATAAGTTTTGTGAGTAGTAACCCCTACATCATCAAAGGTCAAATGTCCTGAAGCAGAATCGTAATAAATATTGCTTCCGGCCCATCCCTGATGAGCTTTAGGATAATATTCATTGATTATATTCAATACAAGGGTTACATCATTGAATTTTTTCGGAGAATCGGGGCTTTCAAAAACAACACTTATTTGTCCGGCCATACTTACGATATTGCTCACAACGCTGAAGCTAACCGGAGTGCCTGTTCCCGTATTGATACTACCAACTGTTCCTACTCTTAAATTATCTGACGTTTGCAGATTCAAAAGTGAGCCGCTTCCTGTTGTTATATTCTCTGTGATGGATTTGATCCGCCAGTCGGCATTGCTTCTCACATTAAAGGTGTAAGTATTTCCGTTAGTCCAGTACGAAGAGTTGATGTTGCTGAATACAAGATTGTATACTGATTGCCGCAAGAAGATACTTTCGGTCATATTATTGATCCCATTGGACACCGTAAAGTCTATTTTTGATACTTTTACCAGAAACGGGTCTGTTAAAAGCTCGGCATCTGTAATAGCGGTGGGCTGGACAGTGAAGACTTTTTCGCCGGAAGGATCACTTATACCCGATTGTAAGCCGGAGGAAGGTAATCCTGAAGACCCGTCTAATGAGAGACCAGCATTGCCTATGACATAGTTAGTTGCGGTAACGGAAGAGGTTGCCGGACTCCATTTCATTTTGAATTGCTGGGTTGTAGGCAGTGCATTTATTGGTGCAATAAATATCAATTCGTTAATACTGTTGGTCCCGGCCACATTCTTTATGCTCAAAGCAAGTGCCGCGTTGATATTTTGTGTCACTTTGACTATATAAGTAAGGCGTCCGGCCTTCAGATGTATAAAACCAATACGGGCTGTACCGCTTATATTTTCAGTCAGGCTAAGTTTTACATTCGTAGTAACGCCTGAGCCACCTGATGAAATCACACTTCCGGATGTGGATAACAATCCCAGCCAGCTAATGTTATTCCCTTCGGTATCTACTATTTTATCAACATTCCAGCCGGAAGGATTGTCTGTTGTAACAGCAAGACTGTTGCCTTCGCTGGAAGCTATATGGATATCGCGAGGTAAAGTAAATTCGCCCTGGGATACCCCTAGCATATACTGTCCGTCAAAGACAACATCGGAGAGTTGGGCATCGTTCCATTCAATAACTTCCGCTTTTATATTTACCGGACGGGAATTGAAGGCATCTGTCGGCGTAGCCAGTCCGGAACCGCTTATTTCGGAAATATTTACTTTATAGTGGTGATTTCGTAGTAACGCTAAGTAGGTGGTAGTGCCTGAAGACGTCTGGGCAAAATCGATCCTGTAATATGTCGGTTGACTATCGCCTGTGTAAGTTCCACCAATAACCAGACAGGTATTGTCTTGTAGAGAAGACGAACTTCCGGCTGATGCCTCGAAGGTATAAATCTCTCCTATACTCGAAACTCCCGGTGTTGTGATGGCAACTCCGTCATATAGCAGCGGATTTTGTGACGGATTAGCCGGTTTTTGTGCTGAAGCCGGGATTGACGCTGCTGTTACCTTGCTTTGCAATGCATTCCAGTTTGATGCAGCAGGAGCAATTCTGCCTTTGTCATTATAGTTATAAAGACGTATACTTTCCAGTGTAAATTTGCTTGTGGCATCAGTATGAGTAAGTGCTACATCTATCTTGGAGACCATACGAACCAGATTGACCGGATTATTTGCAGGAGTGCTGCTATTGACCGTGAGCGATGTTATTTCTCCCCACATCGGTATGGGAACGTATCCTGTGGATGCAGGGTCGGTGTTCCATTTTCCTGAGTTCGCCAGCAACAACTTTTCCAAGACCGAAGATTTCGCTTCCCCTTCACTGATACTACTTAAAGCATTAGCCAGGTTTTGACGGGCATTGGCCAGAATCACTATATTGTAGGTTCCTTCCGGAATCTTTACCGTGAAGGTCTTGATCTTACTGTCTGTCGGGTTTGTATTTATAACATTGCTATACAAAGGTTGATAGGTATATTTCCCATCTGTATCGAACAATAAAATTTCTATACTTTGCACATCGTCTTCATCTTCTTCGTCCATGGAAGACTTAAGTCCGGATGAACCAGGAACTATGACAGAGAATAGCATTTCCATATCATTGATATTTCCAACCGGTACATCTTCCGTATCGCGGCAAGCGGAAGAAAAGAAGATCAGAAATATAACCCAAACGGGCATAGTCCGGTATATAATTGATTTGATAGTTACTCTCATATTTTATCGCTTATAATGCATTGTATAATTCTTTTCATTTCAATTTTTCAGATTACTGCTACTGCTCGGCAACACATCGTACAGAGAAACCTCCGGCGCGATAGGTTGGGTATTGCACGGCCACAGTGCTATTGGTAAAGCTGAGATAATTTGCACTCGTGCCTGAATTTGTTGCCGTCCAATATATTCCGGTACTGCCAATATTTGTCAGATTTCCGTTCGAATCTACGCGATAACCTGCTGCCGGGTACCATCCTCCATAACCTGTCCAGGTCATTCCATTGCTGCCCCATACGGCGCCATTTTGTCCCATTGTAAAATTAGTGAGGAGCCATATTCCCTGCTGAGGTACACGCCAGCCTATAGGGCATGGGTCGTAAACTGTTTTGGATGCAGGTCCCCAAAGGGCATCGCTCCTGATTCCACTATTGCTGTACCAGTCGCGAGGGTCTGTAGCTAAATAATAGAATGTAAATGGATTAGCTATGCTATTGCTAAGGTTATTTGCGACAGCTACTTGTGTCTTGGTAACAGATATTGTCCCTGAGGCAGTGTATAATGTCGGTTCATCGGTTCCTGTCAACGTAGACGAACCCGGAAACGGGTCTTTGCGTCCCCATTGGTACAACAAGCCTTTTGTTGCAGCCACACCCGGTGTGTTGCCTATGGCTCCGAGGTTACGGTCCATAAATTTACCTGTACCTAAAGCTACTGGTGTATAATCGGTCACCCATATATGCCAAGACCAGAGAGTTGTATTAGATGCGTTCTTGATCTCTACAACCGCATTTCCTGACGCACTTCCCTGTTTAACAAGAAGATAAGCTGATGATCCAGTTCCAATAATATGAATCTGGCTTATATTTGAATTGGACGCTATCCTGTTGGAATTGTCTGTCCAGAGGAGTCTGGCTGTGAAACTCTCGGATACGCCCAGTTGAGTACCTATCCCAGAATCGTTTGCACGGCTGACAGGGATAAGTATTCCTGTGCCACCCGGATTCACAATATAGGAGTTCGATTTAGACTGGATAATGCCGGCATAGCATGGCAATGTAATATCTGTATCGGCAAAACGGCCTTGCGGACTTTTGATCGTAAATACAATGTCTCTGTAATAAAGTGCAGGATTGGATGTATCATTGATTATATTGAAATATACTCTGGTTCCGCTTGTATTGGCTCCTCCGGAAGTGGTCACTAAGGATTGGACCACATTATCCGGGTTGCTTTTTACTTCAACCGTGAAGTTTGTATTGGATTTGACAGTGAAATATTTCTGAGTACCGTCCATTAAGTAGTATACGTCTTTTTCCGTCGAGATATTATATCTGACTTGCCTGAGGAATATACTTGTGGTTAAAAAAGTGTACGGGTCGCCTATTCTGAAATCGACGACAGAGACTTTCTCCTTGAAAGGGTTTGCTGCAATCTCAGCCGCAGTAATAGCTGTAGGACGTACAGTAAAGGTTTTTTCACCTGAAGGATCATTGATTAATGCCAATATTCCCGATCCGGGCTGATCTGATGATCCGTCGAACGAAAAACCCATGTCATAAATATCGCTGCGGCTGGCTGTAATACTGAACACAACAGGATTCCATTTAAGTTTGAACTGTTGCGCTGCGGGTTGAACATCAGCAGATGATGCAAATACCAGCTCGGAAATCGCTTTTCCGGATAGGTCGGTAACCATTAAACTCAAATTCAGTTCAGTCTTCTGAAGTACCTGTACTGTATGGGTAAGGCGTCCGGCGCTGAGGTGAATGAAAGCTGTACGGTCTGATCCGCTAGTGTTTTCGGGCATATTGAGTTTGAGATCGGTTATACTGCCGGAAATACCTGCCGATACATTACTTCCTGTGGTAGATACCACATTGAGCCAGCTTATAGTATTTCCTGCGGCATCGGTTATTTTCTCAATCTTCCATCCCGGAGGATAATCGGTTGTTACACAAAACGTATTATCTGTACTGGCGATAGTACGGGCATCGCGGGTGAAGGTAATTTCTCTTTGTGATACTCCCAGCATATATTGTCCGTCGAAGACGATATCACCTATTTTTGCATTATCCCACATAATTACATTTGCTTCTATATTTACCGGGCGGGAGCTGAATGCATCGGCAGGTGTAGGTAATCCACGGCCGCTAACTTTTGTTATGTTTACTTTGTAATAGTGGTTTCTGAGGAGGGGTAGGTAAGTGGTAACCGATGATGAAGTGCGGGCAAAATCGACACGGTAATATGTTGGTTGACTGTCACCTGTATATGTGCCACCTATCACCAGACATGTGGCATTTCCCATCAATGACGGATTAGCCCCGACTGCCTCAAATGTATATATTTCTCCCGATGATGCCGTATGCGCTGTCGTAATAGCCGTGCCGTCGTATAATAAAGGGCCTTGTGTGAGAATAGATCCGGTAGGAACACTGGCTCCGGTGACAACATTTTGTGCCTGATCCCAATTACCCGAAAGAGGTGCTATGTATCCTTTATTATTATAATTGTACAACCGTATACTTTCCAAGGTGAAATTATTAGTGGCATCTGTATTAGTTAGTGCAACATCGATTTTAGATACCATACGAACCAAGTTTACAGAAGTATTGGAAGGTAATGCTGCATTTACGGAAATAGAAGGTATCTCGCCAAACATCGGGATCGGGATATATCCTGTGGATGCCGGATCGGTATTCCATTTATTACTGTTGGTGATAACCAGTTTGTCGAGTACCGATGCTTTGGAATCTCCCTCATGGATACTGTTCACAATTCCTGATACTGCTTGCCGCGTATTAGCGAGTATCACCATATTATATGTACCTTCGGGTACCTTTATAGTGAAGGTCTTGATATTACTGTCATCAGGATCAGTGTTGATAACATTGCTGTACACCGGTTGATAAGTATATTCCCCATTGTTATCGAATAACAGGACTTCGATACTTCTGACTTCATTTTCGTTACTTTCTGTCAGAGTTTTGGTTTTAGGTGCCGATGCTCCCGGAACTTTTACGGAAAAGGTCACTTCTTTTGTCTCTGAACCGGGAGATGGCACCTCGTCATTATCCTGACAGGAATTTAATAGTACCCCCGATAAAATGCATAAAGTAATGATGATTTTTTGTCCGGTATGCATATTTATGATTTTCATACTCTATTTTGTTTCTGTGTTTTGCGCTGTGATGTATACAGACCGGAAAGGAACCGGGTAATTCACCAGCCTGATATTTTTATAATTCCGGGTCTACTGGTATTTGTCCCCATTCGGGGATACTTATTTCGACAGATGCTTCTTTATATTCAACCAGTATAGGTACTAAAGCCTCCTCTATACCTTCTACTGTTATATTATTCTCTTTCATAAAATCTTTGAGATTAATCGTTGTAAGAGTGCTGCCGTCGGAACTTTTCTTTATCCGGATCTCTATTGGATTGTCATCTTTGAAACGGAGAGTGTAAAATGTTATAGCAGCGATTTTTTCTCCTGATATGTTTTCAAATGCGGATGTATTAAGATAGCGGACTGCATTGCCGAAAGTCTGCATCTCGAAATTATATCCACTGGTAACTCCGGTCATTTCTATTACAGGTGCAAGTAGGTTCCCCAGAGGGTCTTTATCTACAAGTCCCTTTATATAAACCTGTACTTTTACGAATGCATTATGAAAATCCAGTATCCGCTCTATCACAGTCTCGGATACGGTTGTGGCTTTTAACGACGGGGATAATACAGTATGGTCCAAAGCATAATATAATGTGTCGCCATTTGTTGCAACAGTTCCGTTCCTGAGGGCAGTATAAGATACAAAAGCATCTTTCATCATGCTATTTGTACTTAGTGGACTGATAAATGTCTTTTCGGAAGCGTTTCCCCAGCAGACAATCCGGTAACTACCCGGATCAAGATCCAGGGTGATTCCGGCAAAAGAGGTTAATGCTGCGAGGTCTGCACTCCGGGTCATTACATACTGTCCGTCTTCCTTAAAGACAAATACATCCACTCTTTTTATCTTTTCAATAAAAAGTTCTTCGGGGCCATCGCTTACATAACGGAACTTCAGTATAAAATTATTTTCGATATCGATCGGACATTCACCGGAACTATCATCGATACACTTGCTGAATATCACGACGACAAACAATGCGAAAAACAAATGGAACAATCTCATATATCAAAACTTTAGATTTTTACTAAACCGCATTACTTTGTGATATGACTGTTTTTACAGCCGCTCACTGTGCTGGCGGATTTGCAAAGTGATCCTTCGGGGAAGGTATGGCTGGCTTTCCCCGAAGAATGCTGTATCAATTATAGTTCAGGTGTTACACCTACTACTGTCCAGGTAGCCAGATTAACTGTTACTTCTATATCGATCAGGTTTAAATTTGGTATCGGAGACAGGTCGGTTTCATTGAAAGTCAATGCTCCTGCTGCAATCTTGTATATCTTCCCCGATTCAATACTAGTCAAAGAAGCTCCGCCGGAAACGGCTTTGAACCCTTTGACCGTGATAAACTGCGGATCAGCGTATGTAGATCCATCATTTGTTGCAATATCGCTCAGACGGATGATTATACGAGGGACTGTGCTACCGGTAGAAGAGGCAAATAAATTATATGCCCATACCGTTCCGGTACCTGCAGGTTTAGCAACATTTGTAGAGGCAGAGAGTGCCGGATCATAGAAATCATAGATAGCAGGTTTCAGCCCGGCCGGATATTCACTGGTTTCATCATCAAAAGCTGCGGCTACGGCTCCGTTTTCAACGAAATCGGTACTTGTCACACTTCCATTAACTAAAGCTTGTGAAAAGTAATTATCCACGAAAATACCCTCTACTTTAAAGTCTGTAATAACACCGGCAGCAGTAATGTCGGTCAGTTCGATACGTGCCACGGTAGGTTTAAGATCAACCTCGCAGGTGTAGGCTGTAGCAGGAGATACAGGGTCTACAAGTAGACCGCTTCCATATAGGTTTACGTCTTCAATATCATCCTGCGATTCCACTTGCAATACAACTTCCTGTACTGCAGAAATATTACCGGAAGTAGGAAGACCGGAAGTATTACCTATGACATAGACCATCTCTGTATTTCCGGGCAGGTTGGTTATTGATGCTCCGTTATGGGCTTCAGTCATATTAATATTTGTTGCGCTTGTCGTGGAAGAGGTTATCGTGTAATGTTTTAATATGGCACCCGATGCATTTACGAAATATAAATCTCCCGACTGAAGGACTACGTCGGCTCCATTAGCCACAGGACTACTTACCGAGTGAGTAGTGGCGGTGCTCTTGCCGAGTTTCAGAAATACACTTTTGGGTTTCGCGTTATCTACAGATTCTGAATCTTCACCGTTAGAGCAACTGCTAAAGCCCAATAAGAGGACTATAACTGATAATGTTAAATAGCTGAATTTTTTTTTCATACACTGTTGGTTTTTTAAATTAATTCAATGTGATTGACTTGACTTATTAATGAATTATTTGCTTTTAAATATGTCCGTAAAGCTTATTTATTTTTTACGCTGTAACTCTCTTTTATTATATACAGCCTCTTCGTTGCCGGAGGAAATGGCTTTGTCGAAACAACGGATCGCTTCTTCCTGATTACCTTCCAGCATATAGATTATACCCATATTATTGTACAGCAGATTACTTGCGGCAGCTTCTTTTAAAAGGTGTCGTGCGGCATCCAAATCTCCGTTTTTAATCATGACCGCGGCAGCATTGTTGATTGCAGCTATGTCATCAGGAAAGTAAAAAGGAATAGTTTCTGTCAGCAATCGCTTATATTCGGGACTGTTCTCCCCATAGCTGACGGCCAGATTGTAAAGCTCCGATTGGGATAGATTTTCCGGATTGCTTTTCTCCAGTATCCTGATTTTATCCTGACTATAATCTTTGATGGAATAACAGATTTTATATTCTACACGTCTTAGTTGGGGAAATAACTCTTTTTGTATTATGCGGTATGGTTTTCCCTTATCTAGTTGTTTCAATGCAGCTTCACGCTCATCATCCCTTTTTATAGATATGATATTCTGGATTTCATTCTTGCTAATCAGGTCTTTAGCTTCAATAAGAGTAGCCAGTCCGGGCCAGTCTTCCGGAGTTGTATCTGTTTTCAATATACTATCCGGAATGTTAAACATAGATTTGATATAATTTTTCAGAGTTGATGCTCTTTTCAGGGCTAAAGTTTCATTCACACCGTATCTTCCTTCGGGAGAAGCATAGCCATGTATGTATATTGATTCCAGAGAAATATTTTTATTGTTAATTATATCCCGCAATATCCCTTCCATTTCGGATATCCCTGTATGGTTGTTCCTGTATGCGGGAAGTATGCCCGAATGTCCTATTTTAAACAACACAGAATTATTTTTCTGCACACAATGAAGTTTATTTTCTTTTTCAGGAGTAATAAAGCTAACCCGGGGTGAAACAGTATATGTCTCCTGATTTGCTGGAATAACAGGGCTTACGGTAACATCAGATGTAAGTGTATGTTTACCCCTGTAGTGTAGAGACTCCAGCTCTACAAGCATGCGGGCGGAATCAACTTTTTGCAGATAGGGTATTCGTACATTGAAATACAGTGCAGAATCATTTTGCAATTCAGGATTAATAATATAGGAAGGCAACTCCCTTTTATAGTTGTTTGCCCATCGCCGAAGTACCTGTTGTTTATTTTTTCCTGCAATGATTACCGACTGTAAAGGATAGCGGTTGTCTTCCATCATTAATATGGGTCTAAGATATATGGCCTGTCCGCTGGCAACGGAACTCCTGTCTGGTTCTATCCGGTAACTCAACTGTAAACTATCGTTTATCGCTCTGATTTTAAGGCCTTCCAAATGGATGTTTTGACCGATATTATATAATGGCGTAAATTGTAAAAAGATTACAAACAGAATGGAATAATATTTTGTCCGGTTCATAATATTGTTTGATATAGTATTATTTAAGGATGTAAATAAGCGAGATACCAGCTTTGGTAGGGCCGAAATAACTTTTATTTCCCGTTCCCAGTTCCCGTCCGCATTTCTCACATTCATAGCGTGTATAATCGAAATAAGCATAGCCTATGCCAAGGGTTGCTTCTAAATTCCAGCGTGGAGAAAGTATCCACTGATAGCCATAAGATATGCCAAATCCGTAAGCATCGCCCTGATAACGGTAGTCCTTTAAAGAACCGAAAGGCAGATTTCCTGCATTGTAGTGACTGTAAAGGAGGTGGGTGCCTATAAAATGGGAGTTAAACGGTTCGTAAATCCAGTAGCGTAATTCCGGCTGTATAAGGATATGCTTGAACTTTCTGTTGTTCGAAAATGTCCAGGGATTGTAGTTGAATGATAAATCCAGGCTCAGATATTCCGATAAGCGATATTCAACCCCCACATTTATGGTTGTCGTCAGGTCATAAACCAGATTGGATTTGATACCCAGCAAGGGTATTGCTTCCATACCTGAGGGTAATCCGTTTTTTTGAGATACAATTTGGCTATTGCCCTGCAAAAAAGTCCCACAGATAAGTAGTGTGAGAAATATTATTCTTTTGGTCATCGGATATTATTGAGTAGTTATTTTATTGATTTTATAAAAAATCAATTTGACTTTCAGTATTTGTTACCTGTACTATTGTCTTCTTATGTTATTCTAAAGTCATTATTTGTATATCTCCGGTTTCCCGGATATACACTTTCTTAAAGGATGAGTTAACACAAGCTTTATACTTCTCTCAGGGGTATATTGATTACTAACAAGCTATGTGTTTTTATACGTGGCAGAATATGTTTTTCTAATTTTTATTCTTTTCTGCTAAATTTGCCTGATTAATGATTTTTTTAATATTTTTTTGTCTTAGTATGAATGAAGATGAATTACTCTATTACTATGTATAAGCAAGCTTAAAATATTGTCTTCGTGATTTCCGCGTTACAAAAATAGGTTTTAGATAATAAAGAAATATCATACATTTTTTCCTTTTTTAGTTACTTTTTCACCTTTTTTATCACATCCTGATCTATTTGTGTCTGTTTGCGTATATATCCGGGAGGTAAACCGAATTTTGATTTACAGAATTTATGAAAATGAGACAGGGACGAAAAGCCATGATCGAAACAGATTTGTTTAATACTTTTCCGGCTCCGGCGTATTTCATGGTAGATATCTGCAGCCTTGCGTAATGTGATCCAGTGAGATGCCGGCACTCCAAATGTTTTCCGGAACCGTTTTTCAAAACCAGAACGGCTATAGCAGGACAGACTGGCCAGCTCATTGACAGATTTTACCTTTCTGTAATTCTGATATATGAAATCGGAAAAATCCTTGTCCCTTGAAGCTAAATTCCTAAAGAAGAGACTCCTTTCTCCATGAGTATAGCAGATAGACATCAGGTAAAAAAGTTCCCGGGTCTTTATACAGATATATAAAGTATGATCCTTGAAGTTCATATTAAGGAACCATTTTAATGATTCGACATAAGCTGAGATAATCGGGGTAAACTTCAGAATTGTCAGCTTATTCTCTGGTAATTCAGGTTGGTTGAGGACTGAAAGGTTGCAATGCCTTAGGATTAAACCCGGTTTCAGGCATATGACAGATGCACCTTCTGTGGTATTTATCAGGCAACGCGTACCTATAGATATGAATATCATCTGACCGGAACAGAGATGTTCGTCAGTATATCCGGGTAGAGAGCATTTCAGACTGCCATTTATTACAAGTAGAATTTTATTCTCTTTGGCTATAAATTCAAAATCCTGATCTTCTTTTAAATTCCATACATCAAGAGATACTGAAACTTCATCAACACCTTTGACGTATGTTTCAGTTGAAAGATCCGGCATTTTAGTTTTCATTGGTATAAGGATATTAAATTGATTAAGATTTTGCCTGATATATTGAATAAAATAGCTCAGGCATATGAATAATAATTATTAATAAACTTTCAACCAATAAGCATTTTTTTATGTTCACTTGTAAGGAATAATTTTATATCGATATTTTATATTTTCCTGTTATATGGTTAGCTTATCATGAAAACAGTATAATTAAATAATGGAATAGGAATATCCTGCTCTAAATCAAATTGATTTATCCACTTATAGAGGATAATAATCTTAAGCTTTTTATTATTTTTGTAGAAAGTCAAAAAAAACATGACAGCCGAAGAAATATTAAAAGAACATAAGCTCAAAAAAACCGTATGCCGAAAATGCATTATTGACAAATTAATGCAGAGTGATGATACAGCTTTAACAGAGAATGAAATAAAAGATGCATTTTTGGATTTATTTGATCGTGTAACTTTCTATCGTTCTCTTAAAACATTAGAGGAGGCGAAAGTTATACATCGCATAGTCCTGAATAACACTACGGTAAAATATGCTTTGAGTAGTCAATTGGTTTTATCAAAGATACATCCTCATTTTCATTGCATTTATTGTGACAAAGTTACATGCTTGGATTCTTCTTTATTAGATCGAAGTCTAAATTTGCCTTCCGGATATCAAGTTGAATCCGTTCAAATACTATTAGAAGGTATTTGTCCTGATTGTCAAAAGAAATAAATCCGGTAGCCGGTAATAAAATACTTATATGGTTGTAATGCCGCTTATTCAATAGATTTTGCCCATGCAGACATAACTTTTTGATTTCGGTTTATTTGCCGGCTACACCCCCAAAAATGACATATTTATCGACTGGAAGCCTTTTATCTTATTTTCAGGAGGAACAATCCTGTTTAGAGCAACTACAACATTATACTTTTTTACTGACTCCATAGCAGCACATTGCGATCAACAATGAAGTGTCCTGCGTAATCGTGAATTGAGCGGAAATAAGAGAACAAATTCCGGGAATAATATCTTAATTTGCATAATAGTAGCCTTTTAAATGCTTCCTAAAGCACAGTTACAAACTTATAGTAAACAATCCAGACAAAAAACAGTGATAATTAACCGTTGGTATATAATCTTTCTTGTATTATTTTTGGATTCAATTTAATTAATATATATAAATATGAGAATAACTACATAATTACGAACGTATCGATTAAATGCTTTTAAACCTTGGTGTATTTGACTGATGAATATATGTGGTGTGTACCTCGGATATTTTCATAAAAACGATATAGAGATAACAGAAGTAATATAGTAAACTTCAAAAAATCTACAAAATTGACTCATCTTTTTGTCCGGATTATATAATGAATCCCAATAGACAAAAGTCCGTTATTCGGATATGTTCTTTTTATGATTTTTTTTAAATAAAATATGTATATAAATAAGGAATAATCTTTTACTTTTGTAAAATAAATGCGGTATTTATTGATACTATTCAATAAAAGAACCTTATCTACCTAACAAAAAATTGTTTGTATAATAAAATGTCTCTTAGATTTGTATAAGGGCTTCAAGTCATGAACTAAATGATTATTTTTTAACGGCTAAACATCCTTATTTTTGGGAAGGGGTAAGAATTAGCAAAGGAATCTTTTTATTATACACGTAGAGGAAATTTGTTACTGGATAGTGCAAATTTGCTATATATTCAATTTTTAATTTACTCATAATCAAATTGATCCGATAATATCAATATCGGGGTGTCCCCAAGGTATGTTATTTTGTTAAGTATGTCAGTCAAAAAAAAAGAGTCATACGAATGGTTCGCCATTAGAGTTACTTATGGTAGAGAAATCAAATTGAAAGCATATTTGGATACCATAAAAACAGAAAGTTTCGTTCCTTTAAAACTGACGGAAATCATTAAGAAAGGGAAAACTAAAAAAGAACTATTACCTGCAATCCGTAATCTTATTTTCATTCATACCAACCGTTCTACTCTCGATATTTTAAAGAGGGAATTAGAGAGTAGTATTCCAATCCGGTACATAATTGATAAAGCAAGGAAAATGCCAATTATTGTTCCTGATGACCAAATGAAACATTTTATTGCTATATCTAATACTCAGAATGAACAAACACTCTATTTAACACATATTGCTCCGGTATTGAGAAATGGTACCCGGGTGAGAGTTATAAATGGTATTTTTAAAGGGGTGGAAGGTACTATCGTCAGAATAAAACGTGACAGGCGGATTATGGTTAATATCGATGGCGTGATTGCTGTTGTAAGTGCGCATATCCATCCATCTCTTTTAGAAAAGATCGATGGCCAGTAATTAAAGTGTACATTTTAACCGGATACTTTCAAAAAATGTAGAAAAATATGGAATTATGTATTTATTGTTTTTTGCCTTTTACCATTAGTTTGCTTTCATCGTGGTTTCTTATACCTCAAATCCGATTTATAGCACTTAAGAAAAAACTATTTGATATCATAGATGAAAGGAAGGTACATATAGGTATTGTTCCCCGGCTGGGCGGTGTTGCATTCTTTCCAACGTTTATGCTTGTATCTGCCTCATTTTTATATGCTTATATTATTTTCAGAGACACACTGGATATTTTTATTGGCATTGAATCTGTGAAAGAATGGATATTGACATTATGTTGTACCATAATATTGTACCTTACCGGCATTGCAGACGATTTAGTCGGTTTGCAATATCGGCAAAAGCTTGCCATGCAGGTTTTTGTCGCTTCTGTTTTTATTGCCTCCGGTTTATGGATAAACAATTTATATGGTATTCTTGGTATTTATGATATTTCATTATATTATGGTATACCTCTTACTGTATTTATCATAATTTTTATTCTCAATGCCATAAATCTCATTGATGGAATTGATGGTCTGGCTTCCGGATTGAGTATGATTGCATTTCTTTTTTATGGTTGCATATTTATGTACCTTCACTTATGGTTCTATTGCATACAGGCTTTTATCGCATTTGGAATGCTCGTCCCGTTTTTTTATTATAATGTATTTGGGAACGTGAAAAGGGGGCGAAAAATTTTTATGGGAGATGGGGGCTCTCTTACTATAGCGATGTTGCTTTCTGTGTTTACGATAAAATTATGCTACATCGAGCCGGAAATAATACAAGTACAGATACCGCATGCTATTGTAATAGCATTCTCATTACTTATCGTCCCTATGTTCGATGCGATAAGGGTGATTATACATCGGCTCCGTTGCCGGCGCAATCCTTTTAAACCGGATAAGAACCATATTCATCATAAGTTTCTGGATTTAGGCTTATCCCAGAAGTCTACAATGACAATAATACTTTTAATCTCTATATTTTTTGGAACAGGTAATATACTGTTAGCTCCTTATGTAAATATCAATTTTTTGCTAATTTTTGATATTGTATTATGGACTGTCATGCATATGGTGATAACAATGAAAATCCGTAAAAAACACTTTACAGAAACAGTCGAAACCTGTGACTTTTAGAATATATCATATATCAGTGATATTCATTAAATAATAGTTGAACATTTATTAAGTATAAAATTTTATGAGATCTTTATTGCTTTTTTTATCTATTTGTATTTTATTCTTTTCATCATGTAATTCGTCTAAAAATATTACATATTTTCAGGATATTCCTTTAGGACAAAATATTTCAACTGTTAAATCTTCTGATATAGAAGTCATGCCCAAAGATTTGATTTCGATAGTGGTATCAAGCAAGAATCCCGAACTTGCTACTCTATTCAATCTGCCAAAAGTTTCATATCAGGCAGGAAGTACAACCTCAAATGAAAATGCGGGCACTCAGATACTGGGTTATACCGTCGACTCGGGTGGTAACATAGATTTCCCTGTATTGGGGACTATTCACGTTGCGGGATTCAACAGGAAGCAATTGTCATCTATGATAAAGGAAAGACTCTTAAATGAAAATCTGGTAAATGATCCGGTTGTAACGGTCGATTTCCTGAATCTGAAAATATCCGTATTAGGCGAAGTAAAAAATCCCGGTAAATATAGTATAGACAGAGATCAAATTACACTCCTCGAGGCCATAAGTATGGCCGGCGATCTGACTATTTACGGTAAACGGAATGGTGTTTTCGTTATCAGGGAGAAGGATGGAAACCGTATTACATATAAAATGGACTTACGCTCGTCCGAAACATTTTCATCTCCGGCATATTATCTCCGGCAAAATGATGTAATATATATAGAGCCTAACAGTACCCGCTCAGGACAGTCTACCATCAACGACAATAATGTGAAATCTGTTTCTTTATGGATGTCAATAGCCTCTTTTGTAACCACTTTAGCCGTTTTAATATTTAAATAATATAAACTGTAGATTACCTGTCATAATAAGCTTTTTGAAAATGAAGAAAAAAACAGAAGAAGATTTTATCCGGATACAGGATTTATGGAAAATGTCAGTAGAGAAATGGCATTGGTTCGTCATTTCTTTAACGGTATGCCTGATTTCCGCATCCCTGTACATTGCAATAACCCCTCCGGTATACACACGTTCCGCAGCGGTATTAATTAAAGATAATTCTTCCAAAGGAGGGATGTTGTCCGATAATATAAATACCTTTTCTGATATGGGATTGTTCAAATCCAATACGAACATCAATAATGAGATATTGACATTCAAATCCCCGCTATTGATGCAGGAGGTCGTTCAGCGTATGAAACTGGATGAAGATTATAGTGTAAAGGGATTTTTCAGAAACAGGTCTTTATATAAAAACTCTCCGGTAATAGTTTCTACCGACCCGGCAAATGTAAACGAATCTTTTTCTTTCCAAATCGAACTGCTTCCTCAAAGTAAGGCAAGGTTATCCAATCTTACCCTTAATGGGGAAGAGCTGGATTTTACGGACAAGGAAATTAACTTATCGGAGCCGATGAATACACCTTTGGGCAACATTACGATACATCCTACCACCTTTTATGCCGGGAAATATCATAATCAACAGATATTATTTACGAAATCCGATCTCCGGAGCATTGTCAATCATTATACAAATGCATTGAATGTCGGGTTGAGCAATGATGATGCTACCATCATAGACATTTCCTTAAACGATGTTTCTGCTCAACGGGCCGAAGACATTCTGGATACCCTGATTACGGTATATAACAAAAACTGGATTCAGGATAGGACCCAAATCGCAGTCAATACATCATCTTTCATAGAAGAACGCTTAAATGTCATCGAAAAGGAATTGGGTGGGGTAGAAGACAGTATATCGAGATTTAAGAGTCAAAACCTGATACCGGATATCCAGGCGGCATCTAACTTATATATGGTAAGATCAAATGAAAACGATGCTAAAATACAGGCTCTTAATACCCAACATACTATCGCTAAGTATATTCTTTCCCGCCTGAAGGATTCACGGACAAAAGATATGTTATTACCGGCAAATCTGGGGATCGAGGGTGCAAACATCGAAGGACAGATAAACGAGTATAACACACTGTTACTTAAACGAAATACTTTGCAGGCAAACAGTAGTGACAATAACCCGTTGGTGCTGGATATGAAACAATCAC
Organism: Dysgonomonas sp. UBA7710; assembly: GCF_002482385.1. Taxonomy (GTDB): domain Bacteria; phylum Bacteroidota; class Bacteroidia; order Bacteroidales; family Dysgonomonadaceae; genus Dysgonomonas. Next base: position 63,816 of record NZ_DLFW01000041.1, on the reverse strand, counting down.
TTCTTTTTATGCGTGAAGCCATTATATCGTCTGTTGATAATCTGCTCGTTACTTTAGACACACAAATAAAAAATATACAAAAGTCTGAGACAAAAATCAATGAGCGTATAGCTTCCAGCCCCGAGCAGGCAAAATATCTTCTTTCGGTAGAAAGGCAACAAACTGTAAAAGAAGCTCTATATCTTTTCTTGTTACAAAAACAGGAAGAAAACCAGCTATCACAGACTTTTACAGTTTATAATACAAAAATAATAACACCACCATCCGGTAATATGTCTCCAACAACTCCCCGGAAAACGTCGATATTACTGGTTGCTGCTGCCACCGGATTTTTACTGCCGGTTATTATTATAATTATTTTGGAAAATATGCGTATAACGCTCAGAGGGCGCAAAGATTTATCCTCGCTATCCTTGCCTTTTATAGGTGAAATCCCTCAGATAATGAACGGTCGGAAGAAACTATTTTTAAAAAACAAATCATCGAAGGATAGGGATGATATAATTGTCCGGGAAGGGAGGAAAGATTACATGAATGAAGTATTCAGGGTTATACGCACTAATCTTGATTTTATATTGAATACAAACGGAGAGAAGCATCAAAAGGTTATCATGTTCACATCTTTCAATATCGGTTCGGGAAAAACATTTACAGCAATAAATCTGGCCATAAGTATGGCGATAAAAGGGAAGAAAGTTGCTGTAATAGATCTCGATATGAGAAAAGCATCTTTAAGTTCCTATATAAATACTCCTTCGTCCGGAATATCCAACTATCTGGGAAAAATGATAGACGATCCGGATCAAATAATACGGAAAGGTGTAATCCATCCTAACCTGGATATTATTCCGGTAGGAACGGTTCCTCCTAATCCCGTGGAACTTTTATTAGATGACAGACTACAGGAATTACTTGATAAATTGAGAGAAAAATACGACTATATTTTCCTTGACTGTACCCCCATAGAAATGGTTACAGACGCTTCTATTGTCGGTAAAGTGACAGATATCACGGTATTCGTGGTCAGAGCAGGCTTACTGGATCGAAGAATGTTGCCAGAAATAGAAGAAATGTACCAGAAAGATCAATACAACAATATGGTCTTACTTCTTAATGGGACGCAATATATGCACGGGCGGTACGGATATATCCGCTACGGGTATGCTCACGGCGACGAATAAAACTGCATAATGGTCTATTGCTCAAAATAGTGCGAAAGGATATTGCAGGGTAAATATAGTATCTGATAATTATTTCAATGGGATCTGACAAAAGAAGAATAGCTAAAAACTCGATTTACTTGTATATGCGGATGACGCTCATGATGGGAGTTTCTCTATATACCAGCCGGGTTATTCTCGAGAATCTTGGAATAGAAGATTTTGGCATATTTAGCGTAGTTGGTGGACTGGCTGTATTGTTTAGCTTCTTCAATAATGCTCTTAATGGTTCCACCCAGCGGTTTCTGACTGTTTCTATAGGCAAGAATGACATGATAGAAACAAAGAACGTATTTTCTATGAGCATGAATTGTCATATGATTATTTCATTTGTGATTCTGATATTTGCCGAAACTATAGGGCTATGGTTCTTAAATACCCAACTTAATATACCTGCGGCGAAAATGCATGCTGCCAATTGGGTTTATCAGCTGGCATTGCTTTCATGCGTTTTGGGTATATTAAATGTACCCTATACAGGCTCCATTATCGCTTATGAGAAGATGTCGTATTTTGCGTGGTCCAGTGTAATCAGCGCGATGCTCAAACTTGGTGTGGCGTGGCTTCTTGTTGTAACCGATTCTGAACGTTTGATTTTTTACGCGGCATTTCTTGCAGTTGTTGCCATTATTAAATTCGTAATTGACCGAATTTATTGCCGTATCCGATTTTCAACCTGCCGCTATAATTTTCAATGGAACGGGGATTTATTTAAAGAAATGGTATCTTTCACCGGTTGGAACATTCTGAAAATGGGGGCAGTAATGGGTGTCTCTCAAGGAAATAATATGCTTATAAATATTTATGGAGGTACTGTAGCAAGTGCTGCCATGGGAATTGCCAACCAAGTCAATGGAAATGTATACGGATTTATGCAAAATGTACAAACAGCATTCAATCCACAGATTACAAAAGCAATAACATGCAACGAGAAAGAGGATTATCAATCATTAATCAGGATGTGTGCTAAAGTTTCTTCCTATCTTCTTTTTTTTCTTGCCGTTCCTCTTATCCTGGAAATGAATATCATACTAAAATTATGGCTGAAAGATGTTCCTGTAAATACAGGAACTTTATGTATGTTCTCTATCGTATCGGTTTATCTCGATTCTTTAATCGGTCCTCTCTCGACTGCTGTAATGGCACATGGTGCAATTCAACGGTATCAGATTGTGACTTCTGTTTTATGGATAATTTCTATCCCCGTTGCCTGGTTATATCTCCAAATCGGAATGCCGTTTGAATATATCCTGGTTTCAAAGGTTATCGCCCAGATTATAATATTAGGTTATTCTTTATATTTTCTTAAAAAGAATATCGTTTTTGAAGTAGTGTCATTTATCAGAAATGAATGTTTTACGACCTTGGTTGTTTTGGTAAGTAGCTTATGGATTAGTTATCTTATAATAAGTAATTTTCATTATTCGGTTTTAGGTAATTTAATATTGTCTGTCGTATCGTCATGGGCTGTTTTAATATTTATAATATTAGCTATTGGCCTCACATATAAAGAAAGACTCGCAGTTAAAAATTTGTTATTTAAAAAAGTAATAGCATGGAAAAAACTATAAGATTTATATATAGGGGAGGTCTGGGTAATCAGTTATTCCAATATGCAACAATGCTCTATATAGAGAAAAATTTCCCCGAAGTGAAAATTATTCCCGATTTTGGTCAATATTGCTACAATCACTTTCATAATGGAATTGAGATTCAAAAAATTTTTTCCACAGATTTTGTGGAGAAAATCAATACCGCTGAATATTATCGGAAGTCTTATAATAAAAAAGAGTCTAAGGCACATCGGATAGCCAGAATAGCATGGTATAAATTGTTAGGGTATAAGACTTTTTATAATTCAGCTATAATTACCCCCAATAAAATGGCAAAGATTATTGATAATAATCAAAAAATGATATTTGCCGGATTTTTTCAAAATGACATGTTTACTTCTGTGGTAAAAGAAGAATTACAAAAGAACTTGATGCAATATGCTTCTTTGGGAGCGGATAATGACGGACTTCTTGCCCGAATAAAAAAATATGAGACTATCAGTTTGCATATTCGCAGAGGGGATTACATCGGTCTCCCTTTGTATAATGTTTTCCATGGTACAGAATATTATCAACGTGCAATCTCTTATTTTAAAATAAAATATCATAATCCTGTATTTGTAATATTTTCCGATGATATTCCTTGGGTTAAGGAGAATCTCCTTATTGGATGCGATTGTGAATATGTGGATTGGAATCAAGGAGAAGATTCATTTAAAGATTTGATTTTGATGGCTCATTGCACTCACAATATTATAGCCAACAGTAGTTTCAGCTGGTGGGGTGCATGGCTTAACCAAAATCCCGCTAAAATAGTTATATCTCCAAGAAAATGGTTTATAGGAAACCCGGGCGACGAAGTGGTGCCTTGTGACTGGTTAAGATTTGATAATTAAACAGAATAGTATAATCCTATGATTTCAATTATAGTACCAGTATATAATGTAGAAAAATATATTGTCGAATGTATAGAATCTATACTGGAACAAACATATACAAACTGGGAATTATTTCTAGTTAATGACGGCAGCACTGACTCTTCCGGTGATATATGTCAGGGCTATGCCCATACAGATAACCGTATTATATATGTCAGGACGGAAAACCGGGGCGCATGTCGTGCGAGGAATATAGGTTTGGAGAAGGCTAATGGAGAATACATATTTTTTGTAGATTCGGACGATATGCTAACACCAGATGCATTACGAATATTATTTGACAAATTAGCTATTACTGAAGCTGAGCTTGTTTGTGGTGAATGTCAAGGCATGCATGAGAATGGCAAAGATTACAACTATAAACGGCCTGTTTTCCCTGATAAAATAACTTCCGGCGATCAAATGCTAAGAGATGTACTGACTTATAATACATTATGCTCAATATGGGGGAAATTATACAAGAAGGATCTTATCGGCTCAATAAGGTTTGAGGAAAACTTAAAATTGGGGCAGGATATCTGTTTCCTTACTTCTTTATTTAGCGAGAAATCATGTTCTGTTTTGAGATGTTCGGAAAAAATCTACCGTTATCGTATATTACAAAATTCAATTTCACATTCAAAACAAGCTTCTCTCATTGCTAAAATTCAGAACTATATCGAAAACATGATTCAACTTCGTATTAAATATAATAAATATATTTCTGAAAACTGTGTCGAAGAATTTTCTTACAATATTTGTCGTAATATATTGTATTGTATATACTTAACGGGGTTAATAAAAAAAGTCGAAAGCTGGCAACTTGACATATTAAAATCTGAAGTACTATATATTAAAACTATTAACGATGGATATACACGGGATATAAAGTCGCTACTGGCATCAGACAAACCCGGTATTTCATGGACTTTAACATTCCGCCATTTGATTGATTATGCTAAAGATATAGCCCGTAAACTTATTCGGTAGTTGTTTATTCTATGCAAAAGGTTACAGACGTTCCCCAAGACAGTGGTAAATATTACATTGTAATCACCCCTTTTTTCCCGTCGGGAGAATCGTTTCGGGGCCCTTATATATATGATCAGGTACAGGCTATCGCCCGGAATAGTGAGTACAAAGTTGTTGTGTTTGCGCCCTGCCGGAGTAATGAAAAACAGGAGATATATGAATATGGAGGAATTAAAGTTCATCTGTTTCCCATGCGAAATATGCCGTCTTATTTTTTCAACGGGATTTTGAACTCCTACAATGCGCATAAGTTTCTAAAAACCTTTTACAAATGTGGTATTCCGGGTAAACAAATTAAGTATGTGCATTGTCACACATCTACATTCGGTGCTTTAGGGGTAGCATTAAAAAAACAATACCCCCATATCAGGGTTCTTCTACAACATCATAGCAGGGACCCATTCACGATACTCAATGGAAAATTATCTGCCTGGCTCCCTAACTTATGGTTTCGGGCTATGATGAATGTACGGTTATTTGAAAATATAGATATTCATATATCAATCAGTAAGATTGTAAATGATAATCTTCATCTGTTTCCGTCAGCTTCTCCGTTGGAGGATTATGTTCCCTATATTAAAAAATTGATAAGGATAAAGCGTATGTCGTCTCCTCGTATTGCCCGGTCCATAGTACTTTATAATGGAGTAGATAAAAATAAGTTCTATCCTTTAAAGAAAAATCAAACTACGGGATTATTTAAAATAGGGTGTATTGCAAATTTCCAGACATTGAAAGATCAGATTACTTTGATTAAAGCGACAGAAGAATTGATTAATAACCATGGGCTTACAGATATTAAAGTATCTTTTATCGGGAGTGGTCCCGAATTGAAAAAATGTAAAAATTATGTGACAGATGCAGGATTGAATAGGTATATTCAATTCGACTCAGAAGTCGATCATTCTCAATTATGCACCTATTACAACACGCTTGACTTGTTCGTATTGCCGTCTGTCTATGAGGGATTTGGATGTGTATTTACTGAGGCCTATGCATGTGGCGTTCCTTTTATGATTTGTGAAGGCCAGGGTGCGACAGAATACCTGTCATCACCGGAATATGACAAATGGGTATTTCAGAAGCATAATTATCATCAATTAGCTGAAATGATACACACTTTTGCCTGCCAGCGATTCCGGCAAAAGTTACAGATTTCCCATGATATAGATTTTTTAATAGCTAGGTTCCTCAAACAAATCGACGATTTTCACGAATGAACAACAATTTTTTTCATAAGGAATCGGTATTTGCACTGATTTGTGTATTGCTCCCAATGATGCGAATTATAAAATTTGTGCCATCACTTTCCGTAGCAATATATTATGGTGCGTTTGCCATGTTAGGCATAGTTGTGCTGATGAATCGAAATAATAAAATTAATTGGTTGGTAATCTTATTCTTTTACATTTGTTTTCTTTCTATTTTAGGCAATGATATCCCGGGATTTTTCCATCCATGGGAAAGATTCATAGGACTTATTTTGATTATATTTTGCATAGGGCCGCTGTTCCAAAATCAGTGGTTGTGCAATGTGCGAATCTTATCGTTAAATTATATTTCATGGATGTTTATGGGGATAGGAGTAATATCCTTTATTCTTTATATCATATACCGTCCTGTCACAATTACCGAGCGAGGAAATTTATTCGGAGGAATCACAGTTCATTCTATGACTATGGGGCCTGTAGCAGCCTTAGCTGTATTGTACGGTATTCAATATGGTTTATTCAAGAAAGAAATATTATCGAAGAAAAAGAAATATGTACTATGGATTGCCGTCATAATATGTTTCTTTTCCTGCCTGCTTGCCGGATCGAGGGCTGCCTTATTGTCGTTTGTCGGCGCTTTTACAGTGTGGATTTGGTTATATTTTCGCAACCTGTCGAAATTTATTCGTTATGCTGCGGCAATTGTTATTGTAATAGCGGCTACATCCCCTTTTTGGTGGAAATATACTGAAACAATTCAAATGAAGGTTGCATATTCCGAAAGTAGAGGGTCGATGATAAGCAGTCGTGCGGGAAGGTGGGAATCTCGAATCGAGGAATTTAAGTATAGCCCTTTCATCGGATATGGATACGGGGCAGTCAGATTACCGAAAGCAAGTGTTGTCGAAAGCAAGTACACCGGAACGGTCGAGCCTGGCAATGGTTGGTTGTTCCTACTTTCAAGCACAGGTATTTTCTCTTTTTTTATCTTTGTTCTGATTTATTGCAAGACAATATGGGAACTAAATAGAATAGGGGATCAGACATCGCTTTTATTAATAAGCTCTTTAGTCTTTTTGGGAATACACATGATGGCCGAAGGCTATGTTATTTCCTCCGGGAGTTTCTTTTTCTTCTATCTATGGCTGTGTCTGGGTACCGCTTCATGTTATATCAAATTTAAGCAATCTCAAGAATCAGAATGAGTTTAGTTTTCTGGCAAAATGTAATAAGTATTCATCAGTCTGCATTTATTAAGTCTCTTTCAGCAATCAATCCGGTAACTCTTGTTGTAGAGCGGGAGTGCAGTGCGGCACGTTTGAAGGAAGGATGGAAGGTGCCGCAAATGGGTAACGCCCGCATAATAATAGCACCTGACGACAGCAAAATCTCTGAATTATTGGCTGATAAAGAATCTTATCACATATTTTCGGGTATTGATGCCAATCCTATGGTGTATGCCGTGTTTAAGCAGGCTGCCAAAAATCATTGCCGGATTGCAGTAATGCTGGAACCATATAAGTGGTTGGGAATTACGGGATTATTACGAAGATTAAAATACAAGTATCTTCGTATCCGATACGAAAAATATATCAATGTTCTTTTTGTTACCGGATACAAAGGGGAAGAATGTTATATAAAGAGCGGTTTCCCCAAAGAAAAAATATATCAGTGGGGGTATTTTACCGAACACCGGCACATTCATGCAAAGAGCATTATAGAACAAACTAAGCCTAACATTATTTTTATTGGCCGGCTTGATGTTAATAAGAATATTCTTAACTTGGTAAAAGTGATAAAAACTCAGACATGCTTATTCAACACTTTTTATATTATTGGGAATGGAAGTTTGGAATCCCGGCTTCTGAAAATAATAGAGGAAGAACAGCAAATAAAATATGTAGGAGCCATACCAAATGAAAATATTACAGACTATCTTTCCCGATCCGACCTTTTAATCCTCCCCAGTTTATATGATGGTTGGGGAGCGGTGGTCAATGAGGCTTTGATGTGTGGCACAAGAGTACTTTGCTCCGAAAATTGCGGAGCCTCCGCCCTTCTGGATAATAATGAGAGAGGCGGTGTTTTTTGCTTCGACGAGTATAATTCCGATATGAAAATGCAACTCCGGAAATGGCTAGAGAAAGGTCCAATCACGCAGAAACAGCGTAGAAACATAATCAATTGGACTTACGATCATATTTCAGGAGATAATGCTGCCACTTATTTCAATGCTGTCCTTACTGATCCGGACAAAAGAATTATACCCTCATGGTTGAATAATGATTGATACCTATATAAAATGAAAATATTGCATTCAGGCTCATTGGGTATCCAATCGGGAGGTCCGGCTTTGAGTCTTTATTTAACCGTGAAAGGACTGAATGATGCCGGGGAAAGGGCTGAAGTCATAATGTCCCCCTTGCGCGAAAAGGACAAATTGATAGCCAATAACATGACCATTCATTATACGGCTGTGATGAGAAATGTGCGCTTGGGGTATATGCCAGGGCTGAAAGAAATGTTGGATAAATTGTCTGTGTATGACCTATATCATGTGCATGGATTGTGGCAATACCTGGGGCATGGTGTAACATCTTATGCCCGCCGGCATGGGAAACCGTATATTATGACCCTCCGGGGAATGCTTTATCCGCAAGCTCTGGCTCATTCGGCTTTGGTTAAGAAAGCATCGTTAATTCTGTATCAACGGAAAGATTTACAAAAGGCGGCCTGCATTCAAGCTACATGTATTGAAGAAATGGAGCATTATCGCACATTAGGGTTTTGCAATCCCGTGGCGGTATTGCCCAATCCGATAGATATAAACCATGTTGTTGATCGTCCGATACCTGATAAGCCGCAAATGAAAATTGGTTATCTCGGTCGTATTCATCCGCGTAAGCGTATCGAAAAATTGATTTACGCAATGAATGATTCAAGAGATAAAACAAGCAATTTACACCTTGCCATTATCGGTTCCGGAGATAATGTTTACGAAAGGTTCCTGCACAATGAAGTTAAACGTCTGAATCTATCCAATGTTAAGTTTACCGGATTCTTATCAGGTAAAGAGAAGGATGAAATAATGACGCAACTCTCGTTACTTGTTGTTCCCAGCGATTTTGAAAACTTTGGTAATATTGTTACGGAAGCATTGGTAAGAGGAGTCCCGGTGATAGCTTCCAGGGGAATGCCGTGGAGAGAATTGGAAACTCATCATTGTGGCTGGTGGATTGATAACGATCAGGAAAGCATAACTAAGACATTGATAGAGGCTATTTCTCTGACGGAAGAAGAACGCATATATATGGGAATGAATGGTAAACAGCTAATGCGTGAAAATTACTCTGTTGAAGTTCTTGCCGGGAAAATGAAGCATTTATATCAGTGGATTCTCGGTCAGGCCTCAAAACCAGAATTTGTATATGAGTGAAGCAAAGATTAATTTATCGAAGTACCGGAATATTTTATCCTGTAAGCATCAGGCTATACGTTTTATATGGTCGATTGTTTGGGTATTGTTCGCCGGTTGGCTACCTCGTAGCCTTGGTAGCGGATGGAAACGTTTTTTACTCCGGATTTTTGGAGCGAAGATAGATGCGACCGCCGTGATTTACTCATCTGCAAGGATCTACTATCCGGCAAATCTGATAATGGAACATTATTCTTGTTTGGCTTCGGAGGTAAATTGCTACAATGTTGCCCTTGTTAAAATTGGGGCAAACTCAACAATATCGCAAGGAGCTTACCTCTGTACGGCAAGCCATGATATAACTAATCCGCTCAATCCATTGATTACAGCCCCTATCGTTATAGAAGATCAGGCATGGGTCGCTACGGGTGCTTTTGTGGGTATGGGAGTTACGGTAAGGCAGGGAGCGGTGGTCGGTGCTTGTGCCGCCGTATTCAGAGATGTGGAACCATGGACGGTAGTCGGCGGTAATCCCGCTAAATTCATAAAAAGAAGAGTTATACAAGATGCTTGACCTGACAGTTATTATTCTTACCAAAAACGAACAATTGCACATCAAACGGTGCTTGGAGTGTGTAAATCAATTAGCCCGGAAGGTATATATAGTTGATTGCTTTTCAACAGATGCAACACAAAAAATAGCTTTCTCTCTAGGAGCAGAAGTAATAGAACATCAATGGCCGGGAAATCAGGCGGCACAATTTAACTGGGCATTGGAACATCTTTCCATTGACACGGAGTGGATTCTGCGGCTAGATGCCGATGAGTATCTTTTGCCTGAACTAATTGAAGAATTGCAAAAGAAAATTCCACTTGCAACACAGGATGTTACCGGTATTGTGTTCAACCGCCGGCATATTTTCATGGGGCGATGGATGAAGCGAGGCATTTATCCGGTAAAAATGCTCAGAATGTTTCGCAAAGGGAAGGCGGTATGCGAGCAACGATTGATGGATGAACATATCAGGATTACAGAAGGACGAACAGATGAATACGAGAATGATTTCTGCGATCATAATCTCAATGATATATCATGGTTTTGCCGCAAGCATGTGAATTATGCAATACGTGAGGCTGCCGAAATGCTTAACCTGGAATATAATTTGTCTGATTCCGCCATCGAAGGAAGAACTAATGGACTTAGTGAGCAAGCCTTGGAAAAAAGACAGAAGAAACTCAAATATACTCGTCAACCGCTGTTTTGGCGAGCGTTCGCTTACTTTTTATACCGCTATATTATCAGGGGAGCATGGCGGGAAGGCAAGGAGGGATTCATCTTCACTTTTATTCAGGGGTGGTGGTATCGGGTACTCGTTGATACTAAGATTTATGAAATAAAGATGGAATGTGGAGCGGACAAAGAGAAAATTTGCAATTTATTAGCGGACAAATATCATATTTTCATAAAAAAATGATGGATATTGTAGAACTCTCTATAATAAAGGTTCCGCTATATCTTATATTCACTATTGAAGGTATAAATTAAATATGTTAATCTCAATAATAACAGCAACTTACAATAGCGAAACAACAGTAAGGAATACTATTGAAAGTGTCTTATGCCAGACTTACAAGGACATTGAATATATTGTTATTGACGGAGCATCAAAGGACAGCACTATGAGTATCGTCAGAGAATACGAGCCTCAGTTTGCAGGCAGAATGCGTTGGATAAGCGAATGTGATAATGGTATATATGATGCAATGAACAAAGGTATAGCGATGGCTACAGGCGATGTGGTAGGCATCCTTAATAGTGATGATTTCTACACATCTGACGGGGTTCTCGAAATTCTTGTCAGAGAACTCAGATTATCGGGTGCAGATGCAGTGTATGGAGACATTCATTATGTGAAGCATAATAATGTGGGTAAATGTGTGCGCTACTATTCTTCCGCAAGCTTCCGCAGATGGAAAATGCGGATGGGGTGGATGCCTGCTCATCCATCATTCTATTGTAGAAAACCGGTGTATGATAAATATGGAACTTTTGACTGCGCCTTTAAAATCGGTGCAGACTTTGAAAATCTCCTGCGGCTGATTTTTGTGAATAAAATACAGATAAGATATGTACCGGTAGATTGTGTGACAATGCGTACCGGAGGAGTCTCCACATTAGGCATGTCAAGCCATATACAAATATTCAGGGATCATATGCTGGCATATAAAAAGAATGATGTCTATTCAAATCACATACTTGAAAGTCTGCGTTATGTAGAGAAATTTTTACAAATACTGTTTAATAAATTGAAGAGAGATTTTAAATGACTTCCCATATATTATTGAAATAAATATCGGTCACGTTTTCTATAGAAATTCACCAGAACCCATATTTGCATAATTTACTCCTTTAAATTTTTATATATTCTTTTCCTCGCAGACGACTTTTTCCACAATTTCATATATATCTGTTTATTTGTACTTCAATCATATCTCATTAAAGGCATATCTATTACAAAACAGTATTTTACTTCTCCTTTTTCGAAGCGTCCGCTTCATTAATATTAAATCCTTATATTTAAGTTAGATTCTACTTTTTTGACTATTAGTATTATAATCTTTTATTTGGTATTTTATTGAATAGTTAATTAACCGCAATGTCACATCGTATTAATTAGTGCGAAATATTGACATTCTACATTTGTGCAATAAATTTAAAATAGCATAAAATGTATGAAAACAATTAATCGGTTATCTCTATTTATTTTAATGCTCGGAATAATCCTTAATATTTCAGCTCAGAACTATTATGCGAGTAATCATCGTGGTGCTGAAAATAAAGCAGATATAATTACTACTAAAACAACAAACGATGATGATGCGAAAAATAAAAGATATGTCTGGGAGTTCGATTCATCTGTACCATCAACATTTGATAACAATACTATTCAGAAAGCCGAAGAGCACGAATTCGGATCTAAAGTCGCATGCCTCAAAGTTCTGATGGAAGAATATTATGTCACTCAGGAGGAGGTTGTACCCGGCGATCCGATGAGACGGACAATAATAAAGAAGCCCAATATTTATAATACGACTCGCAAAATAGAAAAGCACCTGAAAAAAGAAGTGAAGAAAGGAAATATCGCTTTGGAAAAAGCGGCTAATGATTTTACTCACATCTTGGAAGTCAGCCTTACTATCATAAGCGAAGCTGATACCGAAGCTTTCGAAGGAGCCCTCGACCAAAATAAGAAAAGCATCGAAGATCAAATCAGTGTATTCAATCAGGTGAAAATAAATAATATCTACTAAGTATCAAATAATCTGACTTAAAAACCAATAAATGAAAACATTACTAACGCTATTAGGAGTAGTATTCTTACTTCTCCCGGGGATGGTACATGCCCAAACGGTTAAAGGATCTGTAAAAGATAAGAAAGGAGAAACACTCATTGGGGTTAATATTAGTATTAAAAATACAACAAGGGGTGTCGTTACCGATTTTGATGGTAATTATGAAATAAAAGCTGCTGGCGACGAAACCCTGATTTTTTCTTATATGGGGTTTGTTTCTCAAGAGGTGAAAGTAGATAACAGAACTATTATAGACATCATAATGTCCGAAGAGTCGCAAAATCTGGATGAAGTTGTTGTGACGGCTATCGGGATTAAACAACAGAAGAAAAAGATTGGATACACGACTCAGCAGATAAATAATGAGGCACTCAGCGAGTCCCAGACTATGAATGTGGGTAGTGCCTTGTCGGGACAAATTGCCGGACTTACGGTGACTAACCCGACCGGACTGTTTCAGGCTCCGTCATTTTCTCTTAGAGGGAAAAATCCGTTAATCGTATTAGACGGTATTCCTGTTGAAACGGATTTTTTTGATATTGGGAGTGAGAATATAGAAAGTGTGAACGTATTGAAAGGTCCGACGGCTTCCGCTTTGTACGGTTCCCGGGGTAAGAACGGAGCTATACTTATCACGAGTAAATCAGCAAAAAAGGACGGACTGGAAATCACTGTCAGCACAAGCAATATGATTACTGCCGGTTTTACAGTATATCCCGAATCCCAGAAAACGTATGGTAGCGGTTCTAATGGTAAATACGAATTTTGGGACGGAGCCGATGGCGGTATTTCGGACGGAGATATGACCTGGGGGCCAAAATTGAACACAGGACAGAAGATCGCCCAGTGGAACAGCCCGATCCGGAATAAACAAACAGGCGAGGTCATTGAATGGTACGGGAATGTTTCCGGTACAATTTATGATGATAAATCGTTGTATGAACGTGTCCCGATTGATTGGGTATCACACGATAATCTTGAAGATTTTTTAGGTACAGGTGTCGTTACAAATAATAACTTCTCTGTATCATACAAAGGGGCTAAAGCCCGCTATTATGCATCGGGGAAATATGCCTATCAAAAAGGGCAGGTGCCTAACACTTCGCTCCAAACAACCGGATTAAGTTTCAACTCATCATTCGATATTAGCAACAATATCCAACTTGATGCCTCATTAGCCTATAATAAAGTATATTCTCCTAATTATCCGAGATATGGATATGGACCTAAAAATCACATGTACACAATATTGCTTTGGATGGGTAACGATGTGAATGGAAAAGAACTTCAGAAACACCAATGGGTTCCCGGACTGGAAGGTTATAGACAAGCTAATTACAACTATGCCTGGTATAATAATCCATACTTTGCAACAGAAGAACTGCAACAAAAGAGAGACCAGGACATACTGGATGGTAAGTTGAGACTCAACTGGCAGATACTTCCTAATTTAGGAATACAGGGACGTGCCGCGATGCACCAAATAGGGACATATGAAGACCTTCAAACTCCAAAGTCTTATATGAATTATGGAGATTCACGAGTTGGTGATTTAAAGATATGGAATCGAAATCAACGGAATATCGATGCTGATGTTTTAGCTTCTTATTTTCAACCTGTAACAAGTAAAATCAATTTGACCGCAAATGTCGGAGCTTCAATATTAAATACCAACTATCAGGAAGAATATCAATCCACAGACGGACTTATTGTTCCCGGATTATACAACATGGGTAATTCGCAAGGGCCGACAAATGCAACAAATATTGTTCGCAAAAGAGAAGTACATAGTATATACGGCTCTGCCAATATAGACTTTTATGATGCTGTATTCTTAAACTTTACAGCCCGCAATGACTGGTCTTCGACCTTACCATCTTCGGAAAATTCATATTTTTATCCTTCAGTCTCTCTTAGTACCCTTGTATCGCAGTATGTGAAAATGCCTAAAGCAATAGATTACTTAAAGCTTTACGGATCATGGGCACAGGTATCCAGCGACCTCGATCCGTACAGTATATATGCGATATATCAAAAAGGTGTGACTTATGGTTCAACTCCATCCGTAACATATCCCGGCAGTCTGGTCAATCCAAATATAAAACCCGAAAAGTCAACATCCTATGAGTTCGGATTATCAACAGCTTTTATTAAAAACAGGATAACATTAGATGCTACTTATTATCATATCAAAGATGAGAATCAGATCATCAATCTGAATGTGTCGGAAGCATCCGGATTTACCTCCAGAAAGGTAAACGGGAATGTATATAATACAAATGGAGTGGAGATAATCCTGGGTGCGAAACCTGTTGTTACAAAAGATTTCTCTTGGGATGTAGCCGTAAACTGGAGCCGGTATGTCAGACGTCTCACCGATATTTATGGCGGACAAAGTAAGTATAATGCATTAAGCAAAGGTGACAGGGCAGATGCATATTATGCTACTGTATGGCAAACTTCGGCTGACGGACAACTAATTATTGATACAAATAGCGGATTGCCGATAAAAGATGCATATCAGAAAAAACTTGGACACCTCGATCCCTCATGGCGTTTAGGTTTTCAGAATAAATTTAATATAAAAGACTTCAAAGTTGAGATTGATATAGATGGAGCCTGGGGAGGCCTGCTCAGATCAGTTACTATCGAAAAGATGTGGTGGGGAGGAAAGCATCCGGAATCAACCACATACAGAGATGCAGAATACGAAGCCGGGCATGCTATATATGTACCTAAGGGAGTCAATGTTACCGGAGGCGAGCTTACACGGGATGTGAATGGTGTGGTTGTGTCTGACACTCGTACCTATGCACCTAATACTACGGTTGTGAGTTGGCAGACATGGAGCCAGATTTATCCTTATCAGGCTCAGGTACTTGATTCTGATGATAAAACATTTGCAAATGTATTTGATCGCTCTTATTTCAAATTGAGAAGGTTGTCTATTGGTTACGATCTGAAAAAAATTGTTGATCTGGGACAAATCAAATCATTAGATGTCTCATTGTATGGTTACAATCTGTTGATGTGGAAAAAGATCCCTTATGTAGATCCTGATTATGGTAATGATGACAATCTGCAGGATCCTTCGTCAAGATATATCGGATTTTCTGCAACAATGAAATTTTAATCGAAATATTTATCCTGTAAATAAGAACGTATTTATGAAAAAGATTATATTTTTTATTTTTATCATTCTGGTTTGTGTGACTTCATGCAATGACCTGGAAGAACTAAACAAAGACCCGAACAATCCGACAGAAACCCATCCTCAGCTTTTGCTTACCCAGATACAATGGACTGCTTTCAGGGAGTTTTTGGGAACATCACCTCTTTATGCAAATAAAATGCTGGTACAGACAGATGGTGAGAATAGCTATCAATATTATAAATGGAACAGGGGTGATTATTCATATACAAAGATGAAAGATATCAGTAAAATGATGGAGGAAGCCCAAAAGATAAACGAAAACAGTTATGTTGCTTTGGGAAAATTCTTTAGGGCATATTATTTCTACAACATGACTCTCCGGTTTGGAGACATACCATATTCGGAAGCATTAAAGGGCGAATCAGATAATATATTTGCACCTGTATATGATAACCAGAAGGATGTGATAATAGGTATCCTCAACGAACTGGAGGAGGCCAATACCATTATTGAAAATGAGAAGGCTGCAATTAAAGGAGATATAATCTATAATGGAGATACAGACAAATGGCAGCGTCTTATAAACTCGTTCCGCCTGAAAGTATTATTATCCTTATCTCATAAGGAAAGCGATACAGACCTGAATGTCAAAAGCAAATTTGCTTCAATCGTTCAAAGTGAACCACTAATGAGCGGCAATCAGGATAACGGGCAATTAGTGTATTTAGATCAGGCAGACAACCGTTATCCAGAATTCAATTCAAGTTCTTTCGGTTCAGGAATGTATATTGACTCTACTTTTATCAAACGGCTTCAGGATCATAAAGATCCTCGCTTATTCTTATTTTGTACTCAAACGAAAGAGGCAAAAGAGGCCGGAAAAGCCATTGATGATTTTACTGCTTATGAAGGCGGAGATCCGGCAGCTCCATATGGTACAGTGAATGAGAAAGCGACAAAAGGAAAAGTTTCGAAAGTGTTGGAACGCTTCTATCAGGACCCGACCAATGAGCCTTCGATCTTGTTAGGGTATGCAGAATTACAGTTTATCTTATCAGAGGCTTGTGTCAGAGGCTGGATATCCGGTGATGCGGCTACATATTACAATAATGGTATAAAATCATCATTTAAGTTTTATGAATCGTATGCCAAAGGGTTAAGTGCCTATGTTAGCGAAGATATAGTAAACAGCTACCTGACTAATCCGACGAATAATTTTTCTACAAAATTGACAAATGATGAGAAAATAGAAGCTATTGTATTGCAAAAGTACTTTCAAAGTTTCTTTCAGGGAGGATGGACTCCTTTCTATGAAAACTTACGGACTGGTTACCCTGAATTTCACCGCATAAAAGGTGTGGAAATTCCTTATCGCTGGATATATCCGCAATCGGAATATAACTATAATGCAGACAACGTATCAGCAGCTATAACAAGACAATTTGGAAACGGCAATGATAAAATAAATCAAAAAACCTGGTGGTTAAAATAAATATTGAATTAATGAAAAAAATAGTGTCAATATTGCTAATGCTTATATGCATTACGAATGCTTATGCTCAGGAGAAGCTGCATTTTAATGAAAGTGGAAAATTCAAAATTGTACAGTTCACTGATATACATTATAAATGCGGATCTGAAGAATCTGCAAAGTCTATCAGAATGATGAAAGAGGTGCTTGATAATGAGAAGCCTGATCTTGTAGCATTTACAGGTGATATTGTTACAGATACTCCTGCAAAGAACGGTTGGGATGAGGTTCTGGCTCCCGTTATCAGTCAAAAAATCCCATATGCGATCGTATTGGGAAATCATGACGATGAGCATGACTGGACTCGCCGGCAAATAATGGATTATGTGATTAGTAAACCATATTGCTATGCACAGATAGGGCCTGCATATTTAACAGGTGTGGGAAACTATGTTCTTGAGGTAAAGAATGCCCGGGAAAAAACTGGTGCAATACTTTATTTTATGGATTCAAATGCGTATAATAAAGTAGGTGAACAAAAGGGATATAACTGGTTCGGCTTTGATCAGGTAGACTGGTATAGGAAGAACAGTGCCTTCTTTACGAGAGAAAATAGTGGCAAACCATATCCGGCTCTTGCATTTTTCCATATTCCCTTACAGGAATATACGCTATTGCCTGATACAACCAAGAACTATGTAAAGAATGCTCCTGTATTTGGCAATAGAACAGAGAAAGAGTGCCCCGGAATTATAAATACCGGAATGTTTGCGGCAATGGTTGAAGGTGGAGATGTAATGGGTACATTTACAGGACACGATCATGACAACGATTACATTGGATACTTGAATGGGATTTGCCTTGCATACGGCCGTTTTTCAGGAAGTAAGACCACCTATACCAGCTTGGGTTACGGGGCAAGAGCTATTGAACTTACAGACAATGAGCGGATATTTGATACCTGGATACACTCCAGTGATAACACTATTCTATATAATGTGAAATATCCGGATTCATTTGTAATGAAATAGAGGCTATTGGACGGTCCGGTCTTAAAAAAATATAGGAGAGCGAAAAGGTTAATTCTTTAGTAGAGTATTTTTATTTGTTCTCCTGATTTTTCAACAGGGAGGTACCTATTATAATAAGCAGAATAAGCAGGGAGAAGGATTTACAATCTTTCCCCTTGTTTATTTTCTTATAACTTATTTCTTGCTCACTAAATATTTCCCGTACTGCATCCCTTCCATATTTTATTGATATAAATGCCTTGTGCAATTCATTATTCAGCTGGAAATATTCTTATCGTTATTTACCTGATATTCTATATGTATGGATTCATTCGAAATATAAGTTTTCGTTCACCAGTTTAAATATGCTCTCCTTATTACCGACAAGCCATACAATATCCCCGCCTTTGAAAATCTCAGAAGCCGGAGGATTAATCCAATAGCCGCTATTACGTTCTATCCCTACAACACAACAAGACCCTCTCTTTCCAATTTCCGATTGTAGTAAGCTTTTTCCATATAATCCCGAACTTTGGTCAATAACGAGAGACAGACATTTTATTTTAGAATCAGAATCCTCGTCCTGTTTTTTCGCATATTGATGTATAGTCTTTAGAGTAGTACGGTCCAATTCTATATTGTTTTTTTCATTTGTCAACTTATCTATCTGGAGTATATTTCCGGCTACAGTAATAATATCGTCAGGCAATAATGTAAAGGAGCCGTTAGGGAAATACAATTCCTTCTCGTTACGGAATACGGCAATTATCAGGAGATCATATCTTTTCCTGAAGTCAGTATCCTTGAGGGCGGTGTCCTCATAGCCCGAACCCTTGTTCAGCTTAAATTTTCCAACATAAAGATTTTTTTCAATCCAACTTTCATTATCAGATGTAAAAGCCAGTGACATACCTTTTTCATTCGACTTTCTCCTTCGTTCATGAATTATACGCTGATTAAAATTAAGTACAAACCGGTATTCCATTTTCCAGTAGATATCCAAAAGACGCCTCGACCGGAATACAATAAGGATTATTATTATCGCTACCAAAGCAGATACCCAAAATGGTATAACAAGAAGTTTCCAGAATAAGAAATATACCAAACCGAAAGCAATAAGATACCGGATCATAATAAATCCCGATAGGATTAATCTGTTGCCTACACTAATCTGCCAGAGTTTAAGGATCAAGTAGGGCTGTTCGCCCCCTCTGTAGACTAAGCCTTTTAATAGAGGGGCCATAATCAAAGATGTAATTACCAAAGTAATGATGTTGCCTTCTATACCCTTTATGTATTCTTGTATTATTGGACTTAAAAAATTTATCGACAATGCAATTACTGCAATACATAAAGACACAAAAACGATTATATTGAAGATATAGTTTTTGAAGAATGCGGCCCATGTCGTTGTAGGAGTGGGTGTTGATAATTTTTTATCAGTTTCGAGTATACTTTCGCGCCATGATTCCGGAATTTTTTGCATCATCAGATTATAGGCTCCATTACTGACTTTCATCAGATAAGGTGTGGTAAAGGTAGTTAGTATAGAAACGGCAATAATAATGGGATAAATAAAATTGTCCGCCAACTGATAGCTTATCGCAGTACCTGCCACGATGAAAGAGAACTCCCCAACCTGCGCCATACTGAAACCGGATTGCACAGAAATAAGCATCGATTCTCCGGACAACCTTGCTCCGATAGCAGTAAATATTACTTTCCCAAAAAGAACAAGCAATGTGATAAGTAGTATGCTTACATAATGTTCAGTAATAATCTGGGGGTTCATCAGCATTCCAACCGAAACAAAAAAGATGGCTCCAAAAAAATCCTTGATGGGTTTAGTTACTTTTTCAATTTTTTCAAGAGCTGATGTTTCGGCTAATACCGCTCCCATTATAAACGCCCCGAGTTCGGCCGATAGCCCAACCTCCGTGGCAAAAACGACCATACCCATACATAACGCGATGGCTACTAACAATAATGTTTCATCATTCAGAATATCCTTTAGTTTTTTCAGAAGGGTAGGGATAAGGAAGATACCGCAAACGACCCATACAACAATAAAGAAAAGCATTTTACCTATACTCATGAATATTTCTGTTCCTTCGAAATGATTATTTAAGGCCAGTGTACCCATAAAGACCATCAGTAAAATAGCAAACAGGTCATCGAATATCAATATTCCGAAAACGACTTCAGTAAAACCTTTGCCTTTATATTGGGGATCATCAAACGCTTTAACAATTATTGTTGTCGAAGATAGACATAGCATACATCCTAAAATAATACTATTCCACTTTCCCCATCCTAACGAATATCCTAAGAAATAACCGGAGACACCGAGTCCTAAGATGATAAATAAAAGAGTGATAAAACCTGTTTTACCATTGCTTATAAGCTTTTTAAAACTGAATTCTAAACCCATGGCAAATAGTAGGAATATTACTCCGATTTCTCCCCATACATTTATATTTTCGCCATCTCCTATAGTCGGGAAAAAGTTTGTATATGGACCAGCTAAAAAACCTGCAACGATATAACCCAGAACGACTGGTTGTTTCAGTTTTTTAAAGATAATAGAAACAATAGCCGCTACTCCGATTAGAAACGCCAGATCTGTAATAATGGAAGGTAGGTGTGTCATAATTACTGTTAATTATAGTAATACGTATTGGATATCACAACAACAAAACTTGTGTCCTTGTGATAAACAATTAGTAAATAAATAGAATCTATAAGGCAAAAATATAAAAATAAAAGTAATACAAAAATTATATTGGTTAAGGAGAGGTTTATTCATATCAAAAAAAGCATTTTATTCTTTTGAGTATTGCTTTAAGTTACCTTCTTTGATAATTACATGTCAGTTTTAATTTATTAACCATAATTAAATCATCCTCTGCATCAAATATCGGATGTGTGAATAAAAGATAAAAATCCCATACTGTAACATTTGTTGCATTTTTTTTAATTTATTTTATTATATAGCTGAAATACAGCTGTATACATATAGCTATAAGTAATTAGAATCCCATTATAAAACCCTAATAATTAGGTATTGATATACTCTGGCCCTTTGGATATCTTTACAAAACATAATAAATAAGGAAATGATTAATCTTTCTGTAGAAGAGATAGTTTATCCGTTCATCGTCCAATCTAAAAATACTAATATGCAGGAATTATTTAATAAAGGAGAAGTGCTCAACCTTACATGTATGGTTGAATATTCGTCAGGAGGGATTATCAGCAAGCAGGTTTTAAAAAATCCTTCGGGAAATGTTACCTTGTTCTCTTTCGATAAAGGACAGGGTTTGAGCGAACATACCGCCCCTTTCGATGCAATAGTCCAAGTGCTCGAAGGAGAGGCCCGGATTTTTATAGGAGGCGTTCCTAATCTGGTGAAAGCCGGAGAATGGATTATCATGCCCGCAAATATCTCTCATGCATTGCAGGCTATCGAGTCTTTCAAAATGTTATTAACTATGATAAGAGGATAAGGATATGAAAAAGCTTAATGAAGATAAAGCCCAGGGACACTGGCTTCTGGCCAAAATGGGCAAGCGTGTCTTGCGTCCCGGAGGAAAAGAGTTGACTTTGAAATTAATAGATAGCCTGAATATCGACTCTTTGGATGACGTTGTTGAATTTGCTCCCGGACTGGGATTTACTGCATCTATTACACTCAAGAAGAAACCGAAAACTTATATAGCTGTTGAATTAAATAAAGAAGCTTTTTCTTATTTACAAAAAGTAATATATAGTCCGGATTACCGTATTATTAACGCTAATGCAAAAGAAACCGGACTGGCAGATGCCGTTGCAAGCAAAGTTTATGGTGAAGCTATGCTAACAATGCAGTCGGAAAAGCAAAAATCGGAAATAGTCAAAGAAGCATATCGCATATTAAAGCCCGGGGGGCTGTATGGGATACATGAAATAGCTCTGGTGGGAGATCTTAGTAGAGATAATATCAACGCTATATATCAGGATATGGCTGATGCAATCAAAACAAATGCCAGGCCACTATCTGTAGATGCCTGGAAAGATATATTATCAGCTGAGGGTTTCAATGTGAAGGATATCTATTTTAGCCCAATGCATTTGGTCGAGCCAAAACGGATCTTTGATGACGAGGGTTTCTTCAGGGCAATACGGATTTTCTTTAATATTTTTACTCATCCCGCCGCGGCGAGAAGAATACGCAAAATGCGGAGCATATTTCGTAAATATGAAGCAAATTTAAGTGCTGTCGCTATAATTGCCGAAAAAATCTGAGCTAATACTGCCATAAACTAAAACTAAGGATTTTCTTATAGGTGTGATTATATGAAACGGCTACTTTTACGATTATTGTAAAAGTGGCCGTCTCTTTTTATAGTTCAACAAAAAACTTAATTTACCTCCGATAAAATAGTATCGGGGTATGGACGGCCTATAAATGTAACTGGATATTTCTATTCCGCCCTTGTCTAAATCTACCTGATACGAATTAAAAATATTCTGGATGCCTGCATTTACCTCAAATGTATTTCCATAATAAAAAGGGATTTCTTATTTTTTTAAGATCTGTTTTTCTTTTTGGAAAATATTTGTAATTATTTTTTTATAAAAATATCTATTTATATAAATATTACTGATGGATCATAGATGATAAAATATGATTTTGAAAACTTTTATTCCGAAAAATTGTTTCATCTTTATATCCGGTTTTGGTGTTACAGACTCGCTGCCTCGAGGATGTAATGAAAAGGGAATCAGGTGTAAGTCCTGAGCAGACCCGCTGCTGTAAACTCTTTGATGTTTGTTTTACAATACTCATTGCCACTTTTGATTAAAGGGAAGGCCGTAGAACAAAAGAGTAAGTCAGAAGACCTGCCAAAACAAAAATGATAAATTTTTCTTTCGGGTTTAAAGAAAAGTTTGCTAAAAAAGATAATTTTAAAAAATAGTAGAAGTAAAATGTAGTATTTTTTTAATGCTGCCATTATTAATTATTACCCAAGCAATAGTATGAAGAAAATAATAAAATTTGAAAAGGAAGATTGTAATCCTTGCATAATGGTTTCTGAATATTTTAAGACTAACAGTATACCATTCGATGCGGTAAATCCATTTAACAATCCGGAAGCTGCAATGAAATATAAAATCCGCTCTGTACCAACAACTCTTTTGATCGAGAATGAAGAGGTGCTGATGCGTGTTATCGGATATCAGCCGAATGAATTGAAGTCGATGATAGATTCCTTATAGAAATGGTTATCTATTATGACAGCAAAACAGGTAATGTGGAACGTTTTATTGCCAAAGTAAGTGCAATTACAAATTGGACGTGTATAAAGATTACTTCCACTACGTCAGTCTCTGATTTTGGACATCTTGTGACATATACCACCAGGATAGGCTCTATTCCTGACTCAACATCTGCATTTATCAAAGAGAATCGTGAGTTTGTTCTATCTGTCTCCTCCAGTGGAAATATGAATTGGGGCGACAACTTCGCCCGTGCTGCTGATAGAGTTTCAGAAAAATATAACATACCTGTTTTTGTCAGGTTTGAATTATCCGGTTTGGCTCGGGATGTAAACAATTTTATTCAAAAAGTAAAAGAATATGCAAATAAAAAAATGGATACTCCTCAACAATGAGGTAATGATTAAAAAAGATGACGATTTCCAACTTGAAAAAGATAAGGAAGCGGTTCGCTCCTACTTTCTGGATTACGTCAACAAAAACACAGTCTTTTTCTATACGCTAAAAGAGAAAATCGACTACCTGATAGAGAACAATTACTATGAAAACCTCTATGAGCAGTATTCTTTTGAAGATATAATGAGGGTTTATGCCCTCATCTATGAGCGTAAGTTCCGTTTTCCTTCGTTCATGAGTGCTTTCAAGTTCTTCCAGAACTATGCATTAAGAGACGATAGCGGCGAAAAATTTCTTGAAAGGTACGAAGACCGTGTTGCCTGCATAGCACTCTACCTAGCACAGGGAGATGTGAATCAGGCTATAAAATACGCTGAATTATTAGTTAATCAGGAGTATCAGCCGGCTACACCGACATTTCTGAACGGAGGAAAACGCAGATCGGGAGAATTGGTATCTTGCTTCCTTGACGAAATAGGCGACAGCCTCAATTCTATAGGTTATGCAATCAACTCGTCAATGAAGTTATCTTCTATCGGGGGAGGCGTTTCTCTTAATCTCTCTAAACTACGTGGACGCTCGGAAGCTATAAAAGGAGTTGAGGGAAGAGCCAGCGGAGTACTACCAATCATGAAATTACTGGAAGATGTTTTTTCTTATGCCAATCAGTTGGGGCAAAGGCCGGGAGCGGGTGCAGCTTACCTGAATATATTCCATTCCGATATAGAAGAGTTTCTGGATTGTAAAAAAATAAATGTAGATGAAAAAGTCCGTATCAAGTCTCTTTCGATAGGAGTGATTATTCCGGACAAATTTATGGAGCTGGCGGAAAAAGATGAACCATTCTATGTTTTCTATCCACATTCAGTATTCAGAAACTACGGACAATATCTGGATGATATGGACATGGATGAAATGTATCAGCAGCTGGTAGATAATCCTAAAGTGAGAAAGAAACGGTTAAGCGCCCGTGTTTTACTTGTAAAGATTGCTCAGACTCAGAAAGAAAGTGGTTATCCGTACCTGTTCTTTAAAGATAATGCCAATAGAGAACATGCCCTTAAAGATATAGGCGAAGTTAAATTCAGCAACCTTTGTACCGAGATTATGCAATTATCCGAAGTTTCCGAGATAAACGATTATTATGAGGAAGATAATATCCGTCGCGGTATTTCCTGCAACCTGGGATCGTTGAATATTGCTACCGTTATGGAAAATAAGCGGGTGAAAGAAGCTGTGGCTGTTGCCATCGATGCTTTGACTGTCGTTACAGATATTTCAAATATTGACGTAGTACCTTCTATCAAGAAAGCCAACGAAGAACTACATAGTGTTGGATTAGGTGCGATGAATCTTCATGGCTTCTTCGCAAAAAACTTTATTGCATATGAAAGCATAGAAGCCCTCGATTTCTGTAATGTATTTTTTATGATGATGAATTACTATTCTCTGGAACGTTCAATGGAAATCGCGCGTGATAGAGGTATCACATTTAAAGATTGCAACAAATCAGAATATGCTAAAGGAACATATTTTGATAAATATATAAATACCGAATACCATCCAAAGACAGAAAAGGTAAAGTCTTTGTTTGAAGGCATACATATCCCGGATATAGAGGATTGGCAAACATTGAAAGAGCAGGTGATGCAACATGGCGTATATCATGCCTATCGTCTGGCAATAGCGCCTAATCAGTCTACATCATATATCATGACTTCGACAGCATCCGTTATGCCTATTGTGGATACAATAGAGGTACGTGAATATGGAGACAGTACCACATTCTACCCAATGCCATATTTGACGAATGACAATTTCTTCTTCTATAAGTCGGCATATGATATGGATCAGAAAAAGGTGATGAAATTAATCGCAGTTATCCAGCGGCATGTAGATCAAGGCATATCCACTATTTTACATACCAAAAGCAGTGATACCACCCGTGATCTGGCGAAATATTACATCTATGCACATAAGATCGGTTTAAAATCATTGTATTATACACGCACACGAAAAGCGACAATAGACGAGTGTGTTTCATGTTCTGTATAAACTAAAAAAGAAAAGAAAATGAGCGAAATAAAGAAATTCAGGGCGGTAAACTGGAATACTCCCGATAATGATTATGTTGAAATGTTTTGGGAACAAAATCTCAAACAGTTCTGGATAGATACCGAGTATATCCCTTCAAAAGACATCGATTCGTGGAAATCTCTTTCCCCCGAAATGCGTGAGGCTTATAAGAAGGCATTGGGGGGATTGACCCTATTGGATACGCTGCAAAGTCATACAGGTATGCCAAAAGTAATAGATCATATAGAAGGGCTGCAAAACAAGTCGGTATTATCTTATATGTGTATGATGGAGGCTATACATGCAAAATCATATTCTACCATTTTCACAACGGTAGCCACTACGGCCGAGATAGACGCAATATTCGATTGGGCATCCAATAATGAACAATTACAATTTAAAGCGAAAACAATCGATGCTAATTACCGGAAATTAGATAAAACAAATGTAACCACTGAAGAGATTTATATGGCTCTGGCCTCATCCGTAATGCTCGAAACATTCCTGTTTTACAGCGGTTTCTTCCTTCCATTGTGGTTAGCCGGGCAAGGTCAGATGGTCGCCAGTTGCGATATAATTAAGAAAATCGTAGCTGATGAATCGATACACGGAGTTTTTGTTGGATTGTTGGCTCAGGAGTTCTTTGCAACTTTCAGTGAGAAACAGAAAAGCAAGGTAAAAGAGAATCTATTCGAATTGATGGATAAACTCTACGAGAATGAGTTAAAATATACAGATCATGTTTATGGGGACGTTGGACTTACAGGTGATGTAAAAGAGTATATTCGTTATAATGGAAATAAAGCGCTGATGAACTTAGGGTTCGAACCGCGCTATGAAGTCGGCGAAGTTAATCCGATTGTCCTCAATGGTTTGAACGTAGAGACTACCCAACATGATTTCTTTTCCAAGAAATCGACTAATTATGAAAAGACATTGGAAGTCGTACATTTACATGATGATGATTTTGATATGGATGAAGAATTAAGATTTGAAGTATAGTATGAAGAACGTTTTACTTCATTGTTGTTATGTACCATGTTCAGCACCCATCATCGGATGGATGCTGAACAATAATATATATCAGATTAAAATATTCTTAAATAACTTATTGGAAACTTGATCTTTTATTAAAAAAGATTAATACCTTTGTCTGGATTTTGGTGTCATGCTTCCGATCCACGGAAAAATGAAAAAGGGAATCAGGTGTAAATCCTGAACAGTACCCGCTGCTGTAAGCTCCGCCAGAAATCTTTGAACAATACTTAAATCCACTGTTCGAATAAGAATGGGAAGGACGATTCAAAGATGGAGCAAGTCAGAAAACCTGCCAAGATTGATTAGTTTTAAAGCTTTCGGGAAGTGGAGCTGAAGACGCCGATGAGAAATCAATCAGTTTTGAAAATTTGCCTGGTGTTTCGGACATTTAGATTTTTTATCAATTAATCTTCAATTGTTTTATTTTCTGTGAGCTATTGGATAATTTTTCAATCAGCTAAAAGATGTATTATTGTACTCGTACTTTGAGAAACTCCGGACAATCAGTTTTTATATCCTTCATGGTGGGGGTATGCATCATTTTCTCTTGCTCCATTCAGGCACAGGAATTAAAACCTAAAAATATTGTAATCAATAAAACTGATTCTCTTATAACCCGGGGAAAAAGCATTACAGATTCTGTATATCAGTTAAAGGATATCATTGTTGTAGGAAAGATAATAAACAAAGAGGTTATTCCTGCCCAGGTAATGACTATTAAGGATATTGAACGGCTCAATGCTCTTTCGGTTGCAGATGCAATACGCTATTTTTCAGGAGTCCAGCTGAAAGATTATGGTGGTGTAGGCGGGTTGAAAACCATAAACATCCGCAGTATGGGGACAAACCATATGGGCGTATTTTATAATGGGATACAGCTGGGTAATGCGCAAAACGGACAAGTAGATTTGGGCAAGTTCTCACTTGAGAATATAGAAGAGATTTCGCTATATAATGGACAGAAGAGTAATGTATTCCAATCGGCACGGGATTTTGGTTCCGCCGGTACAATATATCTGCAAACCCGCACTCCAAGGTTCGAAGAGGGCAAAACAAGTAATTTCCGAGCGTCTCTCCGTGCCGGATCATTTGGATTACTCAATCCGGCTATATTGATGGAACAAAAAATCAATGAAGATCTCAGTGTATCATTTAATGGAGAATGGACCAACGCTTCAGGCAAATATAAGTTTCGTTACCGGCGTCTGAACCCCTTGGGTGAAGTTGCATATGACACAACAGCTGTTCGCAAGAACGGAGATATAAATGCTACACGTTTAGAGGCTAGTCTTGACGGGAAATTACGGAAGCAAAACGGGAAATGGAAAATACATGCTTATAATTATAACTCGGAGAGAGGCGTTCCCGGGGCAATCGTAAACAATGTATGGCGCAACGGTGAACGGCTTTGGGATGTAAATTCTTTCCTGCAAGGTTCTTTGGAAATGGATGTGACAAAACGTTACAGAACCCGTATTAATGCTAAATATGCAGTAGACAAGACCCATTATGTAAATAATGACTATAGGCTGGTTACTATTGATAATATATATAAACAAAAAGAGATTTATTTTTCATCCGCAAACGTCTATAACCTGATGAAAAACTTGGATATCTCGGCATCTTATGACTTCCAGTGGAATATACTTGATGCAGACCTTAAAGATTTTCCATTCCCGACACGCTATACTCATTGGGGCTCTTTGGCTACATCATATAATAGTGACCGATTCAAGATTCAAGCCAGTATTCTGGGTACATTTGTTCACGAATCAGTAGAACGATATTCTAAAGCACCGGATAAGAACGAGGCTACCCCTGCTGTGTTTGCTGCATATAAAATACTAAGAAACGAATCTCTTTGGCTTCAGGCATTTTACAAAAAGATATTCCGTATGCCTACATTTAACGACCTCTACTATACAGATATGGGCAATGCCAATCTGAAACCGGAATATGCAACCCAGTATAATCTTGGGATAAATTATACAAAAGAATTTAATCGCGGGATTTACCGTCGTCTCAACATCCAGGTAGATGCTTATTATAATGAGATAACAGATAAGATAATAGCTTATCCTAAAGGGCAACAGTTTCGCTGGACAATGCTAAATCTGGGAAAGGTTGAAATTAAAGGGATAGATGTCTCTGCAATCAATAGTTTTCAAATAGAGCAGGTACAGATAAATTCAAAGCTACAATATACCTACCAGAAAGCACAGGACTTTACCAATCCGGCTGATACTTATTACGGAGATCAGATCCCATATATTCCCTGGCATAGCGGTTCGTTTATTGCCGGAGCAGATTGGCGTGGCTGGTCTTTCAATTACAGTTTCATTTATGTGGGTGAAAGGTATAATCAACAGGAAAATATCAGATATAATTATACCCAACCATGGTACACGCATGATTTATCACTGGCCAGAGTATTCATGTTGAAAAAAAATCTGATGAAAGTTTCGTGTGAGGTAAATAATGTCATGAATCAGAATTATGATGTAATACTGAATTATCCGATGCCTCTAAGGAATTACCGTTTATCGGTGAGTATAGAATTATAGGAAGATGAGACACTTTGTTTACATAATATGCTTTATTCTGCTATTGCCTCTTTCCGGTTGCAGGGAAGATGAGTTGGTACTCCCAACAGAGTATGACTTGTTGCCGATTCCGGAAAATATGGAAGCAAATCCGGCGCGTATGTACCTGCTCAATGAAGGTAATATGGGAAGCAACAAAGCCAGTATAGATGTTGTAGATTTCAGAACGGGAATCTATAACCGGAATATCTATCCGGAGAAAAACCCTACAGTCGTTAAGGAATTAGGCGATGTAGGCAACGATATCCAGGTATATCGCGGACGCTTATATGCTGTGATAAACTGCTCTCATAAAGTAGAAGTCATGGATGCTGCTACAGGAGTAAGAATTATGCAATTTGAAATTCCCAATTGCAGATATATTCGCTTTTATGGAAATTACGCTTATGTAACATCATATGTGGCTCCGGTACTGATAGATCCGGCTGCGCCTCAGGGTGCTGTTTATCGCATCGACTTACGGACAAACCGGATTGTTTCAAAAGCGGTAGTCGGTTTCCAGCCGGAAGAACTGGAAATCCGCGACGGATTGATATTTGTCGCTAATTCAGGTGGATACCGCGCACCTAACTATGACAATACCATATCCATAATAGATATCAATCGATATAAGCAAGTAGCACAGATACCAGTCGCAATAAATCTGCACCGGTTGAAAATCGATAAGAATGGTAAAATATGGGTGTCTTCCCGTGGCGACTATAAGTCGATAGGTTCTAACCTGTATGTACTGAAAAAAACGGACAAGAGTCCATGGTCTTACGAGGTGGAGAAAACAATGAACATCCCATGTACAAATATGGCTCTTAAAGGAGATTCACTATATGTGTACAGTGTTGAATTCAATTTCGAAAC
Organism: Dysgonomonas sp. UBA7710; assembly: GCF_002482385.1. GTDB lineage: Bacteria > Bacteroidota > Bacteroidia > Bacteroidales > Dysgonomonadaceae > Dysgonomonas. The sequence continues at coordinate 33,252 of NZ_DLFW01000041.1, read as the reverse complement.
ACAGAAGAATACTGTAACATATGGTATCATTGATGTAAATAAAAAGGAACTGGTTAGCAGCAACTTTATTACCGATGGTACCGAGAATGAAATCACAGTTCCATATGGTATAGCTATTCATCCGGTAACCAGTGAGATATTTGTAACCGATGCTAAAAACTATGTATCCAGCGGGGTTTTGCACTGTTATAGCCCCGATGGGAAAAAAAGATGGAGTGTGCGGACGGGAGATATACCGGCTCATATGGCATTTTATAACGTAACAGAAGAATCCGAATAATGAAAAGATACAAAATACGGTATACAGCAATTGTGTTTTTCACAATTATGTTTTCAGCTTGTCAGACAGAAGATCCGACCATGAGTCTGGGAATTCAGGATATGTATATTCTTCCCCGGATGCAAAAAGAAAAGCTTATTCCGGCATTTACCGGCCAGGGCTACAAATGGGTAGAAGTATTGCCCGATGGAAGAGATTCATTGGTTTCAACAGAGAAAGATTACATTTTTTTGAAAGAAAAACCGGGCACATATAAAATGCGGTTCGAAATCATTGATCCTCTAAATTATATGAGGGAGGAAATAACATTTGTAGTCATTGAGGAACAAGTAGAATACAGGCAAGGAATTACTAAAGTGTATGAATACGTCCCTGCTCCCGGACAATTTGTGAATAAAATGCCTGAGTATGAACCTGGCGATACAGAAGAAACAATGCGCAGGAAAGCAGAGGAAAACCTCTCTGCTGTAAGTACGATAGGAGTCAGTCTTGGCGCTTATGGAGGTTACATAACTTTTGGATTCGATCATACCGTAATGAACATAAAAGGGCAGCGGGATTTTGAAGTTTACGGCAATTCATTTTATTCTTCGGGAGAGGCTAAAGGAGGAAGTAACGAGCCGGGAATCGTTATGGTTTCGTTCGATGCCAATATGAATGGGATTCCCGACGATGATTGGTACGAACTGGCAGGCAGTGAGTATTATAAGAAAGAAACAATCAAGGAGTATGAAATCGCTTACTTCAAACCCGATCCGGATAAAATTCCAACACCGGACAATGAATATGTATATCTAAATGATACAACATATATCAGATGGGAAAGTAGCCAAAAAGATTATGGCTATGTAAGCAAAAATATCTATCACGACCAAAGCTACTGGCCTTTATGGGTAGAAAACAAAACAATTACGTTTAAAGGGACTAAACTAGCTGATAACTATTATGTAATAGAAGGTGGATCATCGACTCAATACATTCAGCAAGCCTATGATTGGGGTTATGTGGATAATCATCCTAATTCGGCAGAAGATAAGAATGGAAACAAGCTGTGTTCGTTCGATATTGATTGGGCTGTGGACAAGAAAGGGAATAAAGTGAGGCTTCCCGGAGTCGATTTTATCAGGGTGTATACAGGAGTCAATCAATATTGCGGTTGGCTTGGAGAAACCTCTACCGAAATATATGGCGCAAAAAGCTTACACGTAGGGAGGAAATATTGACGTCATCATATCCTCCTCGAATAAAACGAGGCTAGGAAAAAGAAATGTTGGAAGATTGTAATCACTAAATAATTTATTTTAAAAAGCTATGAAAAGAATAAACCTGATTTTAAAAACATTAATAGTATCCCTGCTGATTGTCGGTCTGGGGGCTTGTTCCGATTCTGATAAAGAAGAACCTACACCTGCTGAAAACCAACAGAAATTAATTTTAGCGGCTTTAGAGTCTGATCCGGAATTATCACAATTCACAGAAGCTTTCCGGTCTATAGACCTATCTTCCTCTGCGGCTACAAATTTCACGGTCCTTGCTATAAAGAATAATGCAGAAGAAGGAGGCATAACTGCTGATATCTTAAAAAGGCATATTTTGGAAAAAGCTTATACCCCTTCAGCTCTTACAGAAGCAGGAAAAGTAAAAAGCCTAAACGGAACTGAACTTATTGTGAAAACTGCCGAAGGGATTGTTTCTCTGAATAATACACCTATAGGAACACATATAACCGTAGGAAACAGTACCTTGTATATCTTGGACAAGGCTATTCCGGCTGAGAATACATTTCTGGGGCTGGCTTCCGGATTTGATGTATCAATAAGTAAGGTATTAGAATTGCGTCCGGAAGTGATAGATTTGGACGGTGCAACATTCGAATGGACTCAGGAATTTGGTGGCGAAAAGACTGTAATTTCGACAGAAGTAAATTATGACTTCATTACACTTGCCGCAGGTGAATATAAGCTGAGTTTAAAAGCTACTTTACCAAATGATAAAACGCTGGAAGTGAGCACTGTGATTACAGTAATTGAACCGGAAAAAGCCTTTGTTGCTTTTCCTAATAGGGTCTTTGATTTTGTTCCTGCTCCCGGACAAACAATCAAGGTACTTGGTGATACTAAGGAAAAAGCCCTCACAGCTGTTTATGAACAGATTAAGACTGGTAGCGGTAATGTGTATATGGGTGCGTTTGGCGGATATATGGTTGTGGGTTTCGACCATACTATTATGAACAAAGCGGGATTTTGTGACTTTACCACTAAGTATGGAGGTAGCAACATTTCTCCTTCTGTTATCTGGGTGGCATATGATGCAAACAAAAACGGGATGCCGGATGATGATGAATGGTATGAGATCGAAGGAAGTGAATATGGAGGTGTGAATGACCTTGGAATACAGTCTTATACTTATCAAACTACGAAGACTGAAGATGGCTATGCCTGGACTACACAGGATGGTAAAACCGGATATGTGACCGATTCATACTTTTGGGGTAGCTTAATGGCTGAAGTTGAGGTTCCTTTCTGGATTACCGGGCCAACATATACTCTTACCGGTAGACAATTGAAGCCGAATATAGACGAAGACAACGATTTTAAACCGGCCTTACCGTTTGCCTGGGGTTATGCTGCTAACCAACCGAACGGCAGTAAACAGGCGGCTATTGACATTGACTGGGCTATAGATGCAAAGGGAAACAAGGTACATTTGCCGGGTGTCGATTTTATAAAGGTTGTTAATGCTATTCAGGGTATGAGGCCGATGATGGGAGAATACCGTTACCAAGTGACGTCGATCGAAGACTTACATTTACAAACTGTGGAGATTACAACATCAGAAGCTCAGTCGGTCAGATAAGATTATTGAATAGTTCTTTTTCTTTATTGAAAATAAAATCATAAGATGAGAGTATAAACAGATGCTCAATCGTGGAGTACCTGTCTTTTTAAACATCCTTCGGTATATATTCATCTATGAAAAATGGATATCTTCTTATAATATAAAGCCAATGAACCGATTCTTACGACAGCTATTATTCCTGCTTTCTATAAGCGTCCTGCTCTTGACAGTTTCCTGCCGGGACGATTCTTTGCGTGAAGATCTGGAGATAAAAGAGAGTCAGGAAGGAAAAGATGATAATGATAACAATAATAGTGATTATATCCGTGTCGTTTCAGACCCTGAGGCAGCACTAGCCACGGCTAACTGTATAATGATAAAACCGGGAGAAACTACTTCCATACCCGTTGCAAAGGCTTTTGCCGTATGGGAGCAAAACCAAACACTTTTCGGGAAAAAATTTTCTCCAAATGGTGACCTGGGTACAATTTTAATATGGGCTATACCAAATGACTTGATTGACAGCGAATATCTGGAGATTACCGGTTACGAAGACATAAATAGAGCGGCAATCAATGTAAAATCAAAACCGGGATCAAAGGGGAATGCAGTAATTGCTCTCACAGTAGATGGCGAAATACGCTGGAGCTGGCATCTCTGGGTTACGGATTACAATCCGGATAAAGATTTGCAATCCAACAACCTTAAAACGGGCCCTAATATAGTAGACGGAGGTAAGCTATACCGGTATAAAAACAATACCGGAGACAATATCTTTATGGATCGCAATCTGGGAGCCAACAGTGCCGACAAAACCAAAGGTAAAGAAACTCATGGCATGTATTATCAATGGGGGAAAAAGGACCCGATGCCGGGGTTTGCTCCACCCAATTATTTCCCGGAAACGCTATTCGACCTTCCGGCTGAATACCGTGAAAATAATTTGGCCTATTCCATCGAGTTTCCAGATGAATATATCAATCAAAGAGGGCGTAGCGGAGGAGAATGGTATAGTTATAATGAAGGTATACATAACCACGACTTATGGGGTTCTATAAGCAATAAGAAATCCATCTACGACCCCTGTCCGGAGGGTTGGAGGATTCCAGCGATGTCAAAGGAGCAAGAAGAGGCTCCCGGATGGCGGGTTGAATTTTCCCCTTGGTACGTAATAGAACCGGAGAATCAATTTGTACGTACTAATCCCCAAAATAGTCTGGATTGTGAATCTCCTGCACTTGGGTTCTTCCCTGAGACGGGATGTATTGTAGATGGAGAATTATGGAAGCATGAGCGTTCGGCATCACTTTGGACTGCCACCGCCTTTCATCTCAGTTGGGATGAAAGAAGCTACATGTCACGAATAATGGGAGAGTATCCTGTTGTTATTTTAGACAATAGGGGAAAAGGGTTTAATATACGATGCATACGACGCCTTGAAGAGAAAACAGATATTAAATGAGGTCAAAAGATTTAATAGAGCAGGTTGATATTTCGATGTATAAAGCCGGAGATATAAGAAAAGTGTTTTACAGCTTATATATAACATTAAAAAAATTACATTATGAAACATTTATTTAGAAAAATCGGTTGGTTATTTACACTGTCTGTGATTTTGTTTACAGGTTGTCAGCAAGATGAAGAATTCTCTCTGCCAGGTGAAAATGGAGTAAATACAGGTAATTTAAAAAGTGCTGTTGCCGGATATGACTATCTGGCAAATACAAATGGTGTTTTTGTGCTGTCGGAAGGCAATATGACAACTGAGAACGGAACGCTTTCTTATATTGACGCTTCTGGCTCCTCTTCTACTTATCCATCTCAGAACTGGGTCTATGGAAGCCCTGCCTCAGGTGCTATGGGTAATGTATCTCAGGATTTATTTATAGCCAATAATAAAATGTATATTGTTTCTCAGAATGGTGATTCATTCAAGCCGGGAGAAACCACACATATTTTGAGACTAAATAATGAGTTAACGAAGATAGACAGTTTTAATCCGGGTAATTATTTCCCAACCAGCTGGTCTGGAAGTGGGGCAACACCTACCCATCTGGCTGTAAATGGAAATTCTATTTATATAAGGACCAATAGTGGTGTCGTTATCGCTAACGAAACTACTACGTCCACAACACCAACTTCTATAAGTGGAATAACAAAACCTTCACGCATACGTATGGCAATGGTGAAAAACAATGGCGTGAAATATTTATATGTAGGTTCGGAGCAAGGTACTGTATACAGAATCAATACCTCTACAAATGCGGTGTCAAGCATAAGCGTTTCGGGAAAAGTTGCGGGATTGGTCGCTGTACGGCGTAATAGCAATGCCGATCAGTATATATATGCATTGAGCATCGTTTCAAACAGTCAGGCTATTTTATATAAAATATCAGGAACTACTATAGATGCATCATATACAATCAACTCGTCTTTCAACTCAGGTTTGCTTATTCCATCTGTCGGATTGAGTTGCTATGCTGGAGGAACACAGGATGTCATTTACTTTAGAAGTAATGGCTGGAACCCGACACAAATATTTAAGTATGCAATAACATCAACTACAGCAGGTACACTAAGTACCCTTTACACAGTGCCTGGCGGAATTGATCCGAACGCCCAGATTATTTATGGAGACTTAGCTGTAGACCAAAGAACAGGTGATGTCTATTTCGGATATGTTGGTAATTGGGGTGTTTATGCTACAGTAAACGGAGTAGGCCGTTTAAGAGGAGGCAACCCTTCATCTATACAGGAATATAAAGCGAGTGCTACAGGTACAAGTCAGATTGATACCCGTTTTACTGCCGGAATTTATTTTACCCGTGAATTTGATATGTAAAATCAGGAAATTATAAGCTGTAAAACATTTAAATAATACATGGAAACTGAATAAATAATTTAAGTCCTACAGCTTTTAGACTTTAAAAGATTAGTAATTTACTAATCTTATCAAGCTAATTGACATAGCAAAGAAATAAGGCCGTTGCGAAACTTTCTTATTTCATTTATCCGGACAAAATTACTCCCTCAAATTACAGATGGAGTATCAAGTGTCAATGTATATAGGTTGAAAAGGACTGCTAGAGACAATCCGGCAGTCCTTTTTATCTGGCATTAAAATAATTAATTTCAATGGTGAGTTATGTCCGTGGGAGAGAATAAAAGATCTACCTTAACTGAAAATAAAATCAAAGATGCATTTTTAGATTTATTTGATTGTGTCACTTTCTATTTGTCATAGGAAAGGAATTAAAAAGACCTCTAAATGTATTATTTAGAAGTTTTTGTCTTTTTATGTCTGTTTTTATGTTTTAAGATATTCTGAATATCGGTACATATCACGTTGTCTTTATCAGTGATGAGAAGACACGAGTAATCCGGAAACTTTTTGATAAACTTCAAACCTTTTTCTTTTCCCAAAACCATAATAGAGGTACTGATTCCATTGGCTGTTTCGGCATTGGGACCAATGACGGTAACACTCCTGAGGCCATTTGCGGGGAATCCTGTTTTGGGGTTGATGATATGGGAGTAATACTTTCCGTCAAATTCCACAAATCTTTGATAATCACCCGAAGTTACAACCGATGTACTATCTTTTGAGGATAAAACTTTGAGTATTTCTCCCGATTTAAACGGACTTGCAATCCCTATTTTCCATGGTTTACCATCCGATTGGGTTCCCCATACCGCCATGTCTCCCGATGCATTTACAATTCCCGAATTAATACCAAGAGATAACATCAACTGTTTACCTTTTTCTGCGGCATATCCTTTTCCTGTGGCACCGAAACCAATTTTCATACCCGGAAGTTTAAGAAAAATAGTAGAATGAATACTATCCAGTTCAATATTCTGATAACCGACTTTTTCTATGGATTTTTTGATGGCTTCTACTGAAGGCATTTCTTCCATAGAGCCGTCAAACTTCCAGATTCTGTCCATTGCTGCAATACTGATGTCAAAAGCACCGTCAGTCATTTTAGAAAAATAAAGAGCTCTTTTAGTAAGTTCAAAGACCTCTTTATCTACTTTTACAGGACGGATTCCTGCGTTCCTATTGACTTCGGAAATTTGTGTATCCGGCCGCCATTCAGAAATAAGATTTTCAATTCTTGAAATTTCGGAAATTACTTTTTCGATGTTTTTTTCTGCAGAAGCAGAGTCTTTATCTACAATGGTAATGTCGAAACGGCTTCCCATCAATAACGTATCTTTGTGCATCTGGATTTGAGCGCAAAGCATATTTGCTGCCAAAAGAAGGAAACTTACAAAACTGAAAATTTTATTTAAGGAAGATTTCATTTATATAGTAATTCCGGTTTTTTCACTCCAACTTTTCTCCCATTTCCCGAATTCTTCAACAGAGCGATTATTTATCATAAAAATATCAACAAAACGAAAAAACTGTGGTTGTGATCCCAAGAGTGTATCGACTTTTTCCGCAAAACCGCAAAATTTTTTATATTTTTTAGAGCCAAACCCAACGACTGAAAACTGAATATTTTGCTTTTGCGGGTATTTATTTAAAAGAAATTCGAACTTCTGTGCATTTGCAGGAGTATCTCCCTGACCATAGGTAGACGTGAAGATCAAAAGATGCTTTGCTTTCGGAAACTCCTGATATTGGTTAAGATAAGCTACAAATACTTTCTTTTTGTTAGCGATTAACTGCTTTTGTATTTTATTGGCAAAGGTCATAGTTGTCCCATTCTCCGAACCGACCAAAAGGATATATTCGGCTTCGCTTACTTTATATTTATTGCTGCTTTTAGTAAAAACTCGTCTGAATGTTATTTTAAATCCCGTATATATAAATATTATAATACCGAATGAGGTGATACCTAATATCAAAGCCAACCAGATATTTGCCCGCCCGGTATGAAGATCCAAGCTCAGATTTGCCAGTAAAACGGAATACGGATAACGAACCTCCTTCGTAATTTCTCCCGAGAACTGATTGATCTCTAATTCCCTGTCTTTAAGCCTGAGTATAAAAACATCTTGAGAGTCATTAGTATCAAAAGGAAATTCTATTCTTTCGATATTGCTTAACAGTATATTTTTAAATACCGGAAATTCCTCAATATCTTTCTTTTCTTCCGGGGCTTGAATCTGATAAGATGTTTCAATGTTCTTCTGTTCGGGAATGAGCTTGAAGCGTTTCATAAACAGATAGCTTCCGGTAAGTGAGATCAATAGAACCGGAATCAGTAACAAGCGTCCAAGAACTACATGCAAATATTGAGGAAGATAATCTTTATTAATCTTTGAGAAAAAATGGCGGATACCTTTTTGTCTTTTGATGATAAGAATGATCCCTGAAACAGTAATCAACAGAAATAAGAATGAAACAATACCGACCATAAAACGCCCCGCATCATGGAGAAAAAGTGAACGATGCAGCGTCGTAACCTGATTGATAAATTCACTCTTCTGAAAAGGCTCTCCTAATATTTCCCCATTGTTGGGGTCAATGATGGCTTTCATGCTATTACCTTCTTCATCGAAGCCTTCCAACGTTACGAATTGGTTTTTGTCACTACTGATTCCGGTAATTTCAGGATAAACCTTGCGCAACACCGAAAGGGATTGCGCAAGAGTAATATCGTCAAAGTTTTGAACCTTATATGGATACGTTGCTTTTTCTGTAGCTACATCTATTGCAAGGATTACTCCTGTAGCTGCTGCTATCAGAAGAAAGATGGACGAAATAGCCGCCAATATAAGATGCGATATCCGAAAAACGGATGAAACCATAAATAAATTATTGGGTTTTATTGAGTTTTACATACCGGACATATCCCTTACCTTCTACTCTTTCAGAGAATCCGCCTTTAGTTAAAGGAATCACGGCATCTTCCATATAATATTTCTGGTTTTCAACAGAAGATTCAATACGGATTTTATATCCTTTATCGAATTTCGAATCATCAAGGGTAATTGTTGTGATACTTCGTTCTCCTCCTGCAATGGATGCTCCGGTAATTGCGCTTAACTGTTCGGCTTTCTTAGTCTGAGCCTTATGCCATTCTTCCAAACTATTATACCATTTTTTATCTGGTCCGAGTACGCTTAAAGTTTTTTCATATTCTCCTTTAGCATTGATAAGCGAGACTACAAGATATGCTTTTTCACCTTGGTAATTAGTCATCTGAAGCATTAGCTTGTATTTGCTGCTCTGTGCACTCACTTGAAGAGAGCAGAACGCAATAGCTGCAATAAGTAATAAACTATTCTTTAAAATCTTCATATTCTTATTTTAAAAACTCTATTGAGACATTATTTTTTGCTAGGATTTCATTTTCTTTTGCAAGATCGTAAGCCGTTTCACCGAATTCTGTCCTGATAGATTTGTCCGCCCCCAAAGAAACCAGGTATTTAAGAGCCTCATCATTTTTTGCAACAAGGGCTGCTTTGTGCAGAGCGGTATTTCCATCTTTGTCTTGAGCATTTATGTCAGCTTTAACACCGGCAAGCTTTTTTAGAATATTCACATCTCCTTTATCGGCGGCAACATGGAAAACGGTTTTCCCGTCTTTAAATGTTTTCGTAAAATCTAAACCTTTTGCTTGTAAAGCATTCAATTTTATAGCGAAATCATCCTGTTGTTGCACTGCGGGATTTGCCTGTCCTTGCGGTGCCCGGCCTTGAGTATTTCCTGCTTGTGGAGCGCCTCCGAAACCACCTCTTCCCCGTGGCGCACGATAAGAATCTACCAATAAATATACTGCTCCATTTCCGTCTTTATCAGTTGCATATATGTCAGCACCGTTCCGGATAAGAAATTCCACAACCTCTCCGGTAGAGCTTTTTACAGCATTGAGCAATGCCGTTTCATCATCGTTGTTTTTGGCATTAATGTCTTTTACAAATGGGAACAGGACTTTTACGGCTTCTATACTTTTTCCTCCGGCTGCATTAATGAATGCTGTATTTCCTTCTTTATCTACTATTGAAGCGTCAACACCTTTAGATAAGAGATAAGCTATAACTTCATCCTGATTTTGATTTTTTTTAGTTACCAAATGTAATAATGTTTGTCCTTGCGGAGTTGTTGCTTTCGGGTTTAGCTTCAGTCCGTCTACCAGATATTGATAAGTATCCGCTTTATTTGCTGAACGATATGTTCCTTGGGCTGCTGCAATAAGTGCGGTGTCGTCATATTTTACTCCTCTTTTAACGAGTTCTTTAAGGATATCTACATTCCCTATTCTCGATGCATAAAAGAATATACCATTGCCATTTTTATCTGTGGAAGAAAGAGAAGCTCCGTTCTTCAACAAATAATCTGTGATTTGAAAATCTTTATCATACCCTATAGATAAAAGCAATAAATCGGCATTGTCTTTGGTTTCGTATTCTTTAAGCGGGTCTAATCCGTTTTTTATCAATACATCAAGAACATCTACTTTCAAAGTCCCGTTAAATCCGGAAAATGTAGCGGCAGTATGTCCGTTTGCATCTATGAAATTGATGTCTGAGCCTTTTTTTATAAGATAATCTGTTATTTCCGGAAGGCCTTTGCTCACAGAAGTGTGCAGGTATATTCTACCTTCGTGAATGGTTCGTGAAAGATTAACGCCCGGTTGGTCTATCAGATATTTTATAACATCAAGGCTTGCATTATTATTGATTGCCTGAAATACCGGATCATTTGATCCTTCAACGTTTTCGAAATCAAAACCTTTAGAGACTTCTGCCTTTACTTCGGTAAGGGTAGGATTCGATTTCCAGAAGTTCTGGTCGGTAAGAAGACTTTTTTCTTGTGCATTGGATATTAATGTAGCACAAAGCATGATGGAAAATATAAATTTCTTCATTTTTGAATATTGTTTTATGATAAAATTCTAAGACTGTTCTATACAGTCTTAGAATTTATTAAAGGTGTGTGTTGATAAAAATTATTTTTGTAATATTCCGATTCCTAATACACCAGCTGCCTGAATAACCGCACCTGCTTTTGCTGATCCGGTTGCAGGATCAATAGAATATATAACGGGGTATTGATTTGCTGTAGATACAACAGGAAAATACACTTTTCCGTTATATGGTAATGGCCATCCGGTAGCAGTAATTTCATCTTTTGTTGGGAAACCGGTTCTAACCCAGTTAAATGACTTATTTACCACGTTTACAATTGCATACTGTGTTGCAGCTGAACCATTAGCTACGATTCCACTGGTATTGTACATTTCCAACAAGAAGTTATCTTCTCCGGCATGCCATACTTTTCGGAAACGGTAGCCCTCTGACTTTTCTTCAATGTTAAAATAATATGAAGCATCGAAAGTTGTAGCTCCCTTGTTTATACGAATGACACCGGCGGGTTTTGTAGAAGTGGGCTCATAAGACCCCGAGAATACATAAGTATTTCCGCTGCCATCATTCGCAAATTGGGGATATCTTGCAGATTTCCAGCGTCCTTCTGAATAGCTTATACGGTCATCCTTATAAACTCTTTTCAGGTTGAAATCTTTATCGAAAGCAGCTATCCATACACTATCCACATTAGTAGCCTCCTTCGTGTAAGCAGAAAACCATTCTCCGTCTCCTCGATCTACAATACCAGCAAAAACAGGAGCTGTCACAGGACTAAGAGTCCGGGAGTCAAATTCTTTTTCTCCAACATTACCTGTAGCCTGGTCTACAAAATAGAAGTTAGCTCCGGTTGCACCAGTACTTTCCAAGGTCGCATTTCTTCCTGCTACTATATAGTTTTCAAAGACTCCCACAGTGTTGTATCCATCATTAAGGGAAAATTCATTGGAAAGCTTAACGAGTTTACCATTTTCGTCCAGTTTAAAAGAAATACCAACACCCGGATCTCCCTGTCTGTATGCCAAAGCGGTAATAGCATTATTAGTACCGTTTACAAGATGGGTAAACGAGTTGGTTACTTCTATACCTGTTCCAACGACAGTGATTGTGCCGGATTCTAAGTTGTCGGTTGTAAGAAAATATGTTGCAGCATCCTGGGTTGCCGCAATAAAAAATTTAGTTACCGTTCCCGGATCTGGAGTAGGTTCGTCGTTGTTATCGTCACTACAACTGCTTACAGTTAGTAATATACTTCCTGCAAGTAGGCACTTGATTGTTGTTTTAAATAATTTCATTTGTTTATAATTTAAATATTAATAATTAATTTCTCTTCTTACTTGTAAGAAAATACCTGAATTTCACAAAGAATCTTCTTCCCGGTTTCTGATTATAAAATACATCATACAGCAATTCGTTATTGATATCCATTGCTTCAAACGAAATGTTATATCTTCCGTTTTGGATAGCATAAGTCACATTAAAGTCGTTCCACAGTTGTGTAGGTATCTGATCTTTTGTGCTTTTGTCGCCAAGACTAGGCCAATTCTGGTAGACCTGATACATAAAGTTGAATGTATAACCTAAGGAAAGTGTATTCCCTTTACCCCATAGGTCATGGAAGTAGTAAGTCGCATCTGCATTTCCGAAAAAATATGGTATATTAGGCATACGGTCTTTATACGTTACCGAAAGTTGCTCGCTGTTACTTCTGCTGTATCGTTCATAATTCCGCATATCCTGATAGGTTGCATTGGCTCCGATTGTAAATTTATTTCTATAGGAATAACGTACTTCAGCATCAACACCAATATTCCTTACGTGCCCCCAGTTTTCACTCATTGCTCCTCCTTCACGTTGATCGACCAATCTTCTGATAAAATCATGGGTATCTCTGTAAAATATACTTGCGTCTACGGACAGAACGCTGTTCTTCGATATATTTTTATTAAATGTTGCCCCAAGGTTGTAATTATAGGATTCTTCAGCCTTAATGGATGCACTACCGGATTCCAGGACTTCGTCCCCAAATAGTTCAGTGTCGGTCGGTAGCCTGTAGGCTTTTTCAAAAGAAGCTTTCAGTTGCAAATATTTAAAGTTATAGGTGGTAGCTATACCATACCCCATAATGCTATAATCACTGTTTTCTTCTATGTAATTAGGATGGGAAGTATCTCCTGTGTTTACAGGACCAGTAACATCCATATTATATTGTTTTCCGAAAAGGTTGGTCGTCCATCTTTCGTTTGGTGATATATAGCGGTAAGAAAGTCCCAGCGTGTTTTTTTTGCTCCTGCGTGCGATATCCGGCTCCGGGGGATTGTCGGGATCTACAATTGCCGCCGCATTCTTGTTCGACCGCTTAAAGTTGGTGTAAACATTGTTCAACATCAGGGAGTGTTGTTGGGTAATCCGATAGCCTATGTTTGCTGTTACCGATTGATTTTTGTTCTTAAATCTACTCAGTGTCGGGCTGCCATATTCTCCTTTGGAATTTTTTGTAATGTATTCTCCAAACCAATTGTAGCTTCTGTTGATAGTATCGGTATTATGATTGTTGGAAATATTATAATTGGCATTAAGCTTTACATTCAGGCCTTTGAGTAAGAGGTTGCGTTTCTCATAGTTTAAAGAGTACAGGTTGGAGCTGGCTGTCTTTTTCTTTTCTCCAAAGACAGTTGTCATTCTGTAACCCTGTTGCACTTCTGCATATTCGTGCCCAAAAGTGGCACCCACTAAGAAACGATCTGCCCATTTTGTCTTTACAAACCCAATTTTACCGACGATGGCTTCATTATGATAAGCATCATTGAAACGCCTTACCCAGTGGTATTCTCCTAAGGGAGTCACTCCTGTTTGCAGATTTTTTACTTCTGTTTTAACTTTATAATCATTGTCGGATGAATTCTGATATGCATTAACTTGCACTGTAAATCCGGATTTTGCCGTATAACCTAAATTAAGGTTTGTTTTAAGCGTATTGAACGAACCGTAAGAAGTGGAAAAGTCCAGATAGGAATTGCGGTTTTGATTAGTCACAATATTGATGACGCCGCCCATGGCATCAGATCCAAATTCAATTGGGACCACTCCTTTATAAACTTCAATACGATCAGCTAAACCAACCGGTATATTATTTAATTGGAATGCAGAGCCAAATCCCTGCATTGGTACACCATCCATAAAGACCTTTACATTATTTCCGGTAAATCCGTTCAGTGTAATGTTCAGGTTAGAGCCAACACCTCCGGTTTCCCGGATTTTTATTCCGGAAACCTTATCCAGAAGCTGCCCCAGATCCAAAGTGGTATTATAAAAAGATTTAGCATCTAATGCCACTACATTAAAAGGAGTTTCCTTTACAATTTGAATTGGCGATTTAGCTTCAACCACGACCTCATCCAAAGATCGGTTTTCTTCTTGCAGGTTGATGTCCAGAACTAATACCTTTCCAGCTCCAACATCTATTCGTTTTTCATAAGTTTTATATCCTACATACCGGACTCCTAATAGATGTTGTCCAAGCGGAACTCTTAATACAAATTCACCTTTCTTATTTGAACTTGTACTTATATTGGTTTTGTTTAAATATATTGTTGAATATTCAAGCGGAGTGTTACCGGCCTTTACAGTTCCCTTTATAATAGCCTCACTGCTATTTTGAGCATAAAGAAAACCTGCTAAATAATACACTATTGCCAGTAATATTATTCCTTTCATTCTATAAAATTGCATCATATTTTTTTGAAATAAAATTTGATGGCAAAGTACCATAAAAAGTTGCGGTACATCAATCGCAATTACTAGGTATTTTTATAATTTAAAATACCATAAAATGTTGATTGTTAGTAATTTATATGAAATAGAAAATGTACTGTTTGCTCATTTTAGCTAACAGGAAAGAATTTGAAATAATTAAAAATGGTATGAAGGTTAATACTTATTAGTATGTGTTACAAAGATACATTACAACATAATGCAAAATATTACCTATATTTGCAAAATAGCATCTTATATTGACATTTATTTTATCATCTTTTCCATGTTTTATCTCTCATGGATATCTGATTCAATATAGATTTTCGAGATATAGGCTCCATCCGATCGTTTTATATGTACTTTTTCCTATTTTAATAAGACATTTTTTGTACTAAAATCTCATTTTACAATAAATAATACTGCCTATATTTGCAAAGTGAAAACTTATTTTGTATTCCTTGAAGTATTATGAAGAAAAGATCTGTTCGAAAAAATAAAGTCTTATATGGATTAAATACCAGTATAAAATATATAAGGACGGATGGTCGCAATAAAGATTATATTTATGTTCAGCATAAACATGAAGATTATCAACTCCGTTTAATAACAAAAGGAGAGGGGCTTTGCATGATTGGAGATAATATTGTAGAGTTTGAGAAAGGGGACATTCTTTTTGTCGGGCAAAATGTACCCCATTGTTCTTCGTTATTTGAATTAGAGCCCGGTGAAGGAAATATTGTGGAGAGTGATATATTACAGTTTCATCCCGACATATTTCCCCGTAAAATAAATGAACTTCCTGATTATATACACATTAATGATCTTCTCAACAAAAGCCAGTATGGGATCGTCTTTAATAATACTTCGTTAGGGACGAAAATAAAGAAGATAATAGATGATATGCAAAAGGTTGAAGGAATCGAAAAAATTCTTCTCCTTCTTCGGATTCTGGATAAATTGGGTAGGTCCAAATATAGCCATTTAGTCTCAGAAGTTCAATTCAGCACTCAAAATACATTCTGTGATGGTTCTGGACCATTACAAAGAACGTATGATTATTTATATCGCAATATGAAGAATGAAATAACATTAGAAGAGATTTCGAAATATGCAAATATAAATCCAGCAGCATTATGCCGTACATTTAAAAGTAAAACACGAATGACTATTTTTCAATTCCTGAATAAAATAAGAATAGAAAATGTTTGTAAATTATTATTATATTCTGATTTAACAGTTTCTGAAATAGCTAACAAATCGGGTTTTAATAGTATGCCGTATTTTAATAGACGATTCAAAGAAAGTACAAATATGTCCCCATCAGAATATCGACAAAAAATAAAAAATAAAGAAAATTCTCTATAAAGGATAAATTCAATTTTCTGTTCTGTAATATAATTAAAATCCCATTCACTATGGAATAATATTTATGCAATATTAATTTTTGTAATTGTTCAGTTACAAATAAATAATATAAAAATAGTCACCTTTTCTCAGGCTAAATCTTATTTCATAAGCCTTTAGTTCTGAGAAGAGTTATATAAGTTAAAAAATTAAGACAATCTTAAGTAGATCTAATCTTAGATGACCTATTTTTACCCCAGAAATTGTATATGGATAAAAGTCTCCACTTATAATTTGTTATACAGAAGATTGGATATAAAAAGTAATGAATGAAAATATTAATTATAGAAGACGAGCCCGGTATATATAATTTTTTGGAAGAAGGTCTTGAAGAAGAGGGCTATACTATCGAAACAGCCACAGATGGCATAAAAGGGATTGAGAGGTACCATCAATCAAAGCCCGATTTAATATTGCTGGATTGGATGCTTCCTGGTATGTCAGGCATCGATGTGTGTAAAGAAATACGGAAATACAATAAAGAACTCCCGATCCTATTTCTTACAGCGAAAGATACCATAAAGGAAACAATCGAAGGATTGAGATCCGGTGCGAATGATTATATAAAGAAACCCTTTTCGTTTGAAGAACTCCTTGAACGTATTAAAATACATTTCAGAAACAGACATGAAGACGAGATCCTGCTTCTGGGAAATATATCGCTCAATAAATCCTCTCATCAGGTATTCTGTCACGAAAGAGAAATATCGCTTACACAACGTGAATTTGCATTGCTTGAGTTTCTTATCAGCAACAAAGGAAGGGCCTGTACACGGGATGAGATTATAGAAAAAGTGTGGAATATCAATTTTGAATATGACACAGGAGTTATAGATGTTTTCATGAACTCTCTACGAAAGAAATTGAATATAGATAAAGAAAAAGGAAATATTAAGACCGTCCGGGGCATCGGATACATTGCCAATGACTGAAAGATGAAAAAGTTATCCTTACAAAACCGTATCGCATTTAATGTCATCATAAGTACCGCATTTCTTATAATGGTGTTATGCACTGTCATCCTCATTACATTCAAGGTCTATTCCCAAAAATTAAGCGCCAGTACAGAGATTACAATCGAAGATGTAAAATATTTATTCACTATTTTGTTGAGGGTATGTACTATTGGCTGCTTTTTTGTATTTCTTTTTCTGTTTACACTATCCAGAAGAATCGCGCGGGACGGAACAAAACCGATCCGTGATATTATAAATACAGCTAATTCTATCACTCATAATAATCTGAGTGCAAGAATACCTTTGCCGACAAGACGGGACGAGTTGTATGAACTCTCTGAAACGATAAATAATCTGCTGGATAGAATTGAATATGCAGTAGAAAGAGAAAAGTCTTTTACTTCTTATGCATCACACGAATTCCGTACACCTCTTGCTGTACTAAAAGGAACAATGGAGGTTCTTCTACGTAAACCCCGGAGTGATGAAGAATATAAAGAAAAGATCAAAGCCTGTGCCAAGGAGGTGGAAAAAATGAATGATATGGTTGATCAGCTTCTTATCTTAACAAGATATGAAGAAGGAAAGAGTTCGTTAAATTATAATTATTGCCTGATAGAAGATTTGATAAATGACAGTATATGTATTTTTACTGATATCATACTGAATAAAAAATTAGAAGTAACGACAAATATTCAGCCGCAGGGAACAAGATTATATACAGACGAATATTCTTTTTCCACAATACTTAATAACCTGATATCAAATGCGGTAAAATACAGCAATAATACAGGGAAAATCGACATACAAACATTTCAACAGGAAGGTTATCTTATTGTTGAGATAAAAAATACTGGATATGGTATCCCGACAAAAGAGCTGGACTTCATATTTGATAAGTTTTACCGTTCTTATGCTTTTGAGGAAACTAAAATTAAAGGCTTCGGACTGGGGCTTCCAATAGTGAAACGTTTTTGCAACCTACTAAATATAAAGATCACAATAGATAGTGAAATAAACAGATATACGATCGCCAGACTAACCATACCTTTACAATAATCGTTTATACAAAGAAACTGATCTGATAGTATAAGAGCTTTTCTTATTTTCATACCTTTAAGATAATTTTAAGATGATCCTAAGTTAATCTTAAGCATTTCAGAATTTTTACTTTTTACCTTTGTATCATAGTTAAAGAATAATAAGAATTTACTCTGGTATGAGAAGTATGCTATTAAAAAAGGCGAAGTATAAATTAGGAAAAATCATCGGAAGGTGCTTCCCGGCTTTATATGCATATTGGAAAATAGGGTGGATACTGTCTATATAAAACAAAATGAAAACAATTTACGATTTCACGGCAAAAAACAACAAAGGTAAAGATATGGATTTTACTCAATTCAAAGGTAAAGTCCTTTTAATAATAAACACGGCCAGTAAATGCGGATTTACGCCCCAGTATAAAGGACTTGAAGAATTATATAAAAAATATAAGGATCAAGGTCTGGCTGTTATTGGATTTCCCTGTGATCAGTTTGGACATCAGGAGCCTGGTAGCAATGAAGAAATAGCGTCATTTTGTGAAATGAACTATGGTGTGTCATTTCCCATAATGGAAAAGATTGAAGTTAATGGGAAAAATGCTTCTCCGATCTTTAAATACCTGAAGAGTAAGGCGGGCGGTCTTTTCGGATCAAGAATCAAGTGGAATTTCACGAAGTTCCTTATATCCAGGGATGGACAAACTATTAAAAGATTCAGTCCGATAAAGAATCCGAAGTCCCTGGAAAAATACATTGAAAAAATGTTGAATAAATAATTATCATAATTATGTCAGAGAAGCAATCGTTAGATGCATATCTGAATAATCCCATTAATATATGAAAATAGCAATAAGATATTTTTCAAGGACAGGGCATATGGAGAAAATGGCTTTGGCAGTTTCCGATGCTACAGGAGCGAAAGCAGAAACACTGGATATGCCTATTACGGAAGATACTGATATTTTATTTTTAGGAAGTGCTGTTTATATGACCGGAATTGATGATAAGGTAAAGGAGTTTATTCGTTCCTTGGATACTAAGACGAAAAATGTGGTCTGTTTCAGTTCTGCGGCAATATTACCATCATCTTACGCTCAGGTCAGGGAACTCCTAAGCAAACAAAATATACCGGTGGATGAAAGGGAATTTCATTGCAAAGGACAATTTACTCTTCTGCATAGAGGTCGGCCAAATGATAAAGACTTGAATGACTTAAGACTTTTTGTAGAAAGAATAATGGATACAAATATATAAATCTATGGTTAAAATAAAATCCTCATCTATAGGGAGAAAACTGATGATGAGCATAAGCGGCATGTTTCTTATTATGTTTTTAACTCTTCATTTATTTATCAATCTCACATCTTTAATTTCGAGAGAAACCTACGAAGCCGCCTGTCGATTTATGGATGAGAATATCTTTATCCAGATTATGGTACCTGTTTTAGCTCTTGGATTTGTTATACATATTATAATGGGAATTGTACTGACTATACAAAACAGGAAAGCAAGGCCGATAAACTATACAGTAAAAAACAAAACACAGATATCATGGGCGTCTAAAAACATGTTGGCACTGGGTTTAATCGTGCTAGGGCTGTTAATTATGCATTTATCCCATTTCTGGGCCAAAATGCAATTACAGCATTTCCTCGGTAATGAGGGGGAGAATCCTTACGATTTGGTAAAAACACTTTTCTCTAACGGCTGGTATGTAGCCATGTATATTATATGGATTGTCGCTTTGTGCTATCATATAACACATGGTTTCTGGAGCATGTTTCAGTCGATGGGAGTTACTAACGGCAAATGGATTCCTCGTTTACAAAAAATAGCAGTGATATATTCCCATTCTATAATGGTTGGATATATACTTATCCCCGTATATTTTTATCTTGGCTTTGGCGATAAATAATAACTCCATCCTTAATAATAGTGAATATATTAATAGTAGCAATAATAGCCCTCGGTTTAAATATTTTTCTCGGAAAATACAGAATGCGCTTTCGCAAAATGACCATAAAGTGGTGGCTGATTATTCATGCTTCGATACCTGTGATAATTCCTTTGCGAATCTGTCTCAACATCCCCAAAATAACCATTCCTTTTTTTATCGGTTTGGCTGTGATTGGTCAGATTATAGGAAGTAGGTTTCTTTTAAAATCAAATAAATATAAAGGAAATGAACAAAAAGATCATATCTGAAAGTATAATCCGGTCTGGATTAATTAAAGAACATACTTTATCCTTTTCAACCATTTTTTTATTTGAGTCTCATAATAATCTAAAAGATATTCCATATAAATATCAATATTTACAAGATGATGATTTATTGATTTTTACTTTACACGCTATAGCTTCAATCTTTAATCCATTGAGTCCTTCATTCGCGAAAATATCAGAATCAACGAATATCTAAGGTAATTTTTCCCATCCTTGATTAAAAATAAGAATGACATACAATTATAAATACAAGTTTCATATATAAAATGATAGGAGATTGAATATGAAAAATATTTAACCTTAATGTAGAATAATTATTCTCTCCTTATTATCTAAAATTTATTTCGACCTTAACTTTCTTTATATTGCAAAGGTGTCACTCCTGTTCTTTTTTTGAAATATGTGCTGAAAAAAGAAGGATTTGCAAAATTCAGTTCCTCTGCTATTTGCGATACAGTCATATCAGAACTCTTGAGCATAGCTTTAGCTGACATAATAACCATTTCATCAATCCATTGCGAAACGGATTTCTGACTTGCTTCTCTGATAACCTTAGTAAGATGACTAGGTGTCAGTAACAGTTTTTCTGCGTAAAATTTTATTGTTCGCTCTTTTTTATAATATCTGAATAACAATGCTAAGAAACGTTGAAATATCTTTTCCTTATGTGTTAAAGACTCTGTATTTGCTCCTTTTTCTGATTCCTGATGAATAAGTAGAACTTTATTGATAAGAGCAACCAATAAGTTTTTCATGATTACTTCATCATAGTTCGTTTTTTTATACTGTTTTACAATGAAAGCATGAAATTCTAATAAGTCCATAACTGTTTCTTCATCAATTTTCAGAAAAGGAGCCTGTTGTATTTTCTCGATAAAATCAGAGTCGGTAATCATTTTGGTATCAGAAACAAAATCGAAGGAGAACATTAAAAATTCAATTTCAAGATTCTCATCCTGTTCTAGTATTTGAATAATATAATTTGGAAGCAATGCAATAATAGAGCTAGACTCTAATTGATATTCGCGAAGATTAATTCTGATTCTAGCCTTACCTTTTGTACAAATGGCAAAACCTATTCCTTCACAAACATGCGGATATTTCAGGTCGAAAAATGAATTCTGAAAATTGACGGAAGAATTCTTTATATACGCTTTCTCTTCCGATATAATGAAATTCTGAATACCCGGTATCGAGTTCTGATTTACAATATCCTCCAAAGATATCTTTGCGTATCTCTTTTCATCCACAGCCATCCGAATTAGAATATATTTCTTAATAGAGATACGAAGATAATCTAAAAAGCAAGATTTTGAACATGTTTTCCCCAATTTTGATAAAAACTTTTCATCGGAATAAACAGAACTTTGCCCTTGAATTTAATATAATAATAAAAATAGTTAGAATCAAATTGGTAAGGTATGAAAAGACAGGTTTTAAGACAATGTCTCTATGGATTACTCCTGATCGGAGTGATATCTTGTTCAGCGAATAAAGAGAATAAAAACGAAGAACGCAGAATACCTGTAAAAGTGCAGGAGATAAGTTCGGAGAATAGTAATTATAAACAAGAGTATATTGGTTCTGTGGAAGGTGAAAATGTAGTAGACGTTAGTTTTCAAACAGCAGGTAATATTGAACAGGTATACTTTCAAGAAGGACAGCCTGTACAAAAAGGGCAGCTTTTAGCGCGTTTAAATACCACATCTTTGCAAAGTATGTATGATGCTGCAAAAGCCACCCTAAATCAAGCACAGGATGCATACAATAGGCTTACGGTATTACATGAAAATAACAGTTTACCAGAGATTAAATATATAGAGGTTAAAACCGCATTAGAGCAGGCTCAATCATCTGAACGGATTGCCCGAAAAAGTCTTTCGGACTGTAACCTTTATGCTCCATTCTCAGGAGTTATTGCAAAACGGTATTCCGATGCCGGGGCAAATGTACTTCCCGGAGCTCCTGTTTATAATATTGTAACAATAAATACAGTAAAGATAAAGATTGCAATACCTGAAAAGGAAATATCAGACATAAGTCTTGGGCAAATATGTACGGTTAAAATATCGGCTCTGAATGATCTGGTATTTCAAGGGAAGATTGTAGAAAAAGGAATATCCGCACATCCGGTATCCCATACTTATGACATTAAGGTACAGATCATAAATAAAGATTTTAGTATTATGCCGGGGATGGTATGCAAAGCCTACTTATCCAATAAAGAATCGATTGAAAATAGTGGAGGACAGATCATTGTCCCTTTAAAATCGGTTCAGATAGATGCATCCGGAAAACACTTTGTCTGGTTAAAAGATGCACAAAACAAAGCCATATATAGAGAAGTTGTTTTAGGTAAATTAATCAATAACGCGATAGTCATTGAGCAAGGGCTGCAAAAAGGAGATATTTTGATTACTGAAGGCTATCAGAATATAAGTCCTAACTCTACAGTTATTGTAGCCTCAAAATAATAGGGAAAAAGATTATGAAAGAAGAAAAAGGAATCATAGCCTGGGCTATGAAATATAATAAAATCGTTATATTAATAATCAGCATACTGGTTGTATTCGGCATTGTGGCTCTGAAAATAATGCCCAAACAAGAATTCCCTATATTTACAATACGCCAGGGAGTTGTCGTAGGAGTATATCCGGGAGCAACCTCGGCAGAGGTAGAAGAACAACTGACCAAACCGCTGGAACGTTACCTGTTTACCTTCAAAGAAGTAAAAAAGTCGAAAACTTACTCTTATTCCAAAGACGGGATAGCCTATGTTTTTGTGGAGCTTAATGATAATGTTAACAATAAGGATGAGGTGTGGTCGAAGATAAAGCATGGCTTATCACTTTATAAAATGCAATTACCGGCTGGAGTTATGGCTTTGATTGCAAATGATGATTTTGGCGATACCTCCGCCTTGTTGATAACAATGGAATCTGAGACAAAAAATCACAGACAACTTCAAGTTTATATGGAGAACCTGGAAGACAAATTACGTTCTGTAGAATCAGTATCCAATCTACGGCATTACGGTATGCAAAAGGAGCAGTTAAGTATCTATATAGAAAAAGAGAAAATAGCCAGCTACGGGATTAATATATTGAGCCTATATCAGACATTGCTGACTAAAGGATTCATTACGGCTTCCGGGAAGGTAGACAATAATGAAATAGTGGTACCCATACACATTACCCGTCCTTATCAATCGGAAACAGATATAGAGGAACAAATTGTTTACTCTGACATACAAGGTAATCATATCCGTTTAAAAGATGTAGCACACGTTGTTAGGGAGTACCCATCGCCGGAAAGCTATACCACTAATAATGGTAAAAACTGTCTGATCTTATCAACAGAAATGCGTAACGGATATAATATTGTTCAATACGGAAAAGATGTGGATGCTGTTATCGCGGATTTTGAGAAGACAATCCCTGATGATATCCATATTAACAGGATTGCCGATCAGCCACAAGTAGTGGATGCTTCAACAAATACTTTTCTGAAAGAATTATTAATTGCCATTATTGCCGTCATTCTCGTTACAATGACCCTTCTTCCGTTACGGGTAGCCGGAGTCGCTGCATCCTCTATACCAATAACAATTTTTATCTCTTTAGGCTTAATGTTTGCCTTCGGTATAGAGTTGAATACGGTTACTTTAGCAGCTCTGGTCGTCGTCTTAGGTATGATTGTAGATAATTCTATTGTGATTGTTGATAGTTATTTGGAAAATCTGGATCATGGTGTTTCCCGTAAGGAGGCAGCCATATCCAGTGCCAAAGGGTATGCTAAAGCAATTTTTTCGGCAACGCTGGCGATCAGTATCACCTTTTTTCCGTTCCTGGTGACCTTTACCGGGCAATTATACGACTTTGTGATTACTTTTCCATGGACAGTTTTTATAACATTAGGAGTATCGCTTCTTATTGCGATTACATTAATTCCATATTTGCTCTACTTCTTTATCAAAAAAGGATTGAAAAGCGACACGGCCCAAAATACGGATAAGCCCCATAAGAAGTCTTTGTTAGGCAAAATACAATCAGGCTATAACCGCTTCATAGAAAGAGTATTCAGGTACCCGAAGCTGACACTCTGTATAGGAATTGCTTCTGTTGTGGGTGGAATTATATTCGCTTTCACTTTGCCATTGAAACTAATGCCTGTTGCAGAGCGGAACCAGTTTGCTGTTGAAATATATTTACCACAAGGCAGCTCTCTGGAGCAAACGGAAGCTGTAGCCAAAGATATGGAAACAATCCTTCATAAAGATGACAGGATTCTTTCTGTAACCACATTTATCGGAATGGGATCACCCCGTTTTCATACGGTATACGCGCCCAAACTGGGAGGTACCAATTTTGCTCAATTTATTGTGAACACTAAATCGAACAGTGAGACTGAAGATATATTGAATGAGTATGCTTCAAAATATGCTTACCATTACCCGAATGCCTTCGTAAAATTTAAGCAGTTGGATTACCAATTAGGAGTCGATGCAGACATTGAAGTGAGAATATCGGGCGATAGTATCCGCGATCTGAAACGTTTTGCGGACAGCCTAACGATAGCGCTAAAAAAAATGGATGAACCGCTACGTGTATATACCAACTTTGAAGAAATGTTACCTGGGATTAATATTTCACTCGATCCGGTTGAGGCCAACAGATTGGGTATAAATGAAACAATTTTAGGCTTGGGGCTGGCTTCCCGCTTCGGAGGGATGCCTATTACAACAGTCTGGGAAGGAGATTATTCCCTCCCGGTAGTTCTTAAATCTGCATGGGAAAAGAAAGACCCGATGGCAGAAGATGTTGCTAATGAATACGTATCCGGATTGGTTTCCCCGGCAGTACCCTTACGCCAGATTGCAACGGTCTCCACTGATTGGAATGAGGGACAGATAGCCCACCGTAATGGAATCAGGACACTGTCGGTTTATGTAGATCTTAAACGGGGAGAAAAAGTCAGTGAAGTCCAATCAGAAGTTGAGGAATTGGTGAGTAATATGCAAGCCGACAAAACTCTATCCAATAACATCAGCATATCTTACGGAGGAGTGAAAGATTTCCACGACGAGACTATTCCTAAGATAGCAAAAGGATTACTGGGATCGGTCTTCATTATTTTCTTCATACTGGTATTTCATTTCAGAAAAATAAAATTGGCTGTTCTGGTATTAGGCTCTACTTCTCTCAGCATATTCGGCGCTGTATTTGGACTAAAAGTTATGGGACTGGATTTTAGCATAACAGCAGTACTGGGAGTTATCAGCCTGATAGGAATAATTGTCCGTAATGGCATAATTATGTACGACTACATCGAAGAATTAAGGTATAAAGAAGGATATTCGGTATTGGATGCTTGTATAGAAGCCGGAAAGCGCCGTATGCGCCCGATCTTTTTAACTTCTGCCGCTGCATCAATGGGGGTTATTCCAATGATTATCAGCAAAAGTCCCCTTTGGTGTCCGATGGGTACGGTTATTTGCTTCGGAACGATGATATCTATGATTCTTATACTAACAATGCTACCTCTGATATACTGGTACAGTTACAGAAGTGCAGATAATCAACTTAAACCACAGACAGATAAATTATGATAAAATATTATATACAAACGACTATAATGCTTTTACTATGTATCGCCTCTTTACAGGTAAAAGCTCAAGACCAATATGGACTGGAAGATTGTAAAAGAATTGCGATAGAGAATAACCGCAAATTAAAAAACAGCCGACTCGAAATTCAAGCTGCACAGCAGTTAGAAAAGGAGGCCTTTACCAACTATTTTCCATCCATTAGTGCATCCGGAACCGGGATACTACCAAAAGATCCGTTAGTTTCAATGAGCCTTGCCGGAATGTCGTTAGGCGTACTCGACAAGGGCTTTCAGACAGGGATAACAGTGACACAGCCCATTTTTGCAGGAGGAAAAATCATAACCGGAAATAAACTGGCTGATTTAGGTACAGAGGTCAGTCGTTTTCAGGCTAAACTTTCAGAAAATGAAGTTTTATTAAATACCGAAAGTTTATATTGGCAGCTGTTGTCTTTATATGAGAAAGAACATACTCTGGATATTGTAGATACTCAACTTGACACTTTACTGAGGGATGTGGAATTATCTTATAAAGCAGGGCTGATAACACATAATGATGTACTTAAAGTGAAATTAAAGAAAAATGAGGTGAAAAGTGCCCGTATTAATTTAGAAAATGGAATCAAATTAGTAAAAATGTCTTTATGTCAGCAAATGGGTATAGATTTGGCTGAGGCGGATCAATTTAAGATTAATATACCGGATATAGAGAATGTGGAATCACCTATGAATTATTATGTAGACCATAAATCCGTTTTAGCCGACAGAATGGAAAGTAAGCTACTCGACAAGAATATAGAAGTTACTAAATTACAGACAAAAATGAAACGGGGAGATTATTTACCTACTGTAGCCTTTGGAGCATCTTACTACGGCGAAAATATTGTTGATAAATGGAGAAGTAATGGTATTGTCTTCGCTTCGGTAAGTATTCCCTTATCTGGGTGGTGGGGTGGCTCACACGCTATCAAACGACAGAGGATACAGGAACAGATCGCATTAAACAATAAAATTGATACAGAAGAGCAGTTACTATTACAAATGCAGAATGTAAAAAATGAACTGGATAATGCCTATAAACAGATCTTACTGGCAAAAGACGGTGTCGAACAATCGACAGAAAACCTAAGGTTGAATACTAACTACTATAAAGTAGGAACAGTAACACTCACCGATGTATTGGATGCCCAGACCTTATTACAGCAAAACCGCGATAAGTATGTTGAATCCTATACCGATTACCAAAAGAAACGGATTGAATACTTGCAAGTAACAGGACGTTAAACTTTTTTCATATATCCCTAGGCCGAAGGAGAACTAAGCAGACCACTTTCATACCTATACACCAGATAGTTTAGTTCTTCCTATCGGCTAAATAAATCACTACCGGTTTATAGAATGTTATTTTAGATAGCGATTTGCTGGCATCAGGTTACTTTTTAATGGCTATCGTTGTCATGGGGAAGGAATAAAAAAGACCTCTAAATGTATTATTTAGAAGTCTTTGTCTTTTATGTCAGTTTATTGTCTCCAACTTTCCGACCTAAAAGTGATCCGAGCGGGATTCGAACCCACGACCCACAGCTTAGAAGGCTGTTGCTCTATCCAGCTGAGCTACCGGACCATCCTCTTTGCTTTTAGCGAGTGCAAAGATAGTATATTTTGGTTAAAACAAAAGACTTTTAGCGAAAAGTTTTCACAATCGAATGTGATCGGTTGATACAAAGATTATAAATATCTTGCCTGTCTCGATAACATTTACTACTTTTACCCCGAACAATAAAACCACTCCGATGAGAATGTAAAAAAACTTTTACCATATACAGGTTTATTTCTCAATTGTTTAATTGACTATGCAGTATATTTTAATATCTGTCTTTTAGTCATTTTTTTGCACCAGCATGTAATTCTTAAATCAGCAACAAGCAAATACAATGCTTCTATCCGGCTTGTAAAGCGGATATCATTTCCGGCACCCTGCTATGACGGTAATTATGCTGTCTTGGGGTATCCAGGTTTTTAATATTTTAAAATTAGATTTATTATGTGTATTTCGGTACAACAATTAACATATACACATCCTGATAAAGAAGTTCTTTTTCAGGATATCAGTTTTTCGGTAGCTAAAGGACAGAAAATAGCTCTGATAGGGGACAACGGCTCTGGTAAATCGACTTTGATGCATTTGCTGAACGGTGATTTAAAGCCTTCTTCGGGTGAAATAATCTGTTCATCAGACCCATACTATATACCACAGCATTTTGGTCAGTACAACCGGATGACAGTGTCCCAGGCGTTACGAATAGATAGTAAATTAAAAGCATTGCATGCAATTCTCAACAATGATACTTCTCCTCAAAACTTTTCTTTACTTAACGATGACTGGGCAATAGAAGAGCGCTCCCAGGCTGCATTATCTCACTGGGGAATGGGGCATATCGCCCTTACTACGCCTCTGGATGACCTCAGCGGAGGTGAAAAAACGAAGCTGTTCCTTGCAGGTATCGAGGTTCATGAACCGGGACTGATCCTGTTCGATGAACCAACAAACCATCTCGACTATCACTATAGGGCTAAATTGTATGATTTCATATCCTCATCCCGTAAAACTATGGTTATTATCAGCCACGATAGGGCACTCCTGAATTTATTACCGGAAACCTATGAGTTGAAAAAAGAAGGAATTACTTATTATGCAGGAAATTACGAATTCTATAAAATCCAAAAAGAGCAGGAAATTGTTTCATTACAGGCGAGGCTGGAACAACAGGAAAAAGAGTTGCGTCTGGCCCGGAAAACTGCAAGGGAAGCTGCCGAACGCAAACAGAAACGCGATGTGCGTAATAATAAAGGTACTGCTGATAAAGGAATACCCCGTATTATGATAAATCTGCTTAAAAACAAGGCAGAGAACAGCTCTGCTAAACTGAAAGAGACGCATGAGCAGAAACTGGATTCGCTGGTAGAAAATATAGGTAAAATACGAAAATCCCTTCCCGATACAAAAGCGATGAAGACAGATTTCGGTGAATCTGGCCTGCATGCCGGAAAAATACTGGTTTCGGCAAAAGATATAAATTTTAGCTACGATGCTAACCCTTTATGGAAGGATTCTTTGAATTTCCAGATAAAGAGTGGCGAGCGGATATTGCTTCGAGGTAGTAACGGATCGGGTAAAACCACTTTGCTGAAGCTGATAACAGGGCAATTGCTACCTCAACAGGGTATGTTGGATCTGGCTGATTTCACTTATGTGTACCTCGACCAGGAATATTCTATCATTAATAACGGACTGACGGTTTATGAACAAATACTGCAATTTAGTTCAGGGTTACACGAACATGAAATAAAGACGATACTCAACCGTTTTCTTTTTTCTTACCGGTCGTGGGATAAAGAATGCGGTTTACTCAGTGGCGGTGAAAAAATGAAACTTGCCCTCAGTTGCCTGATGGTATCCTCTAATACGCCCGATGTATTTATTCTGGATGAGCCGACAAACAATATCGATATTCGCAATGTTGAGATACTTACCTCGACAGTCAGGGACTTTGGAGGAACTGTATTACTCGTTTCGCATGACACGTATTTTATCCACCGGATGAATATCGATTATGAGATAGAGCTTCAATGAATTGAATAATAATGTTAACCGGTAGTTATAAGTTTATGTCTTATACCAATCAGTAGTTGAAGCGATTATTGTAGTATAAAATTGTTCAATTGTTTTCTACTACACACAATCACAGATTGCTTGCGTCCCTTTTGCTTACTTTTGGGTAATGCCAAAAGTGAGGACAAGCCCGGGAGGGCGCGGCTGATATGAGCCGTAACTTTAAGTAATAAAAAAGGATGGCAGCTATCTGTAAAACAATGGAACATAAACTTACAACTACCCATTACATCATTATTTATCTCCCTATTTTATCCTCGCATTATATGAGTCCGAGTAATGGTATTTCATCTGTAAGGTAAATAAATCGTCTTTACTATTGTGCTTCACATTCAGTTCATCTACGACTACATACCGCTTTGTAGACAGTTCATAAACAGCTATCGACGAACTGATTTCCTTCAGCCATTCGGTCACTTCCCTGCTTACAGGCAAGGTCTGTACAGTGAACTGTTCGGTTACATCCTTATTGAAGACCGATTCTATCCGGCTGCTGGTTGTATAGCCCGGTGTCTGGGTACGATGAATAGTTGTGGTTTCCGATTTAAAATCCGTCTGTTCCGTACCGCCGAAATTGAAAGAAGACCATCCACCCAGCGAATTCAGAAATGCAAAATCATTTACATTATAAAGGCAGCCGGGCAGTATTCTAAAGGTAATGGGCTTACTCACAGTCTTCCCATCGCGGCAAAGATACACCTTTACAATGCCTGCTTTTGTGTATTTGTCCGATACTACTTTGTCTATATCGAGGCATGCGGTATTTATGGCGTTGTACTTATCTTTGTTTTGTACATCTGAAATTTCGTAGCCCAGATAACTGCCGGCTTGTGTGTAGACTTTGTATAGTATCCCCAGTCTGCACTGTGTGTCGTTGCTTTCGGGAGCGGAATCGGAGAGGATAAAGTTGAAATATTGTTTTTGCCCCCTGATATGAGTAAGCACGGGTTGCCGGGTCAACGGCTCTATCTCATTATTTCGGCTGAGGTCATAAACATATTCCGATAAATTATTTTTTTCGAGATTGCGGTCGTATCCCGTAAGGGCAAACAGTACGTTGGAATAATAGAATGTTTCGGTGTCGACACCATTGAAACGCTTGGCAACAAAACGGAAATCGGTTATTGTACCTGTATTGTACCAGCCATTTCCTTCCAGAAATTTGTCTGAATATATATTTGTATTAGCCCACGCCGTATTCATATCGAACCACAGAGGCTCCCCGAAGTAAGACTTGGAAAGGGTAGTGGCATAAGTTCCCATTCTGGAATGATCCTTTATGCCCGGCAGTATATCTATGTCTTTGTAGATGTCGAGCTGTATTTCGCAATTTTCATCGTCTCTGAGGATGGAATCGGTATAGTATGATTGGGTATAATTTCCATTGATGCTTATAAATTTACTGTTTTCAGGTTTAAACGATTTTAAAGTGTACGCCCTACCGGAACCTTTCGCTGCTATATTGATCGTTGTCCCGTTTATAATCCCGTTTTCATTGACGATAGGTGGTATCGATATATGGAAATTCCCTTTGAAGAAAGAATCGGAAAACAGGCATTTCCTTATGTTTTCCGTTGTAATGGCAGCGCTTTCCCTGTTTATATGAAATGTCGTATTGTTGACTTTATTCTTATCGTCTGTACCTGTGAATTTGTGGGTGGTCCCGGATAATGTATCGATAAACTCAAAGCCTGTTTCACTTTCCTTTATATCATTTACTTTCAAAACCTGTAAGTTGAAATCAATTTTATTGTTTAATGATGTATCTTTCCCTATCACACTTTCGAATACTACAAAATTGGGATTCCCGGCTAAAGAAACTATTTCCGGCCCCTCTATCTTTGCTGTTTCATTTATTGTATATTCCATTTTCTACCGTTTTTTACTGTTTTACTCAAAATATTTATTTAACTCATCCATTATCGTATCAAAAAGCATGTCCGCCCATTTGTCGTCCCATTGCTTTTCTATTTCCTCCTCCAGCGTTGCCAGCACCGGACGTCCTTCGTAACCGTCGCGCCAGATAGCCCTGCCGATAAGGAACAATGTACTGTTGTCGGTGGGTATGCCCCGCGATAAAGCCCAGTCGCGCAAAGCGTCGATCGGAGGTTGTTTGCCTGTACGGGGTTTCCGTCCCTGTTCGATGTAGCTTATATAATTATCGAACAGGGTTTCTATCACTACCGATTCGCCCATCTTGCGGATTTCTACTCTGACACTATCTTCCAATGCGCTGTTTTTTAGAGTGTTCTTTCCTGTTTTCGTATTTGTGCCTATATTCCTGTCCGACAGTATTGTTTGCGACAGCTTTAACACATCGGCCGCGATGGCCTCCATGGCTTTTGTAATCGCTGTATCCATTATTTACGGGTTTTGATGTCGAAATCGGGCAGCTTTTGTACAAATACTTCACAATTGTTTGCCGGAAACATATCGAGATCCGGTAAAAGAGATTTGTCCTCAAACTGGTTGTCCGCACCGAACTGTTCGTCTATCAGGCAAAGATTCTGCATATTTATCTGGGTGAAATTGACCGAAAAACGGCAGCCGCAGGCATTGTTGTCGTAATAGTCGCGCAGGGTGGTGTATGTCCAGTCGGGACGGATACTGATACCATAATCCGGATTTTTCTTTATCCGTTCAATAATATTCAGCCCGATAGAGAAAGCCAGGTTTTGCAGGTGATGCACCGACTCCTCGGTTGTTGGGAGAAACAGGATGGAGAAGTTTACGGAATTGGTGAATACATTGTCCTGATTGCGTCCCGTCAGCGGGTCTTCGAGCCAGAACAGGGGATGGGTTTCCTTACCGCTGCCGAGTTCGTAGTTGCGATTGTAATAAAAGGCCCTGATGGTCTTGTGTTGCTGCGCCTGTTGGCGAAAGATTTGTAGAATGCTGTTTATCATATCTTCTTTGTTGTTAGAGATGTTTTATGATATAGATAAAGTTTTTGAAAATTGATAATAACTCTTCACAAGAAAAATTCCCTTGAGAGTTTTAAACTTTTGTTAAATTATTCAGTCTATATTTGTAAGAGGAAGCTGTTAGCCTTTAGCCAATAGCTTTTGGCTAAAAAAACAGTTGTATTACAAAAATGCTAATAGCTAACGGCTATCAGCTAAACGCTAATCATATGAAACTACCCGCCCACATATCCTCTATACTCCCCCTACGGGGACTGGGGGGCTTATTTTTGGTCTGTTGTTTATTATTTGCGGGCTGCGGCGACAAGAACAACCCTTACATTCCCGAACCCGAACCACCGGTAACCCCGCCTGCGGAAAAGGAAAATATCGTCTTTAACCTTGACGGCAACCTTATCCGTGCAGGAAAGACGACTGCGGGCGATGCGGTATTCAATATCGACGGCAATTATATCCGTGCGGGGGAAAAGGCTACGGGTGACGTTGTATTTAATATCGACGGCAAACTGATACGTGCAGGCGAGAAAAAATCGGGCGATGTGGTCTTTAATATCGATGGCGATTATATCCGTGCCGGAGAAAAAGCTGACGGGGATATTGTGTTTAATAGGGATGGGGTGTTTGTGAGAGGGGGAGAGGGAGAAACAACAATGAATATTTATAAAATAGATTTCGAATACGGCTATGAGGATGGAAATTACCATGCATATCTCAAAAATGCAAC
>NZ_DLFW01000026.1 GCF_002482385.1 Dysgonomonas sp. UBA7710 | reverse complement strand
AACCGGAGAAAACTTCCATACGATATCAATAGATCCGTATTCATACAACATGACTACGATTTTTATTCAACGGTCTATTATACAGATAATCATTCCGAACCGGTATTCTATTTAAAGAACAATTCTACCGGAGAGTTTGAACGGCTGTCTTATGGGCGTTCGTATATGGTTGTAGCCTTGGAGAAACTACAGAAACTCTCTCCGGAAGAAAAAGCCCGGATAGATAAAGAACTGGTGAATAACTTCTGGTGGGCTATCCGCGAGGGGTATAACCATATGCTCGATCCTAATTTGAGACGGGAGTATGATACGCCCCGGATTAAAAACACTCTGAACGCCGTAAGGCTATATATCGATAAGATAGTAAAAGCAAGTAAAGAAGAAATGAAAGTATTATGAATAACCTAGTGACGTTCGAGTAACCGTCGTACTTAACTATTTAATAGAGAAATTAAAGGACTTTATTACACCACAATTTTAATACCTACTGTCATGGTTAAAGAAGAACGAAAGCTTTTAGTATTTTACTTTAGGATTGACTAATTTGTTCTTTCTATCAAAGACAAATATAGAGTCTATATCGACAGGTTTATAAATATAATAATCACGCTTAATAAACCAAACATCATGTATAATGTATTTTCCACCATTTGATAAGTCTATAAGAGTAATCCCTTTTTGTTTTATGAATTTTTCTTTTAAAACGAATCCCTTCACTTCGGTTTTAACAGAATCTGGCAAATATAGATATCCTTTCATATGTACCTCTATTCTTTTGTCACTATAATTAAAATAAATAATTATTAGAGCAATAGCGGCAATAAAAGCTATAATAGGAAATATCAAATCTCTTTTTGTGATTTTAGATCGACTCATAATCAACAATTCAATAATACCCCAAAAGTAACAAAATAATTAATTCAAAATAGGAGGATAAGAAATGAAATATACAGCAAAGTTTTCTTTAGAAATAAAAATGGCAGAGTTTTATTTATATGCTATTCAAAGAGTTTAAATATGTACATCAATTGCAAAACCTATATAAGATATTCAATATTGACTTAGAGATTACACTAACAGGAAACGATTTAAAGATAGAGGTATGAAAATAGGCGAATATATACAAAAAGCAAGAAAGGAAATCGGATATACACAGGATGATATCGCAAAGCATCTAGGGCTATCAAGACCATCAATCGGAAATATTGAGAAAGGTAGACAATCTTTAGATTTGGATAGCCTTACTTTATTGGTAGACTATTTAAAAATATCAATACCCGATTTATTTAAGACTGTATATGGCATTACCATTCTGACGGATTCCGCCAAAATAGCCAAAATAAAAAGGCTTGAATATCGGAAACTAAAAATAGATCAAGAAATTGAATCATTAAAAACAGATTAACCCATGACAGATATTAATAAACTTATAGAACAAGCCTGTATTGAATATTGTGAACAAATCAATTCAGTTTACAATGAAAAGGATGTATTCAAAGCTGGCGCAAACTTCATCCTCCACCAAAACAGATGGAGAAAGTTCGCAACGGATGAACTTCCAAAGATAGGACAGCAGATAGTTTGTAAAAGCAGTAGTGGTATATATCATTTGTCAAATCCTATATCACATGATGGTATTCATTGGTTAGCAGAAAACTTTACAGAATGGAAGCCTATAGAGTAAGAGAATCTTTTAAAAATAGATAATATATTAACAGCTATATTTATATTTGTAAAAATTAATAAAAAAAATGCAATGAAGAAAATAGTATTAGCATGTCTTTTCTCATGTTCTTCACTCTTAATTATGAGTGGGCAAGAACTAAAATCTGTTGAAAAAAGTAGTTGGGGAAATATGAATACCTCAGGTTTTTTCTCTATCTTAGGAAAAGTAGATTCCGATTCTCCTTTTGCTAATAATCGATGGTGGTGGGGAATTAATTGTACATATGCAAACAATGTTATAAGCACACAATATTATAATGCTCAAATTGCTTTTGAATATGCAACCAATCCCCTTCAAATGTATGTTAGAATAACAGACAAATACGGAAAAGGAGAGTGGGCTAAAGTTCTTCATAGCAAAGGTGACCACGCTATAGACGGTAAATTAACGACTAAAGAGATAGAAATAAAAGTAGATACAGGTGCGGATTTTGTTTTCAAACCCGATTATAATTTAAAAACATTATCCGAAGTGGAGGCCTTTGTTAAAGAAAATCAGCATCTACCAGATATTCCGTCAGAAGAAGAAATGCAGGAAAATGGCTTAAATCTAAATAAAATGCAAATTAAGTTATTACAAAAGATAGAGGAACTGACTTTATATGTAATTGATTTGAAAAAAGAAAACGAGTCAATAAAAAAAGAACTAAAAGAGCTCAAGAAAGAATAACGGTTAATAACTCTCATCCTCTTTATTAGCCTTCACCCTCTTTATTGCCTACCTTTGTTGTCTAAACAATCAACTAAGTAAGCTATGAAATTTAGAGACGGTGTGGAACGTGATCCGGAGGATTGCGGGTATCTTATTATGAAACAAAAGGATTTGGATGCTATATCCAAAAAGCGAGAAGAAAACCCCGATTACAAAAAGAGCCTTGAGCATGTAAAAGATTTCACACAAACACAACCTGTTTTTATGTACAAAATAAAACTGAAGGACTTGGACGTGGGCGAAGGCTTTCACGATGTAAATATTCACTATGTTTGTATGAGGATAGAATAAAATACAATACGATCAACTGATAGAAGGACGGCTTAGGCTGTCCTTTTTCATTTTCAGGATATATTAAAAAGGCAGCAACCTCACGGTTACCACCCCTCAATGCTTAACAAATATAATATTTATTCAGATGGCAACCGATATAATAAACAAATATATTTCCGAAACTTACAGCAGACTTTTAGATAATTGTATCTTTTTATGCTCAAAGGTGTATTTTATGCACGGACTTGAATATGATCTGCTAAATGATTCCCTGACCGATTTTCTTGACAGAGTTGAACGTGATGATAATTTTCGGGAAAAGGTCGAGGGAATGCTTTCGAGGAAGAATAAAAATAATGAATTCAGCGAACTTGATAACTATATCCTTTCTATAATAAAGATGAACGTGTATTCCAAGACTGCCCGGTTCAGGCAAAAGTATGGGCTTGAGGTTCAGGAGCCCGGTACTTATATAGATGTGGACTTTCAACGACTAAATATAATTGACGAAAGAGACGATAATTTGGAACGGGAGCAGGAGCTTCAGGAGAAAGAACGACGGTTTAAAGAGGCTTGTGATATTTATGGACTATCGCAAAGGGCCCAGGATATATTCAGATGGAAACTTATAGATGGAAACCCTCTGTGTGATTATCCACATGACGGTAATAAAAGGAAAGTGTATGATATATACAACAAAACGCTGCAATTAGTAAAAGATAAAATTGCAGGGAGCTTACTTTTATAACTATATTTTTTTTATTTTTCGGGTCCGTTAGTTAAATCTATGCGAGGTCAAGTCAAGCCCCGTTTTTACACCACATGTTATCAAATATATCCCGATAGCATATTGATTATTTAAAAAAAATAATTAATTTTAACGTTCAATACATAAAAACATCAACAATATATTAACGCCCAATCCGATGAAAACAAGAACATTAATCTTTCTAATGTCTGTAGGCTTTGTATTGCCTGTCTGCGGGCAGCTTAACACTTCGCATAACCGCTTCCGTTCGGGAGATGTGTTAATAAAGCAACAGGTCGAGTATGTCGATCCCGGTAATTCCGGGGTAAACAAAGTATGGGATTTCAGTAAGCTGAATACCATCAATGATGAATACACATTGGCTTATGACTTGCCGCCATTGGAAGGCGATTCTGTCTATATCGTAGGGGATATGCGCTATAACAGGAAGAATGTACCGGACAACGGACTGGTAACAGGTACGGAGCATAATACCATGTATTACTACCATCTGACAAATGATTCCCTGTTACAGTTGGGTCATGAAAACCCATCCGTAAAACTGGCCTACACTTCCCCGATGACACTGATGCGGTTCCCCCTGAACTACGGGCAGAGTGTTTCATCCGACTATAAGTCGGAAGGCCTGTATTCGGGAACGGTGGATATCCATACACAAGGAACTATGACTACCACTGCCGATGCCTATGGCAAGATAATCCTGCCATCCGGTGATACGCTCAGCCCTGTGCTAAGAGTTAAGACGACACAGACTATTTACGATATACCCGGAGAAGGAAATTATACAGCAAATGAAGCTGATAATAAAGGCAAATCCCTTGAGACCTGCCGCTGGTACAGCAAGGGCTACCGCTATCCGGTCTTTGAGACGGTGAGAAATATCAATATAGCCGATAGTACGGAAATCTTTTCTACAGCCTTTTTCTTTCCACCGCAACACCATCTTTATCTGGATACCGACCCTGAGAATTTAGCCTTGCTGGATGAACTATGGAAGGAAACGGAGAAAAAAACAGAAGACCCTACAGCTAAAACGGTCACATTAGAAGACATTATGACCTGTAAGATGTATCCGAATCCGGTAGCCTCTATCCTGAATCTTGAATATGAACTAAAAGAAGACGCAAAGGTATCTTTCGAGTTATATTCAATTGAGGGTATGCCGGTGAAAAAGGTAAAAGCCAAGTCACAAAGGGCAGGCATGTATTACGAGAGTATTGACTGTTCTTCCCTGCATCCGAAAAACTATGTGCTACGGATTACGGCTAACGGAGCATTTGTAAATGAAATTATTATTAAAAAGTAAATAAATGAAACACTTATTTTTGATATGTTCTATGTTGTTGTCCATTAATACGATGAATGGACAATATTCAGATTCTGATATGGCAATGGGTAAAGCTTATTACAAGGGTATTGAGAATTACCAGTCTCCCGGTGCAGCCTCACTTGGCACCTTTGGCTCAACACCTGTCAGTTTATTTACGGGCGTACCCGACATCTCAATTCCGTTATATGACCTGAAACTGGATAAGTTGGAAGTTCCTATCGGACTGAAATACCATATCCATAATGCTAAGCCCAACATACATCCGGGAGTTGTAGGCTTAGGATGGAGTTTACATTGCGGAGGCAGTATAACCCGCATTCAACATTCATATCAAGACGAACAGGAAAGAATAGGACTTGTACATTCTCCCGACTTTTTAACAGACAACTGGTTTAATCTGTTTCCTTATAATGGGCTAAATAATGAATATAAGTTCGGGGCGTGGGATAGCGCCCATAGATTAGACATGGAAGCCGTTATGCAAACGGCAAAAAAGGCATATCAAGATATAGAGCCTGATGAATTCAATTTTAATTTTCTTGGTTATTCAGGATCATTTTATCTTGACCATACAGGAAATTGGAAAGTAAAATCCGAAACGAAATTCAAAATTTCTCATGAGCTTATAAGTTACGATAAGACAAGGATAGCTGCTAAATTATTAGCGAGCAAGCATGAGAAATGGACTCAGGATGAATTATCCCAATGTCCCACATTCCATAAATTTTCACTGGTAAGTCCGGAAGGTATAACTTTTGTCTTCGGTGGTATAAATGCCATTGACTATTCTTGTGAATATTATGACCAATCGACACAAAGGTTAAAATCCAGGTTACCCGTTTCAACGACATGGTACCTGTCATCGATAATTACACCCAATAATGAAAAGGTAGAATTCGAATATATACCGGTAGATCCTGTAATTGATGCAAACCTCGGATTCTCACAACAGAGTAACTTTTTTCATATTGGCTGTGGAAGAGTACTTAACATACAATTAGTATTGCCGGTACTTCTTAGGACTATAAAATTTAATGAAAAAGATCTCGTAACTTTTAGATATAAGAATACTGTCGAGCTTAGTTATCCTACGAAGTTTTTTCAAGATTGGGAACAACCTTTCCCTCTGGATATTGAAAAGCCTTATGCTCCGGTATATGCAGCTTCCTTGTCTGGGATAAAATGGCAACAACTTGAGTCTATCAGTATATTAGACCTGATAAAATATGAATTGAAATACACAAATTCATTCAATGAAAGGCTTAAATTGGTGGGCCTGGAGAAGAAACCCCTCAATTACAACGGAACAGACCAGAAATATCAGTTTATTTATAATACCGATGTCAAGCTCCCGAACTACTTATCCGGTTTTTATGACCATTTAGGCTTTTATAACGGAAAAGATTTTTCTTTTTATTTCAAATATGATTTTCATGAGCAGAAGACAGCGAACAGTTCATTGTATAATCGCAGTATCGTCTTTAAAAATGCCAGGCAGGCCGATACAACTGGCAAATATGCAACTGCCGAAATGTTGAAGTCCATTGTATATCCTACCGGAGGAAAAACCACATTTGAATTTGAGCCTAATAAGGTAAAAGGCTATTTGTCCGTAGATAGACAAACTGTTATCAATAATGAGTTCTATCCGGGAGGAATGAGACTAAAAAAAATAACGAATTATGATATTAATAATCAGATAATTAATACAAGAAGCTATTGTTACGTTCTCAATTTTGATCCGAATATACAATCTGGTAAATCATCAGGTATTTTGTCTTTTACTCCCGAATACTATGAGAAAATTCAGATAAAAAGAAGAGGGCCTTTTCCTACACATGATACAGGGAATTACAGTTACCGGGAGATTGAAATTTTTGAGTCGAAAGCTACAAATGCGGGATGGTTCAATACACAAGGCGTATTTGTGGGATATTCAGAAGTGACTGAAATAGAATATGATGCCAATGGTCGAAATACGAACGGATACATAAAGCATACCTTTACAAATTTTGATACGGATATATGGGGAAATACCCATTTTGACGATCCTCCGGTTATCTTTCTGAACAATCCCAAAAACTTGAGATACCCTGCGTTCAGGAATACCCCTTTCTGCTCGAAGGATATAGAAAGAGGTAAAAAGACATCGGAACTGACTTATGATAGCAACAATACATTGGTGAAAAGCGTGTATAATAAATATATAAAATTATCATCGGATCCAATCCGTGCGATAAATGTTTTCATTTCACCTCCAACTGATTTATTATCAGACTTTTCAGAAAATGCTTTTGGTGGAGTCTATTATATTTATACCTATGATTATCTGCTTAACCATAATGAAATAACCCTTAATACCCCTAATATAAAAACGGATATTTCCTACGTATTCAATGAAAATTGCATGGTAACAAAAAAAACTAGAAAAAACAGCATGGGTAAAGATATCACTACAATTTATACATATCCCCCACAGACAACAGCCTTATATAAGAAGCACATGCTATCTACAATTATTAAAGAAGAAAATAAAGTCGGGGATATATGGACGGGTGTAACGAAGATTAATTATCCCGATAATTCGGTAAATCCCGGTTCAATAGACGTTTCATTCAGGGATAATACAAAATTGTCAAGGAAAATATTATTTGATATATATGATAACAATGGCAATCTTATTCAATTTACGACTGAGGATGGCATACCGACAACCTATTTAAGGGGATACAACAATTTATATGTAATAGCAGAAATCAACAATGCTACATATGACCAGATAGAAAGGATATTGACGAAATCTTTCATAAACCGTATTTCCGGACAGAGTGAGCCGAGCAGTTCCGATATATCAAAAATAGAAGGATTGAGGGAGTCACCGGCAGATTTCCGAGTATCAACATTTAAATATAAACCTTTTATCGGCATCCTTGAGCACAAGGGGCCCTCGGGCATTACGACTTATTACGATTACGATGCTTTCGGGCGGTTAAAAGAAAGCTATATTTATAAGGATAACATTATCACTCCTGCCAATAAGCAGAC
The DNA here is from genome assembly GCF_002482385.1 of Dysgonomonas sp. UBA7710. Lineage (GTDB taxonomy): Bacteria > Bacteroidota > Bacteroidia > Bacteroidales > Dysgonomonadaceae > Dysgonomonas. The sequence goes on along the minus strand of NZ_DLFW01000026.1, from coordinate 7,251 downwards.
TATCCAAAAATATGAATATCATTATCAAAACCAATAAAAACTAACGATTGTTATGAAAAAAAATATTTTAATTGTCCTGTCACTTATAATAACCACAATTACATATGCACAAGACCAGACTGTAAACGGAAATCTTTTACAACAACTAAACAACCAGTGGCTATCTCCAGCTAAACTACAATTAGGAAGAAGTAATTCTAGTATAGTAGAAAACAAAGCCGTCATCGGAGTAACAAATGGAAATTTACATGTGGATTCCTATCCGGGATACGCATTATGTTTGAATTATTATCAGAAAGATAGTAATTCCGGAAATAAAGGTTTAACGATATCTCCGAGTGGTAATGTCGGTATTGGGACACATTCTCCACGTTCACGTCTCGATGTCAGCGATTCATCCCAGAATACCCTGAAATCCGTATTAGCCCGTTTGGATGAAGGAAATAGTGCAGGCGATGGTACTTATTTAGGAGTGAAGTCATATTATACACAAGTGAAACAGGGGGAAAATTCGGAAGGAAATGTAAAGTCATTCAGTCTTGAACATAAGTTCTATGGACAGATAAACAGCAGTATCAACTTTTATCGTGGGGGATCACAAATAGGAGGGTCTTTAGGTATTTCAGTATATGATGGCCGTGAGATTGCCCGTTTCTTTAATTGGGGTCTAAACCTTGCCGGTACTATCCGTTCCAAAGAAGTCAAAATAGAAGCCACCGGCTGGTCCGATTTTGTTTTCAATAAAAATTATGATTTACCGAAACTTTCGGAAGTAGAAAAGCATATAAACGAGAAGCAGCACTTGCCCGGTATTCCATCGGAGAAAGAGGTGTTGGAAAATGGCATCAGTGTAGGAGAAATGCAGGCTAAGCTTTTACAGAAAATTGAAGAACTGACCCTCTATGTGATTACACAGGACAAGCGTATTAAAGCACTTGAGGAAGAGAACCATACCCTAAAATCGTATTAACATGAAAAAGACATACTTATATATTTTACTAACAGTATTCAGCCTGAGTTTGCACAGTCAAGCAAACCTCACCCTGAATACTATCCGTACTTCCGGAGGCAGCGAGACCGCCTGCCAGGGTATAACTCTGTTGCCCGGCTTCAGTTTTGTCTCGTCTACGGGAAAGAGCCTGACCCTGACGGTCAATGCTTCCACCTGCGATCCTTATGCCGGGGCGGTATCGTCCGTCAGTTCCAATCAGAATTATATACAGACCAAGACCTATACAGCCTCCGATGCGAGTCGTTATATGGAAACCATCCAGTATTTCGACGGCCTAGGGCGTCCCATGCAAACCGTACAGCGGGGCATCACCCCGGATGGCAAAGACCTCGTCTCTATACAGGAATACGACGCTTTCGGGCGTGAGAGCAACAGTTGGCTTGCCGGTAAGGTAAGCACAAGCAACAACGGGGCGTTTGTCCCTTTAGAAACGGCGAAAGGATATATAAAGGCAACCAATGCCAACGACCAGAAGCCTTATTCCTATCCTGTCTATGAAGCCTCGCCATTAAACCGTATTGTCAAACAGTTCGGGCCGGGGTCTGACTGGCAGAATACAGCGGATGAAAAAGCCGTGTTAACCGCTTATAAAACGAACATAGCGGGCAATGCCACCCTGAGCTGCAAGCTATACTTCATAACAGGGACAAGCCAGAGTCCAACCCTGGGACAAACTACAAATTATGCTACAGGACAGCTATATGTGACCGAAGTAAAGGATGAGGACGGCAATACTTCCTATGAGTTCAAGGACAAGTTGGGGCGGGTAGTTCTTACCCGGCAGATGGACGGGACAACACCTCTCGATACTTATTATGTCTATGACGACTTCGGCAACCAATGCTTTGTGCTTCCCCCGAGGATACAGGATGAAGGGATAACACAAACAAAGCTGAATGAATTGGCCTACCAGTATAAATACGACCATCGTAACCGTTGCGTCTGGAAAAAGCTTCCGGGATGTGAACCCATCCGCTACGTCTACGACAGGGCTGATAGGCTGATATTTACACAGGACGGCGAACAGAGAGATAAGAAGCCCACACCTGAATGGACGGTAACGGTACCAGACGAATTCGGTAGGACCGTTCTTACAGGCACGATTAGTAACACGGGCTTCGATATAGATGACGACATTAACTCCGGTTCTCCATCCATGGGGCTGACCTCAAATAGTATAGTGGAGTGTGTCGAGAGGGGGGAAATCATGTTTTATGCTAAATTCAGCAATGGTACCGGTAATTATGGGTATTCATTCGAGATCGGGCCTTGTGCTGCACTCTATAGTAGCCCTACAGGTGTCTGTATTCTTACATGGACAATCCCTGAATATCTCAGTGTAAATTATTACGACAATTACGCTTTTATGGGTAAAAACGGAATACCCGCCAATACGGATCCGAATATCAAATACAACGCCGAAACAGGTTACGGTACATGGTATGGTACAGATTATACCGAAGCCAATAAGTATAAGAACAAAGGGATGCTGACAGGAAGCCTTACCGCGCAATGCCAAGCAAACGGAACCCTATCTCCAACGTACCTCTATTCGGTGATGTATTACGACAGCAGGGGAAGACTGATACAAACAAAAGGCAACAACCACCTGACCGGAGGAATTGAAAAGGAATACATCGCCTATAACTTCACGGGGCAACCGACCCAAAGGAAACATGTGCATCAAGCTACGGGCAAGAATACCCAGACCGAAGTCTATGCTTATATCTACGACCATGCCGGCAGATTATTGACCACCACCCACCAACTGACAGACGGGACAACGGTAAAACCGCAAGTCGCACTGGCTGAAAATACGTATGATGATTTGGGAAGGCTAAAGACAAATAAGAAAGGGGGGATAGCGGGTACGCTGGCTACTTATGCTTATAATGTACGTTCGTGGACAAAATCCATTACCAGCCCGCTGTTTACCGAAACGCTGTATTATAATGAATCCTACGGAGGCAGCACCAAGCAGTATAATGGCAATATCTCGGCGATGAGCTGGAAGCATAATACCGAGACCAATCCACGCGGTTACGCCTTTGTTTATGACAACCTGTCGCGGCTGACAAAAGCCGGCTATCTGATCAACGGTACCGTACAGACTTATAATGCAACCACCCCAACCAACCCGATCTATCAGACAGCCTACAGTTACGATAAGCATGGGAATATGAAAACCCTGCAACGTTATGGTAATATCGATGCCGCGAAATACGGATTGATTGATAACCTGACAATGACTTATGCCGGCAATCAGATGACAAGGGTCGATGAGGCGGCAGCAGCCATCAGCATTGCTGAATCAATGGACTTTAAGAATGGCAGTAATGTGGCCAACGAATATACCTACAATGCCAATGGGGCGATGAATAAAGATTTGAATAAGGGGATTACCGAAATCCAATATAATTCGTTAAATTTACCAAGGCAAATGATAATCAATAGTTCTTCGGTAAAGGCCAAGAATTATTATACTTACTCGGCTTCAGGCGTGAAGCTGAAGACAGAGCAGCGATACGATCCTAATTATACGGTAACGCCGTCCAATGCGACCAATCCGACAAATGATGGATTGGCTGACTATAAGAATACGGATTATGCAGGCAATATCATCTATGAAACAGTAAAGAGCGGTTCTACAATAACGAATAAAACGCGGATACTGGTTGACGGAGGATACATCGAGGGTGGAGTATATTACTACTACCTGACCGATCACTTGGGTAACAACAGAGTGGTAGCCAATGCCAGCGGTACTGTTATACAAAGAAACCACTACTACCCGTTTGGTATGTCCTTTGCCGATACACCGTTGGCAGAGCAGGGAAAGCAGCCGTACAAGTATAATGGTAAGGAATTAGATCAGATGCACCAGTTGAACCTGTATGATAATCTTGCCCGCTTGTATGATCCTGTAATACCTCGCACACCTATGCCTGACCCGCATGCGGAGAATTACTATAGCTTGTCGCCTTACTCATGGGTAGGGAATAATCCGATGAAATTTATCGATCCGACAGGGATGGATAGTATTTATTTTCAAAGTACATATAAACCGACTCCGGGTTATCAGAATTTAGCTAACATCTTGGGCAACAAGAGTCCGTATCAGGAAGTGTTACGTGTAAGTAATGGTGGAAATACTTCAGTGTCTGTGCAGCTTGCAGATGTTGTAGTTACACCCAATGGTGGCAAATATGAAAGAAATGGATCAATCTATGACTATCATGGCAACCTCATTGGTGAGAAAGGTTTGGAAATTGTAAGTCCTGAGTTCGAAGTGTTGATGTTGGGCAGAGGTGTTGCGAATGCTCTAGGAAAAGCTATAGTTTCTTCTGTAGCGGAGGAAACGGCGACTAAAGGTCTCACAAATGCACAGTTGGTACAGAAAGCGGCGACGAAAGCAGAGGCTGCAATTGGAGGAACAGGAAGATTCGCCGGAACGGCGAAACACAATTATGCTACAAACTTGTTGGAACGTTATCAAAGTATATATGGAAGCAGAGGTATGCAATTCAAGGTACCATTTAATAATGGATCTGGCAACAGAGGTTTTTTAGATGTACTCGATAATACGAATGGAGTTATTTATGATTGGAAATTTGGATATCCTGGCATGACACCAGCTCAACTCAATATGACACCACAAATGCTGAAATATCAAAGAAATTTTCCTAATTTTTCCACACAAATAATCAAACCGTAATGATAACTAGTAATATAAAGAAAGAAATTATAAGAGATTGGTCTGACAATTTTGCTGATTTGTCTGTCTATACACAAAATAAGTTATATAAAATATGTGGTGCATTTCTATTGGGTATAGAAATATTAAGTCTTCCACGATCAGAAGACTATAGACCAATTTTTGTTTGTTATCCTTTGTGGAAAACTGATATAAGGCGATGTCTTGAAGAACCTGTTTTTATTCAGGAGATATATAATAAGAAAGGTTTTCAGTTTAATATTCCTTACGCAAAACATATCATTTTTTTTCAAGAAGCCGTGGAGTGTACTAAGAGACAAGCATCAATTTTAGGACATCAGGATATTTCTATAAAACAATTATTTGAGGTTATTGATAAGCAATTTTCTCAAGGAATAGTAAGAGCTAGCCCTGTAGGGCAAGTCAAACTTTTTGAAGCTAAATTTCTGGGTGCTTTGTACGTGAATGAGTTGAATATGTGCAAAGATATATTTGGAGAATTGAATAAACTTGTTAGAAATTATAATCCAGATTTTTTAGAATGGAAATATGGAAAGTTGGATGCTTGGCTCCAAAACTTACATGACGTAATAACCCATAGGGATGAATTTTTAAAACAAATAGAAATAAACAAACAGGACAAGAAAATAGCAAAACTTCAAAGTTCAGAACTCTTTATATGACCCCCGTTCGCACAGACGTCCCGTCTGAGTGTTGCGTAGCAATTATTTATCTATAACATTATACGATTTGCTCAGCGGAGCAGAAAAGATACAGGATAAAAGTTATTGAAAAGTTTGTTACTTTTGTTACCTTTTAACTATGTATAGTTAATGAATGTGAAATTAGCTATGGAGGAAAGAAATAGAAATGTATAACTTTTTTTCTTAAATTTACCGCAGGTAATGATAATAAACAGCCCGACGGCCAAAGCTAAAAATTATTATACTTACTCGGCTTCAGGCGTGAAGCTGAAGACAGAGCAGCGATACGATCCTAATTATACGGTAACGCCGTCCAATGCGACAAATGATGGATTGGCTGACTATAAGAATACGGATTATGCAGGCAATATCATCTGTGAAACAGTAAAGAGCGGTTCTACAATAACGAATAAAACGCGGATACTGGTTTCCGGAGGATACATCGAGGGTGGAGTATATTACTACTACCTGACCGATCACTTGGGTAACAACAGAGTGGTAGCCAATGCCAGCGGTACTGTTATACAAAGAAACCACTACTACCCGTTTGGTATGTCCTTTGCCGATACACCGTTGGCAGAGCAGGGAAAGCAGCCGTACAAGTATAATGGTAAGGAATTAGATCAGATGCACCAGTTGAACCTGTATGATAATCTTGCCCGCTTGTATGATCCTGTAATACCTCGCACACCTACGCCAGACCCGCATGCAGAGAAGTATTATAACCTGTCTCCGTATTCCTGGATAGGGAATAACCCGATGAGAGTAATTGACCCATTAGGTACTGACACTGTTCATGTAAATCCGGATGGTACTGCTCAACGGTATGCAGACGGCACTGTTGTAAGCAATCCTGGAGAAGGGTATGCCCTTATTCAGGATAAACCTTTGCTTACTGACGAAAAGGGAACTCCTCAGGTGGTTATTGAAGCGAATGCGCCTGTTAAGTCTCCTTTCGATTATTGGGCAATTTCTTTATCAGGTTCTGCGGTTTGTTTTGTAGGGTTTTATGGGGATATCACAATCGGAATAATAGGAAAAGATGGCATTTTTATTCAACCTTCAATAGGTTTTGGAGGAGGTTTTGATATCTCGGGTTCTGTTAATATTAAACAAGGCATATATAAAGGAGATGGGAAGCCGACAGCAACAAGCTTGGAAGGATTAAGCAGGGACATTTCACTTGGAGCTTCATTTGTAAATGTTGGATTAACTCAAGATGGTGCTAAAAATCCTAATTTTGTTAGGATGGAACGTCCATATAATTATGGAACTTCTTGGGATGTATATTCAGGAGGGGTAACTTTTGGCTCAAAAAGCCTCGTTGGAGGCCATTTTGGATTGGGTAATACATTAGGAACATATTATTTATATAAAAAATGAGATACGGAAAAATATCATTACATTTTATTTTTTTTATAGTTGTTCTATTATTCTGTAATTGTAATGAGAATCGGACAATAGCACTTAATATGAGAGCTCGCGGAGTCATTGAACGCAAATATAAAGATCGAAAAAATCATGAACTCCTAACATTTGATATAAAAGAATATGACCAATCATACTCCTTTTTTGCAGATTATTATCCGGGAGCATGGATGTATGCTTCAATAGGAGATTCTATTATTAAGAATAAAGGTGAAACTTTTATAACAATAAAAAAAGTTAATGGAGAATCTAAATTATTTGATACACGATTAAAATAATAAAATATTCTTGTCTTTTGGGATTTGTAATTCCTATCAGGATTTTCAATCCTCTATAAAAAACTATCCTGTCGGTATCATCATCGGCAGGATAATTTATCTATAGCATATACA
>NZ_DLFW01000008.1 GCF_002482385.1 Dysgonomonas sp. UBA7710 | reverse complement strand
CGCTGATATGATAAATGTACTCAAACAACGGTTGTAACCTAGCTTGAGTGTGATATTGCCGGCTATGAGAGCATTCTGATAAAGCCGGAAATGGATTTGTTCTTTACAGAAGATTTTATACGAGAATGATTCGGGAACTATTATGCGTCTTGGGCTCTTTGCCCAAGACCATCAGTTCTTATTGTTTCTTGTATAATTTCCTGTATTCTGCAGGTGATATGGATTTATACTTCCGGAATATCCGCGATACATTCTTAAAATCATCAAATCCTGCCTGTATTGCGGCATCGGGTAAGTGTTCATCGGTAGTTAACAGTAGTTTTATAAAATGATTGATACGATGATCCAATACACATTGATATATAGATGTACCCACTAAAGCTTTAAATTTTTTCTCAAGAACCCTTCTCGACAAAGGGACAATGTCGACTATATCATTGACAGATATTTTATTGCTGTAGTTTTCATTAATATAATCCAGTATTATCCTTATATGTTCATCCGAAACAGCATATTTATCTGTCGACGATCTGTTCTCTATATACAGGGGTTTGACTACTATATTGAAGGCTTCGTTTATCTCCCCTTTGATATATTTGTCAAGCAATCTAGCCGCCTGGTAGCCGCCATTTTCCACGTCGAGGACAATAGACGATAGAGTAGGAGTGGATAAGTTACATAATAATGTGTCGTTGTCTACACCGAGTATTGCTATTTCGTCAGGTATATTAATATTGTATATGTTGCAGGTTTCCGATATTTGCAGGGCATAATAATCGTCACAGGCGAAAAGGGCAGTCGACTTAGGCAGGGATTGCAGCCATTTCCCCATATATTCTGTATTGTAAAGCCATTCTTTGTTGTCGGGATTTTTGTTTTCCAGTATCTTGCATTTATACCCGGCTTTTTCAATCCTATCCTTATATCCTAATCCTCTCTCTCTCGACCAGATCGCATTGGGATATCCATAGTATGCAAAATTACGGTAACCTTTTGCCAGAAAGAAGTCGGCAGCCATAACACCGGTTTCGTAGTAGTCACCTGTCAGATTCGAAATGGATTTATTCCTGTCGCGATAGTTCTGTACAATAATAGGAATATCCAATGTTTCGAATAATTCGAGATTAACGTCCCGAAGCTGTGCAATTATAGCGTTTGCCTTCCATTTCTTTGCAAAGTCGGCAACACCCGCTTCGCCATACATCATTTGATAATACAGAGGCATTCGCAGGAATGACCATGGTCCTACTTCTCTTGAATAACGAATAATACCTTCCAACAGCCGGCGGCTGTAGCCACTCGAAAAATCTGTCAATACAAGTATCTTTAACATAGTTAGATAGGTTTAGTTTAAAGTGTTTTTATTTATGGTCGATAGGTTGATTGTACAATAGGGCAGATAAAATTTAAGCCAGTTCCAAATCTTAAAAATAATCTAAACATTGTTTAATCGCCAAAATATTCAAATTTAATTTTTATATTTCCAAACAGAAAGCTAAGTAAAGTTATTTATATGCCTCAAACTGATATTTAGACTATAGTAGCAAATACGAAACTATATTATAAGTATAATATGGAGTTTTAGACTTGAAGAAGTATAACGGCTCCACATATTTTTTTATATCAGGCCGGAAATATTCAGTGGCTAAAGATAAAAATAATTTGTAAATGAAATTGATACCTTGATATGGATACCATACTATTAATAGATTATTAACATAAAATTCAAAATACGAAGAAATACCGTTCCTTACTATTTGTATATACCAATCTGTATGGATTTAAATGCCCTGTATTGCAATGAGTTGGTTGTTTGTCGGGATAATGACCTCATTTGCTGTTAAATTTTATATTATCTGTCCTTAATGCCAAAAAGAGTATCCGTAATATTCAGGATGTCTGATAAAATCTGGATAATAAAGGTGTTGTAGTATTACGGATTGATGTTGACGTTTTTTGAGAATAGTAAGGCGTCATTTGAGTTCGGTTTTGGATCAAATAAGATTTTCTTTGTATTTAGTAACTGAGAATCAAATTTAACCTCTATAAAACACATTATCATGAGTACACGACGTGATTTCATAAAAAAGGCAATAGTGAGCACATCAGCTCTTTCGTTCGGAGGAGTATTAAACGGTTTAAGTGCAAAGAGTTATTCCAATATCAACGGGGCAAACGATAAAATACGTGTTGCCGCAATTGGAGTTAATTCGCGGGGAGGGGCCTTGGCAGCGAACTTTGCGAAACAAAAAGGTTGTGAGATAGCCTATATATGCGATGTCGACAGCCGCGCTATCGCCAAATGTTCCGATGCCGTAGCTAAGATTCAGGGATTCAGTCCAAAGGGTGAAAAGGATTTGCGGAAAGTTCTCGAATCGAAAGATGTGGATGCGGTTATCATTGCTACTCCTGACCACTGGCATGCTCCCGCGGCTTTAATGGCGATGCAGGCAGGCAAAGACATATATCTGGAAAAACCATGTAGCTATTGTCCCGAAGAAGGCGAAATACTTATCAATGGTGTAGCAAAGTATAACAGGGTTCTGCAAATGGGTAACCAGAGACGTTCCTGGCCAAATGTACAGGAAGGGATACAGGCAATAAAAGAAGGCATTATCGGTAATGTACACTTCGGGAAGGCATGGTATACCAACAATCGTACTTCGATAGGTATAGGAAAAGAGGTTGCCGTACCCGAGTGGCTCGACTGGGATCTATGGCAGGGGCCTGCGCCACGCGTTGCTTATAAAGATAATATAGTACATTACAACTGGCACTGGTTCTGGCGCTGGGGAACAGCCGAATCTATGAATAACGGCACCCATATGGTCGACATATTGCGTTGGGGTATGGAACTGGAATATCCTACAATGGTGAACTCGGCGGGAGGTCGTTATTTCTTCAGGGATGATTGGGAGACTCCGGATACTCAGGTGATAAATATGGAGTTCGGCAAAAGCAAATCCATGACTTGGGAAGGCCGTAGCTGTAATGGAAGAACCATCGAAGGTAGCAGCGTAGGCTCTATGTTCTACGGGGACAAGGGTAGTATGCTGATTACCGGAAGTGACGGTTACAGAGTTTTCGATATGGATAATAAAGTAGTAAAACAGCAGTATAGCAAGATTGAGATAGATCCGCGCAATCTGATGAATCCTGCCGAAAGTCTGGACGCTTTGCATATAAACAACTTCTTTGATGGTATCAGAAAAGGAGAAAAATTGAATTCGGATATAGTTTCAGGGCATAAGAGTACATTGCTGATGCAGGTCGGTAACATTGCTCAACGCGTAGGGCGGCAGTTGAACATAGACCCGGCAAACGGGCGTATCATGCAGGATACGGACGCGATGAAATACTGGAGTCGCGATTATCAGCCTGGTTGGGAAATGAAACTGTAAATGAGTATTTTTAATCTTTAAATCTTTAAATTTTAAAATCTTGAAATATAAAAATACCCATGAGCCAAATAAACAATCAACAATTAAACAAACGTAATACAACCATTGCAATAGTTATTGTAGGTGCGATGTTCTTTATCTTCGGTTTGGTCTCATGGGTTAATGCGATCCTTATTCCATACTTTAAGATTGCGTGTGAATTGACGCACTTCGAATCCTACTTCGTGGCATTTGCCTTTTATATAGCCTATTTCTGCCTCTCTATTCCATCCGCCCATATATTAAATAAAGTGGGCTATAAACGGGGGATAATGTATGGCTTCTTCTGTATGGCCGTGGGGGCGGCGTTGTTTATCCCTGCTGCCCTTACCCGGACATATGGAATATTCCTCGCCGGATTGTTTGTAATAGGCGCGGGGCTGACGATACTCCAGTCAGCGGCCAATCCTTATATAACGATCGTAGGGCCTATCGAGAGTGCGGCTAAGAGAATAAGTATGATGGGGATATTCAACAAATTCGCGGGTATAGTCTCCCCTCTTATTTTTGCTGCCGTGGTACTGAAGGTTACGGACAGTAGCCTGTTCACCCTCCTGGAATCCGGCACATTGGACGAAGCCTCTAAAAATATGATGCTCGATGACCTTATCCGCAGGGTAATAAAGCCTTACGCTATATTATCCGTAGCTTTATTTTTGTTCGGAGTATTCGTACGCTATTCCGTATTGCCGGAAATCGATCCTGAAGAAAATAATAAAGAAGAGGAGAATTGTACTCACAAGAGAACTTCCATTTTTCAGTTTCCATATCTGATACTGGGTGCTTTTGCTTTGTTCGTTCATGTAGGGACACAGATTATAGCCATTGACACCATTATCAGTTATGCAGGCTCAATGGGTATGAATCTCTTGGAGGCCAAGGCTTTCCCTTCTTATACATTGACGGCGACTATAATCGGCTACATGATAGGAATTGTATTGATCCCAAAATATGTCTCTCAGACAAGGGCATTGCAGGTTTGCTGTACACTCGGTCTGTTACTGTCTTTCGCTATTATCCTTGTAAGTAAGGAAGTTGTTATTCTTGGTCATGAAAGTACTCTTTCCATTTGGTTCTTATGTGCGCTGGGACTGCCCAATGCCCTTATCTATGCCGGCATATGGCCGCTGTCGATAAAAGGATTAGGACGGTTTACAAAGATAGGGTCTTCACTGATGATTATGGGGTTGAGCGGAAATGCGATAATGCCGATAGTTTACGGGAGCTTTGCAGACCTCTGGGATTTGCAACATGCTTACTGGGTATTGATTCCATGCTATATATATCTGATATTCTTTGCTGTATACGGCCATAAGATTCAATCATGGTCTTTGAAACCAAAAATTAAGCGACATTTGATATGAAATACATAAAATATATATTCTGTTTTCTTCCGGTTTTGATTCTAATCACAGCTTGTAATATGCAATCGGGAAATAAGAAATTTAACGGTTCGGAAGGAGAAGTGCGCTTGATCACAGTAGCACCCGCACACTTCCATGCTGCTTTGTTGCAGAAGTCCATGTTGCAGCAACTGAATTACAATGTACAGGTATATGCTCCGAACGGGCCTGAACTCAATAATTATGTGGATCTGATTAATTCATATAACACCCGGGAGAATAATCCGACATATTGGAACCTTAAAGTATATACAGGAGATGATTTCTTCGAAAAAATGCTCTCCGATAAGAGTGGAAATGTTGTAGTGCTGGCCGGAAACAACCAGTTGAAGACTGATTACATACTACGTTCTGTGGGTGCGGGGTTGAATGTTCTTGCCGATAAACCGATGGCAATAGATAAAGCTTCTTTCGAACAATTGAAAGAAGCATTTATACTTTCTGCAAAGAATGATGTACTTTTGTATGATATCATGACCGAACGCTATAATTTTATCAATATACTGAACAGGGTTCTTATGCAGGACAAAGAACTCTTTGGCACGATAACCAAAGGTACGCCGGAAAATCCCGGAGTAGAGATGGAAAGCGTGCACCACTTCTTCAAGATTGTCTCAGGCACACCGCTCACCCGTCCTGCATGGTATTACGATGTAGAGCAGCAGGGTGAAGGGATTGTGGATGTTACCACACATCTGATTGATATCGTCAACTGGAAATGTTTCCCTGAAGTCGCACTCGATTATAAAAAAGATGTAAAAGTAACGGATGCCAGCCATTGGGCAACACCTGTCACTTTAGAGCAATTCCGTCGTTCTACAAAGGCAGAGCAATTTCCGGATTATTTGAATAAATATGTAAAAGACTCTGTATTATACGTTAATGCTAACGGAACGATCAATTATCAGGTAAAAGGCGTGAATGTCGGCATAAAAGTTGTGTGGGACTATCAGGCACCGGAGGGTACCGGAGATACGCATAAGACAATTATTAACGGGACCAAAGCGGTACTGTTGGTACTACAGGGGAAAGAGCAAGATTATAAATCCCGGCTTTATGTCAAAAAAGGAGCAGAAGCTACCGAAAGCGATTTCCGGAGGAATATTGAAAGGGCCATCAATGACCTGAAAAATATTTATCCCGTATCGCTCAAAGAAGCATATGACGGCATGTTGGAGATAGAAATATCTCCGAGTATGGATGACGGCCACGAAGCGCACTTCTCGAAAGTAGCGGAGAAATACTTCAACTTTCTGATTACACGTGAAATGCCCGATTGGGAAGTACCCAATATGCTGGTAAAATATTATATAACAACTACTGCTCTCGAACTTGCTAAAGAAAAAGATTCGGTGCATTGAGGCAATAAAAGAGATGATATTTAAAAAAACAATATAGACGATGAAAACACAAAATTTATCTCGCAGAGATTTCCTGAAGAATATGGGTGTAGTAGGAGGGGGCGGACTTCTGTTATCTTCTTTACCGTTACTGCATGCATATGCCCTTAAAAAAGAGAAGGATGTGGCCGGATCTAAAGCCCGGCTTGCAATTATCGGAACGGGTTCGAGGGGAATGTATCACATTAATCATCTATTGCGGATTCCTCATGCTGAAATAGTGGCTATATGTGACATTTACCAGCCTCACTTGGATAATGCGGCAAAGCTATGCCCAAAGGCAAAGCAATATAAAGATTACAACGAAGCGATTAATGCCGCAGATGTCGATGGTATCCTGATCTCTACCCCGCTTCATCAGCATGCACCTATTTCTATTGCCGGACTTAAAGCCGGAAAGCATGTATTTTGCGAAAAATCGATGGCAAGAACTATCGAACAGTGTAAAGAGATGTATGAGGTTTATAAAGAAAGCGGCAAAGTCTTATACATTGGGCTACAACGCTTGTTTGACCCTAAATACCTGAAAGCTCTGGAGCTCATACAAAACGGTACAATTGGCGAGATCGTAGGGCTTCGCAATTTCTGGTATAGGAATAACGACTGGCGTAGACCTGTACCTGAACCATCGTTGGAGAAACAGATAAACTGGCGTTTATACAGGGAGTCTTCGGGCGGTTTGATGACTGAACTTGCTTCGCATCAGCTACAGATGGGCACTTGGGTAAATAAGTCCCTGCCTGACTATATTACAGGTTTCGGAGATATCCTTTTCTGGAAAGACGGACGAGAAGTTTACGACAGCGTAAGCGTTATTTACCATTATTCCAACGGGTTGCGTATGACATTCGAATCCATTATCTCGAATAAGCATTACGGAATGGATGAGCAGGTACTCGGTCATAAGGGTACACTCGAACTGGCTCAGGGGCTGCTATATATGGAAAATCCAAAACCGGCGCCGGGAATACAACAACTGATAAATCAGATAGAACATAAGGTATTCGACAGTATACCGTTTGCCGGTCCCAGCTGGGTGCCTGAAACCGCATCTAAAGCTTTAGGCGAGCCTATTTTAGATAATATCCAGACACACGACGGGTCTAACACTACAGGCGCTGCAGTAGATGATGGTTCATTGGCTCTTGTATCGGCTTATTGTACTTCTGTCATCACCGGAGAATCTATGCCGATGCTGGTAGAGGAAGCATATTATGCATCCGTTCTGGCCCTGTTGGGAAATAAAGCGATGGAAGAGCGTTCTGTAATCGAGTTTCCTAAAGAATACGAAATACCTTACTTATAATTAGACACTGATATGAAAGATATAAAATTTAAAATAACAGCAAAAAGGCAACGGACAGAGTTAATCATATGGGGAGCGTGTTTTGTATTCGCTTTCTTATTGAATGTATATTCCATTATTGCTTTTGATACGGAATGGAAAGAACTCTATACACAATTGTTATGGGTGCTGAGTCTGAGTATAGGTTTCTATTTCTTCATCCTGTTTTTCCGGTTGTTATACTGGCTGATCCGTAGTATAATCCGTAAGAAATCAACTAATAAAACGACTGAATAATGAGATTGATATTGTTTGCATTTCTGATTTTTTCCTTTTGTCCGGTTGGTGTATTTGCCCGGGGGTCAAAGAATCTTGAAAATGGCGACAAATCCATTGTAGTCAAACCTGAAGATTTTGAAGGAAAGAATATATCTGAAAAAATTTCTAATGCCCTCAGTTTTCTGAAAGAGTGTGACGGTGGCACTATTTTGTTCAAAGATGATGATGTTTACCTTATCACAGAAGCTATTGTTCTGCCATCCAATACGACGATGATAGTCGACGGGTGCAAAATTAAACTGGCAGACCAGATTTTCGATAATATCATCCGCTCCGGTAATCTTGATATAGATGAACAGAATCCGAATAGCTATGTAAAACAGTTATTACCTGCTAAGAATATCAAGATTATAGGTAAGAACGGGGCTGTAATCGAAGGTGCTGAAAATTTTTACGAAGGAGTTAATCCCAAAACAGGTGTCAGAGAAAAATGGCTGGGCGATTATTGGGGATGGAGAAACTTCACTATATTATTTTCTTATGTAGATGGTTTCGAAATATCCGGACTGAAAGTCCAGAAAACACACAGCTGGGGTATTGTCCTGACCAACGGATGCAAGAACGGCCATGTCAACAATCTCGAGTTACACACGACTGTAAAAAACGGGGACGGGGTCAGTATAATACAAGGAGGGTCCGATATTCTGATTGAGAACATTACAGGGGAAACGTCCGACGACTCAATTATTCTGGCTGCCTTCGATGAATCGAGATGGAGCAATAATAAATATGTATTCCCTTTGTTGCCAGTCAGATATTCCGATTATTCTTATGGTGGAGACATACATGACATTACCTGCCGCAATATTGAAACATCGGGTATACACCATGTGATGATTCTTCTCCCTTCGCAGCCGAAGATATACAATATTTATTGTTCCAATATCAGCGATGGTCCCAAAGGCGGAAAAAGAAAAGTCATGCGTATTTACGGGAACGGACAATACGGACAAGGTTTCAAGCCCGGGAACATGTATAATATCTATATGAACGACATTATCTCTTATAAAGCGGATATAGCTCTGGAATTTCTCGCGCCTGTCCATAATTCGCATTTTAATAAGATTACTCAACTTAATCCGGTCGGAAAAGATGTCCGGACTGACCCGGAGAATGTCAACGTAAGAATAACGAATTTGATAAAGTAGCGGATTCAATTTTATTCGTTCAAATATTTTGTTCTTTTCGGCATTGTCCAAAGCGAGCCGGAATATGGCGTCCCGTTCCTCAAAGTTTATTCACAGGAGAGATTCAGCTCCGTTTCTGAAGGGCTTCGGGAGATTTTTCATAAGTCAACAAGCCTGCAATATCTATCGACCGGATCTCTGTATAAGAAAAAAACAGACCATGAATAACGATAAAAAATATAGACTATATTTTGTTTCTTTCCTGATATTCTTGATGTCAGGTGCAGGCATATCGGCCCAGAATATTTCTGAAAATTACACTATAACTTTGCCTGTAGACATAGCAAAAGTTAATGACAAGACTATAAAAACAAGCTGTAAATCAGCTTCTCTGAAAACGAAATATGTGGCATTGAAAGACGGAGTAAGCGAGAGAGTCAGTAATGATACCGAAGCGGGAGCGGATATTATATATGTCATAAATGTTCCCGAAGCCGGGAAGTACAGGATATTTGCTGATGTGGTGAGAGAGGAGGAGATTAAGCCGGGAATGACAGTCGAGACCCGGTTGGTTAAACTTCAGATAGATAATCAGCGTATAACAAGACGAATAGTGTCCAATCTTCATGAATATTCGGGGCATGATCTCGGTACATTCAATCTCAAACCGGGACAGGAATTGAAAATATGGCTTCCCGAAAAAATCTTTTTCGAAGCGATCAGAATAAAAACATATATTCCGGAAAAGGTTCCTGCCGGGGCAGCAGCTTACACACCAACTATAACACCTCCTGCAAGCCATCCACGGCTATGGGTTAACAAAGATAACTTGTCCGAAGTCAGAGAACGATTGACCAAAGGCGAGAACCTTGCTATATGGCAGGAAGTGGAGGAAACAGCTAAAAAACCGTTCCGTTTTGAGTTCGATATACGGAAAGAAGTATTTCATAATAATGAGTTGGAAGACGTAGCAATTATCAAGGCTTTTTATTATCTCATGACCGGTGACCGTGCTGTTGGCTATGAAGTGGTTCGCCTGATGACCGGTTACTTATCAGTCCTTGAGTACGGGAATGTCAGGCATGGTGATATCACTAGGGAGATAGGTAAATCTATCTATACGGCAGCGCTTACATATGATTGGTGTTATGACCTGCTGAACGAAGATGATAAGCAGGCACTCTATGAGAATATGATGCGGCTTGCCCCCGATATGGAAATCAGCTGGCCTCCCTTTAAAGAAAACATTGTAAACGGGCATGCCAGTGAAGCGCAGGTTAACAGAGATTTATTGGCAATGAGCATCGCTATATACGATAAGAACCCGGAACCCTATAAATATACATCTTATCTGATGCTTGAAAAGGTAATTCCGATGCGGGCGTTCGAATACCAGTCGCCCCGCCATAACCAAGGGTTTGACTATGGGGCATACAGGCATGGTTGGGAAATGCATGCGGCGTGGATGTTTTACCGGATGACAGGGAGCCGTATATTCAATGATAATATTTCCGGCCTTAGAAAATACTGGGTCTATATGCAGTTACCAAATGGAGGCAGGTTATCGGATGGGGATAAATTCTCAAAAACTCATGTATCTTATCCGGAGACTTTATTACTGGATTATGCATATGCAAACGATCCCGTAACAAAAGGAGAATTTGAGCGCCATGGCGGCCTCTCCCGGGCTAAAGATAATCCTGTACTTTTCCTTCTGGTAAACGATCCTGACCTTAAAGCAAATTCAAGTCTGGAATCACTTCCGTTGACGATAGATTTTGGTGCCGTTCTGGGAGGGATGATTGCCCGTACAGGATGGAATATGGGTAAAGAAAGTAATGATGTAGTTGCTGAAATAAAAGGTGGCGGTTATCATTTCGGGAATCATCAGCATGCCAATGCAGGATCTTTCCAGATTTATTATCGCGGACAACAAATAGCCGACCTTGGTATATACCGGGCTTATGGTACACCCTATGACTTTAATTTCTACAAAAGGTCGGTAGCTCACAGTATGATGTTGGTTAAAGACCCTGACGAAAAGTTAGAGCACAGGACAACAATTAATGATGGAGGAAGCCGTTTCAACCAAAGGACTCCAAGAACTCCCCATGAAACGAAAACAGACCCGTGGTTCGATTATGGAACTGTACTTTCCTCAGATTTTGAAGCTAATACTCAAAAACCGTCATATAGTTATTTCAAAGCGGATCTCACAGCTGCTTATTATAGCAAAGTGAGTAATTATACCCGTAGCTTCTGCTTCCTGAATCTGAACAGAGAGGATATTCCGGCAGCTGTCATAGTTGCTGACGATCTGATTACATCTAAGGACAGTTTCGAAAAGTATTGGAAAGTTAATACATTGAATAAGCCTGACTATTCGGATATCGGCGTCATATTACACAATAGCGTAGATGATATTATAGGTAGGACTCATCTGAATGTGTTACTTCCGTTGCCGGAAGAACGGGAAATAGAGATATCCAGTCTGAAGGATTCTTCAGGCATATTAGGCCCGCAGTATCAGATAAAATCGGCTTTGCCTGAAACAGATGGCTATCAGGTTGTTGTATATCCCAGGGAGAATAAAAAAAATAGCCGCTTTCTTACAATTCTTCAAATGGCGGCAGATAATACTGAACCATTACCTGTAGACTTCAGGGAAGAAGACAATCAATATATTATCTCTCTACAAGACCGGATGGTGTGTATGAGCGCAGATTACAAACAGATACAGAAGCCATTTACTTTAATCGTAAATAAGGATGTTGAGTCTCAAATCCTGATTGCTGATTTAAAACCTGGTTTCTGGTATGTTTGTGACAAAGAAAAAAATATTGACCTCAACTTCAAGGTTGAACCGGGAAAAAATACAATTTTCTTCAAAGGTGGGAGAGGTGAATATTATATTGCTCCGGGACGAAAGTACGAGCTCACTAAATAGAACCATAATTGCTTTATTATACGATAAGATCAATTGTAGTAAATGCCCTCTTAATACATTGTATGCCAGGTGTGGCATAAACCCGGCACTCTTGTATCCCTGTACAGTTTTACGATCGTTGAATAGCTTTTCCTGATATCCCTAATGCAGATTCAAGCATAAATTCAGAATGACGTAATATGAGGATTCTTTAACTCGAATGTGACATTATGAAAATGAAAGAATAGATATTTTTGTTTATAGTGCAAAGGGATATGTAAGTTTAGCTGTAGTTCTTGAAAAATCATGATTTTCATGAATTAAACTCGTTAAAATATTAATGTCAGTATTGAAAGATAGGTGTATAATAGACTGCTTTTTCATCCATTATTGAATTGACATTCATATTGAATAGTAAATAAAATGTTACTATAAACTCTAATAATTATGAAATAAGAAAGATGTTTGAGAATGGTGGCATCCTTAGATAATACAGAATTACTGGCTGTAAAAGATGTCATTCTAGTTTGAAAAACCAACGTATAATTGAAAAACCTTATAAAATGAAAAACCGAAAGAAACTTATTTTATGGGCATTTATTTGCTCTGTGATGTTGGGGTTGTCCAATATTACTGCATATGCATATACTCATGATGGAGTGGAAAATGGTAGTAAAACACAAGAGTTACCACCCGCTCCGGCACAGCAGAAAAAAATACAAGGTATTGTTAAGGATCAACAGGGTGAGCCGCTTATAGGAGCGAGCGTTACAGTAAAAGGTACAACCAATGCCACTATGACTGACACTGATGGAAAATTTTCGTTAACTGTAAATCCGGGTTCAGTAATAGTTGTCACATATCTTGGTTACCACTCGAAGGAGATCACAGTTGGATCAAGTAATGACTATGATATTGAGTTGATAGAAAACTCTCATATGATCGATGATGTCATCGTTGTCGGTTATGGCACAATGAAAAAGCAGAATCTTACCGGTGCCGTATCGGCAGTTAAGTTTGATGAAGCCTTGTCGAGCCGTCCTACTATGAATCTGTCTTCCGCGTTGACCGGACTGAGCGCAGGATTGAATATCTCGCAGTTATCGGGAACGCCCGGTGCAGAGGATGTCAATATATTGGTGAGAGGTAGAGGAACTATGAACGATGCTTCACCATTGGTTATTATTGATGGAGTTCCGGGAGCATTGAATGATGTCAACCCGAATGATGTAGAAAGTGTATCCATACTAAAAGACGCATCATCATCTGCCATTTATGGTTCCAGGGCAGCTAATGGGGTAATATTAGTCACTACAAAAAGAGGGAGCGAAGGCAAAGTTAATGTTACCTACAGTGGTTATGTCGGTTGGCAGAAAGCCGCTAAAACAATAGATTTTATAAACGATATGGCTACCCACATGGAATTAGTCAATGAAGCGGAAGGCCGCGAAAAATATCCGGTTGCTCTGATAGAACAATGGAGAACGGAATCTGCGGCTGGCAATCCTCTTTATCCGAATACCAATTGGTATGAGGAAATGCTGAATACGTCTGTGGTGACAGAACATAATCTGACAGTGCGGGGAGGGGGTAAAAATACGAATTTTTCCATGTCTCTCGGATATCTTGACAATAAAGGTATTATCGATAACTCAGGCTATAAGAAATATTCTTTCCGTATCAATGTTGATTCGAAAGTTACAAACTGGCTCGATATGGGAGGAAATGTTTATGGTTCCTGGTCAGACAGGGACCCTATCAATGTAACCAGCTTTTATGATAATATCAGAAATACCACGCCCGGAGTTATTCCTCAATATGAAGATGGACGCTATGGAGGAACAATGTTTGAAAACTTTCCGCGTGTAGGGAATCCCAGAGCATATATCGATAACATAAGAGGTAATTATGAAAGACAAAAGCTAGGATTAAAGGCTTATGCGAAAATAAAATTCCTGAAATATCTGGAGTGGGAAAACAGCTTTGGGTTCAATTATGACAACAGGTATAATTGGGAGTATACAAGACCATACTCGTTATGGAATTTTCAGACAGGCTATGAATATCAGGCAAGTTCTAACGTAGATAAGCTATTCAATGGAACCCGCAGAGACTATACAACTGTACTGAACTCTTTATTACGCTTTAATTATTCTTTGAATAAAGAACACAATTTTGCAGTAATGCTCGGTTTCGACCAGCAGTACAACCGTATGGATAGGTTTGATGCAAGAAAAGGTGACATATTGGGAGATGATGCCATCTATATCATGGATGCCGGTGTTGAGAATGAATCAATCACAGGAAACGGGACAGATGATGCCCTCAGATCGTATTTCGGACGTATCAACTACGATTATAAAGGTAAATATCTATTCGAAGCAAATGCCCGGTATGATGGTTCTTCACGGTTTCACAAAGATAACAGGTGGGGATTCTTCCCTTCATTCTCCGGAGGATGGAGACTGACTGAAGAATCATTTGCCCAACCATTAAAGAACATTTTTGATGACGTGAAGATCAGAGGTTCATGGGGAAAACTCGGGAACAACAGGATTGGTGACTATGGTTACCAGGTGGTATATGGCTCCCTTCTTTATCCGTTCGGGGGCCAGCTTCAACAAGGTGTAGCTCCGAAAGAACTGGCTAATAGCAAGATCAAATGGGAAACTACCACTATGACTAATATCGGTTTGGATTTGGTCCTATTGAAGAACAGATTATCATTAAGCGCCGAGTATTATAATAAAAGTACAACCGACCTATTGACTACAATTCCAATTCCTCTGGTGTTTGGGAATTTCACCCCGCCTTGGCAAAATATCGCAGAGATGTCAAATAAAGGTCTGGAATTCCAACTGAATTATCATGGAAACATAGGGAAAGATTTTACTTATAGTGTTAGTGGGAACTTATCAACAATCAGCAATGAAGTAACAAAATATAATGGGGATAAGTTAATCAGTGGTGCTACTATAACACAAGAAGGTAAGCCTTACCAGAGTTTTTATGTGTTGGAATTTGACAGAATCCTGCAGACCCAGGAAGAAATAGATCAGTTGGTAGCGGATGGCTATAAGTTTGGCAGCGATATAGGTGGTACACCTAAACCCGGTGATATGCTATATAAGGATTCGAATGGAGATAAAACATTCAATCTGGAAGATCGTGTAGTTAAAGATTATTCTTCATTACCTAAAATGACTTATGGAATTAATATCAGCGCAGCATATAAAGATATTGATCTTAATATAGTAGGACAAGGTGTTAGTGGAGCCAGAGGGTATTGGGGAAATGACGGATTTAATACATTCAATATAAATGAAGGCTTCCTTCAAAGGGCTGAGATTTTAAATCGCTGGACACCGGAGAATCCATCTACCGAATATCCACGTCTGCTGACATCGGGATCTGCACTAAATACAGCATACAGTGATTACTGGCTATACAATACATCATACTTTAGGATAAAATCGATACAGCTGGGATATACTCTGCCTAAAAAGTTAACCTCTAAGTTTATGGTTGAAAGATTGAGAGTGTATACGAACCTCGAAAATTATTTCACATTTACGAGTTTTGATGGCTACAATCCGGAAAACCCAAGTATGGCATACCCTCTGATGAAGCAATGGGTTATTGGTTTAAATGTAACATTTTAAATAAAAGAGACATGAAAAACAAAATAATATTAATCTTACTATCTGTTTGTCTTATATCTTCTTGCAGCGATAGTTTCCTCGATCGTAACTCCCTTGTCGGACTTTCGGAAGGAGATTACTGGAAATCGCAGGAAGATGCAATACAGGGCATAAATCCGTTATATCATGCTAATCGTGAGTTTGTCAATAGCATAGTTATATATGGAATGATGGATGACTTTACCGATATTTCTTATCAGTCGTGGGCTACAGGTCTGACTACCGGTGTCAACCCTACTAACGCGGCGATATATTCTACTTCCTGGGGAATATTCTACAAAGGTATTTACAGAGCCAATACGGCATTAAAATATATACCGGATATTTCCGGGATGGATGCAACGATAAAAAATCGTTGTCTGGGTGAAGCCAAATTTTTCAGAGGATACTTCTATTTCAAACTATGGGATTATTTCGGAGGCGTTCCAATCTATGATTATCCGATGAATATTGACGAAGGATATAAAGCCCGTAGTACAGATGAGGAAGTTTATAATTTCATTGTACAGGATATGACAGACGCTATTTCCCTTTTGCCGGAAAGTTACGGTCAATCAGATAAAGGGCGTGCCACAAAGTGGGCTGCTTTGGCAATGCGGGGCAAAGCTCATCTCTGGGCAAAGCAATATGACAAAGCCGCTGCGGACTTTAAAGAAATAATGGAGCAAAGCGACAGAGCGTTACTCGGCGACTATCATACTCTGTTCAGGGTAGCCGGTAATAATAATAGCGAAGTCATTTTCGATGTTCAATATGTGGCCGAATCAGGTCATGGGATAGCAACAGACCGGAATTATGGAGCCGGAAGGGGGGCAACGTCAAATTCGCAACGTACGCGTCCTACACCTGAACTGGTAAATGCATATGAGATGATAGATGGTACTCCATTCGATTTTAATAACTATACAAATGCGAATGGGCAAACATTTAATCCAAATAGTGTAACAGACTGGAACGATGAAGCTTCTGTCAGAAAATTATACGAAAACCGGGACCCTCGCCTACATGCAGGAATAATAGTGCCCTGGTCTGAGTTTGTAGGTGCGGGAGGTATATCATATACCTATAAATTTCCGGTTGTAACAACTGATCCTACCGCCTTTGTTCCTGTTTGGACAAATGGCAGTTACGCGTGGCGGAAGTTTGTGGAAACGGGATCTGTATATACATTACAGGATAATATGCCGCTGAATTTCCCGCTTATTCGTTTGGCTGATGTGATGTTGATGTATGCAGAAGCCCAGAATGAGGCTCTTGCGGCCCCGGATCAGTCTGTTTATGATGCTGTAAATGATGTCAGGGACAGGGTAGGTATGCCGGATCTCCCTTCGGGTCTGAACAAAGAACAGATGCGCGAAAGAATACGGCATGAAAGAATGGTGGAACTTTGTGGAGAAGGACAAAGGTATTCTGATATTCGCAGGTGGAGAATCGGAAAAGATGTAGTGGACGGAGTCTGGATGACTGAATTTACAGGCGTAAATATTCGCCAGAGAGGATTTCCCGATCATTACTATTTATGGCCGATACCGCAAGCCGAAATGGATTTGAATCCGAATCTCACACAAAATCCGGGATGGAATTGATATAAGTATATAAGTGAAGCGTTCAATTATCATGATCGATGAAGCCTGAATAAGGCTCTGGAGAAGTGATGAAAGGGGAATGAATGATTTAAAATTCATATCCTCTTTCATTGTTTCTTTTTCATTTATAGAGTTTAAGTTAATCGAGTACTGTAAAACTAAAAGTTATCAGTATTTTTGTTTTGTAAGATCAATCCATAAGATTTTCAAATATGTCAGATTCCTATTCAAATTTCTATGAATCCTCCAACCTGTTTCACGGGGCTATGGTGCATGTAATGGGTACCAGACTGGATGCTTTAATTCTGCATCCGGACAAAAATATATCGATGCAATGCTGGCTGGAAATTGAAAATGAGGTTTTCCGGTTAAGTAAGTTATTCAATAAATTTGATAAAGAAAGCGAATTGTATGCGGTCAACCGGCAGGCAGCTTATTCCCCGGTTTCGGTGAAGGACGAATTATGGTCGGTGCTTGTGGATTGCAGGCAATATCATGCAATGACTTTAGGCTATTTCGATATCAGTCTGAAAGATTTCAATCAGGTCCTTTTAGATAGCAAAAGACACACTGTTTTTTTTCAAAATCAAGATATTCAATTGGATTTAGGTGCTTATGCCAAAGGATATGCATTGGAGAAGATCAGGGACATTCTGCTGCCGAAAGGTATTAATTGCGCATTGATAAATTTCGGCAATAGTTCGGTGCTGGCATTGGGTTCC
Organism: Dysgonomonas sp. UBA7710; assembly: GCF_002482385.1. Lineage (GTDB taxonomy): Bacteria > Bacteroidota > Bacteroidia > Bacteroidales > Dysgonomonadaceae > Dysgonomonas. Next base: position 38,697 of record NZ_DLFW01000008.1, on the reverse strand, counting down.
CATCCCTTCGGGGATAATTGGTCTATTGGAATAGAAGATCCTTATAACCCTCAGAATACACTGGGTATAGTGGAACTAAAAGATAATACACTATCCACTTCCGGAAATATGCCCAGCCATACGAAGCATATTTTAGACCCTCATACGGGAACTTATAGCGAAGTACGGAAGATTGTATCCGTTAAGGCGATAAATGCTATTGACGCAGAAGTTCTTTCCACTTCCCTGATGATAGCGCCGGATGAAGCAGCTAAGGAGATAACCTCTAACTTTGTGATAGACGAGTATTTATCGTTTATCCTTTGATATCTGTATTTGTTTATGCCCATCAGTTAAAAGCTAATTTCATGTCAAATTTTATATAATCATGCGTTTACTTTACTTTATATAAAAGACATCTTAGTTATTATTCCTACTTTTGTGATTATATATTAACGATTATTACTTCTGATATATTTTTCCTTATGAAAAAGATTATTTCCTTATCGGTTTTTGTATTCCTATGTGTGAGTTTTATTTATTCGCAGGATTTAGTAGTGGGCAGTTATAACATCCGTTACAACAATCAGGGTGATGCGGAGAAAGGCAATGGATGGGAACGCCGTTATCCTGTAATCACAAAACTGATTTCATTTAACGATTTTGATATCCTGGGCACGCAGGAAGTACTTCACAATCAGCTGGAAGATTTACAGCGCGAATTACCTCAGTACGGATATGTAGGGGTAGGCCGTGATGATGGAAAAACCGCAGGAGAATATGCTCCCATATTTTACAAAAAAGGCAGGTTTGAATTATTGAAATCAGGGCATTTCTGGATGGCAGAGCAAACCGACTATCCGAATAAAGGCTGGGATGCAGCCCTGCCACGTATTTGTACATGGGCCCAATTTAAAGATAGGAAGAAGAAGAAAAAAATATGGTTTTTCAATCTGCATATGGATCATGTAGGCGTAGAAGCCCGCAGACACAGCGCCCGGCTGGTACTGAAAAAGATAGAGGAAATGTGTGGCAAAGATGCTGTAATCCTGACTGGCGACTTCAATGTGGATCAGACCCACGAAAGCTATAAGCTATTGGCAAATTCGAATATCCTGTTCGATTCGTATGAGATAGCCGGAGTTCGCTATGCACTCAATGGTACATTCAACGCATTCAAACCCAACCTGATGACTAACAGCCGTATCGACCATATATTCGTAACTGGTAAATTTGTGGTTGACCGATACGGTGTACTTACCGATACGTACCGTGTTCCGGTAGAAAACAGTAAAGAGCTGCATATAGGTGATTTTCCGAAAGAAGTATTTTCTATGGAAGCCGAAACCCGTTTACCATCAGACCATTATCCGGTGAAAGTTTATTTACACTATAAAAAATAAATACATATTTTAAACAGACTCCATGAATAAAAATAAAGTCCTCCATCTGTTCCTGATAGTTGCTGTTCTATCTGTACTGTCCTCCTGTAAAACCCAGCAACAACGCGTCTCATTTACTGATATAGCCCATCCCAAAAGGGAATTTAGAGGTGCATGGTTAAGTACTGCCTGGCAAACAAGATACAGGACAATGACAGTATCACAGTTGAAAACATATTTCATAAAAACGCTGGATGAACTTCATGCCGAGGGAATCAATGCCGTTATCTTTCAGGCACGTCCTTATGCTGATGCATTCTATAAATCGGAACTGGAACCCTGGAGCGCTTTCCTTACCGGAACGCAAGGTGTGGCTCCCGAAGGGGGATTCGATCCTTTAGCTTTCCTTGTTGAAGAATGCCACAAACGGAATATGGAGTTACATGCATGGCTCAATCCTTACCGCGTATCGGCCGGTGAAAACGATATGTTCGCAAAAAGCCATATATATCATAAATACCCTGAACGGTTTGTAAAATATGGCGGTAAAATTTATTTCGATCCGGGTATTCCCGCCAACCGCAAATTTATCTGCGATGTGGTAAAGGATATTGTAATGCGCTACGAAGTGGATGCCATACATATGGATGATTACTTCTATCCTTACCCTATTGCCGGAGAAGGATTCCCTGACGATAACAGTTTTAATACATATGCAAAACAACAGGGATTCTCCCAGAATCAACTGGCCGACTGGCGGCGCAACAATGTGAATTTGCTGATACAGGAGATAAAACATACCCTGATGACTTCAAAACCATGGGTAAGGTTCGGAATCAGCCCGTTTGGTATTTACCGCAATAAGAAAAGTACCCCTGACGGTTCAGGAAGCGATACTAATGGCCTGCAAAACTACGATGACCTGTACGCCGATGTAAAGCTATGGGTAAAAAATGGCTGGATAGATTATAATATGCCTCAGGTATATTGGGAGATAGGTCACAAAGCTGCCGATTATAAAACCCTTATTAAATGGTGGGCATTTAACAACTACAACCAGCACCTTTATATCGGTCAGGATGTAAAACGTACAATGGATGCTAATACACAGCCTTCGGGAGATAACCAATTGAATGAAAAGATGGTGCTTTCGCGTAGTTTTACAACTGTACATGGCAACTGCTTCTGGCCTGCCTACGAATTATTGGATAACTACAAGGGCATTGCTACCCAATTGAAAAATAATTATCACAAATACCCTGCCCTTATTCCGGCATATAAGCATATGCACAACAAAAACCCAAAGAAGGTGAACAAGGTGGAGGAATCCTATACAGCAACTTCTCATACATTGAACTGGAAAAGTAATTCGGACAAATACGATCCGGAAACAGCCCAATACTATGTGGTTTATCGTTTTGCAAAAGGAGAAAAAGAGAATCTGGACAACCCTCAGTATATTGTCGCCATAACACGGGACAACAGCCTTGTATTGCCTTACGAAGGAGGAAAAAAGGAATACAAATATGTAGTTACGGCAGTAGACGCTTTCCACAACGAATCGAAAGGGAAGTCAAAGAAGATAAAACTGTAAATTGGCGAGCAAACTATGATAAAGAAAGAGTTTACAATGATAGCTAAAACGATGGCCGGTCTTGAAGATATTCTGGCGGAAGAGCTTACCGGACTTGGCGCAAACAATCTGGAGATAGGTAAACGCATGGTTTCCTTCGAAGGAGATCTGGCAATGCTCTATAAAGCAAATATACACTGCCGGACAGCCTTACGTGTACTTCGTCCCGTATTTGAGTTCAAAGCCAAGAATACGGATGAAATATATAAGAGGGTAAAGGCTATGAACTGGTATGAGCATCTGACAGAAGACAGCACCTTCGCCATCGACGCCATCACTTTTTCCGACTATTTCACCCATTCTAAATTTGTTGCCTATCGTGTAAAGGATGCCATTGCAGACTACTTTATGCAAAAAACAGGTAAACGGCCGTCTGTGGATACAAAAAATCCCGACCTGCTTATCAATTTTCACGTCGCGCATGACAAATGTACTTTGTCGTTTGACAGTTCGGGCGAATCATTGCATAAAAGAGGGTACCGTGTAGCCCAGACGGAAGCTCCTTTGAATGAAGTACTCGCAGCGGGAATGATACTTAAAACAGGATGGCGGGGCGAATCCGACTTTGTGGACCCGATGTGCGGTTCCGGGACCTTGCTTATCGAAGCCGCCATGATAGCAATGAATGTACCTCCGGGTATATATCGGCAGAATTTTGCCTTCGAAAAGTGGAAGAATTTCAATGCAGACCTTTTTGAGACCATATACAACGATGATAGCGGAGAACGTGAATTTAATCACAAGATATATGGTTCGGACATTTCTCCGGAAGCTATCGATATAGCTGCAAAGAATATCAAAAGCGCGGGATTGGAACGTCATATCAATCTTGAAGTGAAGCCATTTGAGAAATACACACAGGCGCCTGCCGAAAAAGGAATATTGGTTACTAATCCACCCTATGGAGAGCGTATAAAACCGGAAGACCTGAGTGGTTTGTATGAAATGATAGGGGAGCGTCTCAAACATGTATTTATGGGATATTCGGCATGGGTACTCAGTTATAAAAAAGAATGCTTCGATAAGATAGGACTTAAACCATCTAAGAAGATACAGCTTGTTAACGGTTCATTGCAATGTGAGTTCCGCAGATATGATATTTTTGCAGGAAAGAAGTACGATTCGAAGAGAAAAGACGATGAGTAATGAGTAGGAACAGGGGTCTAACTGATTTAAGAATACAGATATGAAAACACTCTTTACCTTATTTTTAACCGGCATAGCGATCATAAATTTATCTTCGTGTTATTCACAGCGGCCTGTTGCCAGCAGAGCCTCCGATAATAATCAGACTTATAAGGTAGAGTACCTTTTCGAACATGAAGGTTGTAAAGTATACCGTTTTTATGATCGGGGCAACTATGTGTACTTCACTAACTGCACGGGAGATGTTACTGCTATTTCGACTGATTCGACCAAAACCAGAGTAGAGACTATTGTAAAAAGTAATTTATTGAAATAGACTCTATATCAGGTCAGAAGTATCGAGACTTACATTATCTTCAAGGCCTATCATCGTATTGATTATATATAGTCTTGAATACTCCTTTATATCCTCTGCTTTGATTTCTTTCTCTTGTATTATGCTCTGTTCAAGCAATAACCGGCGCTTGGTCCCTGCCAGCAGATAAGAAGCGGGAGTATATAAGCCCGATTCATTTCTGAATACGACATTACTGAATGATGTGTCGGTTATGCAGCCATTCTTTACAATCAGTATATCATCACATTCGTGTTTTCGGGAGAGAAGGTTATCTATATCATGTCTGTCCGCATACTTAAAGGAATAGTCTATGGCATCATCAACAACCAATTTAAGTTTCCGGATTGTTCTGAACTTGTAGTGTTGATATTCAATACCTATCACATGGCCGGAATATATTATACGGCATTTTACTATTCCATTCCTGTATTCAAGGGGAATATCGCTTTCTGATAAGTCGATCCGTGCAGGCTTTTCAAAAAAGGTCTTTGATGTGCGAAAAATACGTTCCTGATGAAAAGGCAGGTTACAAAACTTACCGTCCAGTATTTTTAGTGCTTCGGTAAAAACAGGTTGCTTCATATTATAGGTAAATAGATTTTACTTAATACTTCTTTGTATTCGCTCTCACAATCGCTATAGGCTGTTATACCTCCACCGCTCCGGAAATAGTATCGATTATCTTCCCTTTCTATGAAACGTATCATTACTGCCGTATCGAGTTCTTTACCGTCATAGTAGCCGAATATTCCGGTATAGTATCCACGGAGTTCATTTTCGGCCTCTCTGATAATATTTAAGGTTGCCGGTTTTGGAGCCCCCGATATAGATCCGGCCGGAAGCATCCCGAAAATGATATCTCCTAAATTATCAGCACAATCATCCTGTAACCGTCCTGTGATTTCGGAACTCACCTGCAAAATATCAGTTGTATTGGTCTTTATCCGGTCGATATACCTGAATCTGCTGACTTTTACATTGTCAGCTACAATACTAAGGTCGTTACGCAACAGGTCTACGATCGTATTGTGCTCCGCCGTCTCTTTATAGTCGTTCAGAATTATCCGTTCGGCATCGGGAACAGAGGCATCTATCGTCCCTTTCATCGGGTTGGTAGATATAATTTTATCCGATATTTTCACAAACCGTTCCGGAGAAAAACAGACGAAACGCCCGGGCAATAGCAGTTTATAGGGAGCATTACTATATGCGAAAATATCAGCGAGTGATAGGTTAGTAGATATAGGTGTCTTTATCGTCAGATTAGTAAGATAGGAATAACCTTTCAATAAACCTTGATGAACAATATCGAATTTTGCTTTATAGGTATCATAGGTAAGAGGTTGCGGACTAAATAGGATATCGTTTTCAGTCTGTTTTCCTATATGAGAATTACCTTGCCCCCTTATATCGAATAATATCTCTGTCTGTTCCAAAGGGTTTTCTGAAAAAAAACCTTCAGTCAGTTCAAAGTTAACAGCAAAAAGAAATGGTCGTTTCTCTTTGCCGTGCATATTCATCTTGTGCAGTATATTTTCAACTCTATTTGTAAGCATTTTACTTATAATACAGGAAGAAAAGATTTAGGCAGTTGCTAATATGAATTATCTAAGAACAAAAAACAAGAAAACGGCTCTCCACCACTCTCTTGTCTCCTGTTATTTCTTTTTCGGTTGAATTAATCGTCGTCATCGTCACAGTCTCTCCGTCTTTTCTTTTTCTTTCCTGAAAAAATAGACTTTATCTTTTTGACGACAAAACGTAACAGCATCGGTTGCACTATTTCCCATACAATAGGATAATATGCCATCAGGCTACCCAGTAAACCACTGTGCGCTATAGTTCCACTATCTCCGGTATCTTTAGACTTTTCTTTCGGTCCGAATCCGAATTGACGAAGTACGGTATTCATGGCGCTCTGAAAAAGGAGAGGGCCCGCATTATCGGAAAGGTACGTCCAGTGTTCGCCCAGACGCTCTTCACTCTCGGCGCACTCACGCCTCGCTATTGCTTTTTCCTGACGGAGTTCTTCTAATGGTGTTAATTTATTTCTCATCATCATCCTCCATTCCTCTGAAAAAGTTTATAGTACTATTCAGTATAGATTCTTTTATCTTTCTTCTGAACAGAAAAACGATCAATAGAACGAACAAAGAAAACAGAGCCATAATACCGAATCCGGCTGCCAGACTATTCAGAAGTTCACCTATGAAAAATGCCAGCCCGATAAGCAGGAAGAACATAAGTACAGCGACGATAGACAGAACTATTAAGCCATATCCTACTGCAGAAGCCGAGAGACTCAACTTCTCAAAAGCATCCAGCTTAAATAACCGGATTCTTTTGTTGATATAGCTTAATAGTTCTAATTTGATTTCTTCAACCAGAGTATTTAAGCTTTTGTCTGTTTTCTGGTCATTCAACATCGTTCCTCAACTCATCTATTTTTTCCCGGCCTCTGCCTGCTGCATGTTTTACATTGCCTTTTACTTTATCTACAAGGCTGTTTATATCTTTTAACCATTCTTCTTTCTTATCAGAAGCTGCAACATAGCCTACTGCAGCACCTAATGCTGCGCCTATGGCTAAAAATAATAAATTAGAGCCAGTTTTATTCATAATTCTTTAAATTTTTAAATTAATCCTTTTTTCTATAACAAATATTTCCTTTCTATGTTTTCCAAAACGGACATCTAATATAGTTACTTTTTGAAAAAGCAGGAAAAATCTTTAATAAAAATAACTAAACTATGTATATATTTCACCGTCATAGAGCTATTTAGTACTCCGATAAGTAAAACAATGAAAATAAATTATAATTTAAAGATGCATTATTAATTCAATCTATAACTTAGAGCCTCTTTAAATTTTATAGTAATATTTTATCAGAGTCTGTAATAATATTTTCCGCTAAAATTTAAATAAACCCTTATATAGCTTCGCCAAATAATGTAGCCGAAGTGTTCCCTGTAATTCTGACAGTTACAAAATCTCCGATACGATGACTTCCCTTGTCAAAGATAACAACTTTATTCTGAGAAGTACGTCCAAACAGTTGTTCTCTGGAACGTTTGGAGAATCCTTCAACTAATACCTCAAACACTTTACCGATGTCCCTTTTATTGCTTTCGAGGGAACATTCGTTCTGTAATTCTATAATTTCCTGCAAACGCTTTATTTTAACATCTTCGGGCACATCATCTTCCAATTTCTTAGCCGCAAATGTTCCCGGACGTTCCGAGTATTTAAACATAAAGGCCGAATCGAAGCATACTTCACGCATCAGAGACAAAGTTTCCTGCTGGTCTTCTTCCGTTTCGGAATGGAATCCGCACATTATATCCGTAGAGAGCCCGCATCCCGGAATAATCCGTTTGATAGCCTCGATACGGTTCAGGTACCATTCTCTGTCATACTTACGTTTCATTACATTCAGCATACGGCTGCTTCCCGACTGTACGGGCAGGTGGATAAATTTGCAAAGATTATCATACTTCGCTATCACTTCCAGCGTTTCATCGGTCATGTCCGTTGGGTATGAAGTGGTAAACCGGATACGCATTTTGGGGGCTTCGAGTGCTACAATTTCGAGTAAACGGGAAAAGTCTACCACTGTACCATCTTCGTTCTCATAGCGGTACGAATTTACATTCTGCCCCAGCAAAGTTACTTCCTTAAAACCTTTATCGCGTAAGTCGGCAACTTCGTTCAATATACTTTGAGGCAAACGGCTACGCTCACGTCCTCTGGTATAAGGTACAATGCAGTACGAACAAACCTTATCACATCCGCGCATAATGGATATAAAGCCCGAAATATGATTTCCTCCGATACGCAAAGGTATTACATCCTTATATGTTTCGGTTTTTGACAAAACGACATTGATTGCTTTTTCGCCACTTTCTGCGGCACCCACCAGATTAGGCAGGTCGAGATAAGCATCGGGGCCAACTACCACATCAACATGATGTTTGTCGTGCAGTTCTTCTTTCACCCTTTCTGCCATACACCCAAGAACTCCGATAATCATTTTGGACTTCTTCTTTTTCTTCAGGGCATTGAAATAGTCGAGTCGCTGGATAACCCGTTGTTCGGCATTATCACGAATCGAACATGTGTTTACAAACACAGCGTCGGCATCTTCGAGCTTATCTGTCATGGTATAACCATCCATCTGCATTACAGATGCAACAACCTCACTGTCCGCCACATTCATCTGGCAGCCATAGGTTTCGATGAACAGTTTTTTCTCTCCGGTTTCAGTCGTGGATTTAAAGTCCAGTCCTTTTTCGTTGTTCATAGAAATAAAATTTTAATAAATAATAAAATAAAAACGATTTGTCTCAAGTCGTTTCAGTCTGGCAAAAGTACAAAAAAAACGGAATACCGCATAGGTATCCCGTTCGGGCTATGTTAAATATCTACTTTTCCTCCTCTACTATAAACCAGCGGGTGCTGTCCTTTTCGCGGGTAGCTGCTTGTCCCGGCTGTAAATCGGGTAATTTGCGTAGTGCAGGCTCCATCTCCAGCATTTCGTCCACAGATACGAGATAGGCATCTTCATCATCGGTCACATCCTCTTCACCGAAGAGCTGCCAGTCGCCGTCTTCATCATATAAAACGAAGGTAACGGGCGAACCGTTAGTCAGTACGTAACTGGTCGTTAATACCGATTTATTTTTTTGTTCTTCTTTAAATTTCATGTTGTATTATTTTAGAATAAAGATAGGAATTATAATCCGATAATACTTCGTTCCCGTAATCCTTTATAAAAAATATGATTGATACCTGAACTTCTTTATTTATCATGTACTCGTTAAGAAAAGAGATTTTTCAGTCGCCTAATATGTTAACAAGGTCGCTGTTTAGTTAAAATAAGTATAAAAAAGAACCGGTGCCGGTACATTTCCTGCTTACCGGATACTAAAAACTATTATTACCCGTAAACTTGCTCCTGCTTTACTATTATTAAATTTTTATGAAGAAAATATATATCTCCTTATTTGCTCTTCTGACTTTCACCGCGTGTGAAATGATAGAGTACCACCCCTATGACGGGCGTATAAAAGGGGAAACGGGAATTAATGCAAAAAACATTGCACGTATAGAAGAGTCTTGTAAGGGAAAGAAGTCGATCCGTTTTGTGATGACGGGGGATACACAACGCGCCTATGATGAAACCGAGGATTTTGTGAAAACTATAAATAAACGGAATGATGTCGATTTCGTTATTCACGGCGGAGACATTTCGGATTTTGGCCTTACGAAAGAGTTTATGTGGCAGAGGGATATTATGAATAAGCTGAAAGTGCCTTATGTGGTACTTCTGGGGAACCATGACTGCCTGGCTAATGGTATAGATGTCTTCCATGAAGTATTCGGTGAGGTGAACTTTTCGTTTCTGGCTGGTAACACTAAATTTATCTGTCTGAATACAAATGCCCTTGAATTCGACTATTCGCATCCTGTTCCCGATTTTCAGTTCATAGAACAGGAATACAAGGACGAAAGGGAAGAATATGAAAAGACGATATTTGCAATGCATGTACGCCCTTATTCGGAACAGTTCAATAATAATGTAGCTAATGTTTTTCAACGATATATAAAGGAATTCCGGAAATTGCAGTTTTGTCTGAATGCACACGACCACTGGGCACAGGTAGACGACCTGTTCAACGACGGGGTGATGTACTATGGTACTCCGAATGTGGCCAGACGCCAATATTTACTGCTGACAATTAAGCCTGACGATACATACGATTATGAAGTTATTGAATTTTAAATATAAATTATGCCTGAGCATTATTGTAATGCTTCTTATAACAAATACACTTGCTGCCCAAAATGGCTATGACAGACGCATTGAGAGGTATAAATCGCAATGGGAAAACCTTATTCCCAATTATACCAAAGTGCAGTATGCCGGTGGAATGGGACTGATATCATTAGGTTTGGGATGGGATTACGGAAAAAACAATCAGTGGGAAACGGATATATTCTTTGGATATCTGCCAAAATATTCGACCAAGCGTTCTAAAATAACGTTTACCCTGAAGCAGAACTTTATCCCATGGAAAAAGAATTTGAATAAACATTTCTCGATAGATCCCCTGGCTACCGGGCTGTATGTGAATACTATCTTCGACGGGGATTTCTGGGTAAATGAGCCCGACAAATACCCGAACAGCTATTACTCATTCTCTACAAAGATGCGCTTCAATATCTATCTGGGACAACGGATCACATATAATATTCCGCCGGACAAACGCTTCTTTGCCAAGTCCCTCACTTTGTTCTATGAAATAAGCAGTAATGACCTGTATATCGCCAGTGCTTTCACGAACAGTTATCTGGGGCCGAAGGAATATCTAAGATTATCATTCGGGTTGAAAATGCTGATGTTCTGATATAAAAGAATCCTGCAAGATTTATCTTGCAGGATTCTTTTATATTCATTCTTCTCTAACTCAGGATTCCGAATCAATCGTTATAGGTAGGCAATGTCGAAAACTCTTTCGAGTAGCGTATCATTTGTTCCGCATAGCCTTCGGTATAAGAGATTTTCACATCGGTAATCTTTCCGTCCTTATCCTGTACCAATTGGAATACCGGATTCACAAAACCTTTATATGGTTTCATATTCAATGTCTTGTAACGCTCCAGCACTTCTTTATGCAATTTCTGATCAACTTTTACCGCATAATTCGCTACAATAGCTTTTGCCCCATTGAAATCGCCTTCCGATTTGATTCGTTGGATTTCGGCAAGTAAATCGCCGAATAATATGCGCAATTTGGCATAATCGTTTACTACAACATATGTTTTGCCATCTTTTATTTTATATTCGACAACATTTTCAGCTTTTCCTTTTTCATAAACCCACCTGGCTATCAACTGGCGGTTACGCATATGCGCTTCCTCGATGTCTTTACCGGGTTCGATACGTACAAGTTGTGTCATCAGGCCATTCATCATAAACTTATAGTATTCTGCTTTGTAAGCGTCCGCATTCGGGATAATGCCCAACTCTACAAGTTTGGCATCGGCAAGGAAATACAGTCCGAACAGGTCGGCACGGGCTTCTTCGATGGTAGAACTGAATTCTCCCAATGCATTAGGATCAACCTCGGGCAGTAATTTTCCCGAACCATGTCCCAGACATTCGTGGAGATCGGTATGTAAAACATCGGTAATGAAGCCATATTCCTTTATCATATTCACCTCAGCGTCAGACCACATAAACTCTTTACCAAATCCGGTATGCGCGCCTGCCGCGTCGTATGCTTCCATGATATTTTCTATTGTCACCGACTTGGAACCATGATCTTTGCGTATCCAGTCCGCATTCGGCAAATTGATGCCGATAGGCGTCGCAGGATAGCAGTCTCCGCCAAGTTGAGCTACGGTGATTACTTTGGCAGATACGCCTTTTACTTTTTCCTTTTTGAAACTTTTGTCCACAGGTGAATGATCCTCAAACCATTGCGCGTTTGAACTGATAATCTCGGTACGTTTTGTCGCTTCTACATTTTTGAAGTTTACAATGGACTCCCAACTGGCTTTGATACCAAGCGCGTCTCCATAAACTTCCGTGAAACCATTTACAAAATCGACCTGTGAATTTAAATCTTCAACCCATGCCACCGCATATTGATCGAACGTTTTCAAATCACCGGACTTATAATATGAAATAAGTTTTGAGATCACATTCTTTTGCGCGTCATTCTCGGCTACAGCCTGTGCTTTTTCGAGCCAGAAAACTATTTTTTCGATTGCAGGTGAATACAAGCCGCCGACTTTCCAAACCTTTTCGACCAGTTTTCCGTCTTGTTTTACCAAACGGCTATTTAGCCCGTAAGATATAGGCGTAAGGTCGGTTGTATCTTTCATTGCCCCGTAAAAGTCCTGGACTTCTTTCTGGGTAACTCCTTCACCATAATAATTATTGGCAGAAGTAAGGATAAGGTCACCTCCCGACTGGTTCACTTTCTTTGCCATTACCTTAGCGTCGAACATGACAGGCGTAAGCATCTTTATAAAATCATCTACGGACTGACCTTCTTTTACCGGAACAAGTTCCGCCGGTAAGTTTTTTACCTGCTCTGCGAAAAATTCTTTAGAAAAACCCGGCAGGAATTTTTCCTCGCCGTAGTGATGGTGTATCCCATTAGAGAACCACACACGCTTGAGATATACTTCAAACTCTTTGTAATCAGCCGAGCTCTTATCTCCTTTATAATTTCCATAGATAGCCTCCAGCGTGCGGCGAATGGCCAGGTTATACCGGTTGTTCTGGTCGAAAAGAATATCCCGCCCTTCGACAGCAGCCATAGAGAGATAATAAACCAGTTCTTTTTGCTCCAAAGTCAGATTGTTGAATCCGGGAACGTAATAACGCAGGATTTCGAGGTCGGCAAAAGCATCTACCTCATATTTGAAATTAGCAGGGACAGTGTCCGCTTCAGCCTGCTTCTCCGGTGCTTTTTGCCCCCCTCCGCAGCCGGCAAACATCATTGATAATCCGGTCATAGTTATTAATATTGTTTTTTTCATTTAATTATATAATTTAAATTCTTATCTATTTCCAGTCGGCTAACTCTTTTATTTCGCCCATATGCAGGTGTAAATGACCGAGATAGCCATTAATCATATCTTCCAGCGTTACCACATTGCCTTCGAAATCGGTCCATATATTCCCCAGCTTAGATATGTCTACATTCTTTATCACCTGAATGATATGAAGATTATAATACTTCCATAAACCTACAAGGCTTATCCAATCCGATTCCTGATAGTTCTGTATGGCTATCCAGAGATCGTTATCCTGTGTATAATCAGGGAATACAAGATTGGTGCTGTATTGTAAACGCACCATTCTCTGCTGATTGTTCGACGCCGAATCTATCAGATGCCCTATCAGTTGCTTTATTGTCCTGTTCTGGGTGTTTCGTTTCTCAGATATCGTTTCTACAGGAAGATTTAACAGCTTATTCTCCCACATTCGGATTACCTGACCGATACCATCAATGACAATTGAGAAATCTGCATTTGGTGATATTTCCATTACGATTAATGAATTATTTTTTAAGTATCTGTAAAATTACTGTTTTTTTGGAGTTTGATGTAATGATTTGCTTTTAATTAGGATAAAGACTTTTCTCAAACTTTATCTATACTATTTTTAGTGTACTGATTTACAAGAAAGGGAGTTCTTTGAAGTATTGGATTCAGATTTTAAAGATTCAAGGTTTAATGATTTAGAAAAAGTTACAAGTTACTTCGCCCTAGGGCAGTTACAAGTAAAAGAGACACGAGATACAAGTAGACGGGATACGAGTCACGATCTGTAAACTAATGACTGCTTACTGAAAAAACTGTTACCTTTGTTACCTTTTTTAAGAGTTACCCCTGCTGGCGCGGACTTCCAGTCCGTGTCTTGTTGACAGGGCGAAAATGTTTGCTACGCAACACACAGACGCGACGTCTGCGCGAGCGGGTGTTACTTTTGTTACCTTTTGGGGAAGTTACGAGTAGACAAGACACGAGATACAAGTTGTTAACTGCTAACTGTTTACTGTTTACTGAAAAAAGTGTTACCTTTGTTACTTTTTTTAAGTTACAAGTTTTGTCGCTTCGCGCGATTTGCTAATATGCTAATTTACCAATTTGCTAATTGAATTTACTGCTAACTGTTGACTGTTTACTAAAAAAATCTATCCGTTAACATCAAAGATAACGAATAGATTTATATGCTATTATATACTTAGTTTTCTAACCTCTTAACACCAGCAAAGGCGTATCGGAGTGAAACAGCATCTTACGCGAGATACTCGGACTAAACATACGGGCAAAGATATTTCGCTTACTGGTAGTCAGGGATAATATCTGTATTTTGTCATTCTTTATATATTCGTCCAGGCTTTTGAGCATATCATTGGTGTCGATCAACTTATAGTCGAGATTCAAGCCCGGATATTGCTTACTGAAATAATCTTTGATTCCGGCAAGTTTTATTTCGTCCCAGCGGTCACCTTTCTTAACGGCTATATGAGTAAGTACAATCTGTACATCGCTATATGGTTGCAAGAGTTTTGCCAGCAAATCGAATGAGATCAAATCTCTCTGACTGAAGTTTGTAAGGAATGCCATTTTCTTCACTTCCCTCAAATCCGAGAATGGTGTGTTTTCCGGAATTGCAATTAACGGAACGTGAGTCATTTCTATCACCTCCGCCGTTACACTGCCGATGAGGTCGGCATCTTTCTGATCCTTGCCTCTGGTGCCCATAAGTATCAGTGTCGGCTTATATTCTTTGGCAAAAGTCACTATCTCTTCTTCGGGCAAGCCCTCACGCAATACATAAGAATAGTTTACCGAAGGGAATTCCCCTTCCGAAACCTTCTGGTCTATCGTATTGCATAGTTTCTGGATATTTTCCTTTACTTTCTCTATAATATTCTGGAATTCCTTTTCTTCCTTTCCCTGATAGGCAAATGCTTCAGCCATCGGTAGTGCAGTTGGATAGTAGGGATTGAAATATACATGAAGTATCTTTACTTTCGCATTGAGATCACGAGCCAGGTTAAAGGCTATCTTACATGCTTTAAGCGAATAATCGGAGAAATCGACCGGAATAAGGATGCGTTTGCGCCCGTCATCAGTCCTGTATGTTTCTTCCTCATCGTAGCTGAATAAGTGACGACTCTCCACTACGCTCAGGGCTTTGGGCAGATCGGATTCTTTGATACGGATACGAACGCCGGGTGATACTCCCGGATTATCCAAATCCACATCATTGATATGGACTTCAATATTCTCACCTTCCAATACGCCTTTCAATATCTGGGCTTTTTCGTTTGTGTGAATCGCAAGTGTTACCAATTTGTCTCCCATTGCTGTATATATTTATTGTTGTTGTACTTATTTTAAAAGAGATGAACACTTTTGGCATTCATCTCTGTATTTTTTCTTAAGCTTCCTTCGCTTCCATCATCTCTAAAGCCATGTCCAAAATAGTGGTATCATCGAGAGAAACATAACCTCCGTCCGGCCCGGGTTCTATATGTACGCCACAACTTTGCCCTTTTTCGTAGCTATATCCTCCGAAGTAGTTCCAAACCGTTTCTACAGGGATTTGTAAAGTTTCAGCTATCTGATGTATGCTTCCATCCGGTAAACTATCCTTGATTTTGCGAAGCTCTGAAAATGTAATAACTCTAGTCATACTCTCTAAGTTTTAAATGGTAAATGATTAGGAATATGTTCTAAAGTTATAAAATTCTTTTTTGAAAAACAACGGATTTCATGAAGGAATATCAAATATTACACTATATATAGCAATTGATGCTATCGTGAGCAATATTGCGCCGACAAGTATCTTTGCTCTTTCTTTGCTATAGACAGGTATTCTAACCTCCTCTTTAGGAACTTTCAGAATATGCCGGCGAGAGGTTAAATAAATATAATACACTAAAAAGCCTATTAAAGTGCCCCAGACAGCACCTCCGACAACATCGGAAATAAAATGAACTCCCAGATAAACGCGGGAATACGCTGTTATGGTAGCCCATATTATCATTGTAATAGTGAGATACTTATACCGGAATAACAGGGAGGTGAAAGCTACAACTCCAAAACCATTGGCTGCATGATTGGAAATAAACCCGTAACGTCCTCCGCGATATCCTTTTACTACTTCCACAAAGGCTTCAAAATCGGGATGATGTGTGGGGCGCAATCGCTCAAAATAGGGTTTGATAAGATTCGCCGAAACAAAGTCACATAAAACTCCGACTAATACAGCACAAATAAGAAGCAAAAGGGCTTCCCTCCATTTTATTTTATATACAAATACAACCAGACCGGTTATAGCTAATGGTAACCAGATAAGTTTACCGCTATATATCCACATAAATGTGTCCCAATAGTCTGTATGATGTTCGTTGAGCCATAGAAATAAATTCCGTTCGTATGGCAATATCTTTTCTACAAGGCTCATCAGCTGTTTTTCATTTTAAGACAAATTATATTACTTCCAGCTTTTCGCGCTGAATCCAACCCACACTGCCATTGTCTATTTCTATTTCGAGCCAGTTGCGGTCTTCTTTTGTTATATATACTTTTGTTCCCGAGTGCAATATGAATAACTCCTTGCTGTTAATATCCGGAGAACTGACCACAGATGCCGAACCGGTCATGATAACTGCGGTATCCCTGTGTTTGATCTTGTTCTTCTGACCGAACGAAAATACGTTTGCGAGTATAACTAAAACCAAAGCCACTATTCCTATATAGAAAGCTGTTTTCTTCGTGAAGACATAACGGCTGAAGAAAAACATGGATAAGCATCCCATCAGTAAAAGGAATGAAACTACTGCTATGACAGCCCAGGTATTCGAACTGAATAAGTTCTGAACGGCTCTGAACCATATGTTGAGAAAGAATGTATCCGCAACCAGTATTTTATCTTCTATCTTTGTAGACAGATATTCAATATTGTGACGGGTATCCCTGTCTCCCGGATCGAGCAATAAGGCTTTTTCATAGTTCAGGCGGGCATGGGCCAAGTCATTCACCCTGAAATAAGCATTGCCTAAGTTATAATACAATTGGGCTGATTCCAACCCTTTTTCCAATTGTTCGTTCTTCTGAGCTTCCAGTATTTCAATAGCCTTACGGAAATCACCTTCATTGTAAGCCGTTGTAGCCGGATCGGAAGAAGTTTCGGGTTGCTGTTGGCTTTCTGTCGCAGTTGCCGGCGAATCACTCGCAACCGGGATAGAATCCTGTGCATAAGCAACAGAATATATAGCAAATATGAATAGGCAAGATAATATGATTCGTTTCATCAGACCTTATTTTATTTTCTTAATTGTACTTTCCATTTTACCGATAGCATCTACTGTATTGTTGTAGAGATCATCCATTGCGTGCCCGGATTCGGACGGAGCATAACGGGCAAATTCCCCTGTATCCAGTATGTTAATAAACTGGCTTATCAGATCATCTCCCACACCGTATTTCAACAATTCAATTTCAATATTTTCCCTGTTCAGGTCTGCAACCGGGATTGTCAGCTTGTCACTCAGATAACCCCATACAGCACGCAGGATTTCTTCATAGAAACTATCTTTCTGTTGCATCTGTAAATATTTCTTTGCCAGTTTAAGACGCTTAGTCGCCACTTTATTCGCTTTCCTGGTACGCATCATAGCTATATCGGCATTCGCCTTTATCTGCTTCCTGTATGCTATAGTAAATGTAATAAACAGCACTAACGGAATCAGATACCACAGAAGATATGAAAGGGAGCCTGCAAAGAAACTTTGAGGGTCTGTAAATGAATAATTCCCTGTTTTAAGGTAACGGATATCCTGCTCCATTTCAAGTTCTTTCTGGCTCGAATAACTGGTAGACACATTCTTTCCTGCATTTGGGTCCTTATCTACATCCAGTGTGTATGATGGGGATGAAACGGTCTTATAAGAACTGGTTCTGGTATCGAAGTAGGAGAATTCGATGGCAGGTATTGTAAATTTACCCGGATAACGGGGAATGAACATATATTCTATTGATTTTGTACCCGATAAACCATTCTCAGTCAACTTAAAATCATTCTTTACATTCGGATCGTAAGTTTCAAAATCTTTAGGGAACTTGACTTCGGGATTCTTTATAAGTTTGAGATTCCCCGTCCCTGTTATGTCCAGCTTGATAGTAACAGCGTCGTTTGCCTTAATTTTTTCTGCGGATATAGACGGTTTGAACGAAAAGTCTCCCACTCCTCCCGAAAAATTAGCGGGCTTATTTTGTATCGGAAGCGCAGATACATCGACTGTAACAGGTGTTGTCTTCAATGTCTTTTTAGCCTCGGTCATTACTTCCTGAGGGCCGAAGAACGTCTGTACTTTTTTACCCGAAGCCACTTCAAATACGATTTCCATTGTACCCGACGGTATCGTCATTTTACCCGACCGTTGAGGGAACAAGAGCGTTTTCTTTACATCTACAGTATAATAGTTACGTCCGTTATAATGCTCCAAAGCCATCTGGCGATTTGCCGGAAGTTCGAAATCCTCGGTCATGAAGCCTTCAAATTCAGGAAATTGTATCTTCCCTACATCTCTTATATTCAGTACTGTGTAGAAACGGAATGTTACAGTCACCGCTTCCTGTTCTTTCACCTTAGTTTTGGAGAATATCGCCCTTACAAAAGCATCATTCGGATTGACATTTCCGGCTGTAGAAGAAGATGTTGTGGGCTTTACCTGCTGTCCGGGCTGTTGCGGCTGAGCGTTCTTATCGGGAGGTAAGACCTTTATCTGGGCAGTATTCGATTTATAATTGCTACCACCTACTTTTACTGATGCTGAAGGTAAGGTAAAGGTACCTTCTTCTTTTGCCAACAATAGATATGTATAGGTTATGTTACTCTCCGAAGTCACTTTTCCATTGATGTTCGAAGAACTATACATTTGCGAAACAGATGGTCCGTAAAGCACGTCAAAACCTTTTATCTCATCCGGTACATGGATTTCCCGGCCTTCACCACCTTTCAATACATACTGCAACTGGATTTGTGCACCCTTCACTGTAGAAGCAGGGGCGCTAATAACAAAGGTGATGTTATCAGCAAATATGCTTGAAATGCTTATGAGTAATAATGTCAATAAAATCAGATACTTTTTCATTACTTTATTTACTCTTTTTCGTTAGGTCTATTTTTTTATTCAAAATACAAAAATAATAACTTTAAGGTCTCAGACCTACTTATTGACTACACTTTGTTCCGTCGAACGTTGTTTGTCCATCTAAATATAGCATCGGTCGAAAGTCATAACTTTAAAGTGTAATATTAAATATCAACGTTTACTTATATTGCTTTCAGGTCTTGTACCCGTATTATTACGGGCTCTATTATTAAAGACTTTTCACTTCTTATCGTCTCATCGTACACGTCTCCCCACATATCTCGTACTTTTCGGCCTGTCGGAGTAGAATATTCTACCGATATCTGCCCTTCGGGAATAGTCATTTGCCCCTGATTACGAGGTTGAAGTATTAAGCGCCTAAGCTCGACTACCTTATAAGTTTTACCATTCACAACCTCATCAGTAAAGGTTTGACGCGAGCGTGTTACATTAGTTGTATAAAAATCTTTCACAACAGGAAAATCCGTATTTATTATACGCTTAATTTCTTTAGTTGTATATAACTTATATGTCAGCGTCAATGTATCAGACAAATTTACACTTGTTCTGGATACGGTTGTTTTTACAAAAGCATCGACCTCGTCCGCCATATCTTTTAGCGACTTCACTTCTACTTTGACCGCCCCGGCCTTGTATTTCTTATTATTTACCGTTATTTCGGCCCGGGGTAAAGTATATTTCCCTTCTTTCGGGGCTTTCAGATAATAATAAGATGTAGTCATGTACATTGTTATTCGTTTGCCATTATTAAACCTGACTGCCCTCGACGATGAAACAGAAGGGCCATACAATATGGTGAAGCCCTCCATATTCTTTATTATTACCGGTTCTCTTATATCATTATCGCTTTCAACTACATAGTCCACTCTGAATTGTTCCCCTGTGAACACTGTTTCGGGCGCTTTTACATTTATCTTGACATTCTGGCCTATGGTCATCGACAAAAAGGGGAATAGTAATACAACTGACAAGCAGAACCGACAAATTGAATAGCTATATCCTTTTCTCTTCATTACCAGTCTTTATTTTGTTTTCTGTTATTTTCGTTCTTCTGTTTTCGTTCCTGAGCTTTAGCTTGTTTTACACGTTCCTGTGTTTCTTTCTCGTCTTGTTCCAAAGCCTGAAGTATCTGTTGCATATTTTGCTGAGACATTTGGTTCTGATCCTGCTTCTGGTCTTGCTTATCCTGCTTAGGGTCCTGTTTCGGATCCTGCTTAGGGTCTTGTTTTGGATCTTGCTTTTGATCCTTATTCTGATCTTGCTTATTATCTTTATTCTGGTCTTTGTCCTGATCTTCTTTATCTTTTATCATTTTCTGAACCACAGCCAGATTGTAGCGGGTTTCTTCATCTTTAGGATTCAGGCGTAAGGCATTTTTATAGGCTTCCATCGACTGCTTCAAATTATCCGCCTGTTGTCCTCCCCCCTGTTGAGGTTGTCCCCCCTGAGCCATCTGCATTTGCTGTCCTTTTTCATTCCCTTTCTTTTTCAGGAATGTATTACCCATATTACTCCAGGCTGAACTCATCTTTGTTTCATCTTCATTCTCCAAAGTCAGATAATGCTGGTATTCTTTTAGCGCGTCATCCCATCTCTGCTGCTTATAATATGTGTTAGCCAAATTGAAAGAAGCTTCTTTCGAACTTGCATTTTCTTTCAGCGCATTGCTGTATTCGGTTTCAGCTGCACCATATCGTTGTTCATTATATGCCTTATTTCCTGTTCGCACAGCCTTTCTAACTCCCTTCTGGGCGGATAGGCTGATAGTTACAAATACGAATAATGTTATAAATATAATTTTTTTCATCATTTCTTTCACATTCTCAATTATTTGAACAATCTAATATTCCGGAATATCCTGTTCTTTTTATCAAAAATACATATTTCCAGTAGAAGCAGTGCCAACATAACCCAAGCGAAAATCTGATATTTTTCATCATATTCGGAATATGCTATTCCATCTATTTCTTTTTTCTGTAATTTTTCCAACTCCGCTTGCAGGCTTTTCAGTGCACTATTCGAATTATCGGCATGCGCATAAAGCCCTTTTCCGGCTTTTGCTATCAGGCGGCACATCTCTTCATTCAGCTTTGTCACGACCGGCTGCCCCTGAGTATCACGTTTCATATTGTTTGAACCCGGCGATACAGGAATCATTGCACCTTCGGTAGTACCTATGCCCACAACATTGACATGTACACCCTTCTCAGCTGCCCGCGCTGCGGCTCCTTCCGCGTCGCCTTCATGTCCTTCACCATCGGTAATTAAGACAATAGCCTTGTCTATATCCGTATCATTAGAAAAACAACTCATGCTGATATCTATTGCACTACCGATTGCTGTACCCTGAACAGGCACAAGACTGGGATCAATAGTTTCCAGGAATAATTTAGCTGACTGATTATCAGGTGTAAGAGGTAGCTGGATAAAAGCCTCTCCGGCAAATACAACTATAGCCACCTTATCGTCCCTGCGTTCATCGATAATACGGGTCAGCATTTGCTTTGCTTTAGCTAACCTACTTGGTTTTATATCTTCAGCCATCATCGAATTAGATACGTCTATGGCAATAACCAGTTCTATCCCTTTTTTATCCACTTTTTCTACTTTAGTCCCAAACTGCGGACGTGCAAGAACAACTATGCCAAAACCGATGGCTACAAGTATAACCCAGAATTTCAGATATGAACGTTTCAATGAAAGTTCAGGCATCATTCTTTTTACCAATGCAAGTGTTCCCAGTTTTTCCACACTTTTCCTTTTCCTTATATTCAGGAAAATAAAGCCTATCACAAAAACAGGTATGGCAAAAAACAGGTACAAATATTCAGGATTTCCAAATTTAAACATACTATTTCGTAGTTACGAGTTACAGGTTACGAGTTACAAGCTTTAATACGTTATAAACAAACCCTTAGCCCATCATCATTCTTAATTCTTAATTCCTAATTTCTAATTATTTTAAGGTATATTCCTCAACCATGTACGGCGAAGAACCAATTCCAGTCCCACCAAAGCTAAAGCAAAGATGGCAAATGGCAAGTAAAGTTCTTTACGCTTGGTTACAGTATTTACACTTATATGGGTTTTTTCCATTTGATCTATCTCATCGTAAATCGCACTCAGGCTGGTATTATCCGTCGCACGGAAGTATTGCCCTTTGGTAATGGCTGCTATCTCCGTCAATGTACGCTCGTCAAAGTCGCCTGATACCTGCATAGTCTGCAAGCCGTAAGGTGTCATTATCCTTGCTGTAGATGTCCCTCTGGAACCGATTCCTATGGTATAAACACGTATATCATAAGACGCTGCCAGTTCCGCGGCTGTTAAAGGTGCAATTTGTCCGGCATTATTGGAACCGTCAGTTAAAAGTATTACAACCCGCGATTTGGATTTACTGTCTTTCAACCGGTTTACAGAGTTAGCCAAGCCTAGCCCGATGGCAGTACCATCCTCTATCATGCCGAATTTAACCTCTGTAAGTAAGTTCAACAATACCTTGTGATCCGTTGTCAGCGGGCATTGGGTAAAGCTTTCCCCACCGAATATGACCAGACCAATCCTGTCGTTAGGCCTGTCGTTTATAAATTCGGCGGCCACTTTCTTTGCTGCTTCGAGACGTGTAGGCGAGAAATCCTGCGCCATCATCGTACCCGAAATATCGAGAGCCATTACAATATCAATCCCTTCAGAGTTCGATATATCCGAAGAATTGACGCTCTGCGGACGGGCCAGCACAATTATAACTAACGCGATTGCAACCACCCGTAGCAAAAACGGAAAGTGCCGCAGATAAACTCTTATTGTAGAAGGTGCTTTCTCAAAAGCAAAGCCTGAAGACATCTTAAATGCAGCCTGCATCTTCCTCAACTTAATGATGTACCACGCAATCAGCGGTATCAGCAATAAGAGTAAGTATAAGTATTTCGGATTGGCATATACTATATCCATCATATATCTTTAGCTTTGTTTTTTATCTTCTTTATTTTCTTTTTCTTTCGGTGTCTGACTCTCTGCCAGATTATCTTTTTGCTCTTCCAGTGTCTGTCTATCTTCTATTTTTGTTTGATTGACAAACAGGTAAGCGTTTACCAGACTTAAATCATTCTCATCGGCAAACGGAGTGTATTTGGCAAACTTAACCAAGTCGGCCAATTTCAGTATCTGAGATAAGCCATCTGTTGCCGATTTTGTATCAGTAGCCAAATGTACGGAAGCAATAATATCCTCTGATATCATTTCCGGAGCATCTATATTGAATCGCCTGTCAATGTATTCGCGAAGAATATCTGTAAGTTCGGTATAATACTCTTTCTCCTGTCCTTTCTGCCATAGTTTAGAAGTTTTCAGCTTATCCAATCCCTGTAATGCGACCACATGAGGAGGCAAAATTACTTTCGGGGTAAAGAAATAACCTTTATTTCTCTTCCGTATATAGAAGTAGAAGGCAAGCCCGATAAGAGCAAGGATCAATAGTATAATCAGAGGAATAAACAAATATTCAAGATAGTCCTGCCATACAAACGGCGGGTCTTGCACTGTTTTTATATCCGATATCTGGAGCTTTTCAAAGTCTATGGAATCAGTCTGGTGATTCTTCAATTGCTCCAGGTATGCTAAAGATTGCTCCGATAATTGCGGCGCGGAAACTTTCAGCCCAAAATCGTTTGTACGAAGTGTATCGACACCATCCAGCACTTGCATATAAGGCACATGGTAGAGTGTGGAATCGAACGAAGTCACGACATATTTCTGACTGATAGTCATTACCTCTGTCATTACCGTATCCGGCTTCAGCATTTTCAGCACCTCGATACCTGTTATCAGCGTATCCGGATAGACAGGGAAGATAATGTCCCGTCCTTTGGGGGCAATGACCTCTACATTAATGATTGCCTGTTCACCGATCAGGATATCCGATGGCTGTATTGTTGCCCTTACCGTCGACTTCTGCGCCGATAGCGAAAAACCCAGGCAGTAAAGCAAGCCAAGCAATAGTATATTTTTTAGTTTCAACATATATTTAATGTGCCAATTTGTTAATGTGCCGATATGCCAATCTTGTTTATCAATATTTATATTCATTGGCACATTGGCATATTTTCACATTAGTAAATTATTTAGCTTCTCTTCTTAAACAAGGCCATCAATGCCTTTACATAATCTTCATCGGTACGGACAGAAACATTATCGACCTTACTCCGGTTGAATGATGTCTGCATATTCTCCTGCTGTTTTTTCCACCAGTCCTGATATACCTGACGTACCCTTTTGGACGAAGTATCTACCCAACGTTCCACTCCGGTCTCCGCATCCATAACCTTCATAAGTCCTACATTTGGAAGCTGGGTTTCGAGATTATCATAAACCTGCAAAGCAACGATGTCGTGTTTACGATTGGCGATTGTCAGAGCATTATTATAATCCTGAACATCTACAAAGTCGGATATCATAAATGTCGTACAACGCTTCTTGATAACATTCGTCAGATATTTCAAAGCCATTCCCACATCGGTTTTGGCACTGTCTGCCTGAAAGTTTATGAGTTCCCGGATAATATACAGTATATGCTTCTTACCTTTCTTGGGAGGTATGAATTTTTCTATCTTGTCGGAAAAGAAGATCACCCCGATTTTGTCATTGTTCTGTATGGCTGAGAATGCGAGGGTTGCCGCAATTTCCGTAACCATATCGCGTTTGAGAGAGTTCCTTGTTCCGAAGTCCTGACTGGCAGACACATCCACCAAAAGCATAACTGTCAGTTCACGCTCTTCTTCAAATACCTTAATAAAGGGTTTGTTGTAGCGGGCTGTCACATTCCAGTCTATGTCGCGGATATCGTCTCCATACTGGTATTCACGTACCTCCGAAAAAGCCATCCCCCTGCCCTTAAATGCTGAATGGTATTGCCCTGCAAATATATTGCGCGACAAGCCACGGGTCTTTATTTCAATCTGACGTACTTTTTTTAGTAATTCGCTTGTTTCCATAAATTCAGTAAACAGTAAACAGTAAACAGTAAACAGTAAACAGTATCGTACACTATTTTCCGTCACTTTATTCTGGTTGTTTTTAGTATCGAAAATAATATCCTTGCGATTTCATCCACATTCTTATATATCTCTGTAAAAGTATCAATTTCCAGGTAATTAGTATCCTTAAGTAAGGATAACCAGTATTTAGTTTCCAGCACTTCTTTGTATGCAATACTCATTTTTGCCGAAAAATCAGCATGCGATATTGCACCATTAGCTTCAGCAATATTTGCACCGATAGATGTTCCACATCTAAGTATTTGTTTCGACAAGATATATTCATTCTTTCCGTTTAAGGATTTATGCAATCCTACAACTTTTATTGCAAGTGAATAAGCCTTCTCATAAACTATACTATCTTTTTGAATCATTTCAGTACTGTTTACTGTTTACTGTCAACTGTTTACTGATCAAGGTACTTCAATCTTATTCAAGATTTCGCTGATGATCTCATCGGAATTCGTATTATTGGCTTCCGCTTCATATGTCAGTCCGATACGGTGGCGCAATACATCGTGACATACTGCACGGATATCTTCAGGGATAACGTAGCCTCTACGTTTGATAAACGCGTATGCACGTGATGCCAAAGCCAGACTGATAGATGCACGCGGAGAGGCTCCGAAACCGATCATTCCTTTCAGCGATGTCAAGCCGTTTTCTTCTGGGAAACGTGTTGCAAATACAATATCGACAATATATTTCTCGATTTTTTCGTCCAGATAAACATCTTTCACCACTTCACGGGCGCCAATGATTTCATCCGCTTTCATTACCGGAGCTAATTTTCCATAATCTCCGGTCAGGTTGTTTCTCAGGATTAATTTTTCCTCTTCTTTCTTCGGATAATTTATCACTACTTTCAGCATGAAACGGTCTACCTGCGCTTCCGGAAGCGGATAAGTACCTTCCTGCTCAATAGGGTTCTGAGTAGCCATCACCAGAAATGGGGACGGTAATTTATATGTCTTTTCCCCGATCGTCACCTGGCGTTCCTGCATGGCTTCGAGTAATGCACTCTGTACTTTGGCAGGAGCACGGTTTATTTCATCTGCTAATACAAAATTTGAAAATACAGGTCCGTGTTTTACGAAGAACTCTTCGTTTTTCTGGCTGTAAATCATTGTACCGATAACATCGGCAGGCAGTAGGTCCGGAGTAAACTGTATACGGCTATATTTAGCATCAATCAACGATGCCAATGATTTTATAGCCAGTGTTTTTGCCAATCCCGGCACTCCTTCAAGAAGGATATGTCCATCGGCTAAGAGACCGATCAGGAGTGATTCCACAAGATGCTTCTGTCCTACAATCACCTTGTCCATACCCATTGTGAGAGACTCTACAAATGAACTTTTACTTTGTATCCTTTCGGTAAGTTCTCGAATATCAACTTGCGCCATACTTTTATTCTATTTTGCGTTTATATTTATGTTTGATTTTTCTCAAATATAATTAGTAAACTCAGATTAACCCAAGATATTTTACGGGTATATCACTCCTATTTTACTAAGCACGACAAAAATAGAAATGTTAAATCTGAAAACCGATAATTCGGAGTTAAAAAAAATTAAGCGGAACGAAGTATTTAAACCGATAAATTAAATAGTGTATAACACATACATCATATTATTAATTTAAGAGTTTTGATACCCCCTTCGGTTCCGAAATTCTCAATTAAAAAGACTCTCTAAAAACGGCCTTATCCCTGCCAGGAAAAACTCAACCGCTATTACCATCACTATAAGTCCCATCAGACGCATCATTACATTGATACCGGTTTCGCCAAACCGTTTTATCAGTTTCGATGAACTGATAAGAATGAGATAAGTAACCAGTAACATAAGGCATAACGCCACCACAAATACAACTTTCAGCAATATACTGTCGGCATCTTCCATCAAAACAATAGCATTCGTTATCGCTCCGGGCCCGCACAGCATAGGTATGGCAAGCGGCGTGATAGCAATATCTTTGATTGTCTGTTTTATTTCCGACCCTTTAGCCTTAATCGGAGACAGTCGGGCATTAAGCATATCGAAACCGACAACGAAGAAAATCGCGCCTCCTACTATCCGGAAACTGTTGACTGATATACCAAATACCCTGAACAGAAACTGCCCGGAGAAAGCAAAGACCAATACAATAATGAGCGAAACCAATACAGCCCGCTTTGCCACGGCAACCCTGTCTTTCGATTCCATATCGGAAGTAAGTCCCAGGAAAACAGGCATTGCGCTAATAGGATTTATAAGGGTAAAAAAAGATGTAAAGACCAATAGTCCGTAGGCTAACAATTCATTCATATTCTTATTTTTCAACAAAGATATATCAAGCCTTAACATATCCGATACATTTACCGGATTTTGTATAAAAATTGCACATCCGTTCTTTCTGTCGACACTCTAATGATAAATCTCTTCCGCATTTATACTGTTTTGTACCGATTAATTTCAGAAACACATTGCTTTTGTAAAGTCTGACTAACAAATAACAGAGTAATGTATACTAATAAGTCAAAATTCACTATAATTTCATTTTGAAGCAAAAAATCTTCCATAGAATTTAGTATATTTGTACCGCTTTTAAGGATAGGAAATCCAAGCAAACAACATATTGATAATCAATTATATTAATTATATTTAATTACAGACAATCATGATTACAATTGACAAATTCAATTTTTCAGGAAAGAAAGCGTTCGTCAGAGTTGACTTCAATGTACCTCTGGATGCAGATTTCAACATCACAGACGACACCCGTATCCGTGCAGCTATGCCGACTCTAAAAAAAATCATAGCCGACGGTGGTAGCCCGATCATCGCATCTCACCTTGGACGCCCTAAAGGTGTAGAAGAAAAATATTCGCTGAAACATATTCTAGCCCATGTATCCAAACTTCTTGGAGTCGATGTACAATTCGCTAACGACTGTGTAGGCGAAGAAGCTGGTGTAAAAGCGGCTGCTCTTCAACCGGGCGAAGCTCTTTTGCTTGAAAATCTTCGTTTTTATGCCGAAGAAGAAGGTAAGCCACGCGGTTTGGCTGATGATGCAAGCGATGAAGTTAAGGCTGCTGCAAAGAAAGCAATCAAAGAAAGCCAGAAAGAATTTACAAAGACACTTGCTTCTTATGCGGATGTTTACGTAAATGACGCTTTCGGAACTGCTCACCGTGCACATGCTTCTACTGCACTTATTGCTGATTATTTCGATGCAGAACATAAAATGTTCGGCTATCTGATGCAGAAAGAAATAGACGCTGTAGAAAAAGTAATGAAAGATACCGCACGTCCGTTCACAGCAATTATCGGAGGATCTAAAGTATCTTCGAAAATAGATATCATCGAAAACCTGCTTGACAAAGTGAATAACCTTATCATCGGCGGTGGTATGGCTTTCACATTCGAAAAAGCGAATGGTGGCAAGATTGGTAATTCTCTTTGCGAAGATGACAAACTGGAACTTGCCAAAGACATTATGGCGAAAGCTAAAGCCAACGGTGTAAATCTTGTTATAGCAAGTGATGCCAAGCTTGGTGACAAATTTGCTAACGATGCCAATACACAGTTTGCTGATGCCGGCAATATCCCTGACGGATGGTCTGGTTTCGACATAGGGCCTAAAGGTGAAAAAGAATTCACAGATGTTATCATGGCTTCCAAAACGATCCTTTGGAATGGTCCTGTGGGTGTATTCGAATTCGACAATTTCGCTCATGGTACCGAAACTGTTGCCAAAGCGATTGCTACTGCAACCAAAGCCGGAGCTTTCTCTCTTGTAGGTGGCGGAGACTCTGTTGCTGCTGTTAACAAGTTCAACCTTGCCGATCAGGTATCTTATGTATC
Source organism: Dysgonomonas sp. UBA7710 (assembly GCF_002482385.1). Lineage (GTDB taxonomy): Bacteria > Bacteroidota > Bacteroidia > Bacteroidales > Dysgonomonadaceae > Dysgonomonas. Next base: position 9,629 of record NZ_DLFW01000008.1, on the reverse strand, counting down.
TACTGGCGGTGGTGCATTGCTTGAGTTCATCGAAGGAAAAGTTCTTCCGGGAATTAAAGCTATCAGAGGATATTAATATCCAACGCTTATATATGAAGGTCCGTACATTCCTGTACGGACTTTTTTATTTCATTTTCAATTTATTTTTTTTAACTTTGGAACAACCTAAACGACAAAAACATGAAGAAAAAAATTAATGCCCTGCTTCTATGTTGCCTATTCTTATTCTTCACAGGATGTTCCAGTGACGATGATCTTACAGTAGATGAACCTGAAGAAAAACAGGAAGAAGTCAACCCGATGGACGCATTTACCCCCCTTAAATCAAAATCAGCTACAAATAAAAAAGATTTGTTAGGAAAGGGTTATGATTATACAGGCTCATATGCAAGCGATCTATCAGTAAAAGAGTCCATCATCGACATGGAGAAATACCTGGCTGAGGAGTCGCGCCGTTACTATAAAATGGGATACTTTGAAAGTTCTAACTTTACGGTTTCCGGTTCCACTGCATGGCGTTATACGAAACATCTTACAAATATATCCAATGACAGCTATTGGAATCTGATACCCGATAATATTGCCGCTTTCTCGGGTGTAATCCTTGATAATGAAATGCTGTATAACAAAAAGGATGAAAATAAAGAGGATTACTCATTTGCAAGCATCCACTATTATTACTATTGGTACAGGCACTCGCTAAACACCGGGCCTGAATATCTATATGATTATCTGACAACGGATTTCACGAATGACCTCACTTCTTTGCCTTCAAACAAAATCATTGAAAAATACGGTACTCATATTATTATTGAGTATGTTACAGGGATGCGTCTGGATTTAATATATAGGTCTAAGGTAGATAAATCGGGTTATGTGAGCCCAGAGTATGATGGTACATACTACACAGAACAGTATGTCGAAGATGGAATAAGGCACACTGTCAGGAGTATTGGCTATTGGCCTAATGGGCCGGGTAATCCGCCAGATGAAAACAATGTAAAACTAAATGGTATTCCTATCCTCTATATTGAAAACCATGGAGGTGACAATAGCCTGATACCATCCGGAGTCTACAATCTACAGAAACAATATCCACAATTAAACATCAATAAATGGTTTCAATCTTTAACCGAAGATAATACTGCCCTTGTAGACTTGAATTTAGACAAACTTATTCCTATATATGAGCTTGTAACAGATGAACTGAAGAAAACAGAATTACAAAATGCAATAGAAAAATATATCAAAGACCGACAGATTGTTTTCGAGTAAACAAAATAATAATTCTTATGAAAGCCTGCATAATTAATTATCAGGCTTTTCTTTTATCTCTTAAAAACTTAAACATTGCCCGTTCCCCTCCCGGATAAGTTTGACGATTAATAATTTAATCCGCTTTTTATTTTATCAACTGTATATTGTTAAAAAGTAACAAAGGTAACAGAAATCAATGTACCGATTAATCAATTTGCCGATGTGCCAATGTTTTTAACGAAAAATGAAGAACGAAAAATATTCTTAAACGAAAAGCGAAGAATGAAAAGTGAAGAATGGATAACAAAAAATACTTTTAAACGAAGAATGTTTTTCACTTATCACTTTTAATTTTTCACTTACCACTTTTAGTTTAAAACATTTGCTAATATGCTAATTTTAACTACACTTCGTTCCGTTGAACGATGTTTCAAATTTGCTAATTAATTCTTTCAAAGAACTATCAACTATCAGCTGGCAGCCAAAAGTTATATATAGATAAACTTTTTGTACTTTTGTTTAAATATAATAAACTTACAAATGATAATATTCAATACGACTTTTCATGTAGAAGACGATGCTTGCAGTGATTACATTAGCTACATGAAAGAAACATATATCCCGAAAGCTGCTACCAGCGGATTCCTGCATGAACCGCGATTCGCCCGTATCCATGCACAACATGAGGAAAGCGGCAGCAGTTATTCCCTGCAATTCAAAGTGAAAAATGTAGACACACTCAACCACTGGTTCGAGACAGAAGGTCTGGATTTACAAAAAGAAATTACGGTACGCTTCGGGAATAAAGCTCTGGGATTTGTTACATTACTGGAAGAAATCGAATTATAATGATAGAAAAGGAACGGATTATTCTGGGTATCGACCCGGGAACCCAGGTAATGGGGTATGGCGTTCTCCGGGTGGTGAATAACAAACCTGAGATGCTGGCTATGGGTATACTCCAGTTAAGTAAGTATGATGACCATTATCTCAAACTTCGCCGTATTTTTGAGCGGATAATCGGCCTGATTGACGAATTTTTACCTGATGAACTGGCCATTGAGGCTCCCTTTTTTGGAAAGAACGTGCAAAGTATGCTCAAACTCGGTCGCGCTCAGGGTGTGGCTATGGCTGCTGCTTTATCGAGGGATATTCCCATTTTTGAATATGCTCCATTGAAAATAAAGATGTCGATTACCGGAAACGGAAGGGCTGCTAAAGAACAGGTTGCCTATATGTTACAAAACTTTCTGAAAATACCGGATGAAAATATGTTGCCGCAGATGGATGCCACCGACGGATTAGCTGCTGCGGTTTGCCATTTTTTTCAAACAAACAACCCTTCTCAGGAAGTAAAATTTACAAGTTGGAAAGATTACATAAATAAAAATCCGGGAAAAGTAAAAAAATAGATAACTCATATGATATACGAAGATCTGAAAACAATAGAATACGGCAGAGCGTGGGACTATCAGCAGCAGCTATTCGCAGAGGCCTTAGCCTGCAAGGATAAAGGGATCAGGCCCGAAAATCATCTGCTCTTCTGCGAACATCCCCATACTATCACAATCGGCAAACATGGCAAACAAGAGAATTTACTCTTTCAGGAAACTTATCTGAAAGAAAAAGGTGTGTCACTTTTCCAAATAGACAGGGGAGGTGATATTACTTACCATGGCCCTGGACAACTTGTTGGTTATCCGATATTTGATCTGGAATTTTATAGTATAGGCTTACGTCAATACATCTTTAACGTAGAGGAAATTATTATCCGGCTTCTTCGAACTTATGATATCCGGTCGGAACGCCTCGATGGTGCGGCAGGCGTATGGCTCGATACAACCACACCTTCAAAAACGCGGAAGATCGCCGCCATCGGAGTACGTAGCAGCCGCTTTGTAACTATGCATGGATTTGCACTGAATGTAAATACCGATTTATCTTTTTTTTCGCTTATTAATCCTTGTGGCTTTATTGACAAAGGAGTAACTTCAATGGAGAAAGAGTTGGGCTATAAAGTAGATATGGAGGAAGTAAAAGAAAAAGCCAAAAATTTATTTGAAGCAATCTTCATCGAAAAGGTTGTTTAATAACTTGTTTAACGAATTTTAGTTTCCTGATTCCAAACTTAACCGCTGCTTAATCGTTTCGTAATCGCCTTCTCATACTTTTGACGAAACAAAAATGTAAAGAGATGGATATAAAACGATTGGGGGCTATCGACATTGGCTCCAACTCAGTACGTCTGCTGATTACGGATGTACTCGACTATCATGGCAAAGCAATCTTCAAAAAAGATTCCCTGATACGCATACCTCTAAAGTTAGGAGAAGACACCTTTTCTACCGGATTGATCAGTGAACAGAAAAAAGAAAAACTCGCTATACTGATGCAGGCTTTCTATGGCCTGATTCGGGTAAATGATGTGGAAAAATGGCGTATCTGTGCTACATCAGCCATCAGGGAAGCAACAAACGCTAATGAAGTGCTCGATTATGTATATGCCAAATCGGGTATAGAAATAGAGATAGTAGACAGTAAAGAAGAAGCGCGTTTTATACTGACAAACAGTATAGACGAACTTCTGGAAGAAAATCGGGCCTATATATACACTGATGTAGGTGGCGGAAGCACCGAAATGGTTATATTCCATCAGAATAAAGAGATTGCCACGGAGGGATTCAGATTGGGAACCTTACGGAATTTATCTCAGGAAGAGGAAAGAGCCGAATGGGAAAGAATGAAAGACTGGCTGGCCGAATATTGCAAAGATTTTGTAAAAGTATCCCTGATAGGCTCCGGAGGCAATATAAATAAACTGGACTCACTGCTTCGCCGCTGTGGACGCATAAGGCGGGAAGAACTCGTTAGTTTTTCGTGTAAACTGAGAAAGATGAGTTACGAGGAACGTCTTCTCAAATATAACATAAACCTGAACCGGGCAGATGTTCTCCTTCCGGCCATTGATATATATCTGCGTATAATGAAACTGGCACGGGCTTTGGTTATAGAAACACCTATAATCGGTGTAGCCGACGGTATAATCAAAGATTTATACCTGAAAAACTATATGCCCGTATCAACACCTGATATTAAAGAATCTTCTCAGCCTCAGTCAAGAGGAAAACAGCCCGCTTAACTGTTTATTCATGAGACCTTAACAGTGCTGTCATAATATATTTATTCTTTTGTTAACGATAAAAAAAGAATAGATATGAATCAAAAAAAACATCACAAGACCATCGTTTTATCGGACATACATTTAGGTTCGAAATGGTCGAAAGCCAAAGAAGCTACAAAGTATTTGAAAGAAAATACATGTGACACGCTCATCCTATGCGGTGACATCATTGACGGGTGGCAACTCATGCGCGGAAAAAAAGCAAAATGGAAAAAACGCCACAGCAACTTTATAAAGCTCTTGCTGGATATCCAACACGATACGAAAATCATCTACCTGAGAGGGAATCATGATGACTTTCTTGATCGTATCCTGCCTCTCCAGTTCCAGAATATAAAGATTGTAAAGGATTACATACATACGAGCAACGGCAAGCGTTTCTATGTGATACACGGCGACGTATTCGATATGGTTACCAGCCGTTACAGCTGGCTGTCGAAAATCGGCGATATAGGTTATACCCTCCTGATGTGGGTAAATAAATATTACAACAACAGGCGTTTGAAGAAAGGCTTGCCGTATTATTCACTTTCGCGTGAGGTAAAGAAAAGGGTGAAAGCATCCGTTTCCTACATTAGTGACTACGAGAAGCATATTGTGGAAATAGCTCGGAAGAAAAAGTGCGATGGTGTTATCTGCGGGCACATTCACCACCCTGAAAAGGCTTATTATGATGAAATATTGTATCTCAATTCGGGTGACTGGGTAGAATCCTTATCCGCATTGACTGAGGACTATGACGGAAACTGGGAAGTAGTCATGTACGCTCAGGAAGAAAAGGTGACGGAAGTTGTAAAAGAGGATAAAATCCCTGAAAAAGTAAAATTAGCCATATGAGATACCTATTCATCGTTCAGGGAGACGGTCGCGGACATATGACACAAGCCATAGCCCTATCCGAAATACTGCGCCGCAACGGGCACGAAGTAGTTGAAGTACTGATCGGGAAAAGTAAAGTAAGGGAGATACCGGATTTCTTTTATGAAAAAATAGGAGCGAAAGTCCGGGATTTCGACACACTGTCTTTCAGTTTCAAAAAAGATAAAAAACATATACACCTGCTAAAAACGATATTATATAACATTACACCTAAAAGGCTCAGAAAGTATAAGAAAAGCATAGAAAAAATACACAGGCGTATAAAGAAAAACGAGCCGGATGTCGTAATCAATTTCTATGAAATACTGACTGGTTTTGCCCACTTGCGTTTCAGTATGGATGTTCCCGTTATTAACATAGGACACCAGTACCTTCTCAAACATCCCGGATATACACATGGCAAAGGAGACGGGCAGGGTATGATGTTTCTTCGCCTGCATACTTTATTATGTAGCGTAGGGGCCACCAAGACCCTTGCCCTATCATTTTATCCTTTGAAGGATTATATACCGGAACGTATTGCTGTAGTTCCCCCATTACTAAGGAAAGAAGTATTAGACCTTACACCTACAAAGGGAGACTACATATTGGGTTATATGCTGAACCACGGTTATGAGACAGAAGTAAGAACATGGCATGCAAAGCATCCCGATATTAATCTGCATTTCTTCTGGGATAAAAAAGATGCTGATAAAGAGCAATACATCGATAAAAATTTAACACTTCACACAATTGATGATGAAAAATTCCTTAACTTTATGAGCGGATGCCGGGGATATGTTACCACTGCCGGATTTGAGTCGGTATGTGAAGCCCTTTACCTCGATAAACCTATAATGATGATACCGGCACATATAGAACAAGAAGTAAATGCTGCTGATACCGTATCTTTTGGGGGAGGGGTTATCGGGAACAATTTTAATATAAGTGTGTTATTGAATTATATGGAAACGAAGGAAAATTCGGGCGATTCATTCCGCAAATGGGTGGATTCGGCTGAAAAAACCTTTCTCAGACACCTTACAACACTTGTGTAATGATAAATAACAGAGATTTAAGTTGGCTGGCTTTTAATGAACGTGTATTGCAGGAGGCGCAGGATAAGAGCGTACCTTTGATGCAACGGCTCCGCTTTCTGGGAATATTCTCGAACAACCAGGATGAATTTATCAAGGTCCGGGTAGCCAATATTGTCCGGTTGAGCCAGATAAAGGGGAAAAAAACGCCCCGGTTCTCGGGTGGATACACAGGCAAAGAACTGCTACCCCTTGTAAATGCCGGAGTATATGCGGGACAAAAAAAGTTTGTGCATACCTATACCGAGGTTCTCGACGAAATGGAACAACAGGGAATATATGTTATTAATGAAAAGCAATTGAGCAGAAAACAAAAACAATTCTGCCGCGATTATTTTTCATCTGTTGTCAGTCAGCGACTGGTTCCTCTTATTTTAAAGAAAACAACTCAGATACCATTTTTGCAGGATAACAATATCTATCATGCCGTAAAGATGACCTCAGGTAAGAACTGTAAAAATCCACGGTATGCTATTATTCAGATACCGGTAAGCAGTTCATGTCCCCGGTTCATCGTGTTGCCTTCTGTGAAAGACAGGAATGATATTATTTTTCTTGATGATATTATCCGGCTGTGCCTCGACGAAATATTTTTCATGTTCAATTACAAATATATATCGGCCTATACATTCAAGCTGATGCGTGACGCACAGCTGACTCTGGATGACGATATATCGAAGAGCCTGATAGAAAAGATGGAAGACGGATTACAGAACCGTCTGCACGGACAGCCTGTACGCCTGATTTACGACAAGGAAATGCCGGATGACTTATTAGATATAATCGCCACTAAGTTGAGACTGAAAGGAAATGAAGGACTGGATGCCGGCGGCAGATACCATTTGATGCGTGATCTGATGAAATTTCCGAAAGTCCGTCCCGATCTGGAAAGTAAAAGTCCTGAGTCCTTACAGCATCCTGATATAAAAGCATTTTCGAGTATATTAAAAGTTATAAGCAGAAAAGACATTCTACTTAATTATCCTTATCATACATTCAACCATTTTATCGACTTTCTCCGTGAAGCGGCTATCGACCCCAAAGTGGAAAGCATATATATAACGCTTTACCGTGTGGCAGAACGTTCGAAAGTGATAAATGCGCTGATAAATGCGGCGAAGAACGGAAAGAAAGTCGTCGTTCTGCTCGAACTACTTGCGCGCTTTGATGAAGAGCAGAATGTTGAATATTCCGAATTGCTGCAAAAGGAAGGAATAAAAGTCATACATGGCGCAAATGGATTGAAAGTACATAGCAAACTGGTACTGGTGCAACGTAAAGATAGAGGATATGCCTATATTGGTACTGGTAACTTTAATGAATCGACAGCGCAAATCTATGGTGATTTCGGTCTGTTTACATCCAATTCGCAAATAGTTGCCGATGCTGCGGCTGTTTTTGATTTCTTACTTAATACGCATAAACACTTTTCGTTTAAGCAGCTGATGATTTCCCCGTATTACATGAGGGAGCAATTTGAAACGTTAGTAAAACAGGAAATAAAGAATGCCCAGGGTGGTAAAAAAGCATATATACATGCTAAATTCAACAGTCTTACCGATGAGGATATGATAAGTCTGCTGTATAAAGCCAGTCAGGCCGGAGTGGAAATACGCCTGATAGTAAGAGGAGCCTGCTGCCTGCAGCCTCAGGTAAAAGACCAGAGTGAAAATATCAGGGTTATCAGTATTGTAGATAAATATCTGGAGCATGCGCGGCTTGCTATTTTCCACAATAATGGTGATGAAAATATATATATAATGAGTGCCGACTGGATGACCCGTAATCTTGACCGCCGGGTCGAGGTAGGTACCCCTATACTTGATAAAAAGATAAAAGAAACTTTAAAAGAATTCTTCAGTATACAGTGGTCTGATAACGAAAAAGCACGGGATCTTACCATATTTGGTAGTAACGAATATGTAGAGAAAGGAGATAATCCGCCGTGCCGTTCCCAAATGGCCCTGTACGACTTTTATAAAAACCTCAATAAAGAAACCAGATGAACACCGATATATTTGCCGGCATAGATATAGGCTCTAATGCTATCCGCCTATTGATAAATAATATAGAAACTTCCGGAACAGGTACCGACTTCAAGAAAGTCGCCTTTCTGCGTGTACCCATCCGGCTAGGGGAAGACGTATTCACTAAAAATGAGATAAGCGAAGATAAGAAACAACGTCTGATCGATGCCATGCAAGGCTTTTCCCATATAATGAAAGCCTATGGGGTTACGGATTACAGGGCCTGTGCCACCAGTGCCATGCGTGATGCTAAGAACGGGAAAGATATAACCGGGACCATCCTCGCAAAAAGCGGTATCGATATAGAAATCATTAGTGGACAGGAGGAAGCTGATATAATATATGAAGCCGGAGGCTTGAACAATTTGATGGACAAAAACCGTAGTTATCTGTATGTTGATGTAGGAGGAGGAAGTACCGAGGTCGTAGTATTCGGTAACCAGCAAAAAATCACTTCGAATTCTTTCCAGTTGGGAACTGTACGTATGCTTGTGGATGCTGTAAAAGAAGATGAGGAACAACGCTTCAAATCGTGGTTGAAAGAAATATATAAGAAATACGCACCTCTCAGCATAATTGCTTCCGGAGGAAATATCAACAAGGTGCATAAAATGCTGGGTAAAAGGGAAAAGGAATATCTGACTTATCCCGAGTTAAAGGTATTGTACGATACCTTGAAGGATATGAGTTATGAAGAGAGGATTCAGAATTTTAAATTGAATACATACCGTGCCGATGTCATCATTCCTGCTCTTAAAATATTCCTTATAGTAAGTAAGGCATGTAAAATAGGAGAGATATATGTACCTAAAGTGGGGTTGGTAGATGGTATAATACATCATATCTACGGGGAGAAGCATAAAGCTAAATAGGTAGATTATTAAAGCCAATCAACATTTAGAGTCTAATCTTTTTGAAAAGGTTTATCTATGTAATCAGAGCCGATAGCCTTTAGCTGTTAGTCGATAGCTCTTTGAAATATTGATAGGCCCCCTCAATCCCCCGACCTTAGCTTTGAGGAGAAAATAATTGATAGAAAATAGTGGAAAAAGTGTAACTTTTGTAACTTTTTTGAAATAGTTACGAGTTGGCTGGTACCTTGTTTGTTTCACGCAAAGACGCAAAGGCGCAAAGTTTTTACATCTTACCGGTTGTTGACTGATGACTGTTAACTGATAACTGAAAATACTGTTACCTTTGTTACCTTTT
>NZ_DLFW01000047.1:20404-440256 GCF_002482385.1 Dysgonomonas sp. UBA7710 | reverse complement strand
CGTATAAGTACAATAATAAGGAACTGGATCAGATGCACGGGTTGAACATGTATGATTATTCTGCTAGACGTTTGGCTCTGGATGTCCCTAGGTTTACAACGGTCGATCCGCTGGCGGAGAAGTATTATAGCATTAGTCCGTATGTATACGCGGGGAATAATCCAATACGAAATATTGATATAAAAGGAGATAGTATTACTGTTTTAAATATGAATGATGGGGAACACATGGCTATTTTAATTCAGAATGACAAAGGAAAGTGGCAATACTATTCTGTTAATGGCGATAATGTATATATTCCTGGCACAGATATTCATCTAGGAGGACGAAAATTTGATGATTTAGCAGTAGGAGAATTTGATAGCCCAGAACAATTTATGCAAAGTGCATATAATTCAAAAGGAGATAAAGATGATAAGAGTATTAATAAATATGGTTTTACAGAAGGCTATATTTTGGCGACAACGCCAGAACAAGATGCCACTATAAGAGAAACTTTTGTAGGTATTAGCCAAAATGAAGAATATGGTATATTTAGTAATAATTGTGCGACAGCAGTCCAGAGATCATTGAATGCTGTAGGGATAAAGACTTCTGAAACAAAAAGGATGACAGATGTAATGATTGGCCCATCTACTAAAGAAGTTACCCCTTGGTTGCCAAGTCAAGCATTTAAAGCCATAAGAAATAGTAATCCTAATGGAACTTATATAAGAAAGAAATAACAAAGCTTCAATGAACAAGAGTAAAGTTTTTATAAATCTATCTGTTGTATATTGGATAATACAAGCTATTGTTATTTTTAATATGCACGGTTTTGGCATTCTGCCTAAAGTACTATCTGTCAGTATATTTACTTTGGGTCTTTCGAAGTGGATTACATCAAATCAGAAGTGGAATTATTTGTATTCTGTATTAATGATAGTTTATTCGATAGTCTATTTGATATTAACAGGGATTCTATTTCTCTTCTTTGGAGAAAAAAATATTATTTACTTATCATTAATATTAGTTGCTTTGTTGAATTTAGGAATATCGATATCTACACTCATTTTACTAAATAAAAACAAATAATGTAAAAGCTAAGCCCGCAATCTCCATATACACAAGGCGGGCCTGATGCTATGGGATGGAGTTTCAGTATGGACGGGAACTTAGCCGCCCCCGCTCGCGCAGACGCCCCGTCTGAGTGTTGCACAGCAATAATTATAATCCTGCCGGTATCATCGTCGGCAGGATTATTTATCTATAGCATATACATTTTGTTCAGCGGAGCAAAAAAGATACAGGATAAAAGTTATTGAAAAGTCTGTTACTTTTGTTACCTTTTAACTATATATAGTTAATAAATATAAAATACAATGATGGGTTTACGGGGAAAAAAGAGATAGAAAAAGTGTAACTTTTGTAACTTTTTTTGAGCTAGTGGTATAGTATCCAATTATTTAAAATAATTCTGGTTGATGGGGTTATTATGAAGGAGGAAATTATTACTTTTACATCACCGACCATCTGGGTAACAACCGGATAGTAGCCAATGCAGCGGCATCGGTGGTTCAGAGTACGCAGTATTATCCTTTCGGAATGCCGTTTGCGGATGCTACGGGAGCAGGTGTTCAGCCGTATAAGTATAATAATAAGGAATTGGATGGTAGGAACGGCTTAAATCTATATGACAGTGGCGCACGGTTATATGACCCCGGAATTCCACTTACCCTCACCCCTGACCCATATGCGGAGAATTACTATAGCTGGAGTCCGTATGCGTGGGTGGCGAACAATCCGATGAAACATATAGACCCGACGGGAATGGATTGGTATAGAGATGACAAAGGAAATGTTATGTGGCAGAAAGGAGATGATGAAACTGTAACAAAGACATATGAAGGCGAAAACGGTAGTTTTACCACAACATATACGAATATTGGATCAACGTATAGCCAGAGAATTGATGATTATACATTCTTACATTATGATCAAAATACACTAACTGTCTATTATTCCCCTGAAGATTTCCAGAATGGGGATTTAGCAAGAAATGCTCAAATAAGCCAATCTCCATATACACAAGGCGGGCCTGATGCTATGGGATGGAGTTTCAGTATGGACGGGTACTTTGCTGCTTGGTTTGAGGGTAATGTCGTGATCAATCCTGAAAATGAAATTGTGGATATTCTGAGGGTGAACCAGCATCAGGCAGGAGAGGAGAAGATTGCAATCTTTGATGCTTTTCATTTAGATCATTTGAAACACATGTGTACAAAATAAACCCGTGTAATACCTATTTGTTGGTATTAGACATAGCTAATTTACCAATACTTTGTTATTGTAAAAGCCTTAAAATATCCCGAACTTTGGGGCTCTTTTTAAAAGATATGTTGAGATTATTATCGCTGATTGGAGTTGTAGTTTTGTATACAAGTTCTATCTTGGGGCAGACTTATTCTATTCAAGGCAATGTGTTATCATCTCGGACTAACGAGCCCATTAGCAATGCCATTGTTACGTTGTTGGATTATGATGTGTGGGCAATAACTGACGAGAAGGGGCATTTTTTTATAAATAACATTCCTTCAGGAATACTCACTATTCGAATGTCTAATCTGGGATATGTCGCTCAGGAGTTTGAAATAATACTAAAGAAAAATGTATCAGAACTAACTTTCCATCTGAAAGAGGATAATCTTACTCTTAATGAGGTTGTTGTCACGGCTCAACGAAGAGCAGACGAGGCTACCACTAGTTACTTGATAAGTCGAACTATGCTCGATCATGCTCAGATATTGGATGTAGCGAATATTTCGTCTCTATTGCCGGGAGAGTCTACTAATGGAGCTAATAATTTAACTGTAGCACAGCGTTTTTCATTGCGTAGCGGAGGTACCGCCGAAATGGGAAACCCTACTCTGGGGACGATTGTTTCTGTGGATGGCGTTCAACTGTCTTCGAATGCTACCATGAATGATATCTCGAATGTTAGTAACCACAGAGGTATTGATACACGGAGTATAGGCACGAGTAATATCGAATCTGTAGAGGTCATCACAGGCGTTCCATCCGTTGAATATGGAGATATGTCGAACGGGATTGTCAAAATAAATACGCGCTCAGGAAAAACACCTCTTCTAATAGATCTTATAACAGAACCGAATACGAAACAATATGCTTTAAGCAAGGGTTTTGATTTAGGGGTAAATAATGGAATATTAAATACAAATATTGAACATACACAATCTATTTCAGATCTAGCTTCTCCTTATACAACATATGCCAGAAATATTCTGTCTCTTACTTATGCTAATACTTTTAATAAGCAAATTGGTCAACCTATAGTTTTAAAAGTCGGATTGACAGGGAATATAGGCGGATATGACAGCAAAAGCGATCCTGATTATTATCAAGATACATATAATAAACAACGTGACAACGTACTTCGAGGTTTCCTTGATGTAAACTGGATGATTAATAAACCCTGGCTTACCAGTATAGTTGCTTCAGCCTCGGTCAACTATAATGACAGATTAAATAAAGAGAATAAATATAATAATAGCGCAGTTCCTACTGCCGTACTACATGGCAAAGAAGAAGGCTATTTTATAGGCACTGGAACATATGCAGACAATCCGAATGCGGAGATTATCCTTCGGCCCGGAGGGAACTGGTATGAGCTATCAATAATAGATAATAAATATTTAGATTATACAGCAAAAATAAAAGCAAATTGGGCGAAAAAGTTTGGGCAATTAAATAATAAAATAGTACTTGGAATAGATTATAAGCGTTCTGAAAATAAAGGGAGAGGAACATATTATGATGATATGAATGTTGCTCCTACATGGAGGGGGTACCGCTATGATAAATTGCCGGCAATGAATAATTTATCTCTTTATGCACAGGAGCAAATAAATATACCTATAGAGAATACATTTTTGCAAGTTACTGCTGGATTACGATCCGAAATTACAATGATAAGTGGATCAGAGTATGGTACTGTCAGTAGCTTTTCGCCACGGTTCAATCTGAGATATAATATTCCGGTTAATAGCTCTTTAGTTAAGAATCTGGCTATCCGTGCCGGTATTGGAGAAACCGTCAAACTGCCAACATTTTCGGTTTTATATCCACAAACATCGTACAAAGATATTATTATATTTAACGAGACTAATGCCAAAGGATATTACATTATCCCTACCGATCCTGAATATAACCCTAATCTGAAATGGCAAAAGGAAAGATTACAAGAAATTGGGCTTGACCTGAAGATGAAAGGTGTAAGCATATCTCTTTCATTCTATAATAACAAAACCATCGATCCTTATGTAAACAATACAAGTTACTCGCCTTTCTCATATAATTTTACCGATCATGCTCAGCTAGAATCGTCTGCTATACCTTCCGGGAATAGAGTTTTTTCTATAGACCAGAATACAGGACAAGTAATAGTATCGGACAAAACCGGAACTTATCCAAGCGAACAACTGACATACGTTGAAACCAAAACATTTAAAACAAATTCTACCAGAGAGAATGGATCGCCCATCCTAAGAAGAGGGCTTGAATGGGTATTCGATTTCGATAAAATTTCGGCACTGAGCACTTCCTTCCGATTAGATGGCAAATATTATTACTATAAAGGAATTGATGAAACATTATATCAAAATTTGAACACTACATGGAAAGAATATCCATACATTGCTCACTATGTTGGTTCAACAAATAGTACATACAATGGGTCTATTGTCAAAAAATTGAATACTAACCTGACTATTACAACACACATTCCTAAAATAAGGTTGATTGTTTCGTTACGGGTAGAGAGTTCGCTCTACAACTATAAACAAAACATAAGTGAATACGAAGGTAAGACCATGGCTTTTGTTGTTGATAAGAATGATCTATCTACAAATCTAGGAGGTGATATATATGCAGGAAACCAATATGCAGCAGTTTTTCCGCTCTATTATACTTCCTATGATGATCCTAATACTAAAATACCTTTTGCCGAAAAACTGGCTTGGGCCAAAATAAATGATATAAATCTTTATAATGACTTGTATAGGCTCATTAATGTGACGACGAATGACTATACATTTGTTTCGAATAAATTATCCGCTTATTTCTCTGCAAATTTGTCCGTTACTAAAGAGGTAGGAAAATATGCTTCAATATCGTTTACTGCAAAAAACTTTCTGAATAGCATGGCAAAAGTAAAAAACAGCAATACTAATGCCGAATCGAGCTTGTATGGAAGTGGTTATATACCGTCATTTTACTATGGGCTGTCTTTAAGAATAAAAATTTAGTAATTGTAAAAATTTTATTATAAAAATGAAAAAAAATCTACTCTACTTATTATTGTGTATGCTCATTCTGGCTTTCAACTCATGTAGTGATGATAGTGATGATGGGCAAAAAACGTATACCATTACTGTTCAGTTGGTATATCCAAACGATATATCGACTAAAGAGGGTGTTGAAGTTAATCTATATAGTTCTACAAGTAGTTCTACATACAAATCGAAAACAGATGCCAGTGGAAAAGCTGTTTTTACTGTACTTGCAGGTGTGTATGAAGTTTCGGCTACAGAAGACCGTTACATTAGTGGTTCAGAATATAACTATAATGGAATAAAGAGCAATATTTCTATTACGCAAAACTGGGATGCTGCAACAGTCATCGATCTGGAGCTTAAGGTCTCGAAGGGAAGTCAAGTGATAATTAAAGAGCTATATGTTGGTGGCTGTCAAAAAGATGATGGTTCTGGAACTTTTATTAATGATAAATATGTCATTCTATATAACAATTCAGAAGCAACAGCAACATTAGATAAAATTTGCTTGGGCGTAACTTTACCTTATAATTCGAATGGAACGAATAGAGATTATGTAAATGGTGTTTTATCATATGAATCTGAGGGTTGGATTCCTGCCGGAACAGGAATCTGGTATTTCACAAATTCTGTAAGCCTTGAGCCCGGAAAACAAATTGTAATAGCACTGAATAATGCTGTGGATAATACAGCGCTTTACAGCAAATCTATTAACTTTAACAATTCGGAATATTATTGTACTTATGACTTGACAGCATACGCTAATACAACAAGCTATCCCACTCCGGTTGGAATTCCTGCATCTCACCATATGAAAGCCTATCATTATGGTACAGGAAATGCGTGGGTAATAAGTATAAGTTCTCCTGCATTCTTTATATTTTCACCTAAAGAAGATTTAGCAGATTTTGTCACTAATGCAAGTAAGACCAGTTATTACAACAATCTAACAAGTCAGGTTCGAAAGAAAGTACCTGTAGAATGGGTTGTTGATGGAATAGAAGTGTTTAGAAAAGATTATACTGATAATAATAAACGATTAACTGCAGATGTAGATGGAGGGTATGTTTATTATACAGATGGATATGGATATACCTTATATCGCAATGTGGATAAAGAAGCTACTCTTGCAATCGAAGGAAATGAATCAAAATTGGTTTATAGTTATTCTTTGGGTACAGAAACAACAGATATAAGCGGTATTGATGCCGAGGCTTCTATCAAGAATGGAGCGCGTATAGTCTATAAGGATACAAATAATTCTACTAACGATTTTCACCAACGTAGCAAGGCGTCTCTAAGAAATTAAGTGAAGAATGCATAAACATCTTATAATGCTTATAATAGGCGGAGTATTTTACTCCGCCCTTTATGCTCAGAATAACGAGGAGTATTTTCACGATTTTGAATATGTGAGCAAATCCGATCCGTGGTTAACGAGCAATAATGCCTCTGGTTTGTATAAGCTATTGTTGGACGATGTCTCTTATGGGGAGGTTTCTTTCAACAAGAGCGACGGCAAGTTTATTAATTATTACCAATCGGATAATAGCTATGTATTTGGTGGTAAGGCTGAGTCGTTTTACCGATTGTCGCCTAAAGTAGTAGTATACGGAAAGGTCTCATATGACAATTTTAAAGGAAAGCACATGGGGGGAGCATCTTTTATCGATCCTTACTATAATCCCTTCAACATAATAGCTGAAGCTGATAGCACTGCCGGAGAAAAACAAATGGAAAACTATCATCTTATAGGAGCTATAAGCGTAGATGTTTATAAAGGGCTGAAAGTAGGCGGTAAGATCGATTATTTGGCAACCAATTATGCGAAATTTAAAGATTTGAGACACAAAAACAAGCTGACAGATTTGTCGTTGACTATTGGTGCGAGCTATCCTATCAGTAACTTCCTCGAGGTCGGAATCAACTACTTTTATAGACGCACTATAGAAGGTATAGAGTTTAAAACATATGGAAATAAAGATATGCGATATTATTCTCTTATCGATTTAGGGGCTTTCTTCGGTCGTCGGGAAGAATTTGGTGATGGAGGATATACTAAGGATGGGGATGACAAACCTTTATTCAATAGATTTAATGGAGGATCGGTTCAATTAGGTCTGAGACTTTCCGAAAAGATAAAGTTGTTTAATGAATTAACGTATAAATCACGAGATGGTTTTTATGGCAAAAACTCATCATCATCCATTATTTACTCTAAACATAATGCATCGGTGTATGAATATAACGGGGTATTATCTATAGCCTCTGGTCGTGATTTACACTCTATAGAGTTATATGCAGGAAAAGAGAACCTCGAAAATAATGAAAATATTTATAATGTAAATACTACTCCCGGCGGTTTGCTTACAATTATATATTATGGAACCAATAAGGTGTTAGATCAGGATAGGCTAACAGCGAAACTGGCGTATACGGCTAATGTTGATATAGTAAACTATAACCCCACATGGGTACTGAAAGCTGATATTAATTTTTATCAGCAAAAAAAGACGGCTTCTCTTTATCCTTATTATAGGAAACAAACAATAAATGTGGCAAACATAGATATTTCAGCTAATCGAAATATTTTTACAGGCAAAGGGCAGATATACAAATTGTTATTAGGTACTGGTTTCAGTAAAGGTGGTGGTACCGATAAAAATGATGGCATATATTCAACAGGATCATCCGGAGGTAGTTCTCCAACTATGTTGGATTCATATTTGCACAGAGAATATGAGTATCTGACAAACCTGCAAATTCATTTTACTGCAGGGTTTGGATATCAGCGTCCAATAGATAAAGATATAGCTATTTATGGAAATGTACAATATCAAGTAGCCAAGGGACTCGACGTTGAATATCTTTCAGGAAGTACATTCGGATCGCTTGGTATAACAGTAGGCTGCTATTTCTAATTCCGGAAATATCCGTTATGTCCTTAACTATGCTAATATAACGTATATAACAGGAATTAATAACCCTAAAATAAGATACCATTTGCCTCTTCCTGCGATTCCTTTTTTACCTCTAACCATAACCAGTCCCGACAAAGCAAAAAAGATAAGGGATACGGCAAAGAAATCGCCCATAATACTCCATCCTTTTATCTTATTGTAGTGGAGTTTATTTATCCAATATACAAATTCTCTTTTTTTATATGTCTCGTAGTCGATAGTACCTTTCTTGATATTATATACCCCGACACCTCCATCAAGCATCAAGCGTAGATGCTCTTCATCTATAGGTAGTATTTTACGCAAAGGAGGGAGATCTTTCCTGTCGTCCCATGCCACAGCAAGCTCTTCTCGTGTTAGGTCGGTTGTAAGTTGGATGGTTGCTTCTTCGGTACGGAATGCAGGGTCTTTTCCATCCATGTGGTTGAGTAATATCCCTGATATGGCATAGACTAAACAAACGCCAACCATCAGAAATCCCAAATTCCGATGGATGATTCGCGCCCATTTTGTAATTTTGTTTTTAATCTTAGGATCAGATGGCGTCATAGTCTTGCCCATCCATATAATATAGCGAATAATAATCTTTGTTATGAGCCTTCATCCATTCTCGCATACTGGCTATATTATTCAATTCAGCTTGGCAAGTTTCTGCAGATCCGTCTTCCTTGAGCGCTTTCTCATTAGTATCCTTTTCCATCTGATCGATGTATTCCTTTGTCAGGCGACGTTCTTTCAGAACTCCAGTTATTTCGAGTTCGGAACCTACCAATTCGCGATTAAAACCGCCAATATTGCCTTTAGCTTCTACTCTCATCGATACGTTTCCACTTTCCCCAACGATGAAACATCTTTTTCCAGAGTGCTTACAGGTATGTGTCACATTTCCTCTTACCTTTACAGTTTTGTCAATCATTTGGTCTGCAACGGTCAACAACTCATCCAGTTTATATACTTTAGCTGTAGTTTCTGTTGTTGTGGTTTCAGCTGTTTGCTCTGCATTTTCTGATTTCTTATTTCCACATGAAATAAATAAACATGTAATAAGTGTAATAAAAAGTAACTTTTTCATATGATGATAATGTTTAATTTAATTTTTTCTGAATTTAGGTAGTATGAGTAATGCTAAAAATCCGGCTACACCTGTTATCAATATATATATAGCATTAAAGATACGTCTTTTTGTTATATTAGAGAAGCATATTCCACCAATTATTGCTAGTAATATATTCAAAACTAAGGCATAGACTCCTGTATAAAGGAATGTAGGCGTTAGATAATTGGAATCTTTACTCTCCACTGTCAGATACACTGGAAACACCCATTCTGAAACTTTATCCCATTTTCCTAGCTCACGTTGTATAAAGTGTTCGTCAAGTTGTTTCAACGAATTATTATCTAAACCATAACATTGTTTACCTTCGGGTTTTGTAATAGATACAGTCCATTCGAAAAGATTTCCCATAATGATTATCTGATCTGCCTCTATGTCGATTGGTGGTATCTCCAGTTTGAGGGTCTGATAGTTACCCACTTCATTCTGTATAATATATATATCACCTTGTTCGCTGAAAAGAAATCCGTAGAAGCGTTTGTCAGGTACTTCAAGCATAGAGAAATAAGCAATATCTATTTTGTCTCCAATACCTGTGTTTTTAATATATGGACGTCCGTTTACCATCTTCATATGAAATAGTTGTCCCTTATTGTCCAGACTGAAATACCCTTCATCGTATGGCTTTCTGGGATTAGGGTTGCCTATAAGCCAGCTGGAAGGGAAGGTGTATCCGTTTTTGCTTAGCTCTTCCTGAAATATCTGGCTTTTCGCCTCATCCACTTTATTACTTTCAGTATTGATAAACTCTATTTTATCTTTCATGCGGAATACATCATCAGGCATTGTCAGTCCTACGCGTTTAGGCATCGATTCAAACAATATATACAGTCCGTTATTTGGCGTTTTTATTTCTGCCGGGTCATACCTGAATGTAAACGATTTTGCCCTCAATATTCTGGCATTTATCTCTTGTCCTTTTATACTATCAGGTAGACGTCCATCGCTCATCAATTGACGATAATTGAGCATCGGAAGGAGTGAATCCATTTCTGAGGTAGTATAGGTATTTCCTTTTTTGTCACTCATCGGTAGCTGCTTATTCGTATAGTCTATGACAGCGAGTTCGTTAAGGATGGTACTATAATAGACAAATGGATAACGGTCTGGTTTGTAAGTAAGCTTACTTACTAGTACGGGTAGCAACCACATCATCAGAAGAGTGGTGAGGATGAGGATTGAGTAATATATTATGTTTTTATATCTCATCGTTGTTTCTTTCAAATATTTATAGAATATTTTTATTGTTTACCTTCTTTGAAACGAGTAGCAGAATAAAATGGCAATCCAAACCCAATAATAACAATGATTGCCAACACGTATAATAGCGGCAGATATGCTCCGGACTGTGCCCTGATAAAGAACAGGGCCAATATACAAATGGATATAAAAGCATTGTATATTCGTTGGCGCCAGACAGGTTCTAGACATATCCATGTAGCTAATAGATAACCTGTTAATCCGGCAATAAACCATGGGAGTGACTTCCAAAATGCTAGAATTCTTATTTCCTGAGGGTAATAAAAAGATAAACCTGTTATCAGAATAATATAAGTTATCAGGTAAATTATGACCAAAATAACAAGTCCATAACAAAGCATAGTTGAAATTATTTTTGTCTCGGGCATTGGCAAGTGTAAAGATAACTTCAATCTTTTATTTGTCATCTCAGGAACAAATTGGGCAAAAGCCAATAATAATGCAGTTAACAATGGCAACCATTGTATAATGGAAGGAAAGACGGGTGCATCTTTCAATATGATATCAGCCCATGCCTGAACAGAACCTCCGATTCGGAATGTTTGTCCGGTATTGATAAAACTATAAATTATAATTCCTGCAAAAATAGCTCCTATAAGAATTATGATCCGACGAGTCTTAACCCATTCTTTATAAAATAATGCTTGAAACATAGTCTGTCTGATTAATATTTTCCAGTTAGTCCGATAAAGGCATCTTCAAGTGAAAGTTTTTCTACTTTCAGATCACTTATTTGATATTGCGATAGTATTTTTTTTACCTCTTCATCGGAGAGAAATGAGTAAGTTTCCCATGATGAACCAATTTTTTCACTATTCCACAAGCCGTCAGCTGAAAGTATTTCCAGAACGTCCGATTTGAATCGAAATCGTCTGAAATTATCCAAGATATAGTGTGTTGGCTCATGTAGTAACAATCGCCCATAATCAAGTATCATGCAATCATCAATGAGCATTTCCATATCTTGGATAATGTGGGATGTGAGGAATATGGTTTTGTT
This sequence comes from Dysgonomonas sp. UBA7710, assembly GCF_002482385.1. Taxonomy (GTDB): domain Bacteria; phylum Bacteroidota; class Bacteroidia; order Bacteroidales; family Dysgonomonadaceae; genus Dysgonomonas. Next base: position 428,592 of record NZ_DLFW01000047.1, on the reverse strand, counting down.
TTCAGCTGTGGCATATTCTTTCAGATATTCAATAAACAACCTGCGATATCCCGGATCAAGTCCCATCGAAAAGTCGTCGAGGATCAACAGATCTGGGTCTTGGGCAAACAATAGACCCAAGGCGACCTGAGAGCGTTGCCCGCAAGACATAGTACTTATTGGCTGTGTTTCTGTTACTTGAAGTTTTTTGAGCAATTCGTAATATGCCTCATTTTTCCAGTTAGGGTAAAAACGACTGTAAAACCGTTCAATCTGACGGACATTGAAATAAGTGTGTTGGATATGTCCTTCTAATAAAAGGCCTATTCTGGCCTTTGTTGCAGGAGATATGTGTTCCATATCTTCGTCAAACATATAGCACTCTCCCGATCGGGGTTTCAAGTATCCATTGAGAATGTTAATGATTGTTGTCTTTCCTGTACCGTTTTTACCTAATAAACCGAGTATTTTACCTTGTTTTACGTCAAAACTCAGATTTTCATATATTAATTTATCCCCGTAATAGTGGGTGATATTATCGCATAGTATAACAGTATTCATGCTTAAAATTGCGTGTGCATTATAATTTTGTTCGCGAAGATAATAATTTATAGCTTTTTCTTCAATCGCAATATATAGTTATAATTTGCATCTGTTTTACCTATTTATAGGTATATAGAGTGGCGAATTCTTAGATAGAAGTGAATGAAAACTATATTATTGGTTAGATATAACTCAAGTCTAGAAAGCTGAAAAGTATTTATATCTGAATTATTTGATAATTGAGGGAGTCGATAAAAATATTTAATACTAAGAAATACCAGTTCTTTCAGATTTGTTATAAGACAAATTAGAGGATGTCGCAAAGACAAATAGTGTAAGATATTAAGAAAAAATAGTTTTTATTCGCTATAGGATTAGTTAACAGATTACTTAATTGAATGATTATTGAATGAGCGGATAAAGATATTTATTATTGACAGGGTAATGGTATTATCTCTTAATGCTAATATCAGTCTACGCGGTTTCCGGATAATATGTGGTGAGTCAATTGACAGAGAAAACCGCCGGATTTTCCCTATTCCTGCCAGTAGTTTTGAATACAAACACGAATTGGTTACAAAAGGGATATTAAAAATACAATCTGAATACGTTATTTTATTATTTTATCACAAATAAAAACTGGTCTGTGAGATAACAGATCGGTTTTTTATTTTCAAAACATTAATTTTATGTTTATTTAGTTATCTCTATTAACTTTGTAATTGCAAATAATAATGATTACCTTATATAAGTTTGTACAACCATCGGGAATATTATGAAAAAATGTATCCTGCTAGTCTTCTTGTTTCTCTTTTTTACAAGCACATCTTTCTCTGCAGGTAAAAAGGATTCCTTGTCCTTGAAATTAGGAAGGGCATTGGATAATAAATCCTTATATATGGAAAATAAGGAGCAGAAGATACGGGATATGAAACAGATGCTGACGCTGAGTAATCTGTCTTTAGAACAGAGGTATGATATTAATTATAAACTGAGTGAAGAATATAAAAAATATATTTCCGACTCTGCTGTACATTATAATGCAGCAAACCAGAAAATTGCAGATATTCTCGGCTCAGTGAAATTGAAGCAGGAAACAAATATGCAGTTGGCCTGGTTATACTCTACAAAGGGGATGTATATCGAAGCTAAAGAGATTTTGGATAATATAGAGAAGAAAAGTTTAGTGCCGGAATTTTTATCATACTACTATGAAAGTTATCTGGAATTTTACAGCCATTACGGGCAAAGCAATAACCACTATGAGTATTATGCTAAAAGCAGCCTTTACCGTGATACTCTCTTAACTATACTAGATCCGCAGTCTCTTAAATATCAGCTGATGTATGCTACAAAAATACTATATGAAGGCAGATCTGGCGGGAAAGAGAAAGAGCAGGCCAGAGAAGTTCTTCTATCTCTGCTGGAAAAGACTACGGATAAGAATCTGGAGCGGGCAATGATTGCATATCTTTTAGGGTATACATATAAGGATGAAGGAAATATAGAGTTACAAAAAAAATATTTTAGTATATCTGCGATAGCAGATATTGAAAACAGTATAAAAGACAATGCTTCCATGCAAAGCCTTGCACTTACTTTTTATGATTTGGGTGATATTGACGAAGCGTACCGGTTTATTCAGGCGGCAGTGGATGATGCCGTATTTTGCAATGTGCGTTATAGAGCAGTTGATGCATCGGCATTTTATCCGATAATCAATGCATCTTATCAGGAAAAGGAAAAGAAACAGAAATCGGAACTACAGACATATCTTATTCTCATCAGTATCCTTTCTGTTGTGCTTATAGCAGGTATTGTGTATACTTACAAGCAGATGAAAAGGCTGTCTATGATAAGAAAAGAGTTGTACCGTACTAATGTAAAACTGACGAAACTTAATGATGATTTGCATACTGCCAACAATAATCTGCAGGAGGCCAATCACGTGAAGGAAGAATATATTGCTCATTTCTTTGACCTGTGCTCTGCCTATATCGATAAACTTGAAGGTTACAGAAAATCTCTTAATAAGAAAGCTGCGAATAATCAGCTTGATGATTTGTTTAAGATGCTGAAGTCCACAACTATTGTAGAAAATGAACTGGAGGAGTTATATAAGAACTTCGATGCCATCTTCCTGAATATATACCCCACATTCGTCGAAGAATTTAATTCATTACTGATGCCCAACGAACAAATTCTTCCAAAATACGGTGAACTACTTAATACAGAGTTACGAATTTTTGCCCTGATACGTTTAGGTATAACGGATAGCGTTAAAATAGCCAGTTTTTTAAGATATTCGTTACGAACTGTTTACAACTACCGGACAAAAGTCAGAAACAAAGCTGCAGTTTCGCGTGACGAATTCGAAGAAATTGTTAAAAAAATTGGTACTATACAACACAAAGCAGATTAATCATTCAGTCCCAAACCAGTACTTTTTTCTTTCTCATTTTTTATCCAATAATTTGATTATTAGATTTTTAATTTTTTGATTTAGTACTTTTTTTATGAAAGAAAAGTATTGGAATTTCCGTATTTATACCTTTGGTTTGAAAAGAATCAGTTAACCTTTTTTATATTACAAAAAGTCGTTTGACCTATTCTTCATACTATGTGTATCACTAATCAATATCATGAAACTTATGAAGTATTGCTTATCAAGAAAACATTTCTTCCTTAGCTTATGTGTGATATTTGCCCTGATGCTGGCTATTCCAGCCAATGCACAGACAAATATACAAGTGAAAGGTACTGTAACCGATTCTGGTACGGGAGAGCCGCTGATTGGTGTCTCTGTTGTGCAAAAAGGAACCACCAACGGGACTGTTACGGACATTGACGGTAAATTTGAACTCGGAGTGCCTCAGGGTACTATATTGACAATCAGTTATATCGGATACAATCCGCAGGAAGTGCTTGCCAACTCGGCCCAGATTGACATTAAACTGGTTGAATCGAGCGAAGCGCTGAATGAAGTGGTTGTTATTGGTTACGGAACAGTAAAACGCAAAGACGTTACTACAGCCATTTCTACTGTCTCTACCAAAGATATTGACCAGCGGCCGATTGTTTCGGCAGGACAGGCTATTCAGGGGAAAGCCGCAGGGGTTAATGTCATCCAGCCAAATGGATCTCCGGGAGCTGAACTTTCGATCCGTGTACGCGGTACCACATCTTTCAATGCAAGCAATGACCCATTGTATGTAGTAGACGGAGTACCCGTAGACAATATCAATTTCCTTGCACCGAACGATATCGCAAGCCTGCAAATATTGAAAGATGCTTCTTCTGCAGCTATCTACGGTTCGCGTGCAGCTAATGGTGTAATTATTATTACGACTAAAGCAGGGCAAAGCGGTAATGCTAAAATAGCATTCAATGCCCAGCTGGGACTTAATAAAGTATCCAATAAAATTAAGTCGCTGAATGCTGCCCAGTATAAGGAATTGCAGGACGAAATCGGACTGGTCTCTGTACCTGACGGAACGACTGATGTAACTAACTGGTTTGATGAAGTATACAAAACCGGTATTACACAGAGCTACCAGGCATCTATTACCGATGGAACAGATAAACTGAAATATTTCGTATCTGCCGGATATCTCGATGAAAAGGGAGTATTGAATGCAGCTATGTTCAAACGCTACAATTTCAGGGCTAATATCGACAATCAGGTACGTAAATGGCTTACTCTTAGTGCGAATGTTTCTTATTCGGATAATGTAAAAAATGGAATTACGACAGGACAAGGCTCAAACAGAGGTGGCGTTGTACTTTCGGTAGTGAACCTGCCGACCAGCATTCCGATATTTAAAGATGAGGAAAACCACCTTTACAACAGATCTTTTTATGGTATGAATATCGCAAATCCAATAGAAAGTCTGGAAAATGGGAAAAATAACCGGACTAAAGAGAACCGTCTGATTGCTTCCGGTAGTCTTTTGTTTACTTTCATCCCTGAGTTGACACTGAAATCATCCTTCACTCTTGATCGTAGAAACGCTTTGGAAACCGGATTTACTCCTGTTGTCCATGCTGATGACAGAGATGACTGGGGCTCGGGTTGGGACAACCGGAATATGAATACGGTTATCACATTCGATAATATATTGACTTATTCTAAATCGTTTAACAAGCATGGTATAGAAGCTATGGCCGGTAGTTCATGGACAGATTCTGACTATAGAAATAGCTGGATAAGCGGTTCGAACTATCGCAATAACTCTATACAGACTCTGAATGCTGCAAATAAGATATCATGGACAGGTACTGGAACAGGAGCCTCTCAATGGGGTATTATGTCTTACTTTGGACGTGCAGCCTATAACTATGACAGCAAGTATCTGTTCACTGCTAATGTACGTGCCGATGGTTCTTCGAAACTACATCCAGACCACAGATGGGGTACATTCCCTTCATTCTCGGCCGCATGGCGCATATCATCGGAAGAATTCATGAACAGTGTAGAATGGCTTGACGATTTAAAACTTCGTGGAGGTTGGGGACAAACCGGAAATCAATCGGGAATCGGAGACTACGGCTATCTTCAACGTTATAATATTAGTAGAGTCGAATGGTTTAAAGAAGGTCAGGATAATGCTATTCCTACTATCAGTCAGGCAAACCTCAGAACTTCCGACCTTACTTGGGAAACTACAACACAGACAAATGTGGGTATTGACTTTACCGCTTTGAAGAGCAGACTGACAGTAAATGTCGATTATTATTACAAGAGAACAAAAGATATGTTGATGTGGGTTTCATTGCCTACCGGAGCTGCTGCCGCAAGCAGTATCCAGCGGAATGAAGGTGAAATGACAAATAAAGGATTTGAATTCTCAGTGAGTTCCCGCAATCTGGAAGGTATGTTCTCTTGGAATACCGATTTCAATATTTCATTCAATAAAAACAGGCTTGAAAAACTGGCTTTACAGCAAATCTACACAGATGGCTGGACTAGCGACGTACTTCATGAAGCAGTAGTTCGCAACGAACCGGGACGCTCTCTCGGCGGATTCTATGGATATGTGAATATGGGTGTCGATCCTGAAACCGGTGATCTGATATATGATGACAGAAACGGCGATGGAAAAATAACTTCAACTGACCGTACATATATCGGAGACCCGAATCCTGACTTCACATTCGGACTGACAAATACATTCTCGTGGAAAGATTTGAGCCTGAGCATTTTCATACAGGGTTCTTACGGAAATGATATCTATAATGCATCGAAGATAGAAACAGAGGGTATGTATGACGGTAAAAACCAGTCTACACGTGTACTCGACAGATGGAGAGTTCCGGGACAGATTACAGATGTTCCGAAAGCAAACTTTAATATAAAAAACTCTTCATACTTTGTAGAAGACGGCAGTTATCTGAGAGTAAAGGATATAAGTCTTTCATACAACTTCCGCGGTGGTATACTCAAGAAATGGGGTGTTAGTCGCCTGCAACCATACTTTACGGCGACAAACCTTATTACATGGACCAGCTATTCAGGAATGGACCCTGAAGTGAACCAATGGGGTAATAGTGGTGCTGTGCAAGGTATCGACTGGGGTACTTATCCACATAGTAAGTCATTTGTATTTGGTCTTAATGTCGAATTCTAATAAATAAAATAATATGAAAATCAAATATATATTCGGTTGTGCAATGTGCAGTCTCGCACTTCTTATAACATCCTGTGATCTGAATTATGATCCACTTGATACTTATTCGGATGTGACGGAAGGGGTTACCGAGTCCGAAAAGGAAATTGTATTCAAAGATAAGGCTGCTGTAGAAAGTCATATGACAACTATTTATAACCAGATGAGGGATCGCCAGGAGCACTGGTATCTGGATTTACTTCTGATAGCCGACTCCCATTCCGATAATGCATATGCCGGAACTACAGGTGCTGAAGTTGTTCCGTTTGAAAATAATTCTATTGAAGGATCAAATTCGGTAGTTAACCGCGACTGGGAACGTTATTTGGAAGATATTGCAAGAGCTAATAAGCTGATTGTAAACATTGATGATCCGGCAATCAGTGGTATTTCAGATTCAGAACGTGCTACATATAAAGCTCAGGCATTGATATTCAGGGCTATGGTTTATTTCGATATGGTTCGTATCTTCGGTAGTGTACCTTTGATTACAACTGTAGCCGGTGATATCACTTCTGAAACAGTTGGAGAAGTATATCCTGAATATTTCCCATCCCAAAGTACAGAGGAAGAGGTATATGCACAGATTGAAAAAGATTTGTTGGAATCACTTGCTGCTGCTCCGGACAACAATCCGGATAATAAGACGTTATTTACAAAATCAGTTGCGCGCACCTTATTGGCCAAAGTATATGCAGAGAAACCTTTAAGAAACTATGATAAAGTAGTACAATATTGCGATCTGGTAACATCGGACGGTTTTGACCTTGTAGGTGATTTCAGTGACTTATTCGGTATGAATGATACCAATACTGATGCAAAAATGCGTAATACAAAGGAATCTATACTTGAAGCCCAGTTTTTCCCCGGTAGTGGCAACTGGGTTACATGGATGTATGGCCGTGACATCGTCAACTGGAATAATAACTTCACATGGGCTAAATGGATTACCCCGTCGCGTGACCTTATCAAACTGTACACAAGTGAGGGTGATGAAATACGTTATAATCAATCTGTTGTGTATTATAAATGCGATTGGAGCAACTACTATCCGAAAGATAACTATCCGTTTATGTATAAATGCCGCTCAGCTTATAGCAGTATCATTAAATTCAGATATGCAGATATACTTCTGCTCAAAGCAGAGGCCTTAATTATGAAAAGTAGTCCCGACCTGAGTACTGCAGCCAATATCATCGATAAGATACGTCAGCGTGCAGGGCTTGCAAAATTGTCTTCTACTGTACGTAGTAATAAAGATGCAATGGAGGAAGCATTACTGAAAGAACGCCGTATGGAACTTGCTTTCGAAGGTCAGCGCTGGTTCGACCTTGTGCGCCTTAACAAAGTAGAAAGCGTAATGAATGCGGTATATGCAAAAGATTCGGGCCGCAAAGCGCAGATATATCCTTTCAACCAAGATTCATACAGGCTTCCTGTACCTCAGTCAAAAATAGACCAAAATCCCAATCTGGTACAGAATCCGGGTTATTAATAAAGATAAAAGACATGAAATATAGCTTTAAAAATTTGATACTGGCAATTTGCCTTTTAAGCTCGATATTAACCGCTTGCGGCAGTAATTCGGACGGACCGGAGATAACCACTCCCGAAGAGCCGGCAAATGGAGATGTGACAATATATGTGACAACAAATTCCCGTTCTCTCGATTTTGCCCGGAAAGTCGTTGATTTCGGTAGTGGCAGCAATATGTCGCCTACTTCAATAACCCTGGACCCTACCAAGCGCTACCAGACTATGGATGGCTTTGGTGCTGCCATCACAGGTTCTTCAAGTTTCAACCTGCTAAAGATGACGCAGGACGATAGGACAAAGTTTTTGAAAGAAACCTTTTCCGAAACGGAAGGTATGGGACAAAGCTATGTTCGTATAGCAATAGGTTGTTCGGATTTTTCACTGAGCGAATACACTTGTTGTGATACTCCGGGTATTGAAAACTTTGCCTTACAGTCTGAAGAACTGAATTATGTGATTCCTGTTTTGAAAGAAATACTGGCAATCAATCCGAATATCAAGATACTAGGTTCTCCATGGACTTGTCCGCGCTGGATGAAAGTAAATAACCTCAGCAGCCTGCAACCATATAACTCATGGACAAGCGGACAACTGAATCCGGCTTATTATCAGGATTACGGAACATATTTTGTGAAATGGATTCAGGCTATGGCTTCTAACGGGATAAAAGTGGATGCTGTTACTCCTCAGAACGAGCCGTTGAACAGGGGGAATTCAGCTTCTTTATTCATGGGTTGGGAAGAGCAGCGCGATTTTGTGAAGACGGCATTAGGCCCACAATTGAAATCTGCCGGGTTGAATACAAAAATCTATCTGTTCGACCACAACTACAACTATGATAACATGAGCGACCAAAATGACTATCCTGTAAAAATATATGATGATGCCATGGCTTCCGATTATGTTGCCGGTGCTGCATATCACAACTATGGCGGAGACAGGTCGGAACTTCTCGATGTACATGATAAATATCCGAACAAAGAGCTGATTTTTACAGAAACATCTATCGGGACATGGAACGATGGACGTAATTTGTCCCTCAGACTAATGGAAGATATGCGCGAAGTGGCTCTGGGTACTATCAACAACTGGTGTAAAGCAGTTATAGTATGGAATCTGATGTTGGATACAGACAAAGGTCCTAACCGCGACGGAGGTTGCCAGACTTGCTACGGAGCAGTAGATATTGACCGTTCCAACTACAAGACAATAACTAAAAATTCACATTATTATATCATCGGGCACCTTTCGTCCGTAGTGAAACCGGGTGCAGTAAGAATAGGCACTACAGGTTACTCGGCTTCGAGCATTATGTATTCGGCTTTCGAAAATACAGATGGTACATATGCCTTTGTATTGCTTAACGAACTATCGGAAGCAAAGAAGATTACAGTGAGTGATGGAACAAATTATTTCAGTTATGAAGTTCCTGCCAAATCGGTTGTTTCATATCGTTGGAAAAAATAATAAATCGAATAAATCATGAAAAAATATATCTATCTATTAATAATCTTATCAGGTTTTGTATTCCTGAATTCATGTTCGGACGATGATGAGCAGGGACCGGGAAATCCGGTTATAGAGCCTAAAACCGAATTTGGCAGCGCCATGTTTGGAGATAGTCTTCCATTTTCTATGGCTGTATCGGACGATGTACCACTTTCTACACTGAAAGTCCGCCTTTATTTTAGTGATGAACTTGTTTCGGAAGAAGTAATCCGGACGAAGACAAATGGAGAATATTCGGGGAAAATCTATATTCCGTATTATGCGAATATACCGGATGGAACAGCTATATTAAAATTTGTACTGCAAAATACCAGCCTTACTATTTCCGAGAAATCATATGAATTATCTCTGACCCGTCCCGATTTCCCATACCTTACTTTAGTATCGGGCGAAACAGAGTATCGTATGGAGCGTACAGGCTTGTATCAGTATGAAGCAAAGGAAACTTTCCCGATGAAAGTTCCGGGCTATATTAAGGCTCCGGCTGTGGGGAACTATGGGAATGAAATCTCTTTCGGTTGGGAAGACAATGCAATAACTCAAGGTTCGGTTTCTACCATTCCGTTCTCTAACTTTCCGGGAGAGTATGCTATCGAATTCAATACATACAATTATGAAGCATCTCCGTTTATTGTAGCTTATACTGTAAATGGTACTGTAATGGAACGGATTGACGACAGTAATTATAAAGTGGAAATGAATCTTACAAAAGGTCAGGAAATCACTGTGGACGGTATTGATAATTTTAGCGACTGGTGGATTGACCAGGATTTCTTTACTAAAGATGCCGACGGAAACCTTACATTTGCTCCTATCGATGGCAAATACCGTATTACAGCGAATTTTGACTTACAATATCTGAGAGTTGAGGCAATGATTGGCAGCAGTCTGGCTACTTTACAAAGCGATGGAACAGGTGCAATCTGGATTATAGGAGATAATATCGGAAAGCCTTCTGTTGCAACAAATCTTGTTGGCTGGAATACAGCGAGTGGCCTTTGCTTAGCTCCTGTCGGAGGTAAGAAATATCAGATAACTGTTGTTGCCGGAAAATCCATAACAGCAGAAAGTATCAACTTCAAATTCTTCCATCAGAGAGACTGGGGAGGCGAGTTTGGCGGTGATGATATAACTACAACAAGTGATATCGTATTTATCGGTAATGGCACGAATGGACGCGATTCCGGTAATCTGGGAATAGTAGAAGGAAAATCATTGGAAAAAGATGCAACCTATGTGTTTACGGTTGATCTGTCTGCCGGAAATGATAATGCAGTGCTGACTGTTGTAAAAAAATAATATATACCATTAGGGAATCTGAGGTTTTATTATGCGTGAGCCTGGGAAATAAGGATAACAGGCTCACGTTCTTTTTTTTACTTTAGGAATAATATTTATTTAAGATCTATAGTAAAGTAGATTTCGTTTATCTATAGTAATGAGCTGATAGCTTTTAGCCATTAGCTTATAGTATTCTTTGAAAAGTTGATTAGTAAATTTGTAAATTAGCATATTAGCAAATGAGTGAAAATATTGTAACCTTTGTAACCTTTTTTAATAGTTACAAGTTACTTCGCCCTGCGGACAGTTACGAGTTACAAGTTTTGTCGCTTCGCGCCATTGGCAAATTGGCAAATTTACGAATCGGCACATTAGTTTTCTGTTACCTTTGTTACCTTTTAACAAGTAATAAGTTGATAGCTATAAGAGATACGAGTAGACGAGTAAACAAGATACGAGGCGTTAACTGATGACTGTTGACTGATAACTGCAAAAACTGTTACTTCTGTTACTTTTTAACAATAGACATATAATTCGATCATCATAATTTAAAATAACATATATGAAACTCAAAATTATTATGCTGGCTGTAATGTGCATAGGTGTGATGCACTTATCCGCTCAGCAATTACCTGTTTATCTGGATGAGACGAAGCCCATCGAACAGCGTATCGAGGATGCTTTGTCACGTATGACACTGGAAGAAAAAGTAGCAATGTGCCATGCCCAGTCTAAGTTTAGTTCTGCCGGTGTGTCTCGTTTAGGCATTCCCGAAAACTGGATGACTGATGGCCCACACGGTATCAGAGCTGAAGTGTTTTGGGATGAATGGAATCAGGCCGGATGGACTAACGACTCATGTATTGCATTTCCTGCACTGACCTGTCTGGCTGCTACATGGAGTACAGATATGTCGTTGCTGTATGGTAAAGTAATCGGTGAAGAGGCCCGCTACCGCAATAAAAATGTTTTGTTGGGACCAGGAGTCAATATTTACCGCACGCCGTTGAATGGAAGGAATTTTGAATATATGGGTGAAGACCCTTTTCTTACTTCAAAGATGGTGGTTCCATATATCCATGGTGTACAGGCAAACGGTGTAGCTGCATGTGTGAAGCATTTTGCTCTGAATAATCAGGAAATTGACCGCCATACAGTAAATGTGAATGTTGATGACCGTACATTGTATGAAATCTATCTTCCGGCATTTAAAGCTGCCGTACAGGAAGGCCAGGCTTGGGCGATAATGGGAGCATATAACAAATATAAAGGTGAATGGGCTTGTCACAATCAGTACTTGCTGAACGATATACTTCGTGGAGAATGGGGTTTTGATGGTGTTGTCGTTTCCGATTGGGGTGGCGTAAACAATACTATGCAGTCCATTTATAATGGACTGGATATGGAATTCGGTACATGGACCGACGGATTAACCGATGGTATAAGTAACGCTTACGACAACTATTACCTGTCAAAATCATTCCTTAAGCTGCTCAAATCGGGAGAAGTAAAAGAGGAGGTAGTGGATAAGAAAGTAAGGAACATACTTCGTCTTGCCTTTCGTAGCACAATGAATACCAAGCGACCTTGGGGTTCGTTCGGAACACAAGAACATGCACTTGCCGGGCGCAAGATAGCAGAAGAAGGTATCGTACTGTTACAAAATAAAAACAATGTACTTCCTATCGATCTGGCGGAGGTGAAAAAAGTAGCGGTAATAGGGGAGAATGCAATAAAGGTAATGACAGTAGGTGGAGGTAGTTCCTCTCTGAAGGCTAAGTATGAAGTATCTCCGCTTGAAGGTATTAAGAATCGTATCGGCTCACAGGCAGAAGTGATTTATGCAAGGGGCTATGCAGGTGAAAAATCGGGCGCACAGGATGGTTTGGGTACCGGACAGGATATCAGTGACAACCGCTCCGAAGCTGAACTGATTGTAGAGGCTGTAAAGGTAGCTAAGGAAGCCGATGTTGTGATTTTTGTAGGAGGATTGAATAAAAACGATGGCCAGGATTGTGAAGGAAACGATCGCTCAAGTTTGGGTTTACCATACGGGCAGGATAAGGTAATTGCAGAACTGGCTAAAGCAAATAAAAATCTGGTGGTAGTCAATATCTCGGGGAATGCCGTGGCAATGCCATGGGTGAATGAAGTTCCTGCTATTATGCAGGTATGGTATCTGGGCACCGAAGCCGGAAATGCAATAGCTTCCATTCTTGTTGGTGACGCAAACCCATCAGGCAAACTTCCATTCACTTTCCCTGTAAAATTAGAGGATAATGGAGCCCACAAACTAGGTGAATATCCGGGCAATGGAGAAGAGACATACAACGAAGGCATTTTTGTTGGATATCGTTGGACGGAAAAAGAGAAAATCAAGCCTTTGTTTGCATTCGGTCATGGGTTGAGCTACACAACCTTCTCGTATGGAAAAGTTGTAGCAGATAAAAAGGAAATGACAGTATCGGATAAAATATCTTTTACAGTGAATATTAAGAATACAGGTAATCGTGAGGGTTCAGAGATCGTCCAGCTTTATATAAGCGACCTGAAATCATCCGTTGTCCGTCCTGTAAAAGAATTAAAAGGATTTCAGAAAGTAAGCCTTAAACCGGGAGAGGAGAAAGCGGTTACCATTATAATAGACAAAGCCGCTTTGAGTTTCTTTGATGCAGATAAGCACGATTGGGTTGCCGAATCGGGCGATTTTGAAGCGCTTATTGGAGCTTCTTCTTCTGATATCAAGGCTAAAACAGGTTTTTCTTTAAGATAGATCATAAGCTTGGTTATTTAACAAAGCTCAAATTTTTTCTAATGCGAAGGAGTCTCAGTACTATGTTGAGACCCCTTTATTTAGAGGCCTTTCTTTTCATATCTTTTAAATAAATCTAAAATAATATTTCAGGGTAAACCAGAATAGACCAAAGAGATTTAGGCTTCGGTCTATTCTTCTTTTCTCAATATTAAAGTTAATCAATAAGCTTCACAGCTTTTTCTTTATGTTCTTTGATTATTTCAAAAGAGATTCATAATAGGCTTTTACATCAGTCCAATTATAAAAGGGGGCCATATCTGTTTCGATCGGCGGCACTAATATTTCCTTTTCGTGAAGAAGGAATTTAACCAGAATATCATCCGATTTAGGCTTGCGGTAAAATATGATCTGTATATTACCCGCCATAGGTGCTACTTTAAAATCACTCCATGCTTTATAATACTCGTCAGGATTGGATACGCTGTTGTAACACCCATCAAGGTGTAAAAGCATCGCTAGCGGGATGATGTTGCCATCGTGGGCAAAGCGCAGGTCTGCCCCTTTTCCATTAGTTGATATAATATAACTGGCATTTTTCAATATATCTTTCAGAAGAGGTTTGCAGTTTTCAAACATCAGACCGCCATTTATTGCTCCATTAGCGTCATTGACATATAATTTGTAGTTCTTGCATTGCCAGAGATCAAAAAGTTCCTGTTTCTCAAATATATCATAGAAAGACAGATCGGTTTCTATATTTTGCATTCCTCCTGCAATATAAAAGAGTTGCCACATTGTCTCTTCCGGATTTATATTTTTGTAGATGTAATCTTTATCCGAAAAAAGAGAATTGATTAAACGTGTTGGCTTTACATGTTCCTGTTGAAATTTACGGTGTTGCTCACGCCATGTATATTTTGCAGAACGAAATTCAATTGCTTCTTTAGTATGATGATTCAGATAATTTTGCCACTTCATACCCGAATTGCGCTCGATCTGTATAGAAGGGTTCAATTCTTTCAGCCGCTCGCAAAAAGCATCCATACTGAGTACGCAACGAACAACGGTAGTTGCACAAGCCGTATATTTTCCATCTTTGGAAAAAACCTGAGGGTTGGCTATATACATGCGTTCGGCAATGCCTTTATGTTCCCGTATTCCCAAAGGTGAAAGATCCCCTCCTCTAAGTTCAGCTTCCTCCCATACTTGTTGTAAGCGGATATAAACATCTTTACCTAAATCAGTTAATACATTATTATTATAGGCATCTTCAAAACGATCGAGGATATCCTTATAGTCACTGTCACTTATCAGGTACCGGGACCCATGACGGCCAAAGTGGCTTATATAGAACGGTTCGTATCCTTTTGGCGGTGTTGTATAAGGCCTGATTTCCTTCGCCGGATAAGCATAATATACCCCTGCAGTTTTCTCCAGAGTAGCAAACAATTCTTCTTTTGATGTTTGTGAAAATGCAGAGACAAAGGCTGCAAATGACAGTAACAGTAGGTAAATTCGTTTCATTCTTTTTATCTCTTTATATACTTTATTTATAATCAGGGTTCTGTGTCAGATAAGGATTAACGGTAAATTCTTCCTGAGGTATAGGAAATAACTTATACTTGTCATCCACATCTTTTCCGACATAGTTTCCTGCTTTACCGTCGCTACCTTTCCAGTCCCAGTTATGATTTTTTGTAAATTTATTGAAACGGATCAGGTCTGTACGACGAATCAGTTCAGTATACAGTTCGCGCCCTCTCTCATCTAATATAAAGTCCAAATTTAATTCAGCCTCTGTAATTCTCCCCGAAGCATCATTTCCGTAACTTCCCGACATGTATGCCCTGTCTCTGATCTCATTTACATAGTCAAGAGCTTCGCTTTTGCTTCCGCCGCCGCCTCTTAATATAGCTTCCGCGGCCATCAGATAAGCATCAGCTGTTCTAAACATAGGATAATCAATCGATGAGTATACTGTGCCGCCTTCGGCTAGTTCCGAACCGTCGGCTTTTACATTACGCCATTTGATACATGCATATCCATTGGTAAATGTTCCTTGAAAATCTTTTCCATCTACCCATGTTTCTTTAGTGTGCCCTACGCTAAAGAATTGAGCTCTTTTATCTTTTTTGTTATTTCCCCAGATATCGTTTACGTCGAATGTCTGGTCACCGCTTTTGAACAGGTCTACTAATTGGGTAGTAACGCGGGCATTCCCCCATCCTCTGGTTCCGACTCCCGTTTTCAGATAGCTGTTTATATTTCCGTTCATCAATGCTTTTACATAAAAATTAGTTCCTGCGCTGCTTTGTGCATAATCAGCATCCTGTACCAGATGCCAGATGATCTCGGAGCATGTATTATTATCTGCCAGAAAGATATGACGATAGTCTGATGCCAACGGATAAGCCTTGCTGTCTATTACCATTTTAGCGTATTTGTATGCTTTCTCATATTCTTTTCTACCTACATACACATCTGAATTCAAATAGATACGTGCGAGTAAAAACCATGCGGCTACCTGATCTATACGCCCGTATTGATTTGTTTTCGATGTCTTTAGCAGTGGTAATACTGTTTCTAATTCGCTTACTGCGTAATCATAAATTTCAGCTCTTGTTTTTTGGTGAGGCAGGGTTCCCACTACCATTGTTTCTTCAATAAACGGTCCGGACCCGTACAGATCACATATCATACTATAGCAATATGCCCTGATAAACCGGGCTTCAGCCACATAATACCGGTATTCGTCCTTCAGTTCGTCGTAAACACCTCTTTCTTTCAGTTTATCCTCTGTACATTCACGTATAAATTCGTTACAGTAGTTTATAGTCATATATAAACGATAGTAAGGATATTTGATAATTGAGGTAGACGGGTTCCAGTTTACATAGAGCAGATCCCGTGAACCCTGGCTGCTACCTGCATGTAAGATAATTTCATCAGATACTGTCGTTTGCAGATAGAATAATGCACGGGTATATCCGCTATACCCTTCGTCGATACCACCTACATCTCCGTCACCGCCGTCACCGCCTTTTTGTCCGGTCTGAATAAGTGATGCATAACATTTAGCTATTACACCTTTGTATCCTGCGGCTGTTTCGTACACATCTTTTGCAACTAATTGGTTCTTATCCAGAGGCTGTGTGTCGAGGTCTCCCAGACAGGAAGAAAGCATGCTGCAACAGGCAATCAGAATTGATATGATTAATATATTTGATTTCATACTATAATTTTGTTTTTAATGGATGTATGGAAACTCGCATGACAAAATTATCCTGTACTTTGGTGAATCGTGATTCATGCTCGTTTTCATATGATAATTTGTTTTTATATTAAAAGTTTAGGTTTAAACTGAAAGAATACATTCTCGGACGCTGGTATGAGTTACGGTCGATGCCCGAAAATATTTCAGGATCGATGCCCGAATAGCCTGAAATGAGAGCTACATTCTGTACATTAAATGCCAGTCGCAAAGAAGTTTTGTCATTCCATAGTTTTGAGAAAGAATATCCCAGCGTGATATTGTCTATCTTGAAGAAATCTCCTTTTTCCAGAAAATAATCTGAAAATTTACGGGACTGCGTGAATCCTGTTTTCAGAGTCGAACTCATAATATTACCAGATGTATTGCCATCTGCACTATAAAGTTTGTCAAATGAATCTCTTGCTGCCTGATAGTTGAAAACGTAGTGTCCGAATCCTCCATGTGCATTTGCTCCCAAATCCCAGTTCTTGTATGATATACGGGTCGAAAGGCCGTAGAAATATGGCATATGTGAACTCTTTCCTGTCATGTATTTATTTACGTCTGATTCGCTTGTTACAATATCCCCGTTCAGAGCCACATATTTTCCGTCCAGAGGGTTGCCATTATCATCATATGCCTGTCTCAGTAAGAAATAAGTGTAAGGTGTTTCTCCGACTTTATGTCTTTGAACATAGTCCCTGTCGCCAATGCTACCTGCATTTATTGAATTATCTTCGCTGTCTATTGTATTCAGTTTGGTGATTTCCGATGCATTCCATGTAAAGTTTCCTCCTATCGACCATTCCCAATCGCGGGTTTTGACAGGTATTGCCGATACAGCAAACTCTATTCCTTTATTTTTCATGTTCCCGATATTGGTATCTATTTTGTTTGTATAGTTACTACCGGCCGGAACATCGATGAAATTCAACAGATTCTTTGTACGGCGGGTGTAAATATCGATACTACCAGATATGCGGTTATTAAGGAAGCCATAATCTATCCCCAGATTGTAGGTCGTGGTTGTTTCCCATTTGATAAGAGGATCATAACCATTAGGTCTGTAAAGCGTTATCCATTCGTTGCCAAACATATATCTGGAAGCATCATATGAAGTGGTATAGGTTCCCAGATGCTGGTAATACGAACCTATGTCTTGCTGTCCTGTTTGTCCGTAACTAAGTCGTAGTTTAAGGTCCGACAAAGCCTTGATATCTTTAAGGAAGGATTCTTCAGACAGGCGGTATGCCAGTGCTGCAGAAGGGAAATATCCCCACCGGTTATTTTTCGCAAAGCGGGAAGAGGCATCGGCACGTAGAGTCGCTGTTAAAAGTATCTTTTGGGCATAGGAATAATTAAGACGTCCATAAAAAGATAATAGATATAATTCTGCTTCTCCTGTAGTGGGGTCGCCATATACTTCGCCTTTCGAATCATAGGTTGTAGCAGCATTTCTATACCAGAAGCGTTGCCAGCCATAACCGCCCATTGCGCTGATACTATGGTTTTTCTGGAAGTCCCTTTTGTAATTTGCATACAAATCTATCAGGTAATTCCTGTTTTCATTTTTTGAAGTATATGACTTTCCTGACCCGTCCTGCATATGCGAAACATACATAGATGGCGCATTGTTGGGAATGGACTCGTCATAATCATCTACCCGGACATCATAACCCAAGTTTGCATGTAGAGTAAGATCTTCAAATCCATGTATTTTATAGTTTGCTGCCAGATTTCCTGTCGAACGCTTGTTCTTCTGGAATTTATCTGTTAGCATCAAATCCGCAACAGGGTTGCTACCTGCTTTTGTAATCGGATTGCCATTATCATCCATCCACATGAAGTATCCCAGTCCGACATTGTTCGGGTAATTTACATGTACAGGACGTGTAGGATCGAATGTGGAAGCACTTCCTACTGTCCCGCTGGATACAGGATTTTCATTTTCTATACTACCTTTAATGTTAATATCAAGGGATAAGTGTTTGTTGAAAAATTGCGGGGCAAATCCTACTCCAAGACTGAGGCGTTCATAATTATTTTCTTTGACAATTCCATTTTGATTATAATAACCGAACGATATGCGATAGGGGATATCAGCGACAGCTCCTGTAGCCGATAAATTATGGTCTGTACCAAAGGCAGTTCTGGATACTTCCTTCTGCCAATTTGTACTGACATCGCCAAGCATATAGCCATCAGGTACATTATTGGCATGTTCCTTAAATGTTTTTCTGTAAGTATCGGCATCTAATACATCCAAATACTTTACGACCTGGCTGATAGTGAAACTTCCACTATAATTCAGATTGACTTTTCCTTTTGTTTGACTACCTTTCTTTGTGGTAATGATAATCACTCCATTTGATGCCCGGGAACCATATATGGCGGTTGCGGATGCATCTTTGAGTACTGTGAACGACTCTATGTCGGCCGGATTGATAGAGCTGATAGATGTACTCCGGACCGGCACTCCGTCTATAACCAGTAACGGATCGTTCGATGCAGATAATGAAGCTCCCATCCGTATGCGTATAGTACCTTCGTCTCCCGGTGCACCGGAACCCGGTGTTACGCTAACTCCTGCAATTTTACCTACTAATGCATCTTTGGCCGTTAATACCTTTCCTTTACTAAGTTCGTCCGGTTTGAATGTCGTAAGTGAACCTGTAACGTCCCCTTTCTTTACTTGTCCGTAGCCGATAACGACCACTTCATTAAGCATTTCCTGATTCTCAAGAAGGACTATTGAAAATTTATTCTTGCCATTGACCGGGATTTCCTGGGCTTCGTAGCCGATGAAGCTGACTGCTAAGATTGCATTCGATGGAACATTAAGTTTAAAATAACCGTCAACATCCGTAACTGTTCCGTTTGTGGTGCCTTTTACCAATATGCTTGCACCGATAACAGCTTCTCTCTGGTCATCAACCACCTTACCTTCTATAAAGATATTATTTGTTGTCTGTGCATAAGTACTGGAATGAATCAGGATACTCAGGAGGAGGATGAATATCTCTTTCATCGGTCTTCTTTTAGATTTGCATTTCATGGTTTTTTAATAATAGATTTAGTTAAACATCTCAGCTAAAGTATCTGCATTAATAGTATTTTTTAGCTGAGTTTACAAAAACAAAGCTATTATCCATCAATCCATATTTTATATGTAGGGAGATATGTAGAGTAGATTTGTGTAAATTTTAGTTTGCTTTAATTCAGTCCTTTATGGTTGTTTTGTGAAAGAAAAAAAGTAGATAAGAGTGTAGCTTAAAGGAGATTTTATTAGCCTATTTGTTGGATTGAATTAGCAAAATCATCTTTTGATACAGCGAGTTTATTATGTATTTTCAATTTGTAGTTATATACAGTTTGAGGGGAATAATGAAGAAAGCTTGCAATTTTACTACTATCGTTAATACCTAGCCGAATGAGTGCAAATACCCTGAGTTCGGGAGTCAGTATATCATCGCTTTTAGGGGTAATGTGCTCGTCCTCCTTCAATAAGGCATTGAATTCATCAACGAAATTCGGATAGAGGTTTAAGAAGATTATATCGAAATTTCTGAAAAACTCTTTTAATTCATCTGATACTAATGATGTTGAACTGGTTGTCTTTAATGCGTCATCTATTTTTCCTGTTTTTAATTTTCTGTTTACATTGATACGATAAGTTTCCATTTTATCAATGTAACTGGAGCACAAGTTGAAGACATAGCCAATATATTCTTCTTTGACCAGGTTAGATTCAGAAAGCTTCTTGTTGAGGCCGTTAAGCTCTGTATTCATTTGCTTTACCTCTTCATACATATCTTTTATACGCTTTCGGGCTTGAGATAGTCTTGTAAGCTGTTTATATATGTATACCAGGGAAATGATAAGTATAGCCGATAATATGGAGATAAGGACGAGATACTTCTTTAAATTGCTTTTTTCCTGTGTTGCTTTCTTGTCATATGCGGCTACTATGATCGGTAATGTTTCGGATATTTCTAATGTTCTGAAACGGGCTTTGCTGAAAGTAGCATCTTCCATCGAACATTTAATATATGAATATGCCCTGTCCAGGTCTCCTTCCTTATATAAGATTACGGCAAGTTTTCGTAAGGAAATATAGCTTTTAACCGCTCTCCTAAGATCTGAAGTCGCTGAAATTATCAGATATTTTTTTTGCTGTTCGGTATTTCCTAACTTTTCATAGATATCGGAGAGTCCATATGCCAATGATCCAACTATTGATTCATTGTTTTTGTTTTCTTTATAACATTTTGTCATTAGCGATAAGGCCTCATCGTATCGTCCTAATTCAACCAGTTTGCCGTTTTCTACAAGAAGGTATCCTAGTGATTTAGGATCGTTTACCTGTAGAAGGGAATCTTTGTATTGGCTAACTAAATGTCCATAATGACTTTTTTCATTTTGTGCTAATGAATTTTCGAATAATAAAGAATAGGTAGAATGGTAAAAATGATAGTAATAAGGCATCTGATCTTCATCCAGACCATTTCTATTTATTTTATCTGCAATATTGAAAGCCTCTTTATACATACCCATTATACCGAGAATCTCCGCGATATTCATACTTGCCGTATATTGATATTGTATATTTCCGATGTTGAGGGCTATGTCATACTTTTTAGTTGCCATAAAAAGAGCCGAATCCATATTGTAGTTCCTGTACTCTCTGTAAAGACGATGATAAATTTTATGAGACTCTTCAGCATTCGAAGCCTGAGTAAGCTTTGCTTTAAGACTATCTATTCTCAATTCTTTTATCATATTATATTGAGACCTGTTTTTTATGGTCAGGTCCAATTCATAGAGAAGAGAGTCCAATTGGCTTTTTGCTCCAGATACAGATAATATGGAAAGACAAAGAAATAGAAGTAAACTAATAAAATGTTTCATACACTATATGCTGGCTAAAAGATGTATAAAAATAATATTTATTTAATTTTTTATCTAAATTTTCTTATGAAAACAACTAATAAAATAAAATATATTAGAAAATAGAAAGGTATCTTATAAAACGTTTTTGGTTCCTTTGGTGGCATTGGGAAAAAGGAACACAAGTAATCTTTGATCGCGTGTAACAGAAAACAATCGAACGTTTTTATTTAATAGTAAACTTTCAGTTACAATTGATATTGATTGTTGAACTTTAAATTAATAGGGTTAATGTTTATTTCATGATTTTAATCCAGATTTAACCCGTTAATTAACCCTGATCTTTCAATATTTGAACAAAAAATATCAAATAGAATTATAATTAATCTAAACGCGAAATACACCTTAAATCTTATTAATATATAATGTGTAAAATCTCACAAAATACATCGATAAACAGATCCATTTTTTCTTTTGAAAATTTGGTACTTAGCCATATTTTATTAGAGAGAGAGAGAGAGAGAGAATGTAATTTAGATAAAAAAAGAATAAAAAACAACAGAGCGAATATTTTAGATAATATTCTTCTGTTACTTTTAAATATAGAAGCCCTATTCCGGAGAACATCCAGTTCCCGGAATAGGGCTTTTTGCGTTAAAAACAATTAATAACAGAAAACCTGTTCCTGAAAGAATTTAATCCTGAAATATAACCAAATCATGTTGATGCCTGAGCCATTTTCTATTCTTAGCCTTTTAAGTAAATAATTATTAACATCTTAATTTATGAAAAACATTGTAAAGCTTCTTACAAAAAAGGTTATGGCCTTTTGTCCAATACTTTGTTTTACTTCCACGCTCATGCTAATAGCTAAAGGCACCAATAAAATAGGTACATAATCAGGGCTGAATCAAAACCTTGCTAATCCGGAAAATAAAAAGTAACAGGATACCGCCGGTATCTGCATTCTCCGGTTCTCTACTCCCGATAACGCGATTTATACTTCCTAAAAATAGATAAACATGAAAAAGAACGTATTGACAAGTCCTCCTCCTAAATATAGATAGAGTCAAAAATAGGCTTCGGCCGTAGATACAGACTGGAAGCATTGTGAGTTTACGATGAAAGTAATATTTATTCTTTCGTTACTAATAGCCCTGTGAATGCGACGGGCGTATCCTGCATACTTGTTGACTGAATAATCTGAAAGTGTAATAATAAAAAACAAAAAGATAGTGTATGAGAAAACCATTCGTATATGGAAATAGATATAAAATGGCCAAGTATATTAATTTTTTAATTTAATTAATTATGAATAAAAAAAAGGATGCATTAAATTGGAAGAGCAGAAAGTGGAAAATCGGGCTTTGCCTGGTATCATTTGCCGTGCTCTCTTCTGCTATGGGTACTAATAATACCTATGCAAAAAGTTCAGAAGCCCTATTGCAAACTAACGTTTTCCAACAGGAAAAGAAAAGTGTAACGGGGGTTGTCGTTGATGCTACAGGAGAACCGATTATCGGCGCAACGATCAAAGAAAAAGGCACACAAAACGGAACAATAACCGGAGTAAACGGTGATTTCACATTAGAGGTAAATGCAAATGCGATTCTGGAGATATCTTATCTTGGGTTTGTAACACAATCTGTAAGTGTAGCCAATACAAACAATATAAAAGTGGAGATGAAGGAGAACGCGCAATCTCTGGACGAGATCGTAATAACCGGTTTTGGTTTGTCCCAGAAGAAAGCTACTCTTACCGGAGCTATTTCGACTATTGGTTCCAAAGACATCGAAAGGTCGTCTGCCAGTACAGTTTCGGGAGCCTTAGTCGGAAAAATTCCGGGATTAAATACCCGCCAGACAGACGGGCGTCCCGGAGGAAGCACTCAAATCAGCATCCGTAACATGGGTAATCCACTCTATGTAATCGATGGTATTCAGTCCGACGGTGGACAGTTTAACAACATTAACTTCAATGATATCGAAAGCATTTCGGTATTGAAAGACGCTTCGGCCTCTATCTACGGGGTGCGGGCAGCTAACGGGGTTGTGGTGGTTACAACAAAAAGAGGCAGAAGAAATACGAAGAATACCGTATCTGTTAACGGATATTACGGCTGGCAAAGCAACTTTAAGTTCGCAGAACCTGCTGATGCAAAAACATATGTAACCAAATATGTACAATCCGAAACTATGCTCATTTCGCAGGGCCGCATGAGAGAAGACCAACGCAGATATACCCGTGAAGAGTATGACAAATGGATGGCAGGCACGGAACCCGGATACCAGAGCTTCAACTGGCAGGATTATATCTGGGGCTCTGCACCGCAATCTTATGTAGATATGAATGTAAGCGGAGGATCGGAAAAATCAAATTATTATGTATCTGTAGGCCACTTGAGTCAGGATGCGACTGTTCGCAACTATGGCGGATTTAAACGTACTAATGCCCAGATGAATCTGGATGTTCAGGTGACAGAAAAGCTCAAAATAGGTGCAGGTTTTAACGGGCGTCTCGAGTCGCGTGTCAATCCGGGAGTACCGGGAGGAGACGACTATTGGTTACCGCGTTTTGCAGTACTGAGAAACATACCGACGGTAGGCCCTTATGCCAACGGCAACCCTAATTATCCGCAGGTAACATCAGATGACAAGCAAGTGAATTTCGCTATTCTGAGCTATGACAAATCGGGTAAAATGACTGAAGACTGGCGTGTTATGCAAGTTAATGCCAATGCCGAATACGAAATCATCAAGGGGTTGAAAGCTAAGGCTTTGGTAAGTTACTATTACGCGAACAAATTGTTTAATAACCACGAATATACATACGACCTTTACAGGTACGACAAGCAAAATGACGAGTATCTGGTAGACTATACCATGAATACGCCATACCGTGAACGTGTACACGAAGAAGTAACGGAAATGACGTCTAATATTCAGTTGGCATACGAGAAAAAAATTGGACGGCATTCGTTGGATGCCGTTGCCGGATTGGAAACTATCAAGCGTAAGAATCCTCACACAAGGGTGGTGTCTACTCCTATTGCCAATAATATGGAAAATATTTACCTGAATGAGATCAAAGAGTTTACTGAATCGCTGGATCAACCTCAGGCCCGTATGGGATGGGTAGGCAGGGTTAACTACAACTTCGCGGAAAAGTATCTGGTAGAACTCTCCGGCCGTTACGACGGTTCATGGAAGTTCCCGCCTAATGACCGTTGGGGATTCTTCCCTTCAGCCTCTGTAGGTTGGAGAATATCGGAAGAAGACTTTTGGAAAGAAAGTAAAATCTCCGGATTTTTCGATTATCTGAAAATTCGCGGTTCGTATGGTTTGGTTGGTAATGATGATACTCCTAATTACAGTGCTTTCGACTATATGGCAGGTTATAATTTTGACAAAGGGGGTGCTGTTCTCGACGGTCAGTATATAAAAGGTTCGGAAGCCCGCGGACTGCCTGTAAAAACCTTATCGTGGCTGGAAGCCAAGATTCTGGATGTCGGTTTCGATGCCGGATTCCTTAACAATCGTTTGAGAGCAGAGGTTAGCTATTTCAGCCGTATACAAACAGGGATTCCGGAACGTAGATGGGATGTTGTGATTCCTTCCGAAGCAGGATTTGATGTACCGTACGAAAATCTGAACTCTAATGCCCACAAAGGTATGGACGGTATGATAAGCTGGCGCGACAATGTGAACGACTTTGCATATAATGTCGGAGTTAATGCTACATACGCGCGCTTCTATGACTGGGAACGCTACGACGACCGCAGAGGAAATTCATGGGATAAATACCGGAACAGTATCGTAAAACGTTATGGATATCTGAACTGGGGATTAGAAGCTATCGGACAGTTCCAGAGTTGGGAAGAAATAGCGAATTATCCTATCGATAATGACCGCCAGGGAAACAGAACCGTAATGCCAGGCGATATAAAATATAAGGATATTAATGGCGACGGAGTAATCAACGGTATGGATGAACGTCCGATAGGCTATCGCCAGGATGCAACTCCTGTATTCAACTATGGTATCAATCTGGGTGCGGCATGGAAAGGCTTTGATTTTGCTGTCGACTTTTCCGGATCGTTATTCTCTACTTATTTTCAACAATGGGAGCAGGCACGTGCCTTCCAGAACAACGGAAACAGCCCTCAGTTCTTATTAGAAGATAGCTGGAGCTTGTCTGACATATGGGATGCGAAAAGTCCACTTATTCCCGGAAAATATCCGATGGCACTCAAAGACCGTAACGGAGATAATACTTATTGGGGAAGTACATTCTGGAAGACAAACGTGAGGTATTTGAAATTAAGAAATTTAGAATTCGGATATACATTCCCTAAAAATCTTGTATCGAAAGTAAACATCAGCAGTTTACGTTTATATGTGGCAGGAAGCAATTTATTTGCCCTGAGCAATGTACAAGGGATTGATCCCGAACAGCAGGATGATAACGGTTTGGGATACCCTACCATGCGCGTAATTAATATAGGTGTAAATCTTAAGTTTTAAGAAATCATGAAAAAATATATAATACTAATAGCAACACTACTGTTTGTTTCATTGACAGGCTGCTCCGGATTTCTGGATGAGGAGCCGGACAAAATATTAAGTAACGATCAGGTTTTCAGCGATCCTAAGCTTATAAAAACAACATTGGCCAATTTCTATGGACGCGTTACCTGGGGACAGAATACCGGCGGAGCAGTAAATGATTTTTCGTTTCTGGATGAGGCCGTTCGCCATAACAGGGATGAGATTAACTCTTTCGACCGCAATTGGTGGAGAGTATATGATTATACACTGATCCGAAATATCAACCAGTTTCTGGAAGGTATTAAAGCAACCGCGGTCTTAAGCGAAGATGAAAAGAAACCATTGATCGCCGAAGCCCGTTTCCTCCGCGCATGGTGTTATTTCTGTACAGCCCGCAGTTTGGGAGGAATGCCTATTGTCGGAGATCAAGTGTTCGATTATACTCCCGGCATGGATATTACAACGATGCAGTTGCCTCGCTCTTCGGAAGCCGGGATATATGATTACATCATTCAGGAATGTAACGAAATAGCCGGTGCATTGCCTGTAACCACCAATGTGAACTCGGCCCGTGCCAATAAATGGACAGCTAAAATGCTTGAAGCCCGTGCCGCTTTATATGCAGGTTCTTTGGCTAAATATAATGTAACTCATCCCAATCTGACAGTGGAAGGTGGGATCGTAGGTATCGATGCAGGTAAAGCTTCTGCATATTACCAGACAGCATTTGCTGCCGCCGACGATGTGGTGAAAAACAGTCCGTATGTATTGCAGGCAAGAAAGAACGACAACAAAGCACGGAATTTCTTCGACGCAGTCAGTGTGAAGTCAAACAATACCGAGGTAATATGGTCACGTGACTATCTGGTACCTAACAGTAAACATTATTATACTAAGGACTGTATTCCACGGTCTATTGCCGGTGAAGCTACATCATGCTATTTGTCGGTATTACTAAATCTGGTGGAAGAATTTGAACCTGTTAATACGTCAACTCCCGGACAGGGAGCGAAGTTCAATATCGGAACTATTGAAAACCCCGTATTTTATAATACGCCTACCGAACTTTTCGAAGCCAGGGACCCACGATTGGGAGGCACTGTTTTGTATCCGGGTTCTTTCTTCGGTGGAGCAGAGATTGTTTTACAGGCCGGACAATTGGTAAAAGGAGAAAATGGCAGTTGGAGAAAGATTGCGGCGGCTTTTGATAATATGGGAGATAAAGATGCCAACGGCAAACTGGTTACTTCTGTCAACGGGCCTATCATGTCTAACGATATAAATGTAAATAAGACTGGGTTTACCATCCTTAAGTTTCTTGATGAAAATCCATCAGCTTCAACTTTCACCGGCTCCGACACATGGAGTACATACTTCCGTATGGCTGAAGCTTATCTGATCGCAGCCGAAGCGCTGGTAGAGACCAATAAGGCAGATGATGCCCTGCCATACATCAATGAAGTGCGCGAACGCGCAGGTGTGAAACCATTAACTACTGTAACATTCGACAACATCGTTCACGAAAGGCGTGTAGAATTTGCATTCGAAGACCAACGCTATTGGGACATGAAACGCTGGCGTCTGGCAGATAAATTATGGAACAGGCAGGCAGAAACAGCTAAACGCAGAGGCCTATACCCTTACCTGGTAGTAGCTCCCGGCGATCCTAACGATGGAAAGTGGTTCTTCGAAGAAGTCAATATGAGTTTTCTATACCCGAACAATATGCACTTTGAAGATCGGAACTACTATGCGGACATAGATCAAGGTTGGATAAATAAAAATCCGAAATTGAAGAAGAATCCTTATCAATAATTAAAAAATATGATTAAAATGAAGATATCATTTTCAATAATTTTACAGGCAATACTGTTCCTCTTATTGCTTACTTCTTGCGGAACAGATAACTATGATGCTCCTGAATCTCTATTGACCGGCAAAGTCGTTTACAAAGGCGAACCAATACAGGTAAGAGGTACTAACGAAAGGGTGCGCTTGCAGCTATATCAGAGTGGATACCAGAATTATACACCGATTGAAGTATTCGTAACTCAGGACGGTTCTTTCTCCGCCAAGTTGTTTGACGGAGAATATAAGATGGTAACCCGTGACAACAATGGCCCTTGGGTTAATTCACGCGATACCACATATATTACTGTCAAGGGAAATACTGTACAAAATATGGAGGTGACCCCTTATTTCACAATAACTGATGCCGATATGAAATTATCAGGTAAAAAGGTGACTGCGACTTTCACTATCGACCAAATTGTGACGAATCGACAGATAGAGCGTATTCTACTATTGGTGAACAGAACTCAGTTTGTAGACGATGATATCAGGATAGACCGCATCGATTACACTGGTACTGATGCTAAAACAGGCTCTCTGTCCTATTCATTCGATATAAACGATGAAGCTAATAATGCTACAACTCTTTTCGGTCGCATTTGTGTTTGGACTGCGGGTGCCGATCAGGGAATATATTCTCCTGTATTTCATCTGAAATAATTCATATTATAGCCGGCCGGAAAGGTATTGAAGCTCCTTTCCGGCTTTTTTTCTTTAGAGTTTTTTTACTTGCCATAAGTTTGATTTCTAAATTCTTATCACTATATCAGCTACATATTCAAAATCTTTTCCCCTCTTACTTTAGGGTAAGCTCTCCGGTAAATCTGCCGGTATTTATCTAATGGCAATTCAAAATAATGTCTGCCGCCAATATCGCAGGCTGTAAACATACAATAGGGTATATAAACTAAATCTACATGTTTACACCATATTTCAGCCCATAATTCGGATTTGTCCTTGATGTGCCGAAGAAGGAATGGGTACATCTCTAATTAATAACATATAAAATATTTAAAATCAATTTTTTTGAATATTAACATTTTCTCCAGTTTCACAGAGAAAACTACCTAAATAACGATTTTTTCGTTTTCAAATATAACGAAGGACCACCTATTTCAGGAAAAGACAGATAAAAGCTTTCGGATAAATAGAACATACATATATTCTTATTATCTTTATGTCTAAATCATATAAAATTATAGACCATAAAGAAAAAGGGCTATTGCTTAGAGAAAATTATGATGATAAATACAAATTGAAGATAAAGTTTTATACTGTTTTTCAATTCAGCAAAGGTAAATCCGGCACAGTTAAGTTGAAAACAGAAAGAGTTTCTAAAAAATTTCTAAAGCAGGGGTCGGAGCATTGCGGGTTTAATACATTAGTACGGACAGAGATTATTTCAGGGAATTTTATATCAAGCCAATATTTATGATTTGCTTCACTCATTGGGTCTGCTTCCCAGCGAAACAAAGGTTTCTATTTTAAGATAGATGAAGCTAAAAGACGACAGACAAAAAAATATAAGAAATTTTTAAAAGTTTAAAAGAATGTGAGACTTTGACAGGAGGCATTATCCTATTTACGATGATCTCAGTTTATTTGGTATCGCTATATAGTTTTCCTATAGAGCCGTAATTTATAATTGCTTACAAACAGATTTCTAAGAAAGGTTACAGGCTTTAGATGTATAAATCGTATAAAAAGATGGCCTATGCAGAAGAGTGATTCTTATCCGTCAAAAAGCATTTAAAAGAGACTTTCGGACATACGAAGATAGATACCTGGTCATTCTCTATATTGGCAATATCAGGCATTTTTGATGCATATCCGAATATGGAGATTTATTATCAGCCTGCTTAAGTCGAATCGGAGGAGCCTGATGTTATATGAGGGAAAGAATTTCCATAAATGTATTTGTCATTTATCAAGGAACATATCTTCAGATCGTGACTGTTAATACCACATGAATCTATTAAAAATATTTGAGAAATTAATTTTTTAGTATTTATATAAAGAGCTTAATAATGGCGACTATGTCTTTTATCTACCGTCCCTCATCCCGAGGAGCGGATTATGTTGGAAGTTTGAATATGAGATTTATCCATCTTCGAAAAATTAAACAGTTGAGTATTCCGTTCAAATTATATCCTGAAGAATGGGATGCCATTCAGCAACGGATAGTACATAAATATCCTGACAGAGAGTCATATATGCTTCAGGCTGAAAAGTATTTGAAGCAAAGTAAAAGTGTATTTGAACAGACTGTGTGTTTATTGGAGAAAGATGGATGTTATGACGTGGAGGATATTGCCGTCCATTTTAGACACGATCCGTCTGATATGAGTCTTCAGCAATTAGTCCGGCAATTATCTTGTGAATTAATCCGCTTCGGACAAGAGCGTACAGCCCGGGCTTACCGGACAGCAGCCTATGGACTTATAGAATTCAATAAAGGAAAAGATATCCCTCTGATTCA
Source organism: Dysgonomonas sp. UBA7710 (assembly GCF_002482385.1). Taxonomy (GTDB): domain Bacteria; phylum Bacteroidota; class Bacteroidia; order Bacteroidales; family Dysgonomonadaceae; genus Dysgonomonas. The sequence continues at coordinate 398,305 of NZ_DLFW01000047.1, read as the reverse complement.
TATTGACAATTTTCTTATTAGAAACTATGAGCGCTCTATGAAAGAAAAAGGACGAAGTCTGAATACTATTTCTTTTTACATGCGAAATCTACGAGCTATCTATAATAAAGCTGTCCGCAAGGGATTTATAGAGAATAAGAATGAAAACCCATTTCTGGAAGTTTATACAGGAGTAGATAAAACACGAAAACGAGCGCTGGATCAGGATGAAATTCTGCGGCTGCATAATTTGAAATTCTCTCAATTTCCCGACAGTGAAAAGGCTGCCAATTCAGTAAATGATGCGAGTTTGTACAAAGCCTGGCGTTTATTTTTCTTTTGTTTCCATACCCGCGGTATGAGTTTTGTAGATATGGCTTATTTACGCAAAGACAATATTCAAGGAGAACTCATCCGTTATTATCGAAAAAAAACAGGCCAATTAATCGAAATTAAGATCACACCTAGATTACAATTATTAATCGATAGCTTTGCCAACGATGTGAAGAACTCTCCTTATTTGTTCCCTATTATTCACGATGATAATAAATCCAAACGATTGTACTATGAGAGTGGGTTGCGTCAACAGAATAGGTATCTCAAGATCTTAGCAGCCAAAGCCAGTATTGATAAGTCCTTATCAACGCATGTATCGCGTCATAGCTGGGCGACAATGGCTAAAAAGGAAAATCTGCCCATATGGGTAATAAGTGAAAGTTTAGGACATAATAATGAAAAAACGACTTATACTTATTTAGCTTCTTTAGATCGCTCAGTTTTAGACAATGCAAATGATATTGTTTCAGCTTCTATAGATATAAATTCGCGAAAACAGTTGTTTACCGCAGATTAAGTACTTATCAATAATTATAAACTTGCAAAACTCATAAGATATTATCTCCTGTTCTTCTTACCTTATGTAAGGTAGGCAGAGATTTTTATAATTATAAGAAAACGTCATTTTTTAATAAATAGCATATATGTACAATCAATTAAAAAACTGTTAAAATGTTCATAAATATGTCAATTTATAAATGTTAAATATATATCTTTACCACCAGTAGATTATTTACCGTCAACTCCGTCACTTTAGAAGTGACAGGCAGATGCAAAAAAATGGATACACAAATTTACTTAAATTTTAATATTAAACCTTATTAATAGCTACCCACTTATTCTGATTTTCCGCCAAACCTGCTATTTTTCTCTTATATTCCCAGGTGGTTTTCCGAAATTAGCTTTACAAAAGTCATTAAAACTAGGTAAGGAAGAAAATCCGAAATCAGAACTTATTTGCTTAAAAGGTTGATTCGTATTTCTTATTTGATGAAAGATCCTTTTAGCTTTCTGGTCCTTCATCCATTTATATGGAGATAATCCAAATATACGTTTAAATCGTTTTTCGAAGCCGGATGTTGTATAATTCATGGCATTAGCGAATTCTCCCACTGACTTGTATTTATACCAGGTATCCATGATAGATGCTGCAAACTCGTTTCCGCTCTTCAAGTCATATTGAAAAAACTCCCATAAGACATTTTTCGGATAAAACCATCGGAAAATATAGAATAACTCTTTTATTTTCAGTTGATAAAAAGATCTGCACCTGACTCCAACATGTACATAATCTAGTAGATTATTAAGGTATTTCTCTAAGTATTCATTCATTTCTAATGTGAATAAGCTATTTCCGGTAGAGACCGGATATTTAATCTTATATATGACTTCTTTCTCAAGATCTTTGAAGTGATAATTATCACAGAAACATGTATGCCCTTGTATACATATTACAAAAAAAATACTTTTTTCCAATGCCTTACAAGTAAACTTATAGCCTGTAGGAAGATATACGATCTGCTTACATCTAATTTGGCAATCGGAATATTCTCCGAACGAGAAAACAAGCCTTCCATCTAACAAGAATATTAATTTATTGCCTAAAGACAGATTTTCCCATGATTCCCCCTCTTCAATAGAAACGAATTCTATTGCGGGGTTTTTATCATGGTCATAATTTATACATCTTAAATGCTCCTCTAAATATAAAAGTCCCATAATACCCAAGTTTTCAATATGTTTAACAAATGTTTGTAAGAAAAAATAATTTTAGCCTTTATTTATATATAGCATTAAGTATAAATAGCTATTATACAGATTAATAGCTATATGTTTACATACTATATACCCTTTCGGATAAATAATTTGTTCGACAGTTTGTAAAACTATTTGAAGGTTGGGCTAGTATTTTATATACTATATGTCAGCTATTTATATATTAGTGTCTATCATCTGCCTGTCACTTCTAAAGTGACAGACAATTAACAGAGGGATAATGTTATTACAACCTTGATAATAATAATATTATCAATAATATAACATGAAGCGAAATGAATTATCTAATGTTAAGACTATTTGATTGAATTATATATTAACAAATATTGTTTGACATTGGTAAAGGTTGGACTGAGAGAGATTATCCATTTTTTAATCAACTATATTATCTAAAATTTATTTTAAATTAAAAATTAGAAAAATGAAAAAAGTATTATTTAGCCTGGCTTCTGCCATTCTGCTATTGTCTTCTTGCGGTAGCGATGAAAATGTTCCGGTGGCTTCAAATACAGGAGACCTAGTGACTGAAGTCAGATTTGATGGTATTACCACCAAAGATGCGTCTTCAACAGCTATACCTGTTACAAGTTGGAGCAACGTGAACAAAATACAATTATTTTTATATAACTCGGTGAGTGGCGCTGTTGCTTTCTCAGATGTTATAGACCCATCAACATCTTCAACTAAGATTTTTAAATGGACAAATGTACCTCAGGGTACTTACGATCTGGCAATCGTGGCAAACATCAAAAGCGATGTGGACAATGTAGCTACTTCACTAGATGGCGGCACAACTTGGGCAAAATTTGATGCATACAATGTTTTGAGCAAAAAACTTAATTCAGAATTGTTCATTGATCTGAAAGAATCTACTTTGCCGGCCGGACATACTTTCTCTCAAACAGCCGCATACTCGCCTGCTTCAGAAATATTCACAGCATATTCTTCAAATATAAAAGTAGAAGAAGGAAAAACTACAGATCTTTCTTCTACCCCATTAATGCTGAAAAGAGAAATATCATTGATGCGTGTACGCATAGATAAAACTGACAAGGAGGATGCGCCAAAGTTGAGTACTGTAGATTTTGCTAATACCAGCAATTTTATCGCTATAGGAAACATGCCTGTTGGTATCGGTCTCAAATTGGGATCATTTGCCGGCGGTATTTATGAGACTGCTTCCGATGCTGACAGAATAATGATAGGTTCCAGTGGAACAAGTACTTATAATGATGCCGATCCAACAACAGGCTATGATCCAAAAGTTATTGTAGATAGTAAGTTTACACTATGGAAAGATATTCACGTTTTGCCAAATGCCACCAAGGCAGAAGGAAAAGCTACTAATGTTAACGCGGAGCCTGCAAGAATGTATTTTATTATCCTTACAGGATGGGCTCCAACCGGATACCAGTATGCTGATGAGACAATAGCATCAAAACCTCAGCCGGTATATTGGGCAGGTACAATCAAAGGTGTTTTCTCGCCGAATGTGATACGGGAAGTAAATATGACCATCAAATCTAAGGGGTACCCCGAAATACCTGAACCTCAAAACGAGGGCACACTGATTATAGAAGTTGGCGCTCCTGAAAACTGGAACTCAAAAATAGAAAGCGAACAAGTAGAAGTCTAAATATTTGTGCCGGGTTTTTCATAAACAATCAAGATCTGAATAACTAATTGAACATTATTATCTTGCTCTTTTACTGGGACAATACTTTGACTAAAGTATTGTTCCGGCGGAGCGGATAGTAGCTGGATGTTATCTTATTATCTAAAAAAAATGAATAAAAGATATTACTTACAGTTTTTTTATCTGCCTGCTCTATTGTATTTATCATCATGTACATATGACTATTTCGAGGATGAAACCAATTATGAAATTTATGTACCCAAAGCTGATAAGAATATAAGAACAGAGACATATAGTATCGAGGATCTTAGCATCTTTATCTATAACGATGAACTTAAAAAGGAAAGATATTCCGATAACCCATTTTCCGAGAATGCACGAAGCAGGTTGGGAAACTTTAATTTCAGGCTTTATCCCGGTAGCTATAACGTCTACTGCTTCACAAATGCACAGGGAACACTTTTTCAGGACTTAAACATATATAGCCAAGCCAGATTCGATCTGCAACAATCTACGGATGGAACTTATAAAGAACCTTCTGCAATTTATCTGGAGTACAGAACTCCGACAATTAATTTTCCTGGCCCGGTAGTTTCCGATACGGCTTTCTTCGAACGGAAATATGTGGGGCGTATTTGCATAGCTTTTAAGAATCTTTTCAAATTAGATGCTTCTTTAACATATACCAATATAAAGAAAATAGATATTGAGGCTTCAGGTGTAGGTGTCACCCAATACCTGTTGGCACTAAAAGACAGTACCAGTACTCGATCTTCGCGAAATAGTACGTCAGATATAATGCGATTGAGCGGTAAGACATTCGATGTTGAATATAAAGATTTTGAGTTCGGGGTTCAGAATTATTATTTTCCTTCGCCCGACTTATCCGGAGAAGGACGTGAGCGCGAACCCATCGTTTTAAAGTTGAATTTTATCGGACAATCTGATAATACCTTATCCGTTCTGACCATTCCTTTTACGGACAAGATGGGAATCCCGATCGTCTTGCATATGAATGAGACTCACATAATAGAAGTTGATGGTAATAATATACAGATAATGAGGTTGGAAGATCCCGAGAAATGGAATCCTCAGATAGAGACGGAAGAAAACTCCGGCCCCGGTGGCGGTGGAATAGGCGTATAAACAGATATTTATTAATTTATGAATCAATGAAACATTATTTCAAATGCATTTTTACAGCTGCTATACTACTGATGTTCTTTTGTTATACTCCGGTAGTAAAATCTCAGGCACTGAAAACAAATATTCCTTTTATTTTGACCGGAAACCCCAATTTTGGTATTGAGTGGACCGTAGGACGGCAACTTACAATAAACACAGACATCATGTGGATGCCCTATTTATTCAAAAAAAATGAAGAAGTGTTCCGTGTACTTGTCGGCAGTCTCGATTTCAGATATTACCTCAATCCTAAGTATTATTATACAAACGACCTTTGGGATGGTTTTTATGTAGGACCTTATGCAATGGCTGGAAATTTCAATATCGGACTAAAAAACAAGGACGAAGAGAAAACCAGTTACCGTCGCAAAGGATGGGGAATGTCGGCCGGAGTCACAGCCGGATATAAATTCTATCTGTCGAGCCGGTTTCGCATAGATGTTAATATTGGAGTAGGATATGCTCTTCTGGAATATGATAAATATCAACTTGGTGGTGAATATGCGAATTTTGCAGAGGAAATCAAAAAGACAAAAAATTATGTAGGACCCACTAAAATCGGAGTATCATTCGTGTATAATATATTCAGATAAAAGACTCTTATGATTAACAATATAATACGATCCGTTTTCCTTATACTTTTGTTTTTTATTTCATTATCCGCAATAGGTGATGATATTAAGAATGAAACAGAAGGAGATAGGAGAGCTAAAGGGATTGAGGCTCGCGCCGACCGGAAATTCATTCGTCAGGATTTTGACGAGGCGATGGTTATTTACGAAACAGCCTTTAATCATGCCTTAAGTTCAGGATATGGGGCAGCTTTGCATCTGAAGGTAGCACGTTTATACCTTACCTTATTGGATTATACGAAGGCTGTACCTCATTATGAGTCAGCCATGGCTATCTCCGGCAACGTGTTCAGTACTGCGGACATTTGTAATTATCTGGATGCCCTGCGCTTTTCTGGACAGCGGATGAAAGCCATTAGTCTGGCGCGCCGATACGCTTTTCGCGACACTTATCATTCAGATCAGCGTTACCAGAATATCTTACATGCTCTTAATTACGAAGATGGCTTTTTACCAATAGGGATGCCCGAATTTACAGTTCGATCATTGGATAAAGTAAATACTTCTAATTCTGAGTTTTGGGTAGGCGTGAAAACCGGCGAATATTTTTATGCCAGCAGTAAGAGTCGTTTTCATGATCCGAATAAGAAATTCTATCATCGCAGCAATTATTTTTCACTGGCCGAAAATTCCGGATATTCCGTTAGGAGTGAGGGAGATGTAAAGAATCGGATGTTGGATATGATTCCTTCCAGTTTGCAAAATGGCCCTGTGTCGTTTTCGCGTAATATGACCAGAATGGTAGTAACTCAGGTTTATTACGGAAAAAGCGAAGGAATAGGAATGACATCTCAGGGACTAAATACTTTTCAGACCAGATTATATTATTCAAACTATGACCAAAAACGAAAAGGCTGGTCTTCTTTCAAAGAAATTTTCCCTCAAATAGAAGGTAGTTCTTATTCTCATCCCTATTTATTCAATAACGACCGTTCGTTGCTTTTTGCATCGGATATGCCCGGAGGTTTTGGCGGGTACGATATTTATGTCACTCACTGGGACGACCGGAAAGGAACATGGGGAGAATCTGTAAATCTTGGTTCTCAGGTCAATACCGAAGGAGATGAAATCTCACCGAGTTTGTTTGATGATATGCTGATCTTTTCCTCCAATGGTCATATTGGTTTTGGCGGTTATGATGTGTACGGTATAACTTATGAGAACGGACATACCGTAGATGGAAGCTTAGTGCATTTTGATTATCCAATAAACACAGTTCACAATGATTTTAGCCTGCTTCATATCGACGAGGATCGTGGATACATTGTTTCGGACAGGAAAACGGCAAATAAAGATGACATATTCTATTTCGAACGAAATATATCGGACAAACGAAATAACAACATGCTTTTTGGTATATCAGAAGCTAAAGCTGTAAGCAACGGATCTATAAATTTAATAAGGGACGAGAATAAAAATTATACAGGTATTCCTTTAAAGGAGGCTTTGCCCAGTAGCCGGTTTGTAGAACATGTGTTAAGCCTGTACTTCGATTTTAACTCTTATATGTTGGGAACAGAAGCCTTGAAAGCCCTTGAAGCATGGCAAAAAGAATCTGATTTCAGCAAAATAGATACGCTCGTCATGGAAGGCTATGCTGATGAAATCGGAGGAGAACAATATAATCAGGTTCTTTCTGAAAAAAGAGCTATCGAAGTCGGAAACTGGATGAAAGATAATGGTATAAGGGCTAAGCTGTTAATGCAAGGTAAAGGACAGATTGCGGCCGATATTGATTTTGCCTCTTTATTATCGCAATTCAGCCAGGAATTATCAGGTAAATCCCTTTACCAATATCTTCCATTAGAGAATAAAATAAGACTCAACCGGGATGTACGGCGAGTAGATATAAAAGCAATAACAAAATAAATATTATTACAATGCAGTTAAGAAGGAAATTGTATACCATTTTGGTCGTTTTGGTTTTGTCATCGACATATCCACTAATGAATATTCAGGCCCAATACATGCCTGTCGTTTACGACAGGACATATGGTGAAGACATCACATACCAGTATACCTGCCCTGTCACAAACGGGGAGGTAGCCCTGATAGGAAGTAATGATGGTGTTACTACGGTTACATGGATCAGCAGGGATGGATCGGCTGTTGCTTCCCGTACTTTGACGAAAGGGTTTGAGTCTGTAAACAACGCTTACCACATAGGTAATAGTAAACTATTGATACTGGGGCAATCCCGGGATTGGCTTTCGAAGAAAAAAGACAAAGGCGTTTACGGCAGATTTATTATAACTGATAAAACAGGAGAAATACTTAAAGATATTAATGTCGGAGAAACCGGTAGTGAACTGTTCTGCGGACAGCAGCTTCGTGACGGCAGTTTTGTACTAGGAGGATATGAGCCACGTTCGGGAAGCATCCGGGCAGGTATGCTTGCCAAGGTGGATTCTACCGGCAAGGTGGTTTATAAATATGTTTCCGACGAAGGTGGTCCATGTATGGGTTTCGATGTGCTCGGTAGTTCCAGGGAATATATACACGCGGCTTTTACGGCCGAAGAAGGTACTGTGTCTGCTGTAGTCAGACTTGACAGCAATGGAAAACCTGTATTCGTTACAAAATTACCGGAACCGGAATTTCATCTTTTTAAAATGATTACAGCCGAGGATGACCATATATTCCTTATCGGAAACAGCCAAATAGCCGGTGGACGAATAATGAAAATACGTCCGGAAGGAGATATTATATTCAGCAAAGAGATTGTACCGGCTTCGAGCGAAGTATCATTACAATATTTATCTCTTGCAAAGAACGGGAATGTCCTTGTTGGTGGAAATTCAGCGGATAAAAGCTACTATTCCCTGTTGCGCAACGATGGCACGGATTTGCAAAAATATATAATGAAGGGAATTGTTTCGGGTATGGAAATGAATCCTGTTTCGGGAGAATCTGTTATTGTTGGCTATGATACAGAACGTGGTCGTGGCACAATGATCGGATTGTCTAAAGACGGACGCCAAATATACCAAAAAGCTACCGATGGCAATTTCGATCAGGTGCATATGACAACAAACGGCATATTCTTAACCAGCAGGTCGAGCGGACGGGTATGTATGCTGTCTGCATCGGGTGAACTCCTGTTCGATCGTTATGCTATAGAAGATGACAAAAAGATGTTTGAAGAAATACTGTTCACACCAAACGGGGATATCCTGTTTAAAGATATGAAAAACCGCCTGATAAAATTAGGGCATGGACTATATGTGTCGGATGTAAAGATAAACAAACCGGTAAGTGGCTTCACAACTGCTATCTTTACCATCACACTTACCGGTTATCCGACAACAGACCAGGGTGCCCCTATACCTGTAAGAGTAGAATATCTAACTACAGACGGCACAGCTAACAAAAGCGACAACTATATTCCTGTCAAGGGTAGCCTGTCTTTTGTCCCTTCCAACGATGGTACAGCGCGATATATGATAAAGCAGGATGTAGAAGTTCCAGTGAAGGCCAATAATTTGATGGAAGGACGTAAAATGTTTGAACTGCGTCTGGCAAATGTGGAGCAAAGCTATATGGTGAAACCTGTCGGTGTAGGAGATATAGAAGATCAGGAAGTATTGGTTAAGCTGATGGGTACACGTGATGGACTTGAAGGTACACAGGATATTATATACGAACTGGGAATCTTCAAAACAAATGGCGAAGCATTAATCAATGCTACAGGCTCGGATATTATAGTGGAAGGTATTTATGGAAAAGGCACTGCCGACAATTTAGACTTTGATATGGGGGTCAGTCCACGCATAGTTATAGGAAGAGGTGCTAGCTCCGGTAAGTTTAATGTAAAAACATTAGAAGATACCCGTTATGAATTACCTAAGTCTGTGGTTGTAGACTTCAGAAAGATATATGCAATCAATGATGCGAATATCAATTTCGAAAGTTCAAACTTAAGCTGTACCGGCACAATTATAGATCAACCGGCGCATATTGCAATTAACTCGCTGGGCGACCATGGCAGAATGAATAGTATTGTATCCGGCTTTTTCAAATTTGCTCTGTTAAGGGCTTCGGATGGCGCTTTGCTTACAAATGCCACGGGAGGTGATATAGCTATTTCTTGTTCAGTAGATACTCAGACAACAGCAGAGGAAGGTAAAGACTTTGTATTCACAAATCGTCACGATTTACGTATCTGGGGCGATGGTAACCGTAGCGCTATCAATCTGAGCGGCATCATTCTGCATAATCCGGATAACAAGGGAATTAAAAAATTGGCAGTAGGCATAGATTCTGTAAAAAAACCGGACAATGCTCCTGAAATACAGATTTCCCCCAAAGAATCTATAGCCGGATTTTCAGTTGTCGAATAATAAGTAAAGTATGATGGAAAGCCGGGGTCGTTAGTAGTTAAAATTTAATGAAAAGTAAGACATGAAACACATAAATATTCCTTTGATTTTATCATTCAGACATTCACAGATAAAAGAGTTTGTAATGTACACAGGTTCTCGTAAAGGAGCCATCTCCTGTGACATTACGGAGGTAAGACCATCCGACTTGTGGAAAGATGAGATAGAAGAAAAAGAAAATCTATATAAAGAAATGAGAGTAATTTTTATAGATGATTCCCGGCTAAAAATCATGCCTTACGGCTATTTCTACAGATATAGGATGAGAAACGGAGTTGTGGAAATTCTGGTTTCCGGAAAAGATAAATGGATACCGTTCGCCTATGGAAACAGGGATAAGTTGACAATAAGATTGGGACTGACAGGTATAGTGGATATCCGCGGTGTAGAAAAGAAACGCTCATTGAACTACAACGAGACATGTTGGAGTGCATTTAATTATGCAGGTCTGTCTACTTTATCCTTACTGAAAAACGAAAAGAGAAAAATAGCCTGGTGCAATATCCACTATGTTTTTCAATAATTAAGAAGCTGACTCAAATGCAAAGAAGAAAATTGATAATGGAAAAAATGAATATAAAGAAACATACTAATCTGCTAATGTGCATATTGGCAGGGGCACTTATGTATTCATGTTCCGGAGATGAATCCCCAGCTCCTGAAGGTCTTAAACAGGAAACCTCTCTTTCTATTTTACTTAATGCCCCTCAGCAAGGGAAAGAGAAATCCTCCGGTAATCCGGATCTAAGCGCTGAAAGTAAGATATACAGTCTCGAAGTGCTTGTATTCAGATCGGAAGGTGAGTCGGAAGAAGGAAAACTGGATGGATATGGATATGTTGCCCGTCAGACAAAAAATGTAACCGGACAAGTTTACGATAAAGAATATATAGAGATCAATGAAATAAAAGATATAACCGTTACAGCAGGGAAACGGGATATTTATGTAATTGCGAATGCTCCCGATAAATATTTCAGTTCAGTAACCAATAGCCAGGATTTCCTGAAGAAATACGAGGATTTATCAACACAGGGACGCTATCCTTATCCGGGGACTACAACCCCGAATGCGGACGAAGATTTACCGATTGGAGGCATAAATCCTTCCAATCTGAAAATGAATCTTACTATGTGCAATTATAAAAAAAATGTATCCCTTAACAATTTATATGATCATCAGTATTTGGGATACACAACAAATAATGGCCGTCCCGACGGTGTCGACCCAGGTCAGGGTTGGTTGCTGGATAGCTCTAACCCTTTTTACATAGAGCGCTTAGTTGCAAGAATTGCCATACGAAAAATTGAATTTGATCTGCCTGCCAGTCTGCCTTTTGAAGGAGTGGGCTATCCTTCAAATGATTACACCTTTCAGATAGACTCTGTATTCATGCTAAATACAAAGACAACGTCAAAATTTGCAGCTGATTCTCAGATTGGATTTACAGAAAAGTTTGGCCATGGATGTCAAACAGGTTATTCTTTTTTGAATAATTCAACCCGGATTTACAATCTGAATCAGGATAGTGAGCCGGCAGATTATCTTATGGAAGCCATAACAGCGACTAATTATGATATTAGTACAAATGCGACGCCTCTATGGTTCTACGCATTTGAGAATGAAAGCGGTAGCTATCCCACTTATCTGGTAATAGGTGTCAGATACAATTTTAAAAGTTCTAAAGATAACAGTCTCAATACTCTCAAGTGCTACTATCCGGTAATAGTAAATCAGCCTAAAGCCGGAAAACTGGCAGATCATGACTATGTTAAGCGTAATTATCAATACCAGATCACAGCTATTATAAAAGGATTGGGAAGCATGTACGGAAATCCTACAGCCTTAAAGAATGCGCAGGCAACGGATTCGGAAGTTGAAATAACAGAAACAGTGGGGCGAAATCTCTTCCCTTGGACAGGAGATGTTTACAAGTAAAAAGAAATGATTATGAATAAGAATATCATTATAAGCTTATCCTTCAATTGTATGGATTTATTTGCGAAAGCATTCGGATTGTTAGTCACATTTGCCTTAATAGCGCTTTTGTCCGGATGCGACGGAGATAAAATCGTGGGAGAAGAACCTCTTGAGACAAATATTACGATGACTTTAAAGTCAGGTACCGACCCTGTATTCCTGAATAACGCTTTAATATATGTATTTACTAACACTGATAAGTTTGTAGAAAAGAAATTGAATGTAGTCAGAAATGACAATAAGCTTTCTACTTATATGCCTGTGGGTATATCTAATCTTGTGCTTTTGACTTGTAATACGGATATAGCCGGTAAAGTAACCCTTCCACCTTATGGGGGAGCAAATACTTATCCTATGTGGAAAACGGGTTTTACGACTTCAGCAAATGAGTTTTTAGCACAAACTCCGGCAGAACTCAGATACGCGTCGTTACCAAATACGGTTATAACCGAAAATATGAAGACGGAAAAGCAAGCTACGATGAACCGGAATGTGGCAAAAATACAGGTTATATTAAAGGATTATACCGGCTTTGACCAGATACATTCAGGAAGAAATGATTATGCATTTGTCGATCTGCTGGATGTGCCTACAACGCTGGATTGGACAGGCGGATATTATCCGGGTAAAGACAATCCGGACCACTCGGGAAATATACCGGTCAGGGAGTATTTCAACTTTAATGCCCAATTAAAAGCCGATACCGTAAATTTTATAGTTCCGGCGCACAGGGGTTCGGATGCTTTCGAAACACAGCATGTAGATACCACAACTCACAAATTGCGATTGCGTACCAGCATGCCACTGAAAGGACAGAGCTATTTCGGGAAGACTCCCATCGAGATATCTTTTGTACCTAAGATTAACCGGATCATACAACTCATAGTCACTTTCAGGGGAGAACCGGAAACAAATCTGAGTATAAATATAACTGTTAAGGATTGGGCTGATCCCATCGATCAGGAGATAATATTTGATTAAACTAAAACAGCAAGTTTATGGAACCTAAAAATATACGTTCAAAGGCACATTTACTAATTATTTTCTTTAGTATATCGCTCTTCTCTGTTGCGCAGACAAAAGAAAATAATAAGAATTCGCTGCAAGGGAAATGGGTACTGGAGAATGTTTGTGTTGATGATGCAGGACGTACGCTATATATTGATAGCTCCAGTAGTTACGGTGAATTTTACTCCGGAATAGAGATCAAAGAAAATATAATATGTCTTAAAGAAGATGAGACGAAAAATCAGGAAGTGAAATACGAAGTGGATGGAAACTTTCTGGGATTTGACCTTTCATCCGGACAATCGTTCATCGCTGAATGGGCTGTACTCGACGGCAAGTTATACCTGGAGTTCAATAGTTCTAATCCCTATAATACATCAAAGGAAATTAAGATTTTACTGATTTATACAAAAAATAAGTAACATATTTTCATCCTAGTAGTGAAGTAATAAATGTAAAGAAATATGCAACATTTTACTGTTTTACATAAAATATTTTCTAACGGTTCTTTTCTTCAGAAAGGCATAAGAAAACGTTTGGTACAGGTAATTTCAATTCTGTGGTTAGGATTTATAACGACAGCCATGCAGGCGCAGACTGTGGTTTCACATAATATAAGTTCAGGAAGTCTGACTATACCGGGTAATTCTTCCAGTAATTATATTATTACCGGGACAACTACAGCTAATACTATAACAATTCAATCCGGTTACCATGGTACTGTCACATTGGACAATATGTCTATTACATCATCAAAGACAGGAGCAACTTCAGGGACAGCCAGAGGAACCAGTACAGATGTCTCGTGTATCTCTGTTCTGGGTGAGAATAATCGATCCAATCTCAATCCTGTTACTAAAGTCAATTTTATACTGAAAGGAACCAATACCCTTACATATACACAAAATCACTATTGTGCCATTCAGGTAAATCAGGGGGCGCAGATACATATCAGTGCTGATAACCCTGATGTTAATTCTTCCGGGAAGTTAACTGCTGAATGTACATATGGAGCAAGCGGTAGCGGAGGAGGTGGAGCTGCCATTGGCGCGCCCAATTTTACTCAGGGAAACGGACAAGGCACTTCTTCTTCAATCACCTGTAATGCAGGAAGTAATGGTGGGTCGTATAAAAATACAGCCGGAGGGAATATTATTATTTCCAGTGGAACGGTAATAGCTAATGGAGGACATGCTGCCGGTATTGGTGGTGGATGGTACACATATTATAACGGGATAATCCTGATATATGGAGGTGATGTAACAGCCAGCTCGAAACGTCATGCGGCAGGTATCGGAAGCGGGTGTCCGACCGGAAGCGGAGTTATTGGATGTTATGCGGATAATAGCGCAATAATATCATTGCCACCTGCAACCATAGAAGGTTATGGAGCAGGGGAAACAAATACGGTAGTTCCTGATCTGGCACTGGCAGGAGCAAAAAATATAACTTATATAAACGATCCGAACAAAACAAAAATCACAGTGCATACTGAAGATTATCAGCCCGATGCGAATATTTATCTCGATCTGACGCAAACCACAGGTCTGGCAAATATATTTACCCAGTTGGGGATTGACTATGATTTGAAAAAGGTAAGGGTTGGAAGAACCGGTGCGGACGGTAAATTTGTTTTCAATGCACATTTTGAACAGCTTACAACATTCTTTACCGATGCATCCAGTAATAGTAACGGGCGTCCTTATATGCCGGTAGTGACCACTGTAACAGGAAACCAGGGTAGTACAAGGGATATAGAACTACCACTTTTAAAAACAGATATTGCCTTTACTGATTATGCGTCAACACCTCTTGAGGTTGGCTATACGGCCCAACAAGCATGGAACAATGCTCATAGGATAAAGATGGAATACAAAGACGATGAGTCTATGAGCAATCTTACTTTCAAACTTCAGGCAGGAACGGCGAGTAATTTTACAGGGATTAAATTCCTTGCAGCCGACGGAATTACTGAAGTTTCTGCGCCTACTACCTTAAATAAAGGTGATGTTTATTATATAGTTTTACCTATAGTAACAGGTAAGCAGATAGGTGTGTATTCTGATGTCCTTCTTATTAACGGGAACTGGAAAGGTGTCGCCTTACCCGGCTATATCCGCAGGATAGGCATGCAAAGAGTTGTAAGTAATGATACGGGTATAAATGAACATATTAAAGTAACCGCTTCACCCAATAAGTCTATATTCCTGACGTCGGCGTCAAATAAAGATGTTGAGTTAGCCTTGAATATAAATCATACAGGTACAGGAGTTAACTATGACCCGCTTGATGTAAAAGCCAAATATTTAATAACAACAGAAAAGAATTATAATGCAATTACCACTTCCGTCAATGACTGGACAAATCTGAATGTCCCTGATGGTATTAATACGGATAAGAAAACGACAGTCTCTTTTAACGGAGCAAATATAAATAAAAGGACCGGTTATTATATTCACTGGTATGTAGAATCGGGTGTGGTATATGCACATAGTCAGGATGTAACTGATCCTCCGCTTATATACGGCGGCTTTGGACCCTATATAATTGCTGATCCTGTAACAGCAGGTACTTTGGCTGGTAATCCGTATGTATGTAGTGGGCAAATTCCAACCGAAATAAAAGGCGAAGCTTCCTCGGGCGGTAGTGGTGATTTTAGTTACAGATGGCAGCTAAGTACGGACAATGTAATCTGGACCGATGCTCCCGGCACGAATAATGCACTTAACTATACTCCGGCTGTATTGACCGCATCCACGGTTTATTATCGCCGGACAACTACAGACAATCAGTATGGAGGAACTTACTACAGTAATATTTTTTCTATCAGTATAGTAGCAGGTGGTCAGATACTATATTGGAAAAAAAGTGCTGCCAACAATAATTGGAACGATCCGTCCAACTGGGTAGATGTATCGGGAACAGCGCTGAATATGGTACCTGTTTCTTGTTCCAATGTATATATTCCGGGAGGTTTAACTGTCTATCCATCGCTGGATACCAATAGTACGCCGGTTGATGTGTATGGCATGCCTATATGCTGCAACATAACATTCGAATATGGAGCAGAACTGGCATATCAGCACAGACTGACTTATGAGAAAGCGTATATCCAGTATAACTGGGGTTATTATGAGAATATGGCCGGGGTAAATTATGGAAATCAGCCCGTTGGTAATGCCAGTATTTCGGGTACAGCGATGCTGCGGGATAAGTGGTATGCACTATCGGCCCCACTGAAAGGAATGGCTACAGGAGATTTTGCTTTTGCGGGATATCCTCTGACATGGCAGGCCGGGTTTGCTTTGTCCGATCCTCAAACCGGAACAAAAGGACGGGAGATTGAAGTTGGTGATTTCAGTAAAAAATTCTCTGCTAATGATGTGCCGTTAAATGAAACAAATAATGCTATTGCAGTAAAAGTTGCTTTATATCAGAACTCTATCGGCTATGCAGACCATCGTAATCTTGAAGGTCTAAAGGGAATAATAGAAATTCCGTATTTTGAAAATGCTGCAAAACTTCCTTATTATCCGGGACACAGCTACGACAGGTTTACAAAAGAAAGTAAGTTTTTCTACTTCAATACGCAGACATTACAACTGTTGTATTCCCCTCTCGGGCGAATGAAGCGTGGTAGCGAAGCTTATAGATTTATTTATGAAGAAAATGGAACTGTACCCAATATTACTGTTCCAGACTCTCCTACTAAAGTCCCTGGTTATGAACAAAAGGTAAAAAGAAATAGCAGTACATCATTGAAGGCCATGATTGGTAATCCGTTTCTGGCACAAATAAACTCCGGTCATTTTTTAGATATAAACAATTCGGATGCTGCCAGGAAAAAAATAAATGAAACGGCAGGATATCAGTTGTTTAACAGCCTGGATGGTACATGGAAGCACTACCCATTTTCAACGGCCAACTATATCCCTGCATACCAATCGTTTATAATTACCCTTATGGATGAGGAAGTAAATCTGCTTTTCCCTCTCGAAGGTAATTATGCTCTGACAAGCCCAATTACAGCCAGCAGCCCTTCTTCAGTTTTAAGTGCGGGAAACTTATATCTGAAGTCTACTGCTGGTAATGGGGCGGAAGGTGACCGTTCTGTTCTTGTCCCTTCCGGGCCTAAAGCAGAATCGAATATATCCAATGTTAAGAAAATGATTAGTTCGCAAGGGTATGCCATACCCGAAACATTCTTTCTTACTGCTGATAACAAAAGTTATAATCTAATTCAGGCATATGAAAAAGGAGTTGGTGAAATAGGAATAGGAGTAAAATGCTCTGATACTAAAAATACACTTTCGCTTAAATTCGAGAATGTGGATAGATTTTTATCTGCCAGTGATTTATACCCGATACTCGTTGATAAATATTTAGGAGTTAAGCAAAATCTGGTTTTGAATAATACATATGATTTTACTCAACGTCCGGTAGATTCTAAAAATGAATATATCGATGCCGGTAGGTTTGCTTTGCAATTAATATCGCCAGATCTGTTAGAGTCGGAGCCGGGATCTGACATCAGTATCATATACAATAATAAACAATTGGTAGTTAATGCAAACCGGAATATAGAGCAAATCCGGATATATGATGTACTTGGGCGCCGTATATTTTCTGATGTGAAAATAAATACCAGCCTTTATGTAAAATTCATCCCTCTAAATCAGGGAATCTATATTGTGAAAGTGCATACTAAGGAGGGAGGAATAAAAGTTGGCAAAATTATAGCACCTTAAAAATAGAAAAATATGAGCAACATTCAGCAAATATTGGAAAAGGAAAAGTCTAACGACAAGCATATCCGCCTATACCGGATCGATGGGTACTGGCTTGCCTTTGAGCGTTCAGCCTTCAATTTGTTCTCGGTCTGTAACGTAGATATGATTCTCAAGATAAAAGACGTTCGGGAAGAAGGAAGCAGTATTCTGATTGTCATCGTGAAGGACGGGGAGCCTTGCTTGTTCAATCCGCATTTCACGGTTCTTGACAGTTCAGAGAATGAAATGCTGATAGCCAGCCGTACGATCTGTAAGGGATTCGCTTTTTGGAAAGACAGCTTGATTCCGAGGTTTAGAAAAAATATTCATCCCGTCTCAGAGGATGATATTCCTCATATGTTCCAACATTTGAGTTTAGAGATGTTGCTATGCTAATAAAAACATATAGAGACCGGTATCAAATCCGGTATCGTAAATTATAATTTATCAATAATAAATAAAATGGTAATGATTTCTGAAAATTTATCTGATTATATACATATTGTGCGAAGAGATAGAAAAAGAGCGTTGCCCGTGCTCAAGAAACATTGTAATAATCCGGTAATAGATATAAGAGCAGTCCTGATTGGAGGGTGTGGTACTATTGTGGTGTTTTTATTTAGTATGATAACTTTTATGTTGCTATGAAGACACTCTTTATCTCTATATTGCTTCTTGCAGGTACATATACAGCCAGTTCCCAAAATATCGGGGTGCAAGCCGGGATTCGGCTCAATACATCTACTGTAAGATATACCGGAGTTGATATAAGCCGTAAAGCCGGCTTTGAAGGTGGCTTTTCTTACCAACATACTATCGGTTTGCCTGGCCTGAGTTTTCGTGCTGCGATACTTTATTTCAATCAGGAATTCAGTCTGGAAAACGATATGGGAAACAATACCGGAATTACCTACCATTTTATGGAGGATAATCTGAAGTTGCCTCTGATAGCCGAATGGAGCCCGTTCCCGGCACAAATAAAACCTTTTGTACAAGGGGGGATATATACTTCTTATGCTATCTCAGGTAACATAAAGGACAGCGACTCCGAGAATAGTCTGAAATACGAAAAAGCGGGACACCGGCTCGATTATGGAATTGTCATAGGTGCCGGAGTTTATCTGACCCGGTATATTGTTTTGGATATCAAGTATGAACACGGATTTGCCGGTCGTAATTTAATGCTTGGCGACCAAACAGTGTATGTCTGTAACAAAGGGTATTCAGCCTCATTACGTTATCTTTTTTAATATATATTGAGATGTTTAATAAATACAGAATAAATAAGGGCTCTAATGGTCAGAGTCCTGATTCACGGTCACTTAGTATTCTTTCCGGTTCTGCAGAACTGAAGGGTGAAATCAAAATAGAAGATGACTTTAGAATAGATGGCAATGTGCACGGAGATATCTATAGCGGTGGTAAAGTAGTTATAGGCATTGAAGGCTGTGTCAAAGGGAAAATAGTAGGAAAATCAGTTGAAGTCATTGGGAAGATTCTGGGTGATGTGATAGTCTCTGACGTTGTTGTCTTGCGTGCCTCATGCTATTATGAAGGGCAGATAACAGCCCGTAACATAGAGATCGAAGCAGGAGCTAGTTTTTTTGGTAATTGCAGAATGGAAGAAGATGAGATTCTCAAAGATGTCAAGACAGGTATATTACCAATGGTCGATAACGAGTAATAAAAATAGAATGGATACCGCAATGTAGTTTTGTAAAGTCTGTTGTGATTATATGAGCTGGGAAGCCAATGTAATCAACCCTGTAACTAACCTTCCCCCCCCTCTTGGGAAGGTTAGCAGAAGGGTAAACAGAGTAATGACAAATGGAGTTTCTGAGATTTGTTTTAATCGGATTAACTATTTAGTATTGTGTAGTTTACAAATTGCTGCATTTTCCATTCAATAAAGATTCAGTTAAGCAGAAATTAAAGATAGAACAGGATGATAAAGAACAGAATTATTTTAGTATTAATGAGTGGACTGCTTGTGGCCATCTCATTACAGGCGGATGGAGGTAAAAGCCGGGATAAAGAAAAACCGGAGTCTGGCAGAAAAATTCTAACAGAAGAATTTAAGGATAGAATCACCGGATGTGTTATCACTTACGAGTACTATAAAGACCCGGAGGGGAAAAAGATACTTCACGGCAAATACAAGCGGCAGTGGTCTCTTCCCAAGGATGACAGGGGTAACTGGTCGGGACGCGAGGTCATAACGGCAATATTTGCAAATAATAGGTTGAATGGTGTTGTAACCATTAACTGTGAAAAATATAAATGGCAGAGAAAAAGTGAGTTTATAAAAGGAAAAGGTAGAAAAGTGTCATTGATTCCGGTAGAATCTTATATCGTTAATAATTTAAAGTTAACTGTAAAGAATGATACACTGGCCGGGACATTCAATTTCGAACTCGGAAACCTGAAATATGAAGCATTGGGAAAAGTGAATGAAGCCGGTGAAATGCAGGGAAAGTACACCCTTTACAGAAAAAATATCACCGAACATACAACCAACCCCCGAAATATAAGATACGACTGGGTGGTCGAAGAACAATATTTATGTGATCCCGATTACACGTACAAAGACGCTGTTCCTAAAGTAACAGAAGTGGTACTGGGCTATCCGGGAACTTCCAGAAGCGAACAAATACGGATTAAAATACCTAGGCTGAGGTTGAGTATATCTCCAAAGTAAAAATATATCAAGGACAAAATTATTAATATGAAAAAAAGTACTAAATCAAATATATCGTCATCTGTTTTATTATTGTTGCTCTCGTTGGTAGCTATGTTTGTTATGTTTGTTTCCTGTTCTTCGAATAAGATGAGAGGCAAAATAGAAATAGAACGGCTTTTCATGCAAACGACAAAGCCTGAAATAGATTTTGTAAATAGCGGAGGACTACAAGGGCAGGGCGGACCCCGGACAATATCGGAAGAAGTATCATTTACAAATCCCGAAGACCAATCTCTGGAAGAGAATGAAGTCTTCGCCAGTAAAGCAACCAAATTAGATACCAGTAAAGTTTATAAATTATCGGAAGTAGTTATAAAGGTTAAATCATATTTTGCACCTGAGCGCGATGGGAAGGTTAATCTTGACTTCAATATCATTGCACCCGTTGATGTTTTAGATCCTAATTGGCGGCTGGTACTTGTACCCAAGCTGATAGACGGGGATTCCATTTGCCGGTTGGATACGGTCATTCTTGCAGGAGAAGGCTTCAAAGATAAGCAAACAGGAGATTATGAGGCTTATGAAGACTTTCTTTCTACTATCGTCGATCCTTCAGCCTACGATTCTTTGTTCGTAAATTGGAAAAGTTTATACAAAGAAATTCATAAAGTGCAGCGGCGCAACTATGAAGATTATCGGAATCAATATGAGCTGGTAAGGAACTATGAGGATTGGAAAAAGATGAACGAAATGGAATTCCTGAGTATGGAGGCTCTAGCCATGCGGCACAAGAAACATATGTATAGCAAATATTGGCGCAAAGCGGAGAATCAGGTAATAAAGAATAAAGAGAACGGAAAAATTTCGGATGGTATACATGAGAAATACGATCAGAAATATAAGAAAGACTATGTAAATTTTCTGAAAGATGTATTCTCTTTGCATTGGCTCGATAGTGTTACGATTGATCTTAATCTGCATGCACAAAAAGATAGCATATTAAAGAGAAGCCATGTACCCCGCAAATATCGGGAGATACACGCAAAAAAGCTAACCTTAAATGACATGAAGGCGCAAGCTTTTACCCCGGAAGATTCAGCCAGGATAGCAAAGCATCACTATCTGATAGATGAGATTGTGTTGAATGAACTTAATATAAACCGTAAAGATGATATTTTTAAAGAAACTGTTGAATTCCCTTACCGTTCCGGTCTGGGAGGATTGAAAATAGATACGACGATTACAGCAGAGAATGATGTTATTTACCATTATCGACAGCCGTGGGTGGTAAGGCCGGGTATGAAGAATTTGAAGATAGTTCTGGAATCAAAAGCAGAGGCTATAGATCGCTCTGTGTTTGTATTTCCTACTTCTGATACTTTGACTTATTTTATAGCTTCATTATCACAATTGGCGGATGGAGATCTCGCTACAGACCGTAGGAAATTACATAAATTTCTATTTGATAAAGGAAGTGTACAGCCGGATTATAAGACACGCAAATCATATCAGTTTGATGAGAGTATAAATCAGGGTGTTTTCGATAAATTAGTGGAAGCGTATAATACTTATGCAGCCAAGCCTGAATATTCAGTGGATAGTATAATTATACAATGCAGTGTAGATCTGCAAGGTGATTGGGAGTCTAATTATGAACAATCCCTGCGCCGGGGAAATGCGATTTCCGCTTTTTTGAAAAATAAGATTGCGGCACCTCTGGTAGTTAAACCTAAAGGGGAAGATTGGAGCTCTTTAGTCAAAGAAATTCAACTGCGAAATGATTTACCTAATAGAGCAGCGATACTGGACACATTAACCAATGCCGTCTATCCGGATAAATCGGAAGAAATTATCAAAAAAATGTATCCTGAAGATTACAGAATTATCCGGGATGAAATATACCCTAAACTAAATCGTATTGATTATTTTATAGAGCTGTGTAGGACTGATATTGAAAAAGATACGATTCAGGTGACTTATCGTGAAGATTATGCCGATGCGATCCGTTTATTGAAAAACGGCGAATACATGGATGCTCTTGAAATATTGGCGGCTTATGGTGACTATAATACGGCCTTATGCCTGGTATGTCTGGGATATAATGATAAGGCTTTAAATGTTTTGGATAGATTGCCGGAATCTCCGCAAAATGAGTATTTATCGGCCATTATATTTTCCCGTAAAAAAGATGATAAAGAGGCAGCCAAAAGACTGATAAATGCCTGTAAATTAAATCCCGATCTATACAATAGAATAAGACTGGATTCGGAAGTTAGCGAACTGGCAGACAGAGTCAACTTATGGCCACGGCTAAGTAAATATTAACATAATATAAATATAAGATAGTATGAATTATATCAGAACTATATTGACATTAGGATTCTTGGTTGCAGCCTTGACAGTTCTTTCACAAACGGATTCCAAGAATTCGATAACCTCGGAGTGGGAAAATATATCGTTAGGTAAGTTGCAAAAGAAACCTCGGTTTAAAGAGCCTATGATTTCTGTTCGTTTTATTTCGGAAGAAGGAGCCCGTTTTTTGCACCTTTCCCTTAAATACATGTTTACAGATGCAGTGTTTGAAGAGGCAGTCCCGGTGGAATATTACAAAAATGAAAAGTTGGAATGCGTTACAGACAAAGGAAAATTTGAGCTTCGGGCAGTAAGGTATGCCAAAGCCAGAAGGATGAGTACTGTTGCCCAGAAAACAGCAGACATAAGGGTTATCTTTGGCGGAGATTTGTCTTTTCTAAGTAATAATCTGATAAAGAATTTTACAGTTCATTATGCTCAAGGTTATCAAAACATTGACTTGAATACAGAGGAAGCGACTCACTTACTGGAGGCATATAATAAATTCTTATCCACGTTACCTAAGCCTAAAGAAACACCTCATGTAAAGATCGAAGGCGTAGCGCCAAAGATTGTAAGACCTGATACGATACAATCCAGTCAAAGCTCGCTCGACCGGCTTCGTAAGCAGGCAAGAAACTGGCGGAAATAATCAATCTGGGAGCTTGCAGGAATCTGAATATCAATAAACATTAAGTCTCTCCGTCAATTGTTTTCTTTAGGTTCCTGCTTACTCTTATATGGCAAACTGGTATAATCGCGCTATAAATGAAGTAGTAATGGGTACTCTGATAAGTATCATATATATAAGAATTGACAAGGTTAAAAAAATAGACAATGGACGTATGTTTTTTTCTTTTGGCAGGATATCAGGTTATATGCTGGATATGTATTATTTTAAGTATGAAAAGAATTCCTACAGACATTGACCTATGGGGAGAAGAGGTTGACTGACGAAATATCAGCAGGATGTTAAATCCGGCCAGATACAACTAACCTGGCTGGAAAAGCTACTTTGATAATTACCAGTTTCTCGCTGCTTTGCTTAATGTATATGCCGGACTGCCCGTAATTAGTAACGAGGACGGGTTACTAATTACCCAATAAGATTTCAAAACTATAAGATCCATTATTAATTGTAACATTCTTATTTTTGCTCTTAACTACCTTTCCATTCAATTTATAACCTGCTGCATCCCGGGGTAGGATAACCGTCCCCATGCTGCCTACAGGTAATATGACATTGATTGTCAGTTTATCGGCATTCAGATTCCAATCTACCGAAATAGTACCGTAAGGCGATTCTTTCGTCGTCTTTGCCCATGATACGCCTTTAGGGATTTGCGGTTCTATTATCACATGCTGATAACCGGGCTTATCTTCATCGGTACGAATACCTCCCACAGCCTGATAAAACCACGATCCTATACCATTGTAGCAGTTATGCACCCTGCTGCGTTCACCGCTCCAATATTCCCAGGTAGTAGTTGCTCCGTTGTCTATCATATGTAAGTAACCCGGATAATCGTGTTTCTTCAGCATCGTGTACATGAAATCGACGGCTTTATTCTCGATTGCCCATCTGGTAAGGATAGGTACCCCGACCAGTCCCACGGCTATATGGTTGTTGTGCCGTTCGGCTGTCAGGGAGAGAAGCCGCTCCTTAACGTCGTTGTATAGGGTAGGAGGGGTGACCCCGACCAGCATAGGATAAGACATATCCAGTTGTGAACCTGTCGAATACATCTTTTCATCTTTATTGTAATATGTTTTTTGCAACAGTTGGTTAAGTTTATCCCTGCGTGACGCAAATTCTTTTGCCTCATCGGACTTACCCAGTATTCCAGCTATCTTTTCCATTTTGGAAAAGCAATCACTTACAAAGCAATTATTAACCAGATTTATAGACAGTTCATTACCCGAGTCTACACCTATTGGCGCCAGCCAGTCTCCCAAAAACCAGTCACGATACGGAGTATCAGGCCATCGTTTCAGCAATCCGTCCACGGTGTATTTTTCCACATAGCCGAGCCACTCTTTCATGGCCGGATAATGCTTCTCTATCAATCTCGGATCGTTATAATTCAGATACGTCTGCCATGGAGCCATAATGATGAAGCCACACCAGTACGGGCCACCGCCGCCTGCTCCCGGATTGGGGGCGACATGAGGTAAGCTGCCGCCTTCACGCATCGAATCGTTCCATGCCTGCATCCAGTTGGTAAACAGGGGGGCAACATTATACATGGTCTGGAGGCTTTCCGTCGAAGAATTTCCGTCGCCTCCGTATCCGGCACGTTCGAGATGAGGACAGTCTACCATATATCCGCTGTATGCCAGGCATTTCATGGTGTATTGAATCATGTTGTGTATGGCATTTAGTTCAGGATCAGAACATTCGAATGTCGATGCCTGACGGTAATCGGTATGGATGAGATATGCTTTTATATCTTCCTTATCCGGTCTGACCGTAAGATTGGATATACGGATATGACGGAAAGCATGGCTATGGAATTTATTGCAAAATACATCCGTACCGTTGCCTACTCCGACATAAATATCACTTTGTCCCTGATCGAGAAATTTACCCTCTTTATCCATGAAATCGCTATATTCCATTAAAATCTCCTGGCCTTCGCTCAGATGAGGCAGGCGGATCTTAAACCAGCCGTTCAGGACTTTACCCATATCCACGAGCCATGTACTGTCACCAAGTTGTGTGATATTCTGAGGAACTAAGGTTTCCTGTATTTTGTCGGACTCCGTCATTACAGGAGTGGCTTTATGTTCCGGAATACCGATTTCCACGACAGGGTACCAGCTCATTTGGTCGAGAGTGGTGGGGTTCAAATCTTTAGGAAGTATTCTTCCGTCCAGTTTTTCACCTGCAAACCGGAGTGCCTGCCATATACCTGTCTCTATATATCCTCCGTGTCTGCCTTTCCATGAGCTGTCAGTCGCAATCACGGTATTCCATCCACCGCCCTCTTTGATATCCAGCTGAGCTTTCACCAAAGGCCCGTCATATACGGCATCGAATGTATTTTTCCGGTACCATCCTTTGGCAAGCCATAAGACCAGATCGTTTTTACCTTCTTTCAGGTAAGGGGTTACATCGTATGTAACTATCAAGGATCTTTTATTCAACTGCGATACCGCAGGAGAGAGTACATCATCACTTACCTTCCGGCCATTGATATATACTTCGTAGTATCCCAATGCGTTGACATGCAAAAATGATGTATTGATACTATCGACATTGAAACTCTTTCTTAGTATCGGACTTTGTATATTTCCCGCTGTCGACGATAAGCCGATATAACTGCCCCGCGCATCTTCCTTATCGATTATACCTACTCCGAATCTGTTGATTTCGCTCCATCCGGAAACTTCATTCTTACTGTTCCATACACGAATCCGCCAGTAGCACAGCGAACGGGAGGCCAATCCCTTACCTTTGTACGGAACCATTACGGAAGAGGCTGATTTTTGCTTGCCGGAGTTCCATAAGTCAGCCTTGTTTCCGAGCAAAGACATACTGTCGGAGGCAACCTGTATTTCGTAATACCGTTGTAGCATAGTTCCTTTGGTGTATTTTATTTTCCAACTGAAATGCGGCGATGTATTATCTATCGCATTAGGGTTTGTAAGGTTTTCACACTTCAGGTCATATACTGTTATAGAGGCATTCAGACTACAACTGATTGCAATAAACAGGAAAGATATGATTGTGAAAATTAAACATTTTTTCTTTTGCATAATTCTTCTTGTTTTTAAGGGTTATATATAAGATATACAATGGCTTGATGATAATTCCGATTCTATTCACACGCTAAAGCTATTGACTGTCCTGAGAATAATAAGCCACTGCTTTTTTTATATCTTCGACAGATTTGAAATCGAGATTCTCCGATTTTACATATGTTTCTGCGGATTTTCCTTGTTTTTTCAATAATTTTCCCAATGATTTGAAAGAATCGAAACGCTTGAATTCATTTAGTATTTTCAAATAATAAACATTGTGGGAATTTGTTTTAAAAGATTCGGTCGATTGAAGTTTTTGAGTGGTTAAGTGCCCGAATGCCCGTGCGGCATTGTCCACCGCTCCCGTAGAAGATTTTATTCCATATCCGACAGATTTCCCTTCTGATACGATGGACGATTTCCAGCGTATATACAGAGCATTATTATCGATGTTTATTTTTTCATAAAATTGCCCTTCTTTTATATGTTCAAAGTTACGATTTGCGATGCTTATTTCTGCTATATAGGAAGTTTGTGTCAATTCTAATAATGTAGAATCCGGATCTTGAAGAATAAAATACATCTTTTCGTCCACTTTATTGTAATTGAGAAGGGCGCTTTTTTCCGTACCGGTTTTATAGACTATCTTCCCTGGCATAAATTTTTCGAATAAAAAGATTCCTTTCCACTCACTCTGTGCTGATAAATTCACATGAGCGATACAGAGGAAAAAGAATAATAAAAGATTTTTCATAATATTCTTTATTTAATGATGTAAATCAGGGCACACAAAAATTGATTGTTATAATTATTAGGTCAATTTGTATTTATTAACTATTTAATGTTAAAATCTGACACATCTGACACTTTTTTTACTTTTTTTTATTTGTCATTTTTGCATTCGTTAACTATGTATAGTTAAAAAGTAACAAAGGTTACAGTATTTTTAGTCATCAGTTATCAGTCATCAACTTGTTTCTCGTATCTTGTTTACTCGCAACTTTTTTCAAAAACTTTACAAACTTTACACTATTTTCTATCTATCTTTTTTACTCTCTCTGTAAGTCCCCCTTGTCAGGGGGGAGGGGGTGTCAATTTTTGGCTCCGCCGATTTTCAATTCAAAGAGCTATAAGCTAACGGCTGTATATAGATAAATTTTTTTAAAAGGATTAAATTTCGAGGTTTGCTCCAGATGTAAATAAAAATAACGCTAGTCCGGATACTCAATACGCTGTTCTCATTTATTATTATAAGGCACTACCTCCAGTTTATAGTTGTTATCCGGTAGAATAGACGCATCGAATTCTATTTCCAGTTCTTTACTTTCCCCCTGCATCAGGGTAAAATAGTTGTCATTCATAATAGCCGGAAGAATACGTTCTCCGTCGGATATCCTGTAAGGCTGTACATGCACGGCAAATGCGACAGATGAACCTATGTTCTTAATCGTTGCTCTTATAAACTTCTTATTATCGCGTGTTTCAATTTTCGAAGTCGTACTGAGTTTAGCTTTTCCCATCTTGTTTAAAGCAGTATAATCTCCCAAAACAGTAGACCGCCAGTAGAAATTATCGGATACAATATCGCCGTTGTTATCTGTCAGTTCGAAGCGCAGGAAATGAACGGGAGTTAAATCGGGTTTAGCCTTATTCCGTCCGTAAACCTCAAATTCATATAATGAATAGCCCCATTCTGTGGCCCGTTTCAGTCCCAGCATCTTTACATATCGTGCCATAACGGGTCTGATCTTTATCTCTTCGTTTTTACCTTTGGAATTATCGTTTTGATATACATCTTTCCACTCTGCAGCATCATTCGAAACCTGCAACTTATACGCCTGGGCATGCGCATCTTCCCATTTAAGGGTTATACTGCTAATTTCCTGCCGTTCGCCCAGATCTACGTATATCCATTCATTATCGTTGTAATTGCTGGCCCAGCGGCTTCCATCGCTGCCGTCTGTTACTGCAACAGCTTCTTCTGCATCGATAGATCTGGAAGAGGCCACCACTTTTTTCTGGTAAGCCATATTATCGGTGACAAAGTTCATAAAAAACAGATCAGTAACGCTATTGGCCTTTGCATCTGCATCAATGCGCTGTTCATATTTCTTCATTTCCTTTCCGTTGAGATTATAAACTGTTGCTTTAGCGGTCAGACCTTTAACATCGTTGAGCGTAGTGTTGATTATTTTCACAGAATTATCGGCATAGCTCCACTGAATGTGAACATGCTCGCAAGCCTTCTTCACTCCCCAGTATGCACCGGTCAGGTCATAATAATAATCGTAGGTCTGCCACACAAATGACGGGTATGCCGACTGGCTCATCCATGTCATTATACCGCTGGCGTCATTCCACATATGGTGTTGCCATCCTTCATACATGGCTTTGTTAGACTCTATATTCAGAAGCTGCGCTTTACGGCAGAAATCTTCGATTCCTTCAGGTTTGCCATAATTTTCAGTAATCATGCCAACATATTTGTCGGGGGAAGCATTTGCCGCCTGCGGGCCGAAGAAGTGCTTATCCCACATATCGTTGCGAGGCCACCACGATTCTTTCGGCATGAATTTCCTGAAGCTCTCAAACGTAGTGAATACGGCAGTGCCTATTTCAGTGCGGAATCCCCAACCCGGTTTGCCTTTGAAGCCGTACATCATCGGATACTTTGAGAAATACCAATTCGGGTGGAAATTTCCCCAAGGGCCGCTACCCGACAGGCCGTCATTATTGGAAATATCCTGATACCAACGGTCGCCGGCATCGAAATGTTCCACATTCCCCCTCAGCCAGTCATTGAGCGGAGCAAGCGGATAGCCTTCGTTCTCTCCGCACCATACAGCTATACAGGGATGGTTACGCAAACGCTTGATCTTTTCGATTGCATTGTTATTGAACGCTTGGACATCGTCCGGCAGGTTCTTATGGGAATTCAACCAGAAGTCGTCCCATACCATAATACCGTATTTATCGCAGGCGTCGTAAAATTCATCATCGGTTGTAGAGCCTATCCAGTTACGGATAATGTTATAGTTCATCTCTTTATGCAACCTTACTTTCAGATCGTATTCCTCACCGCGGCAACGAAGCATATATTCGCTCATGCCCCAGTTACCGCCTTTGGCGTAAACAGGTACTCCGTTTACTTTGATACGGAATACATCATCGACTCTTTCGTAGCTGTACTCTTTTATCCCGAATGTTATCTTTTTAGAATCGGATACTTTGCCATTCACTGTATAAGTGAGATCGCATGTATACAGATTAGGATCGCCGTAGCCATTAGGCCACCACAGTTTTGGATTATCTATTTCCAATTGTTTAGAGTCTTTCGGTTCTATCCTGAACGGTTTCTGCATACCTCCGCCGATTTTTATTTCTTTGGAAAATTCGATATTTCCGGGCCGGATAATACCCTTCAATACGCCCGTTTGTTCTGTTGCCGTGTTATTGCTCAGTTCTACCTGTAATTCGATTAAGCCTTTATCCTTGTCTGGGACTTTTGTCCTTATCCACGGATCGACCATAGATACTTCGCGTGAAGTGCTGAGATACACATCATCGGTTATACCACTCAACAAGCCCGGGACATAAGGCATCCAGTCCCAGCTGGCGCTGGAAATGTAAGTCGGGCTTGCATAATTAGGTACGGGAAGCCCTACCCAATACGCCAATACCACTAATACATTCCTGCCGTTTTTGTTTATCAGGCCGGTGATGTCGAATTTGCCCCTATCCATAAAACCATCGAGAAGCCCCAACCTGTTTCCGTTAAGGAAAATTTCACCTTTTCTGTTTATTCCTTCAAAGTTGAGCCACAGTAATTCTCCGTCTGATAAAGCTGGTGTATTGAATTCGCCGCGATACCAGAAATTCTTATCATATTTCGATTTATCTACTTTATAAGCGTTATCTCCAAAGTTCGGGTCTTCTTCAAGTCCGGCTTCTACATACGATCCGAAAACGGTACCCGGAACTACTGCCGGTATCCAATCGGACGTATTATATCCGGAAGACATCATTTTCCGGCCATTACTATCAACTTCATCCTGCGCCCTGACCTTCCAGTCTATATTGCCGGCATCGCTGTTCAGTGAAATTTTAGTGTTTTGTGCATTTATATAATGAACCGCCCAAATAACCAGCATACAAGTCAATATCAATATCTTTTTACTCATAACCTTAAATCATCTTTGTTTTTATTTTTTTGAAAGAGAGAATGGAGCTGCATCTTTACCCGTACCTCTGCTCTTGTTCGGCTGGCTTCCCATCTCATATTTGATTGTTCCTCCGTTTACGATGTCTTTGTAAGTGATATAGTTCTTGCTCAACGGGCTGCCATTCAATGTAACAGACTGTACATATACATTATCTTTACTGTTGCTGCTTGCCTCGACTACAAATTTTTTACCGTCTTCCATCGTAATAGTCGCCTTTTTGAATAACGGACTACCCAATACATATTCATCCGTTCCGGGACAAACGGCATAAATCCCCAAAGCGCTAAGAACGTACCATGACGCCATGCCTCCCTGATCTTCGTCGCCCGGATAACCTCTCTCCGTATGATTATACAGATCATTCATTATACGGCGTGCCCAGTATTGGGTTTTCCATGGCTGCCCCGCATACGAATACATATAAATCATATGCTGGATAGGCTGGTTGCCTTGTGCATATTGTCCCATGCCGGCTAGTTCCATTTCTCTCATTTCGTGGATTACACCACCATAAGTGCCGGGTTTGATAATATTAGGAACGATGAATACCGAATCCATCTTCGCCGTCATTTTATCGGGACCTCCAAACATATCGATCAGGCCTTGTACATCATGGAAAACAGACCATGTATAATGCCACGCGTTGCCTTCGCAATAAGGACCTCCCCAGACAAACGGATCGAATGGTTCCTGCCATTTACCGTCTTTATCTTTTCCTCTCATGAATCCTACGGTCGGGTCAAATACATTGCGGTAATTATACACCTGTCTTTCAAAAACATCCATGTAGAAACGGTTTCCTGTCATTCTTGCCAGTTCATAGCCGCACCAGTCATCATAAGCATATTCTAGTGTTTGTGCAGTAGAGCCGGACGATTCCGGATATGGGACATAACCCAGTTGGAAATATTCTTTCCAGAAAATACGTCCGTTAGCACCGCCCCACGGGCCTTTATTCATCGCTTCGTGCGCATAGGCTTTCAAAGCCCGTCCGGGATCGAATGTGCGGATACCTTTTGCCCATGCATCGGCAAGAAGCGAGATTGCATGGTTACCGATCATACCGCCTGTTTCGCCGGGTTGTGACCATGACGGCAGCCAGCCGCACTGGTCATGCGCATCGAGTAAGGCATTCATATATTGTCCCTGCATAGTAGGGTGGAGAATGTTAGTCAGAGGGAATTGTGTACGGAATGTATCCCAGAATCCGTTATCGGTGTACATATAACCGCTATAAATCTTCCCGTCGTAAGGGCTATAATAATAAGGTTCGTTATTCTCGTTACGTTCGTAAAATTTGCGCGAAAAAAGATTTGCACGGAAAAGGCACGAATAAAAAGTTCTTATTTGCTCATCCGTTCCTCCTTCTACAATTACCCTGTTTAGTAATTTGTTCCAGGTTTCTGCCCCCCGGGCCTTTGTTACTTCCAGATTCTTATTGTTACCTAATTCACTATTTAATGTGAGCAATGCCTGTTCGGGGCTTATATATGATGAAGCAGCTTTTAGTTGTACTGTTGTTCCTTTTTTGAATTTAATGTATGCACCCGCACCTTTGCCGTCGTGATGCAATTCGTCAGGGAAAATTTCGTCTTTCTCATTCTCCCATGTACCATATGCCTCAAAAGGCTTATCGAATTGTATTATAAAATAATTACGAAAGTTTTCCGAATGATTTACAAAACGCTGGTTATTTACCCAGCCTTTAATCTGTCTTTTCTGCGGATCTATTTTTACTTCGCTCATATTGGTATATCCGTCGAGTACCAGATAAGCGTCCCCGTTTTCAGGGAATGAGAAGCGGATATGTACCCCGCGCGTTGTAGGCGCCATTTCGGTAGTAATACCATTGTCAAATGTAACTTTATAATAATGCGGTT
Organism: Dysgonomonas sp. UBA7710; assembly: GCF_002482385.1. GTDB lineage: Bacteria > Bacteroidota > Bacteroidia > Bacteroidales > Dysgonomonadaceae > Dysgonomonas. The sequence continues at coordinate 365,749 of NZ_DLFW01000047.1, read as the reverse complement.
TGCCGATTTCGTTATCGTGGCTGAACTTCGCGGCTCTCTTATCTTGATTAACAATCAATTCGCCAACCATCGGCATCAAGGAATAAACAGCATAGTCACTCACCCACGGACTACATTGATGGGCCTGCTGGAATCCCCGGATTTTATTATCGGCATACATATATTTGAACCCTTCTCCGTTCCTGTTTGTCTGAGCTGCCCATGTGTGCATCCCGAAAGGCATAGCCGTTGTAGGATATGTATTACCGTAACTAAGCCCGAAATTGGAATCGGTTCCCTGAAGCGTATTTACATATTGTACAAGGTCTTTTAACTGTGCATTGGCGGTTGTAGCGGATAATAAAAGAACCCAGAATATAAAGTTAATTTTTTTCATATATATGATTATTGAATCCGCAAAGTCCGAATATTAAACATTCTTATATCCGGACTTTGCGGATAATTATAATTTATAACCCTAAAGCCAATCTGACTTTTAGCCCGATACTGACAGGTATCACCCTATCACTCAATGTTTGGGTAAGTGTATTGCTTTCATAGCCGATTGATGAATTAAGAACACTGTTATTCAATGGAACCAATCCTTCGGTTGTATCCCCGAACTTGGTAAAGTTCTGATTGCGGCTGTCTTTCACGATATCATTCAATCCGTAATCGAGATATGCACCCGTATATATAAACAGCTTATCCGCCAAAGCCCACTTCATTCCGAAATCGGCGCTGAAAAAGCAAACAACTCTAAGTCTGATATCTTCATTATTCGAATAATCTGTAAACGTTCCGAAGCCCATAAATTCCTGAGTTTCACCCCAGTTTTCAGTATCATGAAAGAATCCTTTATTTACCATTTCTGAGGCCGAAGATTTATATTTCCCTTTCACGGGAATGCCCAATTTAACTCCTGCCTGCGCATACAGCTTGTTCTTTTCCCCTGATTGGAACTGCGCCATTAGCGGGATATTCAGATATGTCACATTTTGTTTTTCCTTATAACTCTTCACCGAAGAATAAAAATCATACAATTCTCCATCCGACGCGTCAACCAGAGACCGGGACACATTATTAAACTTATCTTGAGTCAACTCCGCCTGATATAGGGAGAACTCTGCCCCTGTATTCAATCCGAAATTTTTGGAAATGAAATAGGTATAACCTATTCCAAAGTTACCACCGGTGCCATTCTTATGGTTGCCAAAAGCTGCTTCATAATCCAACGTCGACAGTCCTCCCGCTACAGATACCGAAACCTCAGACTTGTTTTTCTGAGCCGAAACAACAGTAGCCGAAGCAAATAGAATGGAAACAGCGATAAGGGCTTTTATTATTGTTTTTCTCATAATCATTTCATTAATATACGTTTAACTAAAATATTCCTATTTAACAACGACCTTCAGCGTTTTTTCAAAATCATTCTTTGCTTTAAACCTGACCATATATATACCGGATGTAAACGGCATACTCACCATGGTTGAACGTCCCTGAGCTTTAACCGCACTGAGCTTGTTACCATAAATGTTGTAGACTTCAATCGTTGCATTCTGGAGTAAATCTTCATCAATATCCGCATCTACAGTCACTTGTTCACCTGATTTAACAGGATTCGGATGAGTGAGTATACTCATACTCTTCAGCGTTATCCGTTCTGCTTCGGAACGTAAATCTCCGTCAGGGGTTTTCAATACAACGTGATAAGCAGATGTCTGGCTCAACAGGTCGTTCTTCTTCGAACCGGCCAGGTAGCTGGTTCCCGTAGCGCCTGCAATCGGACTTCCGTCGAGATACCATTGGTAACCCGTTATATTGTAATCTTTTAATTTGTTAAGATACAACATGAGCGTATTGTTCCATTTCACTTTAATAAGGTCGTCAAAGGTAAAACGCTTGTTAAAGATTAACGTATATTCTTTTTCGGCTTTCCCGTCTTCCGATGTGACTTTTATGTTATATTTTTTGATGTCGGGCCTGTCCAGTTCCGCAGAAAATGTATATTCACTTGCCTTACCATCTATAGTCCCTTTGTCTACCGTTGTCAGATTAACCGCAAAACTGCTTCCGCTCGAAGCCGGCAAGTCTATAGCCATAACATCTTGTACAGCCACAGGTTTACCATCTACAGTCACGCTTTCCAATTCGGCGACAGAACCGGTCTCATATTTAAATTTCCCCAAAAGCTGCCATTCTGCTATTTGCAATCCTGTTCCTCCCTTTGATGCCAAAACATCGAGGCGGAAATGAGTATAATTACCATTGACAGGCACATTATAATTCACGGTTTGGGAGCGGTGCTCAAATTCAGCGTAATAACGCTCGTCGAGTACAGTCCATGATGTTCCGTCATTCGAACCCGATAGCTTCCAGTGCAAAGGGTCTTTGTCGTCTTTGTCGGGAGAATCCGGCGCAGAAGTGATTGTATAGCGCCTTAAATTAACCGGAGACGGAGATTCGTATTCAATCCAGGCTTTTCCTGCATTGACCGAATAGATAGTCGCAGCATCATTATCAGTCGCATTTTCCATACCGCTTTCGTATTGGGCGGTAAGAACCCCTTTGTTGTCGGTAGCATCCTGATTCACAATACTCAGGTTGTCGCGCCAGTCTTTCACCCGGAAGAAGTACGGCAGGTATGTGTCGGCATTTCCGGTTGCATACCACGGCTTGTCGTCCTGAAAATTTTTGGAAACGGAAAAGAATATTTCCCCGTTTTTGGAATGTTGTGGATGAACAGCCAATAATGAACAGAAAAATGAGTTCTCCGTACTTATTTCGGCCGGTAATTTCGCTATTATTTTCTTGTTTGTGAATGGCCCATAGGGAGTCTCGGCCTCATAAAGCACGATTTCATCGCTAAAGCATTTTCCCGGCTGGGCAATCCCATAATATTTCCCGGCATCTTTAAATACAAACACAGGGTCCTGCACTATAGTAGCTCCTTCCCAATTGGCAAGGTCATTTTGCCATGACGTATCGGTAGACCATTCTTTTGTTTTGGCATTATAAAATTCCCAGCCACCCGTAAGGTCGCCATTAGTAACACGGGCAACAAGGCCATACCGTGTACAGATGCCTTCAATATCGGCATAACCGTATATATACACAGTTCCGTCATCGTCCTTGAATACATATCCCCCGAAATCCAGTCCATATCTGCTCTCACCTTTCATAAGATTCCGTGTCATATGCTTATACTTTTTTATCTCCTTCAACTTGAGATCGGGCAGGGAGAATACAGCCACATCGGCCGACACACCATTCATACCCCACATTCCTCCCGAGCCATCGTTTTGCACACGGCTGAGGATCATCTGAAGTTCGGGAACACCATTGCGATAATAGACAGAGCTACCCGCAGGCCAGTACCATACACTGTTTTTGTTCAAAGGATTCCCATTGTCATCGGTCGGTATCATGACTTCCTTTACCGGAGGATTGCCGCCCGGCGAACCTTCATTCAATAGCCGGAAAGCGCTAAAATCCTCACCATCCTGTACCATGACGAAGTTGCGTTCGAATTGGTTATCTCCTGTTCCCACTCTGGTGCGGTCAGAAAGTACAGTACCTGTATGGGAGTCGCCCCATACCCAAATACTCCGCCCGTCGCCCAGCGGCTCAGACCGGCCAATATCACCGCCTGTCCATCCGTGCCAGCGAGTGAAAAAACCGTCGTAATCCTTATCGGAATAAACCTGTACATTGGCATCTTCACCTCTGTTTGGCAAGAGTACCCAGTTTGGAGTCTTCTGCATCGGATATTCGCTGCCTTGTGTAATAGAGATTGTCCGTGTTTCATCGATATACTTCCCGTTACCGGCCGGGTTTTCACCATTGCCATCGGTACCTACCACATATCTAAGATTAAAATCCCCGGTTTGATTATCGGTAAATATGCGGAACGTAAAAGTAAAATCATCGCTTTTATTATTGTCGCTATGTAAAAGCTCAAGTATATCAATCGAACGCCCCCCCCACCAATAGTAACCGGCCGGAGCCGGAAAAGCAGCATTCAAAGCATCCGTATAATACTGATCGAAAGCGAGGCGCCCGTATATATTTTCATCGGGATTAGGAAAATGTACGGTATATTCGGTATAATCCTGCGCTCTCCATCCTTCAGGCAAAAGCGCGCCGAAATAGCCTCTTCCTTCTGTTTTGGTCGGATTGGTATGTTCGCAGACAAAGGTCACGTCAAAATAACTGTTGGTCTCCGCCGTTGTGGGATGGTTCAGCGATCTCAATCTGAAACAGCCATATAGTATAAAGCTGATAACGAATAATGACAGGACGAATATGTATAACCTCTGCGAAGTTTTGAAAAATTCATAAAATCTTTTCATATGCATTATAAATAAAGGTCATGAATGTGTATCGTAATAGTATACAGGGTTATCATTCATATACATGATTGATAACCCTGCCTCAATAGTTTTTTAGAACGACATCTGCACGCCGAAGTTTATCACCCGCTGGTTCATATATGCGTCACCTGCCGAGTTCGTCTTTATTTCAGGGTCCTGCTGATATTTATCATAGTTCGTCTTAGTGAACAGATTGTAAGCATTCACATAGAAACGTGTACTATATATTCCTTTTGGCAATGTACTCTTAGGTAGTTCATAACCAAAGTCAATCGTTTTAAGACGGATATACCATGCATTTACTAACCAGAAGTTCGACATATAGGCTTCACTGCTGCTTACGGTCGCAGGGTTTGTTGTCAGGCGCGGGAAGTCAATTGTTTCTCCATTGTCATATCTCTCCTGTGTCCAGCGTTTCATGTGAATGGGCTGGAACTGGCTCTTGAAAGATTCTATACCCGTTCCTACTACACTGAAACTGTAATCGAACGATCCCTGGAACAACAGACTCAGGGAGAAGCCCTTGTATGATCCGCCTATGGTATAACCAAGTGTGGTGGTAGGCAGGTTAGGCTTACCGATAGCGCTTTTGTCGAAGTCATCGATGACACCGTCTCCATTCATATCCAGATATTTCAGGTCACCTGCCGATACAGGAACAGAAGGAACGGCAATTTTATTCGGGTTGCCCGCATTGATCTCGTCTATGTCACTTTGTGTGTAATATCCTACCCATGTATAACCGAAAGGTTGATCGATCGGTTTACCTGTTTCGGCCAGCCATGGGAATCTTTGCTGAGCCTCGGCTTTATACTTCACTTTATTCTTTGCATAAGAGAATACGAGGTTGGTATTAAAATTAAATTCTCCGAATTTACTTGTATAACCAATTTGTCCGTCGAAGCCCTGATTGGAGGTTTCCCCTATATTTGTGCGAGGTAAGCCTATACCCAAAAGTAATGGCACATCCTTTCTTTCTACCAACTGATCGTAGCGGTAATCATAGAAATAATCTACCGTAAACGATAACTTGTTGCTGAACAGGCTGACATCAACACCGATATCTAATTTACGGGCTTTTTCCCAAGTGACCGACTCATTGCCTAGCGTGCCTTCCTTATATGTTGCCACACCTGCTGCATTCGTATGGCTTTCGCCAAAACGATATCCGCCTCCTTGCTCATACACCTGCTTGAAGAGATAGCGGTTGCCTGCTGTTACATCAGAACCTACCAATCCGTATGAAGCTCTGATTTTCAGCATATCAACCTTGTTGCCGAATTTTTCCTGAAAGAAAGGTTCCTCACCTATATTCCATCCTACCGCGACAGCAGGAAACCATCCGAAGCGGTTGTCTTTTCCAAAACGGTCGGTTCCGTTATAAGCCGTGTTCAGGTCGAGCATGTAACGGTTTTTATAGTTATAGTTAATCTGGCCTGTATAACCTTCGAATTTTGCAGGAACTTCGGGATTCATAAAAAGGTAATCCCAATCTCTGGTTCGATTTTGTCTGTTCCACATCAACATTCCCTTCAAATTGTGGACTTCGTTGAAAGTACGCTCGTAATTAACAAAAGCCTGTAAATTAAAATCTCTGATAGCTTTGTTGATACCTGCCCCGGGTATATACTTCTCATAAGCGTATGAGTTTGCCGTAGGATTGATCGTATACGAGCCTTCTCCGTTCTCAGTAGGCGTATAATGATAGGTAGGATACATGTCCTTAGCCCGCCACATTCTTCTGGAGTTTTCATCTATGCTGGAATATGCTATACGCAACATGCCCGAAAGCCCTTTGGTGATGAAATCTAAGTTTTGGGATACATCGAATAGTATATTAGAATCGAATCTCCTTGTACGGCTGTAACCTTCATTTGCCAGACGCGCATTCAACGTAGGATCTTTACTGTCGGTAAGGAAGTAATTATGATAAGCGTAAGTTCCGTTCGGGTTTTTCAGAGGAGCCGAAAATGGGGTCATATTCTTAAAGTTGTAGATTTCCCCTACGGCGTTCAAACTGTTCGGTTCATTGATATTCATAAAACGGGACGACATATCCAAACGTACTTTTGTTGTAGACGTGACATCGAAATCCAGATTAGTACGGAAATTAAACCTACGGTAAAAATAGTCGGTATTCACTTCGCCGTACGGGTCCTCAAAATTACGTGTCAAGCCATTTTGCGAGAAGAATCCGCCTGTAACAAAATATCTCAATCTTTTGGTACCACCCGAAATATCCACGTTTGCATTCTGCTGGCTGGCTACGTCTTTAAAAATCTCTTTGTACCAGTTCACATCAGGATGACCATAAGGGTCGTCTCCAAGCCTGAAATGTTCAAGATCAGCATTGGTAAACGGTTTGCTGCTTTCCAGCCCATCATTTACGAAAGCCTCGTTTGTCAGTGATGCTGCTTCATAAGCATTCAAAAATTTGGGAGTGCGGATTGGCATAGTCAAACCGCCTTCAACCCTTACATTTATGCGGGGGCGACCTTCTTCGCCACGACGGGTTTTTACTACCAAAACGCCGTTAGCACCCTTGATACCGTAGATAGCCGTAGTAGAAGCATCTTTCAGGATTGAAATACTTTCTATTTCGTTTACATTGATCTGTTGCAACTGGTCGTATGTATATTGAACATCGTCTACAATAATCAGTGGTTGGTTACCTTCATTGTTCAAAGAGCTTACACCCCTGATAAAGAAATCGGATGCATCTTTACCCGGTTGTCCCGAACGTTGTTGCGAAAAGAATCCGGGTAATTTCCCCGCCAATGCATTTTGTACACTGGATGTGGGAACAGTTCGTATTTCTTCGGCCGACATAGCGCTCACGGCTCCGGTCAACGTGATTTTCTTTACTTTACCGTAACCGACAACCACGACTTCATCTAATGCTGTCTGATCGGGCCGGAGTACAATATCCAAAGTCTTCTGGTTAGTTATTTTGACAGATTGCTTTGCGAAACTGATAAAAGAGAACGTAACCTGATCTCCGGATTTCACCGTTAATATATAATTACCGTCCGGATCAGTCATCGTGCCGTTTGTTGTTCCATCAACGGTAACGCTCACTCCCGCCAGAAGTTCTCCGTCAGTTGATGATACCTTGCCTTTCAGCTGGAACTGTTGTTGTCCGAAAGCAAAGGCAAAGATTTGTATGCTTATAAATAATAGAGTTAGTCTTTTCATATCAATTGATTGTTAAAGAATTGATAAACATAGCTTTGTTACCAGCCTGGGTTTTGAACCATGTTACTGTTTTTGTTTACTTCACTGTACGGTATAGGATATAGATATCTTTTCGGGTCGAATTTCGCATCCAGAACATTGATATGTTCTATCTGGACGTTTCCTGTTCTCATCACCAACGCTAATCCTTTCAGTGGTCGGCTGAAAATATCTTCGGCGATTTTCCAACGTCGTATATCCCAGAAACGTTGCTCCTCAAATGCCATTTCAATTCTTCTTTCGTTGCGGATAAGTTCCCTCATCTCTACGCAGGTTGTGTTATTGGCTATACCGTAAGTTTCGTCATCGCCGTCAATTCCTGCCCTTTTCCTTATTTCCCTGATATAATTAATTACTTTGGCATCAGCCGTTGTCTTTGAAGTAGCAAGATCATATTCGTTTTGTGCTTCGGCATAGTTGAGCAATATCTCGGCATAGCGGAACAAAACCCAGTTACGGAGAATCCCTGTATATTTCTCCTGATCTTCGTATTTACCCATAAACTTACGCAGGTAATAACTGGTTTTTGTTGTAGCTTCGGTAACTCCGCTTGGATTGCTTCGTCCACCGATGTATGTAGCCAGCATCGAACTCAGCCATTGTGAACCATTATGTAGTACAGTATAATTAAGGCGAGGATCGCGGTTATCGTACATCGTCTGTTCCGAGTACACATATTTTGTGCTCTGGCCTATCTGTTTTCCGTCTTTCATGGGGAAAGCATCTACCAGGTCCTGGGTAGGGCTGGTACGTCCGTTACCTTTCGCTTCACTTGAAAATCCTAATGGACCGTTGTTTACCTCCACATCTGTTTTGTCGTTACCCCCCTGCACATGGAAGATAACTTCGTTTGTAGACGGGCCGTAATAGTTAAGAAAAACATCCCTGAAATCACTCATTAAGGCATATCCGCCATAATTTCCTCCAGGACCCCAGTCTTTGATGAAATTCTCTGCTGCATCCGCAGCTCTTTTCCAGCGGGCAGGATCATATTTTTCATAACCTACATACGGATTTCCGGCTTTGATCGGAGATTCATTAAATAATGGACTGGCGGCATATAACAATACCCTTGTCTTGAGAGCCATAGCCGCTCCTGATGTTACCACATGGCCGTCTGCTCCGGCATTGGCGATAGGAACCGAACGCAGGCTGTCTTTGATATTGTCGAGCTCATTTACGATATACTCTATACATTCGTCGAATGTATTTCGCGGAAACTCCATCGGTTCACCTAATTCGTAAGGTATATCGCCAACCAAAGGCACACCGCCATAGCGTTTTACGAGTTCAAAATAGTAGAAAGCTTTGAAGAATCGGGCCTCGGCCTTCAGTGCTCTGTTAAGAGGCATTTTAGTTCCGATGTGATTGTCATATGTTTGCATGAAGGGGACCACGTCTATATTGTTTATGAACGTATTCGACCAGCGGATTCCCCTGTAATAATTAGCCCATCCCATGTCAGCGAGGCGTACAAAAGGTGAGTACCTGCCTATCTGTAATTGATAAATTTGATTTTCCGAATTGACTGATGTGACAGCATCATCCGAAGCTGCGTCGAGATAGTCTCCGTCTATGGCATTGTGTCCGTATCGCAAAGCACTGTAAATGTTGTTTAAATATCTTTTTGCGTCTACTCCCAGTGAGTCTGTGGTTGAAAACACATATTCAAGCGTATGCTTTTCTACAGGTACATCTTCGTAGTCGTTACATGACCACAGCGTGCAGAACAGGCCTATCAGTATGATATATAATTTATTTTTCATGTCTTTCATTTTTAGAGAATACTAAAATTTGATATTGATCCCTGTATTGAAGCCACGTAGTGCCGGATAGTTCCTGAAATCTACAATCTCAGGGTCAACCAGATCGAAAGCAGCTTGTGTCCATAAATTTTGACCGCCCACAAATACTTTTACTTTCACTCCGCCAAGATAATCCCTCGAAAATGAATCAGGGAGGGTATAGGCGATATTCAGATTTTTTAACCGGATGTAATTTCCTGATTTCAACCAAAATGAATTATTCATACCACTAGGAGCGACATTGTAATTCGGGCTTGTGGAAAGCCTCGGGAAAAGAGCCGTTTCTGCCGTTTCGGGGGTCCAGCGGTTCAATACATGCTCGTAGGCCTGGCTGTAAGTATTACCCCATGCTATGAATCCTGTCGCATATTCCCATCCGGCATCCGGAAAATAAATTTCCCTGTTGTAAGCACCTTGAAATAAGGCGGACAGTTCAAACCCCTTGTATTCGAAGCCAAAATTCAGCCCGAAAAAACAGAGAGGTTTAGTGCCTCCGATCGCTGTCTGGTCATATTCGTTGATTACTCCGTCTCCATTCATATCCTTATATTTAAGGTCGCCGGGAGCGATGTTATAACCGGAAATAACCGGGCTGTTTGCCACTTCTTCCTTAGTTTGGAAAAATCCTTCGGCAATGAGTCCGTAGCGGGTTCCGATAGGATTGCCTGTTTTGCGCATATATTCTTCAGGAACATTCTGTTCGTCCATGAATAATATCTTTGATTGATTTATGCTCCAATTTCCGGTCACGTAATAATTGAAATCCCCCACATTGTTTTGGTAAGTAACGGACAGGTCTGCACCTTGATAGCGAACTTTTCCTATATTTTCATTCGGATAGTTCAAACCGATGAGTTCTATGCTCTTTCCTCTTGACATCAATAAGTCGAAATGCTTATCGTTGTAAAAGTCGGCTGAAATCCAAAGCTTGTTGTCGAACAGATTGGCATCGAGCCCCAGATTCAGTTTATAGGCCTTTTCCCATGTCAGGTTCGGATTGGACAAGCTAAGATTCGTTTCTATAATTCCTATTGCAGGTCCATTGTATAAGGATGTATAAATCGATCCCTGAGGATAATAATAGCCGGCTTGACCAACAGCAACGAGATCTCCGTCGTATTGCTGTCTCCACGTATAATAGTTGTCGCGTCCGATACTGTTTCCGGTTCGTCCGAATACCCCACGCAGCTTGAGTTTGTTTATCCAGTCAACTGATTGCATAAATGTTTCCTTGCTTATATCCCATCCTAAACCGAAAGCATAGAATGTACCCCATCTTTTGTCGGGTGCATACCTGTTCAGGTAGCTTCTGGAGACGGCGGCTTGCGCAAAATATTTCTGCTGAAAATCGTATTTAGCTTCTGCATTCAGGTTTATAGGTCTTTCAGGCAACTGATAGTTGTCCAGAACTTCTTTTACGTCAGCAAATACATTTCCTTCTATAGTATGCGACCTATTAATCACTTTTTTATAGTCCAAAGCAATCTGTCCGTACATATACTGGAAGTTTGACACACCGATGAAACCGTTCTTTTGCGGTACTATATTTCCAAAACGTTCAGAGCTTTTTACCGACCCATCGGGATTTAGAGTATGTAAATAGACTGGTTCCTGCTTGCTACGATCCAAGGCGCTGCGGCTTTGAGAAGCGACACTACCCACCATGCGTGCCGACAAGCCTTCGGTAAGCCATGCCATGTCGTGATCGATGACGATATTGCCGTATCCGTCGCGGGTGAGGTCTTTCAGGTAACCTGAACTGATAGTCTTCGCCAGCAGGTTATTCTGGTAATTGTTGTTTCCTCCAAAGGTTCCGTCCTGATTGCGAACAGGATATACACCTCCGGGAAGTGTGTATACATCGCTCATAATACTACTCAGGCCCGCTCCTGGTTGATTCCCCTCCTCGATACGTCCTATAACGGTAGCTCCCATTTTAAGTCCCGGTAAGACATTTACATTAATCTTGGAAGTCACCATGTACCGATCGTACGAGAGGTTGGTATTGTAAGCATTCTGTGTGTCTTCACGAAGTAGTCCGTTTTCGGAAAAATATCCCAGACTGACGAAATATTGGGCTGTTTTATTACCTCCGGTAGCATTCAGATTATATGACTGTATATCGGAGTTATTTTTCATTACCTGATCGTACCAGTTTACATTCGGGAATGTCTGCGGATTTGTTCCGTAACGGAACGATTCGATATTATCGGCTGTATATAAACCTTTTTTGCCGTCGTTTACTAACGCCTCATTTAGCAAATATGCCCATTGGTAAGAAGGAAGCGGTTTAGGATTTTTTATCGGTTCCTGTATGCCGTACCTGCCGGTGAACGATATTTTAAATCCTTCTCCTACCGGTTTTTTTGTAGTCACATACATCACTCCTCGAGAACTTCTTCCTCCCAGAAACATAGAAGACAAAGCATCTTTCTGTACCGAAACGGATTCGATACTTTCCATATCAAGGTTGACCAGTTCGCTTTGAAATCCGTCGACAATTACTACAGGGGAATAGGCCCCCCGCAAGGAGAAACTATACTGAGTATTATCATTGTATCCTACTCTGGAATCGTCAGCCATGCCGCCTAGATAAGCGTTACTAAGTGTACTTGCTCCGGTATAGGTATTTCTGTATCCTCTGCTTTGAGAAACATACAAACCCGGTAACCGGCCTGCCAATGCACCCAGTATATTTGCCGACAATGTAGGGGTTATTTCGTCTGTATAGATGGTCGAAGCCGCACCCAAATAACTTTCTTTGTCTATTGTCCTCCCATAAGGGACATCCAGTTTTAATGGATTTTTGAGTTTCTTATCTTTTATATCCACTGTAAATACTGTTCCTTTCTTAATGTTTTTAGGAACTTTGACCTCTTTTATAAGGTAATCAGGATGTGTGAGAATAAGTATATTTCCATTGATAGCATCGATACCGAATGTACCTGTTTCGTCACTGATTGCTTTATAATTACTCGCTTTAACGGCTATTTCCACTCCCTGTACTGGTCTCCCGTATTGGTCGACAACCACACCCGAAAAGCCGGATGTGCCGTTAGCCGCATTCTCTTGAGCATATGTGGCCCCATACCCTGACAATAACCAGCATACAACCATAAGCAAGAAATAGCTCTTACTGATTCTTTTATATATTGAATTATACATAAATTCCGGTTTTAATTATAAAAAATTATACATTAATCTCATTTACAAACGAAATAGTACACAAATGGTGTGATTGGTCTCCCCGGACGTACCAGTTCTTCTTCATAACCCGGATTAGCATCTCTTACCAATTCGTCGTCATATTTGCTGACATAAAGACTTCCATTCGCGTTTGTAAAATAATATTCGATATGGGTAATCGTTTCGTTAGCCGGTATGCCGAAATAGCCTTCGGGCCATAATGTATTACTCCACATTACTCCCCATTTGGAATCTTTTATCAACTTTGTTTTATCGGATATTTCGTCTATTGTATAAGTCTTACCATTTGCAGTGTGCGCCTTGGCATTCAGGTAGATGTTGCTTTCGTTTATCAACTGGTTGTTGTAATAGTCGCCAATATACTTGAATGTAAGAATATCATTTTGAGTAGCATTGCCCGGAGTTGCCTGAAAGAAATGGTACTGACAAAAGTCTATCGGCTCGGCACCTTCCCCATCTGTTACTTCAAAGCAGTCACCCCACATCACTTTCCAGCGGTCTTCGTCTGTGCCCAGTCCGTCGTTATCATAGTTTGCAAAGAATCCTATTTTTGCTCTCAGGTTATCAGGTCCGGTCTTTATTTTTATTTTTACTTTTATAAATAACGTATAATCATTTCCACCGTTGTTGATTGTCCACGAGTCGTTAGATTGAAATGCAACCCATTGCATGTCGTCTAATATATTCGGGTTACGTCCGCCCACAGCATTGAGCAGTGCCTGGTCCCAAGTCAGCCCGGGTCTATTCTTAGGTGAAGTTCCCTCCGGTATCAACGACATTTTCCGTTCGGTACCCAGATCATCACTGTTTTCCCATGTTATTTCCGCATTTTTAGTATCTGTCCATACTTTGGGAACATTTACGGCGACAATCAATTTATGCGTTTCGTTATCTTGATTCGACGCACATTTTACATACATGACAAATTCGGCCTCTTCACCTGCTTTTACCGCACTCGTCTTATAGATAACCGGCGAGCGATTATCCTTATATTCATCTTTAAACGTATCGCCATGATTCTCGTACCATGCTATACCGCAGGAGATGAATATAATAAGAGATATTATGCAGACTAATATCTTATATATTAATATTTTATTTTTCGGATTTGATTTCATAGTGTTCGATTTTAATTATTAGACACTCGTTCTAATATATAAGAATATACATTGCTGTGACATCCCGGCGAGAACGAAAGGGTGATCTGACGTTCGCCCTTCACTGTCTGATATTCGAAAAGAGATATATTGGATTGAGTAGAAGTTCCTTCCTTGAACAACAGCTGTGTGGGATACTGAGGGTCGTTTACATTCCATGTCCCGTCCTGACGAACCAAAAACGGGAGGTAATTGTCGATGGTATAAGTTTTATCTCCATTGAAAGTGATTCTAAAGTCACTGAAATCCATGGATTTGGTAATATCTATTCCATTCCTTGTAGCCTTCGTGATATACCAGGAACCCGCGAGGTCTTTAACTGGTTCTTCGATATCGTAATCGGCCGAATCTTTAAACTTGTCACAGGAAATGAAAGAGCATACCATAATGCAAAGCATAAACATCATTTTTATGTTTAATCTTCTCATAATGTATCTTTATTTATAGAGTTAGAAAAAAGGTTTCGGATTAATAGTTAGGATTCTGTATCAGGTTGGGAGACTTGGAGGTTTCCCCATATGGGATAGGCCAGAAATACATCGCTTTTCTGAAAACACGCTGCCGCACATTGAAACGTGTATAGGATTTACCACCATCGGGTTTCAAGCGAACTTCCATACCTGCCATCATCTGATTGTCTGTTTGTTCGGCAATTTTCCAGCGCCTAACATCAAAGAAACGGTGGCCTTCTATAGCAAATTCGATACGCCTTTCGTCACGGATGGCCTGGCGCATTTCCAGTCGCGTCATATTCGGTTTTAGTCCGTACATTCCATCTGTGCCGGCTTCTATTCCTCCGCGTTCCCTGATTGCTTTCAATACTTCGTATGTCTTATCAGTCGGTAATACTATCTGAGATCCGTTGCCGTCGCCTATCTCATATTCGTTCATTGCTTCAGCATAGGCCATGTAGATTTCGGCGAAGCGTAAGATAGGAGTCTCCTCATTGTCGCCATGCACAGCATTAGCCGCCCTGATACGACTAACCATCTTATTGATATAATAGCCGGTAGGTGTACCCTGATGTACAGCATCCTTACCGCTGGACGAACCGTCGGCATTGAGATAGACATTTATCGGTTCAGGGATATTATTAGGCGGATATGCAATCATAGTCTGATCGTGAGCCACGGTATTGTAAAATCTTGGATCGCGGTTTGCATACGGATTATTAGGGTCGTACCCCGAAGCCGGATCGCTGATCGGCTTTCCGTTTTTCATAGGAAATGCGTCAGCCAGATTCTGATAAATGAATCCGCTCTTCGCAGCACCACGGGATGGAGGCTGGAACCAGCTTTCTCTTGCTACTCGTCCAAGGCTGCGGTCGTCGAGTATCGATTCAACGAGAGATCCGGGTTTATATATGTTTTCTAATGCCTGGAACAAAGCATAGAAACCATGTCCGGGGTCGGGTCTGTTATTGTTAGTCGGATCGGTCTGTAATACATACAAGCTATACCGCCCCAGAGCTATGACGTTATACGCGGCATCCATGGCTTCTTTCCATCGTTCCTTGCTATACTCCGGATATCCGACTAACTCGGCAGGGACATTTGTTCCGGCAACTATATCGCTGTTCCCGTTATATAACGGGCTGGCTGCATACAATTTCATGCGGGCGATCAGAGCTTTGCAGGCACCACTTCCTACACGTCCGTAGTATGTTCCCGATGGTTTTACCGGTAGATTGGGCTCGGAGGCCGCAGTTTCACATTCATTGATAATATATTTCAGGCAATCATCGAACGTGTCGCGTGTATCTTTTGTCTTGTCGTCGTTAGAGTAAATAGTATCACCGATCAATGGTACACCTCCATAATGTCTCACCATGATATGGTAATACCAGGCTCGCAGAAAACGAGCTTCGGCTTTGAGGCGGTCTTTTCGTGATTTCTGTAAAGGGGCCTGTTCAATTCCTTTAAAAAAGACATTTACCCGGCGGATGTTTTGGTAAGGTATTCTCCATGCATCGTCAGTAATAATTACTGGATTGACAGTTCCCGATGCAAATTGCACATCGGCAATACCCTCCGAAGACAGTCTGAATTCGGCTTCATCGCATGCGGTCTGAAGCCCGCCCAATTGTTCCGATATTGTGCTGAAACGGTTACCTTTCACGTCAAAACCAACCTCCCGGTAGATTTCAGCCAGAAAGCCCTCGGTAAGCGCACTGTCGGAAAAGACCTTATTATAATCAAGGTTTGTCGTTACAGTTTCGTCCAGAAACCCTTTGTCACTACAGGAGGAAAAACATCCCCATATGACAGTCAATGTTAATAATAGATATAAAATGTTTTTCATACATATAATGTATTAGGTTAATAAAACAATCATTGAAATAGCTAGAGCTTTACTTATCAGTCAATATTATTAATCGATAGTTTTCTCATATGGCTATATATTAAATTATGGTTCTTTTGTATTTGTTTTTTTCATTCCATAAGAAAATGTATTTGTGATTTATTCCGCATCATATTTCTAAGCCTCTCCAAGTTTCATATACCCCAGTCCTTGTTTGGTTTGCTACCCATAAACAATTCCAAGGTGGCTCCGTCTGCTATAGTTGAAAAATCTATATAACAGTTTCTATATTCTTTTCCGTTCAGCAACGCTTTTTGTATGTATATATTTTCAGGTGAATTATTGTGTGCTATTATGGTAAACTTCCCTCCCTTAAAGTATTTCGAATCCAGCCTATATTCTATCTTGTCGAATACGGGGCTTGTTATCTCCATACGTGTGTCTCCCGGGCACACAGGATGTATTCCGGAAGCGGTAAGTACATACCAGGCCGACATTTGGCCCACATCTTCATTACCTACTATACCTTCTACTTTGTTAGCATAAGCTTTATCACATATATGGCGAGTCCACTTTTGTGTCAGCCAAGGATGTCTCAGACGATTGAACAGGAACGGAACGTGGTGTACCGGCTCGTTGGCATGGTTATAGTAGTCATTCCATAAAAAATCCTCGGGAGTCTTTTCAAAAAGGTTTGTGAGGTTTGCGATAACTTTATCTTCACCACCCATCAACTCGACCATACCCGGAACATCGTGAGGTACAAACCACCCCTGCTGGTAAGAATTAGATTCTATGCAGCCATACCATTCTTTAAATAGCGCATTTTCAGGCCATTCTTCCCAAGAACCATCAGCCTTCCGCGGACGGAACCAGCCCTTTTCCTTATCAAAAATATTCCTGTAGGCCTGACCTTTTTCCCTGAATAGTTTTTCATCGTCGCTATTGCCCATTTTGTTGGCAATACGGGATATACACCAGTCAGCATAAGCATACTCGAGAGTATGGGATATGCTGAGTGATGAAGCTGTATAGCCCAGAGCGTCATTACCATATCTTTTCGATGTGTTCACTGCATACTTGTAGGCTTTGTCTATGTCGTAATTACATATACCCTTCACATAAGCATCCGCCAGAACGGATAGGGCAGGGTTTCCTATCATACAGCCCGAGTATGCGTTCATAATTTCCCAACGCTCGTAATATTCGCGTCCGCTCTGTTCGGCAAGGGTAATCAGAGAGTTAAGTTGATCGTTTACTAATTGGGGGTTAATGATGGTTTGCAAAGGGAACTGGCTGCGGAATACATCCCATCCGCTGAATATAGTACGTTTCGTGAATGTGGAATCGCTGTATATCCGGTTGTCACCACCTGTGTAACGTCCGTCTACATCGGTATATATGCGCGGATCTATCATTGTGTGATAAAGCGATGTATAAAAAATAGTTTTCTGATCGTCGGTTCCTCCCGCAATATTTATCTTGCCCAGTTCTTTATCCCAGCTCTCTTTTGCTTCATTGCGGACAAGGTCGAAATTTTTGTCTGCTATTTCCGCTTTGAAGTTCTTTTCCGCACCATCCATATCGACAAAAGATATTCCTACTTTCAATGTCACTTCTTCATCTTTCTTAGTATCGAATTCGGTAAAGAAGCCGAGGTGCTTACCCTCCAGTTCCTTAATCTCTCTAAAAATTTTAGCTTCCGATACTCTTTTCAGATAAGGGATGCTTATCACATCTTTGAGTTTTCGTTTCCAATTGTCGGGTATATCGGCACTCCAGAACCCGTACTTGTTTAACGGACGACTGAATTGCGCATAGAAAAACACAGTATAATCAGTATTGCCTTCACCATCGCCCCAGCCGCCACCATCCGGCGTACATTTCATCCATCCTTGTATAGTGCTGTCATTAACTACTTTTACATATTGATATGTAGATGTCCCGCCAACTCTTCGAGCCAGGTCTATCTGTATACGAGATTGTTTATGTTCGGGGAATGTAAATCGTAACATCCCGCTGTGCGGCGCTGCTGTGGCCTCTACTCCGATATTGTAGTCGGTCAGGTTTACTGAATAGTATCCTGCTTTAGCGGTTTCGGTCTTTTTATCGTACAGGGAGCGATATCCGCTTATGCTTCCGTCTTCTTTACCCGCAATTATCTTCAAGTCACCAGTAGTAGGCATTACAAGGAAATTTCCCAGATCGCCGAACCAACCCACACCACTCATTTGTGTGAACGCAAAACCTTCGATAGTTTTATGTTCGTAACTGTAACCCGGCGAATTGTCACCTCCCGTTATTGTGTTTGGGTTAACCTGAACCATTCCGTAAGGTGTGGCCGCGCCGGGGAATGTTTTCCCCAGTCCGTGGTAAACTCCGGCAGCGCCTACACTGGTACTGGCCCCGATAAACGGATTGACATAATCGGAAGGAGCAGAACTTTTTATTTTGACTTCCGTGGTGCATCCTGTTATCGTCAGGCAAAGAACCGTTATAAGAGCTGTTGTCATTTTTAGCATAGTATCAATCATTTCAATTATTATCCGATCTTATCTTTTTATTAATAATGTTTTAATCCCGAAACGGGGTATTGACAGCGATATACTGTTTTTATCAATTGCATTCTTTGTGATTATATTTCCTCTTAAATCAACTTCTTCTACTGATGATACGGGAAACCCGAACTTCAATTTTTGTATGGAAGTATTTCCTTCGGCATTGAATAACCTGATAATAAGATCGTCTCCGTGAGTTTTAAAGGCAGTTACTTCATAACCTGAGTTGCCGGTGTCGAAATAGGATTTGTCTTCTACGGCTGTTTTGCCGAGAAGTGAAGCCACTAATGGTTCATTCCACTTGTTATCTTCGGTCGACACATGGGATTTTTCCCATTTCCCTGTATGGGGGATCATGGCATACTTCATTTTCAAGGGCCCTGTTATTTTATAATCCATACCCCATAATCCGATGCCCGAATACTGGGCAGTCAGGCTTAACGGATAATTTTCTCCGAAAGAATAAGAGGTGGTATGATCTGACAAAAGGGCAAAGCCATATGTCTCGTCTTTATCGATGAGGTCTACCCAGTTAAGTATTATATTGTGTTTTATACTGTCCCATGTGTTGAAAAATGTATTTTTGAGATTGCTTTCACATACGTCGAAAGGAGCATTTTTATATAGTTTGGGTGAAGATAAGCCGACAGGGAACATTATATTTAATTTGAACCTGTCATCTACATATGCCCTCCTGTTATCGCGCCAATTACCAGCTTGTTTGTATTCGCCTATGCCGACATTGCTCTTCCAATCTACCGTCAGGTCGAAATCTATACGTTTTTGCCCACTGTTCAAAGTGATAATCTGCGTGAAGGGGTGAATAGAAATACTCCCTTCTATTTTTATGATGGTTCTGAGACCATTGTCTTCCAATATTGTTATTTTTGCCGGAGAGTCGGCGGTGGAATAATATTTCCCATCCTCGTAAAAATGGCCTCTTAGTTCCCCGAACTCATATTGGTTGGTAGCATCGATATATTCTTTGTTTTTCTCTTTTTTTGCAATCAAACTTTTTATCGTTCCTCCCTTTGCCGGATCGATAACGATCTTATACATATCGTTTTCCAGTATATAATCGCCTTTTGAATTATTTTTTACAGAAGGATACGTCTCTTTTTGCGGTTTCTCATCTTGTAATCTGTATGTTGCATAACCGAAAGAAGGTACCTCGGCTCTGAAAATGAGATAAACGGAATCTCCTTCATGGCGGAATCTGGAAGGAACTCTTTTTTTCTTCGAATCGTACACCGTCAATCCCTGCCTGATGTCGGCAGCCGATAGGCTTATGGCAACTAATTCCGACCTTTTTGTCGCCAGCGTATTGTATACTTTCACAAAGCCTGAATTATGGAAAGGTGTTGTATTTTCAGAATCATAAGTTCCGGTAGCCTCTTTGATGATATTGTCCGAAATTTTATTTGTATTGTTTGTCCACAGAGTGATCTCCTGCGCCCATGTGCGATTTTTATGCAGACGGTTGTAAGGAACTATCCATGAGTCGTGATGCTGTGCCAGCATCAGAGTACGCCAAGCTTCGTCCAGTGATGTTTGCAACGGAGTATAATTATTCTCGATAGTCGCCATGGCTGCTATTTTTTCGGCTATTATGATTTTATTTTCTGATGTACGTACTTCCTGCGCAATCTTCTGAAGCACCTGACTTCCCCACATCAGGTTGACCAGCATATTTTCCTGCGAAAAGTGCAGATTATCAGAGGAACTGCCTACCGACTTGTTTTCTATATATTCTTTCCATGTCACATATACAGAGTTGTTCCTTACCTTGTTTCCGTGACCAAGCCACGGGCCGTTTTTCCATCCGGCATCCTGATAACACATTCCGACAGGATTTTTTATTCCGTAGTTGAAACATGCCTTGAGGTAGGCTTTGGAATTTCCCCATGCTGTGGTTTGCCATGTGGAATTTTCTTCCAACTCTTCGCATGCATAGCGCGGCACTGTAAGGATAGCAGTTCCGTCAGGTCCTATCCAGTTAATCAGTTCGCCACCATAGGCTGCCGTATATCCGCCCCAGCAGGTATTCGGACATTTAAGCACAGCATATTTGAATCCGAACAATTTCAGAATTTGTGGCAAACTGCTTGTAAAACAGGGTTCCTCTACTGCATATGTCGTAAAAGTCACATCCGGGAAATGCTGATGTATCTTATTAATACCATATTCGAACTGCCGTATAATACTTTCTCCCGATATGTTGTATAAATAGGGTTGGGCGTAGGTAGGATTCGTAAACTCGATTCTTTTATCTGTTACGATACTTCTGAAATTGTTGTACGCAACCGGTTCTTTTACTTTTACCGTATCCCATGTTTCGGGTTCTATTTCGAGCCCTATGCGCCACTCGGGGTGTTGTGACAGTTTATCTGTCATAAACTGGGTCACCCACATCGGGTAATGCCCGTAGACGCCGCCATGATAGCCGTCGACAAAGTATGCCTGTTGCTGGGAAGATATTTTTCCGAGTATAGACACAGATATCAGTACAAAAGCAAAAATCCGCTTCATATATCAGTTTTGGGTTTATTTTTCGAATACGTTGGTTTATGAGATTGTCGAAGTTCTTTTACTCCGGGTGTTCTTCGCCCTCCGCTTGAATTTGGATTGTAGTCCTCATTCAAGCGTAAGCGAAGTGGTTTTAATATACTTACTCTCTGATTTTCTCTTACTTACAATTAACTTTTAAATAGATTTCATTCGCAAAACAATCTATGTGTTTTCAATTCACAGTATTAGTTTACACGTATAAGAGTTATCTTTCTTTTCACAGGAGTATTTACTTCATAAATAGCTGAAAGAAGCAAATCCATCTCATCCTGCCATGCCTGTCTTACTTCAGGAAACATCGCTTTCGAGTAAAGGTCACGCCTGCCATTAAGCCAGCCATCACTGCCTTTATATTTATCCAGTATCTTAATAGCTTCCCTGGTATTCGGATCGGTTATACCTTTGTTCAGGAAAAAGTTGAACTGTACCCATGCATATTCACGAAAACGGCATTCTATTTCCCAGCGTTCTTCATTCAGGAACATAACTCTGAGGGCCTGCTGGTACTGAGGTGTATTGGTAAGCGTGGCAAGGTTGATGCCCTCTGCCAGATCTTTTGCAGGCCATGTTCCTATATTTTCCTCATCTATCATTAGTTTATAATTTCCTTTCAATCCTTTTACAGATAGTATCTCCCTGTTCATTTCTTCAATGAACGGAACTGATTTTACCACTTCGGCCTGGCTTTTCTTATATCCCCATCCGCGGGCTATTGTATCCATCGGGTAGGGCAATGATTTTGCGAGATAGTCGAACGCCATTCCAGTCGAACTTTTTTTCAGATTGGAAATTTCACAGTTCGAAGAAGATATGATATTCATCTTTGAGCCGTCTATATTTATATCTGCAACTTCCTTACCTGCAAATCCCTGTGCTTTAAGGAACAGATAAGCCATTACCATATGCCCGTCATTGTCGGGATGAATGCGGTCGGTTCCACAAAGGGTAAACTTAGGATTGTTTTGTTGGAATTGTTGATTAATGGCCGTCATAGGCTCGTTAAAGTCGAAAAATTCCCATCCGTTATTTTTTGCTGATTCGCGTTGGAAATCGACTATCCTGAGCATTGCCTTATTCTTATTCCTGAAAGGATTGTTTCCTTCTATAGCAGCTGTTTCGTCGTAAGGGGAACTGCCCATGAGCACAACCTTCGTGTTTTCCAGATTTTTGAATCTGGCCTCCATTTGCTTATATGCGTCATAAGATTCTTTGACCTTTTCGTCTGCAAATTTTTCAGGTTGATCTCCGTTGTATTCGAAGTAGCCCGAGTCGTTCATACCAAAAGTGGCTATTATGACTGTGGGATTCTTACTGAATACATCACCATCCAGCCGTTTTACCATGTCAATGGCCCTGTCACCTCCAATTCCGGCATTCAATATCTTAATCCTCATTTCCGGAAAATGAGTCATATAATAAAGCCATATATACGAATGATAGTGTCCACCATGAGTGATACTGTTCCCCAGGAATACGGCTCTTTCCCCGTCTTTAAATGGAGTGATTTTCTGAGCGTTCGATGGTATGAAAAAACATAGCAGCACGAACAGAATAATGATTGTAACAGATTTGTTTTTCATCAGGTATTGGATTTTACGACTTTTGGTCAGGTTGTCTCAAAATGCTTACGTTAGTGTACGGCCTCAAAAAGCCATGTACAAATATATTTACAAAAGAAACTTACTCCTGTCCGAAGTAAGCCTTTGAGTAAATGATTTTCAAGTCATATATCCACCAAGGTGCTATTTATTAGATATTTACTTGGTTTGTATTTCTTGGTTTTGGTAAATTATATAGAGTTGTCTTTAATAGAAAATACCTCGATTTTTTTTACTTCTTCTTCAAAGTTTTCACTGTCTATGGTAGCTTTTCCTTTTACTTTGCTTTTATAGTTATAGATAGTCTGGACGGAATAACGTAAAAATACGGCTATCTGATTGACATCTGTTATACCTAACCTGATGAGAGCAAAAATCCGGAGTTCTGTATTCAGTTGCTCTTTTTCCAGCTTATAGCGTTCTTCTTTCTTAAGCAGAGCATTGAATTCTTCCACAAAATTGGGATATATCTTGAAGAATGCTTTATCGAAGGTGATATACAGTTCTTCTACGTCTTTTTCCAGATTACGTGTAGAAGCTGTCATGTTGTACAAATCGTCAATTTGGCCGGCTTTTATTTTGCGATTCACATTTTTTCTGTAATCATCCAGTTTGTCAATATAAACGGCACATTGGTTCATAAAGTAACCGATGTACTTTTCTTTTATAAGGTTCGCTTCATCCAGTTTATGGTTAATACTGGCTAACTTCTCATTCATTGCTTTCAGGTTTTTCCTGGCTCTGGAAACTATTTTTACTTGCTTGTATATGAAAAATAAAGCAATAGCCAATACAATAACAAACAAACTGATAACTACTGCATATGCCTTTAGATTTTTCTTTTGTTGTTCTATCTTATTTAAGTATGTATCTTCTATAATAGGCTGTACACGTGCAATCATCGTATTTCTGAAACGGGAGTTATAGAAATTTGCATCGTCAAGAGCCGCTCTTATATAGTTATATGCCCTATTAACATCGCCTTTATTATATAGGTTTATTGCTAATGCCAAAAGTGCTTCATTCTCTTTCACTGCAAGCTGAGTATCTGTTATTGCGGCTAATATAAGATACTTTTCCTCCAATTCGCTATTTTTCAGATATTTATTTACTAATGCCAGACTCATTGCAGACATTGCATAGTTGTGTGTCCGGAGTTCCTGTTTGGAAAATATATCGGACAGTATCTGTTGAGCCTCATTGTAGCGGCCTTCATCCTGAAACTTGAAAGCTTCTTCCTTTACATACATATCTGTTCCTTCTCCAAGAAAGGACATGACTGTATCCCTGTATCGCATTTTTTCAATCTGATATTTTTTCTCATATTGAGGGTCGTCTGTATATTTTATAAGGTTTTCGTAGTATCGTATATATGTCCAGCAATACATGGATTTCAGATGCGTGGGCAGTTCTTTATACTCTATGCTGTTTAATTCCTCTAAAGCCTGCGTAAATGAACCGGACAAGGATAGTACAAAAGAAAGCTTCAGTTTGCTTTGCGACAAAAATTCTTTATTGTCTAACTTTTTAGCTATTTCTATATTCTTATCAATGTATGCAATGGCGGAATCACAAGCAAAAGATTCATACTCGGCAATAATATCTTCATTTATACTAAATATTTTATTTAGTGAAAGACTATTATTTAGCTTTAATTTGAGCCGGTCTATTCTTTGTATCTTTTCCTTCATATATGTAGGACGTTCTGAGATAGTCTTATCCAGAACTTTAAGAAGAGAGTCAATCTCATTTTTTGAATATATGCATCCTGCTGTATTGTATATAATACAAAGCAGGAAGAGGAGTGTCTTTTTCATTTAGTTGTAAGATTCTTATGTTACGGATAAAAGTACATATAAATCTGATATAATAATCATATGACAGCGTGATATTTCTATTCGGTACTGCTTATTCATGTAAGGGAAAGGAACCCAGCCTTCATAGAGAAGATTATCATGTGGCCCCGATTAGTTAAGTTCTGATTGATAACAATGTGTATCCAAAACAATGCTTATCTTTCCCATCTTATTCGCAGGGAAAGAATAACTCCGGTTATTAGTAAATATTCATAACCCTTTAGTAAACGTGACAATACAGGAGCAATGTGCAGGATCACGGTTTTAATTAATTTATCTTTCGAAAAAAAGAATAGATATAACCTGCTTACTTGCCTGTCCTTATTTTTTTATAAAGTCCTTAGGAGATTCAGGTGTAGTGTCAGATATATATCGGTTCCCATTTTTAAAGGGCTCCTTCATTTCTCTTTTGTAATAATTCCTCTGGCCATAATGTTTAGTTGGGGAATAGCAACAGAAATACCTTTAGTGTGTCCCCATATTGCCATTGCAGGTTTCCCCTGAATTGGCTGTATCCATATTTCACTTGTATCGGGTGCCGCCATATTTTCGAATTTTAGTTTTTCATGCTGTGCTTTTGATAATAATGTAAATAGGCTGAGTAGAACAATGGAAATAATATTCTTTATGGTATTTCTATTTTAATAAAACGATTAACTATAACAAATGTATAAATTAATTAGAAATAAATATTGAAGAAAGTGCCATATTTTCGTCGTTGACAATATATAATTCTGATTTAACATGATTCTTTTTTTACCATAATGCTTTATCTTTTTTTATCATATAATTTATAAACAGATGTTTATGTTTTTTTCCTATGAATGATGCCCTTCTTCTGCTTTAAAATCGAAATATAGAAAATCGATATGTAGACTATGCCTAAATATGTTTTTAATTATGTTAAATGTTAAAATTAATAATCTGATAAAAAAAATAATCCGTAAGTTTGCTAAAACGATTTAATAGTATTATGTTTGCATCATGGGTTGTCGTTATTAGTTTATTTAAGAGTGCAAAAACCCTGTGGAATCGATTAGGTAAAATAGATTTATGGCTAGAGTTTCTATAAAAGATATTGCAGAAAAATTAGGAGTGTCCAGTGCTACGGTCTCTTTGGTTTTGAATGAAAAAGACAAAGATTCCCGTATTGGGAAGGAAGTTGCAGAAAAAGTTCGCCGGGCTGCAATTGAAATGAACTATAGGCCTAATATGGCCGCAAGAAGCTTGCGTACAGGGAAGACAAAGACTCTTGGCTTGATTGTTGCCGATATATCCAATCCTTTCTTTGCGAAACTGGCCAGGCATATTGAAAATATTGCGGAGGTAAAGGGGTATCAGGTTATGTTCGGTAGTTCTGATGAGTCGAGTGTCAAATTTGAAAGTCTTATTCATCTTTTTATAGAAAAAAATGTCGATGGTATAATTGTAGTGCCACCTCAGGATAGCGAAAAGGCTATGATGGAACTTGTAAAGCGTAAAGTGCCGGTGGTTTCAGTGGATAGAGGTATCGAAGGCTTGCCCGTAAGTTCTATTCAGATTGATAATATAGGGGCTTCTTTTCAATTGACTAATATCCTGTTGGAGCAGGGTTGTAAGCGTATCGGTTTTATGGCTTATAATATTAATTTGCCGAATATAAAGAAGAGATATGAAGGTTATGCGAAAGCTTTAGAAATGAATGGTGTTGCTGTTGATGGTGATCTTGTTCGTTCTGTCTCATTCGAGAATTTTGAAGAAAATGTGAAGCAGGCTATAGCTGCATTGATGGATAAGAAGGTCGATTCTGTTGTTTTTGCGACCAACAGGGTGGGAGTACAGTCATTAATTGCGTTGAGAGAATTTGATAATTATCG
This sequence comes from Dysgonomonas sp. UBA7710, assembly GCF_002482385.1. Lineage (GTDB taxonomy): Bacteria > Bacteroidota > Bacteroidia > Bacteroidales > Dysgonomonadaceae > Dysgonomonas. The sequence goes on along the minus strand of NZ_DLFW01000047.1, from coordinate 339,257 downwards.
CGATTTGAAATATGTAAGTATAGATAATCCTGATGAGTATATTTTTGCAGATATAGATATTACTTGTATAGAGCAGCCTGTGAAGGAATTGGGGGAAAGGACTCTGGATATATTATTCAAATATATAGAGAACCCAAAATATAAAATTGTGGAAAGCGTAACCCTACAAACGAATATAGTGGTTCCCGGAGAAAATTAACAAAAATAGAAAAGATAAATTTTTTTTATTTTTAGTTAAACGTATAAGCATATTTTTATTAATAATACTATAATGGAAAAACACAAAAAAAAGAAATTATCATTGTTTGCCTCACCCGGCGGAGGGAGTTATTTGATCCCTTTTATTCTGGTTAGTAGCCTGTTTTTAATGTGGGGAATTGCCCATGGGTTACTTGATGTTTTGAATAAACATTTTCAGGAAGCGTTTACTATGACCAAGGCCCAATCGGGGTTTGTGCAATTTTCTACCTATATAGCATACGGTCTTATGAGTGTTCCCGCAGGCATGTTCATGCGCCGTTTTGGATATAAAAAGGGGATTATATTTGGCTTATTGATTTACGCCGTAGGATCCTTTTCTTTTCTTCCGGCGGCCTATCTTCATTCGGCCAACCCGTTTTTTATAGCACTGTTTGTTGTTGCGTGCGGGTTATGCTTTCTTGAAACTGCGGCAAATCCTTATTCAACAGTGTTAGGGCCGAAAGAACGTGGCGCGCAGCGGCTCAATTTGTCCCAGTCGTTAAACGGATTGGGGTGGATTCTTGGCCCACTTATCGGAGGTGCTCTTATTTTCGGTGCAGAAGAAGGTGATACATTAGCCTTAACAAAGCCTTATATTCTGCTTGGTATTTGTACATTGGTTATTACAGTATTGTTCTTTTTTGTCAAACTTCCGGATATACAGGAGTCCGATGAAGAAGTTGTTCAGGAAATTGCCGAACCCGGACATGATAACGCCATACCTTTATTTCAGCATCGGCATTTTGTGTTAGCGATAGCGGCTTTGGTCGCATATATGATGGCGCAATCGGGAATATTTGGTTTTTTTATCAATTATGTGATGGAGCAGGATCATAATATATCAAAAATAGAGGCTACCCAGTTATTGTCGTTCGGAGGCATGCTTTTATTTATGATTGGCAGACTGTCGGGGAGTTTTATTATGGCAAAATTCAAACCTCAGCATATTTTGTCTCTTTATGCTTTAATGTGTACTATATCAATGGTTCTGGTTATTCTTTCTTTAGGGAAGATATCTTTATATGCCCTATACATTAATTTCTTTTTCATGTCCATTATGTTTCCTACGATTTATGCATTAGGGCTTGTGAAAATGGGCGAGCACACAAAGCGTGCCGCGTCATTCTTAACCATGGCTGTTGCAGGAGGTGCGTTTTCTCCGATTATAATGGGTGCATTAGGTGAGGAAAATATGGCTATCGGTTTTTTTATCCCGCTCGCATGTTTCTTATTTATTTTATATTTTGGCTTACATGGCTATAAGCCGGCAAAAAATTAAACCGAACTTTCAATTATTATCTAAAAATAAAATACCATGAAAAAAACTTGTTTTCTAATTAGTCTTTTTATTATAACGCAGCTTTTATTCTCGCAAGAAGCGTTTAACGGTCTTGGTGTGGATATGAGTAATCTGCATCGGCTATCTAATGCAAAAACACGTTCTATCAGCCCGGAAAATTTTACAGGAGAGAAGGGTAAAGGAGGAATGGCTGATCCGGCTATGCAGGGAGATAAACGGAATGTAGCGAATGCACACCATGCTGCTCGGGATCTCGGGCAAACATGGAAAGTTAATCCGTATGTTCATATAGCACCCGGCGAAACATTTACATTAGCTGAGATTGAAGGCCCTGGGGCAATCCAGCATATTTGGATGACACCTACAGGCAACTGGCGTTTTTCTATTCTGCGCTTTTATTGGGACGATGAAAAAGAACCATCGGTAGAATGTCCTGTTGGAGACTTTTTCGGTATGGGATGGGGTGTTTATGCTCCTTTAAGCTCATTGGCCATATGCGTTAATCCGGGAAGCGCATTCAATTGTTACTGGACAATGCCTTTCCGTAAGAAATGTAAGATCACAATGGAAAATGTCAATCCGGAAGATGCGATGGTACTTTATTATCAAGTCGACTATACACTGACTGATGTTCCGGCTGATGCAGGGTACTTCCATGCGCAATTCCGTCGTACACATTACAATGAAACATCAGATTATACAATGATTGACGGAGTTAAAGGAAAAGGACATTACGTGGGTACATATATGGCTCAGGGAGTAAATAATAATGGATGGTGGGGCGAAGGAGAAATAAAATTCTTTATGGATGGAGATACTAAATACCCTACTATTTGCGGTACCGGCGCGGAAGATTATTTCTGTGGATCTTACAATTTTGACCGTGAAGGACAGTATAAAGAGTTTTGTACGCCTTATGCAGGATTACATCAGGTTATTCGTCCCGATGGAACTTACCGTTCCCAGCAACGCTTCGGTATGTATAGATGGCACATAGCGGATCCTGTACGTTTCGAAAAAGATCTCAAAATAACAATTCAAGATTTGGGTTGGAGAGCAGGGGGACGTTACCTGCCTCAAAAATCGGATATATCTTCAGTTGTTTTTTGGTATCAGAGTGAACCACATGCTAAATTTCCGAAATTACCGGGTTGGCAGGATTTAGAGGTTAATTAATAATTTAGGTTATTTATCTAAAGGGGGATGTAAGCCTTATCCTCCCCCTTTAGATTCTGTTCTGGAATATATATAAGATATTTCTTTGTCTCTCTTAAGATAATAAGTAAGAAAACAAAAACGTATAAGCCCTGAAGGCTTATTATAATCTACTCTTAATGTCTTTTTGATACCTTCTATAAAGGTATATTCATCGTCCTTAATTTAACGAGACTGTATCTATGAAAAAAGTACACCATAGCCTGTTATGTATGGCTGTGATTGGGCTGGCATCTCTTACTTGCTGTACTCAGAAAAGTAATAGGGAACGATCCAGAATCTATAATGAAAAATATACAGGAGATTATACAAACCGGATTGCCTTCCCGATAGGGGGAATGGGAACAGGGATGTTTTGTCTCGAAGGAAGTGGTGCGATATCAAATATGTCGTTGCGGCATCGTCCAGAGGTTTTTCATGAACCTGCCATGTTTGCGGCCCTTCATATAAAAGATGTCAACAATACAACCAAAATCTTAGAAGGTCAGGTCCCTGACTGGAAAAAGTTTGGAATGCCGCTCTCTGCTTTAGGTGGAGGTGGGACATGGGGGCTACCCCGTTATAAGGAAAATACCTTTACTGCTCGTTTTCCATTTGCCGAAATAGAGTTGAAAGACGATCAAATGCCTGTGGATGTAAAAATAAACGCATGGAATCCATTTATCCCTACAGATGCTGATAACTCGAGTCTGCCGGTAGGGGGATTGGAGTATGAATTCAAAAATACAGGCGATACTGTCATCGAAGCAATTTTTTCGTACAATACACGCAATTTTATGTATGTACACGGGAAAGGTACCTCTTGTATAAAATCACACGAAAATGGCTTTATTCTATACCAGTCCGGAGCCGGGGATGAACCTTTCCATCAGGGTGAGTTTGCTATATTTACTGATGATCCTGAAACTAAGGTAAATCATAACTGGTTCAGAGGAGGGTGGTTTGACCCGCTGACTATCTGTTGGAATAATGTCGTTACAGGAACAATAGAAAACAATCCACCCGAATTAGAGGGGGCTACCGGAGCGTCATTGTTTGTTCCCGTGAAACTGGAACCCGGAGAAGTTAAAACAGTAAAACTCTATATGGCTTGGTATGTACCTTACTCTAATCTGCGCATAGGCGGAGATCCTAAATCCGGATCGGACTATCCAAATATCCCTGAATGCACAGATGGTACAACAAAATGCTATCCTTATGATAATAAAGGGGATGGGAATTACCGTCCATGGTATAGTAATAAATTTGAGAATATAAAAGAAGTTTCTGCTTACTGGCTTAAAAACTATAATGATCTAAAATCAAAGACTAAGCTATTTACAGAGGCTTTTTATAATAGTACGCTTCCTGCGGAAGTGGTTGAAGCCGTTACTGCTAATCTTACAATATTAAAATCTCCGACAGTCTTCCGCCAATATGATGGACGTATGTGGAATTGGGAAGGATGTGGAGATACCTGGGGATCGTGCCATGGTTCCTGTACACATGTTTGGAATTATGCGCAGGCAGTGCCTCATTTGTTTCCGGCAATGGAACGCACATTGCGGGAGACAGAATATTATGCAGGCCAAAATAAGGAAGGCCATCAGGTATTCCGGAGCAATTTGCCTATACGTCCTGTTATTCACGATTTCCATTCGGCAGCGGACGGACAACTCGGCGGTATCATGAAGGTCTATCGCGAATGGCGTATATCGGGTGATAATAATTGGCTCAAAGAAATGTACCCTTTCGTAAAAGCAAGTATGGACTACTGTATCAGGACATGGGACCCGCGTGAAGTAGGGGCGATAGAAGAGCCTCATCATAATACCTACGATATTGAATTCTGGGGAGCTGATGGTATGATTACGAGTTTCTATACCGGAGCATTACAGGCGATATGTTTGATGGGAAAATATTTGGGAGAAGATATTTCACGTTATGAAGCGCTGATGGACAAGAGTAAAGTATATATGGAAACAAAGCTTTTCGATGGCGAATATTTTATTCAGAATATACAATGGAAAGGTTTGAATGCGGACGATCCGACCAAAGTACAGGCATTTAATTCGGGCTATTCGGATGAAGCTCTTAAAATATTGGAAGCAGAAGGTCCTAAATATCAATACGGCAAGGGCTGTTTGTCAGATGGTATATTAGGTTCGTGGATGTCAATTGTATGCGGAATGCCTGAGATAATAGATAAAACGAAAGTTACGAGTCACTTGAATGCCGTGCATAAATATAACCTGAAACATGATTTACGCGAACACGCGAACCCTCAACGCCCAACGTTTGCAATGGGTAATGAAGGTGGCCTGCTTCTCTGCTCCTGGCCGAAAGGAGGTAAACCTAAACTCCCGTTTGTATATAGTGATGAGGTGTGGACAGGTATTGAATATCAGGTTGCAGCACATCTGATGTTCGAGGGCGAAGTTGAGAAAGGTTTGGAAATAGTGCGTGCATGCCGTGACCGTTATAGTGGAGAAATACGTAATCCTTTCAATGAATATGAATGTGGAGCATGGTATGCCCGTGCAATGGCGAGTTATGCTCTTTTGGAGGGACTGACCGGTATCCGCTACGATGCAGTAGATAAGACAATTTATTTCGACTCCCGGATCGGGGATGATTTTGTGTCTTTTCTCTCTACTGATACCGGATTTGCGAATGTGGGATTGAAAAATGGAAAGCCATTTCTGGAGGTTAAATACGGAGAAATCGACATTCAGGAGTGTCTGGTTTCGGGAAGACATCACCAAATAGATATAAAAAAATAATAATATGATTAAAATCAGTCAATTTATAGCCCTGATTTTGGCTTTAGGCCTATTGTTCAGTTGTGCTAATTCTAACAAGAAGGGAAAAGAAACCGCTATGGAAAATTATGAAAAAGGGACATTCGGATACGATCTGAATTATCTGTCTGAAAAAGACAGTTTGGTAATACTGAAAGGGGATAATGATGCTCAGGTAATCGTCTCTCCCAAATATCAGGCAAAAGTATTTACCAGTACTGTTGACGGGCCAAGGGGCAGGAGTCTGGGTTTTATAGGCTATAAAGCTTTCGAACAGGCTGTTCCTGATGAACATATGAATGGCTATGGAGGCGAAAATCGTTTTTGGCTTGGTCCTGAAGGCGGAAAATACTCTGTCTATTTCGAAAAGGGAAAGGAGCAGATCTATGATAACTGGCATACACCTAAGCCTATTGATATAGAACCATGGGAATTGATTTCGGCAACTGGCCAACGGGTTGTTATGAAAAAAGAAATGGAAGTAAAAAACTTTCTTGGAACGCAATTTAAGTTGAATGTAGACCGTACTGTCGAATTATTAGATGGAGAGCAAATAAAGTCCCTGCTAGGTATCCGGTTAGCTGATGAAGTCAAATATGTAGCATATAGTACCCGGAATATTATTACCAATAAAAATGATTTTGAATGGACTAAAGCTACGGGTACGATTTCTACATGGATATTGGATATGTTTATCCCGGCACCAAAAGCTGTAACTATTATTCCATTTAATAAGGGTGATGAAAAAACGATGGGTAAAATCGTGACCAGTGATTATTTCGGAGAAATTCCTGCCGGCAGATTAACTGTAAAAGAAGAAACGCTCTATCTGAAGACAGATGGTGCTCAGCGGGGAAAATTAGGTTTGAATTCATTCAGGACAAAAGGTATTGCCGGAAATTATGATCCTGAATTGAATAGATTGACTATCACTACTTTCGATGTGGAAAAAGGTGCTACTTATCTTAATCAGGAATGGAATCCTTCGAAAGATCCGCTTGTTGGGGATGCTATGAATGCATATAACGATGGACCTCTTGAAGATGGCAGTATTATGGGGCCTTTCCTGGAAGTGGAGAGCTGCTCCCCGGCCGCTTTCCTCAAACCAAATGAGTCCCAGGTTCATAATCATAATGTATTCCATTTTGTGGGAGAACCTGCTCATTTGACAAAAATAACGGAAAAACTGCTTGGAGTTTCTATAGATGATATTACCAATGCATTTTAATAAAACAGTATATATAAGAGGAATACAACAATATAATAGTTATGAATAAACAAATGTATTATTTGTTAGTTGTCGGCTTTCTATCTTTTATTTCAAGTCTTTTTTTCCCTGTTAAGGTATTAAGTGAAGAATTGTTAGAGATGAAAAAACTTCCAAAAGAATTTCAGGAAGTAATTCACAGTATCAAGTTTGATCGTTTAGGTTCGATTAAACCGCAGCAGGAAATAAAGAATATAGACAGAGGCTTGATTCATGTCAGGCTTATCTTTGATTTGTCTGCCGAAATCAAGCAAGATGACTGGCAACTAACGATACAGCCTGCGTTTATCCCTGACTTTAATTGGGCCCCTCATATTACTCCCGGAGAGAAGAATATTATCGATCAACATGTTTTTCGTAGTCCTGCTATGATAGTGACCGATAATAAGCAAGGGCTGGCTGTAATACCGGATATCAATATAATGAAAAATGGAACTCCTACACGATGGTATATGGATATGATCGCTCCGGAAAATAAGCTTATAATAGGTATGAGTGAAACACTTGTATCAGGACATGTTATCTATGAGCGCAAAGAAGGAGCAGTATATCCTAAGGGGAGGGTTGAATTCGGCTTTTATCTGATGAAATATACAGATAAGGAAGATCTGGAAAACCCTTTTCGCCGACCGTTAAAGTTCTTCTGGACAAATTGGGGAAAGAAACTATATGAAGAAGGAAATCCGGTAAAAGGAGATTTGGAACCTTATGTTGATTACACTTATAACTGGGCATTTAATACATGGAAAGATGCCGTTTGGCAAGAATTTATGTTAGGTGACAAGAAAGTGGGTGCTCCGGTGTTTATCGTAAATACAACTCAAAGCCCTAATTACCCCGGCAGAATAAATGAGAGGGAGTTTCGGTCGATATGGAATCAGGCATGGTTTAGTTCTTTGCGTTCGGCAAGTGGATTGTATCGTTATGCCCGTCGCAAAGGCGATAAGGAACTATTGAATAAGGCGCTACTCTCAAAAGAATTAGCTTTGGCCGCTCGCATGAAAGAAGGTTTTTTCTATGGGTTGATCGGTACGGAGATGGAAACGGTAGAAACTGAAGGGAAGCAATATAATCGTTCGAAAGGCTGGGATACTTATTATTGGGGAAACTCCAATAGAAATCCATACACCTGGGATGCCCGGAAATCTCCTTTCCATATTCTGGATATGAGTTGGACTGCTACCCTGATGCTGCGTTGGTATGAAGAATTAGAGAAAGATGAACGGTTACTGGAATATACCCGGAAATACGCAGACGCCTTATTAAAAAAGCAGGATGCAAAAGGTTTCTTCCCGGGATGGCTCGATCTGGAAACTCTGGAACCGATGGAATATCTTAACGATTCGCCGGAGACATCAATGAGCGTTACTTTCTTGCTCAAGCTGTATGAGTTGACTAAAATCGAAAAATATCGTTCATCTGCATTAAGAGCGATAGACGCTGTATGTAAGGAGATTGTGCCTGTCGGACGGTGGGAGGATTTTGAAACGTACTGGTCATGTTGCCGTCTGGGAACACCGGAGTGGGTAGGGAAGAAAGTGGAGAGGAACAATATGTACAAGCAATGTAATTTTTCTATCTTTTGGACAGCGGAAGCTCTTCTCGAAAGCTATAGAATAACTAAGAATAAGGAATATCTCAAACTTGGTCAGCGCACACTTGATGAGATGCTTATGACACAAACCGTATGGCAGCCTCCCTATATTTATGTAAATGCAGTGGGTGGATTTGGTGTAATGAATGCAGACGGAGAATGGAATGACTCTCGTCAAAGCCTTTTTGCCGAAACGATTCTTCAATATGGAAAACTGCTGAATAAAAAAGAATACAAAGAGCGGGGTTTATCTGCGATCCGGGCTTCATTCTCAATGATGTATTGTCCAGAAAATCCTTTAGCCAAAGAGCAATGGGAAAGAGTCTGGCCATTCTTCAATGAAAAAGACTATGGCTTTACGATGGAAAACTACGGGCACGACGGCCGGACAAGTAAGGATGGGATAGGTATAGGTGAATTCACTATTTACGATTGGGGTAATGGGGCTGCTGCTGAGGTATATAACCGCATCCGTGATAAATTTGGCGTCGAGATATTCAGATAATATATACTAAATATGAAAAAATTAATTTTTATTATTTTCGGATTTTTACTTGTTTTTCCTGCATACTCACAAAAGAAGAAAAATGCAGGTGCTATTACACTGGTCAGTGAATTGGAGCAGTTATACGATCTTGCATTATTGCCACAATACCGGACCGGGATAATAGAACAAGAATCAAGTTATGACCGTACAGGAAACAATGATGATGGTTTTTCGGGAAAATATTCCTATCTACGCAAGGAAAATGGGAAATTGGTATTGGCCGATTACAAAGGACCTGGCGTTATTAATCGTATTTGGACGCCCACACCGACTACAGATACAATACAATTCTATATTGATGGCGAAAAAACGCCACGTATCAGTATTCCTTTTATAGACTTGTTTTCAGGAAAGATTTTTCCTTTTGTTAATCCGGTTTGCGGAAATGAAATAGGAGGATACTATTGTTATGTACCTATTCAATTTGCAAAATCATGTAAAATAGTATTTTGTGGAGAGAAGATCATGTTTCATCAGATACAATACCGCCCTTATCCGGAGAATGCGCAAACAGAGTCTTTCAGTATGGTATGGAATACAGAGCAAAAAGAGGCTTTAAACACGGCTTGTAATTTTTGGCTCTGTCAAGTTAAACCTTTAACTAGTTTGAATAGGGCTGAACAGCTGGTAGAAACAAAAGAATTTTTTATTGCTCCAGGAGAAGCTGTTCCTTTTTTCTCAGCCAATGAAGGAGGACGTATATCTGGTATCGAACTGGATTTTAGTCCGGCTCTGGAAGGTAAATATAAAGATATTATATTGAAAGCGCAGTGGGATGATGATGAGTCTCCTGCTATTTACAGTCCCGCCGCCGATTTCTTTGGCTACGCATACGGAAAGCCAGCCATGCAAAGCCTTCTATTAGGCTCTTTTCAGTCAATCAACTATTCATATATCCCTATGCCATACAGTAAAAAAGCGAGGCTGAGCCTTGTATATGAAAAAAGGCAGGATATAAATCAATCGAAGGTAGAAGTAAAAGCCAGGGTATTTTATACAAAAGAAGCGCAGAACCCCGAAAAAGAAGGTCGCCTATATAGTATCTGGCGCCGGGAGATTGACCCAAAGGAATTCGAACCCTATTTATTTGCAGACATCAAAGATCGGGGGCATTATATAGGGATAATACATATTGCTCAAGCTTTACGCCCGGGTATGACTCTGTTTTTCGAAGGAGATGATTCTACTGTGGTCGATAATAAATTGAGGATGCATGGTACAGGGTCGGAGGATTATTACAATGGAGGATGGTATGCTTTACTCGATAGATGGGATCGGGGGGTGAGTTTACCCATACACGGATCTCTCGATTATTCCTTACCGATGGCACGCACCGGAGGATATCGTTTTTTTATGACGGATAAAGTTACATTCGATAAGAACCTTCTGGTTACGATCGAACATGGACCTGAGCAAAACAGATTTCCTGTCGATTATACATCTCTGGCATTCTATTACGGATCAAAACCTGCTGAATGTGGTGTGTTTCCGACCGAAGAACTGCGTACGGTCTATGAGCCTTCTACACATATCTTTTATCCACAGTTAATGAATTTGTCGATCGGCCATGGACTGAAAGTTGAAAACAAAGATCGCTTGATCGCGGATACTGAAAATGAAGGTATGGTGCGTATTATGCTGGATGAAGTACCTGAGGGCGTCTATAAAATTAAGCTGACCTATTATAAAACTCCCGATGGAGGAGCTTTTGAAGTCTGGAACAGACAAAAGCAAATAAAATCGTGGGAAGATGTATACAGTAAGGCTGAAGAAAAAATGGAGAATGCAGAGTTAGGGATATTTACTCTTACCAGACATACAAATTCTATTTCAATTAAAGTGAAAAAAACAGAGAGGGGATCAAAATTTCACTTCGATATACTGACCCTTGAGAAACAATAAAGAAAAAGTAAAATTTAAAAAGTAAAAAATGAAAAAAACGAACTATCCAAAAATTGGGATTCGCCCTGTTATTGACGGGCGCAGGAGAGGTATCCGTGAGTCTTTAGAAGATACAGTGATGAATATGGCAAAAAGAGTTGCTGAATTTTATAGCACAAATCTTCGCTATCCGGATGGATCACCTGTGCAATGCGTCATCGCGGATACATGTATCGGCGGTGTTAAAGAAGCGGCTGACTGCGCAGAGAAGTTTGAAAGGGAAAATGTTGGAGTTTCTCTCTCCGTAACAGCATGCTGGTGTTATGGATCAGAAACAATAGATATGAACCCTTTGATACCAAAAGCAATATGGGGCTTTAACGGCACTGAGCGTCCGGGTGCTGTATATCTGGCTGCTGCTCTTGCCGCACATACGCAAAAAGGCCTCCCTACTTTCGGTATTTACGGGCGTGATGTTCAGGATATGGGCGATCCTGTAATACCTGAAGATGTGCAGGAAAAACTGTTACGTTTTGCTAAAGCAGGCCTTGCAGTAGCCATCATGCGGGGGAAATCTTATTTGGCTATCGGATCTGTCTCGATGGGGATAGGTGGATCTATTGTAAACCCTGATTTTCTTCAGGAATATCTGGGTATGCGTACCGAATATGTAGATTGTTCCGAAGTGCTTCGGAGGATTCAGCAGGAGATATATGATAAGGATGAATTTGAAAAAGCGCTGGCTTGGACCAAGAAAAACTGTGTTGTGAATGAATTGCCGGATCATAATCCTGAAACAATCCGGCGCTCGCGTGAGCAGAAAGACCAAGACTGGGAATTTGTAGTGAAAATGACTTTAATCATGCGCGATCTGATGATAGGCAATGATAAGTTATGGGATATGGGATTTGGAGAAGAAGCAATGGGGCACAACGCTATTGCCGGAGGATTCCAGGGACAGCGCCAGTGGACAGATTTTCTTCCGAACGGCGATTTTTCTGAAGCAATTCTTAATACATCTTTTGACTGGAATGGCATACGTGAGCCTTTTACATTTGCGACAGAGGATGATCATCTGAATGGGATATCAATGTTATTTGGTAAATTATTAACAAATACGGCTCAGATATTTGCAGATGTAAGAACATATTGGAGTCCTGCAGCTTTGGAAAGGGTTACAGGCTGGAAACCGGACGGCTTGTTGGAGAATGGGGCTATCCACCTGATTAATTCCGGAGCCTGTACTTTGGATGCTACAGGAGAGCAGACCAAATATGGTAAACCTGTAATGAAACCTTTCTGGGAAATAGATGAAGAGGAGGTAAACGCTATGCTTAAAGCGACAAAGTGGGGGCCTTCTTCCTTAGAATATTTCCGTGGAGGTGGTTATTCTTCCAAGCTTTTGTCAAAAGCGGGAATGCCTGTTACAATGTGCCGCATTAATCTGGTGAAAGGGCAAGGGCCTGTTATTCAGATAGCAGAAGGATGGACAGCTACATTCCCTGAAGAAATATTTAGTGTTATTGATCAGCGTACAGATAAAACCTGGCCGTCTACATTCTTTGTGCCCAGACTTACCGGACAGGGCCATTTTAAAGATGTGTACTCTGTTATGAATTATTGGGGAGCCAATCATGGAGCTATCAGTTACGGACATATCGGAGCAGATCTGATTTCGCTTGCTTCCATGTGTTCTATCCCTGTCTGTATGCATAATGTGGATGAGGATAAGATATTCCGTCCATCGGCATGGAGTGCCTTTGGCTCTGATCCTGAAGGTTCTGATTATAGGGCATGTAATACATATGGCCCTATTTATAAATAGAAGGTTGATATAAAAACAGGAAGAGTTTTCTTCTAAACTCTTCCTGTCTATAATCTTTAAAATCAAAAATAAGATTTTTTACACTGTTTCACCTTAAACTAAAAATTATGAAAAAGGAACTGCTATGTAATCTCAGAATTATATTGTTTCTAAAACTATGGAAAAACATGTATCGAAAGGCACTTATTCTAATGCTAATGATTTTCACATCAGTTGGCCTGTTTGCGATAAACGGTACTGATGAGACATACCAAAAAAGAATAGTTACAGGTACGGTATTTGAACTTGAAACCGGAGAGACTCTGCCCGGGGTGAGTGTCTTTATTAAGGACACTCAAAAAGGTACGATGACTGATATTGATGGGAAGTATACATTAGAAGTCGATTCAGACAAAGCTATTTTGATTTTTAACTTTATTGGAAAGAAAACAATTGAGGTTATAGTCGGGAATCAGAGCACGATTAATGTAAATATGGAGAACGATGCTACCATGTTGCAAGAGGTGATTTATACCGGTTATATGACTCAGAAGAAGGCTGATTTGACGGGATCACTATCTATTGCCAATGCCGCTGATTTAGCAAAAAATCCGTCAGCGAATGCAATGAAGTCTCTTCAGGGAAAACTTTCAGGAGTATATATTACTACTAACGGAGGTGATCCGGCAGAAGGAGTTAATATACAAATCAGGGGACTTTCATCTTTATCGGGAGGAATTAAGCCTTTGATAGTATTAGATGGGATGCCAACTGAAAACCTGAATCTTCGTGATATAAACTCAGGAGATATTGAGTCTATTCAAGTCTTGAAGGATGCGGCTTCTGCAAGTATATACGGAGCCAGGGCTTCAGGAGGGGTAGTATTGGTTCAGACTAAAAAAGGAGTAGCTGGCACAACCAAGGTCGAATATAATGGAAGCGTTTCTTTTAATACCGTATTGAATAAGCCGAAACTGATGAATGCTGAACAATACGGGATTGCGACTTTCAGAGCGCAGGCATATGACGAAGAGATATATGGGATGGCTATGTCGTTACCATCTACCTACGATTTCACATGGCATAGAGATGCTAACGGAAGAGCTATACTGGATGCGGCGCGGCCGGCTGAATGGCTTAATGCCGACAAAACGGTAAGAGGTTCTGATACAAACTGGATGGATGAGATTCTCAGGACAGCAATAATGACTAATCATCAATTAACGGTTTCCAGTGGATCGGATAAATCGAAAAGTTTATTTTCGTTAGGCTATTACGACAATCAGGGAACGCAAATTCATACATATTTCAGACAGTATTCAATACGGGTCAATACTGAGTATAATCTGATAAATAACCGGTTGAAGATAGGAGAAAATCTTGCTGTATCTTATTTGCAGTACAGAGATGGCAACGAGATGCGTTGGGCTATGATTATGCCTCCGGCGGTTCCCGTTTATGACGTCAATGGAGGATGGGCAGGAGCTGCTGGTTTTGACGATTTTACAAACCCTGTACGTGTATTGACAAACAACAGGGATAATACTAATAATTATGTAAAAGTGATTGGTAATATTTTTCTGGATCTTGATATCTGGAAGGGAATATCTGCCCGCACACAGTTTGGTGTCGATTACGGGAATGCATATAACAGGACTCTGGATCGTGCCTGGTCCGAAAACGGAGGTAGGAATAGTGACGGCGAAAACTATGTAGGAAGTAGCCAGTCTCATCCGCTTAGCTATGTTTGGACTAATACGATGTCTTATAATATGAACAAAGGGAAACATAGCCTTGATGCCGTATTTGGAGTAGAACTGACAAGGTTTGTACAGGAAGGGTTTTCAGCGAGAAGAGAAGGTGTCTATCTTGAAGACCGTGACTTTGCTCACTTAGGGATAACTACCGGATCAAAATATTCTCTTGGAAGTTCTGCCGATGAGTATACATATTTCTCCGTATTTGGAAAAGCCAATTACGTTTATGATACAAAGTATTTGTTTTCAGCCACGTTGCGTCGGGATGGGTCTTCACTTTTCGGTGCAAATAATCGTTATGCGACGTTCCCTGCATTCTCGGCAGGATGGCGGATCAATAACGAACCTTTCATGGCGGACTTTAACTTTATATCTGACCTTAAGTTGCGTGCCAGTTGGGGAGCGAACGGGAGTGTACAAGGTTTACCCAGAGGTTATACATCCACTCCGTTCACAACCGATTATTTCGGGACATCTTACCCTATAGAAGGGAACGAGACCGGGCCTTTATATTCGGGCTATAGAAGAACATGGTTGGGTAATCCGGATCTCAAATGGGAAACAACAACACAGACCGATTTGGCTGTAGATTTCGGATTCCTTAATCAACGGATCAACGGATCGTTAGGATATTATTATAAGAAAACATCGGATATATTAGTACAAACGCCTTACATTGCAGCGATGGGCGAAGGTGGCGAACCTTGGATTAATGGTGCTGATATGAATAATAAAGGGATAGAATTTTCCATTAGTTATAGCAACGATCCTAAATCAGCATTCCAGTACACTATCTCGGCTAATATAGGAACCTATAAAACCAAAATAATAGATCTTCCCGAAAACGTAATTAATAAATATCCGGGCGATGGGGTACTTGACCTTGTTACCGGAAGAACTCCTAATATACTCTATGGCTTAGTTGCTGATGGCATTTTTAAGACACAGGAGGAAGTTGATAACCATGCCGAACAGAAAGGAAAGGCTGTCGGCCGTATTCGCTACAAAGATCTCGATGGAAATGGAGTGGTAGACGAAGTATATGACAGAACATATATCGGAGTTACAGATCCCGATTTCTTCGGAGGGATCACATTTGACCTTAAATACCGCAATTTTGATATGAATATATTCTTCCAGGGTGTTTATGGCAATAAAGTAAATAATATCTGGAAACAAGAATCCGACTTATGGAATATAACTGTACCGGCTCATAAAAATCATCCGGAGAGAATCTTAGGTGCCTGGTCATTCGATAACCCTGATTCAGATATTCCAGCTATATCTAATTCGACACAAAATGCAGAACATCGTTTCTCCAGCTATTTTGTAGAAGATGGGTCCTACCTCAAACTAAGAAATATAGAATTAGGGTATACACTTCCGAAGAAAATATCAGGTAAGATGTTGATGCAGAACTTAAGAATCTATACTTCGGCACGAAACGTCTTAACTCTGAAAAAAGGCTGGGGTAAAGATAAATACACAAGTTTTGATCCGGAGATGCCCGGTTACGGTTATTTGACTCCATTCTCATTAACATTTGGACTTAATGTTACATTCTAAATCTTAGTATCTATGAAAAAGTTTAAATTAATAATATTCGTTTTGGCCTTCTTTTTTACGGCAAATAGTTGTTCCGATTTTTTAGATGTGGCTCCCAAACAGGTATTAGATGAATCTTTGCTTACAAAACCGGAAGATATGGAAGGTTTTGTAACGGCAGCATATGCAAGAATGACAGATATACCGTCCTGGGATTCACCTTTTGCTCCTTGGTGGTCAGGTTCATTACGTTCCGACGATTCTTATAAAGGTGGAGGAGGTACATGGGATGGAGATGGCTGGCATTTTATGGAAA
Source organism: Dysgonomonas sp. UBA7710 (assembly GCF_002482385.1). Taxonomy (GTDB): domain Bacteria; phylum Bacteroidota; class Bacteroidia; order Bacteroidales; family Dysgonomonadaceae; genus Dysgonomonas. The sequence goes on along the minus strand of NZ_DLFW01000047.1, from coordinate 323,011 downwards.
CCTTTGTGGGCGTAACTCCAAATGGATGGCCTCTCGATTACCCATGGTATGTATCATATCAGGTAATACAGAGATGTAATACAGCTTTGCAAAGACTGGAGACAATCACTGAAGATGAATTTCCGGCCAGGAACGCCAGAATGGGAGAAATGAAATTTATACGGACTTTTACGCTTTATCGTATTAAGCTGTTCTGGAAATATGTGCCTTATATTGACGAGAAGGTTGTTGGGACTTCCTCTGCTTTTGAATCAGTACCGAACAGGGAAAAAGATATGCCAAACGATCTGTACTTATGGGAAAAACTGTTGAACGATTTTAAAGACGCGGAAAATCTTTTACCCGCAAGCCAAGTGGATAAAGGGCGCATAACGAAGAATGCAGCAACGGCAATGATTGCCCGGGTACTGCTTTCTATGGCCTATGAGCAGGATGAAAGACACCGTGTAACAACCATCAATAAAGAGAGATTAACAGAAGCCTTGGTATATCTCAATAAGTTGACGGAGCAGGAAGGTAAAGCTGTTGGCTTGTGCGATGATTTTGGAGATAATTTTGATATTGCTTTTGATAATAATACGAAAGAATCTATATGGGAAATACAATATTCGATCGATGACGGTAGCTCTACCGGAGGAAAAATAAACAGAAGTGAAGGATTGAATCATCCATGGCAATGGGCCGGATTTCAATGCTGTGGTTTTCACCATGTGAGTTACACAATGGGAAATGCTTTCAAGACCGGAGCGGACGGATTGCCAATGTTTGATACTTACAATGTCGGTAGCTATGCTGATGGGGATAACGAATTTTTCGGTAAAAATACATTCGATCCCCGTTTTAGTCATACTGCCGCCGTTCCGGGACAACCCTATAAATATGATCCTTTTCTGATCTTCGAACAAAAAGCAATTCGTAACCCGGCTGAATATGGATATCTGAAATCAATAAAGGAATTGGTACATCCTAATTGTAATTGTTTGTTGTATGATGGTTGGCAGTTCAATTCGATGAATAAAAGGATGATTCGTTACGATGAAGTATTACTATGGAAAGCTGAGGCGCTCATACAGTTGGATAGATGGGATGAAGCCTTGCCGTTAATCAACAAAATTCGGGAGCGGGCGGCAAAAAGTACTATCCGTTTGAGGAAAGCGGATGGATCGCCAATATTGAATTACAAATGTGAAACATATAAGCCCGGAACTAATTGTACCTGGACAAAAGATTTTGCAATGAAAGCATTACAATGGGAAAACCGTTTGGAAATGGCTTGTGAAGGGCGTCGGTTCTTCGATTTGCAGCGTTGGGGTATTTTGGAAAAAACGATGAATGATTATTTTGCTGTTGAGAAAAATAGATTTTCATGGATGGATAATGCGCGCTTTACAGCGGGTAGAGATGAGTATTTCCCAATTCCATTACCTCAAATGAAATGGGCAAAAGGTAATTATACACAGAATCCGGGGTATTAATATTGAAAATAAAGATATGATTATGAAAAATATAGCTAGAATGCTGATCATAACGCTCACCATTATATCATTTACAAGCTGTTATGATAGAGATGTCATTGATTATAAAGAATTTGATTATTCTTTACCAAAGATTGAAAATTTGAGTTATACAAAGCAGAATAATCTTGTCAAATTATCATGGCAGATTCCTGCAAATATATCAGATGATTTCAGACGGCCATTGGAAGTCAGTATACAGGTAGTAGAGAATAATATTTACAGAGAAATAGTTATAGTCGAAAATGAAGGAACATCTCGCGATATAACAATCGATACAAGTAAGAAATATCGGTTTGTTGTGAAACTACTGGGTTATCTGACTAATGAAGCAAAAGAAGAGGGTAAAACAGACAGAGTTTATTCAGAAGGGCAGGTTATTCATATCGAATAATTTAATATGCAGGAATGCCAGAGGATTTGGAAGATACCGGGTATTAGTTTTTTATATAGGACTTGCTTATAATATATGAATTGTAGTCTGGGACCTGAATAGCAAAATCTAAGAAACGAAATTTACCAATACCCGGTACGATAAAAAGGATGATCTTATTAAAAAATATATAGATGAGATATTTATGCTAAAATTATGATTATTATGAGACACATAAAGCGAAGAAAAAATGGAAAGTATTTCCTGTTGACGATGTGTTGTTTCCTAAACCTTGTTTTTGCTTTTGCCCAGTCAGGCAGAGTAATAACAGGACGTGTGAGCGATTCGAAAGGAGAGTTATTGGCCGGAGTAGTCGTTACGGAAGTTGGCACTACAAATGGAGTAATCACAGATGAAAATGGAACTTATTCCATTAGTACAAAATCGAATAGTGCCGTATTGAGATTTACATGTATTGGTTTTAAAGAGAAAGTAGAAGAAATAGGGAATAGAAAGGTTATTGATATTGCCTTAGATGAAGATGTCGCTTTCTTGGATGAAGTAGTGGTTGTCGGATTTGGTTCCCAGAAAAAAGCATCTGTTGTTGGAGCTATTAGTACTGTTGAGCCTCAATCATTACTTACAGCCCCGGTTCGTTCGGTCAGCAATAATCTTGCAGGGAAGTTAGCCGGGGTAATTGCTGTACAACGAAGTGGCAATCCGTGGTTTAATGATTCTGATTTTTGGATTAGAGGTATGAGTTCTTTTGGAAATTCTAAGCCTTTAGTGTTGATAGACGGAATAGAGCGCTCCTTACACGATATGGACCCGAATGAAATCGAATCATTTTCTGTGTTAAAAGATGCTGCTGCCAGTGCCGTATATGGCGTTAGGGGGGCTAATGGCGTGATAATGATTACCACAAAACGAGGTAAGATCGGAGCACCAAAAGTAAGCGCGCGCATAGAGCAGGCGTATACTAGACCAACGAAACTGCCTAAGTATGTAGGTTCTGTGAAGTATCTGGAACTGATGAACGATGTGTATCTGGATGCATATCCCAATCAATCCCCGATTTTTGATAATGCAACTATCGAGAATTATAGAAATCAAACAGATCCCGAGTTATATCCGGATATTAACTGGTGGGATGTAGTAGCAAAGGATTATGCAAGTAGTACTACTGCTAATTTAGATATAAACGGAGGTAGTGACATATTACGTTATGCTCTGACATTAGGGCTTTATGATGAGAGTGGAATTATAGAGAGAGATAAAAATCAGGCATGGGATTCTTCTCTGAAAGTCAGGCGTTATAATGTCCGTTCAAATATAGACGTTAATCTGACTAAGACAACCTTGTTCCGATTTAATTTAGGTGGGCATTTGATAAGTCGCAACTCCCCTCCCGGATGGGATGAAACCAATGTTGGTATTTTTTATCAGGCGTCCAGGATTCCCCCATATGTTCATCCTCCTGTTTACTCAACCGGAGAAATACCAAGGGTATATGCGAGGGAGAATCCATGGGCTTGGGCTACACAACGTGGGTATGAAACATTGAACCGACACAAAATAGAATCTTTGGCGTCTGTTGAACAAGACCTGAAATTTATCACTCCCGGGTTAAGTGCAAAACTTAGTTTCTCTTTTGACAGATATTCGGGGTCATATAAAGTTAGAGGTAAAAATCCGGATTATTATACACCTGCTACAGAAAGGGATGCTAATGGGAATTTAGTCCTGTCTATATATACCAATGGCCAACAGTTTCTAGGTTATGATGTTGGCTCTGAATGGGGAGAACAAAGTATCTATATGGAAGGTGCAGTCAACTATGAAAGAACTTTTGACAAAAAACATGCGGTGAATTCCATGTTTCTATATAATCAGAGGGAACTGGAAAGAGGTTCTGAATATTGGGACCGGTTGCCTTATCGTACCCAGGGATTCGCAGGAAGGTTTTCATATACTTATGATACACGTTATGTTGCGGAGTTCAATTTTGGATATAATGGTTCGGAAAATTTTGCTAAAGGCAATCGTTTCGGATTTTTCCCTTCTGTTTCTTTAGGTTGGATTATTTCACAGGAAGATTTTATGCAAGGTCTCGCGAAAACTATATCTAACCTTAAGCTCAGAGGATCGTGGGGAGAGGTAGGTAATAGTATCCTTGGAGTAAATATCTGGGATAACAGGTTTGCATATCTATCTACAATTAATGAAAATTACGGATGGTATACATTCGGGACAGATAGTAATTTCCATCGTATAGGAAAAGCGGAAGGTAATGCCGAAAATACTGCATTAACATGGGAAACATCAACTAAGACTAACCTGGGTTTGGAAGTTGGTTTATGGGGTAATTCTGTCAATTTGACGGCGGATGTTTTCATGGATAAACGAAGAGATATTTTTATGCAGAGAAGGACAGTTCCGGGTTCGGCTGGTTTTATGCAGACTCCTTATGCCAATTTTGGTAAAGTAGAGAATAAAGGCTTTGAATTGTCCTTAAATGCAAATAAGAAATTGTCTGACGACTGGTATATTTCGGCAATGGCAAACTATACTTTTGCCAGAAACAAAATTACAGAGAAAGATGAGCCTGCTGCTGTTATAGGAACCAATAGAGCAGAGACAGGGCACCCCATTAATCAAATTTTTGGACTTGTCGCAGAGGGGCTTTTTACTGAAGATGATTTCGATGCTAATGGCAATCTGAAGCCGGAAATACCTGCTCATACTTTTGGGACTGTTCGCCCCGGAGATATCAAATATAAAGATCTGAATGGAGATAATTCGATTGATGTAAGAGACAGGACAGCTATTGGGGGAACCTTTAATCCGGAAATTGTATACGGATTTGGCGCTAATATCAGGTATAAGGCTGTCGATTTTGGCTTTTTCTTCCAGGGTACAGCAAATACATATCAGATGCTTGGTGGTGAAAACTGGTTGCCAGGTACCGCTTTAGGTGCAACAGGGAATATTTTCACGAATATTGATGACCGGTGGACTAAAGAGAATCCGGATCAGAATGTGTTCTGGCCGAGACTAACTTATGGAGCCAATACCAACAACGAGCAAGCATCTACCTGGTGGTTGAGGGATATGAGCTTTTTGCGCCTGAGAACTTTAGAGGTTGGATATACATTACCTCAGACATGGATGAGACCGGCCGGAATAGAAAACCTGCGTCTCTTTGCAAGGGGTTCGAATATCTTTACTTTCTCTAAATTTAAATTATGGGATCCGGAATTAGCCACGACGGATGGGCTTAAGTATCCTATGACTCAGTCCATATCATTTGGATTAAGTATTAATTTCCAATAAATAATGATGAATATGAAAGATATAAAATATTTAATACTGGCCCTTATTTCTTCATTACTAATAATTGGCACAACAGGATGCTCCGATTTTCTGGATAAGAAACCTGATGATTATCTGACGATGGAGATGATATTTTCTGATAAAATCAGAACTGAAGACTGGCTTGCAGGTGTGTATTCAGGGGTACCTAATCCGATGTGGGGGTATTTTAAAGAACAGGGATGGAACATAATGTCAGATGACATTACTATTCCATCAGAGTGGCAACCTTTTGGATGGAAAAATGTGTATGCATACACTGCCGGGGATTGGAATCCCGAATCGGCATGGAATCCCTATTATTGGGTTACTTTTCCTCAAAAAATACGGAGTGCATTGATATTTATAGAAAATGCGCGTCCGAATCAGGCACAGGGTATGAGCGAGGAATATGTCACGAGAATGAAATATGAAGCCCGCTTTCTGATTGCGTATTACTATGCGTTAATGCTGGAGATATATGGTCCGATCCCGTTCAAGCCCGGGGTTATAGAATCTGTTGATGCTCCGGAATCAGAGTTGATGATTACTCAAACCCCGTATGATGATATTGTGAACTGGATAGATAATGAATTGGTAGAAGTGGCTAAAAACCTGCCTGCAGTTTATACCCAAGAAGCTGATTGGGGTAGAGCTACTTCTGCAATGTGCTATGCTGTAAGAGCCCGTATGCTCCTTTTTGCAGCAAGTCCTTTATTTAACGGAAATCCGGATCTTAAAGACTGGAAGAATAGTGATGGGGTCAATTTATTCAAACCTACAGCGGAGATCGGTAAGTGGGCCCGTGCGGCAACAGCTCATAAAGAGTTGATTGATCTGGCTCATGCTAATGGCTATCAGTTATATAAGGAATATAATAATGATGGTACAATAGATCCGTTTATGTCATATTATAATATGTCTTTGAAAAAGTTTTCGGAAGGCAACAAAGAGATTATATTTGGTAGAACTTGGGATCCGGGCAGGGATTATTATGAAGGATTGGCAAATTGGCAGGCCCATCATTTACCTAAGGGAATAAACGGAAATGCAGGAATGGGAGTAACGCAAGAATTGGTAGATGCGTTTTACATGAAGAATGGGATGAGTCCGATACTGGGATATGACTCTAATAATATGCCTATAATAAATGCTGCCTCGGGATATTCTGAAAGTGGTTTTTCTACAGGCGGAGAAATTCGGAATACCAAATGGAAAGGAGGTTTAGGACCAGATAATATACAAGGGCAAGTGACTTTATCGGGTACATTTAACATGTATTGCAACAGAGAGGCACGTTTCTATGTGTCTGTAATTTATAATGAAGCATGGCTCGGAGTAGACAACAGGAGAGTCGAATTCTATCAGAATGGAGGACGTGATACCGGAAATACTTTCGATGCTCCGCAAAATGGCTATAATGTAAGAAAAAGAATCAGCTTGGATGCATTTCCCCGGGAAGGGAAGTATCCGTATCAGCCTGGCATTCTTTACCGTTTGGCAGAAGCATACTTAGGTTATGCCGAAGCTCTGAATGAATCCGACCCGGGTAATGCGGATATTTTAAAATACATCAACGATGTAAGACAGAGAGCCGGAATCCCGAATGTAACATCAGGTTCTCAGGACGAAATCCGTAAGCTGATTCAAAAAGAAAGGCGGGTGGAGTTTAACTGTGAAGGTATTCGCTTTCATGATGTACGTCGGTGGAAAATTGCAGAAACTGAACTTAATCGTCCGTATTACGGGATGAACTTTAAAGGGTCTGCGAAAAGTGATGATATTAATAATCCTGATGCATTCTATAAACGTACTTTTTACAAAAATCGTAGATTTTACAAAAAAATGTATCTGTGGCCTGTGCCACAAGCCCAGATTGATATTAATCCCAAGCTGATTCAGGCTCCGGGTTATTAATTCTCAAACAGGGAGAACCGGGATCGGTAGTTTCCGCTCCGGTTCTTCTTACTGATACAAATAATAGTGAATATAAAATATTATCTTATGAAATCTTCTAAATATATTTTCTATATTCTTTCAATAGTTTTGGTAATCAATTCTTGCAAGAGCGATGATGATATGCCTGAATTCCCAACTAAATATGCAAGGATTACTCAAAAGAATATAACAGTGAAAACTGCAGAGAAATATAATGTAACAATACATCCCGTCTTTGATAGTGAAGAAACGGCAAAAGAAAAATTTGTATGGAGCATATCTGATGGAGGACTTGCTTCCTTGCAATCTCACTCGGATAATTCTGTGACTATTAAAGGTCTTACTCCTGGAGAAACAACACTTAAATTGGAGTCGGAAGACGGGAGTCTAAAATATTTTTCAACTTTGAATGTGATGAAAGCGCCTGACTTTGAACCAGTCTTTATCGATTTTGGTCCGGTCTTATCTCCATCACCTTTCAACAATTTTCAAAGACCCAGAGATGGGAAACTCGAGAATTTGTTAACCAGAGACGGAGAGAATACAGGATATTCGATAGAAATTGTAGGCTCTTTCAACGATTTTGAAATAATCAGAGATATCCCTAACACACTTGGATTTCCTTCAGAGGTATCTAACGATATGTTTTTCAACGATGGTATAGGGGTCGCTTCTGCAGGCTTCAAGCTTTCCAATTTGAATAAAAGCTTTAAATATTCATTTATATTTTATTCCGCTATAAATGATAATGGAACAGAGAATGAATATATTGTTGAAGGCCAGAATCAAGGTTCTACTACTCTTAGTACAGCTCATAATCAATCAGGAATAGCAATGATTAAGAATATTGTTCCGGATAACGAAGGTAATATACATATAACTCTGCAGGCCGGTCCCAACAATATTCAATGGGCAAAATTCTATAACATAAATTCTATGATTATTATTTCAGAATATGATGAAATTACTTTTCCTCTGAAATTTGATTGATCGTGTACTGTGAGTATTAATATCTTGGTCTGCCTCTTTTTTAGAGGGGCAGATCTTGAGAAGTTTTAGATAAATAATTTATTATCATGAAAAAGAAATCATTAAAGCTAGTCTTGATTTGTTTATTACTTACATCATTTTGTATGCCGGATTCAGTAGCTCAAAATCCCGTTCCGGGAACTATGTATGAGCTATCGCAAATAAAAAACGGTATGCGAAACCGTCGCATTAGCAGTAATGATCCTGCAGGAGGAGTTTTGGATCATCTTTCAGATATACGTCCGGGGGAGAAACGTATAATTGCAGATATATCCGGTTCCGGTATTATAAACCATATATGGATAACAATGGCTCCCGAACCCCATGTTCTGAACCGTAGTGACGTTATAATCCGTATGTACTGGGATGGCAATACCTATCCTTCTGTTGAATCACCTATCGGGCCATTCTTTGGTCAGGGATGGAATGAACGGTACAACTACTCGGCGTTGCCTATTACAGCAGGCCCTGCAAATGGCACCTCGATGGTATCGTATTTCTCCATGCCTTTTGCTAAGGGGGCCAGGATCGAAATTGAAAACCAGTCGGATGTAAATCTTGAGAAATTTTATTTCTATGTAGATTATTATGAGACTAAAAAATTACCGGCCGATCTGGGACGTTTCCATGCATGGTACAATCAGGAACTGACAGAGGCTGCGCCTGAAGGAGAAACAGAATGGGCTGTAATCGGAAAACAGGACAATAATACAACCGGCGAGCGCAATTATGTATTTGCTGATATCAAAGGTAAAGGACATTTTGTAGGACTTAATTATTATGTCCATTGCCCTTCTCCAATCTGGTATGGTGAAGGGGACGACTTTTGGTTTATTGATGGAGAAGAAGATGCTTCATTGTTGGGGACAGGTACGGAAGACCTGTTCAATACATCATGGTGTCCAAAAGAGGCTTATTCTCATCCATACTTCGGATATCCCCGTGTAAACAATGATGTAGGCTGGCTGGGACGTACACATATATATCGCTTCTTTATAGAGGATCCTGTTTTCTTCGAAAAAAGCTTGAAAGCAAGTATAGAACACGGACATGCTAATAATCTTACATTGGATTTGGCTACCGTCGCATACTGGTATCAGTCGGAAGCCTGCCCTTTACCTCCTGCACCATCGAAAGAAGTGCGTAAATTGAAGCCGTTTATCAATGTGCCGGATATGCACCGGTGGCGTCACGAATGGAGAAAAAACAGGGGTGAAGATTCTAAACTTTGGGGTAATGAAATGCCTAAACAATAATTGTAAATAAGCCATAATACCCCTTCTTGAATTGAGCGAAGGGGTATTGTCTTCTTCCGGAAGAATTCACGAATGATATTAATATGAAATTATCACGCACAATTAAGCATATATTTCTCTGGGGCGGATTTCTTTTTTCTTTAGTTGTGATGAGCAACAATCTGAAAATAGACCCCGGAACTTCAAAAAATAGAAAGCATCTAAAAGTAAAAAAAGTAAAGCGGGTTGCCCGTATAACAGGAACTCCGGTAGACGCTGAAAATCTGCTTTCTCCTAACAACACAACCGCCGTGTATGATGTGGGAGGTACAGACCTCGGTATTGTTTGGGAAATGAATCCGGGAAAATATGGGATTTTTCTTGGCGATACTTTTGGTAAAGGCTTCATTCCCGATCAGGATGATCCTGCAAACTTTGGTAATAACTGGCGGTGCAACGTCTTAGCCTTTTCTAATGACTGTAATCTTGAAGATGGGTTGAGGATTGACAGCATGGTTTCTGATGAAAATGGCAATGCCAGAGAACTTATTCCCGGAGGAAAAGATAAGTCGGGCAATGGAGACTGGACATCGATCCCGACAGCGGCTATCCGGGCAAATAATAAGGATTATGTGCACTATTTCAATATGAGGAACTGGGCGGGATGGATAACCAATTATTCAGGTCTTTACAAATCGGAAGACGATGGAAAAACATGGGGAAAATGTACAACAGTCCATTTTACTTCCGATAGTAATTTTGGACAAGCCGGATATTATAAAAAGGATGGCTATGTATATATGATAGGAACGGAAACAGGCCGGCATAGTAATCCACGTCTGGCACGGTTCAACGAAAAAGATATAGAAAACCAATCCTTGTATGAATACTGGAACAAGGACCTCAATAAATGGATCAGAGGTGATGAATCTCAAGCTACTAACCTGTTTGAAGATACAGTGGGTGAACTGTCTATTGTATATCATAACAAGTATAAATGTTGGATTATAACATATTTCTGCGCAGCCAGATATAATATATCTATACGTTATGCGGAAGAATTGACCGGCCGGTGGAGCGAACCTCAGATATTGGCGACAGGGAAAGAATACCCTCAGTTATATGGTTCGTATATACATCCGGCATCATTAGATGGTGATAATTTATATTTTCTGATGTCGATGTGGAGGCCATATAATGTGTTCCTGATGAGAGCGGAATTGGAATAATAATATATTAATATGAGGACTCGATTATTTAAATATATAGTTAATATATGGGCGCTGGCCTTTTTTTCAGGGTTTTACTCTTGTAGTAAAGATGAAGAGAATGAACCCTATATCCCTATTGACGAAATTACAGTTTCAATAGCAGAACTGGTACCTGATAAGGAAACAAAAGCAGTTTCTACGACACTTACTTTTAAAAATATAGGAGAGATAGATTACCTGCTGGTTACAAAAAGCGGAGGGGAGAGTTATTCTGCGAAAATAGAAAAATCGGAATTGTCTGCTTCTTATCTATTCAGGTATGTGGTAAAAAAAACAGATCCCGAATCCTTTCGGCTATTATTGACTGCTTACTACAAGGGCGGAAATAAATCGAAAGAAAAAGTTCTGACTATAGATAATCGGTGGGGGTTTTTTATTCGTAAGGTTTCCCGTACGGCACGTGTAACAGGGAGCCCTATGTCTGGCGAACAATTCCCTAGCCCGAATAATACAGCGCAGAAATGGAATGTGGGAGGAACCGATCTGGGTATTATCTGGGAAATGAATCCGGGAAAATATGGGATTTTCTTTGGGGATACATTCGGGCGCGACTTTTCGCCTAACTCTGCCGCTCCCGGTCCTAACGGCGGGAGTTGGCGCAGTAATGTTCTTGCCTTTTCGGATGATAATGATCTTGAAGATGGATTGACATTCAATAGTATGGCTGTAGATGCGTCGGGTAATGCCCGCGAAATTATATATGGAGGAAAAGATGCGTCGGGTAATGGAGACTGGACATCTATTCCGACAGCAGCTATCCGCGCAAATAATATAGATTATGTGCATTATTTTAATATAAAAAACTGGACAGGCTGGATTACCAATTATTCAGGTATGTATAAATCTATCGATAACGGCCAAACATGGGCAAAATGTGAAAATGTACGTTTTTCGTCCAATAGTAATTTTGGCCAGGGAGGATATTTTAAGAAGGATGGATATATGTATATGATTGGAACTCAAACAGGACGCGACAGTAATGCGCGCCTGGCCCGGTTCAAAGAACAGCATATAGAGGATCAGGCTAATTATGAATTTTGGAATGGCTTAACCAAGCAATGGCTCAAAGGTGATGAAGAACAGGCTACGGACATATTTAATGATAAAGTGGGAGAACTATCATTTATATATAACCGGAAGCATCAAAAATGGATAATTGCCTATTTTAACGCCGATAGATATAACATAACCATGCGTACGGCAACAGAAATAACCGGACCTTGGAGTGAACCTTATGAATTGGCATCAGGAACGGAATATGCGCAGTTGTACGGTTCTTATTTTCATCCGTTGTCGGTCGATGGCGACAGCCTGTATTTTCTGATGTCTATGTGGCTACCTTATAATGTGTTTCTGATGACAGCCGAACTAGCAGATATGGGTAGCTTTGACTGATCCTTTGAAGTGTAAAACAGCTTATTTATTAATAAAAAGATATATTATGAATAGAAAATTTGTGATAGGAGTGGACTTTGGAACGGATTCGTGCCGTGCCGTGATAATCGATGTCGAGAATGGGGAGGAAATTTCTTCCTCCGTAAAATACTACCCCCGCTGGAAGAAAGGTTTATATTGTGATCCACAGACAAATCAGTACAGGCAACATCCGCAAGACTACATCGATACGCTCGAAGCTGCAGTTAAGGATTCTTTATCGAACGCACCGGGGAATATTGCCGAAGATATAATAGGTCTCTCATTCGACATGACCGCAAGTACACCGGCGCTTGTAGATAAAGAGGGAACTCCTTTAGCTTTACTGAATGAGTATAAGGATAACCCTAACGCTATGTTTGTTTTATGGAAAGATCATACGGCCATAAAGGAGTCCATCGAAATTAATGAACTGGCGAAAGAATGGGTTGTCGATTTCACTGCTTATGAAGGGGGAATTTACTCCGCCGAATGGGTATGGTCTAAAGTATTACATGTACTTCGTGTAGATGAAAAAGTCCGCGAAAAAGCCTATTCATGGATTGAGCATACCGATTGGATGCCGGCATTACTGACAGGGAATACGAAACCCGAAAGCGTTCTCCGCAGCCGTTGTGCAGCCGGGCATAAAGCCATGTGGCACGAGAAGTGGAATGGTCTTCCATCCGAAGAGTTTCTTTCAGAACTTTCTCCATTACTATCAGGATTTCGGTCCCGTCTCTTTGAGAAAACATATCCTTCGGATACCTGTGCCGGGACTCTTACTGCCGAATGGGCTTCACGTTTGGGACTGACAACGAAAGTTAAGGTGGGGATAGGAGCTATAGATTGCCATATGGGAGCAGTTGGGGCAGGTATTAGCCCCGGAGCATTTGTTCGTGTAATGGGAACATCTACCTGCGATATAATGGTTGTGCCCTACGATGAGATGAAGAATAAACTTATCCCCGGTATTTGCGGACAGGTAGATGGTTCGGTTTTTCCCGGATATATAGGCCTTGAAGCGGGACAGTCGGCTTTTGGTGATTTGTATGCATGGTTCCGGAAATTATTGGAATGGCCGTTGGAGAATATACTATCCAAATCAGAATTACTCAACGACGAATTGAAATCCAAATTGATAGAAGAAGTGGGTGATGCTATTATTCCACTCCTTTCGGAAGAGGCGATGAAAGTTCCTGTAAAAAAAAGTACGATTGTAGCTACAGACTGGATGCACGGCCGTCGTACGCCGGATGCAAATCAGCTGCTTACAGGAACGATTGCAGGCTTGACTCTCGGAAGTTCTGCCCCATTGATTTTCAGGGCGTTGGTTGAGGCTACTGCATTTGGGTCTAAGGCGATTATAGAACGTTTTATAGAATCCGGCATCGAAATAAAAGAAGTAATCGGCATTGGTGGGATTTCGCTGAAAGCTCCTTTTGTAATGCAGACGTTATCAGATGTAATAGGCTTACCGATAAAAATCGCCCGTTCGCAGCAAACCTGCGCATTGGGTGCGGCTATGTTCGCGGCTGTTGTTGCAGGAAAGTATAATACAGTGCAGGAAGCACAGTTGAAAATGGGACAAGGTTATATCTGTGAGTACAAGCCTGATTGGGAGAATTTTGAGCAATATAAAGAGTTGTACAGGAAGTATTTGTCTTTGGGAAAGTTTACTGAATCTAGTCATATACTAAATTCATAAACATTATATTCTTAGGGTAAACGTACGAAAATCGGCAATGTTTCAGTCAACAATATTCTCACGCAGAGACGCTAAGGTAGAAAAAGGTAACAGATATATCAGTAAACAGTTATCAGTAAACAATTAGAAGCCCTTTATACTTATTACTCAGTACTTACTACTTTGAAAAAGTAACAAAAGTAACACTTTTATAATTCTTGTAGGAGGGTGTGTCAAACGTATTTTTCACTTTCGATTTATATACGCTACGCTCCTGATCGTTGGTTGTCATGTTGAACGGAGTGAATTGAATTGAAAATCGGCGGAGCCAAAATCGCCGAAGCGAAGGCGAGGCAAACATCTCATTTCTCAGGGTCGAGATCCTTCGTTACACTCAGGATGACAAAGAGGGTAGCACATTGATAGTACTGTTCCCCTTTTGACACACCCTCGTTATGCGACAGGTAGTCAACCACAAGGGATTGCCTCTACATGAATCCTCAAAAAGTAACAAAGGTAACATATGTTTCAGTTAACAGTCAACAGTTAGCAGTTAACAGAAATACAGTTCTTCAACTTATTACTTAAAGCTCGTTACTTGTTAAAAAGTAACAAAGGTAACACTATTTACAGTCAACAGTTATCAGTCATCAGTCATCAGTCAACAACTGGTAAGATGTAAAAACTTTGCGTCTTAGCGTCTTAGCGTGAAACAAAATAGGACGCTAGCCAACTCAACAGTGAACAGTCATCAGTTAACAATGTTCTCTGGCAAAGACACTAAGGCGCAAAAGGTAACAAAGGTTACAGCTTTTACACATTTTCAATTTTTAAAGCATTAAACTTTGAATTTTTAAATTCTCATATCAATCTTTCAAAGAACTCTCAGCTAACAGTTAAAGGCTCTCAGCTTACTATATTGATAAACTTCTTCAAAAAAATTAAACTTTGGAAATGATAATAGCGGGCTATTAGAGTTGAACAAAAGGGTAGATCAGACAAAAAGAGATTAAAAATGAACGAAGAAAGACTGAAAAATACTCATAGAAAAATATTTGTGGAAAATTTAAACAGGCTCTGAGCAAAATTAACCTTAAAAAAGAGAAAGATCTCAATAAAATTTATAGTTTCGTACAATTTGATCTTTATTGACTTATTGGATGCGAAAAGATCCTGAACACAAAGGAATTGTTATAGATGAATCTACATTGAAAGAACTTTTTAATGTATATTCCGATAGTTTGTGTACTTTTCTCAACTATTACACCCATGATAAACAGCTGATTGAAGATATTATACAGGATGTCTTTATCAGGCTTTGGGAAGAACGGGATGCAATAAATATTTTCTACATAAAAACATACCTTTACAATGCGGCCCGGAACAGGGTATTAAATTCTCTGCGTGACGAACAAAACAGATCACTTCTACTCGAAGGGTGGGCCAGCCGGGAACTCGAAAAGCAAAGAGCCAGGGATTGTATAAATATGGAAGAATTTAGTTCTGTATACCAGCAGGCTATTAATAGTTTACCTGAAAAATGCAGAGAGATATTCATCCTAAGCAGAGAAC
This sequence comes from Dysgonomonas sp. UBA7710, assembly GCF_002482385.1. Lineage (GTDB taxonomy): Bacteria > Bacteroidota > Bacteroidia > Bacteroidales > Dysgonomonadaceae > Dysgonomonas. Next base: position 307,628 of record NZ_DLFW01000047.1, on the reverse strand, counting down.
AGAATAAAACATATAAGGAGATTGCCGGAGAGAAGGACTTGTCTGTAAAAACAGTGGAGGCTCAAATGTCTATTGCAATAAAGAAAGTGAGGGAATATATACTTAAATATTACAATGGAAGAAATCTTTTACCTGCAATAATAATTACTTTAGCTATGCAATTTATGTTGTTATTTGATTGATAATGAGTATTATGGTGGTGTTCTTTTGATTGGATCAAAAAAAATGAAAATAGTTTAAGGGTATTCGGATAGCTTACGTGTCTAATAATAAAACAAAGCAGAAATATGAATCATGCACATATTCCATATGATGAAATAGCCGGATATATCCGTCAGGAATTATCTGAACAGGAAAGGCATAAAATAGATATGTGGATTAATAGTTCTGCCGAAAACCGTAAATTATTCGAGCAATTATTAAATGAGTGGGAAAATATCTACGACAGTCCGGAACAGTCGGTTCGCGCAGACAAGGACAAAATATGGTCGGGTATATCTTCGCACATAAGGACATCGCTTCCGGTAAAATCATATACAAGGAAGTTACTTATCAAAGTTGCCGGTATTGCAGCTATGGTTGCGATTATCGTTGGTGTTGCAGCTACTGTTTTTGTGAAATCTACCATAGATTCGGCTTTTCTGTCCCAGTCGGTTACAACCATAGAAACTATGCAGGGACAGAAAATGCAAATGACTCTTCCCGATGGCACAAAAGTATGGCTCAATTCCGGGTCGAAGCTGACATATGCAGGAGATTTCAATCGTTCCGAACGTATTGTAAACCTTGAAGGTGAAGCTTTTTTTAATGTGACAAAAAATCAAAGTAAAAAATTCAAGGTAAGAACATCGGATGTCGATATAGTAGTAAAGGGAACCTCCTTTGATGTATCGGCTTATAACGACGACCGCGAAATAAGTGTGTCCCTTTTGGAAGGAAAGGTGGTCATCACCGATAAAACGGGAAAATATATGACAGACCTTAATCCGGACGAACTGGCCATCATCTCGCGGCAAAACCTGAAGTACACCTTGTTTAAGGATGATGCAAATACTTATCGCTCATGGACACAGGATCAACTGATATTCTATAATGAGGATATATATGAAGTGACCAAGAAGTTGGAACGTTGGTATGGTATAAATATTAAACTGGTAAACCCTGATGAAAAACAGAAATATACATTCTCGGTAAAAACCGAATCTTTGCGCGAATTGCTCGAATTATTTAATAAGTTAACCCCAATCGATTATAAAATAAACGGAAAGGAGGTGACCATTATTAATAAGTGACCTTAGATATCTATACTATTGAAATAGATTAATTAACCTTTCTTTATTATTCCGGAATAGACTTCTGTTCTATTTCTTAATATATTAATTATTAACAATATAAATAAGTTTTGCTATGCAAAGAAAAACACTTTCACTTTGCGTTCTGTTCTTTATTTGCTTTTCAGTTGCGGTTTTTCCGCAGAGCAAAGAAAAAATAGACCTTACCCTGAACAATGTAACCTTAAAGGAGTTTTTTTCTACGATAGAGAAAAAGCTGGGGTATTCATTCATGTATAGTAATGTTGATATAGATGACAGCAAACGTATATCTATAGACGAAAAAAATGGAGATATAAATTCCCTGCTCACCAGCGCCCTTAAAAATCAGGCTATCAGTTATGAAATATCGTCAAATAAAATAATTCTTACTAAAGCGGGAAGTATAGCACCTCAACAAACGCAGCCTCAGAAAAAGATAAGGGGAAATATTGTAGATGATCTTAATGAACCTGTAATCGGAGTAAGCGTTGTTATCAAAGGCACAACCAGAGGTACTACTACCGATATAGACGGTAATTTCGATATCGACGCATCATCCGGCGAAACACTGCTCATATCTTATGTAGGCTTCGAAAAACAAGAAATCAGAATAGGGAACCAGACTTCATTTGATATCCGGCTGAAAGAAGACAATAAAATCCTCGATGAAGTTGTCGTTATCGGTTATGGTACATTGAAGAAGAGCGATTTGACAGGCTCGCTGGCGTCTGTCGATACAAAAGATATAACTACCAAGGCGACAAGTAATCCAGTAGAAGCATTACAAGGTGTGGTTGCCGGTGTAAATATACAGAAAAACAGCGGATTGGCCGGAGCCGGAGCTGCTGTGAAAATCAGAGGTGTCAATACATTCGGGAGCAATGAGCCTCTTTATGTTATCGACGGGTTTCCGGGAGATATATCTACTGTTAATCCAAACGATATAGCATCGATGGAAATACTGAAAGATGCGGCAGCGGCAGCTATCTATGGCTCCGTGGCTGCCAATGGGGTGGTCATTGTGACGACCAAAAACGGTAAGCAGGGAAAAATTCAGGTGGATATAAATTCGTATGTAAGCATTACGGAAACAGCTAAAAGACTCAAAATGCTTGATGCAGACGGCTACCTTACTGTACACAAGCGAATGTATGATGAATATAACAAATATGCTTCCCAGCCTGTCAATCTTCCGGCTTACTTTACAAATCCGGGTACAAACAATACCAATTGGCAGGATGAAGTTTTCAGAACAGGTCTTTCTTCTACACAGAGTATTGCGGTACGGGGCGGACAGGGAGACACTCGCTACGCATTGTCGGGTAATCTCACAGAGGAAAAAGGAATCGTTCTATCCAATAATCTTATGCAGCAGAATGCCAGAATGAAAATCAGCACCAAGAAAAATATATTCACCATTGATGGCAATCTGGCTTTTACCGGAAAGAAGCGGAAAACCCCGAATTTCAGCTTGAAGGAAGTGTACATGATTTCCCCTTTGGTGGCTGTATATGATGAGAATGAAAAAGACGGTTTTGCTCTTACAAACTGGGGCGATATTCCAAATAATGTGAATGTGATGGCAAACAATCACTATATCACAAGCTGGACAAAGAGTCAGGAGGTTGCCGGAAATATTGCGGTAGGAGTGGACATAATGAAAGGTTTGACCTTCAAAACCAGCTACTCATACAGGGGTAACAATACTCAGTCATATTATCATAACCCGCCTTTCACTTCTGATATCAAAAATCCGTACGAATATGCATATTATGAGGAGAACAGAAGCTATTGGGACGAACAGGTGTTTGATAACCTGTTGAACTATAATGCCACCTTCAATAAGCATTCGGTTAATGCAATGCTGGGAACATCTCTCGATTTGCAGTCGTACAACTGGAACAGCGTCGGAGTTGAAGGTAAAAAGACAATTTACTCTATAGATAACGGGTCTATTATAACCAGTGAGTTACCAGAGGGTTTCCTTGATCCATTCTTTATGACTATAGGAGCTGGAAAAGGTGGTACATACAGTGCCGATGGCTCCAAATATAAATATAACCGCATGTCTTATTTCGGACGTGTAAACTATTCATTCGATAACCGCTATCTGTTGCAGTTTACATTCCGTCGCGACGGTTCATCCAAGTTCGGTAAAGACAGCCGTTTTGGTAACTTCCCGTCACTGGCTTTAGGATGGCGAATCACAGAGGAAGCGTTCTTCCCCGAAAATACTCCGGTTTCGAACCTGAAATTGAGAGCGAGCTGGGGTAAACTGGGAAATGAAGTAGCTTTGGGATATTATGCTCATCAGGCATTGATAACTACATATAACAGCCTCTATATGGGATACGTACAGGGCGATGGCAACAATCCATGGCCCGGAAGTATAGCGATGGGACTTGAGAACAAAAAACTGCAATGGGAAACGACAGTATCGAAAAATATCGGACTGGATTACGGATTCCTGAACAATAAAATTACGGGTACAATAAATTATTTCAACAATACTACAGAGGATTTGCTGATAACCAAGAGGCTTGCACCTTCCGCCGGATTGGAGAATCCGACGCTCAATGTAGGAAAAATGCGTAATACCGGTCTGGAATTTGAATTTACTTATGCGGAGAGTTCAGGGGATTTTAAATATAATGTAGGATTTAATGTTTCCCTGCTGAAAAACAAAATGGTTGCACTGGCCGATGAAGATCAGATATTATTGGGAACCGGACTGAAATTTGATACGGAGCATTTCCCGAATCAGACAAGGGTGGGATATCCTATCGGGGCATTTTTCCTCTACAAAACGGACGGTATTTTCCAGACGGAAGCCGAAGTTAATGCTCATAAAAACGATAAGGGAGAATTGTTGCAGGAAAATGCAAAACCCGGTGATATCCGCTTCGCAGATACAAATGGCGACGGTGTAATTGACGATAACGACAAGGTATATTCCGGAACGGGGCTTCCGAAAGCTGAAATAAACCTGACTTTAGGGGCTTCGTTCAAAGGTTTTGACTTCAGTGCTCTTATCGGTAGCGGTTGGGGACACAAGTTATACAATGCCAACAGATATTTTTACGAGGGTATGAACTCCGGATCGAATTTCCTTGCATCCACTCTGGATTCATGGACACCGGAAAATACGAATACCAACGTACCTCGCGCTGTCTTACAGGACCCTAACGGAAATAGCCGTGAATCGGATCGTTTCCTTGAGTCCGGCGACTTTATCCGCTTGCGTCAGATACAGATAGGATATTCATTACCTAAGTCATTGCTTGCGAAGATGAAATCCGAAAATCTGAGGATATATATCAGTGGCGAGAACCTGCTTACATGGACTAAGTATAAAGGGATTGACCCTGAATTTGCCCCTTCACATGTCTTGAATACAGGGGTAGACCGTTATATATTCCCTTTCACACGTTCATATGTACTGGGTATCCAATATACATTTTAAATGAGGCTTGTTGAATTTATAAATTTTATCGACATGAAAAAAAATCTATATATTATACTTTGTCTGGTACTTACAGGACTTTTTGTATCGTCTTGCGATGACAGGCTTGATATGAACTCTCCCGACAAACTTACTTCAACCAACTTCTGGCGTAGCCAGACCGATGCGGAAGCAGGACTCGCGGCAGTATATTCAAAACTGGAATGTGCGACTGAAACCTGGGAATTTGCCGAAGTAAAGTTCCCCGTAGAGGCTTACAGAGAGGATGTTTGTAATATCGGAAGTGATGCGCTTAATTATCCTACATGGGTAGAATTATTCAATTTCACATATACTAATGGCAACAGCCAGTTTTACACATACTGGGAGATCCATTATCAGGGAATATCTTATGCTAATCAGGTGCTGGAAAAAGTTCCTTCCATCAGCATGGATGAGGCGTATAAAAATCAAATCCTGGCCGAAGCCCACTTCTTAAGAGGATATTACCACATGAAACTATTGCTTAACTGGGAGAGAATAATTATCCGTAACGAATATATTACGAGTGAAGCGCAGATCAGCAAGCCATTGTCAGACAGGGCCGCTGCATGGGACTTTATAATCGGTGAATTTGAAGCGGCTACAGGTTTGCCTCAGAAACAAACTCCTGAACGTACTGGACGTGCCACACAGGGAGCAGCTTATGCGTACATGGGATATTCGCTCCTTACCCGGGCTTATGAAGAAACAGGCAAGAAAGCCGAATATCTGGCTAAGGCTGAAGACGCCTTTAAAAAGGTGAAAGGCTATGAATTGGAAAAGAATTTCCTGTCTATGTTTAACGGGACAAATAAAAATTCCAAAGAGTCTGTTTTTGAGTTGCAGTTCACAGAAAATACTGCTAATGGTGCAGCATACAGAACTGCATTGCACAAATGGATATCGACCGGGGAACTGGGAGGATGGGACGAAATATTCCCTAACCAGATACTTATCGATGAATATAAAAAAGAAGGAAAGACAGCCACTACAGGCCTGTACGATTCCCGGCTATACCAAACCGTCTTCTTTAACGATTCATATTTCAATGATATGGCAGACAAGAAGGTGTACGGTTATACCTATAATGAATTATTCGGGGCCGCTTCACAAAAAGCCTGTTTCAGAAAATATCTTCCTGCGACTCTGGAAGACCTGAATAAATCGAGGACGGCGGTCAATTTGCCTCTGATGCGTTATGCAGATGTCTTGTTGCTCCTTGCCGAAAGCTTAAACGAACAGGGGAAGACACCGGAAGCCGTACCGCTTATCAATCAGGTAAGGGACAGGGCGGATATGCCGGGGATTCCTGCTGACTCGAATCAGGACTTTGTGAAGAAGCAGATTGAGCATGAACGTATACTGGAATTTGCTCTTGAAAACACACGTTTCTATGATTTGCGCCGCTGGGGTAAGGTAAAGGAAGCCCTTACCGCTGTCGGTCGGACGGGTTTTTCTCCCGACAAAAATAATTTTTATCCCATACCTTTGTTGGAAATAAAATCGAACGACCAGATTAATTGAGTAAATGAAAGTATTTAATGATATATTTTCGAATTATAACAGACTATCGTTGTTGTGCTTACCAAAGTAATAAAAAGGTCTGAGACCTTAATTTTGTATCAATAAAAGAAAAAACACTCTTTTCTATTCACTAAATTACTATGCTTACAGTCTTTGCTATTATGCTTGCCGGCATCGGTGCCGGATACTTTCTGCGCCGCATCCCGGATATTAAAATAATCGGGAAACTGATAACCTGTTTCATATTCCTGCTCCTTTTTTTTCTGGGGATATCGGTAGGACATAATGAAAAGATAGTGAACAATCTGACAACAATTGGCTTGCAGGCTCTCATCATCACGATGGGAGCCATTGCAGGCAGCATCTTGCTGGCATGGTTTGTCTATAAAAAATTCTTTGTAAAAGGAAAAGAATAAATATGAAAGGCAGTCTGATAATCCTTGCGTTTTTTATAGCCGGAGCCATTGCTTCATGTATGGGCATATTGCCTCAGGTCGTTCTTGATAACGATTTAAGCGTGTATATCCTTTATGGCCTTATGTTTCTGGTTGGTATTAATATAGGATATGATAAGAAAGCATTATCCGCTCTCAAAAATAATAAGCTTAAGGTGATACTCGTACCAGCAGCTACACTGGTCGGCACTTTGGCAGGATGTGCAATCGTCGGTCTGTTTATTCCCCGCTGGAGCATTTTCGAATGTATGGCAGTAGGTTCGGGATTCGGGTATTACTCGTTATCCAGTATTTTTATTACTCAATATAAGGGGGCTGAATTAGGTACAATCGCTTTAGTCTCAAATATTATAAGGGAACTGTTTACGCTGCTCGCGGCACCGTTGCTTGTTACTTATTTCGGAAAACTGGCCCCTGTCTCATCCGGCGGAGCGACGACAATGGATACTACACTTCCCATTATTACCAAATATTCCGGGCCGGAATTTGTAATAATTGCCATATTCCATGGAATTACACTCGATCTTACCGTCCCGTTTCTTGTTACTTTCTTCTGCTATTTGTAAATAAGTAGAATAAGGATTTAATGATATGCTATTTCAGTTTAACTTCTTGTTGTATTTGAACTTAACAAAGTAATAAATAGGTCTGCGACCTAAATCATTATGAAAAAAATAAATCTTTTAATCGGACTGTTTCTGTTTTTACAATGCAGTCTGGCTCAACAACAGCCCAAAGAGTGGGAAAATCCATTGGTCAATCAGGTCAACCGTTTGCCTATGCATGCTTTTTTCAGGCCGCATTCGACTAAAGAAGCTGCAATAAAACAACAGGCAAGCGACAGGGAATTATCCCTCGATGGCACATGGGATTTTCATTATGCAAAAAATCCGGCTTCGCGTCCGTCCGCTTTCTATCAAAAGGATTTCGATGTGAGGGAATGGAGTAAAATTGCGGTTCCCGGAAGTTGGGAACTACAAGGCTTCGATTCGCCTATCTATACCGATGTGGCTTATCCGTTCCCTGCAAACCCTCCTTATGTTCCGCACGATTACAATCCGGTAGGTTCGTACAAACGCACATTTACACTCCCTGCGCATTGGAAAGGAATGGATATAATCCTGCACTTTGGAGGGGTTGAATCCGCTTTTTATTGCTGGATAAACGGACATTATGTAGGATACAGTGAGGATAGCCGGCTCCCGGCCGAATTCCTTGTCAATGATTACCTGCAGGCCGGAACTAATGACATCGCGGTAGAAGTGTACAGATACAGCGACGGGTCTTATCTCGAAGGGCAGGATTACTGGCGGTATAGCGGTATAGAACGCAGCGTATCTCTTCTTGCCCGTCCTAAAGTAAGAATTCAGGACTTTGAATTGAAGGCCGATTTAGTCAATGGCTATAAAGACGGCCTGTTCAGACTCAATATAGAGATGGATAAGAATACTTCTTTTACCAATTCTTCGCTACAAATAGAAGTTGCTGAAAACGGAAAAATCATTTATTCTTCAATTAAAAAATTGTCAGATAAAACGGGCAGCACGATCAGCATAGAAAATACATTTGCGGCAGTGAAACCATGGAGTGCGGAGGCGCCTGACCTCTATACCCTGACTGTTTCTACATTGGACAAAGGAGGAAAAGTTTCAGAAGCTTTTTCCCATCGTTTCGGCTTCCGTACGGTGGAAATGAAGAACGGACTCTTTATGGTAAATGGTGTACCTGTTACGATTAAGGGGGTAAACCGCCATGAATTCGAGCCGAAAACAGGCCGTACCATCACCGAGAGCAGCATGATAGAAGACATCAGGTTGATGAAGCAATTCAATATCAATGCCGTGCGTTGTAGCCATTATCCGAATATAGAACGCTGGTACGAACTATGCGATGAATATGGCTTATATCTTGTAGATGAGGCTAATATAGAATCTCATGGAATGGAAGCAACGGAAGCCCGTACGCTGGCAAACTTTCCGGACTGGATTGTACCGTTTCAGGAACGGGTGGAACGAATGGTAAAGCGCGACCGTAATTATACCAGTATCGTTACATGGTCTCTGGGAAATGAATCCGGATACGGAGAACATTTCGAGACGGTATATCACTGGCTGAAAAAGTTCGATGCTTCGCGTCCTGTACAATACGAAGGTGCGCGTAAGACAGGCCTTTCGGATATTTATTGTCCGATGTATGCACGCATCTGGCAATTGAGAGAGCATGTCAATCAACGCCAGAGCCGCCCGTTGATTCTCTGCGAATATGCACATGCAATGGGGAACAGTGTCGGTAATCTGAAGGATTACTGGGATCTTATAGATGAGCACGACCAGTTGCAAGGCGGATTTATATGGGACTGGGTAGACCAGACTTTCCCTATCAAAGACCAGGCCGGTAATGATATCTGGGGATATGGAGGAGATATGGGATTCGTCGGCATTCCCAATGATTCCAACTTCTGTGCCAATGGGTTAGTATTGGCGGACAGGAAGCTTCGCCCGCATATATGGGAAGTGAAAAAAGTATATCAGCCTGTACGTTTCGAATCTGTTCCGTTTACGAATAATGTAGTCCGTATTACCAATAAATTCGATTTTATAAATCTGGATGACTTTGATTTCGAATGGCAGGTGAAAGCTGACGGAGAAATTATCGCCCGGAAAAATTTTGATGTACAAGGATTAAATGCGCATCAATCGAGAAATATTACACTCGATATTCCCGATTTTGCCGTCAGGAATAACACCGAATATTTTCTACATCTTAATGCTTATTACAGGGGTAGCCATCCATTTATACCTGAAGGACACTTACAGGCATATGAACAGTTTCCCCTGCCTGCCGGCAGTAAAGATATTGTAAAGAACAGCATACAGGGTAATACCCAATCAGCTGAATATGCCAACCGTATTGTTGTGTCGGGTAATGCTTTCGAAGTCTCATTCTCAAAGGAAAACGGACAATTGTATTCACTCAGGAGAAATGGTAAAGAACTGCTGCAAACGGGCATTACTCCGAATTTCTGGCGACCGCTGACCGATAATGACGTAGCTAACGGATTGGGTACACGTAGCCTGACATGGAAGGAAGCAACCGGGGAAATGACATTAGAAAACCTGACTAGTGAGAAGTCAGGTAATAACACACTCATAAAGGTTGCCTATAATCTGGAAAAACAAAATTGTAAGATTGGCATCAGTTATATGATTTACCCGGATGGTACTATTGAGACGGATTATAAGTTGACAACAGGGGATATCGTCTTGCCCGAAATACCGAAAGTGGGCTTATATATGGTATTACAAGGTGAATATGACCAGATGACATGGTTCGGCCGCGGACCTCATGAGAATTATTGGGACAGGAAAACCTCCGCTATGGTGGATTTGTATAAAAGTGATGTTTGGAGCCAGTTCCACCCGTATATACGCCCGCAGGAAACTGCAAATAAATCCGATGTCCGGTGGTTTAGCCTGCAAAATGCAACGGGAGACGGGCTATTGATAAAAGGTAAACAACCTCTGAGTATAAGTGCATGGAATTTTCCGATGAAAGACCTGATGTATATACCTTTCGATGTAGAGCGCAAGCATGGCGGCAGTGTAAGAAAGCAGGATATGGTATGGGTGAATATAGACTATATGCAGATGGGCGTGGGCGGAGATAATACTTGGGGAGCCCAGACTCACCCTGAATATACGATTACTCCGGAAGATATGTCGTACGGATTCACTATTATTCCGGTAGATAAAGACACAAACCTTGTAGAGACCGGTAAACAATATTAAAAGAGCGAAATGAATAGATCAAAAATTTTTATACTTCTGGCTGTTGTTACGGGAATGCTTTTACATTCCTGTAAGGCCGGGGACAAGGCGGAACTTCAGAAAGAAGATTTAACTCTCAATTTTCCCAATTTGCTTAATGTAGTTCATACCCCACAGGGAAAAGTCAGTCAGGGACAAGGCTATTTTACAGATTGCGGTTCGTGGATGGGCTTTTCAATACCCGGTAAAGAAGCAGGTATCAGTGGATTTTGCGGCCCTGTCGATTTAGACCATCGTAAGTGGATAAGTAATTCCATTTGTGAAGTTTCGGTCTTAAATGGAAAAAGCGCGCCTGTTATATTAAAGCAAGATACGGCAATCTATTATCCGGGCAAATTGACACTGAACTTGTCGGGCGATGAGCAAAGCATCCGGCAGGAACTGGTTTTCGTAACAGCCAATCATGCTCTATTGAAATGTAAATCGGATAATGAAGTTTATTTTGTGACAGAGGGATGCCTGAATGACAGCCTGATATGGAATAAAGAATCGCACGGGATTACGGCGTCTTTAAGAAACGGAGAAATAATAATGATTAGTTTTCCTCAAGATATTCTATTGGAACTATCGGCAGGTCATTATACTGCTACATCGAAAGATATCGGAAAGCAATTCGATATTGTAATTTCGTATTTTAATACAAAAGAGGATTTCTTAAAAAAGAACGGGGAAATAGTTGATATTTTGACCAATTCCGATACTAAAGCCGAAGAACGCAATATATGCTGGAATCATTATATTAGGCAGAATCTCCGTCAGGATATGCCGGATAAGAATAACCGGATAATGGTAAAAAGCATCATGACGCTTATGAGTAACTGGCGTAGTCCCAAAGGGGCATTGCTGCACGCAGGTATTGTACCATCGCATGCGATGAACTACTTTGTCGGATTCTGGGCATGGGATTCATGGAAGCATGCTGTTGCCCTGTCGTATCTTGATCCGGTTCTCGCAAAAGACCAGATACGGACGATGTTCGATTATCAGGATGATGCCGGAATGATTGCAGACTGTATCTATACCGATCCTGCCGAGAATAATTACCGTGATACGAAACCTCCTTTAGCTGCCTGGGCTGTAAATGGAGTATTCCAGGCCGATAAGGACACTTCTTTTGTGGCTGAAATGTACCCGAAACTACTCAGATACCATCAGTGGTGGTATAAATTCAGGGATCACGACCGGAACGGTATCTGTGAATACGGAGCAACCGATGGAACATTGGAAGCTGCGAAATGGGAGAGCGGCATGGATAATGCAATACGTTTCGATGATACAAAAATGGTGAAAAACGGAGAGATGGCATGGAGTATGGATCAGGAATCCATCGACCTGAATGCTTATCTGCAATACGAATATTCACTGTTGAAAGGGTTTGCTGCAATCTTGAATACTCCTTTTAATGAGCCGGACAGGAAAAGTCTTATTCAGGATTACTTCTTCGATAAAGAAACAGGTTACTTTTTTGATAAGAAGCTGAATAAATCGTTCATAAAAGTATTCGGTCCCGAAGGATGGACTCCGCTATGGACAGGACTGGCAACTAAAGAGCAGGCGGATGAAGCCGCTAAAATCATGTTCGATGTGAAAAAGTTCTCTACATATATTCCTTTTCCGACAGCTGCCGCAGATAATCCTGAATTTGCACCGAGGGGATACTGGCGGGGACCTATCTGGATCGACCAGATTTATTTTGCCATATCCGGCATACGGAAGTATGGATATACAAAAGAGGCGGATATGTATACACAGCAGGTTTTCGATCGGCTGCAAGGTCTGGAAAACGATGCGCCGATACATGAGAATTATGACGTATATACAGGAGAACGGCTAAAAGCCTCGCATTTCAGCTGGTCGGCCGCACATCTGTTTTTATTGTATAAGGAATATAAAAAGGAATATAAATAAACTTACTCACTATATATGGTTCTTAGTGCTATTCTAAGAACCATATATGAGGGTAAGGAAGACTAAAATACTCTCTATTCGGTTTATTTGAGAAGATCATATATTATATTAGTCAGTAGTTTTCCGGCAACAGGATCGGTTACGGCTTTTTCCAGAGACATGGTTGATATGGTTGCCACGCCTTTGTCGTCATGTATTTTCAGCAATGGATACCCTTTTATGGTTTTTACATACTCAGAGCGCTGTGCCATGTCTCCATTTATGTATCCGTGTATCTTGGTCTGATTGGCTAATTCCTCTACATTCGGGTTCCTGTTTACTTTCAGTACGGTATTGCAGATGGTAGGAATCTCGCGTTTATTGTTGTTGAAATATCTCAGTTCGAGGAGGTCAATGTCATCAAATACAGGTGATTCGGGTATTTCCATATTTGCAATATCACCTTCGGTAGGTTTCATATTACCTGATATGTATTCCGGATATATCTGTTGTGCGGTTTCGGGTGAATTTGAGATAAATATTTTACCACCTTTGGCAACATATTCCTTGATCTGTTTGATTTCATTTATACTGCATTTATCATCTATCCCCGAAAATATATACAGGTCGGCTTTGGCCTTCAATGCGGCGGCTACAGATGTAGCTGTGTTATAGTGTATTTCTGCAAAATCTAATGCCGGTTTTATATCACTGAAATCTAACAGTACAATTTTTTTATCACCCGTTTGTATTGTATTCCACTTTTTCTCGGCGAGCAATATTTTATATTCGTTTTCAGAGACCTGTACGCCTTTCTCAGTTAATCTTAGCTTTAGTCTGGCTTTTATTTTTTGTGCAGGCAAGATGTCCGGTATTTTAATGGAAGGAGTAACTACCCGCCGTCCGTAGTGTGCTACCCCAACGACCTTTTCCTGTCCTTTTATCAACACTTTTCCGGTTTCAGTCTCTAATGACCAGTATAATAAGGATGGTTCCAGAGCTTTGCCATTTTCTCTATCATTCACAATATATATCTGGGAAGGAATCTTTTCTCCTGCATAAAAGTTGCGTCCCCATAATTCTGCACTAACCAATACCGGTTGCAAGGCTCTTTTCATTGCATAATAAGTAGGGTAAGGCTCTATTGTTTCGGCGTTATATACATTGCGGAACCATGTGAGCAGGGCAAAGTGCAGTATGCCTGATGCCTTATCGTTAGAGCGGCGCAGCGCTTCTGCCAGTTCGCCTGTGATGAATGACTGCACTTCTAGGAATGCCTCCGGATTGCCATAGGCATAAGCCTGATATCCTACTAATGTTTGTGGATTTTGATGTACAAGTGTATAGAAACGAGTAGGGTGCCCTGTTTCGTTGTTCGGATATCCGGTAGACATTTCCTGACTGATTAGCGGGCGGCCTTCATTACGGTTCCTCTTTTGAAACTCGCCATTAAACTCTTTGAAGATCGTATGATCATACCAGTTGATGTATGAGTGTATGTCGTCTATGTCCCCGTCGTCTATTCCTTCATAAAAAGCGTTACCTTGCTTAGTTACATTTCTTCGGTAATTGGAGTCGAAACAGACCGGTCGGGTAGAATCTATTTTTCTCATTTGTTTTACAACATCTGAAATGATCTTCATTTTTTCTTTTCGTATTGTGAGATCAGGTTCATTATCATAAAACTTCATTTCGTTATTTACTGTCCAAAACAGGATGGAAGGGTGATTCCTGTATTTCTTGATCAAGCCGAGATATTCTTTAGCCCACATGTCTATGAGTACTTTATTGGGCATAGACTGCTGTATCATCAGCCAGGGCCATGTGCCTTCGTGACTAATGCCGATACCGTTTATGTCGGCAGCCTCTATCCAGAGTTTATTATAGGGAGTAGTATGAGTACGGGTTACGTCTATATTTCCGGCTTTCATTATCTGATAAAAACTGTTTGCCAGATTCAGGTCGTTAGGGGCTAGTGCAAACGGCGTGTGATTACCTCCCCGCAGCCAGTATGGTTTGTCGTTGAGGTATAATAATCCGTTCTTAGACTCGAATGTGCGGAATCCAGACAAAATGGTGGTATCGTCTATTGTCTGGTTATTTGCCGTCAGTCTGAATGTGAAATCGTAAAGATTCGGAGACTGTGGTGTCCATAACCGTGGCTTCAGGTTATTGATAGAATAGCTGACTACTCTTTCTTCTCCTGAATTGAGTTCTATCTTATTTAAAGATTCCTGACCATAGAAAAGATTTGATGTATTATGATCTGTAATATCTGTTGATAAACTAAATCTGGCTTTCTTACCCGAATAGTTTTTTAATGTAATCTCGAACGTTGCTCCATTGAGGTCAGGCTTGATGAATACATCTTCTATCCTCACCGGATTAGAAATAATGAGAGAAACAGGTTGCCATATTCCGGCCGGATCATCCCCGTAAAAGCCGTGAGCGATGTCTTTCAGCATCTTGTTGGTAACAGGAACTGTAACTGCAACATCCACTATCTTATCGGCATCCTCTATATCTTTTATATAGTCGCGTGTAACATATACCGCCACGAGATTTTTTCCGGGTTTTAGCAACGAAGAAACATCGGTTTTGATCTCTCCGAACATACCTACATTTGATGTCACCTTAGTTCCGTTTACATATACATCGGCCATCTTAGAAATGGCATCGAATACAAGTTTCATATTCTTACCGTTCACATCGGCCGGCAATTCTATCCATTGACGATACCATGCGGCTTTGGTTTTTCTATAATCGAATGTATAGTTTTCGCAACGTGCTGTTTCCTGTTGGTAGTATGTATCCGATACCCCTTTCGGAAATTTACCCATAGTTTCGCCATGTAACCATATGCGGATAGGATTCCAGAAATCAGGTACATTCATTGTGTGCCATTGATTGTCCGCGATATTCGGATCTGCTTCTTTTTCTGCATTCTTTGATTCATAGTCGGGTAGAAAGAGCCAATTGCCATTTAGTGCTATTTCTGTGCGTGTTGTATTGATTTTATCTATTTTGACAGGCTGATAAGCAGCCCGTAAATTTTTTCTTTCTGCTTCCTTTTCCTGAATGTTAGCCTTTACTTCATATATTCTGTCCGGTATCTCGTCCAGGATATTGGCGGGAAGTTCAGATATTGATAAATCGTCAAATTCGGTCTCTATCCATCCGCCACCCAGTGTAACAGGTCCTGCCGGAGCCAGATTTCCGTTCTTGTCTGTTATGTCTATTCGCGGCAGGGTTTCATTGTTGAGGAATACACGTATACGGTTTCCGCATACTTCTATTTTGAAATCGTACCATTGACCTACAACCGGGTGGAAGTCCAGCGGCCGTATATCAAGTAATTCATCTGTTCCCATATAGCCCATACGACTCAGGTATATGTCGTTTTGCAATCCTCCTTTTACGCCCAGGATATAACGGTCGAAGCGGTTATATGCCCTGAACCCGGCCCATATCTGGACCTGTTCGGCATCTTTCGGCGCGCGCGCCCTGAATGTAAAGGTATAGTTTTTCATCTCTTGATCTCCGAAGCAGGCATATGCGTCCTTAGACAGAAATACACCGTTCTCTATACGGCAATTTCCCCTGCCTATTATAGTAAGTTTCGACTGTGAATCACTGAATGTTTCCTTTATCTGAGCTTCCATCCCCAGATTGCAGATAATTGTAAGCAAGGATAAAATATACGTTAGTCTTCTGTTTCTCATTATTCCACCAGGTTTGATAAATTGAATTAGAAGGGGTCGTAACAGACCCCTTGTTTGATAATAAGTAATTGATAATTATGGAACCTTTACGGTCTTGATGTCCGTATAATTATATTTCTTGTACGTGTCGTCACAGCAGATACCTACTCTCACCCAATAAGTAGTGTTTGTATATTTTACTGCCATCGAGGTTTTAAAATCTATAACGGTTCCTTCCTGATCGTTAGTGATTTTCTGTGTGCCGTTGAATAACTGTCCATCTTTGTTATTGTTGCCGCAATATTGGGTTGTAGCAACGCATAGTATGGCATTGTTGAGATTAGGCATATTTACGCCTTCTTTGGCGTTACGTTTGAAACGGACAGAGGCTTCTATAAAGTTATCCGGTGTCAGTACCGGTTCTTTTACCCATTCTATGTCGAGATAAGGTATTACGGTAAAATCCTGAGTAGAGATTCCTTTGATCTGTACACTCTCGCCTTCTGTTTTGTATGGGTAGAAAGCTCCTTCTACGGGAGTCATGCGATACTCTCCGGCAAACCATTTCGTATTAATATATGTACCGTCCTGTCTCATGTTCAGATATTGAGGAGTAATAGCTATGCTTTCGTCATCGCCGGCCCAACTCAGTTCCTCCATCTTGATCCTCATATTACCGTTGCCCTGTTCTGTTTGTAACAGGTTTCCGTTATGATCTAATATTTTACCCTGTATCGTAGCTTCGGGTGCATCGTAGTTGTCTTTTTCGCATGAAACGAAAATGCACAATGCAAATATCAGGGGAATTATATAAGTAATTGACTTTTTCATATCTGTCTGATTATTACAATTAATATTGGTTGTTTTGTTTCAATAGCGGATTCGTTTTGATTTGTCCATCAGGTATTTTTTCATAATAATACTTGGTAGCAAATGTGAGATTGTTGTTGGCCCTTTCAGATACGCGTGCATCATATATGTATTTACCCTCCGGATTACCATTTTCGTTTACAGTTGCTCCTTTGGCAAACAAGAACGGATTCAGCATTCTTCTGCGATAGTTGTATATCTGGGTATCGAACGTGAACCAGCGGCGTAAATCCCAATATATCTTGTGTTCGAATGCAAGCTCTTTGTAACGTTCCACACGGAGAATTTGTAACGCACGGTTAGGAGCCTGGACGAATCCACCTTTTCCGGCACCTTTTTCATAAGCGGGGGCTGTGGAAAGTTCGCCACTACTGCTCAGCAGGTCTGCTCCGGCTCTTGTTCTTATTTTATTTATAGATTCGTAAGCATCTTCTATCATATTTTTACCTCCGTAAGTAGCTACTCCGCTTTGTGACAGTTCTATGGCAGCTTCCGCCCGGTTCAGCAATACTTCTGCATAGCGCATATCTATCCAGGTCTGATGCGATTCGTGCAGCTTGGTGGCGCCTACAGTCAGATCCATACTCAGCCATTTTCTACCGTGAAAACCGGTAATAGTATTGTTTGAACCTCCGTTTGCAGGGCCATCCATACCATTTTTATTCAGTTTTACCCCATTTGCCATTTCGTATGGTTTTTGTTGTGTAATATTCTCTGTGGTTTCCAGAATATTATCTTTCCAGAAACTTCCGCCTGTAGTAGAGTACGATTGGGTGTTTTGTCCATCATCTATACTCATTTTTTTAATCTTTTCAGATGGGTCTACTGTTTCTTTGATGATGCCCCTGCGTATATCCAGCTCTATACCTTTATATGTATTTCCAGGTAACAGTATAGATGCTCTCAAGCGAGATTCCGCATTTTCGAATAGTTCGCGTGGAGTATTGAATACAATGTAATTGTTGTCGTCGTCAGTTGTTTTTATCCTGCCTGTAGCCGGATTTATAGGTAATCCATCGAATAACTCCACCCAGTCTAAAGTAACATTGTAGCGATCTCCATAGGTAGTGGTCATGCGTGGTGGACAATATACAGCGTCGAAGCTGTGACGATAATTTATATAATCGTATTGTCTTATAAAGATCGATTCGGGGCTATCGTCAGCCTTTTGCCATATATTAGCAAAATTGTCTTCGGTAGCGGTTCCCTCTGCTTGTAGCAGTTTATAGCCACCTTTTTCCACAATTACAGATGCATCCCATGCTTGCCGGAAGTAATCGTTAGCTCTTGTTTCAGGTATTCCGCATAACATTACTCCTTCTACAGAATAATTGTATTTTTGTCCATAACGGGCTATCGAACCGGCAAAGTTTGCAACGCGGCTTTTCAGGGCAGCGGCTACATATTTGTTGGCTCTTCCCGCGACACTTTTTGCTACCATATTTTCGATGGCATAGTCCAGATCGGCTAAAATAAAATCATAACTTTCTTCATGGCTGTTACGTGGGACCCACAGAGAGCTTTCGCTATTCTCGCCTTGAGGTAATGGCTGAGGTTCTCCAATCAAAGGTATGCCCCCATAACGTTTAGTTAACTGAAAGTACACATAAGCACGGATAAAACGAGCTTCTGCTATCCATGATTCGGCTCCATCCAGTTGACCGATGTAGGCTGGCAGATTCTGGATAAGAGTGTTTGCCTGACGGATAATCTGGTATCCCTGGCTCCAATATCCTTTTTCGGGGATGTATATACCCGTATTGTTTCTATTGCCTGTTTCTCCGGTACTGAGCATAGGCCATACGATATTGTTCCAGTTATAATAACCGCCTTTGTCTCCTTCTTGGCTTACATTAAAATCATCCATTGGCAGATGGTTGTATAAACCAACCATATATGCTTTTATTCCCGCTTCGTTGTATATATCCTCGTCTGTGAGTATGTTTGTCGGAGGAATATCCAAGTCTTGACAAGCTCCCATAAACAGGAAGGAGAAGACCAGTAATATATATTTATAATTTTTCATATTGTTTTCTTATTATAATAACTAGAAAGTAATGCTTGCTCCAAAATTAATTGTTCTGTTAAGTGGATACATATATCCGTATAGTTCAGTAGGTCTTTCAGGATCGACACCTTTTACCGATGTTATAGTGAACAGGTTATATGCGTTTGTATATATACGCATACGTTTGATACCTACTTTTCCGATCAGAGATGCCGGCAGGGTATAGCCGATCTCGGCACTTTTCAGACGCAGATAAGCTCCGTTCTGAATTGCAAACCTTGAGTTTGTATCATAACCGACAGCACCATATGCGTAGTAGCCACTTACCCATTGGTTACTCGGGTCGAATGGATCTTTATTCGGGTCTGACGGATGCCAGCGATCCATCATCATGTCTAATGCGTTGCCATCCCACAGTAGCGGCATCGATAATTGTTCACCATAGGCTACATACGACATTGCCGATCCCTGAAACATCAGATTCAGATCGAAGCCTTTGTAGTCTGCAGAAATGTTCATACTGAAGTTCATCAAAGGGTAGTTCCGCTTGTCCTGAAAGTCTGTTTTGCTAGCATCGGTAGTAGTGGCTATAGGATATTCGTCCATACTGTCGATAGTACCGTCACCGTTCCAATCTTCATATATATAGTCGCCAGGAAGGGTTCCGTTACCTGTAAATATAGGTGAATTTGCTATCTGACCATAAGAAGTATAACGTCCGTTATCTCCTTTTCCGAACCAAATGTCATTGTAGCGGTAAGCCAGGTTGTTTCTCCAGTAATCGTATGAGTTACCACGTGTAGCCGATTCCACATAGCGATTCATAGATCTTGTTATAGACGCTATACCGGTTACATTGTAGTTTACCTGTCCTATTTTGTTGCGGTGTCTAAGTTCCAGTTCAAATCCTTTTGTCCTGTCACTGTTGATATTTTCCTGCGGCATAGTAGATCCGAATGTTCCCGGAATGGATATTAGACGGTCGGCAAGCAAGCCGTCACGATTACGCAGGAACAGGTCGATGGAAAAGCCGAACAATCCCTTCCATAAGTCTGTATCCAATCCGATATTCATGGTTTTTACAGTATACCATGTAATGTAAGGATTGGCTACGGAGCGGAATCCTAATCCGTTGATAAACTCTCCGCCAAAAACATATCCTTTAGGATAATTATCCTGAGTGTTGCCATCTGTATTCGGATAGTTGTAACCGCTCAGGAACTGATATTTGGCGGCGCTGTCATCTCCCATTTTCCCGTATGAAGCCCTGACCTTCAGATTGTCGGCAAAAGGAATAGCATTTTTAATGAACTCCTCTTCCGATAAGCGCCAGCCTACGGATGCACTAGGGAAAAATCCCCAGCGGGAATCTTTAGGGAACTTAGAGGAACCATCGTAGCGAAAGCTAAATTCGGCGAGGTACTTACCTTTATAATCATAGTTGAATTTTCCTACCAGACCGGTAGAAGCATACTCGCTTATACCGTCACCATTTCCGATCTGGTTTGTAGAGTTTCCTGCAAACAGGTATGGTATAGGTATCTCGAGATCGCGTTGCGCCCATATATTGTCGCCCTGATTGTATGACTCTTCCCATAAGAGCAATCCGCTAACGTTATGCGCTTTTGCAAACAGCCTGTTATAGTTTAATGATACCTGCCATAGTCTGCTATACGAGGTGTTGTATCTGCGATATAATCTGGATGGTACATTTTTAGGAACAGCTGTATATATGCCTGTGGCTTCGTCATAATTATATTCATTATATTCCTTTGTATATTCTGTATTGTCGTCTACAGTCGTATCATAACTGAACAAGCCTTTGGCTGATAATCCTGTAATGAATGGGATATCATATGTCAGATCCATTGTTGACTGAAATATCCTTTTCTTATTATTCACATAACCCGATACATCTGCATCGGACATGGCTACGACGTTTTGTATATCTCCGTTCGGCTTGTCGTAATATCCGATACGATTGTTGGCATATACAGATTCTGAAGGGATCGAACGCCATAGAGTTTTGTATATTTCCCATGTAGAAGCACGCGGGCGATCTCGTTGATCTATGATCCCGTTTACTTTCAATGAGGCTCTCAGATTATTTGTAATTTGGGCATTCAGATTCGAACGCAGATTGTAACGGTCATAATTCAATGAGTTACTTTTGAAGAATCCCCCTTGTTCGGTATAACCGAAGTTAACATAGTAATCGACTTTGTCGCCACCACCACTTACAGATACATTGTGCTGTTGTTGGGTCGCTGTGCTTTTCATTACTTCGTCGTACCAATCGGTACTTACTTTTTGGCCGGTTAGATATTCGTTTATTTGCTCCTGACTGAACGTAAGCTTTGGGTCGGTGGTGCTGCGCATACTTTTCTCATTAAACAGGGTCATACGGTTTACAGCTCCTACAGGTTTCAGTTTCTCTATCGGGTTTTGAATACCATAGTACATCGAATATTCAATCTTTGCGGTTCCTTTTTCTCCTTTCTTTGTTGTTATCAGAACCACACCATTTGCTGCACGCACGCCATATACGGCGGCAGAGGCATCTTTGAGAACAGAGATACTCTCTATGTCATTCGGATCCATACGGGAAAAATCTCCGCGAGGTACACCATCCACAACTACCAGCGGATTACCGAAACCGCGAATATCGAACTGGTTATTGAATTCTCCCGGCTCCGATGTTTTCTGAATCACACGTACTCCGGCTATTTTTCCTGTCAACATGTTCTGTACATTCGAGTTTTTTGTTGCCATCAGTTCCTCGCTGTTGATGGCTGCTACCGATCCTGTCAGGGTTGCCTTTTTCTGGGTACCGTATCCTACTACTACAATTTCGTCCAGCATCTTCTGATCTTCTTTTAACACGATCTTGAAACTCACTCTGTTCGTAATGTCTATAGTTTGTGAAATAAATCCGACATACGATATTTTCAATCTTTGTGTATTGGAAGGTACATTAAGACTGAAGTTCCCGTCACTATCTGTAATAGTTCCTACAGAAGTGTTTTCTATGGTTATACTGGCACCGATAATAGGTTCGCTAAATTCATCTGTTATCGTACCTGTAATAGTTTTGATGTTTTGCCCATATCCTAAATGGATAGAACTGATAAATATCAGTAAAAGCGCAAACATCTTTAAGTGAATTTTTCTTTGGTAAAAAGGAATATATTCCTTCCCTTTCCTTAAAAAATAATTTTTCATAGGCATTAATTTAAAGATTAATAATATAAATAAGGGGTGGGTTATTTGTTGCAAAGATGCTTGTTCAGGCCTAATAAGACGGTTAATGATTTGGTTAATAGATTGCAAAATTTTGACTTTCTTCTTATTTTATACTTTAAGTCTCTAAGGGGCAAGAGTGAAGTATAGCTTTTTCTCTCTTCCAGTGTTCAGAAAGAAATGCTTAAATTTCCTAAAACTTTTACAGAACTGTTTATAGGCCGGAATTGTTACGCAGATAAAGTAGTGTAATTTTAACTATTGCTGTTGATAATTTGATCAAAAGAATATTCAAACTCTGTTCCGAACAGCATATTATATTCTTTGATGAATGCTGCATATGCTTTTTGGGCAAGTCTATTCCTTCCCATTTTTACTAAAAGAGAACATTTTAACCGAAGGGCGTCTTCATTTAGTGAGTCATGGATAAAAATGGTATCAGCCAGGTTGATAGATATCTGAGGATTTAATCTTATTTCAGTTTTTTTTGATAAATCAAGTAGAAGATCGACAAGTGCATTGGAAAAATCAGCTTTGAACGGGTCTACCCACTCTACCTGCAGGCTGGGTAGCAGTTCACCTGAGACTATCAACAAGAGTTTTACTATGTCATTGGTGTCTATCTCTTTATTTTTAGAAAGTTTATCTATGAGATAGAGCGCCTGTGAATAATCACAATAAACATCGTCTCCGAATTCGACAGTCCAGTATGAGTTGTTACTTTTTATGTTTATTTGTCCTACCAGATCGAATATTATTCTCAGTTTGTTGAAAGATACTCCTCTATTGTTTTTCGCACTTTCTTCCGTTTTGTCAAACCATAATGTGTCTTTTAGTTTTACAGACGATATTCCCTTTCCTCCTTTGAATGTATGCAGCAGGATAAGGATGAACAACTGTTTAAGCATAGGGGAAAACTCTTTTGTGATATCATTTCCATCCTTGTCAATAACACAAAATCCTCCGAATAGGGATATCGACTTGTTCCGTTTTTTTTTGCTGATAGGTTTTACTGCCATATCGTTGTACTCTTGCAACAGATCATTACCTTCTGCATATCCCGGTTTTTTCCTGTTATAATGAGTGTAGATAAGCATTACAATACATATTAGTAGGATCGCGACCAAGAATCCTCCTATAATGAAGATTCGATAACCGGTTTCGGCATTCTCCTCCTGATATAGTTCTTCTCTGGATGCAGGCGGAAATGATAGTGTGTAGATAGATACAGTATTGAGGGTGTCCCCGATGCTACCAGGTCCCGAGGTTACAGCGATCAGCCTGTTTTTTTGTTTGTCCAGATACAGATCTGCATATGATTTATTGTCTTCAAAATTAACAAGAATACTGTCTCCAAGCACTTCATATTCGGGTTTGTCTATCGAAAATCTCAGTAATGTCATTTTTGTATGAAACTGTTGCAACGGATGACTTAATGCATAGAATGATCTATTAGCGATATCTACTACAATAGAGTTTGCTACTACAAAATTATTTGCCGGCGGCTGCAGCGTCCATAGTTTTTTCGATTGCAGAGTTTGTGCATCTACTTCATACAGGTCGTAAAAATACTGAGGTGATAATTCCTGGTTCCCTGTCTGGTTACCATATCCTCCGAAAATTAAGAAATGATTATCATCAAGTTTTCCCAAACCACTCAGATAGCGGGGCTGAGGATTATCCCCTGCCAATTTGTTTTTTCTCCATGTACGGGTTTCGAAATCATATATTCGCAAATCATTCTTGTATTTGTGATACCCGTACCCGCCAAAAAGATAGAGGGAGTTATCCTTGTTGGAGATAAAGCGATTGTGATGCCAAAAGTCGGGTGGCAACTTTATATCCGGTATTATGTTCCATCTGTTCTTAAGGGTATCGTATAGCAAGACATCTTTTTCCTGTTCCAATTCGAAAGTATAGCTAACATATTTTCTTATAACAGGGTTGTATATAAGGTTGTTAGATTGTACTGTATATGGTACGGAATTATTTACCTTTTTCCGGTTTATCGTATTGGATTTTAGACTATACTTATAGAAATACGTCTGGTCATATACAGCTATTTCATCATTATCAGGATTATAATTGATCATAGGTCTCAGCTTTGTAGTAAAGGAAGTTTGCATTTGCCAGAATATATGCTGATTTATGATCCAGTTAGGATTCTCAGATACTGCTTTATGATGTTTTATTTCATCGTAAACTCCGTTTGATGTATATTTATTTAATATCCACTGATATAATGTCTTCTTATTTTCATTTGTGATCTCTATATTTTTCAGAGAAATAGCGGGGATATCGGTCACCTGAAATCCCTGATAGTTATTCTTTCCAAATATTATAGAAACATGGCGAAATTCATTTAATGATTCTATCTGTTTTGTATATGATTTATCTCCTATCCTGGCAGTCAGTGTATTGGTTTTAGTGCCTATGTGAATATCAATATATATCCATTTGCTATAGCTTATTCCTGCGTCTTTAAATACTTCACTGAGAATCTCTCCGGATGAATGAGCCATTAAGAATTTTGGTTCTCCAGTATTCTTTTTCTCGTTGAGTAAGAAGTCTATATGTTGTCCGTTTTTATTGATAATCCGGAATACATAGCCGAATGGATATAGTGCAGCAGAATCTATTTTCAGATTAAACGAAAGATGATAGTTTTCCGGCAGAGATAGTGGTGCATCAGGCGTAAGATTCAGGCCCGTACGTTTCTCTTTCTCTACTTCGTACGATCTGAATTTTAAACCGTATTCCACATCCTGTGCAATTACACAGGGTATAATATGTAGTATCAGGCAGTATAGTAAGATGATTTTTCTTAAAGGAAACTTCACTATATTATATATAAGGTTTCTAAATACTTATCAAACATATTTTTTCTGTTTGAGTGTCATTTTCAGAATTAAATATTTCAAGAAAAGATCAATATTTATCAAGAGTGTACTATTATCCCACACCCATCCAATTTATGATTTTTATATAGTATTAGATAAATATTCTTTAGTCTTTTTTCGAAAATCATTAAATTCTGATTCCATCATATCTATGTATGGGCTTGAATCAGAATGGTGATTCATAACTACAAATTTTAAGTTTTATCAAAATTAAATCAAAGGAGAATCTTAGCAGAAAATATATAGTTAAAGAATGTAAATATGTTGTTGCTATGATATAAACCGGTTTAAAGTTTTACGAAGTCTTCGCAACTCCTTTAATAGAAATGCTGTATGTTATAAACATTGAACCGGCATATATAGGTAATCCTTCAATTGTGGAATTTTATTGCTATTATTATAGGGTTAATTATTTGAAATGTTTTGTTATTTTTGAATAAAAATATGTTTAGCATGAAAAAACTACTCTATCTTTTTGCCATTTGTATTATATGCTCTTCATGTGCGGTGATTTATGGAGATAACTATGATAATAGTAAAAAAATACAGCAACTCCATATTGGAATGAGCAAACAGGATGCGATAAGTATCATGGGGGATAAGTATATTGTTGAATCGACCTCTCAGGAGGAGAATGGCGTGTTAGAAATAATTAAGTATTATTCGCAAACAGAGGTTCCTTATTTGCTGCATTTTCTAAATGGACAATTAGTCCTTTTTAATAGGTACTACCCTCCTTATATACCGGAACAGAAGATTATAATAAAACAGGATAAAGAATAACGTTCTTGTATGCATCTCCAATAGTTTTTATCTTTTCTTCATTGATTCTTTCTATAAATATGTTTTATAACATATTTTTATTCTATCTTTGTACTGTGTTTTTCATGGTATTAGATTTAAGGTTAACAATGAAGATTGGCTGTCGGGATGACAGTCTTTTCTTATTTTAGGGGGATAATGACTACGATAGTCTGATTGCTGCCATTGTACTGTTCTTGTCGGATTACCAAAGCCTTACTATTTAACTTCGAAAGTAATGAGAACACCTTTATGATCGCTCGGCCAATGATTGTTGAATGGAGAAATGACCGGATCTTTAGCTACGTTTTCATCCCTTCTTCCTTTTACAATACAACCTTTCGGACCGAATAATTCCGCTTTCTTTACAGCCAATTGCTTATCAGGGTAGTAATATACGAAGTCGATACGTTCCCGTTCATCCGCATCGGGAACCCATGTTATCGCGTCAGGTTCAATATCTTTATTGTCAGCCGGGAATGTGAAGCCCGGATAATTTACGACATCCGGATACATCTCCCGGTACGCATCCTTAAATCCGTTCCTGTACAATAAAGAAGAGACGCCCCAGTTTACGATGCAGCCGTTGTGGCCGAACATATCCGCTGTCCCGGCCTGCCAGTCGAGGTGGGATGGTTCGTTAAAATCTCCGGCATAAATGACCAGAGACCCTTTCGAGATTTCAGTCCTGGCATCATTAATAAAATCCTGAGCCGATTCGATACGTCCCGATAGATTACAAACTTCCAGTATTGTATCCACATCCGTGATCGGCGCTTCCAGCTTGTTCCAGTCCTTGCTACCGTCGTTATAACCTCTCGGATAATAACAGGTGTAGTATCTGTATTCGGAATGTGCCGGATAAACCGCGACGCGTCTACCATTCACATCGAGTACAGCCTTAAATTGCCACTTGTTGACCCGCCGCTGCTCGATGATCGGGTATTTGCTTATAATAGCCCGCCCGTTGATGCGTGCGTTATAATAATGAAGGTTGTTTTTCTTTAATTCAGCTATTAGTTTCGGCATAACAGGATCGTCCGCATCTCCTTTGTATAGTTCGCAAAATGTGGCTACATCAGGCTTTAATCCTATAATCTGATCTGTTAACGCCTGCGGAGCATTGGGTACTTTAGTGCATTCGACCCAAATATTAAGTTGCAAGACAGTGAGTTCTGTAACGTTTTCTTTATCATCTGTATCTGAATCCGGCTTAGATGTTTTTGAACAGTAAGTGCTGGATAAGAAAAGAAAGAAAAGAGAAGATATCAATAGTATCTTATGTATTGGAGAAAATATTCTGGACATGGTTGTGTTGTTTTAAATAGTAAAAAAGATAGTACCATTCCCGGTTATTATCAAAAACAGCCATTTCTGATACTATCTTTTGCAATAAATATTAAGGCTTTATTTCAAATTTGATTAAGAGGCTCGAACGGGTTTGATCCAAAGAGAGTTCAAACCCTTCGGACAGCTCACTGCCCTTTTTTACGAGGACAGTGCCCGTGTCTTTATTCGTCAACCTATACTCTTTATCCGCTTTTAACCCCTGCAACCTTATCATATAGGTTTTGTCCGGAGAGTCGGGCCTGCGAAAACCGACAATATATCCGCTGTCGTCCGATGGGCGGTGCAACTGGTATACCATCCAGATATTGCCGGCAGTGATATCGATGTCGCCTGATCCGCTCAACGGATAATAATCTTCATAAAAGTAAGGGCGTATTTCATTGAACTCGGCCTGCTTATTGCGCATATCCACGACATTGTAGCTTCCTTCTGTTACTTTCCAGTTGTAGATAACGGATGTGCCTAAACTGGAGCGGAAGGTATAGGAGTCGGCTTGTTGTACGCCTGTGCCATGCAACGGCAAATAAAGTTCGAGTCCGTAAGTATGGCATTGCGATCCGGTCGGTTCGCCATAGTTATAGTCAGTCCGCCATAGGGCGGCGCTTCTGGATATGCTTTCCAGGTCGATACGGCGTCCGCCGCTGGCACAATTATCAATTATCGTATTCGGAAATCTGTTTAATAGATACTCCCAGAATTTGTAAAGGCCTTCGATATAACGTATCTCGCAGATTCCTCGGCGTCCTTCCTCATCATTGTTGTACCAGAAACCGGCCGGTTCTGTGTTAAAGTCCTGACGGTAGTAATCGATTCCGTTCGTTTCCATAAAGTCACCTATAAATTCCCCCAGCCATTTACAAGCCTCCGGATTTCCCAGATTGAACAGAACGGCGTCATGCTCTCCATCCTTTTGCCATTCTTCCTGCTTTACAGAGCCTTTCGCATCCAGCATCCACTGAGGATGTTGATTTGCCCAGTCCGAATTTTTCATCACGCGTTCGGGTTCGAACCACACCATGAATTTTGCTCCCTGTTTGTGCACTTCATCTGCGATGGGACGGAATCCGCGCGGAAATCGTTCGGGGTCGATAGTCCAGTTCCCGACAGTATTAGCCCAGTTTTTCTTACCTGCAACATCGGCCGCTTTGATATACCATCCTGCATCCAGCCAAAAGACGTCAGGGATCAGTTTATATTGCGCATAGCGTTTAATCAGGGCGATAGCATAATCTTCGGTCATACATGTGTATTCGTTGCACGGGGCGGGGTCGCCGTAATTGAAACTGGTCGATACCGGATAAACCGTCGGCTTGCCATCCTGCTTCCATGTATAATGTTCGAGAACAAGCCGTCGGAAGGCATTGTGCCCTACAAAGCGGTTGTCACCGGACCAGAATAACAGGCATACCTTCGGGGTACGGATTTCCTCTTTCGGATAAAGGTATGTTTTTAAGTTTACCATACCCGTTTTTAGGTTTGTCCTGTTGTCTGCCTCAGCCTTTACTTTGGCAAACCATGTGCCTGTCCAGCCGATAGCCGCTAAGACACCTCCCTGTCCTTTGGGAGCCTGTATGTTGAAGAATGGAAACGCGTTCTGGGAGGAACGTCCTCCGTATGGCTGCATGCAGACACTGTCGTTCGGTTGCATGACTTTCAGTCTTTGATGAAAGTCCTCTTTCGATACATGGCTGCCATCGGCATAATGCAATTTGAAGTCTCCGTTCTCTTTATATGCAAATGTGACATCGGAGGCGTTGACCGATGATATTTCGTCGGTGTTTTTATTGCCTGTATTTATAAAACGAAGCACCCATTCCACCGCATTGTAATCTGTGAAGCCTTTTACTTCGCATTCTACCGTGAGCCCCGATACAGGGTCTCTATATGAATAAATACGTCTGATGATGGACGGATCATTCTCCTTGATGTTTTTTACGCTATAACTCCAATGTTTTATGAAAGAAGAAGAATGTTTTTCTCCATAAACAAATGAGAAAGGCGGAGCGGTTCCTTTTCTGAAATTGGAGGAAATCCATTTATTTATATCATTTTTATTATCTGCTATTTGTGTCGTCGATTGTCCTGTGACAAAAGACGAGACAAATAATAATAAAATCAGATAAACTATGTTTTTTTTCATTATATATTTTATTTTTCAATTAATAGCTCAGGGCAAATTTGTTGATTTACCTTTTCAGTTAGCAGTTAGCAATTAACAATGTTCTCATGCAAAGCCGCAAAGTCCAACTCATAATTCATAACTTATTGCCGTATTTGCATTTATTAACCATGCAATGTTAAAATATGACACATCTGACAGTTTTTTCATTGTTTTTATCTTGTAATTTTTACATTAATTAACTGTGTATAGTTAAAAAGTAACACATGTAACACTTATTTCAGTAAACAGTCATCAGTCAACAACTTGTATCTTGTGTCTTGTCTACTCGTATCTCATATAACTTTCAACTTATTACTCAATACTTACTACTTTCAAAAGGTAACAAAGGTGACAGCTTTTACGCATTTTAATTATTGAATCCTTAAACATTAAATTTTTAAATCTTAAAGCCAATACTTCAAAGAACTATCAGCTATCGGCTAACAGCTATACCTATAGATAAAGTATTCTGCTTTCTCTAACATATTTTCCGCTTATTCGCTCTATTCTGCCACTCTGTATTTTATCAACAATGATTGGTTAGGTTTATCCAGAGTCAAAACAAACCGCGCGGCAAGCTCACTGCCGTTTACAATAACAGATTCTTTTTTATCAAGATCAGTTACTTCATATTTCTTTTCGGGCTTAATAGCCGAAAGTTTCACCGTGATATTGTTTTTTTTCGACGCTTTGCGGCGAAAAGCGACTATGACGCCGCTATCATCCGACGGGCGGTTCAGTTGATATGCCAGCCAGATATTATCGAGGGTCGTATCTTCTATTCCCGTTAATGGATAATAGTCTTCGTAATAATAGGGGCGGATGTTCTGAAACTCATTTAACCGGGCTTGCATTTCGTATATCGAAAAGCTCTTATCCGTTATTTTCCAGTTGCAGGTCAGACAGGTGCTCATACTCGAACGGAACGCATACGGGTCGGTCTGTAAAATACCCGTTCCATGCAGGGGAAGGAAGAAGTTCAGTCCGTAAGTATGGCATTGATAGCCGTCGGGGTCGTCGTAATGGTAATAATCGCTTCGCCATAGAGGTGCACTTCTCGGAATTGTCTCCATGTCGATACGTTTTCCTCCACTGGCACAATTATCTATAAACAGGTTCGGGAAACGCTTGAGCAGATAGTCCCAGAATTTATACAGATTTTCGATATGACGTATTTCTTTCATCCCGGTTCGCCCTTCTTCCTCATTTGCCGCCCAATAAATATCGGGATGCATATTAAAATCCTGGCGGTAATGATCCACTCCGTTCTCTTCTATCATATCGCCGATATATTTGCAAAGCCAGTCGCATGCTTCGGCGTTGCCTAAGTCAAACATCAGGTAAGTATCATCGTTGTGTCCGGGGATATCCAGCATCCATTCGGGATGCTCTACCGCCCATTGCGTACCCCTTATCACACGTTCGGGCTCGAACCATACCATGAATTTTGCGCCTAACTTGTGAGCTTCTTCCGAAATAGGCTTCAAACCCTTGGGGAAACGTGTGGTATCTACTGTCCAGTTACCTACTGTGTTAGCCCAGCTTTTTCCGTGTTCCCAATCCGCGGCTCCGGTATTCCATCCGGCGTCGAGCCAGAATACTTCGGGCATTATGTTGAATTGTTTGTAACGCTTCATCATGGCTGTAGCGTATTCTTCGGTCAGACCTGAATATTCAGTATAAGGAGCAGGGTCTTTGTAGTTGAATCCTGTAGCCAGAGGGTAGGGGGCATTCTTACCGTTTATTTTGTGTGTCTTGTGGCTCAATACAAAGCGGCGGAACTGATTATGCCCGTCCATCCTGTCGTCGCTGTTCCAATACATAAGTGTAATGCCCGGCGTGCGTATGCTTTCTTTTCCATACAGATAGAGATCCATTGTTTTCATCCCCGATTCTATGGATATTCTCTTCTCTTTTTCGCAGCGGATATCTGCATACCAGCTACCGCTCCATCCTATACCGACAAATACGCCCTGAGAGGAAGCTGATTCTATATTGAATATAGGCAGATAATCTCCTTCGGATGAACGGCCGTTGATCGGCTCCATGGATTTGCTATCACCCGGTTTTAGTATCAGTGTACGGGGATGAAAGTCATATTTGGATATATGATTTCCATCCGCGTAATGCAGGTTGAAATCTCCTCCGGTCGGATATTCCATCTCCATATCTATGGCTTTCACTTGTTTGAGGTTTTTTGAATTGGCGGTACCCATATTTGTGAAATGGATTGTCCATTCCAACGCCTTAAAGGCCGGATATCCTTTAATTTCACATTCAACCTTCAATCCGGTTTCCGATTCTGTATAAATTGCCAGATACCGGACAACCCCCGGTTCATTGCCGGGTTGTTTCTCTATGGAGTGCTTCCATTTGCGGATAAACTCTTTCGATGAGATTCCGCCGTATATAAAGGAGAAAGGAGGAGTCTTCCCTTTGGCAAACAGAGTTGATACCAGATTCTCCACATTTACGGGAGCCTTTGTTATTTTAGTTACAGTTTGTCCTCTCGAACTGATTGTTGCGCAGATAAGAATGAGGAATATAACGATTGTTTTACTGCAAATATTTTTTATCATGAAACGTTTATTTTGTACAAGAAATTTGTAATGTTTTTTATTGATTCCAATTTTTTCTATTTACTGGTTTTTCTGACAATGCTAATCAGCCACAACAGATAGCACCATATGGCAGCTATGAGAATGATCGCCGATACCTGAGTCTTGAACGCATCTGTGACAACGCCGAGAATAGGAGGCAGAATAGCTCCTCCCGAGACTCCGACAATCAGCAGGGCCGATATTTCATTTGCCTTTTCGGGAATACGCTTCAATGCCAGCGAGAATATGATCGAGAACAGATTGGCGTAGCCCAGACCGAAAACCGCAACACAGGCCAGCGTTGCCCACAGATTGGCGTTGATGCATAGAAGGACTAATCCTGCTAACGCTATCCACACACTGTAGATAAAGAACTTCGATTCGGAACTTTTCATTAGTAATATCCCGCCTAAGAAAGCGCCCACTGTACGGGAAAGAAAGTATATACTATTACCCATACCGGCATCTTCGACCGAAAGCCCGGATTTTTCCATCAACAGCTTAGGGAAAGTCATGTTCATTCCTACATCGACACCGACCAGTACCAGTATTCCAATAAAAAAGGCCACGATATATTTGTCTTTGAACAGCTCGAGTGTGTTTTTTATCGAAATATTCGATTTTTCACTTCGCCTGTCTTCTATCGGGGTAAGGCTCAGCCAGATGAAAGCGAGGAGAGAAAGAGCGGCGTATATAGGGAATATCATCCTCCACCCCAGAGTAGAACCTACTACCGATGCTGCCAGAATAGGGCCGATAAAGGAACTTACCGCTTTCACAAACTGCCCCAGAGTAAGGGTGCCGGTCAACTTATCGGAGTTTACAACATCGGCTACAAGAGGATTGAGCGATACCTGTAACAATGTATTGCCGATTCCGATCAGTCCGAACATGATAAGAACAGTAGTGAAATCGTAAGCGGCCAGTGGCAGGCACATAGCCAGCACATGGAACGCAAAACTTATCAGCACTGTCTTTTTGCGGCCTATCTTGTTCATCAGCATCCCGGTTGGGACAGATAAGACCAGAAACCAGAAAAAGCAGGACAATGATATAAGGTTCACCACGGAATCGGTAAGATGACTAAAGTCATTTTTTACATAATTTGTGGATATTCCTATAATATCTACAAATCCCATGATGAAAAAACCGAACATCACTGATAGAATTCTTATGGCGGAAGTATTATTTTTCATCCTTTACAAATTCGTTTGATTAAAGCTATCCCGGACTAATTCCGGGATAGCTTGGAATGTTTTAATTATACTTTTAGTTGACGGTTTTTAATAGCTCTCCATAGTTACCCGTAGCGGCATTTGTCCAGTTATAGTATTCGACACGCACGCCGGCTTCGATTGCTTTCTGTACAGGATTTACTCCTGAATTCCAGGTGCTGCTCCAACCTCCGTTTTCGGCAGTTTCTACTTTCAGTATGCGCGATTTGGATGTATTTGCCGTAAAGTCGAAAGCCAGTTTATCGCCACTCTGTCCCCATGTAGACCAGGCATATCCATTGCGTATATCGAGATACTCTATCGGACATCCTGTAGCTATGAACCGGATATCATAGTTGCTAAGCAATGAAATACCTCTCATATCTATATATGTTAATGCAGTATTGTTACTTAGGTCTATATCTCTCAACCACGGCTGGTCTTTTGTTACGAACGAAGTCAGTCCTGCATTTTTCGCCGATATGGTTGTCAGGTTGAACCATCCGGCCATATCTATCTCGCTTATATTGTTGTTGTCACATACCAGATGCCATATATCATCGAAATATTTCAAGCCGTCCAGCGATGTTATATTTTTGTTCGATATATCCAGCTTGTTAGCCAGGTTTGTTGGTAATTTGGCATTTCTGGCTTCACTGATTATAATATCATTTCCACTGAAAGCCTGAGGACAATAGCCCTTCATTATAGTACGCAGATTAGCATCGGGCATTGCTGCCGTACCTGTATTCCCCCAATTAATTTTGTCGAATACAACTTCCCGGTCGAGGCCTATTGTTGTTACCTTCACTCCCGACAAGCCGGCAGTCCTTACAGCAGTTGACCTATTGAACATATCCATGTGCCAGAACCAGATGTTACTCACCAGTAATTGACATTCCTGACTGGTATCGAAGTCAAACTTAAAATTATCGAACGAGCCGAAACACATACAGTTGCTGATATCCAATTTGCGGAACTTGATATTGTCCAATACAATACTAAGCAATGCCGGGCATTTACTCAGGTCAAGTTCTGTCAGAGGATTGTTGCCCATGTATAATGTCTGTAATGTTTTAGACTGTATATTCATGCTGGTAATATTGCTGCTCCATGCAAAGATGCTGACAATACCATCCATTCCTGTTAATTCGATATTACCAAGGTTATTGTCGGTAGCCCAGAGTGTTTTCAGTTTAGGGAAGTTTTCCAAACCGCTTAAACTGGTAATTCCTTTACCCGAAACATTCAGAGTTCCGCCTTCGAATTCGAAGGCAGCCGCTACGGAAAGTTTTAAACTGTCCTGAGCGTCGAAAAGCTGTGGCCCTATTACTTTCAAAGAATTTCGAAGGTTTACATCCGCCACCCATCCTTTAGGTAACCATTGTTGCATACTACCGAGCGATATTTCTTTGTCTCCTCTTATCAGGACTAATGAATACCCGCTTTCCTGTGCATTGAGAGGGAATAAGAACTTCAGATGGGAAGATGTCACTTCTTTTATTTCCACTTCTATGTCGAAAGAATTATCAAGCGGTTTGAGCAGCGGGCGCAAATGCAGGCGGTCACCGGACTGAAAACCCCGTCCTTCGATTGTCACTTCCGTACCTTGAATACCATCTTCATATTCGGGAATAACAACGCCGGATATACCGAACGATAAATCATATTCGGTCACATCATCGCAACTCCAAAAGCAAGTTAGCGAAACCAATAATATTAATAATCTAAACTTATACATCTTATTCGGTTTTAATTATTGTTTATTTTTGAACTAATATTAATACACTGGAGCGCGGAATGCTGAGTGAAGCCCTGTCTTTAATATTTATAGTTTCCGACGATTGGATGAGATCATCCCCGGCGGGAAGACTTCCTTCAATGTATTTATATGCGGCGTATTCTCCATTTGCCTGAGATTTGCTGTTTATGATTTCTACCGGCTTATTGTGTTCCGAACCATTGGCAAAAATATACACCCATTTATTATTTTCATTCAGAATGGCTGTTCCGGCAACAAGGTCTTCGTTCAGATCCAACGGGAATACTTCCGCGTTCTTTTTGATAAAGCGGGTCAACATGCCATATGCATAATAATGCGGTCTGACCTCATAGTCTTCTTTTATCGCATTATAAATTTCCGGGTCGGGTTCATAAGCTTTTTTTACATATTTCCACAGGCCGAGCTGCTGCATTTCCGAATAACTGCCGTTCCTGCTGTAATATTGATCGATCAGCGACCAGTAGCTTACGCCTGCTGCGCTTCCGTTAAGCAGGTTGATGGCAATGCGGGTCAATAGTACTCCCCGCTCGTATTTATCAATATCCAATTGACGGGAAGAACCCGAAGTCTGGTTAGAGCCGAACTCGCCGATAAAGTGTTTTTTGCCGTTCGACATGGCTACATTGTTTTTTTCCCAGTTAACGATGTCAGCATTCGGCGTCGTATATCCGAATATATAAGTATGGGTGTTGAACAAATCCGCTTCTGCCTGTAGAGTTTCTGCGCATGACTTCAGGTAATTGGGGCTGCCGTCCGTATTATCGGACAGGTTAAACCGGACTTTGTCCCGAACGCCCATAGCCTTAAATTTTGCATCCAAAGCCTTTGCCATAGGAGCGTATTGATCGGGATGGCTGTCGGGCTCTCCCTGCCACATTGTTCTTCCGTAATTGGCTGTATGGCTGTCCGGCTCATTGAACGGAGTTATCGCTTTCACGCATGTAAAACCTTTTGTTTCGATCAGGTATTTGACCAATACCGAAAAGTTTTCTGCAAATTCTTCATATTTGTCAGTTCCGCATACCCAGGGCGCATTAGGCCTGCTGTCGCAAAGAAAATGCTTTCCGGTCGGTGTCCCTGCTATCAGGTCCATGTTCACAGGACATCCCCATAAGACAAGTGTTACTTCTCCGTCGTTTTCCTGTGCCAGTTCCAGCACTTTGTACAATGACTCCATCTCCTGAGAGTCGAATGTGAACTTACTCATATCCGCAACATTGGGATCATCGTTGTCGTTCAGCGGTTCCCACCAATGAGGCTGTACCATTACGCGGAAGTTTTGGATACCCATTTTCTTTACGCGTTCTTTCACTATATTCCAATCCTCGGCTTTAGATCCGTCCTGCGGGCGGGTTAAGTTCTGAGAGAAGAAATGCGGGTCCAGCTCGACGCCCATTCCCACCAGTTTTACTCCTGTCGATTCTTTCACTTCCACCGGATAGAAATTGGATGGAATACTGTTATAGCCTTCATCTATATTAGAGCAGGCACTTGAAATGGTAACCATGCTTAAAGTTAAACCTATAAGGAAGGTCTGTTTAAAATATTTCAGTGTTTTCATTGATTATCTTTTTTATAAAATTCAGTTATTCAAAACCTAGTTGTTTTTCTATAGCTTGAATCAAAATATGTATTACCTGAATATGTATCTCCTGTACCCGGTCGGAATAATCGGCTTTCGGCGCAGCTACTACAACATCTCCCAAGGAAGAAAGACGATTATTGCCGGTAGAGGTCAGAACCAAAATTTTCATCTTTTTCAACCGGGCGCTTTCAGCGGCTTTTACGATATTGCCCGAATTGCCACTGGTACTGATCGCCAATAATACATCTCCTTCGTTCCCGACTCCTTCCACATAGCGGGAATATATTTCATCGAACGAAAAATCATTCCCTATACACGTTATGTATGCCGGGTCATTTATTGCAATGGCAGGCAGGGATGTTCTGTTTTTGCGGTAGCGTCCGGTCAGTTCTTCTGCAAAATGTGTGGCATCGCAGAGTGAGCCTCCATTTCCGCAACTGATTATCTTATTTCCGTTCGCCAACGCTTCAGACAATAGTGCGGCAGCCCGTTCGATTGTTTCTATTGTTCCCGGACTATTCCAGAATATATCAGCTTCTTTCAGTATAGCATCAGAGCTTTCTATTATCAAATCTTTCATAAAATTGTTTTTAATCGATTAAATTGGCAGCTATGGAAAGGGCTGCATAATCTCCGATATTTTCGCCAAGGGCAGACGGAACTATCTTACAAACTTCTCTTGCACCTTCCAGCGCTTCCTTTGATATTTGTTCCAGTGCATAAGGCTCCATCATATCCTTGTTGCGGGCATATATGCTGCCGATGGCAATAAGCTCGGGATTTAGAATATCTATTAAAATAGCCAGCCCTTTTCCCAAATAAGAAGCAGATGTTTCATACACTTTCAGCGCGAGTTTGTCTCCGGCATCGGCGGCTTCAGCAACCAGCTTGGCAGTTATCATATCTAAATCTTCACGGGACGGGCACCATGAAACATGGCCTCCCCGGTTCATCTCATTTTCTGCTATGCTACGGGCCAATTGAGCAATTCCACCTCCACTGGCATATCCTTCAAGCGAACCTTCTTTTCCATATCCAACAGGCCCGTTTTCCGTCAAACGGATATGTCCTACTTCTCCGGCATTGTCGTTTGTCCCCGAATATAAAGAGCCATTAAGAATGATTCCCGCTCCAAGTCCTGTTCCGCATGTAAGAAAGATCATATTCTCGGTTCCTTTTCCCGCACCGAATTTCCATTCGGCTAATGCACATGCATTGGCGTCATTTTGTAATCCCGCTTTTATGCCAAGTTGGTCTTCGATGATTTTCACGATGGGGATACTGTCCCAGCCCGGCAGGTTGGGCGGAGACATAACCGTCCCGGATTTGCTGTCGAGTGGTCCGCCACAGCTAATGCCTATGGCGCGGACTTTATCAGCGGTGAGATTATAGCATGCCATCATTTTTTCTGCTTCGCTTATTATACTTCTTATAGTTTCTTCAACTACAGTAGTTTCAATTCTTATTTTATCTACTATCTGTAAATCGGAACCTATTCTTTTACCGTAAACGATGGCACATTTAGTGCCTCCTATATCAATTCCTAATAAATTATCTTCCATATCACTGCTTAATGTCAGGGTACAATCCTGTCTTTTTCAATAACTTCTTATATTCTTGTAAATTGAAAGGAGCTTCCCCATATAAATAATGGTTACTATATTCCTTTTGTCCGACTTTATATTTAATGAGGAGTATTCCTTGTCCTTTTTGGAGAGGTAATAAAGTTATTTTGTTCATACTATTTGCCGATACCTCAAAGTTTCCCGTATATATTTCTTTATTGGATGCGACGTCAATTACTACTACCTGCCCTTTTTGAGCATTGCGGGTATCATTGGTAACAATCAGGGGATAAGCGTTATCGACAGGGTCATTTATGAGTACACAAAGGTCTGTCTGTGCGTTTTTAATAAAATAGTATGCCATCTTTTTCGAGTTGTAGTAATCTACAATGGCATCTGAAATTATTGGCCATCCGTCACGCAGATTCCACCAGATTATACCGGTTTTAGGGCTGAACTTCTGCCCGCGCCACAGCTCTACAAAAAATTTCATGGCTTCGGCCTGTACGGCTTGCGATGCGAAAACGAAATCTTCGAGCTTGGTTGGTACTTCACCAAATAGCAGGTTCACCTGATTGAGCATCAAATTATTGCGGTCGAAAGTTTTTCCCTGAGATGGAAAGCGGCGTGTCGATTTTGTAACCCATTCGTCATTCCATTCTTTATCTCTGGTCCAAGGGTAAACGGCATTTTTAGTCATCATCTTGTTCAAACTCTCTACGTTAGGACATCCATGATAACCGATTTCGCTGACGAAGCAACAGCTGGCCTTCGTGTAATACGGTTTTTTATAATAACCTCGTGGTCCCCATAAATGGTTTTCCGGCAACAATTCATCACCTCCTCCGTGTTCCCATACAGCTTGGCTGTAATAAGGAGAACTTGGCAGGTAGGGACGTGTCGGGTCAAACTCGTAGAGAACGCGGGCAATAACCTCACGGGTTATGACATCCTTATTCGGGTTGATATTCAGTGGTTGCAGCGTCCAGCGCATTGCCAGGTCATTTTCGTTGTTGCCCGACCAAAGGATCAGGGATGCATGATTGCGAAATTTGAGCACCACAGAAGTAACCTCCTGTTCGATCATTTTAGCGAAATCCTCCCGTTGCGGATAGAATGTACAACCCATCCCAAAATCCTGCCATACGAGGATTCCGTTCTCATCACAAAGGTTAAAAAAGCCGGTATCTTCGTAAACATTCCCACCCCAACAGCGGATCATATTGCAATTGATATCCACGGCCATATCGATCATCATATTCAAATGTAATTTGTCCCTGCTATGCAACGCGTCCATCGGTACCCAGTTGGTTCCGTGAATGAATATCGGTTCATTATTTACTATGAAACGGAATTGTCCGGGTTTACCGGGAAGATTGATATCGTCCATATCAAGTTTCACGGTGCGGATTCCGATTCTGCAATTATTAGTATCCAACTCTTTACCATCCGGACCGATCAACTGTACACTGGCATCGTAGAGGGCAGCTTCACCGTAACCTCTGGGCCACCAGAAATCGACATTATTCAGTTCGAATATGTGGCGGAAAGCCGGAGTACTTACTGTCTGCGAATTTTGATATACGACTTTCCCTTTACGGCGGAGAGTGAATTGGGCTTTGACTTTATCAAATTTGTCGAAGGGCATGATTAGTTGCACATCAGTGAAAATACGTGCAGTGTGGGCTACTGTATCTATGCTGATGGTCATCCAGTTCACATCTTTCAGGCGGGTAGGATTCAGTACCCGAAGCTCAACATCGCGCCACAATCCGGCACTGACCAGACGAGGCATAATATCCCATCCGTACATGTGCGGAGCCTTTCGGATATAAACAGCCTCCTCGGCCGGA
The DNA here is from genome assembly GCF_002482385.1 of Dysgonomonas sp. UBA7710. Classification (GTDB taxonomy): domain Bacteria; phylum Bacteroidota; class Bacteroidia; order Bacteroidales; family Dysgonomonadaceae; genus Dysgonomonas. The sequence continues at coordinate 267,507 of NZ_DLFW01000047.1, read as the reverse complement.
AAATTGCCGATGCTGAATGTGCCTAATGTATGTTTCTGGGCTTCCATAACCGCCGACCTGATTATAACCTGCAGAGTGTTTTCTCCGCTTTTCAGATGGTCGGTTATATCGAATTTGTGTTCGATCAGCATATTTGCAGCTTCTCCCACTTTTTCCCCGTTCAGCCAGATATCGGCCATACAGTCTATTCCTCCGAAGAACAGTTCGAGCCGTTGACCGTTTTGTATTGATGGCGCCCCGAATGTTTTTGTGTAACACCACTGATAGTTTTCATATTTTCGCAGGGCGTTCACATTACTTCCTATCATCGGGTCGGGAATCAATCCGGCAGCCATCAGGTCCAGCTCTACATTTCCCGGAACAGTTGCTTCTATCGTTTCCACCTGCATATCATTGATAGTTTGCGGGGTAACAATTGCTTCGGCCGGCTGTTTCCAGTACGAAAGCTGCCATTTCCCATTCAAAGGAATATTGCCTGAAGAGGCTGCCATATTTCCCAGATATAGGATTGCGGTTAATAGGGTTAATAATCTGTATTTAATTATAGTCATAATTATTTTTTTCTTATTCACCCGGCTGTAGCATGGCATCGTTGCTGTTCCACCCCGGTGTTTGAGTCAAGACTCCATTCGACAATGTTATTTCGGCTTCCGGAATGGGAAGGAATCCTCCTGTCTCCGGACGGAATTTTATTTTATATGTGGCATTCTGGCTATTATTTTTCAAGGTTATGCCATTCATATCGTTGACAATGGTTTCTGCGTCTCCCCATCTCAATATGTCGAGCCAGCGTATGCCTTCGAATGCAAGTTCGTATTTGCGTTCGTTTTTGATATTTTCCAATGTTGCCGGAACAGTTGGAAGGTCTACACGTCCACGCACACGGTCCATATATCCCTGCGCTTTGGAACCACCGAGTTCCGCGCCCATTAACAGGAGATCGGCAAAACGGATTAGTACAATATCCTGAGTGCTGTTGAACTGCGGATCGTTTGGCATATTCCACAGGATAGAGCTGTAGGATACAATATTTCCTTTATCGTCGTATACATTGACCGGCATATATTTTTTTGACCAATAGCCCGTTTCATTCCATTGATAGGCTTGTCCCCATTTATACTTGGTGGTGGAGCCTTCGCCTTCGTGTGTCGCGTCCGAAACATCCAGAACCGAGCCTCTTTTCCGCACATCGCCATTAGGCCATTCATTGTAGAATTTGCTGTTGACTGGCCCTTTGCCCCAACCTGAGCCAAAAGGCAATAAGTCTTGGTTTCCTCTGAATCCGAAGTGCAGATTTACAGTGTTCCGGCGGTCGTAATTATTGCCCTGAGCTGCGGTTGAGCATTTAATAGCAAAAATAGTTTCATAATTGTCTCCGTTTTCGCCTATCCACTTCAGGTCATTGTCCGCCGCATATTTGTAATCGGATATTGTTTTGCCAGACATTACTATCGAATATGGCCATAAGTTTCTGAAGTCGGGAAGCAGGTCATGCCCACTGTTGGCAATACAATCATCCACCCAGCCTATTACCTGATCTTTTGTTATATCTCCCATCCGGGGTTGTTTGTAGTAATTGGTGTAGAACAAGAAAATACGGGCCATCAGAGCCTGAGCGGCCCAGCGTGTGGCTAATCCGTTTTCGGTTTTAGGTATATCCTGAAATTTAGTAGCGGGTAATATTTCTATTGCACGTTTCAAATCAGCTCCCATCTGCGCATATATATCTTCAGCCGATGCCCTTGGAAAGTTCACAGGCTCGGGGCTTGTGACTAATTGTACCGGTCCGAACATGGAACACAGACGGAAGTAGGTGAAAGCACGTAAGAAGAGTACCTGACCCTCTATTTTGTTTCTGGATTCGGGAGTTGGCCATTCTATATTATCCAGAGAGCCGAGCAGTAAATTTGCCCTGTAAACCGAACGCCATGTGCATTCCCAGAGGTCGGTGTACATTGTTCTGGATGTCAGTTTAAACAGGTCGATAGCATGGGCCGTAAGGTCGTCTTTTCCTCCTCCCCCCAGCATATCGTCGGCCATGAGGTTTAGAACAATGAAGGAATGCTCGGTCTCACCACCCCCCACACGGGACCCGAAAGCGTTGTAGACTCCCATCAGCGCGGTATATGCCTCGTCCGGAGTTTGGGGATAGTTTGATGAGTCTTTCTGTGTTAATTGATCTGTGTCCAGGAAATCGGAACAGCTAACTATAAAAACAGAAATTAATATTATAATTATCTTTTTCATTTTGCCTTAGATTTTAAAATTTGAGATTAAGACCAAATAAGAATGTACGGGAGTTCGGGTAGAATCCATGATCTATACCGCTCATCCATCCTGTAGGGCCGGCGCCTATTTCCGGGTCGAGCCCTGTATATTTTGTCCATGTAAACAGGTTTTGCCCTGTAAGATAAAGCCGTACTTGAGAAAAGATATTTTGTTTCTTTAGTAAGGTTGCGAAATCATAACCAATGGTAAGGTCGTTCAACCGGATATAGTCCCCATCGTATAAATGAAGGTCGGAAACGATATTGGTATATGCCGATTGTCCCAGCCTTGGCCATTTGTTGGAAGTGCCTTCACCATGCCAGCGGTCCAGCGGGTCATGCTGACCTCCGTATATCTGGTTACCGTACACTCCTGAAAATGATGCCCGGAAATCGAATCCCCTCCATGCACCGCCGAATGAGAAAGAGAATATCCCGTCGGGGTTAGGGTCACCGATCAATACACGGTCTTCTTCGTTGATTTCGCCATCGTCATTCTGATTCACATATCTGACGTCACCCGGTACGGCATTCGGCATAACTAACTCTCCTTTCGAATTGCGATAAGCGTCGATCTCATCCTGATTCTGGAATATACCATCGGTTTTCAGTCCCCAGAAGTAGCCGATAGGATAACCTACCTGTGCCCGATAGAATTCGGGGCTCCACGTGCCGACAGTCCGTGCACTGCCGTGAATGATTCCTTCCTCGTTAGCAATGCGGGTTACCCGGTTTTTATTATACGCCCAGTTGACGTTTATATCATAGCTGAAATCACTGATCTGATCTCTCCATACTACAGCTAATTCTACTCCTGTATTTCTTATATCTCCACCGTTTATATCGGGCGCATTGGCTCCGTATGAACCAAGTACAGGCGCTGCTACCAGCCAGTCTTTTGTCGTCTTGCGATACCAGTCGAAGTTGAATGATAATCTATTTTTCAGTAATAAGGCATCAAAGCCGGCATTTAACTGTTCCGAGGTTTCCCATGTAATATTGGGGTTGGGCAGGTTCATAGGGTATGAAGCAATCGTATAACTGTTTTTATCCACTCCCGGATAATAATAGCTGTACTCTACACTTGAATAGTCACCTGTGTTTTGTCCGCCTACCCGCATTTTTGCTACATATTGGAATGGGGAGATTGCTTGATTTCCGTTCTGCCCCCAACTTGCTCTGAGTTTGAACATATTAAGATGCTTCTTAAATGGTTCCATGAACTTCTCGTTGCTTATAACCCAGCCGGCTGAAACTGAAGGGAAGAATCCCCAGCGTTTTCCCGGAGCAAAGTTTGAAGAACCATCCGAACGGGCAATAAGGGACAGCATATAGGTCTCTTTGAAGTCGTAATTGATACGTCCGAAATATGAAAGTAATGCCGATCTGCTCCAAGGCGAACCGCCCAGACGTGTCGAGGTTTCGCTTACTTTAGGTGTGTTTACAAGATAGGCATATTTGAATCCTTCGAAAATGGAGTTGGTATTAAATCCGGAAACACTTGTCCCCAATCCTCCTTTTTCGGCGCTCGTACCAGCTAATACATCGAAGTTATGTTTGTTTTCATCCAGTGAGAATTTATAGTTCAGGGTATTCTCGAACGTCATGCGGCTAAAACCCAGTGATATATCCTGACTTACTTTTGTTTCCTGGCTTGTATATTCGGGAGCCAGATTATATTGAGGTATATAAGACCGGCTTTCTTCACCATCCATCGTTAAACCGAAATTTGAGCGGAATACTAGATTCTTAATTGGTTCGATTGTTATAAATGCATTTGTATTTAACTGGTAATTTTTTTTGGTATTGTTACTGTTATATACCAGATATGCAATCGGGTTAGGAGCATATGGGGCATATGCAATAGGCCCATGATAATTTCCATTGTCGTCATATATAGGCATAAAGGGGCTTCCTCCCATTATCATACCCAACGCACCCAATCCTTCGGTAGATCTTCCGCTTAATGATCCGTCTTTGTTGGCATACACAAAATTGATTGTTTCTCCCATGCGTACGATATCCCGTCCGTTTGCGGAAAAAAGAGTCTGGTCTGCATTCAGGCGAAAAGTATATCTATCCTGTTTTGTTTGTACAGGCTTGCCAAGAGTACCTTCCTGTGATGAATATGAGAAGCTGGTAAAATAGGACGATTTTTTGCTTCCTCCCGAAATTGTTATAGAGTGGTTTTGCGAGAACGCATTTTTGTTCTTTATCTCTTTGTACCAGTTGGTACCTTTCCATTCCCCCGATAGTATTTTGTCCCAGTGGGGAACCATCTGGGAAAAATTGATTCCGTACCCGTAAGTGTTTTTCGAATACTCATCATCCAGCATTGCCTGTGTGGTGGCATCGCTGTACCATTTATAGTCAGGAGCATTCGAAAAACCCAGATATGTATCATAAGCGATGCGCACCTTGTCTTCGCCTTCTCCGCGGTGTGTGGTTATCAGTACTACACCATTGGCTGCACGCGCTCCATAGATTGCAGCAGATGCCGCGTCTTTCAATACATCTATAGATTTGATATCCGCAGGATTTATATTTGATATATTTCCGGGTACACCATCTACGATGTAGAGCGGATCGGCGTTTCCGATAGTTCCCATCCCCCGGATATAAACTTTGTATGAAGATCCGGGTTCTCCGGATGTCTTGGTTATCTGCATACCCGGAGACATACTTTGCAAAGCTGTCAGTGGATTAGGCGTATGCAATTCTTTTATTCTGTTCCCGTCTACCTGTAATGTCGCACCTGTTACCAGTTTCTTCTTTTGGGTCGCATATCCGATAACAACGACTTCATCCAGCAGCGAGGTATTTTCTTCTAAAACTATTTGATATTCTTTTTCAGTTCCAATCCGTACTGTCTTGGAATTGAAACCTATATAAGATATAGTGAGCGTTTCACCCGGTTGTGCGGCAATAGTAAACAGTCCATCAAGGTCTGTAACGGTCCCTGCCTTTGTTATACTGTTTATTATTGTTGCACCAATAATAGGTTCCCCTTTTTTGTCAAAAACGGAACCTTTTATATTGCCATTTGTCGATATATTTTGAGCATGTACAATGTTTATAAACAAAAGGGACATAAACATTACCAAAAATACCTTTCGATAACAATTAAGCTTGTTTTTCATTGATGAAGATTATTTAATTTATTTTTTACTGATGTAAATTGCCTTTAATATTTTTGCATTCAGGTTACTTATACTTTCATATCCTTACCTCCTTTCATTTATTTATTTCTTAAAATTTGAACGTATGTTTGCCTCCTTCAACAGAAATCTTCTTATCCATGACTTCGATTGTGGCAGTAGCGTTGATAGGAATCTCTACTTCCAGCCGGACTTTACTTCCCTCCCGTTTCCATTCGGACCGGATAAGTCCTTTGATGGAGTTATATTCTCCTTTCACCCAATCCAAACCTTCGACAAAGTGAGGCCGGATAAGTATGTGTTTGAATCCGGGGCTGTCCGGGTCATAGTTTATGCCTGCCAATACATTGTACATCCAGGCATTAATATCTCCCAAAAACATATGGTTGATAGACGCGTCCCTGAATTCGGGGGATAGTGTCCATGTCTCGGGCATTGTATTGAATCCTTTTTTTATCCAGGCTCCCCATGATGGTTCATCTTCTTTAGAAGCCATTTGGTAGGCCATATCCGCATAGCCGTATTTTGATAGCATTCTCAGTACGGTTTTGCTGCCTAATACACCGAAGTCGAGATATCCGTTGTTTCCTTTTACTATCCTGTACAAATTGTCAGCTACGTCCTGTTCCAGTCCATCGGGTACTATTCCCAGATAAAGGGCTACAGCCAGCGACGTCTGTGATCCGTTGGCATAGATGTTTTTCTGCGAATCGAAGTACTTCTTGTTTATCAATTGTTTCAGCCTATCGGCTTTTTCTTTATAGGCCGATCCGTCACGTCCCAGTATATCAGCAAATTTGGACATATAAAGATTATCCAGATAATAGTAACACGATGTCGTATATTCAGTCGGCGTCTGGGTTTTGTATGGTACCCAGTCTCCGATTCCATAAGTGACACAGCCGTCTTTGTCTTCACGGGCTGCCAGGTATACCAGATACTTCTGGCAAGTGTCATATACTCTGCTTATACTTTGTTTGTCTCCGTAATAGTCGTATAGAGCCATTGGGACAATGAACATGGCCGCGTCCCACACCGGGCCGATCCAATCATCATATCCCCAACCTGAGCTTGGGATAATTCCGGAGATGCGTCCTTCCGGAGTCTGATTGTCTATTAAATCTTCGATCCATTTTTCGTAAAAACGGATACCGTCGAAATTCAATAATCCGAGATCCATTGTGATATGGGCATCCGCAGTCCATCCGTTCTTTTCACGTTGAGGACAATCTGTCGGGATACTCATTATATTTGATAAATACGACCTGTTTGCAGCTTCCCATATCCGATTCAGCAAGTCGTTGGAACAGCTGAAATGTCCGGTTTTTTTCAGATCGGAATGGAAGTTAAGCGCTGTTATATTCGTTTTATCGAGTTTTATCGGACGGTCCGAACGTACCTCCACATACTGAAATCCTTTGTATGAGAACTTAGGAGTGAAAACATGCTCCTTGCCATCAAGAATAAGGACATCTGTCTGGAAAGCCAGTCCCGGAAGCGGTTTGTAATAGATGTCGAGATTCCGCATTTCTATATGCCCGTCAGGTCTCAGGAGTTCACCATATTGCATTTCAATTCTTGTATTTTTCTCCCCTTCTACTTTCAGTTGGCATACACCTGTCATATTAACTCCAAAATCATACACAAACACAGTGTCGCCAAAGGATTTTACCGATACTGGTTGTATATCCTTTACTTTTCTTATTACGGGTTCTGTCTCAGCAACCAGGCGCTCTGATGGAGCCTTCATTATTTTTGCCTGTGGCCACGCAGAGTCGTTGAATGCAGGTTTGTCCCATCCGTCAATCTCTTTATTTGCATCGTAGGTGTCTCCGCTATAAATATTGTTTTGCGTATAAGGTCCTGACGGGGAAACTTTCCATGTGGAGTCAGATACTATCACATCTTTTGTATTATCTGTATAAGTAATATGTAATTCGCAGATCATGGATGCGCGATTGCGCCAACGCGCCTGCTCGAAACTCCATGTTGCAACCGGTGCAAATGCATTGTAGAATCCATTGCCCAGAACGCATGTTATGGCGTTCTTACCGGATTGTAGCAGCAGGGTTACGTCATAAGTGTTGTACAGGTTGCGCTTGTCATAATGGGTGTATCCCGGTGCCAGAAATACGGATGTATCGGCAGGGTTTCCATTGATCGATATGTCATAGTATCCTGCTGCACTAATATATAATCCGGCCTTTTCTATTTGTTTATTGATGTTTGCCTCAAAAGATTTCCGCAACATGGGCGCCCGCGGGTTATCTATAGCTTCGTTGTCCGATATCCATTTTGCCTGCCAGTCTGAAGACTGCATGAAGGCTGTTTCAAACTGAGCTATAGGTGATATTATTTCCTCTTTGTTTTCCTTGTCCCATGCTATAACTTTCCAGTAATAAGTGGTGCTTGGTTCGAGCCTGCAACCGGAGTCTGTAGTGATAAAAGATTCTCCGGTGCTGACTACTTCCGAACGCCATACATTATCGGAAGCTTTGTCAGAAAGAGCATCCGGACTTTTAGATACAAGGAGTTGGATACTTCCCTGTTTGAAATCGTGACTGGAAGCTGTTTCGTAATTCCATGTAAAACGTGGGGTAGCCGCATCAATCCCTTTGGGGTTGTGCATATACTCGCATCTTAAATTGTCTATTTTGACATTTTTGGTTCGGCATGATTGTACCACAAGAACTAAAAGAAGGGTTACCGGCAATAAAACAGCTACAATTGATTTAGATTTAGGCATAATTTTATTATTATATGGTAAATTAACTTTAACGGTTTAGCAAAATGTTCAAAAAATAAAATCTCATTTTATAATTGTCCGCAAAAGTGGGGATTCTTAGCTAATAAATTGTTTCAAAGTTATTAAATTATGGTTTTATTGTATTTTTCATATATTACGATGGCTTTTTAATGTAGACATCCATAACTTCTTATATACCCTGTGTAATACACAAAAAAAAGTACTTTTCCTAGTCTCAAGTAAATGAAGTTTCCTACATAAGCGGGTATGGATATCTTATATAGCTTACTTTTATAAACTTACAATTAACTTAATCGGTTAAGTAATGCAAATTTAATGCTTATTTTAATAATTCCAACAATAAGATTAAATTTCTTTTGTGATTAACATTTGTTAAAAATAGGAATATCTCTCTTCTAAGAGTTCTATTCTTTATTTAAATATTTGATTTATATATTTTTATGTTCATTTATGGCATATGGATAATATATATGAATTATATTTTCAGCTCGTAGTTTTAGTGAGATTCATCTCCTATAAATAAAAAAAGAGAATTTTAATTTTACCGTGAAAGTAAAATAATCTACATTTGTAGAAATATAAATCGAATATTATATTTGTATAGCGGAATAGTATTGATAGCCATTGTATGCTTTAAAAGCGCAGGAAGATATAAGTAATCATATATAAGAAGAATCTTTCACAAAATAATTGAGGCTGCTGATATGTGAACTCAATAATCAGGATTCAGATAAGAGAAGACTGATAAACAATAATACTAACTAATTATTTTATTAAAATATCTGATTTTCTTGTGTATATTCTCTTATTCTTCGATATTTAACCGTTCAATAAAATAAAATCATCTTATTTGCGTATTGGAAATGAAAAAAAGGACATCACTCAAGGATATTGCAGAAAAACTGAACTTGTCAAAAACTACAGTATCATGGGTGCTGAATGGACAAGCAGAAAAAAAAGGTATCAGTAAGAGTACACAAGAGATTGTACTGAACTGTGCTAAGGAATTGCATTATCAACCTAACTTAATAGCCCGGAGTCTCAATATAGGCCAGACCAAGACTATTGGCCTTATTCTGCCTTCAATATCGGATTTTTTCTATTCTTCTGTAGCCAGAGAAATAGAAAATCAAGCTAACCTGTATGGTTATTCTCTTATGATAGCAAGCTCTGAATCTGATTTTAATAAAGAAGAGCTTGTCATACAGATGTTTAAGTCTAAGGGGGTGGATGGAATTATTATAGCTCCGACAAAGCGATCGAAAGTAGAGATTGAACGGCTTATGCTGGAGAAATTCCCTCTGGTTACATTTGACCGTTATTTTCCTGAATTAGAAACAAGTTATATCATCATTGATAATAAAGAAAGTAGTTATAAATTAACAAAACATCTTGTAAATAAGGGATGTAAAAATATTGCACTTATTACAACTAACTCATATCTTACGACAATGGGTGAGAGAAATGAGGGATACAAACAAGCATTATTGGATTCGGGGATCAAGTTCAATCCCACATTGGTAGGAAATGTAGAATATGAAGACTACGAGAATAAAATTGTAAAGATATTGGACAATATATTTGAAAAGGTACCGGATGTCGATGGTTTCTTTTTTACCACACATATCCTTGCGTTGGAGGCTTTCCTTTATTTTAATAATAGAGGAATAGATTTTAACAGGCAATTTCAACTGGCATGTATACATGGAGTATCTTTGTTTAAAATATTAGCCCCCCAAATTAATATCGCAAAAATGCCGGTTGCCGATATAGGTAAGAATGCTATGGATATTTTACTTGGAGAGATTCGGGAAAAAAATGAGCAATCGGGTGAAAAAGGACAATATAAAGTCGTTTTACCTTGTACTCTTTATTTAAATAATTAGTTTCATTAAAGCTGGAGTAAATACTCCGGCAGCAGTGACAAATATGGAAAACCTTATATGCTTACTATTAAATAGAAATAAGTTCCAGATTGGGAGTCTATTCTATTTTAGCGGATATTTCTGAGCAAGGTGCTTTTTTGAGAATACTTTATCTATAGGTATAGCTGTTAGCCATTAGCTGATAGCTGATAGTTCTTTGAAGTATTGGCTTTAAGATTTAAAAATTTAATGTTTAAGGATTCAATAATTAAAATGCGTAAAAGCTGTCACCTTTGTTACCTTTTTGGGAATAGTTACAAGTAGACAAGGTACGAGATACAAGATACAAGTTGTTAACTGCTAACTGTTGACTGTTAACTGATATATCTGTTACTTTTGTTACCTTTTTTAAGAGTTACAAATTACAAGTTGGCTGGCGCCCTGTTTTGTTTCACGCAAAGACGCAAAGACGCAAAGACGCAAAGTTTTTACATCTTACGAATTGATGACTGCAAACTGTTAACTGTAATAAGTGTAACCTTTGTTACCTTTTTGAAAATAGTTACAAGTAAACGGGATACGAGATACAAGATACAAGTTGATGACTGTTAACTGCTAACTGATTATACTGTTACTTTTTAACTATATATAGTGAATACAGGTTAATTTAGTGCTGTTTGCAACGGACATATTATTAAAGAAACAACCCGGGACCTATTGTATTTTTATCGTTTTTAGCTAAAGAATAACCTCTATTTACTTTTGGTTATCCTTGTATTAGAATAAAAGTTATATTCTCTTTTCTTTGTCTTCGTTCAAATATTTATTTACGAATTCTTTAGGTAGCATGTTATAATTTTTTTGAAAGACTTTTGTAAAATAAGAAGGGGAATTGAATCCTATGCTATAGGCAACCTCATTGATTCGCATATCGGTTTCTATCAGTAACTTGCATGCCTTCCTTAAACGATAATTTCTCAGATAATCACCGGGAGTTACTCCGCTTATTGTTTTCAGCTTTCGTTGGAGGTTAGAACGGCTGATATTGAGGATACCGGTCAGCGATTCCACAGAAAAGGTTTCTTCTGCTATGTGCTTTTCTATTTCTTCGTTTAGTTTGTTAAGGAAGATTTCGTCATTTTTGTTGGAGACAAGAACTGAATAGGAAGTCAATGGTGAACGGTTGAATGCTTCCAGCATTGCTTTACGGTTTTCGAGCAGGCTTAGGATTTGAGCCTTGAGGAAAGAGGTAGAGAATGGTTTCTCTATAAATACATCAGCTCCGGAAAGCAGTCCTTCTATTTTAACTGCATTCTCTGTTTTGGCCGATAATAATATTAGGGGAATATGGCTGTAACTAATATCTGATTTTAGTTTCTTTGTAAAAGAAATTCCGTCTATACCCGGCATCATTATATCCGATATAATGATATCATAACTCTTTTCTTCGAGCAGAGATAATGCTACTGTGGCATCCGGAGCAGAATCAACTATATAATCGCTAAGTAAGGTCTTTTTTATAAATAGGGCCATCTCGGGATTATCTTCAACGATCAGGATTGAATATTGGTTGCCAGCCTCTGTTTGAAGTTCGCTTTCGGATGTAAGAGGTATGGATTGATCCGGGAATACAGATGGCATTTTGTCGAATGATGGTTCTATATCGCAAAATTGGAAAATGAATGTTGTTCCACCGTTCTTACCGTCAGCCACATTGATGGTTCCACCCAGAATATCGGTCAGATTCTTGACTAATGCTAATCCGAGGCCTGTTCCGATATTACGATCGTCGGTCTGAACCTGAAAAAACGGATCGAATATCAGTGATTTATGCTCATCAGATATGCCTCTTCCATTATCCTCGACAGTTATGGTATATGATTTATCACTATTACAGGCTAAAGATAATATGATTTGGTCTTTAGTGTATTTCAAAGCATTTGTCAATAAGTTTCCGATTATTTTTGTCAGGGCGTCTACATCGGAATTTATCCTGATTTCTTTATCCTGAGGTAAATTTAGTATAAAGTCTATTTGTTTTCGTTGAGCTGTTTTTTTGAAGCGTTCATATAGCTCATAAACAAATTCTTTGAGGTTAATATCTCCCGGATTTACAACGTATACAGTTGAGTCCATCTTTCTGAAATCGAGCAATTGATTGATAAGTACGGTTAAGCGGTTGCAGTTCTTCTCAATGATAAGAAGGTTTTGTTTTGTCTCGCTATTATCCTCATTTATATTAATTACTTCCTCTAATGGCGCTGTAATAAGGCTTAACGGCGTTCTTACCTCGTGAGCTATGGTTGTAAAGAAATCTATTTTCGACTTGAAGGCCAGAGTTTCCTGTTCAGTTTTATATGCTTCCAGCTGTTGTATCCGTTTCTTCCTGTCTTTAGCCCAATAATAAGACATGATAATATAAATTAAAGATATCAGTATTATGAAGTACAATACCTTTGCCGGTAGCGAAAGCCAGAATGGAGGGAGTATTTCTATTTCTATTTTAGCTCCGGTTTCGTTCCATAAACCATCATTATTTGTTGCTTTTATCCAGAAGCAATATTTTCCATAAGGCAGATTGACATATGTCACACTTTTATTGTTTCCTGTGTAATTCCAGTCTGTATCGGCTCCTTCCAGTTTATATGCATATTGATTCTTTGTCTGAGTAACATAACTCAGGCTGACATATGATATTGTAAAAGATGACTTATTGTATGGCAGCGTTATTTTTTGTCTCTTATTCAGTTTAATTTGTATTTCGTCTTCCGTTTCAGCATCGGAATTGCCAAATAGGCTTATTCCCGTAATCTCTACCGGTGGTACTACTATATTCTTGTTTGCATTGAGATCTTGAGGATAAAAGGAATTAAAGCCGTTTATACCACCAAAATAGAATTTTCCGTTTTTGGCCTTATAACTTGACTTGTAATTAAACTGATTGCTTTGTAGTCCATCCTCTTTGTTATATAGGATTGAATTCTGAGGGGCTGACAGGTTAAAACAAGCTAATCCCTTATTACAGCTGATCCATAAATTACCGAAAGGATCATCAAGTATGCCATAAACAACATTATTAGGCAAACCATCCGATTCTGATATATTTATGAAATTATCTTTTTTTGCGTCATAAATAAAAATGCCCTTCCCTTCGCTTGAGAAAAGAATCCTTCTCTGGCTATCTATATATACACTGGTTAGCTTACTCTTGACGATGGGATCCTCGCTATTTAATATAGCGTCATAATATATCCATTTGTTCGTTTTGATATCCAGTTTTATAACACCGGTTCCATATGTTGCCAGCCATAAATTGCCGGAATGATCTTCTTTTATATCATAGATAAAACCGGCAATGGATTCTATAGGTGTAAAGCTGTTGGTCGCCTTATTATATTTGTTTAAGCCTACCGGTGTGCCTGCGTAGATGTCTCCATTACTGGTTTTATACAATGAAAAAACACAATTGTCATTTAGCGTGTTTTTGTTCCCGCTTATACTATTGTAGTTTGTCAAAGATCTGGTTTTGGTATTATATACATCTATACCTCTCGAAAATGTCCCGATCCACAAATTATCTCCGTCCAGAAGCAATGCGTGCGTATTATGATAAGACGTTGTTATCGGCTGGCCGATATTTTTCGTTACAGAGTTGAAATAATTTATTCCTCCGTCTTCGGTTGCAATCCATAAATTTCCGAACCGATCTTCGCAAAACTGACTGATCGCTTTTCCCGATAATGTTCCGGGGCGGCGGTCGGGATAATAAGTCTCAATATTTAATTGAGATGGATTCAGATAATTCACTCCTCCGAAATAAGTTCCTATCCATATCCCGTTTTCCTTATCCTTATAGATAGAATACACATTTTGGTCGCTAAGACTATGCTGCAGTTGAGGCATATCTATTCTTTTGGCTTTCTTTGTATCCAGATCGAAAAGGTATAATCCATCATCCGAGCCAATGTATAGGGATCTGTCATCATATTGAAAAATCGCTCTGATATGTGTCACATACTGAAATATATCGTTCCGGCCGAGGTATGATATATGGCTGTTAGATTGTTTGTCGTACAGGCAGAGCCCATTAGACCAGGTACCCAGCCATAAGTTACCCTTATTGTCTTCCAAGATGGATAAGGTTTCGTAAGAAAAATTATCAGAGAAGCCAAACATGGACTCTATAGGATCTAGCTTGTTCGTTTCCTTATTATATCTAAGTAAGCCTAGACGGGTCCCTACCCAGATATTTCCGGATAGGTCACCATATATCGCCCAGCTGGCATTGTTCTGCAGATTATATCTCGAAAGCTCTATTCTCGAAAGTTTCTTCTGTTTAGGATTATATTTAAATATACCCTGATTCATAGATGCTATCCAGATATCACCGGCTCGATCCTGATATAGAGCATTGACAGCAGAGGTTAAATAATTCTTTTCATTATTTGTGGCTCCGGTAACCTTTTTAAAAGTTTCTTCCACCGGGTCCATTATATATAATCCGGCGTCAGTACCGATATATAGATTGCGGTCATTTCCTTCTATCAGGCATCGTATGAAATTGTTTCCTATTGAATTCGTCCTTTCTAAACTATGACGAAAAACACGGAAGTTATTTCCATCAAAACGGTTCAGTCCGTCTTTTGTCCCAAACCACATGAAACCTTTCGAGTCTTGTAGTATGCAATAGACTGCATTCTCCGACAAACCTTCATCAACCTGTATTTTTTTGAAATGAAAATCCGATTCTATTTGGGAGAACAGAGGCAAATTAGTTACGAAAAATAGTGATAGGATGATAAATTTAATGATGTTCATATGTATGCAAACATTTTTTGATAAGTAAAATTACTTTATATATGAATCGGTAATGTAAGAGACCGGGCATATTTGTGATAAAAAATAACCAATGTATGATAATTTTCGGTCAAACGGGGTTTATTGACCGATTTTTACTCTTTTTATTTTTAAAAGTATCCTTAAGCATGTTTTACCCCCGCTATATTTGCGTATAGTTTTTTCCTGCTCGGATTTCAGTTGTATCCGATATTTTAAAGAAATCTGAGAAAGAGAAAATCATTAAACGATATTGAAAAACTAAGAAAGATCCGATAAAATGAAAATACTCAACATTCTGACAGCCCTATTGTTTAGTTTTGGTTTTGTGTCTTGTCAAAATAATGGGAAAATCAATCAAGAGAAGGTGGAGGCGATTTCTCTTGGAGATCCATTTATTATACTTCACGAAAATGTTTACTATGCATATGGTACACATGCCAAAGATGGGATAGAGGTATATACATCCGGTGATTTGGTACATTGGGAAAAAGCTGGATCTCTGGCCTTACATCAGAAGGACTCGTGGGGTGAACGTTGGTTCTGGGCTCCTGAAGTGTATTATATAAAAGAAAAAAATAAATTTTTTATGTACTATTCGGCAGACGAACATATTTGTGTGGCTACCTCCGATTCTCCTCTTGGCCCTTTTGTGCAGGATGAGAAACAACCCATGATTGCAGACGAAAAATGTATAGATAATTCATTATTTATTGATGATGACGGGAAGCCCTATTTGTATTTTGACCGCTTTAACGACGGACTGAATATATGGGTGGCAGAATTGGAGGAGGATCTTAAAACGATCAAGCTTCCAACTTTAACGAAATGTATTAATGTATCCCAGTCTTGGGAAGAGGTGCATCCACGTGTCAATGAAGGCGCCTTTGTTACTAAGTATGAAGGCATATATTATATGACTTATTCAGGGAATAGCTACGAAAGTCCTTTTTATGGAGTCGGTTATGCTACAGCCGCCTCTCCTGTGGGGCCTTGGACAAAATACGACAAAAACCCGATTCTCCAAAAACCGGATACTCTTGTTGGTGTAGGGCATAGTGCTATGTTTAAAGATAAAGAAGGGCAGTTGAGAATTGTATTCCATGCTCATAACAATCAGGAAAAGATCCATCCGAGACATATGTATATTGCCTCTGTTCGGTTTACAAATGAAGCAATACCGGTTATGCAGGTGTACGGTGATATTTTAAAGCCGGTAGTAGTAACCTTTGAATGATAATCTGTCTTATATCAGGAATGTGAAAAATAGAATAAAAAATGGTGTTTTTTAGTCGACAAGGCAGTGTTGACCGGAATTTCTCATTTAATGCACAGGTTGTTTTACCTGTTTTATCCATAATTCTTTTCCTTTGAAACTTCATTTAAAGAATACCAGAAAGAAGAACCTTTATACGTATAATATATGCTCCATATAATACAAAATACAACGATTGTGAATGACATTTTTTTGCTTGAAAATTTGTCTGTTAACTGTATTTTGTTAGAGAGAGAGAGAGAGAGACTAATCTTACTAAAAAAAGGGCGAAAAAACAACAGACCGGATGTCGTAAATACAATCCGGCCAGTTATTTCTGTTTTAAGAAAACCTTCTTCCGTGGAACGAATCTGTTCCCGGAAGAAGGTTTTTGTGTTTACCGGTAATTAGTATCCTGAAATAAAGATGAAGTTCGTCTATTTATATACTTAAAAAATTAATTAGATAACCCCAAAGTTTATGCCTATGGAAAAACAATGAAGTGACAGGGGATTAATGAATTCGTTCAATTGATCTTACTGATAATTTGAGGATTAATAATTAGAGATAAATCTATTATACCTAACGAAACCCAATTATTTATACCTATGAAATATATCAATTGTAAATAGTTAAACCATAAATCTGTATTGTATGATTTCAAAAATTAGATTTTGTATGCTGATTCTATACAGCATGTTTTTATGCATTCATCTGAATGCGCAAACAAGTAATAAAAATATTACAGGAACGGTGTTGGATACCCAACGGGAGCCTGTGATCGGAGCCACAGTCGCGGTAAAAGGCACTACTCTGGGAACTATGACGGATGTGGATGGTAAGTTTAGACTGAGTGTCCCATCGAAAGGTACGCTTGTTGTTTCTTATATTGGTTATACTACTCAGGAACTGGAAATAACCGGGAATTCCAATTACGAAATAGTAATGAGTGAGGGCGCTCTTAATCTGGAGGAAGTTGTCGTAGTAGGATATGGTACTATGAGGAAAAAAGACCTGACTGGTTCCGTTATTCAAATCCGTCCCGATGACCTCGCAAATGAAAATCCGAAAACTGTTCAGGATATACTACGGGGTACACCCGGTTTGCAGGTAGGTTATAGCGCAACTGCCAAAGGTGGAGGTAACATGGAAATACGTGGACAGCGTTCGGTATATACCGACGGTGGTCATAATAACCCGCTACTCATTCTTGACGGAATGCAGTTTTATGGAGAACTTTCGGAAATTAATCCGGATGACATCGCCCAGATAGACGTTCTTAAGGATGCTTCGGCAGCAGCCGTTTATGGAGCAAAAGCAGCAAGTGGAGTTATTATCATTACTACTAAGAAAGGAAAGCAGGGAAAACCTGTTATAAACCTTACCACCAGCATCGGATTTACACAACGGAGTAACTATCGCGAAAGGTTCAGCCCGGAAGACTATTTGCAACACCGTCAGGATTGGTTCGAACAAAGAACTTATGGTGTGAATCCGGAAACCGGCGTTTATGAAGCATATCAGGCAAGAAAAACAGACGGCAGCCTGCAATTTCCGACCGGATATTTTGCAAGGGTGGAAGGTCTTGGCCGCTATGGCGTATCTCAGGATACATGGCGTGGTTATACAGCTAACGGAACTGATGATTCTGATCTGAGCGTCTGGGCCAAGCGTTTGGAGTTTCAAGGGAATGCTCTCGATAATCTTCTTGCGGGAAGGACTGTCGATTGGGCAGATAAGACCTACCGCACAGGATTCAACCAGGACTATAATGCCAGTATAAGCGGTGCCGGAGAAAATGTAAATTATTATTTTTCATTGGGTTACCTGAAAAATCAAGGAGCTGCAAAAAGTGATGAATATGAAGCTATACGCGCCAATATGAAACTGGATGCTAATGTCACCAAATGGCTCCAGATAGGCGCCAACGTAAACTTTCAGGACCGGTCGGATGGCGAAGTCGGTATAGACCTGGATTATCAGATGCGCAACAGCCCTTATGCCGATTATGCGGATGAAAACGGCAACCCTGTACAATATCCTCTCGACGGAAGCTATAGTCAACGAGGCTATAACTATGATTTCCAGAAACAATACCTGGAACTGGAAAAGGGTTACACAACATTGAATACTATACTCAATGCCAAAATAACACTGCCATACAATGTTACTTACACATTCAATGCTTCGCCACGCTACCAGTTTTTCTACGACCGTTATTTTATGTCGGCCGAATTGCCGGGTTCCGATCCTGCATCCCGTGGAGTAAACCGTGAACAGACAAAGCGTTTCGATTGGTCGCATAACAATACCATTGCCTGGGATTACACTTTCAATAAAAAGCATCACGCAATGTTAACGCTTGTGCAGGAAGCCGAGATACTGCAATCATGGAAGGATCGCATCGAAGCCCGCAATATCCAGCCATCAGATGCATTAGGTTTCCACAATACCAAGAATGGCACTAAAGAAAACAGTACGTTCGATTCTTACGATACGTACCAAACAGCAGACGCATTGTTAGCCCGTTTATTTTATTCCTATGACGACCGCTATATGATTACCGGAACTATTCGCCGGGATGGATATTCCGGATTCGGCGCATCCAATAAATATGCGACTTTCCCTTCTGCAGGAACTGCATGGACGTTTACAAACGAAGAATTCTTCAAATGGGGCCATATAATGAATAACGGTAAGTTGCGCGTATCTTACGGAAAGAATGGAAACAGAGGATTATCAGACCCTTACCAGGCGCTCTCTAACCTTTATGCAGGAGCCGGTAAGATGCATGGCTATATCGATTCGAAAGGGGAGTTGAACCTGTACCGTTATTTAATGGCGGAACGGATGGCAAATCCTAATCTGCAATGGGAAAAAACCGCGTCGTGGAACTTTGGACTTGATTTTGGGTTCCTCAACGACCGGATATCAGGTACTCTCGAATATTATAACATGAAAACCCATGATATGATTATGAGACAAAGTCTGCTGACCTTTACGGCATTTAATAATATTACTACCAACTTAGGGCAGGTGGATAACCGTGGAATTGAAATTTCATTAAATACGCTGAATATCGATACCAAGGATTTTAAATGGACTACCAGATTTGGGTTTTCATACAACAAGAACGAAATAAAGCACTTGTACTACCAGTATGAAGACGTGTTGGACGCCAATGGCAATGTAACAGGTCGCAAAGAAATGGATGACCTGACAAACGGTTGGTTTATCGGAAAACCTGTTAGCCAGATATGGAACTATCGTGTTACCGGAATATGGCAGAAAGATGAAGTAGAAGAAGCTGCAAGACACGGACAGGTTCCGGGCGACCCTAAAGTGGAAAACAGCTACACTGCTGATGATATCGTAAATGCTGATGGTTCTATTACGCCTGTGTATAATGACAAGGACAGACAATTTCTGGGACAAACATCGCCTCCTATCCATTGGTCTGTGCGTAATGAGTTTACATTGTGGAGAGACCTGACTGTCTCATTCAATATCTATTCTTATATGGGACATAAGAGTCTGGCTGGCTACTATCTTAACTTTGATGACGATGGAGGACGTATGACTTATGCTTTACAGAATGTGCCGGCAAAAGAATACTGGAGTATCGATAACCCTTCAAATAAGTATGGACGGATCAATGCTCAGGGACCTAGTAAGATAGGGGGGCCTGCCAGTCCGGGTAGATTATACGATCGTTCATTTATCCGTCTTGAGAATATTTCTGTAGGATATACATTACCAAAAAAATGGGTTTCAAAATTTGATATACAGAATGTTAAAGTTTACGCTTCTGTTCGTAACGTTGCCACATGGGCAAAAGACTGGGAATATGGTGATCCTGAAGTAGATCCGGCTTTCGATTCAGGTAATGGGAAATATGGTGGATTGGCCACACGTCTTTATACGCTGGGATTGAATTTAACCTTTTAACCTCTAATAGTAACAGATATGAAAAAGATAATAAAGAAAATGAACTATATATGCCTCAGCTTGCTCATGGGAGGCACAATCTTATTTAGCGGATGTTCGGAGGATTTTCTGAGCCCCGATCCGTTATCCATTTACGAACCCGGAGCCACGTTCACTACCGAATCGGGTCTGATGGCGGCAATGGCCATATGTGACCGCCATCTCAGAGGATATTACTCGACTGACCATAACGAAATGCTTACGCTGGGGACGGAATATATCTTCTCCGACCTGATGGTTGGTTCCGCCACCGACAAAAGTGGAATGCTCGACAATATAGCAAGTATGCTTACACCGACAAGCGATCAATCGTCTCAAAACAACCTGGACAGGACGAACAGCATCTGGTATTTCTATGAGGAAACTTATAAAGGGATTATGTACGCCAACACCATTATCCAATATGTGGATGGAGTTGAAGGAATGAATGAAGCCTCCAAAAACGCTTTCAAAGGCAGGGCATACTTCCATCGCGCATTCCGTTATTATGCTTTGGTTTTTCAGTATGGAGATGTGCCGCTTACAGCCAAAGTGGTGGAAGTGCCTAAGCAAAACTACCGCAGGACCAAACGCGATGCCATTTTGCAAATGCTTGTCAAGGACTTGGAATTTGCCGTGCAATGGGTGCCTGACCAGAAGGACATGTCTATGATAGGCATGATAAATAAAGGGGCCTGCCGCATGTTGCTGGCAAAATGTTATCTGGCATTGGGCGAGTATGCCAAAGCTAAAGGGCAGACAGATATTCTGATCGACGAATCGGGCTATTCGCTAATGACTGAAAATTTCGGAACATTCAACGACGGTGGGGAACCTGCCACCTGGCCTATTACCCGTAATGTAATCTGGGATATGCACCGTGCTGAAAATAAACTTATTTCCGCGAACAAAGAGGTTATTATGGGGATGCCAAATCGTGGGGCAGAAGCTGAATCTTTTGTTAAAATGTTAACAATGCGTATCTTATATCCTTTTGTTTTTGACGGAAAGGTACAGACAAAAGATAGCAAACAGGCACTGATGAACATAAAACGCAATAGCGCTGATTACAATTCCAAGTATGATTACATGCGTGCATTCGGACGTGGCATCGCTACGTTCCGTCCTTCTTACTTCCAGACTCATAAAGTATGGGAAGTAAACGGGAAAATGGATGCCACCGACTTGCGTCACAGTTCAGCCACCGGCAACTGGGTACGGATGGAAGATTATCGCGTGAATAATAAAGCGTCCTCAGAATTTGGAAATCCTGTAACACTTTTCGATGACAAAGGGAAGTTATTATGCAGTGATACTATCCGTCGCTGGTTCGATGTTCCTCATTACAAATTCTATCTGGACGACCCTGTCAATGAAGCTAATATAAGCGGCTCTGACGGAAACAGGGGTGCTACAAATGGAGGTATAGCCGACTGGTATCTTTATCGTCTGGCAGAAGCATATCTGATAAGGGCAGAGGCTAAGTTTTACCTGGGTGATGCCACAGCAAAGGATGATGTGAATGAAGTGAGAAAGAGAGCTAAATGTACCGAACTTTACTCTACCGTCACCATCGGGGACATTATGGATGAGCGTGCCCGCGAATTGTATTGGGAAGAATGGCGTAATGTAGAGTTGACCCGTGTGTCGCTGTGTCTTGCCCGTAGCGGTAAACCTGACGAATGGGGAAATACTTATAATTTGAATACTTTCGACAAACAGAGCGGTACGGATGCTACTGGCGGAAGCTATTGGTATCAGCGTGTTACAAAAAAAGGTATGTATAATAAAGGCCCTATAAGCGTTAATGCAACCAAAGGTTCCATCAACTATATGATGGATAAAAAGAATATTTACTGGCCGATTCCTAATAAGGAGATCAGAGCGAACAACAAAGGTGACTTGGGGCAAAATTACGGTTATGATGGCTATAATCCTGATACTCCGGTATGGGATAACTGGGAGGATGCCGTAGCAGACGAATATAAAACAGAGTAAATAGGAGTCTGTATACCTGAATGCTATTAACCGGCGAGATATAAATTTAGCCGGTTAATAGTGTTAGTTATTTAACAAACAAAAAAGAACTTTATGTATAAAAAAATATTTGCGTTATTATTCGTTTTCTCGACTCAGTTGTCATTTGCGCAGAGTTATGATCTGAAAAATTTTCCTGAAGGATGTGAACCTGAATTTATCGGAAAAAAACTTACAGAAAGGTACCTACAGACACCACATTCACACTGGGGTAACATCAATTCTGAACATAAAGTAACATTTGTTACTTATCCTGATGTGTGCGCATGGTTGGGTGCTTTATGGTTTACCCAATCTATAAAAGATGAGAACCTGTACAACAAACTGGTTGACAGATTCGATCCGTTGTTCACCACCGAAAAGGATTTTTTACCTACCCTGCGCCCTACTGCGCACAATGTTGTGGACTGGTATGTATTTGGGGCTGTGCCGCTAGAGATATACAAGAAGAAAAAAGAACAAAAATACCTCGATCTTGGGATGAAATATGCAGACGGTCAATGGATATTGCCGGAGAATCCTAAAGATTATGAAAAAGAATGGCATGATAAAGGTTACTCTTGGCAAACCCGTCTCTGGATCGATGACATGTTTATGATAACGGCAGTACAAGATCAGGCGTATCTGGTTACAGGAGATAAGAAATATATCGATAGGTCGGCCAGTGAGATGGTTCTCTATCTTGACCGTATACAACGCGAAAACGGACTGTTCTATCACGCACCGGAAGCTCCTTTCTTCTGGGGGCGGGGTAATGGCTGGATGGCTGTGGGAATGGCTGAGTTATTAAGGATACTTCCCAAGGACAATCCGAATAGTGAGAAAATAAAAGAAGCCTATAAAAAGATGATGAAAACCCTATTGCGATACCAGGGGTATGATGGTATGTGGGGACAACTTATCGACGATCCGAACTCGTGGAGAGAAACATCCGGTACGGCAATGTTTACATACGCAATGATTGTTGGTGTAAAGAATGGCTGGCTGGATAAGAAAACATATGGAGCCGCTGTGCGTAAGGGATGGCTTGCCTTACTTACATATCTGAATGAAGATTACAATCTTAGGAATGTATGTGAAGGTACCGGTACAAAAAATGACTATAACCATTACATTAATCGTAAACGCTTGATCGGAGATCTGCACGGACAAGCTGCGCTTATGTGGTGTGCATATGGCTTAGCCAGTGATGATGTAAAAAGAAAATAAATTAGTTAAATTGGATGGGTGAGGTTTAGATACGTAGTATTTAGCTACCGGCACTGATTATTGATCTAAAAATTATTTACAGTAATAGGCAGGCTTCGGAATATTGCCTGTCTATTACTGATTAAAATAAATCTTATGGAGGATATTTCTTTTGACAAGTGATATTTCTTAAAAAAAGGCGGCTATGGCAGAAGCGGCAGCTTTGTTCGTATCCAGTCCCTGGCTCTGTGCATTCTCAGAGGTCAAACATACTTTGCCCATAACCCGAAAATAGACATGATATTTTCAAACATTTTGAAGCAACAATATATACTTTCTGATAATATTATTCAGAAAAATATAAGAAAATAAGATAAAAATGGTAACACGAAGAAATTTTCTAAAGAAGGCAGGACTTGCCACTGCAGGACTAGCTGTAAGCAGCATCGGTTCTGTGAGCGCTTTAAGCGCGGAGAGCCTGAAACGGGTGAATGGCGCTAACGGAAAGATTAACCTTGCCTGTGTTGGTATCGGATATCGTGGCGGCGATATAATCAAAGAATTTGAGAAAACAGGTTTAGCAAATGTAGTCGCTCTGTGTGATGTGGATATGGGAGCTAAACATACTCAGGAAATCATGGGGAAGTTTCCTAAAGCGAAACGATTCAGAGACTTCCGGGAAATGTTCGACAAGATGGGTAATGAAATAGAGGCTGTCTCGGTAGGTACTCCGGATCACTCCCATTTCCCCATTTGTATGATGGCTATGGCCTACGGCAAGCATGTATATGTAGAAAAACCGATGGGACGGACCTTCTACGAAGCTGAATTGATGATGCAGGCCGCTAAGAAATATCCGAATGTAGTTACACAGGTAGGTAACCAGGGTCATTCCGAAGCAAATTATTTCCAGTTTAAAGCATGGAAAGAAGCAGGTATTATAAAGGATGTGACCGAAGTGGTGGCTCATATGAATTCTCCCCGCAGATGGCACGGCTGGGATACAAATATTTATAAATTACCCGAAGGACAGCCGATACCGCAAGGTATGGACTGGGATACATGGCTGATGGCCATACCTTATCACGACTACAGCGATAAATATCATTATGGGAACTGGCGTTGTTGGTACGACTTTGGTATGGGAGCATTAGGGGACTGGGGTGCTCATATATTGGATACAGTACACGAATTCCTTGATCTGGGTTTGCCATACGAAGTGAATCCAATAAAACTGGAAGGGCATAACGATTATTTCTTCCCAATGTCTTCCACCATACAGTTCCGTTTTCCACGACGTGGAGATATGCCCCCATTGGATATTACCTGGTACGATGGTGTAAATAATGTACCTCCTGTACCCGAAGGCTACGGAGTATCTGAACTGGACCCTAATATCCCGACTGTGGCCGGAGGTAAGATACAACCGGCAAAACTAAATCCGGGAAAGATAATTTACTCAAAAGATCTTATCTTCAAAGGAGGATCGCATGGCAGTACATTATCTATTATCCCTGAAGACAAGGCGAAAGAGATGGCTTCGAGATTACCTGAAGTACCTGAGAGTACATCAAATCACTTTGCTAATTTCTTGCTGGCATGTCAGGGTAAAGAGAAAACGCGCTCGCCATTCGAAGTATTCGGTCCGCTTAGTCAGGTATTCTCATTAGGGGTGATGGCTCAGAGGCTGAATGTTCCGATCAAATTTGACCGTAATACAAAAGTTGTCACCAATAATGCATTTGCAAACGATATGCTGGCAGGAGTGCCGCCACGTAAGGGTTGGGAGGATTTTTATAAAATATAATAACGGTCTCAGTCCTGTTTGCTGCTTAGGTAAGCCAAACAACAACAGCTAATTATAATGCCAATATATCATTAAATTCTATCTATTATTTAAAATATTAAAGACATGAAAAAATTATTATTACTGATATCAGTCTCTCTATTTACTATCAGCCTGCCGGCTCAGAATGAAAAACCGAATGTACTGACCGAAACTGAAATACGGGAAGGATGGAAATTGCTATGGGACGGAAAAACCACAGATGGTTGGCGGGGTGCTAAACTCGATGCTTTTCCTCAAAAGGGATGGAGCATAAAAGATGGCGTACTCCGGGTTCATAAGAGTGGCGGGGCTGAATCTGCCAATGGCGGGGATATTGTTACCGTTAAAAAGTATAAGAATTTTATACTGAAAGTCGATTTCAAGATTACCAAAGGAGCAAACAGCGGCGTAAAATATTTTGTTGATTCTGACTTGAATAAAGGTGAAGGGTCAGCTATTGGCTGTGAATTCCAGATATTGGATGATGAAAACCATCCGGATGCCAAATTAGGTGTAAAAGGTAACAGAACACTGGGTTCTTTGTATGACCTTATACCGTCGCAAAGAGGCGCTTCATTTAAGTTTGATATAAATGATTTTAATACGGCGACAGTAATTGTAAAAGGCAATAAAGTCGAACATTGGTTAAACGGGGTAAAGGTTGTGGAATATGAGCGTAATAACCAGATGTTTAATGCCCTTGTTGCTTATAGCAAATATAAAAACTGGCCGAATTTCGGAAATCTTGCCGAAGGCAATATCTTATTGCAGGATCATGGCGATGAGGTATTCTTTAAGAATATAAAAATTAAAGAATTGGAATAAGAAGTTAAAAGTTGAGAAGTATTTAATGTGAATCAATAGTTGAGAATAACTGTGACTTTTTTATCCGATTTTATCTATATAGGGCAGATAACAAGCGTGTTGTCTGGAAAAAAGGTTCAACGAAGATAACTTGCAAAAGGTGTTACCTTTGTTACCTTTTAATAAGTAGTAAGTTATAAATAAAGAGGTACAAGTAGACGAGGTACGAGATACAAGTTGTTGACTGAAGGCTGTTAACTGTTCACTGAAAAAAGTGTTACCTTTATTACCTTTTTGCGCTTTAGCGTCTCTGCGAGAAATACTGTTAACTGATATATCTGTTACCTTTTAACTAAATATAGTTGTGAATATGAAATTAGAATACAGGGTCAGTTGTGAGATAAAAAGCAAATCTGAACTAACAGAATTATTAATTTTTCATTCTTAATTCTTAATTGGTTTCTGTTACTTTTGTTACCTTTTTTAGTTGATAATTGAAACTTGACAGGGGCAGTTAATAAGGTTGAATAGGTTTTATTGCTAACTGCCAACTGTTTTAACCACTGATTCACATTACAAATAAATTTTACTAAAATATGAAGAAGAAAGTATTATTGTTTATTACTGTTATAGCATCTGTTATTTGCGTAAATGCAAACTCCATAGACAAACAGCTGTCAAGTAATATTTCGATAAAGGTTCCCGGTAATAAATCAGTAACATACAAGCTGACAGCCGATAAGGATGGTAATTTGGAGTCAGGATCGGATTTGCCTTTACAGATAAGAAGGAAACTAACATCAGATGGCGATATAGTCCGTGTCACAGTTAGCATTAAAGCAAAAGAAAAGACTTATTACAATTTTAGCCAGGCATATCTGCTCCCTGAAATGAAGCATAGCAATTGCCAGTTCTATATGCCGGGATTCTGGTATCATCGTAATATGCGTTCTCCTAAGGAAGCCCCGTCTTTCCATACAAGCGATAGCTGGCAGGTAAGGGAGGACCGGCTGAGCACTCCTCTTACAGGAATATATAATGAAAAATCAGGAGATTACTATACTATATTAAGGATCGATGAGTTTGCGGACGAGACTATTGCTCAACATGCTTCGGGTGAGGTCATCTTGTCAGGGAAAACATCAATTGGTTATACTGGTTTCCGGAATATTGACGAGAATTCGACTTTGGTATTTGGCTTTCCTTACCACGAAGCACCAAAAGCATATGTCCGCAAACTCACATTGATCCCTCCTGTACAGGCTTTCGAAAAACTCGAAAAAGGTGAAACACGCGATCTTGTATGGGAAGTCAGAAAAGGAAATGTGAAAGATTATTCTGCTTTCGTCTCCGATGTATGGACGTATTCATATGACAGATTTAAGCCTCAGACAGTTGAAACCGGCTATAATGCGGAGTCGGCAAAAAAGGTAATGACCAATTTCTTTTCAGAAAGTTACGTGGATAAGTATGATCTGAAATATTTTTCCGGTGTACATTTGCGTACTGATGACTGTAAAAGTACGAGTTCTGCGGAAGTAGGATTTGTGGGACGTGTCCTGATTAATGCATTCAATGCATTGGAATATGGAGAACAGAATAATCGCCCCGATTTAGTACAGAAGGCCAATGCAGTACTTGATAGTTATTTGACAAACGGGTTTACTCCCAATGGGTTCTTCCGCGAATTTGTAGACTATTCTTATAATGCCGAACCTGACGTTTACAGTATTCGCCGCCAGTCGGAAGGGGTGTTCTCCATTCTGAACTATCTTCAATACGAGAAGAAGAAGGGACGCTCGCACCCGGAGTGGGAGAGCAGGATTAAAAACATACTAGGGAATTTCCTAAAACTACAAGGAGCAGACGGAAGCTTTCCGCGTAAGTTTAATGATAATTTTAATATTACAGATGCTTCGGGAGGCAGTACACCCTCGGCAACATTGCCACTGACTATGGCATATAGCTACTTTAAGGATAAAAACTATCTGGAGAGTGCACGGAAAACAGCTGTTTATCTCGAAAAAGAGTTAATATCCAAATCGGATTATTTCTCATCCACACTCGATGCTAACTGTGAAGATAAAGAAGCCTCGCTTTATGCATCTACAGCTATGTATTACCTGTCTTTCGTAACCAAAGGGAAAGAACGCGAACACTATATCGACCTGTGTAAAGAGTCGGCTTATTTCTGCCTTTCGTGGTATTATATGTGGGATGTACCATTTGCCCAGGGACAAATGCTGGGTGATGTAGGCTTTAAGTCGAGAGGCTGGGGTAATGTCTCGGTTGAAAATAATCATATCGATGTATTTATCTTTGAATTTGCCACTATTCTCGATTGGCTGGCAGTGGAACGGAAAGAGCCTCGTTTCTCTGAATTTTCGTCTGTTATAAAAAGCTCAATGCTCCAATTGATGCCTGTAGAGGGACATATGTTCGATATAGGTAAAGTCGGCTATTATCCCGAAGTTGTACAGCACACTCATTGGGATTACGGGAAGAATGGCAAAGGTTTTTACAATGATATTTTTGCTCCCGGCTGGACTGTCGCATCTCTTTGGCAGATGCTCAGTCCGGAAAGGGTTTCGGATTATTTTAACAAGAAATAATAGTATATAAAGCATATCAGGAGGTATTTATCGATTTGTTTATTTACCTCCTTTTCTTATGCTTTAAAAAAAGTGGTATAGATCGTAATGTCGTGGAGAAGATGGGACCCTTTTTATTCTGTCATACCTACAAATTATTAACAAATAGGGCAAAGGCAAGATCAAAAATCACTATTCATAGGTATTGTGCGACTGGTATACTTAGGCTTATTTTGTATTCTGAAAAAAGAACAGTGTTCACACTTGTATGCAGTGCTTAAAATCAGATATACGAAAGGGTATTCTTACTGAAGCAGAAAAGCTTTTTCTGAATAAGGGGTTTCAGGGAACCTCCATGAGAGAGATCGCCCAAAAGTCTAACGTAGGACTGAGTAATATATATAACTACTTCCATAGTAAAGATGATATTTATCAGGAAATACTGATGCCTGTTATCCGGGATTTATATCATTTATTCTATACACATCATAGCGGGGAACAGGTAACGATGGATGTTTTCACGTCTGTTGAATACCGTAAGCGCGATGTAGAGGATTACATGAAACTAGTTGAGCAGCATCGTGTAGGACTTAAGCTTCTGTTATTTTATTCACAGGGATCGTCTCTCGATTCTTTCAGGGAGCAGCTTACTGATAAAATGACAGTAATAATAGATAATTACTTTAGGGCGATGAAACATAAATATCCACATCTGAATGTAGACATATCTCCATTCTTCCTCCACCTCCAAATATCGTGGACGTTCACGATGTTGGGAGAGCTGGTCACACATCGTATAGAAAAGGAGGATTTGAAACGATTTATAACCGAATATGTTTCTTTTGGAACGGCGGGATGGAAAGAGCTTATGGATGCATAAGCTCTTTTTTTTGACATTTTTTGAATATTGTTCTTTTTTGAGAAGCAAGAGAGTATAATAACCGAGATGAAACCAAAACATATGAAGAATGAAAAAGAAAAGAGGATTAGCCCGCTTATTTGAAATAGCAGGTGAGAAAAAGAACTTATTAATACTGGCTGGTATTTTGTCAGCAGTAAGTGCCTGCTGCATGTTAGTTCCCTTCTTATCTGTTTATAACGTAATAAATGAACTATTGCAAAATGCAGGAGATATTAAAAGTGTAGACAGGGATTATATGATTCAATGGGCGTGGATCGCTTTTGCCGGACTTGTCGGAGGATTACTCCTCCTTTATGCATCCCTGATGTCGTCACATCTGGCTGCATTCCGTATCCTTTACGGATTGCGTATAAAGCTATCGGAACATATTGGCAAATTGTCATTGGGTTATCTTAACAGTACATCTACCGGAACAATAAAAAAGACAATGGAGCAGAATATAGAAAAGATAGAAACATTCATTGCCCATACCATACCGGATTTAGTGAATGTAGCTACAACGGTCATTGTCATGTTCGCGATCTTCTTCTCTTTAAATGGTTGGATGGCTATCGTTTGCCTGTTTTCCATTATACTTGGAATCTCCGTGCAATTTGTAATGATGTTCGGAAAATCGGGCCAGGAGTTTATGAGGACTTATTTTGATACGCAGGAACGGATGAGCGCTTCGGCTGTACAATATGTTAGGGGGATGCCTGTCGTCAAAATTTTCGGACAAAGCGTGCACTCGTTTCGCCAGTTTAATAAAGAGATACAAGCCTATAAAACATATGCATTGAAAGTATGTGACACTTATCAATCAGGAATGGTTATTTTTATGGTGTTGCTTAACTCTATCGCTACTTTTATATTACCAGCCGGACTTTTGATATTAAGCAGGGAACCTTCGAATATCGCTTTTGCCGCGGTTTATTTATTCTTTATCGTATTAGGTCCGGGAGTTGCCTCTCCCTTTTACCGGCTTTCATTCCTGGCACAAAATACTAAAACTATAGATGAAGGAGTTGCCCGTATCGATCGTATATTTGAAGAACCACCTGTTCCTGAAACCTTTGAACCTAAGATACCTGAAAGCTACGGTATAACATTCGAAAACGTTAGTTTCGCTTATGATAACGTCAAAGAAGCTACACGGACAGAGGCTCTGAAAGATATATCTTTCGAAGCGCACGCACATCAGATTACGGCACTGGTAGGACCATCCGGTTCAGGAAAATCTACGGTTGCCAATCTGATCCCCCGGTTCTGGGATGTTCAGAAAGGTGAGATCAAGATTGGCGGTGTGAATATAAAAGACATTCCCTCAGAACACTTGATGGATATAGTGTCTTTTGTATTTCAGGATTCGTTTTTGTTCTTTGATACGCTCTACGAGAATATTCGTGTCGGTAATCCAAATGCGACCGAAGAGCAGGTTGTAACTGCCGCGAAAGCAGCACAATGTGATGAATTTATCCGGCGGTTGCCCGATGGTTATAATACGCTGATCGGAGAAGGAGGCGTTTATCTTTCGGGTGGAGAGGAACAACGTGTCTCTGTAGCCCGTGCCATACTGAAAAACTCTCCTATTCTTGTATTGGATGAGGCAACAGCCTTTGCTGATCCTGAAAACGAACATAAGATGCAGACGGCTATTCAGGAACTGATAAAAGAGAAGACAGTAATTATAATTGCTCACCGCTTATCGTCAATTGTTTCAGCAAATCAGATTATCGTCTTAAAAGAAGGCGAAATTGTGCAACATGGCCTTCATTCGCAATTATCCCAAACGGAAGGGCTTTATAAAAAGATGTGGGATGCATACACTGATGCTTTTCAATGGACATTAGTAAAATAAGGAGATAAAATAATGAATAGTACGATCAAAAACATAACAATAGGCCAGCCCGAACGTTTAAAAAAGCCTGTCGGTTATACAATATTGGCAAATCTGGTAAATGTCGTTCCATTCATGCTTTCTATCGAAGCTGTTAACATAATCTTCAGGTCTTTCGATGGCAGTAATGCAGGATTGGATGCACAACGCCTCTGGATTATAATTGGATTTTTGGCCGTTTATATGCTGATAATGGCCTGGGCTGAGAGGTTATCGTATAGGCATAACTTCCGGGGTGCTTATGAAATGAGCGCAGACGGGCGGATTAACTTAGCAGAGCATCTTCGGAAGCTTTCTCTAGGCACTCTTTCCAAACGCGATCCGGGAGATTTATCATCGATGATGATTACAGACTTTACAATGGCAGAAACCGGTATTTCGCACCACTTGCCGCAGTTAATGGGGGCTTTGATAATGCCTATCCTGGCTTTCTTTTCATTGCTATGGATAGACTGGCGAATGTCACTTGCAATGTTTATTGCATTACCGTTTGCCATACTGGTCCTTATTCTGAGTTCAAGAGTTCAGATGTCGCTCAGTGGAAAGCAGATTTCAGCTAAGATCAATGCCGGAAATCGTTTCGAAGAATATTTGCAGGGTATCCGTGTCATGAAGGCTTATAATCTGCTGGGAGATAAGTTTGTGCGCTTACGTGATGCACTTTATAACTTAATGAAAACCAGTATGCGGCAGGAAGCTATCATAGGGCCATTTGTTTTACTATCGGTAACTATTGTCCGTGCAGGCCTGACTTTAATGATCCTTTGTGGAAGTTATCTGCTGATTGGCGGCGAACTGTCTTTGCTTACATTCGTCATGTTTCTTATTGTCGGTTCCCGGGTATTTGATCCTCTTACTTCAGCTCTTACAAATTTTGCCGAATTCCGTTATTTCTCTATTGCGGGAGGACGGATTCTTGACCTGATGAAAGAGCCAGAGATGCAAGGCTCGGAGGCTGCTCCGGAGAGTGGTGATATCAGATTGGAACATGTTTCGTTCGGATATGCGGATAAAGAAGTCTTACGCGACATATCGGTTACTATGAAACAAGGTTCGTTAACGGCGTTGGTAGGCCCGTCAGGAAGTGGGAAAAGTACCCTGATGAAAATTTGCGCACGCTTTTATGACCCACAGAAAGGGAAGGTATTTTTCAATGGAGCAGATATGGCCCGAATAGATCCGGAAGCTTTAATGAAACATATCTCAATGGTATTTCAGAATGTGTATCTATTTGAAGATACGATTAAAAACAATATTGGTTTTGGCAAATCGGGCGCTACAGAAGAGGAGATTGTTCTGGCAGCAAAGAAAGCTTGTTGCCACGATTTTATTATGCGCCTGCCCAAAGGATATGATACGATGGTGGGAGAAGGAGGGTGCACTTTATCGGGAGGTGAGAAGCAGCGTGTTTCCATTGCGCGGGCTATCCTGAAAAATGCACCGGTAGTATTGCTCGATGAGGCTACGGCTTCGCTCGATCCTGAAAATGAGATAGACGTACAGAAAGCTATTAACAGCCTGATTGCAGGACGTACAGTTATTGTAATTGCACATCGTCTGAAAACCATCAAAAGTGCTGATACTATAATTGTAATGGAAGAAGGTCGTATTGTGGAACAAGGCTCACATGAGGAACTGATCTCTAAAAATGGTCTCTATTACAAGCTATGGACAATACAGGAAAAAACACTAGGGTGGAAATTGTAGCTGGAAATATTTTTTCTCTGAAAATATATTGTTATGAGAGGGTCGTCCCTGAATGCCATTACACTATCTTTCCAGGTACCACTTATATGTATTTGTTTCGTTTATATTATATATTGCTTTTTGATTATTGAAATCCAGCTTGTGTTCGATTTTTCAAATATCTTTTCAAATTTAGGGCTGATTAAATCTTTTCAATTAAGTTTGAAAAACTCGTTTTTTTGATGCTAAGCTAATTCCGGAGAGAAATTTGATTCGTGATTTTGATTCGTGAATGTTTTTCTCTAGTCCATCCTTACCTACACAAGAAATTAAAGTTAATCTTTTGGAGACTTATATAATTATATATTCAAATTATTATCTTTACTCTTATTTTTGAATTTAATGGTTCATAAATGCGAAAGATACTTCTACTAGCACTAATACTATCTCTATTCTTGTCGAAAATAAATGTGTTTGCTCAGATAAATGATCAATCTCATTATTCGGGTCTGACATTTATTGCCCACACTAAAAATCAGGATGAGCGTACAGGGTTAAATCTGACGACAAAGAGAGCTATGAAATATTCGGAAGAAGGGTTCTCTTTAGAATTTGACTTGAAGTTGAGAGAAGAACTTCATACTTATGGCTATGTTTGTCGTATTGTCTCAAATAATTCGGAAAGTTTTGATATTATCTCTCACTTGTTGGAGTCAAATCTGAGATTTTTACTGACAAAAGCAGATAAGGTCATTGAAACGTCATCTATCCGTGACTCTATCGGAATAGTTAAAGATAAGTGGCTTAAGGTAAAGTTATCTTTTAACAAGGAGAATATTAAAATTCTGATTGATAATAATAAACAAACTATAGAACAACCATTAATTAATTTTGCCGATATAAAAATATATTTCGGGGCAAATAAGGATACTCATTTTTATACGAATGATGTACCTCCTATGACGATCCGGAATATTGTAATCAGAGATAGTAAGAATGTAGTAAAACACAAATGGGAACTCTCTACACATAATAGAAATGAAGTATATGATGAAATAACGAAAGAGCAGGCAATTGCTGATAATCCCATTTGGGAAATAGATAAACATACCCAATGGAGTAAAGTTGCATCTTTTACCTTAAATACCAATGGCACAAATGTTAATCCTCTTCCTCAGCTAGCTTATGATTCGATCCTGGGAAGAGTTTTTATTGTTACACGAGACAGAATATATACATATCATATAGATAATAACCAGACAGATACTATAAAACCTCAAAGAGGATATCCTTATTTCAGAGTAGGTTCTTCGAGTCAATTGGTGTTTGATAGTAAACATAATAAACTCATTTCTTATAACCCGGATTTACCAAAACTGAATTTTTATGATTTCGAAAAAAATGAGTGGAGCGAACAATCTATTGTAGAGATAGATACCCGGCAGCATCACAACAGATTTATAGATTATAAGAATGATCGGTTGGTTGTTTTCGGAGGATATGGAATTCATCGATACAATGCACAATTATCCATGATAGGGATTAATGATACTGCGAAATGGCATATAGAATCCCTTGATTCTGTTGTCCAGCCCCGCTATCTGAGTGCTCTATGTAACCTTGACGAGAAGAACTTCCTGGTTTTAGGTGGATATGGAAGCGTATCCGGAAAGCAAGAAGAATCTCCGAGGAATTATTACGATCTCTATAAAATGAACATCAACACAAAAGAATATATTCGCCTGTGGTCTTTTCTTAACGATAAGAATCATTACACGTTTAGTAATTCTATGGTCGCCGACATTGACGCAAACAAAATATATGCTCTGACATATAATAATGACAGATATTATTCGTCTCTGTATTTATCTGCTTTTGATATAAATACAGAAAATCCGTCGATGCAGGTACTGAGTGATTCTATCAAATATAATTTTCTGGATATTAAGTCTTATTGTGATTTATTCTTATATAGAAAGACGTCTTCACTCTATGCATTAGTGCAACAGGAACTTGCATCAGGAGAATCTACTGTTATAGAAATATATTCATTGGCATTTCCTCCTTTATCCAAAGACTATATTCATACTTATGAAGCGTCTAAAAAAGGCAGTAATTCTCCTGTCTTTTCGCTTGTTATAGTTATTGCTATTATTTCTGTTTTATTTATAGTCATATTTTATTATAGAAAAAAGAGGATGGGAGAGGTGGCGGTACCAGAAGAGGATATAGACTATCAACATAGACCGAGAAAAGAGAGGTCAAGTGTAATGTTTCAAAAATCAGCTGTTTATCTCTTGGGCGGCTTCCGCATCTATGATAGAAATGGCGAGAATATTACCGGTGAATTTTCACCTACTATCAAGCAAATAATGGTTTATCTTCTTTTAAATTCCATTAAGAATGACAAAGGTACCACTTCTCAGAGACTGGATGAAACCTTTTGGTTTGGTATGGATAAAGATAGTGCGTCGAATAATAGACGTGTAAATATAAGGAAGCTCAGACTGTTGTTGCAGGACATTGGTAATATTGAGATAATTAATAAAAATAGTTATTGGTATCTGAACATAGGAGATAATACAACTTGTGATTATAGTGAAATTTCTCTGCTTCTGGATCAGTTACAGAAGAATCCTTTTGATAAGGGTATAATTAGCCAAATTGTAGACATTGCATCTTCCGGACCTTTACTACCTAATATAAATACAGAATGGGCAGATGATTTTAAATCAGAATTCTCTACTAAATTGGTAAATGCATTACTCGAAGTAATTAATGGGCATGAGATGGCAGATGATCCTAAATTGTTACTTAAAATATCAGATGTTATACTTATCCATGATAATATAGATGAAGATGCTATCCGCATTAAATGTAAAGTCCTGTACCAGATGAAACAAAAAGGATTATCGAAGCAAAGCTATGATAAATTCTGTGGAGACTATGTACGCTTGCTGAATACAAAACCGGACTTCTCTTATGAAGATATTATAAGCAGTTTAACGAAGAATTAATGAGAGATTAATGGTGTTTCTCTTATTGTCTAATCAAAGAATCGATACATTTTTAATTGTTTTTTTGTCATTGGTTATTAGCTGTTTGTGAAATATTGACAAAAATGTTTACCATGTGTTAATGCTCGATTAACGCAGGATTAACTCCATCCATTTTATATTTGATGCAGGAATGTATAGTCCCCCTATTGCTGAATAATTCATACCCGGGAGATTGAATATTGAGCATAGTTATGGAAATCTGAACCTGAAAAAATAAAAGACTTTTTTAATTAATACTACAACTATGAAAACAAGGAAGCGTGTAAAAAAATCCCAAAAAACAATTTTGAGATTTCTTTCTTTATTGATAGGTATTACTCTTTCTATTAGCTTGGTTATGGCGCAGACCAGGCCCGCCGTATCGGGAAAAGTAACAGACGATAAAGGAGAACCTATAATAGGGGCATCGGTGACATCCCCTATAAAGAGTACAATGACCGATGTTGACGGTACATTTTCACTTGATATACCTATCGGGACAGAAATTGAAGTTACTTATCTTGGCTTTAAATCTTATAAGATAAAGGTGAGTGATGCTAATTATTTAGATATAAGATTAGAAGAAGATAATGTAAA
This sequence comes from Dysgonomonas sp. UBA7710, assembly GCF_002482385.1. Taxonomy (GTDB): domain Bacteria; phylum Bacteroidota; class Bacteroidia; order Bacteroidales; family Dysgonomonadaceae; genus Dysgonomonas. Next base: position 230,826 of record NZ_DLFW01000047.1, on the reverse strand, counting down.
GTTAGATGATATTGTTGTTGTCGGCTATGGAGTTCAAAAGAAAGAAAGTCTCACCGGAGCTATTTCGAACATCAAATCGGATGAAATAATTAAAACTAAATCTCCGAGTCTGGCTCAATCTATACAAGGCAAAGTATCCGGCCTTAGAATAAGGCAGCAAGATGGCGAACCGGGACAATTCAGATCTGATATCAATGTCAGGGGATTAGGAACACCATTATTTATAATTGATGGAATTGTTCGCGATGGTGCGGACGCTTTTCAGCGATTAAATCCTGAAGATATTGAAAGTATCTCTTTCCTAAAAGATGGTACAGCGGCTATATATGGTATGAACTCGGCGAATGGAGCTATTATAGTGACAACGAAAAGAGGAGCAAAAGGAAAAACAAAAATAACATTATCGTCAAATATAGGAATATCAAAGCCTACCGATATTCCCAAAATGACAAATGCCGCACAATATATGGAAATGAGAAATGATGCTGCAATATTAGGTGAGGGTAATCCCCTGGTGACCAAAGAAGAACTTGCCTTGTGGAAACAGGGAGCTCCCGGATATGAAAGTGCCAACTTATATGATGATGTTTTCAGAAAATACTCTGTGCAGCATCAGCATACTATTTCAATGCAAGGCGGATCTGATAATGTATCGTATTTCGGAAGTCTCGGATATGCCCGTGACGAAAGTTTATTGAAATCGAAAGACCTGAATTATGATAAATATACATTTCGTTCCAATGCGGATATAAAGATAACTAACGGACTGGTGGCAGGAATAAATCTTTCGGGAAGATGGGATAAAACCAGTCAGCCATGGAACTCATTCTTCGAAATATTTAAGCAAACCCGTATAAATGTGCCTACATATCCGGCTTATGCCAATAATAATCCGGATTATCTGGCTACCCAGGAAATGGGCTTTAATCCGATAGCATTGGCTGATTCCGATCTAACAGGATACCACACTTATCATAATAAGAATTTTCAATCCACATTTTCTCTGAAATATGATCTTCCTTTCGTACAAGGATTATCTATAAAAGGACAATTAGGATATGACTATAATCAACAAAAACATAAAGGTATAAGAAAGAAATACTCTACATATACTTATTCTGCAGATAATGATGAATACATGGAAAATGTATATAATAATCCATCATTGATACAAGTAGGAAATAACGAAGCAAACCGGTTGGATTTACAGGCGCAAATAAACTATGCCCGTACGTTTAATACTATACATAATGTAAGTGGGACTCTTGTGTATGAAAGAAAACAGGAGAAAAATGACTGGTCTAATATAGAACGTAAATATGATCTTTATACATATGACGAAATTGATTATGCAGGAATAAAAGATCAACTGTCGAGTGGTATGTCAAACGAATCCGCATTCATTTCTTATGTCGGACGCTTCAACTATGATTTTATGGGTAAATATCTTCTTGAACTGGCATTCAGGTATGATGGCTCTTACAGATATGCACCGGATAGCCGATGGGCATTTTTTCCAATGGGATCTATAGGATGGCGTGCTTCGGAAGAGAAATTTATAAAAGATAAGTTCGACTTTGTAGATAATCTTAAATTCAGGGCTTCTTATGGAAAATCGGGACAGGATGCCGGTGACGCTTTCCAATATATACCGGGATACAATCTGAATGTAGGTATATATGAATTTACTGACGGTACAGCCCTATCAGGAATCGGCTCACCATCTATAACCAACCCGAATCTTACATGGTACAGGGCAAAACTATTTGATATCGGTTTAGATCTATCTCTGTTCAATGGCTTGTTCTCAATGGAGTTAGACTTGTACCGACGAGATAGAACCGGGCTGTTGGCCACGCGTACAGTGTCACTTCCGAATACTTATGGTGCAAGTTTACCTCAGGAGAACTTGAATAGTGATATCACTCAAGGGATAGACTTTACGTTGGGACATCGTAATAAAATCGGAGATTTCTCTTATAGTATAAAAGGAAATATGAACCTTGCCCGTACAAAAATGAATTATGTAGAAAGAGGGCCATTCGTAAGTAGTTGGGACCGTTGGCGGAACCAGACTTCTAACCGTTGGAATGATTTCGTCTGGGGGTATGAAACTATTGGCCAATTTACCAATTCTGAGCAAATAAGGAATTATGGAGTGGTTCAATCTGGAGAAATGGGAAATAGCAAAGAACTGCCAGGTGATTATATCTTTAGGGATGTGAATGGTGATGGTATTATAGACGATAATGATAAAACACCGGCTTTCTGGTCAGGGACTCCTCTCATTCATTACGGCCTCACGTTAGAAGCGTCATGGAAAAACTTCGATATCTATGCACTATTTCAGGGTGCGGGCATGTATACAGTCCAGTTTAGTGAAGTATATGCTGAGATTCTATGGTCGAAAGGAGCCAATACTCCGGCGTATTTTTATGACAGATGGCACAAAGAAGATCCTTACGATTCGGATAGCCGCTGGATTGCAGGAGAATGGCCGGCATCCCGTCTGATACAGGATGTAGGGGCTTTGTATAAAGACAACAGTGATATATGGCGTAGAAATGCATCATATCTGAGATTAAAAACTTTGGAACTGGGATATACTTTACCAAACTCTGTGATGAAAAAAATTGGAATTGATAATGTCCGTCTTTATGTGAATGGATATAACCTGTTTACGTTCGCTGACTCGTTCGTTAAACCTTTCGATCCGGAAAGGATAGAGGGCTCTTATAATGCAGGGATGAACTATCCGTTAATGAAAAGTTTCAATTTCGGCTTTACTGCTAACTTCTAAATATAATAACTATGAAACAGATATATAAATCAATATTATTTTTAAGCCTGATCTTTTGGATTACGGCTTGTACAGACATTCTGGATGTGGAACCAAATAATAAAGTCCCTGCAGATAAAGTGCTGGATTCGGAGGAAGGTATAGCTATGCATATGGCTAATTTATATGGACGTCTGCCTATCGAAGACTTTTCATATGCCATCGACAAAGGTTTTAGCCTGGGTATAGGCAATACAGATCCCAACAATGGAGGCCGTTCGGCTGCTCATGCCTGCGACGAAGCCATGCACTCCGAATTTAATGATGATGTAGACGAAGGTTTCGATTTTTGGGAAGGATATATAGATGATAAAGGTACATACAAATCCTGGAGAGGAATTTATACATTAATACGGGATATTAACAGCTTGATTGAGACAATTCCGGCCCTGACCAAAGTTTCGGAAGATAAAAAGAGAACGTTAGAGGGTGAGGCAGCATTTCTGCGGGCATTTACTTATTATGCTTTGGCTAAACGCTATGGTGGAGTACCTCTGATTAAAGAAGTACAGGTATATGATGGTGATGTTGAGGCACTGAAAGTTCCCCGTAGCACAGAAAAAGATACATGGGACTTTATTCTGAGTGAATGTGATATGGCTGCAGCGAAGTTGACAGACTCTCCTTCCGATACCCGCCGGGCGAATAAGTGGGTTGCTTTGGCTTTAAAATCAAGAGCTGCACTCCATGCTGCTTCGGTTGCTAAATTTACCCATGCTCCCTATGTCAGTATTTCGGGCCCAGCAGTAGAACAGAAGTTAGCAGGGATTGATTCATCTGAAGCTGACAGATATTACAAAGAGTGTATTAATGCTTCTGATGAAATAATGAAAAGTGGTAATTATGAATTGTACGGAGCGAATCCGTCGACAAAAGAGGATGCTATAAATTCCTACCAACAGATGTTTGAGAATCCTAACAATGTTTTATCAGGAATAAAAGAACCTATGTTTATCAAAGGTTATACATCAGGTACTGTATTAGCCCATAATTATGATATCTGGTACCGTCCTAACCAGACAGCTAGCGGATGGCCTCATCCCGGAAGAATGAATCCGACTCTCGATTTGGTAGATGCATATGAAGATTATACTGATGACGGGCAAGGTTTGAGTAGTCTGATAAAAACACGGGTGGATGGTAATGAAAGCACTTATGGCGGTTTTGATAGAAGTGCGAGTTACTATTCTTTTCCTATAGATAAGCCATACGAAATCTTTGAAAATAAAGATGCCCGGCTATGGGCAACCATGATACTTCCGGGTACTGAATGGAAAAACAAGACTATTATCATACAAGGAGGTATTGTAAAACCCGATGGTTCGTTCATTTTCCGTACCGATGCGAGTGTAAAAGGACTTGATGGTAAGACATATTATACTTATGGGTCCGATAATGCAAATCAATATTCCGGATTTAGTCCGGTTGGTGGAAATTATACCAGATCGGGATTCTTATTAAGAAAATTCCTTCAGGAAAAAGAAGATGTTACTCCTGAGTGGAATAAGGGTTCTAACGACTGGATAGAGTTCCGCTATGCAGAAGTCCTTCTTAATTATGCAGAGGCTGTTGCTGAACACTCTTCTCCTACATTGGAGGAGCAGACAAAAGGCAAAAAAGCATTAAATGATATCCGTAAGAGAGCTGCTCATAAAGATGAAATAGTATTGACTGTAGATAATGTCCGTAAAGAAAGATTTATTGAATTTGCTTTTGAAAACAAACGCAGATGGGATCTGACTCGATGGAGAACTTACCATAAGTTGTTTGAAAACAGGATGAAACACTCTTTAGTACCATTTCTCGACCTGAGAGAAGCTACTCCTAAATATATATTCGTAAGAATGAATCCTCCGGGATATAATAATCAGACATATAACTACTCACGGTATTACCGACAAATACCGGGCATAGGAAGTAACGGACTTGTACAGAATCCATAAAAAACACTCTTTAATATAGAATATTATGAAAAAGAATTTGACAATAATTGCCATGCTGGTGCTTTTCGGAATCTTTTCTTCCTGTGAAAAAGATAATCTCGATTACGCCCCGGATGCATCCTTTTCAGGAGAAATCAGAGACCTTGAAACCGGAGAATTAGTGCAGCAGGATATTCTGGAAGGCGCGAAAATTTATTTTATTGAACTGGGCTGGAATAATCCTCCGGTGCAATCGATGGTGTTCAAAAATGACGGGACTTTTCAGAATAATCTTATGTTCTCGGGTGATTATAAGATTATAATGAATAAAGGGAACTATATTCCGCAGGATACAATAAGATATCAAATGAAAAAAGGGGCGAATACCCATACATTCGAAGTTATACCGTATATAAGAATTACTGATACTGATATTAAATTTAGAGATGGGAAAATTGTCGCGAAATTCAAAATGCAACAGACTACATCGGAGCCTGTTAAGGCGATTTCCTTATTTGCCCATCCGGATATATCTGTGGGATATCGTATACAAACGGCGAGTGTAACATACGAATTAAATACGATTGCGGAAGATGTAGAATATGAGATTGTTATGGATATAAATAATTATAATAAAATATCCACGGGCAATAGCTATTATTTCCGTATAGGTGCATTAAGTGGCGCGTCGGAGGCTAAATATAATTATGCTCCTGCGGTGAATGTTGATTTGTAATCTTTGCAGAGTGCAAGCTAATAAATAAAACATGAAAAAAATATCTCAAAATATTTTTCGGATTATATCCCTTTCTTTCATTCTGGGGATTGTAGTAAGTTGTTCAGATAAAGAGGTTATAAGTAAAGAACCGGTTGATTATGTGAATCCGTATATAGGAAATATAAGTCATCTGTTAGTTCCTGCTTATCCTACCATCCATCTTCCGAACAGTATGCTAAGGGTATATCCGGAAAGGGAAGATTATACCGGAAATAAAATAAAAGGCTTGCCAGTGATAGTTACAAGTCATAGAGGAAATTCGGCATTTTCCATAAGTCCGTTTGCCGGGGACAAGCAATTATCTTCGGTTATTCCGCTGGAATACGATAATGAAGTGATTAAGCCATATTTCTATCGGGTATTTCTGAATGAGGATAATATCGATGTGGAATATGTACCATCGTATCAGTCTGCAATATATAAATTTCAGTTTAGTGAGGGCGCTCCGTCCTTTGTGATAAATAGTAAGAATGGTATATTGAAAGCGAATGGAAATTCAGTATCTGGTTATCAGCAAATAGGAGATTTTCCAACAAAAGTCTATCTGTATCTCGAAACGGATATTGATCCTGAACGGATAGATCCCTTTGATGATAAAACGGAGGATAGTTCTTGTCTTGTAATGAGATTTACAGAGAATTCACGACAAATACATATTCGTTATGGTATATCCTTTATAAGTGAAGAGCAGGCTAAAAAGAATCTTTACCGGGAAGTGAAAAATGCCAGCTTTGATGAAGTCAAAGAACAAGGGCGGGCTATATGGAATGAGACACTGAGTAAAATAAAAGTCGAAGGGGACTGTGAAGATGCTAAAGCAGTGTTTTATACATCTCTTTACCGCACTTATGAACGAATGATCTGTATCTCTGAAGATGGGATGTATTATAGTTCGTTTGATGATAAGGTGCATGGCGATAATGGTATACCATTTTATACTGATGACTGGATTTGGGATACATACCGTGCCACACATCCTCTGAGAGTTATCATAGAACCCGAAAAGGAAGTTCAGATGATTAATTCATTTGTCCGTATGGCTGAACAGATGGATAATTTTTGGATGCCAACTTTTCCTGAAATTACTGGTGATAGTCGCAGGATGAATTCAAATCACGGAGTGGCAACAGTCATCGATGCTTATGTAAAAGGGCTTAAAGGATTTAATCTCGAATTGGCTTATGATGCATGCAAGAGGGGTATTACTGAAAAAACACTTATTCCATGGTCAGGAGATAAGGCCGGAGTGTTAGATGATTTCTATAAAAAGAACGGTTATTTTCCGGCCTTAAGAGACGGTGAGATAGAATCGGTTGCCAATGTGAATAATTTTGAAAAAAGGCAGCCTGTCGCAGTCACTTTAGGTACAGTGTATGACGAATGGTGCCTTTCCCAGATTGCAAAACATATAGGCAAAAAGGATGACTATTCTCATTTTCTGAAAAGAAGCCTGAACTATCATAAGTTGTTTAATCCGGATACTAAATTCTTCCATCCTAAAGATATGAATGGAAGCTATATTAAACCGTTCGATTACAGGTACTCGGGAGGACAAGGTGCCCGTGATTATTATGGAGAAAACAATGGATGGGTATATCGGTGGGACGTGCCTCATAATATTGCTGATCTGGTTAACTTAATGGGGGGAGATGCTCTATTTGTTGAAGAACTGGAGAAGATGTACGATACGCCATTGGGCAAAAGCAAATTTGATTTTTATGCACAGCTACCCGATCATACGGGGAACGTTGGCCAATTTTCGATGGCTAATGAACCTAGCCTTCATATCCCATATCTATATAATTATGCAGGACAGCCCTGGAGAACCCAGAAAAGAATCAGGAATCTGTTGGATCAGTGGTTCAGAAACGATCTTATGGGTGTTCCCGGTGATGAAGACGGAGGCGGAATGACTGCTTTTGTTGTATTCTCCCAACTCGGATTTTATCCGGTAACTCCCGGCTTACCAATGTATGTCATAGGAAGTCCGACCTTCGAAAAAGCAAGTATAAAATTGGGAGAGGGTAAGACATTTGATATTATATGTAGTAATTATTCACCAGAGAATAAATATATACAATCTGCAAAGCTGAACGGTGTCGATTGGAATAAATCCTGGTTTACTCATGAAGACCTAATAAAAGGTGGAAAACTGGAGTTTGTAATGGGAAACAGACCCAATAAGCAATGGGCTTCGGATAAGGCTTCTATTCCTCCATCCTTTGAAATGAACGGAGATTAAAAACAGATATTCTCATAATCATTGTTGTTGAGATTACTGATTTGATTAATATCAGGTAGTTTTCATACTATCCGGCTAAAGTTATATCTAAAAACTAATTAACTATAAAATATGAAAGAGAAATTATTAATAATCGGTTGTTCTTTACTTGCATTATTTATGCTGATTTCTTATACGGGATGCAGTAGCGATAATGGAGAAGATATTGTAACTCCTGAATCACCGGAGGACGGAGATAATGAGACCTTGGACTATAATACTATATGTTTCTACTATGACTGGTATGGAAATGAAGAGTTTGATGGAGGAATGTCACATTGGGCTCATGCGATAGCACCCAATCCAAATGGAGGAAGTAGTCCGGGGACTATTCCAGGCACCGAGGGTAACATCGCGTCTAATTTTTATCCGGAGTTAGGAAGATATAGTAATCGTGATCCCGAGATTGTAAAAAAGCACATGGAAATGTTCAAGAAAGCACGAATCGGCGTTGCTGCTGTTAGTTGGTGGAATGAGAAAACGGCTGCAGAGGCTGATAAAAACCAACTCTTATTGGATGAGGCACAAAAAGTAGGAGTAAAGGTTTGCTTCCATCTTGAACCATACTCCGGGCGTAATCCGGAGAATCTGAAAGAAAATATGAAGAAGCTTATTGATAAATATGGTAATCATCCGGCTTTTTATAAAGTTGATGGTAAGCCGATGTTCTTTATCTATGATTCATATAATATTGAGGCGGAAGAATGGGCAAAACTGTTAAGTCCAAATGGTGCAATTACAATAAGGAATACCGCCTATGATTCTTATGTGATTGGTTTGTGGCTTGACAACGTAGATAAACAGGGCCCTGTAATCCTTAATTCTCACTTCGATGGATTTTACACCTACTTTTCTTCTCTCGGATTCAACTATGGTTCTACTCCTACAAATTGGAATACGATGCAAAAATGGGCGGAAAATAACAACAAGATCTTTATTCCAAGTGTTGGCCCGGGATATATAGATACGCGTATCCGTCCATGGAATACGCCTGCCACCCGTAACCGGAATAATGGTAGATATTATGATGTCATGTACGGAAAAGCAATAGAGTCGAAAGTATCTTTCATATCTATAACATCATTTAATGAATGGCATGAAGGATCACAGATAGAACCAGCTACACCATACACTGGCTCAGCATTTACTTATCTGGATTATGAGAGTTTAGCTCCGGATTATTATTTAACAAGAACCGCTCATTGGATCAAGGAGTTTCGAAAGAGCAGAAATTAAACTCACTTCACATACTTAATCAATATCTAAAACCGGAAACAATGAAAAAGAAAAACATGTTGACTATTCAGATTTTATTGTTTGTATCTGTCCTCTTATTCAGCTGTAACAATAATTTAGATCTGAACGAAAAAACAGAGGATAATACAAACACCTCTGTACTAAAGAACACGGCATTATCTACAGAGAATTTAGATTATAATACTTTTGGATTTTACTATAACTGGTATGGTAATGCAGAATTCGATAACGGATATTTCCATTGGGGACACGATATACTTCCGGGGCCGGGGCAAAGTACCAGTCCTGGTTATATACCGGGGACAAATGGTGATATTGCTGCTAACTTTTATCCTCAGTTAGGGACCTATAGCAGTAAAGATCCGGTCTTAATAAGAATGCACATGGAGATGTTTGTCCGTTTGCGAGTCGGTGTTGTAGCCTTGTCATGGTGGAATGAATCGGGTACCTCCGAACCGGAAAAAATATCTTTGCTTCTTAATATAGCTAATGAATACGGTCTTAAAGTATGTTTTCATATAGAACCTTATTCAGGCCGAAATGCAGCATCTATGAAAGAAAGTATTACTCACTTAATTGATACCTATGGAGGACATCCGGCTTTTTACAGGCTGAAGGGCAAACCTGTTTTCTTTATTTACGATTCTTATCTTACTTCGGCTTCCGACTGGGCTACTCTATTAAGTCCCGGAGGTAGCAGAACGATAAGGAATACTCCGTATGATTCTTATGTTATCGGATTATGGTTGAATAATATGAGTTCGCAGCCATCCGTTATTTTAGATGCTAATTTTGATGGATTCTATACCTATTTTGCATCTGATGGCTTCACTTTTGGTTCCACATCTTCTAATTGGGCTTCAATGCAAACTTGGGCAAAACAAAATAATAAGCTGTTCATTCCAAGTGTTGGTCCCGGGTATATAGATACCCGAGTTCGTCCTTGGAACGATGCTACTACCCGCAACCGTAACAATGGTCAGTATTATGACAATATGTACCGAAAAGCAATAGACACGGGTACTGAATATATTTCTATCACTTCTTTTAATGAATGGCATGAAGGGTCACAAATAGAACCGGCTGTACCATTCAGTAGTTCTTCCTTTACTTACTCAGACTATGGCAGTCTTTCTCCCGACTATTATTTGGATAGGACTGCTTATTGGGTCAGTGAGTTTGTTAAAAATAAGCAACAAGCTAAAGCTGAACTATATATTAATGGCCGAAATGGAGGATATATTGATTTTGGTCATAGCCCTGAATATTCAAATTTTGGAGAAAATGGGAAACAAGCATTTACGGTGGAATTGTGGCTTAAATTGAAATATACAGAAGCTTTTGGTAGTGTAGTATCATGCTTTAATGAGGACAGTCAGACCCAGACTCGCAAAGGATGGGTAATCAATAGTTTTCATAATTCGAGGCTTAGGATGACACTCGGCTTGGAAAATTGGGGGTTATTGGAACCGGGCTTTGATTTCTCTACGACCGGGCAATGGGTACATTTTGCTGCTGTAGTGGATGAGAATGGTATAAACGGGGAACAAATTAATGGAAAGCCTGTGGTTTTAAAAGTTTATCAGAATGGAATACTGAAAGACCAGAGTACATCTTTTGATGGAGGAAATTATTTGTCAAATTATTTACAGACACCAATGATTGCTTTTGGCCAGCCTGCGGGTGTAGGAGGAATGACCAGCGATTGGAGGCTTTCCGGTTATATAAAAGATTTTCATATCTGGAAGAGTGCAAAATCGGAAGGTACTATCAGAAAAATTATGAATAAAGATATCGATGTTACAGGCTTTGAACCTGATCTGGTATGCGGATGGAGATTCAATTCTGTCCCGGTAAATAATCAGGATATAAAAGATCTGACAGGTAGATATTCAGCACGATTAGTCGGTGATTCCCAGTGGATATCACTTCAATAGACCATATTTTTAAACTTTTTATAGAATCTAATTATTCTTACATTATGAAACACATTTTTAATTTTTTGACCTTATTAGCCTTCTCTTTACTTGTATTTTCGGCTTGTTCCGATGAAAACGATAATTCGACAGTAGATGTGAGTAAATTTGTTACACAAATGGAAGGTGTCCGCGATGAAATGGTACAGTTAAGAGATAATGTCCAATATGGCGATAAGAAAGATATGTATCCGCAGGAGAGCAAATATATATTAGACGATGCTGTGATACAGATAGAAAAAACGATCCGTTATTTTAAGAATGGAACAGAAACAGATCCTACCCAGAATAAGACGGATGAGGCTATTGCCGCTGCGAATAAAGCGATTGCTGACTTTAAGGCGACACAGCGGACCGAAGACTTACCCCCTGAATTTAAAGATGCTGAATTATATGTTAATGGCAAAAATGGCGGATATATTGACTTTGGATATAGCCCTGATTATTCTAATTTTGGTGAGTCGGGTAAACAGGCTTTTACAGTAGAACTGTGGTTTAAGTTAAAATATACGGAAGGCTTTGGTAGTATAGTTTCATGCTTTAATGAAGATGGTGAAACTCAGACTCGTAAAGGCTGGGTTATCAACAATTTTGATAATTCAAGAGTGCGTATGACCATCGGGCTTGAGAACTGGGGTTTGATGGAACCCGGAGTGAATTTTGGAACTACCGGAGAATGGGCTCACTTTGCAGCCGTTATAGATGAGAATGGCATCAATGGGGAATCGGCAGTTATTAAAGTCTATCTGAATGGAGAATTGAAGGATCAGGCTACAGCACAAGCCGGAAAAAATTATCTGTCGAATTATCTTGAAACCTCGATGGTTGCATTTGGCCAGCCTGCAGGAGTAGGCGGAATGACGGATGCCTGGAGACTGTCTGGATATATCAAAGACTTCCATATCTGGAAATCTGCGAAAACAGAAGAGGAAGTAAGGAAAATAATGGATAAAGAAATTATTGTTACCGGTTCCGAATCAGATCTGGTTTGTGGATGGAAATTTACATCTACTGTAGAGAATAATGAAGATATAAAAGACCTGACCGGAAAATATTCTGCGAAGTTGGTTGGCGAGTATCAATGGATTACTGTTGACTGATATTTCTGACAATCAGTAGTTGAAATCCTGATTCATCTTTAAATATTTTGTCTTTAATGACAGAATGAGAAATGTAAAGAATAAACTCTGTCAATTTTTTACTACTGATCTATATTATTTATAAGCAAGTAAGTGTACTTTATCTTTGTATGAAGATTCGTATACTTACTTGTTAGCTTTTTGAAGGATTAAAATTCGTATATTGTAACTGATTCTTTTGATTAATACCTTTTGTAAGAATTATTCCTGAATAAAATAAAATTATTGACGTATGAAAGAGCAATTGAATAAGTGCTTTATAATTAGTGTATTACTGATTTATTTGATAGGCTGTAAAACGAATCAGAGTATTAAAGACACTGGCTATAGAAGTTCTTTTTCCTTGGATGGGAATTCTATAAACATATATTCGGCAAGTATTGTAGATACTATAGATATCATTCTATTATCAGATACTCATTTGTCGATGAAAGATGATCGGGAGAAACCCTATGAAGAATATAGTAAACGTATGTCCGGAGCATATGCGATAACCAGACATTATCAAACAGGAGAAGAAACCAATCCTCAACAGGCATTCGCCGAAACAATTGAAATAGGTAAAAAGAAAAATATTGATCTATTGGTACTTGCAGGTGATATATTCAGTTATCCTTCGGAACGGGCTGTGGAATGGGTTGACTCCGTCCTTATCGAGTCTAAATTGAAATATGTCTACACAACAGGAAATCATGACTGGCATTATGAAGGGATGCAAGGAACCTCTCAAAAGCTGAGGCAAACCTGGATAAATAACAGGCTTATCTCTTTATATCAAGAACGTAATCCTTTGTTCTTTTCTGTTACGATAAAGGGTGTTAAGCTCATTGTAATAGACAATTCTACATATGAAATATCGTCCGAACAACTTGCCTTTTTTCAACAAGAAGCAGCTTCTGGTCTACCTCTTATTCTGGTAATGCATATTCCTCTATATATGCCGGGATGCCCGGTTAATTATGGTTGTGCTCATCCGGACTGGAAGAAAGAGAATGATAAATTATACGAACTGGAAAGAAGAGAGCCATGGCGAGAAGAAGGACATACAAAGACCACGATGCAATTTCGGGAAGAGGTACTGAAAACCTCTAATCTTCTGGGAGTTTTTGCCGGACATATACATAAACAAAGTTTAGATGTTGTAGATGGATTACCTTTGTTTGTAGTAAAAGAAAATGCTTCAGGTAATTATTATAATATCAAAATTATTCCTTTAAAATAACTGTTTTTAATCACGTAATCTTGTTGTAAATCTATAAAGATAATTTACCGATAAAGGCAGAAATTACCTCTTGTTTGTCATTATATCAAGTATCAATCTGTCAGCTTCTTGCATACCCTGTGCTCCTATACGAACAAGATTTAATATACATTGATCAACGTCATCTTCTATGATACCTTCTATAGATGTCACTACTTTTTGTTCCATTGCCAGTGTTGCAGACAGCAAGGCTGTTGAAACGCCACTGGCTAACTTCATGGAACAACTGGGTTTTGCCCCGTCACATATCATTCCTGTCAGATTAGCAATCATATTTTTTACAGCGTAAGATACTTGCTCATATTTACCACCCATCAGATGTACAATGCCGCAACCAGAACCGGTGGCCGCAATTACACATCCGCATAGAGCAGATAGTCTGCCTAGTTTTTGTTTAATATATATTACTGTAAGATGGCTGAGAATAAGAGCTCTTATTAGTTCCTCCTGATTGTTCTTGTTTCTCTCTGCAAATATTACAACAGGCAAAGTTGCTGCAATACCTTGATTCCCACTTCCGGAATTACTCATTACAGGAATCTTAATTCCTGCCATACGGGCATCGCAGGCTGCTGTAGTAGATATTAGTATCCTGTTTAATATACTATTGCCCATTATCATGCTATTTATATCCCCCTTCAGAGTATTACCTATTGCATGACCGTATTTGTATTTTAAGGACTCTTCGGAAGCAGCCTTGTTTATTCGTGCAGAATCCAGTATGAAATCTACTTTGTTAACGGGACAATTCATGGAAAAATCATAAATCTTAGACATATTCAATTCCACTTCAGTGTTTCCTGTATTTATTATTGAGGAGTTCTTCTTATCAAGAAGAGTCGACTCATTCTTTTGTAAGTACACAAAATTAGTATGGCTTCCGGCGATTATCGCAATAGAGGTATTGTTCTTGGATTGGCAATGTATCTCTATATACAATTTTTCATTTACATATTCGGCAGGTTTTATATCAATAATATTTTTGTCAATTAATACACTTCCCTTTTCAACCGCATCAGGTGTAACATCTTTGAGTACTTCAAGCTGATAATCGGAATTACCTACCAATATACCCAATGCAATAGCAATAGGTAAGCCGATCATTCCTCCGGTGCCGGGAATACCTACGCCCATTGCGTTTTTAAGAACATTTGCACTTAAACGTACTTGGACATGCTCAGGCATTTCTCCTAATATTTCTCTTGATTTAGCTGCGCATAAAGCTACAGCAATAGGCTCGGTGCAACCAATAGCAGGAATAACCTCTTTTTTTATCAGAGATATTATTTTTTCGTAATCTTTCATATCTATTCTTTCTGTATCTTTCATAAGATATAATATAACCAGAGGGAACTTCAGTATTATTAATATTATAAAATTCCCTCTAAGATCATCTGTAAGAAAAGAGTATTATTTACTTTTTATAATTATCAAGACCTGTTTGCAGAAATTCGACATATTTGTCTATATTTTCATCATAAGCATATGATTTGTTTAGAGGCTTTCCATTATTATCGAGCAATACATAAAATGGTTGTGCATTTGCGCCAAATTTTATCCGTTGTAGATAACTCCATCTGTCTCCAATAGATCTAAGTGTAATTTCTTTTCCGTTTTCAATAATTGTTATCGGTTGTCGCAATGGGCGTTTATCATCAACAAACAATGTAATAAGTATGTAGTCATTATCGATAATCTTGCTTACTTTACTGTCAGTCCAAACCGCTAATTCCATTTTTCTGCAGTTTACACACCCATATCCTGTAAAATCAATCATAACAGGCTTTCCGCTCTTTTTTGCATACTCCATACCAATATCGAAATCATCGAACTTTGCATGCACTTCTTTTGTATACAAATTGAAATCCTGAGTATTCATCGGCGGAGAGAAAGCGCTGATCGCTTTTAACGGGGCTCCCCATAATCCCGGTATCATATATATTGCAAAAGCAATAGAAAACAGGCCGAGAAAGAAACGCGGGATGCTGACTTTAGTGCTGTCATCGTCGTGGGGGAATTTGATCTTCCCGAGCATATATATCCCTAACAGGCCGAATATAACTATCCATAGCGAGAGGAATGCTTCCCGGTCAAGAATTCCCCAACCATACGCAAGATCTGCAACGGATAGAAATTTAAGAGCAAAAGCAAGTTCTATAAATCCTAAAAAGATTTTTACCACATTCATCCATCCGCCGGACTTCGGTGCTGATTTAAGAAAAGATGGAAATAAAGCAAAGAATGTAAAAGGCAAAGCTAATGCTACTGCAAATCCTAACATTCCAATGGCCGGAGCCACAATACTCCCGGTCGTAGATACTTCTACTAACAGAAACCCTATAATAGGCCCGGTACAGGAAAATGAAACCAAAGCTAGAGTAAATGCCATAAGGAAAATACCTATAAGTCCTCCGGTTTTCTCAGCTTTGCTGTCTACAGCAGTACTCCACGAGGAAGGCAATGTGATTTCGAAAGCTCCGAAGAATGACGCAGCAAATATAACCAGCATAAGGAAAAACAATATGTTGAATATTGCATTTGTCGATAGCGCATTAAGCGCACTGGCCCCAAATATCAGAGTTACGGCCAAGCCTAGAAGAACGTATATCACAATTATAGATACACCGTAAGTTATAGCATCCCTGATACCTCTCTTCCTGGCCTTATTCTTTTTCAGGAAGAAACTCACGGTCATGGGTATTATCGGCCATACACAAGGAGTGAATAATGCAAGCAGTCCACCTAAAAAACCGGTAATAAAAATATATATCCAGGATGTGTCACTTTTTCCAAATGTTTCACCAAAGCTATCCAACTCTTTAATCACAGGCGTCCAATAGTCAGAACTTTCGGATACACCGGAAACTCCAGTCTGGCTGTTTCCTGCTATAGCCTCGACATCCCCGTTTGTATAATTGAAAGAAACATCAGCCGGCGGCAAACAGCTTTCCTCATTGCATGCTGCATATTCGAGATACCCTTTTATTTGATACACGGGGGCTGTAATCTTTATTTTTTGAACAAATACTACGTTTTTCTCAAAATAACGAAGATTGATTTCGAATACTTTATCGAATGCTTTAATTTCCGAGCCTCCGGATGTAAGTTTCCCATCTGTTTCAGCTCCTTTAATTTCTTCTATCGTAATGGATGAGGAAATTGGTCCTCCGGATGGTAATTCGGTAGAATAAACATGCCAGCCATCATCGATCGTTCCTGTGAAAATTATTTCCGCTTCTGAATCTGAAATAATTTTCAATTCAGCGGAAAATTTTACAGGTTCCTGAATCTGAGCAATGGAACTGATTGCCAAAACGGAGAGTAATAATGAAAAAAATATTTTTTTCATAGGCTACCTTGTTTTATTTAAACAAGTCTGCGAGTTTATTTTCTAACTCTTCACCTCTTATCTTTTCTGCAATAATGATGCCTTTGTCATCGATTAAAAACATTGCCGGGATGGCTTTCACATTAAGGGCATCACTAGCGCCTTTCGTATCCAGATAGTTAGGCCATACCAGTTTTTCTTCCTTAAGGGCCTTTTCCCAGTCGGCTTCTTTTTTATCTATTGAAATGCTAACAATCTCAAATCCTTTCGATGAATATTTTTCATATAATTTTTTCAGGTTAGGTATTTCCTTGCGGCACGGAGCACACCATGACGCCCAAAAATCGACAAGAGTATATTTCTTACCTTTGCTTACTCCTGCCACCGTAGTTTCTTTATCGTCTTTGCCTATAAGAATAAATGCAGGGAGAGGTTTTCCGACAAATCCTTCAGGGAATAACTCTTTTTTTACCATCTTACCATAATAACTGTCTTTTGCTTCCTGTGAAAATTCTTCATACCAAGGCTTTTGTTCTTCAGTAAAATAACTCATAACATCCAGCATCAGCATCGGACCCCACCATGAATCTTTATTATCCATGATAATACCTTTCATTGTTTTTTCTACAGTTTCAAAGAAGTTTTTTTCATCTGCAGCCAGTTTCTTTGCCGCATCAGTTTGGTTCAATGAGTCTAACAGAGTCTTATTTTTTGTTACACGTGCCTGACCGATAGCTTCTGATATTTCTTTATTATTGTCATGGTAAGCTGTGTATAAAGAGTCCAACATCTTTCTTGGAGATATTTTTTGCAAATAAAGATCATGTGATTTGCTCCCTTTCACTATTATACCCTCGAAATTATAATTAATAATATCACCTTGTTCATTCTTTTTTACATCTCCGGTTAATTCGATTTTCCCATTTTCAACCATAAGTTTTGCCAATCCCCGGCTTTCAGCTATATGTATATAAAATATCCGGGGTTCATCGGTCGCTCCTGTAAATGTAAATTTTCCATCTGTAACAACAGACTCAGCAACAGGCTTTTCATCCTTATGGGTAGCTCCCGGAATTAATTCAACTTTAGCCCCATCTGGTATGCCTTGAAGGTTTCCCTCAATGGTATATGATGTAGCTGGTTTTTCAGTACAAGAAATCATTATTGTACTTGCTATTAAAAAAGCCGATAGATTCTTTAAAAGTTTCATGACGATTATGTTTTTTAGTGTTATTTACTTACGTTTTGTATAATTGTACCATTACCCGGATTCTTAATAGCTCCCATAGGGAAAGGCATTGTCCACATGTGAGATGCCGGTGACAGTAAAATTGTTTGTCCGTCTACCACTTTACTCAGTGTACGGGCATATTTAGTCTCAGTATTATATCGGCGTGCATCGGCAAAAGGAATAATAGTCAATATCAACTCATTATCTTTCGTACGACGGATATATTCTATAGCTTTCTCCTCTGTAGAAGCTGTAAGTGGCACATATTTTTCGGATAAAATACGTTTTTCCCGGACTTTATTAAGTTCATTCATTGCTTCGCTGTACTTTCCACTACGGGCAAGGCATTCAGCCTTAATAAGATAAACCTCTGTAGTAGTGATGCCTCCTGCGTTGAAAAATCCACGGGTAGTACTTACGCAATATGTTTCTGTCCCTACAGTTCTGACTTTCCAGCGAGCTGCAGCTCTGGCATCCCCATCTTCAAATTTAGCTTTGCGTTCGACAGAAATAGGATTTTCTGTTGAAGAATAGGATGAAGCTCCATGCCTGAAATAATAATTTTCAATATAGTAATGCCCTGTTGGTGAAGCTGTCGTGGTGTATGAATCAGGAGTTTCTATCTGTGTTTTATTTTCTGAATAATACGTTGTCCAATCATACAATTGGCCATTCTCGGCTAAAGCCAGATTTGCATATTCCAGAGCTTTCGTATAATTACTCATCTGTAGATACACACGTGCATAAAATGCATAAGCTGTCCCTAAGTTTGGATGTAAAGGGGTTGGTGATTCAGATTTCAGAAATGGCAAAGCTTCCTGCATGTCATTTAGGATAAAATCGTATATTCCTTTTACGGTCAGTTGTTGATACGAAGCGCCGATATTAGCATTTGTTATAAGGGGTACTGCGTTTTTAGTGGCAGCATTATTTTCCTGATAAGTTTCAGCATAAAAATTTACCAGATAAAAATAATTTATAGCACGTAGTACTTTTGCATAGGCAATAACTTCATTACACTCAGCATCTGTACTTTCTGTCGCAGTTGGGGCATGTTCTATAATCAGGTTACATGTAGAGATAGAGGCATAGCTGGCGTAATACATTGTTTCATCCGAATTATTCAGCTCTATGCGGTTTGCATTTTCATCCCACATATAATTTGCCTTGGTTAAAGGATAGTAATTCAAATTAGCAATTGTCTGATATCTGTCATTTAGTAGATTTATTGCATTGGATGCATCCAGCCTGTGGGTACCATATTCATCTCTTAGCAAAGCCTCAAAATCGGAAAGGGTAGTAGGAATTCTTTCACCCTTCGGCAGAATATCGAGGTAATCGTTACATGCTGTAAATGACAAGGTAAGAACAAATACAAATAATAATTTTATAGGAAATATATTGGTTTTCATATATCAATTGTATTTAATTATTTAAAAGTTTAAATATAACCCCCATACATAGTTAGGGCTATTGTATCCGCCTAGCAGGTATTTAGCCTCATCGCTTTTGGCGAGAGTGAACAGGTTCTCTATATTGAACTGTAAACGTGCATTTCGCAGAAATACCTTTTGGCAAATATTTCCAGGTATACTGTATGACAAGGAGATATTACTCAATCTGAGATTAGCAGCATCGATTACATTTATATCAGCATTGGCATATATACTATACAGATCACTACTATAGAAAGGACTTTCTGCAAAAATAATGCGAGGTATATTTGTATGAGCTTCATCTCCGGGGGTGCGCCAACGGTTTACGATATCTTTGTTGGTTGCGGTAATATTGGTTATGTAAGAATAAGCTGCGCTGGAATATGAAGTACCTAATGTTGGCAAGAAGGTATTACGCATTTTGTGTCCTGTTTCATATATCAACATAAACGATAAATCAAAATCCTTATAACGTATATTACTGCTAAACGAACCACTATGAACCGGTACTGTAGTACCTGCATATACAATCGCATCAAGACTGGTAGGCACAGAGGATACAACATCTCCCTTTTCATTATATACCTGAGGTAGCCCGTCGGCGCTGAGTCCGGCCCATTTATAGGCATATATAGCCTGATATGGATTTCCTATGCGGGGATAAGCTGTCGGATAGTCTATCTGAAGATAGTAAACGGGTGCTTCAACATTCACATATGTTACTTTATTCTTATTGTATCCGTAAATTAAAGTAGAGTTTAAAGTAAAATCTTTAGTGCGGATAATATCTCCGGATAAGGTTATTTCCACACCTCTGTTTCTCATTTCACCATTATTGATCTGATACGTGGAATAGCCGAATCCTTCAGTTGGTACCCCCATTGTGCTCGAAAGCAGGTCTTTACCGTATTTATTATAATATTCTATAGTCCCGCTTAATCTGTTTTTAAACAAGGCGAAATCTATACCGATATTTGTTGTGGTTGTTTTTTCCCATGATAATGAAGGATTGGGACGAGAAGATATAGATCCCTGAGTTCCTCCCACATTTGCATTTGTTGAGTAATAAGCAACCATATACGGGGCTTTGTCTTTAGCGATATTGCCACCAATCCCATAAGAAGTTCTCAGTTTAAGGCGATCTATCCATCCAATGGTCATAAATGATTCTTTATCTATATTCCAGCCCAAGCCGGTAGACCAGATAGGCTTGTTTTGATATTTGGAGGCCGTTCCCCAAAGATTGGATCTGTCCCAACGCAAACTTCCTGTAAATAAATATTTATCATCGTAGGAATAAGCTGCATTTCCATAATAAGAAACAAATCTGTTTGTCACTTCACTCCTGGAAGCAATGTCTGAAGAATAGAATGTTCCTCCCCAGAAAGGACTTACTCCTTTAGCTAATGTTGCTGCATCGATAAGAGTATATGATAGAATATCAGGGTCATAGTTAAATAATGTATTGTTGGATATTTCATATTTATTTTCGCGGACCTCATTTCCGATCAAAGCGGTTACCTGATGTTTCTGGCCGAAAGTTTTATCAAAATTGAGTTGCTGGCGCAATGTGTATGCTTTAGAATAAAAATCGACTGTGTTATAAATATTACCATATGGAATATTAAATACTGTTGTATTGTTTGTCCGCGAAGCCATATTATTCACCCTTGACCGTACAGCGTAAGAATCTTTAGTTGATAGTTTAGAATACTGGTCAGAACCATATTCATATTGGAACATGCTACTGAAATTGAGCCATTCTACAAATGCTATGTTTAATCTACCATAAGTCCTGTTTTGAAAACTGTTAGTTTTCGCTCTATTCAGACCCAGTTCGTTAAGCGGAGTTATATCCATATTATACAAACCATAATCGCTTATCAGCGCATAATTATCTTTAGTTAACCGTGACGAAGCTAATGACGTATAATTACTGCCATCTGTATTTTTTAGTACATCATAAGGCATATACTTGTATCCCGGAGATAAGGCATCATAAGATTGTTTATTTTGTTTCTGGTAGTAATTATAAGTTCCTATGTCAAGTTTCAGCCATTTGGTTACCTCAAGGTTATTTGTAATGTTAACACCTATTGACTGATCGTCGGTGTAACGGTCAGCCTGCTTGTTATCCCGATATGTAATGGAGGCTTTGAACATATTATTATCTGTTGTTTTCCCTACCGATAGATTATATTGTTGATAGAATGGATTTCGTTTAGCATATTTCTCTACATCATTATAATAGCTGTAACCTTGCGCAGAGAGTGTGTTTAATTTCTGTTCAAGCTCAGTTTCGGATATCTTCCCGGTATAGTAATTAAGAATAGATGTTATTCCCTGAGTCGGATATATATTGGAATCAAGCATGCGCTGAGCATAAGCCGGGGCATCGGTACCTTGTAATGATTTATTGTTTGAAGCCCATTCCCTTTCTATATCAATAATGTCACCTGAATTGGTTAACCCGTCTTTATAATAAGAATACGGAGAAAAGGTAAACGTACTGGAGAAAGATACTTGCACTTTCCCTTTCGATGCTTTTTTTGTGATAATAACAACGACTCCATTTGCTGCTCTGGCTCCATAAATCGATGTTGCAGCGGCATCTTTCAATACTGTAATACTTTCTATATCTTCCATATTAAGTTCGGGAAGGCCTTCTGTTGCTTTGCCGGTATATGCATCATACCTGACATTTTCTATAGGGAAACCGTCTACCACATATAATGGTTGTGTTGTTCCATACATTGAAGTTGTACCCCTCAATAATCCGCCGGTAAAACCGGCAACCTGCCCTTCAAGGAGTGTATTGAGGTCACTCAGCCGTTGTTTGTCAAGTGTTCCTGATGTTACCTTAGAGAAAGATCCGGTAGCCCGTTCTTTAGATATAGTCTGATAACCGGTAACAACTACTTCATCCAAACCCGTTATCGATGATCGCATCTCGACATTCAAAATCCTCCTTCCTCCTATAATATAATTCCGGGGAATATATCCTAAATACGAGAATATAAGAGAATCCGATTCCGACCTGGCATTTATAGTATAATGCCCATCAGAATCAGTTGTTGTACCACCTGTAATTTTCCCATCTCTTTTTACTGAAATGACCGCTCCTATTATCGGGAGTTGGTCTTCATCAGTAACAATTCCGGAAACTGTAAATTCAGATTTCGTGTTGTTTTGTGCATCAGCTTTATCTATATTAAATAAGATAAAGATCATAAAAATACTAAAAGCTACAATTTTCTTCATATTAGACCTTATTTCAAATAATACATGCGAGAAGGTAAAATAAAAGAAAACAATTGTTAAAACAACTGAAAATGATACGTCAATATTGGCAATTGTTGTTTTTGTAAAACTTTTAGTGATAAAATGATATAATTATCACTGATTAGAGAGCATTCAGCTATTGTCTTTTTCGTTCTTGCTTGTCTAACAGATGTACTTTTTCTCTATAGAGAGATGGGGTCATACCAACTGAGGATTGAAATGCCGTATAGAAGGTAGTCGTAGAATTAAACCCAATATCGGAAGAAAGAGCTTTAAGTGGAATGTCATTATTAGGGTCGGACAAGACATGAACAGCATCCTCTATACGGAAGGAATTAATGAAGTGAGTAAATGACAAGCCGGAATATTTGTTTATTACCTGTGATAAATAAGTTCTGTTTGTATTTAATAGTGCCGCCAGCTTTTCTTTTGTCAAATCATTCTGTTTATATATATGTTCATTCCTCATGAGGTTAGTCAACTCTTCGTATAGCTTTATTTCTTTTTCCTCACTCATCGATGATACAGAATATTTTTCTGTACCGGTTTCCTTTCCCATTCTATTTCTAAGTTCGTCTATTTGCATTCTCAGGTTCGCTTCACGTTTTATGGCTTCCTTATTTCTTTTTACTATTTGAAGGTATAACTTGTTTTTTTTATAATAAGAAATGTAGGTTCCTCCTAATATAAGAAAGATCAGAATAAAAGCGAAAAGGAGTAGCTGGAATCTTTTCTCCTTCTGTAGCAAACTCAGCTTACTCTGTTTTATCTCATTTTCATGTTTTTCAGTATCATACTTTATTCTTAGTTCGCTTAAGGAACGTTCTTTCTCTGCATTGTATATGCTATCTGAAAAGGATTGGAAAATCTTATAATATTTCAATGCATTATTGTAATCGCGATCTAATTCATAAGATATGGATATATACTCATATAATTCCGGTACATGAATCGTATTTTTGTTTTTTATTGAAAGATCTAATCCCAGTTCCAGTAATGCAACAGACTCTTTATATTGTTTTTGTTTTATAAAAACTTTTGACAAGCTAAGGTATGTGTTGGCTACTGAAGATATTTGCGATTGGTCCTTATATTCTAAGGCTTTGTAAAAAGCATCTATCGCTGCTTTATTATCGCCCGACCGGAATAATATATTTCCATACAAATTGTACAAGTTCGTTTTAT
The DNA here is from genome assembly GCF_002482385.1 of Dysgonomonas sp. UBA7710. GTDB lineage: Bacteria > Bacteroidota > Bacteroidia > Bacteroidales > Dysgonomonadaceae > Dysgonomonas. The sequence goes on along the minus strand of NZ_DLFW01000047.1, from coordinate 206,911 downwards.
CGTAGAAATTATTTTTTTCAGTAATAAATTCAGCTTCTTTAATATACTTCAGTGCTTCGTCATAGTTTCCCAACAAGAAGAACATATAAGCCGAATTGGTAGACCCGCAATAAATAAGGTAGGCATCATCTTTTTCGTGTCCCAAAGTATAACATTCCAATGCATATTTGAGGCCTTGCGTATCTCTTTTCAGATAGTATATCCCGGATATGTTGCATAGTAATATTGAATATAAACGTTCGTGAGAACTTCGTTTTGCGGCTTCGATGCCTTGAAAGAAATAATTAATGGACCTGTAGTAATCCATTTCTACATTAGATGCATACAGCCCTAATCCGTTATATACAGATGCTAATGCAGAATCGTTGGATAATTTTGTAGCCAGTTCCAGAGACTTATCAATATAATACTTGGATTTCCGTTCTTCTCCATTCATCACCAGAGCTTGGCCCAGATATATGTAGGAGTACATCTGAGCAGTTTCATCATTGGTTAATTGAGCTGCACTATCCAAGAGTAGTGCATAATGTATAGTTTGATTGTAATCGCCGCTGTTAATCAATAGTTCACTTATTTTCTTCAATGACTTTTTATCCGTTATATCTTTCTCTAATTCTGTCTTTAGTTTTGCAATAACTTTATTTACGGCCTCTCCCTGTTGTGAAAAGACATATAAGAAATCGCATAATAAAAATATTATGATTGTAAAAACACGTTTCGAGACAAAAACATTACACATAGAAAGGGGAGAAGAGTTTAGTGTGATTGCAACCTACAAAGAATGCTGATGTAATTATTTTGTGTAAATAAAGCTAAAAAAAAATATATCCACAAGTGAATACAGATCCAAAAATACAGTAAACGTCAAAAAACGATGGTGTAAAGGGTATTGTATTAGCTCTTAGTCTATGACTTTACAGCGTTTTTGATGGGTAAAGTTGTTGATTATTAGTTTTATATGCTATTTTAAACCAAATGTTCATAACTCTATCGATTACAATTTGATAAACAATTACAATAGTCTTATTTTTGCGTATTGTAAGTTTATAGCATAATGACCCCAAAACATTTTATAAAAGATCACTGGTATTCAGCCCGGTATGAAAGCGGCTTTAGTATAATATTTCAAGTTGTTGATCCCAATGGAGAGAGCTTCACCTTACGTCGTAAAGATGGAGTTGTTGTCAATTCCATACCAAGCGGCTATGAGGAAATCATCTCATATGGTATTGTTGAGCCGGAATATGAATAACTATGAATTTATAATAATTAATGGCTATTTGTTATCAGATGCAATTCTTATAACATAAAAAAGTATGGTCTTCTTAATTTTCTGTTTTATAATATATACCTAATGCATGGTATAAAAATACCATCATCATGGTATTTTATATAATGATAGCGAATCATAATTTTGTTTCATGAAAATCAAATAACAAAAAGATTTTAAATTTCTAAAAAATAACAAAATGAAAAGATTTACTAAACGACGGAAAGAGCGGAAATATGATTCTTTCGGGGTGTATGACTTTCTGAATATCACTTCTGCTTCTACTTATTTTACTCCTTCTACAATCTCCGGCATGCGAATGTCGATGTGTTGCTTCTAATCCTTTTTATTATAGCTTCCGCTATATCTTTCAGTTTTTCTTTATTCTCAAAAAATTAAAATCTTCCTATTTCCCCATAGGTAACCCCAATAATAATATAACCTTGATTAAGGTACGGAATTTCATATATTCTGATATAAAAGCATATAAAACAATAATATATAATAAATATGAAAACAATGAAGCTTTTCAAATCAATATTGGTCATTCTTCTTATTTCCTCTCCAATATTTGCTCAAGATAATGTAAACGAAACCATATATATCAAAAGCTCACGCTTTGCATCTCCCCTGATTGAAAAATGGATAAATGAATATACTAAAGTGAATCCTCAGGCACAGATTAAGCTGGCTGATAATAGTGTAAAGGCAGAAAATATTTCCTTAAAAGTAGTAGTGTCAGACAATAGTAAAAACGGATTGCAGATTGGCGAACAAATCCTGTTTTTCGGTCGATACGCAATCTTGCCTGTCATTGGTAAGGACAATCCTTTACTCGCTGAGTTTTCTAAGAAAAAGTTAAATGATAAAAGGATTAAAGATCTGTTCTTCGAAAAGGATATACTTAGCGAAGATACAAGTCCTTCGAAACCCGGTTATGACGTAACTGTATATTCGGGAAATAACAATGAATCAGTAGCACATAGTTTTGCTTCATATTTCGGGTATACTTCTTCAAGCCTGAAAGGCAAAAAGATCTCAGGAGATGATGCATTTCTTATAAATGCCATACAGAAAGATAAAACGGGTGTCACATTCAATGCTTTGGGTAATATATTCGATATTAATACTCGTGGTTTAAAAGACAATATCACTATTCTTCCGTTAGATGTGAAGAAAGAATACCGCAACTATTTTACGGAATCGGTCAATATAGATAACGTGATTGAGTTATTGGAGTCGGAGCCTATCGATTTGATCCCTGTCGATAATATCGGGTTTGCATATTCCCCCGGGAACAAGACGGTAAAAGAGTTTCTTGTATGGGTTTTGACTGAAGGCAAAACATTCAACCATAGTTATGGTATTCTAAACCCGGATGAGAAAGTACTTACATACCAGATAAAAGAATTGGAAAAAGTGCTATATACAATGAATCTGAAATAATAGTTTAAATGTAAGAGAAAGTGCTTCTCCTTCCAATTGCAGCCGGATAAAGAAGCACTTAATATTCTAAAATAGGTATTAGAACATGACAAATATACAATTAAATAAGGGTAAAAAATTACTCTTACAGGAGAAAAAATATCTCTTTCTATCCCTGCTTTTTCTGTTAGTTCTTTCTTTTTCAGCAAAAGGACAAACAGTAATTAGAGGAAAAGTATTGGATGAGCGCAGCGGAATTCCCGTATCAGGGGCTCTGATAAAAGTTAAGTCGACCAACAACGCTGTTCAGGCAGATTATGATGGTAAATTCCAGTTGTCGGAGAACAAACCGGTTCCAATAACACTTCTTGTTTCATTTCTGGGGTTTAAAACACAGGAAATAGATGTCTATGAATCCGGCGAAGAAATTACAATCTCACTCTCGGAAAATCTGAATGTACTTGATGAGGTTGTAGTTGTCGGTTATGGCACAAAAACAAAGCGGGAATTTACGGGTGCTATATCTTCGCTCAACGGAGACTTGATAAAAGATGTACCGGTTCAGAGTTTTGAGCAGGCCCTGCAAGGCAAGGCCGCCGGAGTAAGTATTGCTTTACCTAACGGACAGCTCAACTCGCAGCCAGTCATCAGAATCAGAGGTGTAAACTCAATTTCCTTAAGCTCTTATCCCTTAGTTGTCGTTGATGGCATCCCTGTAAGTACAGGGAATATTTCATCGAATCGTGCTTCAAATAATCCTTTAGGTGATATCAATCCGGCCGATATAGCTTCAATTGATATACTGAAGGATGCTGCATCAACAGCGATCTATGGATCGAGAGCTGCCGGTGGGGTTATTCTTATTACCACTAAGCGTGGTAAAACAGGGCGTATTACCACTACTTATGAAGGGTGGCTTGGAATCACAAATGCAACTCGCTTACCCGAGGTGCTGAATGCTCAGCAATATACAGATATCAAGAATGAAGCAATAGCCAATGCAACATCTATAGATGGCGTAGCCCGTGATGCGGCTTACGCCTTGTCTTATAACCCTGATGGCTCGGTAGTGGATACCAATTGGAAAGATTATGTATATAGAACAGCGGTTTCACATAATCATTCGCTGAATATTTCGGGAGGTTCCGAAAAAGTAAATTATTACCTGTCCCTTAACTATTCCGATCAGCAAGGCTTTCTTATAGGTAATAATTTTAAGAGGAAAGGTATACGCTTCAATCTTGACAATGAGGTTACAAGTTGGCTCAAAGTGTCGGGAGGTGCGGTCTATAATATAAGTAACAATGAATCTTTCGATTCGGGAAGTTTACCCGGTGCATCTATGACAACAACAGGGGCCACCCGGCTTGCTCTCGTATTGCCTCCAAATGTGGGAGCCTATAATGCTGACGGAAGTTTCAATCTCAACCCAAGTAGTGGAACTCTTGGTTCTGGAAATAACAAAGCAACTATACCATTATATAATCCGGCGGCCTTGTTCAAGTTGTCGAGATATACATCAGAGAACGATCATCTGGTAGGGAATGTAAATGCCGTCATCAAACCTGTTAAACAACTGGAATTAACGGTGAGGTATGCAATCGACAGAATAAAGAGTGAAGATGTAGCATATCAAAGTCCGGAACTAGGATCGAGCGCCTATACAAGTGGTGGGTCCGTGTCCAATATCTCGACAACACGGCAAACAGAAGCCTGGACGAACACGCTCGGCTTCGATGAAACTTTTTTTAAGGACCATCATGTTTCCCTGCTGATAGGAACGGATATACAGAACTATAAAGTCTCTGCATGGGGAGCAAATGCGACTAAAGCCTCCGACGATTTTTTCGAATATTATCAGGGTGGATGGGCTAATGTGGTAGCTACCGGAAATCAGAAAGGTGAGAGGGTTTTTGCCTCTTTCTTCTCCCGTCTTAGCTATGAACTGAAAAATAGATATTTCATTACAGGGAATTTCAGGAGGGATGGTAACTCTGCACTTGCAGTGGGACGTAAGTATGGTAATTTTGGCGGTGTGTCTGCCGGTTGGTTGTTATCGGAAGAAAATTTCTTTAAATCATCGTCACTGTCAAAGGTATTCAGTGATGTAAAGCTTAATGCCAGCTGGGGACGAGTGGGTAATGGTAATCTGTCCAACGATTATAGTTCCTATGACTTATACTCGGCCTCTTTGTACGGAGGTGCAGCCACATGGGCCATTACTCAGCAAGGAAACCCTGATCTGACATGGGAAACCAGTGAGCAAACGAATGTCGGGCTTGAACTGAACGCTTTGAAAAACAGGCTTCATTTCGAATTTGCATACTTCAACAATGATGTGGACGGGCTGATTCTGAGTGTGGCTCAGTCACCATCTAAGGGTATTCCCGGTAACTCTATTCTCGCCAATGTAGGTTCAATGTATAATCGTGGTATTGAAGTTAGTGCCGGTTATGAGATTATTAGCCGGAAAGACCTGTCATGGAATGTAACGCTTAATTATTCTGCTATACGAAACAAAGTGACAGCCCTGGCCAATAATAATCAGGATATTATCGGTTCTACTGGTTCAGGAAATACGAATATTACACGGGTGGGTGAGTCGATAGGAAGTTTATACGGGCTTAAAACATTATATGTGAATCCTGAAAACGGCCAACGGGTATTTCTTAACGGAGAAGGTGAGGAAGTACAGTATAACGGTCTTGGCACGTGGACATATTTAGATGGCAGAGCAGCTCAGGCGTTATCCGGTGATGACTTTTATGTATTGGGGAACACGCTTCCCAAATGGTATGGAGGTCTGACCAGTAATTTAAGATATAGACAGTTCGACCTTAATCTGAACTTTACCTATGCGGGTGGTAACTATATAATGAACAGAACAAAGTCTACTTTAACCGATCAGATATTTTTCAACAATTCTACAGATATTCTGAGAAGGTGGACAGAACCGGGACAGATTACGGATATGCCAAGGGTAGTAAATGGCGATAGAATTTCTTTCGGTGGTTCTACTCCCATATCCGAACATGTGGAAAAGGGAGATTTTCTTCGTCTACAAAACGTATCCCTTGCATACAATATTCCTAAAAAGGCATTAGCATTTAGTAGATTAAATGCAGTGAGGGTTTATGGTCAGATAACAAATGCCCTGTTATTTACGAATTATTCGGGTATCGACCCTGAGGTTTCAGCCAACGGAAACTCAAATACAGCACCCGGGGTTGAGTACAATACTACAGGACTTGGGCGGACCTTTACTTTCGGTGTAAATGTCACATTTTAAATAAAAATCTCTACAAATATGAATATTCCAATTTATAAACATATCAGACAGAAGATTACAATAGTGTTAGGACTGGTGGCTTTGAGCACTCTGAGTGCATGCGACGACCTGTTGGACAAAACTTCAGAAACTTCTGTCAGCTCTGCCACAATCTTCGATACACCTAAAAGAATTGAAGGACTTGTCAATGGAAATTATAATTCTCTTAAAAGTGCGAATCTATATAGTGGCCGTATCCTTCTGTATGGAGATGTCAGAGGCGAAGATTTTGTATGCCGCACCGAGAATGCTCTGACAGGAGGGTATGTATGGGCTAATAACTTCTCCAATATAACAGGTGATGTTAATGAGGTTTGGGGGCAATTATATATTGTTATAAACAATGCTAATGTACTGATTGCAGGCTTGAGTAAATCACAGGGAGTAATCAGTGATGAACTCAAAAATAATTATCTGGGCGAAGCCCGTTTCCTAAGAGCCCTTGCTTATTTCAATCTGGTTACTTATTACGGAAGGCCATATATTGAAAAATCCGGAGAAGCCAAAGCCGTTCCATTGAGGCTGCAAGCCGAATCGTCATCAGCCAATAATGATCTGGCACGAAGTTCGGTCTTTTCTGTATACGAGCAAATTATTTCGGATCTGGATTTTGCAGAGCAGAATCTCCCCGATAGTTATTCTACAAATTTGCTGAATACAACGAGAGCCCATAAAAATACAGCCATTGCTCTGAAAACAAGGGTATATCTGAGTAAAGGGGAATTTGGAAAAGTTATAGAAGAAGCTAAAAAAATTGCTCCTCAGACACAGGCTCCTTTTGCCGCTACATCGGGGGTTAAAAATGCATTGCAATCGAATATTGTCAATATATTTTCATCCGATTATACATCTGTAGAGTCGATCTTTTCAATGCCGATGACCACAGCCAACCCACCTTCGGGTACAGCTTTGGCTAATATTTATTATACAGCACCCGACTTTGTTCTTAACTCCGATACCAAAGGAATAATTGCAGATACAGAGTGGAAAAGTACAGATGCACGCCGGTCTTTTGTAACATATAATGGAACACTTGGTCTGTATTTGCTGTCGAAGTATGCAAAGACAAACCCCGCTATAGATTATATACCTGTAATCCGCTATGCGGAAGTATTGCTGAATTATGCAGAGGCAGAAGCCAGAGCCGGAAGTCTCAGCAAAGCAACAGCTTTGCTGGAAACTGTGAGAAAACGTTCTGACCCTTCTTATACTTTTCCTCCGTCATCTTTAGCTCAGGGAGAGATATTGAATACAATCAGGATAGAAAGACGTATTGAGTTATTAGGCGAGGGATTCAGAGCTACGGACATTTTGCGTGATCTGTTGACATTCCCGACTAAACCTTCGCTGAGTAGTTTGACTCCCCGCGAAGTGAAACCTACTGACGATGGGTATATATTTCCAATACCCAATACTGAAATCTTAACGAATAAGGCTATAAACGATTAAAAAACAGAAATACAATGAGAACAAATAAGTTTTACAAATATACTCTTGCGGCTATCTTCCTGATTACTATTATTACAGCTTGCAGCAAGAATCCGAATAAACTGGATTTATCCGGAACGGTAAATAATGTGACTACGGGTAAAATATATCTGCAACAGTATATAAATAAATCATTCGTCACCATCGATTCCACTAATATTATAAGTGGAAGATTCAAATTCAATACAGAGACCAAACTACCGGAGATATACGGTTTATCCCTATATGGTTCCGGCGAGAATCCATTCGATTCATATATTTTGTTTCTGGATAATAATCCGATCAAAGTAGAATTCGACACTATCAATGAGTTTGAAAAAACGATAGTGACTGGCTCGAAAGAACATGACTTATATCTGGAACTCAGGGCTCAGAAAAAAGCAAATATTAATGATATAATAAAAGAGCATCCATCGTCTATTGCAGCTTTGTACATACTATACAGGTACTACTCTTACCGGTTGTCACCGGAAGAAATCAATGCGAATATAGAATTGCTGGACCCCTCTCTTAAAAACAGCGATTATGTGAGAGTGCTTACAGAGCTTGCAAATACTTTAAGTAAAGTTTCCATTGGCCATAAAGCTCCGGATTTTAGCGCTACTAATCTGGAGGGAAAGAGTGTAAAATTATCGGATTATCTGGGAACACGCTATGTCTTGATTGATTTCTGGGCTTCGTGGTGTGCGCCTTGCCGCAAAGAAAATCCTAATCTGGTAAAAGCATATGAAAAATACGGGGCTAAAGATCTTGAAATAATAGGTGTTTCTTTAGATAACGCGACCGCTCCGTGGAAAAAAGCCATAGCGGCTGATGGCCTTACCTGGCCTCAACTGATAGATGAGAATGCATGGGCTGGAGAAGGAGTGAAGAATTATGGGGTAAGGCTTATCCCGGCAAATTTTCTTATAGACAAAGAAGGGAATATTGTTGCCAAAAATTTAAAAGGGGAAGAACTTGAAAAAACATTAAACAATTTATTGAATAAATAAGCTCAAATAAAAGATGAAGAATATTTCTGTTTATATTTTACTTTTTCTGCTTTTCTTTTCTTTTTCGGCAAAGGGACAAACGCTGATTAGAGGAAAAGTATTGGATGAGCGCAGCGGAATTCCCGTATCAGGGGCTCTGATAAAAGTTAAGTCGACCAACAATGCTGTTCAGGCAGATTATGATGGTAAATTTCAGTTATCGGAGAACAAGCCGTTCCCAATCACTCTTCTTATTTCATTTCTGGGCTTTAAAACGCAGGAAATAGATGTTTATGAATCCGGCGAAGAAATTACAATCTCGCTTTCGGAAAATCAGAATGTACTTGATGAAGTTGTAGTTGTCGGTTACGGAACAGCTAAAAAATCCAGCTACACCGGGGCTGTTGCTGTTATCGGTAATAAAGATATAGGAAAATTACAAATAACGAATATCAGCAAGGCCTTGCAAGGAGCTATTCCCGGACTTCAATCCGTATCGTCGGCCGGACAGCCCGGAAGCGATGCTGCCATCTTTTTGCGGGGAGTAGGATCTGTTAATGCATCCAGCACTCCTTTGTATGTAGTGGACGGAGCACCATTTGCAGGTAGTATAAGTGCCATTAATGCAAATGATATACAGTCTATATCGGTACTGAAAGATGCTACTGCAAGTGCTTTATATGGTTCCCGTGGAGCAAATGGCGTTATTATCATTAGTACCAAACAAGGTGTATCTAACCAGAAGCCGACGGTTGCATTCTCATCCTCTATCGGATTTACCTCAAGGGCGATTAAGGATTACAAAACGCTTACAACTAAAGAATACTATGAATTGCAATGGGAGGCTATTCGCAATAATCAATTGGATCAAGGCAAGTCGGCCGAAAATGCTGCTTTATATGCATCAGCCGAACTGGTGGGTTCATTAAAGATAAATCCATTCGGCTCACAATATCCGCAGCCGGTGGGTACTGATGGAAAAATAGTGGCCGGGGCTGAACCGTTATGGAACGATAGTTGGGCTGACGCCTTATCCCGCACCGGTATACGGCAACAATATGATTTGAGTGTGAACGGGGGAAGCGATAATTCTAAATACTTCGTTTCGGGAGGCTACCTGAATGAAAAAGGTTTTATAATAGGCTCCGATTTCGAACGGTTCAATACCCGTGCAAATGTGACTTCTACAGTCAACAAATGGTTAGAGACCGGCTTCGGAATCTCTGCTTCTACAAGTAAACAGAGTGCTCCTCCCCAAACAGATAGCAGTCAGGGGAACTTCGCCAATTTCCAACGTTTGGTCGCGGATATATACCCGGTCTATGAACGGAATGCAGATGGCTCGTATGTACTTGACGCGAATGGTGACAAAATCTACGATTATGGTAATTACCGTCCGAGTTCGGCAGCGACAGGAAACAATCTTTTAGGCAGTTCCAAATATAACACATATGACAACAAACAAGATATAGTTTCAGTCAGGGCAAATGCAACTATTACATTTCTGGAAGGTTTAAAGTGGAAAAATAGTGTCAATGCAGATTACAATGCACGTACCAATCATTCATATACCAATCCTGCTTATGGCTCCGGCATCAGCAACGGGGGTTCTGTAAGCAAAGGCTCCAGTAGGGCTATTGGCTATACGGTGAATAGTTTTCTGGATTATACATTCAACGTCAAAGACAGGCATTTTATAAATATACTTGCAGGCCCCGAAGTATATGTTTATAACGTATCCTCTTTGTCGGGAAGCCGTAGTAACTTCGGTTTTCTCGATAAAGAAGAACCAGCAGCCGCTTCATTATTAAACAGCTTTACCGGAGCAGCGGATAACTATAAATTAGCAAGTTATTTAGGTAAAATAGATTATGATTATCTGCATCGTTACTATTTATCGGCTAGCTTTCGCCGCGATGGTTCATCACGATTCAGCAAAGATTCGCGCTGGGGTAATTTCTGGTCGGTAGGTGCTTCGTGGAATGCGAAATCAGAAGATTTCCTGGCTCCTGTAAAATGGATAAACAATCTGACCGTCCGTACAAGTTATGGTGCGCAAGGGAATGATAATCTCGGTACTTATTACGCCTATCAGGATTTATACTCTATTTACAATAGTTTAGGACAAGCGGGATTGATCAGCTCGAGACTCCCAACTCCGGATTTGAAATGGGAAACAAACCTTAACCTCAATTTCGGTGTTGATTTTGCCGCGTTTGATAACAGGCTGGTGGCATCAGTAGATATATATGAACGCAAATCAAAGGATCTTTTATTTAGCCGGCCGCTTGCTCCATCGCAAGGATTCGGACAAATAGATGCAAATATAGGAGCATTGCGTAACAGGGGGATCGAAGGGCAAATACAAGTTGTGCCTCTACGAAACAAAGAATTCAGATGGGACGTAAGCCTTAATTTCGGACATTATAAGAATAAAATAACAGAACTTCCTCAAAAAGAGATTATCGCAGGAACTGTCGGACAATTGGGATCTACAAAAAAGATGGTTGTCGGAGGCTCTGTCTATGATTTCTTTATCCGCGAATGGGCAGGTGTTAATCCCGAAAATGGCGATGCCCTGTGGTATAAGAATGAATATACGACGGATGCGAATGGAAATAAAGTGATATCGGGACGCACTACAACGAATGTGTATGCGGATGCCGATCAATATTTTCAGGGAAGTTCATTGCCGGATATATATGGCGGTATAACGAATACATTTACATACAAACAATTTGAGTTGTCTTTCCTTCTGTCATACAGCATTGGAGGTAAAGTCCTCGATCTCGACGAAGTGATGATTGCCCATACTGGCAACAATCAGGGCCGGACATGGACAAAAGAAGCTTTGACCAGGTGGACGCCAGAGAACCGCAATACCAATTATCCTCGCCTTACGACTACAACTACAAACTGGAACTCGATATCCTCGCGTTTCTTGTATGATGCTACATATGCACGTCTGAAAAATCTGAATCTTACTTACAATCTTCCTGCATCCGTATTGTCACATGCAAAACTGAAACAGGTGAAACTGAGAGCTAATGCAGAGAATCTTCTGACATTTTTCGGACATAAAGGAATGGATCCGGAACAGGCCGTAGATGGTGTTACATTTTACCGTTATCCTGCTCAAAAGTCATTTTCGTTAGGGATAGATATAACGTTTTAATGCATAACAATAATAAGTAACAGAAGATATTTAAAGATAGATTTTCGAACGGTAACTTACATGAGTTGTTATACTTACCAAAGTAAGAAATAGGTCTGAGACCTTAATCAGTAAAATAAAGGACAATTATGAAATCAAAATTGATTATATATATACTATCTGTTTCATCGGTACTATTTGTTTCCTGCAGCGACAGCTTTTTTGAAACGTCGCCATCGGGAGACCTGACCGGAAGTGAAACATATTCTACGACATCTAATATAAATGCAGTAGTCAACGGGACTTTGCGTTATCTGATGGAGAATGCCACATCGCAGGATAATCCGGGGTATGGCGCAATACTACTCACACAGGAAGTGATGGGGGAAGATGCTATAGCCCGTGACGGAGTTTATGGATACAGGGACTCTTATCCTTATCGTGACCCGTATGATAATACAACACGCCGCGCTCTTTTCTTCTGGACATTGCAATATAAAATAATTGATAATGCAAATAATATTATTGCAAAAGTAGATGCAGCACAAGGTACGGATGAAGAAAAGAAGTATTTGAAGGGACAAGCTTATGCGCTGCGTGCTTTTGTTTACCTCAACCTCGTTCGCCAGTATCAGTTCACATACTTAAAGGATAAGAACGCTAAAGCAGTCCCTATATATACAGAGCCGACTGTGCCAAGCTCCGTTCCTAATCCGAAAGCTACGGTTGAAGAGGTTTATGAACGTGTAATTTCCGATCTCACAGAAGCAGAGAAATTACTCACCGGATTCAAGCGTTCGGTAAAAAACCGTCCCGATATTAATGTAGTAAGAGGTCTTTTTGCAAGAACTTATCTGACAACAGGACAATGGGAACTGGCTGCAGAATATGCGGCTGAAGCCCGAAGCGGCTATCCGGTAATGGAAGCGAGCCAATATACACTAGGCTTCAATGACGTAAGTAATGTGGAATGGATATGGGGACATCCTCAAACAGCCGATCAGAATTTGGGAGGAGCCTCGTATTTCGCGTATCTCGATGTAACGCCGGCTACCGGCTACCGGAGTATTATGCCTGATCCGAATTTCAGGAAATTATTTAACCCCCAAGACGTACGATTCTCATTGTTTGAGCTTGTTACGAAAGAGTCCGACCCGATGTATCGCTGGTATAAGTACAAGAAATTTGTCAATAAATCAGATCAGTCCGGTCATATTCCATTAATGCGTTCATCAGAAATGGTACTTATAGAAGCTGAAGGAAAAGCCCGCAACCATGATCTTACCGGAGCCGCAAAAGCATTGAATGAATTACGTGTAAAAAGAAATCTGGAAGAGGTTTTGGCTTCGGATTATACGGAGAGTCAATTGATAGACGAAATTCTGGTCGAACGTCGCCGCGAACTTTGGGGTGAAGGATTTCGTCTCCCCGATATTCTACGTCTGCAGATAGCCCCCGATAGAAGAGAATCAACAGAAACATACACTCTCCCGACAGGGGACGTAATAGCCATAAAGGGCCATTATGTATGGACATTTCCTGATAAAACGGCATTAGTTCCGAATAGTCCGTACTATCTGTTTCCTGTTCCGGTAAATGAAATTAATAATAATCCCAACTTAAATAACTGAAAATGAAGAAGTATATCCTATCAATATTAATATCTCTGGTTGCATTTTCCTGTGGGACCGGAGAACCTGAGGGACTATCCTTAAATGGTAACGTGGAAGGGATTTCGGAGGGAAAAGTATATTTGCAGAAGTTTGAAAATAAAATGTATCGCGTAATAGATTCAGCTGAAGTTATAGACGGACAATTCAGTTTTTCGAAAAATGTGCAATTGCCGGAAATATATGGATTGACATTAGATACGGCCAAAGGCTCATTACTCCTGTTCCTCGACAAAAATCCTGTTGTTGTAAAACTGGATTCATCATCCTATTACCGTAATAGCGTAGTCACGGGTTCCGCACTTCAGGACTTGTTTGTCGCTTATAAAAAAGAGAGAGGGGTCAAGATAGATGAATTTATTAAAGCAAATCCTAAATCGCTGGTTTCAGCATATGCTCTATATCGGGATTTTTCGTACAGATTATCTCCTGATGAAATCAAGGCAAATATCCAATTGCTCGATTCTTCATTGTGGAAAACTCCTTATGTGCAGGTGCTCGAAGAGTTGACGAAAACATTGGAGGCAGTTTCTGTCGGGAAACACGCTCCGGACTTTACGGCTAAAGATACTGACGGAAATCAGGTAAAGCTATCCGATCATTTGGGAAAAGGATATCTTCTTATCGATTTTTGGGCATCCTGGTGTGGCCCTTGCCGGAGAGAAAATCCAAATGTTGTAAAAGTGTATAATGAGTATAAAGGAAAAGGCTTTGATGTTTTTGCGGTCTCGCTGGATAAAGGTAAAGAAGCCTGGGTGGCAGCTATAAAAAAAGATAACCTGACATGGACACATGTTTCAGACCTTCTGTATTGGGATAGTGAGCCAGCTAAGTTGTACGGGGTAAGGGCAATCCCATCCAATCTGCTTGTAGATAAGGATGGGGTGATAGTCGCTAAAAATATAAGAGGTGAAGAATTGGGTAAGACACTGAAGGATTTACTGAACTAATCAGAATAAAAGGGCGTTATGAAGACCATTATAATCAGTTTTTTTTCTTTATTTTTATTGGTGGCAACAGGTATCAAAGCTGAAAAAATCACATGTTTTTTCGATCCGTCCATCCAGTTCGATAGCAAAATACCTTCTCCTGAAGAATTTCTCGGGTATGAAATAGGTAGTCGTATAACAGAGCATTATAAGATAAATGCTTATTTTGAGAAACTCGCTTCCCTCTCTGACCGCGTTTCGTTGGTGGAGATAGGCCGGACATACGAAAACCGTAAGCTGTATGTGCTGATTGTTTCTTCCCCTGAGAATATCCGGAATATAGACAAATACAAAGAGATCCGTCAGCAAGCCCGAAAAGGGGAGAAGCCGGATACTCCGTTAATTGTTTTTCTGGGAAGTACCGTTCATGGGAATGAGGCTTCGGGTTCGGAGGCAGCTTTATTGTCTGCATATTACTACGTGGCCGCTCAAAACGATTTTGTAAAAGAACAGCTCGAAAATGGAATTTACTTTATTGATCCGGTTCGTAATCCTGACGGACAAGAGCGGTTCGTATCCTGGGTAAATTCGAATACAAGTATAACCAATTATAATACATCGCAGTATGACAGGGAACATACTGAAGGATGGCCGCGCGGAAGAGGAAATCACTATTGGTTCGACCTGAACCGCGACTGGGTTAATATTGTCCATCCCGAAAGCAAAGCCCGGGTTGCACATTATCAGGATTGGTTACCGCATGTACAGGCCGATCATCATGAGATGGGTACAAATAGCACATTCTTTTTCGAACCCACTGATCCGGACGGAAATGAGAGCCGCTTTGTTCCGCAAACCACTTATAAGTTGAACCGTTTATTTGCTGATTATTATTCAAAGGCTTTGGATAAAATCGGTTCGTTTTATTATACGAAAGAGTCTTACGATAATAAGAATCCAACCTTCGGGTCTACATACCCTGATTATAATGGGGCTGTGGGTATTTTATTCGAACAAGGTTCTTCGAGAGGCATACATCAGGAATCTGAGAATGGGATCGTTACATTTGCATTTACTGTACGAAACCAACTGGTGTCGAGTATTGCGACAGTGGATGCCGCTAATGCTAATAAAAACAGCTTATTCGACTTGCAGAAAGAATTTTTCGATGCATCGCGTACAGGAAAAGACAGTTCCAAGTCATTTATAGTAGGAGATAGTTATGATATTTCGCGTTTGCGTAAGTTTGTTCAGTTGTTACTGGACCACCGCCTCGAAGTATATGAAAATCAGGAGGACATAACGGTGGATAAGGCAAAATACGAAAAAGGGAAATCATACATTGTTCCACTCGGGCAACCCAACAGTGCGTTAGTCAATATCATATTTGATGAAACCAAAGATTATACCGATCCGTCCAAACTGGGTTACGGCGCGGGATTTTCGGTCGCTTACTCATCCGGCCTGTCGTATGCTTCCATAACAAAAGCTGTTCGCGGAGCCAAGGTTGAGAAACTGGAGAAATCTGCAAATACATCATTCTCTACATCACAGTATGCCTATATCGTAGATTACAGGGATTCGCATAGCCAGCATCTGCTTTTCCAATTATTAGCAAAAAACATTCTTGTAAAGACATCATTCAGCCCTTTTTCCGTACAAACAGAGAATGGAACCAAAGATTTCTCTTATGGAAGTCTTCTTATTCCTGTCAGCAACCAGACTATAAGCCCGGATGAATTATATGCCACATTACAGAAATTGGCGGTCGCCTCAGACGTGGAAATAATACCCGTCTCTACAGGCTATAGTGTAAAAGGAGTGGATCTGGGCAGTAGCGCTTTCCGCACAGTGGAACGGCCGAAGGTGCTGGTTGTCACCGGAGGCAATATATCTTCTACCGAGGCCGGAGAAGTCTGGCATCTCTTCGACCAGAAACTGAATTATCAGTTAACCCGTGCTGATTACAACATATTTCCCAGAATTCCATTGAACAGCTTTAACCGGATTGTATTGGCAGGTGGCGATTATTCATTTCTCGGGAAACAGGGAATCCAGGATTTGCAAAACTGGGTGCGCAACGGAGGAACATTGATTACAATCAACTCTGCTTCGAGATGGGCGGTAAATAATGGAATAAGTGCAGCACAATTACAGAAATTGAAGACCGATTCTCTCCAGCAAAAACAATCAGAACAACAATTTCCACAGGAGAGAGACAGAATTCCGACATCGGTATTCGAAACAAAGATAAACCTGAAGCATCCTTTAGCGTTTGGGTTAACGAATGAGTCTTTACCTGTTACTCGTGAGAGTAGCCTCTTTCTGGCTCCGTCGAAGAATCTGTCAGCTACGGTATCAGTCTATTCAGATACCCCGCTCCTGAATGGATATATCTCCGCTTCACAGTTAAGCAATCTGAAAGGATCGGCTTCGATAATAGCAGAAAGACAAGGCTCCGGAAATATTGTATTATTCGCTGAAGACCCGCTTTTCAGAGGTATTTGGGATGCCACTACCCGCACCTTTGTTAACGCTGTTGTTTTCGGAAATAATATAAATGCATACAATAGCTTCAGATAAAACAGATCAGGCCTATATTGATATAAAACGAAAGAAATAAAATGAAAAAAGTATTGTTGGTAATAGCACTGACAACATTAGCTGTCACTGTATTTGCGCAGAAAATTAAAAAGAATGCTCCATTGAACAATGTGTCCGTTAACTATCTGGACAAGTCTTTCTCTGTGTATGATAAACTACAGAAAACGATATGGCGTAATCCTGAACTGGGTTTTCTCGAAACGGAAAGTTCAGCTTTGCTACAAAACCATCTCAAAGAGAATGAATTTACAGTTCAGGCCGGAGTTGCCGGCATGCCTACCGCATTTGTCGCCACTTACGGATCAGGGTATCCTGTGATAGCTGTACTGGCCGAATTCGATGCTTTGCCCGGGTTATCGCAGGATACAGTCCCTTATCGTAAACCTTTGGTCGAAGGAGGGAGCGGCCACGGTTGCGGTCACAATACATTCGGAGTAGGAGCAGTCGCAGGGGCTGTCGCTATAAAACAATGGCTTGATTCAGAAAAACACACAGGTACAATCAAAGTATTCGGTACACCTGCCGAAGAAGGAGGAGGCGGTAAAGTTTACATGGTACGGGACGGATTGTTTAATGACGTAGATGTCGTCCTTGACTGGCATCCTTCTACCGGGAATGGTGTTACAACCGATACGGGAACAGCCATACAAATGATAGACTACAGCTTCTTTGGAGTAGCCGCTCATGCCGCGGCAAGTCCTGATAAGGGCCGGTCTGCCTTAGACGGCGTAGAAGCACTCAATTATATGGTCAATCTTTTGCGCGAACATGTACCGATGTCATCCCGGATACATTACGTTATAGCCGATGGAGGCGAAGCCCCGAATGTAGTACCCGATTATGCCAGGGTGTCCTATTACATACGGAGTCCGAAAAGGGAGATTCTCAAAGACCTTGTGGAATGGATAGGGCAGGCAGCCGAAGGTGCAGCCTTAGGGACACAGACAAAAGTTAAGTCTGAAATTGTATCCGGTTTTTATGAGCGTCTGAATAACCGCAAACTGTCGGAACTGGTACAGCGTAAACTCGAGGTAGTGGGTGGTGTGCATTATGACGCACGTGAAAAGGCCTTTGCCGAGGAAATAGTAAAGGGACTGAATAAAGATATCAGCATACTGAAAGATGCCGAATCGGTGAAGCCTCTGGAAGAAGAAAAACCTTCGCTGGGAGGTGGCTCGTCGGATGTGGGTGATGTTAGCTGGGTAGTTCCTACCGTAAGTTTCAATACGGCGACCTTTGTACCGGGAAGTGCGGGGCATAGCTGGCAAAATGTGGCGGCGGGAGGTTCTACTATAGGAACAAAATCGCTGATAAATACAGCTAAAGTGTTCAGCCTTTCGGCTATAGAATTATACACAAATCCCGGATTGGTAAAGGAGATAAGAGAAGAATTCGATACCCGTAGGGGAGCTGGCTTTAAGTATGTACCGCTACTGGGAGACCGGAAGCCGGCACTCGATTACAGAGTGAAGAAATAATCGTGATCTGTAATGTTTTAAAAGAATAAATTATTCAAAGTGTATCTGCATGAGAAAATTATTATCAAACACCACACTGAGGCTTTTGCTGGGTGTTCTGGGGGGTGTGGTACTCGGACTCTTTGCTTCTGAATCTTTAATCGCGGTTGTATTACCTATCAAACATATTCTTGGGCAAGTTATCTTTTTCCTTATACCTCTTATCATTTTCGGATTTATTACCCCATCTATAACTCGTCTCAAGAAGAACGCGTCGAGGTTACTCGGGAGTTCTTTGTTGCTGGCCTATGTGTCGTGTATCGGAAGTGCTTCACTGGCAGCCTTTGTGGGGTATAAGATAATTCCGCTACTTGATATAGTTCCGGTCAAAGAAGCGACAAACAGCCTTCCCGAAATGCTTTTTCGCCTGGATATACCTCCTTTGATGCCCATATTAAGCGCTTTGGTATTTGCTTTTTTACTGGGGCTGTCTGTCATATGGACCAAAGCTGTGAAAATAGAAGGGGCCTTATATGAGTTTCAGGATCTGATCTTTGCGATGGTAAAGAAAATCCTGATTCCGATACTTCCTTTCTTTATTGCTGCTAATTTCAGTATTTTGGCATACGAAGGTGCATTGGCATCCAGACTGCCTGTATTCCTTGCTATTTTAGTAATAACAGTGCTTTGTCACCTGATATGGATAAGTTTTCTTTATATTTCTTCGGGGCTGTATGCCCGCGTAAATCCCTGGAAAGTACTCAAATATTACGGACCGGTGGCATTGACTGCATTGGGAACACAATCATCGGCGGCCAGCCTGGGAGTCGCCATAGAGCAAACAAAGAAATGTCCTGAGTTAAAACCGGAAATAAGAGATTTTGCCATACCACTGTTTGGTAATATCCACTTTCCGGGTTCTATCCTCGATGTGGTATTCCTGTCCCTTGCCGTCTCTCAATTATTATACGGGACTATGCCGGATATAACTCAGATACTCATTTTTATTCCGTTACTTGGTATTTTTGCGATAGCTGCTCCGGGGTTGCCCGGAGGAACTCTTATTACTTCTTTAGGTCTGATACATGCTGTCTTGGGGATAGATGATGCGGGAGCAGCTCTGATGATAACGATTTTTGCTCTTCTCGATAGTTTCGGGACTACCCATAATATAACCAGCGACGGAGCTCTCACGCTTGCCTTATCAACTTACACCGATAAAAAGAATCTAAGTCCGGATTTACCGGAATAAGCACCTCTATATGAGAATGAGGTTATTCAAGTATTAACTAATATAAAAAGACTCTATGAAAAATTTTATTACCATTAAGGCCTTCTCCATACCCGGAGGGGAACATGAGGAACAAAGGAATTTGTCCCGGTTTTATTCTCTACATGTATTATCATCCATAGATCAATGTCCGGCTTCTTGTTTTCACATGCGAATGTGTTGTTAACCTATATTTAACTATTCCGAAAATAAACCCGTCGGTTTATTTCCCCTAATTGATATCCGCATATATTCCAGGGTAGTCCGAACTGTATTATAAAGGTTCTGAACCCCTGAACTAATAAATGCGCAAGATATTATCCTTCAATTAAGCAATCTATAAACAAACACTTCTTGTAGCCTTCTATACTTGGCTACAATGGATATTCATTAAAAAATTATGGCAAAAACAATTAGCTCTTTTAGCGATAAGAGAGACAGGTATCGTGTAAATAAGTATTATTACATTATCATATTCTTTCTATTGCTGTCAGGTAGTATGATAGGGCAAACAGTAATAAAAGGTACAGTTGTAGACGAAAAAACCGGGGAGCCTCTGGTGGGAGCCTCTGTCGCATTGGTTTCTACCACACAGGGTAGTCTCACTGATATAGACGGGTCCTTTTCTCTCCCTGTTTCGGGCCAACTGCCTGTTACTATCAAGGTGGCTCTTGTGGGTTTCAAATCGCAGGAATTGGATGTATATGAAAATAACGGGCCGATCATTATTCCCTTAACGGAAGATTTAAATTATTTGAATGAAGTAATCGTGGTTGGATATGGTACCCAGAAGCGTAAAGAACTTACCGGGGCCATTTCTTCGGTTTCAAAAGATGCGTTATCGCAATTATCTACTTCATTCGATGGATTACTGGGTGGGGCTGTTTCCGGCTTGAATGTATCCCAAAGCTCCGGTCAGCCGGGAACTACTTCCAACATTCGCATACGCGGAGGAAACTCTATAAACGGAGGGAATGAGCCTTTGTATGTGATAGACGGGGTTATAATATATAACGACAATTCGTCGGCCAATATCGGGATAAGCCGTGCTGCCGGGGCATTGAATCCGTTAGCTGCATTGAATCCCGGTGATATTGAATCCATAGAGGTGCTGAAAGATGTGTCCGCTTCGGCCATCTATGGTTCGCGTGGAGCAAATGGCGTAATTATTATTACTACCAAGAGTGGGAAAAAAGGGAAAACGAATATTGAATATCAATATTCTATCGGCTGGCAGCAAGCCCGTAAGAAGCTCGATCTGATGAATGCGCGCGAATGGGGTGAGCTTTATCTGGAAATCGCATCTGCCGAAAATATCAGTGAAACCGGTCTTACTGCTGAAAAAGTGGCACAATTGGGTGAAGGTACAAACTGGCAGGATGCAGCCCTGCGCACAGCGACAACCCAGAACCATCAGCTTTCGATAAGTGGCGGAGACGATAAGACGAGGTTTCTCTTATCTGGTAATTACAGCGATCAGGATGGTATCTTGCTGAACACGGGCTTTAAGCGTTATAGCGGACGGTTCAACTTTGAAAGGGATTTATTCCCGAATCTGACTGTAGGTTTGAATGTTACAGCCAGTAAAATGGATCAAAGCGGATTGAGCAGCTATAACGGACTGTATGTGAACGGTGTTTCAAACTCGCTCGATTATGTATTGAGGATACCGCAGGTAGTTTCTATATATAATCAGGATGGAAGCTATAATTACAATAACCTTTTCGAAAAAGGGGATTTACGATTTGGCGACCGTACCGTAAATGCCATATCGGATCTGGTTAATACTACATCGCAGACAAAAAATAATACTGTCATCGGAAACTTTTTCGCTAAATATACTATCATCCCCTCGTTGGTGGCTAAGGTCAGCGCAGGAACCAATCTGAGTAATACGACCCTTAATTTTTTCGCGCCTTCCAGCGCTGCGTCAGGTTTTCTGGCTAAAGGGTATGGAAGTATCGGAAACAAGCGGTTTGATTCGTGGCAATATGAATATACGCTCAATTACACAAAGAAGCTGAATAAAGACCATTATGTGGATATATTGGCCGGTTATACGACCCAGACCACCGATATAGAATACTCGATAGCATCGGCCAGTAATTTCGCTAACGAACAATTGTCTTACCATAACCTGCAGGGAGGCGCCACTCTCTTGTCACCAAGTTCGGGCGGTTCGGAATCTATCCTCAATTCGGTACTGGGAAGGGTCAACTATTCTTTCCTCGGCAGGTACAATCTTACCGGAACATTCAGGGCGGATGGTTCTTCCCGATTTGCAAAAAATCATAAATGGGGTTATTTTCCGTCCATCGGTTTGTCATGGAACGTCAGCGAAGAACCTTTCCTGAAAAATAATAAGGTCATCAATGATCTTAAACTGAGGGGAAGTTTCGGGGTTGTCGGCAATCAGGAGATAGGCGACTACCGATATGAAGCGACATACTCTACAAAGGTATATTCTTTCAATAATCAGCTCGTTACGGCTTACGGCAGGGCTAATGCTGAAAACCCCGACCTGAAATGGGAAGAAACATCGCAATATAATCTGGGTTTTGATCTGAATCTGCTTAACCGCAGATTAGGCATTATAGCCGATATTTATTATAAAAAGACAAGCGACCTGCTGCTAGATGTGCCTGTGGAAATAACAACAGGATTCAGTACCATGCTTATGAATGTGGGCAATGTTACAAATAAAGGGGTGGAACTTGCATTGACAGGCAGTATTATAGATCAGAAAGACCTGCAATGGAATCTGTCTGCCAATATTGCTAAAAATGTGAATGAAGTCACCAATATCGGTAATCTGGATTATTTCCTGTCCGGCAATACGATCATAAAGAAAGGGGAATCTTTAGGCTCTTTCTATGGTGTTGTCTTCGATGGAATAGTACAAACCGGAACAGATATTTCGAAAGTGCCTGCGCCGAGCTGGAAAACGAGTGTTGAGCCCGGTGATGTAAAATATGTCGATCAAAACAACGACGGCAAAGTTACTCAGGATGAGGACAGAGTTGTCTTAGGTTCTATTCAGCCTGATTTCACTTACGGATTTTCGACCACACTGAGATATAAATCATTGAGCTTATTTGCAGCTTTTCAGGGTAGTAAAGGTAATCAGCTATACAATCAGCTCCGGCAGGAGCTGGAATCACCATCCACCAGCTACAATGTATTAGCTACACTCCGTGACAGGTGGACGCCGCAGAATCCGTCCAATACAATTGCTAAAGCCTCTGTCACATCGGCCACATGGCTCGATAGCCGCTATATCGAAGATGCCTCTTTCTTACGTCTGAAAAATATAACTCTGAGTTATGTCCTTCCTGTGAAAATAACAAAGGCTCCTCAGACAAAATTCAGAATTTTTGCAACGGGGCAAAACTTATTGACCTTTACCAAATATAAAGGATACGACCCTGAAGTTTCCAGCGGTATAGATTCCGGAGCATACCCCACAGCGAAAACAATATCTTTTGGCGTGAATATATCTTATTAAACAGCTTACTATAAAATAATTAAATCAGAAAGAGATGAAGAAGTTATTATATACCTTAATATTATCGGTGACAATTCTTTCATGCAGCGATAGTCTTGATGTGACACCAATAGGCAAACTGATGGGTGGGAACTTTCCCGTAACGGATGAGGACGCTATAGCCCTTACCAACGGGATTTATACGCCGAATGTCGGCATAAGCACTTCGCTGGCGTACATGATAGATCTGACCACCGAAACTACTGTTTCGGGGGAGAATCCGAACAGTGGCGGAGGATTATTAGGCTTGATACAGTGGGAGCCGACCAATAGTTATGTGACATCGGTATGGACTGCTTTTTATGTAGGCATTACAAGTGCAAACGATGCCATAGATAAATTGTCGGAATCCAAAACCGTTTCAGAATCCATTAAGAAACGCTCTATCGGCGAAGCCAGGTTTCTGCGGGCATATTACTATTATTATGCAGTGCAGTTTTGGGGAGAAGTGCCGCTTGTCTTACATAATGTTGATGGAAAAAATACGACCCGCGCGTCGATAGATGAGGTGTATGCACAGATTGAAGACGACCTGAAAAGTGCTGCGGATAATCTGCCGGACGTAAGCAGTTATGCAGACAGCGATAAAGGCAGGGCGAGCAAAGGTGCCGCTTATGCATTATTATCAAAAGTATATCTGGTATGGGCACAAACATCTGAAAGCGGGGGCGACACAGCCCGCAAAGACAGATTCCGGAAATCTGTAGACGCAGCCAATAGTGTAACAGGATACGAACTGGAAGAAGATTTTCTGGACAACTGGAATGTAAATAATAAGAACGGGAAAGAAAGTATTTTCTCAACTCAGCATGCTTCCGGTACTGCTACCGACGGTAGCGGAGGAAACCATTTGGCCCATTGTGCCTTTTCCAGCGGTTTCAGCAATTCTACTCCTCACGTACTTATTTCGGATAATAAATACTATGACGCTTTCGACGACCGTGATCAACGGAAGAGCGGGACATATGCCAAAGAGTTATACAATCCTTCTACAAATTCGGTCTTTACATTCACCCGTCCCCGCTATCGTAAATATATCGACGCCAGCGATCCGTTGGGATCGGCCAGTAACCGCAATATCAACAGGTCTATCATACGCTATGCCGATATTTTGCTGGTAAAAGCCGAAGCAATCAATGAACTGAATAACGGACCGACAACAGATGCTTATGACGCAATAAACCAGGTGCGGAGAAGAGCTTTCGAACATTTCCCTCTAAATCAAACATCTCCGGACGATTTGCCGGCAGGACTTGATTACAACGGCTTCAGAAAAGCGGTTCAGCAGGAAAGGATGTTTGAACTTACCTATGAGCAAAGCCACTGGCTCGATCTGGTAAGATGGAGAATTTACGTCAAGACCTTAAAGGAATCGGGATTAGACGAGAGTTACAAGAAAAGTTCCGTAAGCCTCAAAAACTACCGTTTTCCTATACCTCAATCCCAACGGAATATAAATCCTGAAGGTTTATGGCAGAACTGGGGATACGACGGTTATAACGAATCGAAGACCGGTGCAAATCCTTATGCCGGATTCGAATAAATAAATTATATAATAGAAACCCATTAAAAAGAGCAATATGAAAATCTATTCACAGGATACAAAAAAACGGATAAGTATATTGGCTATTATTATACTTTCCGTATTTGGAACAACATCAGTTGATGCACAGACTGATAATGCTAATACAGGCCCCAATTCTGTATTTGTAAAAGATGCGGTTAAAAAGACATTTGAACAGAATGCCAGTCCATTGCGCAACTATCTTTTCAGCAGGCGGGAAGCACTCATTAAATTGCAAAGCCTGCCAAGTGAGGAATTACAGGCTGTGACATTAGAAGCCCGTACCACGGCAGAGCAGAGGTCGGGCTTACGGAGAATGTGTATCCGCGGCTTCCAGATCATAAGCGATAGCGGGACGGACTTTGCGGGTTACAATGTAGGGCCGGGTTCACCTGAATCGCAGGTTGCTATTATAGCCAGTGACTTGGCAGATAGCTACCTTAACCAGGCAGCTCTGAGAAATATACCTGTCGATTCATTAAGAATCGAAATTATAAATCGCCCGGATGCCGTTCCTGCGAATAAAGTAAATTATCCCCGTAACTTCCTCTATACTGCATATATAAAATCGTCAGCGGATGATAAGCAACTGGAAGAATTACGGAAGGCCGCGGAAGCAAATTCTCCGATATTCAATTTTATCCTTAAACCACAAGTAGTGACCGGAGAAATTGATTATACCCGGACTCCCGATAAGCTGGTGATACCGGAAGGAGGGCAGCCCGGACTCCGAGAATATCTGAAATATAAGCGTGCCGCGTACTTACATCTTCAGGAAGAAGGTAAGAAACGGGAAGAAGAGAGAAAGAAGAATCCATCGCTGGCGAATAACGAGAACCGTAATTGTCTGGTGGTTACAGTAAACAATAATGGTGTCCGCCAGCTTCAGATCCGCCAGTTCCGTATATTGCACGACAATCCTGCATATCTGGGAGGAAGCGATCTCGGACCGACCTCTCAGGAACATCAGTTAGGCGTGTTGACAAGCTGCCTTACTCATATTTTCCTGATTCAGGCTGCTGCCCGCCAGATTCCGCTCGATTCGCTGGAAGTGAATGTAAAAGCCACTTCCGATATTCGTGCCGGGCGCAGTGGTTTTGAGAATGTCCCCGGCTATCCGTATGGGATTCATTATACTGTGCATGTGAAATCTCCGGCAACATACGAACAAATCAAAGTGTTGCGGGATGCCGTAGAAGCAGTTTGTCCGATATACAACTTATTGAAGGATGAACAAACAATAGAAGGCCGTATAGTTAAAATAGGTAATTAGGTAAATCCAGATTGTGGATTTGTTGGAAGTGCTTCTTGCAGGCACTTCCAATTTTTATAATTAATTCGAAAAATATGAAGAGAATTTATACCATTGTATTGCTGACTGTCTTTCTTTTCCCTATTTATGCAGGTTACGGATATTCGGCCTATGGCAAAGAACCGGTCGGTATCGACTTTTTTACGAAAGTTAGGAGCATTTCTAATCTGAAAGAAAATAAAGGGGATATATTCTTTATCCTTCGACAGCCCGATTTAGAGGGAGACACATACCGAAGTGACTTATATCAGCTGGTGGATGGAAGGGAGTTAAGACTGACATCTTCAGAAAATGTCTCCGATTACTTTTTTCTTGGCGATACTATTATTTTCAAAAGTGTACGCGATGAAAAGGACAAAGAAAGACTAAAGAAAGGAGAGCGGCTTACAATATTTCAGAAATTGACCAAAGGTTATCAGGAAGCAACAGAATGGTTGCGGTTGCCTTATGCTGTAAAAGATATCCGGCTAATAGACGGAAACCGTTTCTTTTTTACAGCTTCTTATCGGTTGGCTCCGAAAGAAGAATCCCAGACGGAGGTGCTGAAAGACATAAAAGAAAATGGAAGGTATCGTATCTTCGATGAATTACCCTTTTGGTCGAATGGTCAGGGTGATATCAGTGGAACCCGTACCCACCTTTATTATTATGATAAAGGAAAAATCACCGACCTTTCAGATTCTCTGGAAACGGTTTCCGACATAGAACTTAGTCCCGATAAGAAGCATCTGGCTTATATCCGTAAAACATACCGGAGGAAGGCTTCACAAGATAACAGTCTGGTATCATTGAATACCGGAACATTGGAGAAAAAAGAATGGAATTTGTTCAATAAAGCCGTTTACTCCCAAATCCAGTTTGCGGATAATAATGAATTTGTTGTTCTGGTCAATCGCAGCTTAGAACGCAATAAACAGGAGAATCCTGAATTTTATCGTCTGAATTTGTCATCAGGGAATATTAAAGGAATATATGATGGAGATTTGTATGCGATAGGCAATAGTATCGGCTCTGATATCAAGTCGGGGGGCCGTAGCAAAATTACATTTGATAAAGATGGGTTTAATTTTGTTTCAACTGTGATAGATCAGGCTCCACTTATCCACATAAATTACAAAGACACCTCTATATCTGTTCGTTCGCCGAAAAATATCTCTATAAACGATTATGTGCCATATAAGGATGGCTTTCTGGTTGTAGCCATGGCAGAGCAACAGGGTGAAGAAGTGTATTTTCTCAACAGTAAAGGAGAGATTTCCCTTTTTAGTTCCATTAATACGGCCCTGTTTGAGAACCATAATGTTGTGAAACCTATAGAAATAAAATTCAGAAATGAAGATGGACGGGAACTAAACGGCTATATTCTGCCTCCGGCCAATTATAAGAAGAACGAAAAATACCCGGCTATATTAAATATACATGGTGGCCCGAAAGCAACTTATGGGACAGTATTCTTTCACGAGATGCAGTATTGGGCAAATCAGGGTTATGCCGTTCTATATACCAATCCCACAGGCAGTAATGGGAGGGGAAACGTATTTATTGATCTGCGTGGTAAATTCGGCTCTGTAGATTATAATGATCTCATGGCTTTTGTGGATGCAGCGATAGAACAGGTTCCGTTTATTGACAGAGAACGTTTGGGGGTTACCGGCGGATCTTACGGCGGATATATGACCAACTGGATAATCGGACATACCAATAGATTTAAAGCGGCGGCTTCGCAACGGAGCATCTCTTCATGGATTTCCTTCAGCAACACGAGTGATATCGGACATACTTTTACCGAATCATACATCGGTCATAATCTATGGACAAACAGTGAGCTACTATGGGAACAGTCTCCCCTGAAATATGCAAATCAGGTAAATACACCAACGTTGTTCCTCCATAGCGATCAGGACTACAGATGCTGGTTGGTTGAAGGTGTGCAGATGTATTATGCCCTTCAATATTTTGAAGTCCCGACCCGCCTGATAATATTCAACAATGAAAACCATGAATTATCCCGGTCAGGGAAACCTACAAACCGGATCAAACGCTTGGACGAAATTACCCGGTGGTTTCAGAAATATTTATAGATAAAGATTTTTGTTCTCATTTGGAAAATACCATGTTAGTGGTATTTTTCTTTTTTTATAAAGGATATAACTTCGCTGGTATTAAAGTCATCCGGAAAATATAGTACGGAGTAACATAAAAGAGAAGAATATGTCTAAAGAATCTGATTTTTTACTGAATGCGGGAGAGCAAACCAAAGCAATTCATGGAGGGGAATTTCCCGATCCTGTGACTAAAGCTTCTTCCCCGAATCTAATAATGTCCACAACTTTTATTACAGATGCCGACGCCGGATTTTCCGTTGAAGGTCTTGACGAAAATGATTCATGGCTTTATTCCCGTTGGGGTAATCCTACCGTTCATCAGCTGGAGGAAAAGCTGGCTATTTGCGAGGGAGCCGAAACGGCTGTTGCCTTTGCAAGCGGGATGGGTGCTATCGTCGCATTACTTTTCCATTTACTGAAGGCCGGAGACCATGCGATTGTAAGTGATGTAGCCTATGCAGCCCTTGCTGAATTGACGAATGAAATGATTCCCGGGTTAGACATTGAAATCACAAAAGTGAATACCTCCGACCTGAAGTCTCTGAAAGAGGCTGTCAAATCAAATACCCGCCTGATATATATAGAGACTCCCTGCAATCCCCTGCTACGCCTTACAGATATCGCCGCCGTGGCGGAAATTGCACAGGAAGCGGGTGCGAAGTTGGCTGTAGATTCAACATTCGCGACACCTGCCGCTACGAAACCTTTGGCACTGGGTGCCGATTTTGTGATACATTCACTTACCAAGTATTTAGGCGGACATGGTGATGCTTTGGGCGGAGTCATTCTGGGTAGTAAAGAAAATCTGGTTCCTTTACGGAAAAAGACAGCCATCCGTTTTGGCGGAGTACTGAGCCCGTTTAACGCATGGCTGATATTAAGAGGCTTAGCTACATTTCCTCTTCGTATGCGGGTTCATCAGGAGAATGCTCTCAAAATTGCAGCATATCTGGAAAAACATCCGAAAGTTAAGCGTGTATTTTATCCGGGTTTGCCCTCACATCCTCAGTATGAACTGGCAAAGAGGCAAATGAAAAATTTCTCGGGAATTATTACTTTCCAGATAGATAACGGAAGGTCACAGGCCCGCAAATTTGTGGAGAGACTACAAATAATTCATTATGCAGTCTCGCTCGGTCATCATCGTTCTTTGATCTTTTATCTGGATAGCAATGAATTATTAAAAACTTCGTTTAAATTCTCAACTCCTCAGCAACTGGAATCATGGAATGATTTTGCAGGAGACGGACTTTTTAGATTATCTGTAGGTCTGGAAGATGCCGGGGACTTAATTAGTGATCTGGAAAGGGCGCTTGCCTGAAAAATGTTATCAAGGCGAAGCAGATATTAAAAACTTTATCTATGTATATAGCTGATAGCCTTTAGCTGTCAGCTGATAGTTCTTTGAAAGATTGGAATGGTCCCTCCAACCTCCCCAAAGGGAGGCTACAGAGAGGGTAAAAAGTAATAGGTAGAAAAAGTGTAACCTTTGTTACCTTTTCAAAGTAGTAAGTATTGAGTAATAAGTTGAAAGTTATATGAGATACGAGTAGACAAGACACGAGATACAAGTAGACAAGACACGAGATACAAGTTGTTAACTGATAACTGTTGACTGCTAACTGAAAATAGTGTAACCTTTGTTACCTTTTTGAAAATAGTTACAAGTAAACGGGATACGAGATACAAGTTGATGACTGTTAACTGCTAACTGATTTCATTGTTACTTTTGTTACTTTTTGAACAAGATGCTTCCCCCGCTGGCGCGGACTTCCAGTCCGTGTCTTGTTGAGAGGGCGAAAATGTTTGCTACGCAACACACAAACGGGACGTCTGCGCGAGCGGGGGTGTCCCTCGTGGTAAAGAGTTTTAACTACTAAGTACACGAAGGAAATCACAAAGGGCACAAAGGCTAAAAAGACTGTTACTTTTGTTACCTTTTAGCGGATAAAAGCTAATTAAGATGGATAACCTCACACCCGTCGCTCTAATAGTCCGTATCTTCAGAGAGCGGATTATGGGTAGCCGGATGTATTTCGGTTTCGTCCTGTTTTAATTGCTCTTTAAAGAATGCCTTAACTGTCTCCCACGGATAGTAGGGGCCGGTATGGCTCTCTAAAGGTAAATTTACTTCATTTTCATTTAAAAGAAGTTTTACCAGTATCTCATTCTTCTTATTACGGAAGAAGATAAGTTGCAGATTAGCTCCCATAGGAGAAACCCGGTAATCCTGCCAGGCCAGATGGAATTTCTCCATATCGGTTTCCTGATTACTGCATCCTTCTACCTGCATCAGTGTAAGCAGGCGGATGAGGTGCGTATCATGTCCGAAACGAAGATCGGCCGCAGGAGTTCCTTCTTTTATAGCGGTTTCCGCACTTTCCACTATATTGCGTAGTAGAGGTATGGCGCAACGGGGCATCAAACCACCATTAAGCGGAGCACCGGCATTGCAGACATACATGCGGGCATTTACTGTTTTCCAAATCCCGGCTAATTCTTCATACCGGAAGATGTCATAGAAAGTAACATCTATGTCTACATTCTGCATATCGGCTGCAATCCAGTAGATTCCACGCATAAGGGCATCCTGATTTGTTATTGCATCGGGATTTACAAACAGTGAAGCCATCAGGCGTTCCGGACGAACATTTTTCTTCTCAAAATCGCGGAAGTCACGTCTCCATGGGGCTTTTCCAGAAGAAAACTTTTCTCCTTCCGGTGAGGTGTAGGCGATATAATCCATATATCGCTGGTAAGCTCTCCGGTCTACGTGCAATGCAGGGTTCAGTTCTTTCAGACGTTCTGTGAAATAACTCATACTCATGGCACAGCGCAGCGAGGTGGACGAACGGGCGTCAATAAATGCATCTCCACGGAATACCTGAGGGAAATTATGGTACATTCGTCCGGCTATTTCACGTTGCTGGCGTTCGCCCAGAGGGGTGATATTGCCGCTCTTGCCCCGGGCGTCTTCCCATACTTGTTGCAGGCGTTTACGGACATCTATGCCGAGCGGAGTCAATTCGGAACGCTGATAAAGCGAGTCAAAAACGTGCAGGACTTCTATATAACGTTCGTCCGCTGTCATCCAGCGGGAACCATGACGGCCATAATGACTGATGTAGAAAGGTTCGTATCCTTCCGGTGCAGGAGTGTAGGCCTCGGGAGGAGCAGGATAAGCGTAATAAATACTTCCGGTTTGTTCCGGCGTCGGTTGAGAGTAGACCGAAAGTCCGCTTAGTAAAAGTATAGTGAATATAATATATTGTCTCATAAGCCTTATCTTAAGGTCGCAGACCTGTTTATTACTTTGGTAAGTGAAAATGCAAGAGTAAGTTATAATTCGATAGCGTACCATTGAATACTGTTTCCTACTTAATTGGTGATTTTTAAATTGCGGACATTCTTTTGCCAGATGCCTTCAGCCGCATGATCCGGGCGAATATCACCCCACGTAATATTGCAGTCATCAAGTCTGATATCAGATGCCGTATCTATGTAGAAACTGTAAGTTTTATCACGGATGAAGCCTTCACCGTCGCACGGACGCTTGTCGTAGATGCCGCCTTCGTATGCAGTACGTTTCTGTAATAGCAGGTCTACATCCTTGAAATAGATATGATTGACTTTGTCGGGAGTATCCCCGCCTACAAAAATACCGTTCTCACTGGTACATTTGATATTCGAGAAACAGATACGGCTTACTTCTCCGCATCGGCCTTCGGTAGCTCCTTTCGGGAAACGCCAACCTGCATCTTTGTGATTGCCTATGGCACGCGGGTAAGATGTGATGTAAATCGGTTCGGCTTTTCCCCACCATACATCGGAGAAGAACATGCAGTCCACGATCATATTTGAGAATATCACATTGGTGACGGTTCCTTCGTCGCGGTTCTGGATGCCTATGCCACGGTTGCTGTTCTTGATAATGCAGTTATTGAACAACACATTATTGATCTTATTCATATTCTCCGACCCTATCTTGATGGCGCACGAACGGGAGACCATGGTGCAGTTTGTTACAACAATGTCCTCGCAGGAGCCGTATTCTTCGAACTCCCGCCGGTTTTTCAGGCATATGCAATCATCACCGGACTCGATATGGCAGTTGGCAATGCGTACGTTTTTGGAATGGTCTATATCAATGCCGTCACCGTTGCGTATTTTCAGGTCATTCAGTATCGTGATGCCGTCGATGGAAGCATCGTTGCAGCCGATAAGGTGAACAGTCCAATAGGCACTGTTGCGGATGGTAATATCTCTTATCACGGTTTTCTCCACATTGATGAGAGTCAATACATGTGGGCGGGGATCAAAGTCGGTCACGGGCTTCAATTCATAAGAGTCTTCCAACTCTTTTCCCATGAATGCGACGCCGTTCCCGTCGATTGTACCCGTTCCGGTAATGGAGACTTCTTTCAGATCTTTCCCGTAGATCCACATCATGCCTTCGCCCCGGTTGTCGCGGAAAGCACTTTGTGTATATACCGTCTCGTCAGGATTGGCGAGCAGGCGGGAATTGGATTCCAACCGGAGTTCGACGAATGAAGCCAACTCAAAGGGACTGCACATAAAAGTATGTCCTGCGGGGATAAGTACTGTGCCGCCACCCGATTGAGAACATGCGTTAATAGCTGCCTGTATTGCTGTGGCATCATCGGTCTTTCCGTCTCCCTTAGCACCATAATCTATAATGTTATAGGTGCTCTTGCCTGCCTTCGGGCTATTGCAGGCACCTAACAGAGAGATGGCGCATAAGGTAAACAAAAGTGCTTTAATTTTCATAAATATAGCTTTTCTTATTAATTACTTGTCTATGGTTACTCTTTCACAGCTTTCGTACCTGAAAGCTTCATAATGGCTACCCGGCGCTTTCTCACCTTTGACCCTGATAAGGGTCAAATCATTGATTTCCCGGAAAAGGTAAGCGCTTTCCCAGAGCTTCTCCGGCTTGTCCTTGTTCCAGCGTACCAGACAATCTGCAAGAGATAGTTCATCTACGCCATGAAACAGGAACCCGTTACGGGATCTTTTATCAATAGCGTCTTCCGGTTCCATAAATAGCTGTATGTCACGCAGGCGGATATTTTTCATCCGGTTGCTGAAACCTTCCATCCTGATACCGCTTTGTCCATAGGCAATAATGTTATTAAGCATTACGTTCTCTATGTTTCCGGCTGACGGAATGTTCCCGCGCTTCTGTATCGTGAACCAGACAGGATCGCCATTTCCCCACCAGAATGTTTCTTTGCGTACAGTATTGATAGTCATATTTGAGAAGATCGCATTGCGCACAGTGCCTCCGTCGCGGACGATGATGTTTAGCCCCCGGTTGGCCCGGTTGATTACACAGTTGGATACGGTGATATATTCAAAATCACAGTGTGATTCTGTCCCTATCTTCAAGGCTGCTGAAGAGGAAGTCAGAATGCAATTACTGATGGTAATATACTGGCAGGGTTGAGTTCTCCCGTTCTGACGGGTTGTTTTCAGACACAGGGCATCATCCCCGGTATCTATCCGGCAATTACTGACCGTTACATTGCTGCAACCGTCAATATCCAGACCATCCGCGTTAACGCCATTGTGAGGATCGGACATGATATATATGCCGTCAACAGATACTCTGTCGCACCATTGCAGGTGTACCGACCAGAAAGAAGATTCAACAACCTGTATGTCCCGGATATGAATATTTGTACATCCCGTGAAGTTGATTGCTCCCGGACAAGGCGGGACTTTCTTGAACTTGCTCTGATAGTCTACTCCATATAGTCCGGCATTGACAATTTCCCGTGCGGTTATAGAGTCTGTAACTTCAGTCTTTGGTTCTCTACGGTATCCAACACGCTCTGCCTGACAATGCAACGTACCTTGTCCGGTGATGGAAATATCCCGGGCATTGACTGCGCCGATCAGCATTTCGGCCTCGGTGTTATCGGCTGCACCGATCTCTCTGGTGAAATTACTGAAATCTTCGCTTCTTCTGCTGGCATAAAGCGTTGCTCCTGCTTCAAGATGCAGGTTAACAAAGCTTTTGAGCTGAATTGTACCACTGAGATAATTACCGGGTGGTACCCATACTACACCTCCTCCATGGGCGGCACAATCATCCACTGCTTTTTGTATGGCCTTTGTGGAGAGTCGCGTAGTGTCAGGAACAGCCCCATAGTCTATAATATTATAAACAGATTGAGACCATACCGCAGAACTACTAATGACAAGCAGAAATAGTATAGTAACTCTGAGAGATGTTATCATGTATATCCTTTCTTTATATCTTTATTTCATCATATCAGGCGGACAATCCTCAGGTTTGGTTCCCCATTTCCGGTTAGGCTCGTTTCCCATAACAAATTCGATTGTTCCACCACTCATTATATCCTGATGCGTAATGTAATTATGCGTATAAGGTTTTCCGTTTAGCGTAGCTGATTGTATGTAGATGTTCTCTTCGGATGTATCCGGAGCCTTTACAGTAAAGGTCTTTCCATTTTCCAGATGCAGGGTAAGACTGGGGAATGAAGGGCTGGCAAGCATGTAATATGGCGTACCCGGGCAGACAGGATAAAATCCCATAGCTGCAAACATGTACCATGCCGACATCTGTCCCGCATCATCATTACCCGAAAGTCCACCCGGTGTATTCATATATTCCGTTGCCATAATGTGGCGTACGGTACGTTGGGTTTTCCACGGTTCTCCTGCATAGTTAAACATAAAGGCAATCTGATGGCATGGCTCGTTTCCGTGCCAATAGCGCTGTTCGCTGAACATGGAATCCAACTTCGCTATATAGTTTGTTTTACCACCCATACACTCCATCAGTCCGTATGGGTCGTGAGGAGCATACCATGTATAGTGACAAGGGGCTCCTTCGGTAATGAACCGGGCAAAGTCGAAAGCATTGTATTCATTCAGGAAAGTGCCGTTGGCATGACGTCCCTGAGCGTATCCGGTGCGGGGATCAATGACATTCCGGTAATTAGTCGCACGTGATATCAATTTCTGGTAATCTTTCGTTTTGCCCAAAGATTTAGCCATCTGTGCGAGTACAAAATCATCATAGGCATATTCTAAAGTCCGTGAAGTCTGCTCGCGGGTATGAAAAGCATCCGGTACGGCATCTTCAAGAGGAATATAGCCATATTTGAGATAAGATGTCAGTGCACGGCGTCCCATGCCGTTTCTATATTCATCCGGATCGGAAGGAGTCTCAAAAGCATTCTTTCTCATCCCTTCATATGCCTTTTCAATATCGAAATTGCGGATACCTTTGCTATAAGCGTCGCCGATAGCGGCAATAGAATGGTCGCCTATCATAGCGGCAGTATAGCTGTTCCAGCAGGGAAAGATAGGTAGCCAGCCACCTTGTTCGTATTTATGTACAAGCGATTGCATCATATTTCCGCCTTTGGTAGGAAAGAGGATGTTAATCAGAGGATGTAGTGCACGGTATGTGTCCCACATGCTGTAATCCTCATAGTACGTTTCCCCCCCGGGTAACTGACGTATCGGAAGGCCTTTGGCAAAAGACGGATAACGTCCGTCCACATCGTTAAATGTGCGTGGGAGGAAAGAGGCCCGGTAGAAGGCGCCGTAAAACTGCTCTTTATCCACAAGGTTTTCGGTTTCCACCTGTATTGTGGAAAGATGTTGCTCCCATATCCGGTTTAGCTCTGTCCTTGTCAGGTCAAAGTTCCAATGAGGAATTTCAGCCTCCAGATTACGGATGGCACCTTCCCTGCTGACAAAAGACGAAGCGGCCTTTATCAAGACTTCTTCTCCTTCTTCCACATCAAATTCCGCGTATACGCCTATCTGCCCGGCATTTCCTATTTGTGTGGTATGTGAAAATAAGGAGTCTCCCTTGTGTGTTCCGTAGTCTGTTATTTTCTTCTTGAACCGGATAATAAAGTGGCCACTGTATCCGGCAGGTTCTCCCCAGCCCTGATAAATGCGGTGAACAGGATTATACCCATAAATCAGGTTGTTGAGCGTATCGATAGAGATGTATCCCTGACCTTCATCGCTGTTAGGATTGACTATCAAATATCCTTTTCCTGCTTTCTTATAAGTAAAACGGTAAATAGCCGAGCGGGAACGGGCTGTCATCTCGGTGTATATATTCTCATCGGGTAGGAGAGTGGCATAATAAGACGGGGTCGCTTTTTCTGTCTGGTGGGAAAAACGGGTTGCCCGGGATTCAGGCTGGCAGCGCAGAGTCCCGTAAAGAGGCATAAGCGTCATTGAACCATAATCCTGAGTACAGCCGCCTACAATCCAGTGAGAGTTGCGGAACCCTTGCAGTAATGTGTCTGCATAATAATAAGGAGCTATACATTTCTGTTCTGTATCGCGTGTTTGAGGAGTCCAGAAATTCATGCCATTCGGTTCGAGTACCGCAGGAAGTGTCTGTCCGTATTCCTCCGTATTCTTTCCGAATTTACCTGCCGTATGAGTTGTGCTAGCGGAGGTACCGACACGGGTATCGATGTATTTTATCCGCGAATCCTCGATAGTATTGCGGTAGCCGCCGGAGCACGACATTATAGACTGTAGCAATATAATAGCAAGCAGTGCGAAACAATATGTGTAAATGGTTTGTCTCATTTGTATCTTATTAATATCCTATTCCGGAAATGACTGGTGAAGTAATGCTTGTCAAAATTTTTGAATCAGCAATAATCCTGTTTATTGACCGGCCGGAAGCAGGAAAAATGAGAAAACAGAACTTGGGCTTCATCTTCATAGTATCCATTATTTAGGGTGATATGCAAAAATAGCGGCTTATCCTCTATGAAAAGAGGAAAATAAGAAAGATTGGGAAGAAAATAGTAAAGTGGAGAATTTACACTTTTCGTTTTAGTCGGTTCAAACTTTATTCATACTCCTATTTAACACAAATAAGAGGTGCATACAGATATGGCGAATAGTAAAAAAACACTTATCTCTTATTAAGTTTAGAACTTGGTAAATATCCGAAAAACTCCTTGAAGCATTTAGTGAAATACTTGGGATCATTGAAGCCTACGGAATAAGCTATTTCGGAGACATTTATATCTCCCGGTCCTTCCTGTAGCATTTTTTGTGCTACATTCAGCCGGTAATTCTTCATAAACTGTCCGATGGGTTGACCTGTCAGATCCTGCATTTTATTGTTTACCAATGTCTTGCTATATCCCATATCACGGACAAAACGTTCCAGATTATATTCCGACTCTGCATAATTTTCTTTCATCAGATTGACGGCGTTTGCAATGAATGCCTTGTCCCTGGATTCTTCCTGTATGTGCAGTTCCTCTACGTTGCTGCTTGCCGAGAACATCATTTTGTACTTATTTCTCAAATTTAAAATGTTACGGATGCGGAGCCGGAGCACCTCTTCATCAAAAGGTTTACAGAGATATTCATCCACACCGATTTCAAAACTTCTTTTCTCCTGAAGTTCTGAGTGAACAGCAGTAAGGATGAGAATAGGGATATGCGAGGTCGCCAGATTTTCTTTAATATGGCGTGATAATTCCATTCCATCCATTACAGGCATCATAAGATCACAGACAATCAGATCAATCGTATGCTTCTGTACAATTTGCAGGGCTTCTTTCCCATCTTCGGCTTCAAACAGACGATAATCACCCTCAAGTAGCATACGGATATACAAACGCATATCCTTATTGTCTTCTACTATAAGAACCGTTTCTTTCTTTGTTCCGTCAGCCGGTTGTAATATATTCCGCAGGCGATTGTCTTCCTGAATTTTCATGTCTTCTCCGGCAGTCAGTTCTACATCTCCGGCAGGAATTAATGGCATCAATATGCGGAATGAGGCTCCCTTGTCAGGATTATTACGTGCCCATATTTCTCCTCCATGCAGTTCTACTATTTTCCAGCAAAGGAAAAGCCCGATGCCTGTACCGCTTTGGCCATAAACAGGGTATTTCAATACTTTTTTGGATTGATAAAAGCGGTCAAATATTTTTTCCATGTCTTCTGTCACAATGCCATGTCCTGTATCGCGTACATTTATATAAAGAGACTTTTCCCTGTTGTGCCGTTTGACTGATGCTATAAATATGCTGATACATCCATTGTCCGGTGTAAATTTGATGGCATTTGAAATCAGATTTACCATTACTTTACGTATATATGCGGCGTCTATAATCAAAGAAGGATTATCCAGGCGGAAATAGGTCTGTATATCTATATGTCTTTCTTTAGCAAAGACCCTGAAGGGCAGAAGTAGCTCCGACAGGAAATCAACAAAGTTTTCCGGGCGCTTATCCAATATAACTTTATCCATTTCCAGCTTT
Organism: Dysgonomonas sp. UBA7710; assembly: GCF_002482385.1. Classification (GTDB taxonomy): domain Bacteria; phylum Bacteroidota; class Bacteroidia; order Bacteroidales; family Dysgonomonadaceae; genus Dysgonomonas. The sequence continues at coordinate 168,504 of NZ_DLFW01000047.1, read as the reverse complement.
CGGAAGTCCATTAATTCATTAACCAAAGAGAGTAAATAGCGGGAGTTTCGTTCGGCAATCTCCAGTTGCGTTTTTACACCTTCGTCCTTTGTTTCTTTCAGAGCATGTTCGATAGGACCATGGATAAGCGTGACGGGTGTACGGAACTCATGGGTAATATTGGTAAAGAAGGATATTTTTTCTTCCGTTATTTCCTTTATGTGTTGTGCCATGGCTTCCAACTGTTTGTTCTGGACTGCCAGTTCCTGTGTGCGTTGCTTAACTTTTCTCTCCAGTCGTACTTTCTGTTCACGGTAAGTACGGATTTTTCTCTTATACAATAAATAGATGGCCAGACAGGTTACTCCAATAAGTAACAGATAGAACCATCCGGACTTATAGAAATAAGGAGTTATATCAACTTCTATTTCAGTGATCTTATCTGACCAGCGTCCCAATTCATCTGTTGCGCGTACCTGCAATGTATAGTTTCCTGAAGGTACGGACGTATATCGTGCCAGATGCTCTCCGGGCTGTGTTTCGTTCCATTCTTCTTCATATCCTTTTAGCCGGTATGCAAAGCGGATACGACTACTGTTCCCATAATCCTGTGTAGTAAAGCCGATGGAGAAACGATTGTCTTTTTCATGTAGAAAGATTTTAGGAGCGAAGGTAATGTTTTTCTCGAGGTAATTACCGCTGGATGGATAAATGGTGTTTCCTCCGATTGCCAGAGACGACAACTTTACTTGCGAATCTGTATGTAATAAGGTTTCACTCTCCGGATGGATAATGACCAAGCCGTCTATAGTAGCCAGATATATAAAATCATGTATTGCAGAATAATGAATGCCATTCCAATAGAACTGAGTGGCAGGTAATCCGTCGGCTTGCGTGTAATTACTGAATGTCATCGACTGGATTTTCAATCGTGAGATTCCGTCATTGGTTGCCAGCCATAAATTTCCCTGTCCGTCTTCTGCCATACCGATAATCGTATTATTAGGCAATCCGTGCCTTGTCGTATAATTCTTGAAGATGAAATGATTGTTCTTGTCATTTGTCAGTTGGTATAATCCGCTTCCATTGCCTCCCAGCCAGATTGTACCGTTTTTGTCCTCTGTTATACTGTTTATCTTTTCCAGTTGTGTAGACTCCGGATTATCCAGCTTATACTTCAGATATTTATAATCGAATCTTTTATTGGATTTGGCAAAAGATGGCAGGTCGACGATAAAGACTCCTTGAGTTGTTCCTATCCACAAACGTTTCTTCCGGTCGATTAAAATGGCATGTATAGCCTCGAATTCGTTATCGGACTGGTCAAATAATATTCTTGTGAAAGTGTTTTTTCGTTTATCGTAAAAATGTACTCCACGGGTGGACCCAAACCAGATTCCATGATTAATTTTATCTTCACAGGCACTATTAATGAAATCGCCTTCCAATTCAGGTATGATCTCGCGCGTATAGCGTTTGAAGGTACGATTATTTCGGATATTCAGGTCCAGACCATTTATACCGACACCCCAGGTATATGCCCATAAATAGTTATCAGAGTCTATCAGGATTCCATTAATCGTATTATTGCTAATGGATGTGATATCATTAGGTGAAAAAAGATAATGAGTGCATGCCTTATTTTCCTTATTCCATTTCATCAACCCACGTTCCACCATTCCGATCCAGAGATTACCCTCCTTGTCTTCATCCACTGCATTTACAGGAGTAGGAGTATCCATATTGACAGAAGATGTTCCGCATGACCATAACTCGGTTTGCAGGCGTTTCGGAGAAAGCACATTGACTCCTCCGGTTTCGGTGCCTAACCAGATTATCTCTCCGTCCGTGAGCAGGCAGTTAATCGCATTACAGTTGATCGTAGCGCCATTTTGTTCGCTGGTCTGACGGATGAATGAGAAGGTATCAGTGTCCCTGTGATAGACATTCAATCCGTTAAGAGTAGATACAATAAGATGTTCTTTGTCGGTCAGTCTGATGTCCGTTATATATGCCTGACTCAACATTCCTGAGCGATGAGTAGAGTAACGGTATCTTTTCAGACTGTGTTTTGTATGGTTATATTTGAATACTCCCCGGTTCGAACCAATCCACAGATATTCGCCATCAGCCTCCATGCATGAAATACGCCAATCTTCACTGAAAGAGGTCAGGCTATCAGATAGGATTTTTGTCTTCAGAAGATTATTGGGTTGTTTCTCGATACGGCAGACCTGGTTATCAATACCTGCACAGATGGTCCAGCCTATATCAAGGATCGCGTGCACAGGCGAAGCGGAAGCGTTCTTCAGGCAATAATAGGTTTTGACATCTCCTTTCTCATCCAATTCTATGCACCATAGGTCTTTGTTACCGGAAATCCATAAATGGCCTCGTTTGTCTTTGTATATCGTACTGACATATTCATTCATTAGCCGTTGCAACGGGCTGTCCGAGGATAGATTAAGTTCGGAGGAAGAATAAGTATTGAGGTCAATAATATCAATTCCTCCTTCGGAAGCGATCCAGAGCCGTTTATAATTGTCTTCACATATTTTGTGTACAAAGTCGTTCTTCAAATGTATAGGTGCAGTTTGCATGTCGTAATTCAGAAACTCATAACCATCATATCTCCCTATCCCATGATGTGTAGCAACCCAGATATATCCCTCTGAATCTTTAAAAATGTCACTCACGAAGCTATAAGGCAATCCTTTGCTTTCTGTAATGAATTTGAAGTTGTATTGGTCGAAAAAGCGGTCTGTATTTTGAGAAAAAAGCACCACTATTTGTATTAGCCAAAAGATGGCTAGTGAGATATGTCGTTTCATGATAATTCCCCTCTTTAGTATCCGTTAGGTGCGATTATTGTCCGAAAAGATACAACTTTATTTTTAATTTTAGGAACCTCTCCGGACATTCAAAATGTTAACTTCACTATTTTCCTCTTCTTTTGCATCATTTTCCCCCTGCGTCTTCTTTTGTTGACTTAAATTTGCTGTAATTAAAATCTGGAATACTATGGAAGCAAAGACATTTTCGTTTCTCCCTCCGATTGACACTTATTATGGAGGACAGTAAGATTACTATATCCCTTTTACATTGCTTTATATAAAGAGTAATGTGAAACCTGTTTGTCTTTTTCTTCAATAAATAGCTGATCAAATAACCGAGGTTTGTGTTGTAATATCCGGGAATATGCCTGTATACAGGTGGGTCGTATTTCTACAATGGAACAATACTCAATAGATAAGTAAAAGAAGGTATTTAATGTAACATTATTTTATAGTAAGCGATTTTTGCTGCTGTAGATACAAAAATAACAAATAGGTCTGCGACCTTAGATGGGAAAATAGGAACTGAATTTCTAACTAAAACTTTATTTTATGCTGAATGTGCAAATAAAAAGAAAAAGAACATTTACACAAGGAATGCTCTTTGTTGTGCTCTTGCTAAGTAGTACCTTGGCATTTGCCCAGAACAAGGTGACCGGTACAGTGACCGATAAGACAGGTGAACCGCTGGCAGGCGCCAATGTATTAGTGGCAGGTACAACAATCGGTTATATTACTGATGTAGACGGTAAATATACAATTGAAGCGGAAAGAGGACAAACCCTCATATTTTCTTTCATTGGCTTTACCAAACAAGAAGTAAAAGTTAGCCAGAATGTAATCAACATTACTTTGGAAGAAGATACCAAAACTCTCGATGAAGTCGTGGTCGTTGGTTATGGTGTCATGACGCGTAAAGATGTGACAAGCTCTATTACTACGGTAGGAGCTGACAAACTGAATGTAGGCGTTTATTCGGATCCTGCTCAATTGTTACAAGGTAAAGTCCCCGGACTGACGATTACCCAAAGCAGTAACCCGAATGCTTCTCCTTCCATCACACTGCGTGGTGCTTCCACCTTGCGTACCGGAGCAGCGATGGAACCTTACTATATAATTGATGGTGTTCCGGGGATGTCTTTATCTCTGATCTCACCGGACGATATTGAAAGTATAGATGTTCTCCGTGATGCCACAGCAACTGCTATCTATGGATCGAAAGCGGCTAACGGAGTGATTATCGTGACTACTAAGAAAGGTAAGGCCGGACATACAAGCATCAGTTACAGCGCCTATGTAGCAGTTGATAATGTGATGAAGAATTATGATGTGATGAATGCTGAGCAACTTCGTAGTTATGCGCAATCGGGAGGTATCGAGCTGGTCAACGATTTAGGCGCTGATACCAAATGGCAGGATGAAGTACAACGTACGGGTTTCAGCCACAATCATAATGTCTCTATCAGTGGAGGTACCGAACAGACTACCTACAATACCAGTATCAATTATATGGAACGTCAGGGTGTTATCAGAGGTACAGATATGGATCGCCTGATTGGACGTGCATTTGTCCAGTCTAAAGGCTTGAAAGACCGTCTCACTCTGTCATTCAATATCAATACAAGTGTAACCAACAATCATACTGTTCCGATGGATACTCAGGGAAAGAGCGTATTGGATGCCATGTATTATTACTCTCCGTTGGTACCCGTTCGAAATGATGACGGCAGTTGGTACGAAAATAGCGGTATCTCTCAGAACTACAATCCGGTAGCTTTGATTAATGAAAATATCTATGACACGGAAAGCAAACGCATTCAGGGAAATGGTAAGGCCTCGCTGAAACTCATAGACGGCTTGGTTTATAATTTAAGTCTGGCCTATCAGAATGAACAAAATATCTATAGTAATTACAACTCTACCAAGTCATTGATTGCTAACGGTATGGATGGTAAGGCCGAACGCTCTTCTGTAACCAATAAAAAGAAAGTTTTTGAAACATACCTGAACTACGACAAAACATTCAAAGATGTTCATAAACTTGGTTTAATGGGCGGTTACTCCTGGGAAGAATCAAATGATAACGATGGTTTCCAATTGACTACTTATAATTATTATAACGATGATTTGACTTACCACAATATGGGTATGGCAAATAAGATTGACAAGAATGGTCTTGGAGGCTGGGCACTTTCTACTCTGCGCATGATTTCATTCTACGGCCGTGTCAATTACTCTTATGCCAGTAAATATTTATTCCAGGCAACTGTTCGTCGTGACGGCTCATCTGCGTTCGGTAATAACAACCGATGGGCAACTTTTCCTTCCGTTTCTTTGGCATGGCGTCTTTCAGAAGAAGGATTCATCAAGAACCTGAATATATTTGACGATTTAAAACTGCGTATGGGTTATGGTGTCAGTGGTAATTCATTAGGTTTTGATGTATTTACTGCTACCCAGATTTACGGTGCAACAGGCTGGTACGATCATTTGACCTCGACGGGTGAATCAGAGCAGATTCATATACTTGGTGCTACCCGTAATGCTAATCCGGATTTGAAATGGGAGCGTACAGGCATGTTCAATGTAGGTTTAGACTTTGGTTTCTTCAATAATCGTCTGGGTGGTACTATAGAGTACTATGATAAGCGTACAAAAGATCTTATTGCCGATTATGCAGTTTCCACGACCAAGTACCAATATAACTGGCTGACTACCAATGTAGGTGAAATCAGTAATAAAGGTATTGAGTTAACGATCAATGCAATGCCCGTGAAAACAAATGACTTTAGCTGGGAAACGTCATTGAATCTTTCCCACAATAAAAATAAGGTTGTTAAATTATCCAATAGCATGTATTCTGTCGACTATTTCGACAAAGCGAATGTTGATGCCGGAGGTTTTGCGACTGCAACCAACCAACGTGTGATGGAAGGCTCTCCTATCGGCCAGTTCTACCTTTGGAAATGGGCGGGAGTTAAAGATGGAGTTTCAAATTTTTATGTATATAGTGAAAGCAGCCTGACTGAAATCTACAAAGATCAGGGAGGTTTTGAAGGTAAAGTAACGAAACAGGAGGATGGACGCTATATCGATAATGAAACCGGAGAGTATGTGACTACCAGCAAGCCTTTATACGATGACCGTGCTAAAGCAGGTTCGGCACAACCGAAACTGAATGCAGGATGGAGCAATACGTTCACTTACAAAAACTGGACAATGACCGCATTCTTTCAGGGTGTATTCGGTAACAAAATACTGAATGCTTCGCGCGCTTACCTGAGCAATATCGGTAACGTGACAGCAGGTAAGAATGTATTGGCTTCTATCGCAGATGAGAATCCGGTAACTGATAACAACTCTCATGCTCCATCTGATCGCTATTTGGAAAATGGTAGCTATGTACGTCTGTCATCCCTTACCTTGGGATATAACTTTGGCCGTATGAATGATTACATCAAAGGACTTCGCGTTTATGCCACCTGCAACAATGTATTTACTATTACAGGTTACAAAGGTCTTGATCCGGAGGTGAATTTGGGTGGTATAGAACCGGGTATCGACAATCGTCAGACTTACCCGCGTACGCGTACCTTTATGTTCGGAGTTAATGTCAATTTCTAAAATACTATGAATATGAAAGTTAAATATATAAAATCATTCATGACAGTTGCTCTGCTGGTTTTAGCAGCAAGCTGTACGGATCTCGATGTAGATATTAAATCACAGTATACAGAGTTTCCTGATTCGGAGATTGCTGCGGAAGCAAAAGCGGCCAATGCTTATTTTGCTATGCGCGGCCCGTTGGGACGTGATTATAATCACGCTCAGACTTTGTCTTCAGACGAAACTATGTCTTTTTCTTTTAATGGTTCTGATTATTACGACAATGGTCGTTATAATCATATGGCTTTGCATAACTGGACACCGGATGATGCTACAATTGGTTATTGGGAAAATTTTACACAGGGCATTACAACCTGTAATGGACTGATTGCAGAAATGGGAGGGGATGAAGCTGCTGTAACCGCGCCTATCCGTGCTGTCCGTGCCTATTACCTCTGGGTATTGATGGATAGCTATGGTGATGTACCTTTGCTGAATCGTATATTGGCGGAAGACGAGGCGATAGACCGCTCGCCCCGTGCTGATATAGCTCAGTTCATAGAATCGGAATTGTTGGCTGTCATCGATCTGTTGTCTACGAATGTTGACATCTCTACATATGGAAAGCCTACCCGCTGGATGGCCGATGCCCTGTTGGCAAAACTCTATCTGAACTGGGCCGTTTATACTTGCGGTGATGTGGCTACCTATACTCCGACAATGGCGAATAATAAGCTAAATGATGTGGTGAAATTCTGTGACGACATTATTGCTTCCGGTAAATTTGACCTGACAGATAGCTATATGTCTAAATTTAATTCGGAAAACGGGGCACATATCAAAGACTTCATTTATGCTATGCCTTTCGATCGCGAAACTCAGCAAGGTATGACATACGCCCGTTTTTGGACGCACCGTAATGGTAACGTTGAATTCTATGGAGTAAATTTGCCGAGTAGTGTAGGCGGTTGTTTTGCGATTAATTCCGAATTTGTAGACAAATTTAATCTGGCAGGCGATGATCGTAACGAGCAAATTATTGGCGGACCATTATATGTGCGTTCTGCTAGTACTTACAAAGCCACTACTACCCCATGGATGGTAAGCGGACAGCAAGTAACATTAACTAAAGTTATTAAATTAAACGCCTTGGATGAAACTATGCCGGTTGACAATACAGCTCATGGTGGCCGTTCGCAGGGTTATCGTTCCATCAAGTTCTATATGGACCTGAAAACGACAGCCTCTCAGAGCCGTAATCAAAGTAATGATGTGCCTATCTTCCGTTTTGCAGATATATTGTTAATGAAAGCAGAAGCTATTTTACGTGGAGCTACTGCTACTAACGGGGACACTCCTATGTCCCTTATGAACCAGATTCGTGATTATGTTCATGCTCCGAAAGTTACCCAGAATCCGACGCTGGATGAGCTTCTTGATGAACGTGCCCGTGAATTTGCCGATGAGAACTGGCGTCGTAATGATCTGATTCGTTTCGGTAAGTTTGAAGATGACTGGGGTTATAAACATATCATCAATCCGAGTGCTAAAACAGAACTTTATCGCCGTATCTTCCCTGTTCCAAAATATATTCTGAACACCAATACCAATTGGTCACAAAACAAAGGATATTAAGACTGTTTCCTTTTAGTATCTTTAGTTGAAAACCTTGCATTGCAGCTGAATACCTATTTTATTCAATTGCAATGCAAGGCTTTTTTTATAAGGCAGATAAGATGATTACATTTAATGCTGTTGATCTTATAATATTATTTGTCAATCTGTAAATAATCAAGACAGAAGAGTCCGTTATCTCCCTTATCTTTCTGTATGGAAATAAAATTAATCCCTTGTACCAACGATACTCTCGTGCTGACAGTACCCCATTCATTTTTGTCCAAAACAGGAAATCCCATTTGTTTAGAAATCTTATTGTCATTGATGTAAACACTTCCCGTACCGGATTCTTTTTCAGAGTTGGCATATCTTATTTGTAATGTGTATTCTCCTTTAGCAGGAACTTCTACTGCCAATAATATGCTTGCACCAGTATTTTGGAAATCATCCACATAACCTGAACCGCTATATTTGAAATCTGAAATACTTTTTTTCGCACCACCCATCATTGAAGTAAACTCGGCTTCATATTTCAAAGAATTGTTCTTTATCTTTATAATCCTGCATTCGTGTGGAGCCAATTCTACGGAATAACCGCCCGACATCGCACCCAGATCAGCATGTGCCCATAAGTCCCTTACATTTTCCACAATTCCTGTAATACCCAGGTCTCGATAAAAATCAATGCTTCTTATCTGTTTTGTTTCTTCCCTGTTGAAAAGGCCTACAACCCAGTCACCATTAGGTAGCTGTCCGGCCCATGTAGAGCTTGCTGCAATATCTTTGTGATCGTAACTCAATGGTTTACCTACAAATCCCTGATTGTTAAGTGCCAGCAGTTCGGTATTCTGATATACCCACGTACTTTCGCCGATAGTATCGTACTGGTCGGCGATAGCCAGTGCCGAACCACCCATTACCATAAGCGAAAACAGGAACATTCTCTCTTTGTCGTTTGCCATTGTATTCAGCCGGATAAAATCGCCGTCGAGAATCAGTTGCCCGCGCCCTCCGATATCGGCAAATCCGATGAAACCATCAAAAGCATTACCATATTGCGGCCATATAGCTTTTTGTTGTCCGCGCCGGCGGTTGCTGATAAACTCCCATCCTCCGTCGAAACAATCGTCGTCGATACGGATCATATCGCCATAGGTGATTTCATTACGTCCGTGATCGAAACAGTTAGGCATTACCAGACTAAGAAATATTTTGTCTCCGGCAGCCTCTTTAATCCATTCCAGTACCTGTATGTATTTGGCTGTTCCGTAATTTTTCTCATAATTCTCAAGAAAGTCTATACGAAGGTATGTAGCTCCTATTTCGATAAAATAGTTTACATATCCCTGTATCCATTCTTTTGCTCCCGCCTTGTCGGCATCTACCCAATACAAAGGCTCGTTGAAAGAGATAGGGCCTACAATGTCCTGTGCTTTATAATTCGTTCCTTTCACAGTCACATTGTGGTCGTAGGCTGCCTTTGTCATCCACATAGGATTGTAGTAAACACCTAGTTTCATGTCGCGCTGGGCAAGATAATCTGCCCAGTATTTGAAACTGTGCTCCCAGTCATCGTTATATTTTACAATATATCCGTACTCATCGATAGTCTGAGCAGCTTCTATCCATCCATCATTGCAGATCATATCGTAGCCGAACGATTTGAAGTGCTGGTTCATCCAATCTATATTGGCTTTCCATCTGGCTTCGGGTATAGCTGCATTGGTTACCCAACAATGTTCGTAAGCAATCCAATATTTTGGGCCTGTACCTTTTCGGGTAAAAGGGCTGTCACGCGCGACAGATAATAAGATATTGGATGACAATACAATGATTAACAGGATACACATGACTATTTTATGCTGAATATTCATAACAATCTATTTTTATATTTCGTATTGAAAATAACACAGCCTTATCCGGAGAATAAATCAATAAAAGGCCGTGTTATTCCCTTTAAACCTAAAACTTTAAGTAATTTACCACATACTAATACCCCGGATTTTGCTTCAGATTGGGATTTGCATCCAACTGATCTTTCGGAACTGGATATAAACGTCTGAACTCTTCACTTTTATACGGTTTAAAGATGGTAGGGTCATTAAACTTACCGAAACGGATCATATCGGAACGACGCCAGCTTTCCATAAACAGTTCCCGTCCACGTTCTTCGAGTAAGTCTTTTTCTGTCAGTGCATCGAACGGAGTCACTCCTGCGCGGGTTCTGAACTGATTGACCAACGTCAAAGCTTCAGTACTGGCAGGATTTATCCGCCACAGTATTTCAGCTTTCATCAGCACAATATCCGAATAACGGAAAGGGAAGAAATCGCTGTTGAGGAATCCGTTACTACCCATTTCTATCTCCCATTTCTTGATACGTACACCCGATTGACGGATAGTATTATACAGGGATACAAATTCAGGTGTAAAGTTTACCTGAGGTCCATCGGGATCGAGGTCTTTTTCGTATCCGCTATCGGTTATAGGCTCTCCCGTAGAACTGTATTGTGGTCCCCACAGGAAGTTGTCACTCTTGCGGATATCATTGTCTTCATACATATAGAAAAATTCTGTTTGTACCGATAATCCGTTCCAGGGGCCATTTGTCATATTGAATGTCTGCTGACTGGAGTAATGCAACGAAACAAGTGGCAGAATCCAACCCCATTCGGTGTATATATCATCAAATGGTATGGCAAAAATAGCTTCGGATGAACCTTCATTCTTAGATATGAAATTTTCTCTGTATGTATTGGTTAATGAAAACTTACCCGAAGTGATAATCTCATTACAGGCATCCAACGATTTTTGCCATTGTGGTGTTCCGGTATATACCTCTGCATTAAGGTATAACTTTGCCAGTATTGCCTTTGCCGTCCAGTAATCGGCACGTGCATAGGTAAGGCTTGACTTGTCCTTTGTCAGATTTGCGATATTGTCATTTATTTCTTTCTCTATAAAATCGTACACTTCCTTACGTGTGTTCGTAGAAGGCAGATAGCCGCTCGGTACATCAAACCTGTCAACAATAGGTACATTGCCCCACATATCTATAAGCCACAGATACCAGAGAGCCCTTATCGTTTTCACTTCCGAGATGTAAGATGCGTATTTAGCAGGGTCTATTTGTTCCAACTGGTAGATAAGACGATTACACGTATTTACCTGAGCGAAGAAGGCTTCCCATGTCCCGCGATAGAAACGGTTATTAGCAATCCATTTGTGATCTGTCATTTGCTGGTCTTGTCCGTCACCCGCCCAGTCGCCACCGGTTCTTCCCGGCACGGCTACTTCATCGGTCGTACAATATATTGTCCACATATGATCGTTTTTCTGAAAAGTCCTTAATCCGCTGTACGCTGCTCCCAGAGCAGAAGATATTTCTTCTTCGGTTTGCAGGAAGTTATCATTGTCCAACTGGCTGTATAAAGTTTCATCCAGGTTTGTACACGAGTAGCTGAGAGAAAGGCAAATCAGTGCGGCTGCCACAACCGATTTTCTCATGTATAAGCCGATTGTTTTTAATATATATGCTTTTTTCATAATTGTCTGTTTTAGAAAGTAAGATTAACGCCTAAAGTGAATGTACGGGTAGTCACCCAGCTGTTCAGAGGTTCGATGCCCGGAGCCAGTACATTATTGTCATACGAATATCGGGGTTCAGGGTCAACGCCCGAATACCCTGTGATATAGAACAGATTTTGCCCTGTGGCATATACTCTTGCTGCTTCGATTACCGAATTTTTGGGCAACTTAAAGTTATAGCCCAATGTGATATTATCTAATTTGACGAAAGATGCATTTTCTACATAGTGACTGTTATAAGCAACAGGTCCTTTGTATTCCGGTTGAAAATGTTTTGTTTTTATCAGGTTATATGTACTGATACGGGATACCTGCTCGAACATTGTACGGTGCAAGTTAACCAGATCGTGACCATATACGCCTCTGAAGAAGAAACTGAAGTCGAAATTATGATAGGTGAATGTGTTTCCGAAACCGAATTCGCCCTTAGGCATACCCCGCCCGATAACATCTACGTCCTTTTCATTAATTACGCCGTTATCATCCAGGTCTTTGAGGATGTAATTTCCATCTGCATCTACTCCCTCATATATCCATCCTATCATTTGGCCGAGAGGTTTTCCCTCCTGCACTCTGACCACATTTCCTGTCAGCGGAGCCGGTAGTCCTCCTACTTCCCTTACTCCGTATTGTATGTCACCCATCGATAAGGAAATAATCTTCGAACTGTTTGTAGAATAGGTCAGACGGGTAGTCCACGAAAAATCTTTTGTCTTTATAGCTTCAAAATTCAATCCCACTTCAAATCCTCTGTTTCTCAGTTTACCTGCATTCAGTACCGATGTAGGATACAGATTCGGAGGAACGGGTACATTCAATGTAATCAGCGCATCTGATGTTTTCCGGTTATAATAATCAAGAGTTCCGGTCAATCGCGAATTGAACATACTGAAGTCGATACCGAAGTCTACTTCTGTTTTTGTTTCCCATTTCAGGTCAGGATTCGGATTACTTTGCGGAGAATATACCGGCGTAAATTTATCGTTGTACAGGTAGTAATCCAGAGAAGAGCCGGGACCATAAATCTGTTTCGACAGATAACTCTGTGCAGGCAATGCTCCTGTAACACCATAACTACCTCTCAGTTTCAACTGGTTTAGATAAGGAATATTTATAATTCTGGATACATCCAATCCTGCACTGATTCCTGTAAAATTACCCCATTTATTACCTTCCCCGAAGCGGGAAGAACCTTCCCTTCTGAGTGATGCCATCAGGAAATAAGTATCGTCATAACTCAGATTTACACGGCCGAAGAATGCAATCAGTTTGCTCGATTCTTTAAAGCTTTCAGCTTTTGCTTTTCCATCGGCAAGGTCTCTTGCTGCTGCAAGGTTATTGTAAGAAAATCCATCGGTAAGGAAGTTACCTACCTGTAAATAAAAATGCTCGGATGTGAATTTTTGATATGAATATCCGGATAAAGCGTTCAGGTTCAGTTTATCGAACGATTTCAGATAGTTTCCTGTAAATTCGAATAAGTCGCTTTTATTATTGTAAGTACTGCGCGAGGCTAATCCCTGACGGTCTATACCGCTACCGTAAAGACTATATTTGCTAATATATTGTCCGTTCGTAATATCTTCATTATTCTGTGCAAAACGCATTGTAGCTGATAGTCCGTCTATAATTTTCAGATCGGCTTGTGCATTGTATGTCACGCGAGTGGTTTTCTGGTCGTTTATATTCTGATTGATAATAGCCATCGGGTTGTACAATTCATGTGCACGATTCTGGAAATATCCCCCGTATTGGTCATATTCTTCACCTGTGCCATACACAGGTGCCGTAGGCGGCATAATGATAGCCGACCTGAATACATCATCGAATCCCATCTTTGCCTTTTTGGATGCAAGCGCAAGATTCAGACTAAGTGTAAGTCTGTCATTCAATATTTTCTGAGAAAGATTCAAACGTCCGCTCAACTGGTCGTAACCTGTGTTGTGAACAATACCCTCTACATCGCGGTAGTTAAGGGATGCCATGTATGAGAATTTCTGTGTTCCACCCGATAATGATACATTGTGCACATGCGAAAGGGCTGTACGCGTGATTTCATCCATCCAGTCGGTATCGCCGCCATAATCGGTTCCGCCATATTCGAGATATTCACTGCGGCTCATTATAGGCAACGACCTGTCCATGTTTTCCATGGCTACATAGCCATTATAGCTTACACTTGCCTGATCTTTTGATCCTGTCTTGGTCGTGATAATGATAACCCCACTGGAACCACGTGTCCCATAGATAGCTGCCGCTCCTCCATCTTTCAATATATCCATACTGGCAATATCATTCGGATCTACACTGCTAAGTTCGGCACCTATGACTCCATCTATAATGACCAGAGGCTGGGTATTGGCTCCAATAGTGGATAATCCACGCAGACGGATATTGTATGTCCCGTTCGGATTTCCCTGAGGAGAAACAATGCTCAGGCCGGCAACCTTACCTTGCAGAAGCTGGGCCGGATTATTAATATTCCCTTTATTGAAATCCTCGGGCTTAATGTTGGTTATGGCGCTGGTAATTTTATTTTTTTCCATACTACCATAACCGATGATTACGATTTCTTTCAGCATCTGATTGTCTTCCTCAAGAGTGATATTGATCGAAGTTTTGTCTCCAATTTCAACTTCTTGCGGAATAAAACCAATAAAAGAAAATACGAGTGTAGAATTAGACCCGGCTATAAGGGAATAATTTCCATTCTCGTCTGTCGCAGTTCCGGTAGTGGTTCCCTTTATTACTACGCTAACCCCGGTAAGGGGCTCGTTGTTTACATCCTTTACCGTACCGCTTATGCTCTTACCCTGAGCATAAGATACCTGACTGATTCCTATCATCAGCAATAAGAATAGGAAAGCCCGAAAATGTTGTTTGTAATTTTTCAGATTCATAATAACATAGATTTAGGTTTAATCTTTCTTTTTAGTTCTAATTATATTAATACTGGTTCTTTTTGCAAAAAATAAACAAGAGGTGTATGTTACGGAGTGTATTACAAATGTATAGAAGAACTGAACTTCATTTTTTTGAGTGAAGTGAAAAGTAAATATTGGTCTGGTATAAATATTTGATATCTTGATATTTAAACGATGAGTAGAGTGGCGAAAAAGTAAATGGATACTAAAGCCCTAGTATCCATTTCTATATCTTTTAAAAGAGGAAAATCGGTTAAAAACGAGATTTGAGAAAAATAATCAGAAAGAACTTATCTTCATTACTTCATTTTCGAATTCGTCGCGGGAAACTACAGATTTATTTCTGTATTTTGAGCGGTAGTTATAAATAGTAGTAATCGAATAGCGTAGAAATTCGGCTATCTTCTGACTATCAGTAATACCTAGCCGGATAAGGGCAAATATCCTTAGTTCGGTTGTCAGCTTTTCGTCCTGCTTTGGAATTACTTTTTCTTCGTCAATTAGAAGGGCATTGAACTGGCTGACAAAGTCAGGGAAGATATTGAGAAACGCACTATCGAAGTTATTATAGAAATCTTTCAGTTCGTCATCAATAAACTTATTCGATTTCAAGAGTTTATACAATTCATCAAGATTACCTTCTTTCGCTTTTTTATTCAGCGTCCGGTGATGCTTTTCCATTTTCTCTATATACATTGAGCAAAGGTTCAGGAAACGCCCGATATACTCTTCTTTTATATGATTGGCCTCGGCCAATACTTTATTATTACCTTTTAGCTTTTCATTTGCAATCAGTGTCTGTTTCCGCGCTTCGGACAACTTTTTAAATTGACTGATGATATAAATAATGGTAATAATAAGTAATACAGATAAAACGCTGACTACAATCAATAAAATGTGAAGCCTTCTTTCCTGTTGCTCTCTTTCCAACTGATAAGCATTTTCGATCAGAGGATACAGTTTTGATATTTGTATACTTCTCAGCCTTGCATTGTAGAAATTGGCATCGCTCATGCTCTTCTTTATATAACTGTTTGCCCTTTCCAGTTCACCACCTTCTTGAAAGAGCACGTTAGCCAGACTTCTCAGTGATGTATTTTCCTTTACAGCTGCTTTTATATCGGCAATGGCAGA
This sequence comes from Dysgonomonas sp. UBA7710, assembly GCF_002482385.1. Lineage (GTDB taxonomy): Bacteria > Bacteroidota > Bacteroidia > Bacteroidales > Dysgonomonadaceae > Dysgonomonas. The sequence continues at coordinate 152,822 of NZ_DLFW01000047.1, read as the reverse complement.
TATAGCCAGATACTCTTTGTGTTTTTCAATATCGTCGAAATACCAATAAAGAATACCGGTGACAGAAGTTATCATGGCATAATTGCGTGTATCGGGCTCTATTTCTGGTAAGTATGCGAGTAATATTTTTTTTGCTTTGTCATATTCTTCCTGCTCCATATATCTCCATGCATATTCCATCGTGTGTTCGAAGCTATCGGGCTTTACATACAATAATACTGAATCCTGATATGCTTTTCCAAGTTGTTTGTATTTTGCTGCATAACTGTATTCGGCATACTCACCCCATTCGTTATAGGCATGGTAGTAGTTTGTATAATACACGATGAGCTGCTCTTCGCTCAAATTCGGTTTATCTATGGATTCAAGCAAACTGACAGATTCGGGATACATGCCCGATATAGTCAGGGTACTGGCTATTTGAAGTTTACTTTCATTTATCCAGAATATATTTTTTCCCTTCTCAGCTAATGACAGGCATAAAACAGAATAATGGTATGCAGAATCGCAGATGAAAGCTTCATATTCAGTAAAAATCTGCTTATATAGACTAAATTTATCTTCTGGCTTAATAGTATTGGGAAGTACAAGTTTCAGATTTTGTATCCTTTCCTCTTTCTTTAATGTATACTGGCTTTCATTCTTTATCACGTTATCGAGAACATTCAGCAACGAATCCAGCCTGTTATTTGTTGCTGCTAATGAGATACTCATTAACAAGCCGGAGAAAAGTATGATTACAGATTTTATATATAACAAGAAGTGTTCTTTCATGGCAATTAGCATTATTTACAATACGGAAAATAAAGATATTAAAATAAAGCCGATTTTTTTGTTAAAAATGATTTTGAGGCAGTACAATCCAAAATCTCCTTATGAGATAAAGAAAATAAGAGTCTCAGAGTAAAGGCCAACGCAGACAATAATCAGGTATAACATTTTCATTTTTAATAGTGTTAACTATTTCTTCTATCTGTTTTGAGGGGTCTTTTTGTGTATTTTATGATATAGAAATAAAAAAACTCTCAAGATGTTAGTTCTGAGAGTTTTCTTTTTTATGGCTTTAAGTTATCTTTCAAACTTTATAGCTTTCTGTGACCCCGGAGAGGCTCGAACTCTCGACCCAATGATTAAGAGTCATTTGCTCTACCAACTGAGCTACGGAGTCGTTTGGTGAGTGCAAAAGTAAAACAATTATTCTTTTTAAGGAAATTAATTTTTAAAAATTTATCTTTTGTCAGTGTGATTTTAGCTTCCGGTTTGAATAATAGGTTACCGGACTTTAATTAATATCGTATTTATCAGCTTTGTATTCCGGATATAAATAAACCTTGAAAACATCTGTGCCTTTTGTCTTGTTTATGTCAATTTTGTCGAAATCTATATGTTTTTGAATGAAATTACATATGTCCGATTGTATGTAAACGGTATTTTTGTATCATGTAATAGTATGAATTCACCTTAAAATATAAAACCGGGGAAAAACCATGAAATACGTTTCCATATTACTCAGCACGCTATTTTTATTAAATTGCCTGATATCTCAGGCTCAAAATAGAACGATAAATTTAGAAGGAAGGTGGCGGTTTCAGATAGACAGGTCTGATATAGGGGAAAAAGAAAAATGGTTTAGTAAAAAACTTAACGATAATATCTATCTGCCCGGTTCCATGACCGAAAATTACAAAGGGGACGATGTCACGCTTACTACGCAATGGACAGCCAGTATATACGACAGTTCGTTTTTCTTCAATCCGAGATTAGAAAAATTCCGTAATCCGGATAACCTTAAACTCCCATTTTGGCTCACTCCTGTAAAATACTATGTCGGTGCGGCATGGTATCAGAAAGATGTGATTATTCCGGCAGATTGGAAGGGAGAACGGATTACTTTGTTTTTGGAGCGTCCACATACAGAATCCCGCCTTTGGATCAATGAAAAAGAAGTAGGTACGGATAATTCTCTTTCCGTTCCTCATGTTTTTGACATCAGTAGCTTCCTTAAAGCAGGAAGTAATACTATTACTTTACGCATCGACAATCGTACAAAAGATATAGATGTAGGCAAAGATTCACATAGCATAACCGACCAGACACAAGGAAACTGGAACGGAATAGTAGGCAAACTGGAACTGCAATCTACTCCTGTTACCTATATAGACGATGTACAGGTATATCCCGACCTGAAGAATAAGAAGGCATTGGTAAGACTCACCATTGTAGGCCGGGTATCGGGGCAGATAACACTTAAAGCGCAAAGCTACAATGGAGAGAAAGTACATACGGTAGAGCCGGTTCTGCAAAATTATACGGCTAAAAGTCAGTCTACAAAGGTAGAACTGGAATTATTTATGGGTGATGAAATGCTTACCTGGAATGAGTTTCATCCCAACCTGTATAAATTATTAGTATCATTGAAGACGTCAAAAGGAACAGATACAAAAGAAGTCCGCTTTGGTATGCGTGAGTTTATGATAGAGGGGAAATACTTCTATGTAAATGGTCAGAAAACCATGCTTCGCGGAACTGTCGAAAATTGTGTTTTTCCCCTTACAGGCTATGCTCCTATGGATGTGGATTCTTGGGAAAGGATTTTCCGTATTTGCCGTAGTTTCGGGCTTAATCATATGCGTTTCCATTCATTTTGTCCCCCTGAAGCAGCAATGGAAGCAGCTGATTTAGTCGGCTTTTATTTGCAACCTGAGGGACCCAGCTGGCCTAATCATGGTTCGTCTTTAGGCGACGGCCGTCCTGTAGATGATTATCTGTGGAAAGAGGCTGGACGTATAGTGAAGCAATATGGCAATTATCCCTCATTCTGTATGTTTGCTATTGGCAATGAACCCCGGGGGCGTTGGGTGCCATGGGTAAGTAAATTTGTCGATTATTGGAAAGAAGCGGATACGAGACGTGTTTATACAGGTGCTTCGGTGGGGAATAGCTGGGCTTGGCAGCCTCACAATCAGTTCCATGTGAAAGCGGGAGCCAGAGGGCTTGCATGGGATAATCAACCGGAATCGGAATCGGATTATTTGTCACGTATAGACACGGTAAAACAGCCCTATGTATCGCACGAAACAGGGCAATGGTGTGTATTTCCCGACTTTTCGGAGATAAAAAAATATACAGGGGTAATGCGTGCCCGTAATTTTGAATTGTTCCGTGAAGATTTGGCCGACAGGCACATGGGAGATTTGGCTTATGATTTCCTGATGGCTTCGGGTAAATTACAGGCATTATGTTATAAACACGAAATAGAAAAGACACTGCGTACACCAGAATATGCAGGATTTCAATTATTGAGCCTGAATGATTACTCGGGACAGGGTACTGCCCTGGTTGGCGTATTGAATGCCTTTTGGGAAGAAAAAGGATATATTGATGCCGACGAATTCCGTAAGTTTTGTGCACCTACCGTCTTATTGTCCCGCATGGATAAATTTACGTTTAAAAATGATGAGACAATGACCGCCCATATCGAAATTGCTCATTTTGGAGAGAATGTATTGAGACAACAATCGGCTAAGTGGCGGATAACGGATACTTACGGGAAAATACTGGCAAAAGGACAACTTTCACCTAAAGATATTCAGATAGGTAATTGTCAGCAGTTGGGCACAGTCTCTTTTGCGCTTCAATCAATCGATAAAGCACAGAAACTAAATCTTGAGATATCGTTCGATTGTACGGATATTTCCAATAACTGGGATTTCTGGGTATATCCGGCGCAGTTACCGGAAATAGATATTTCGGAAATACACATAACCAATCGGATAGACGAGCAAACAAAAAGCGTATTGGATAAAGGTGGTAAAGTGCTTCTGCTTTTAGCGGGAGAAGTAGAACAGGGCAAAGATGTCGTACAATATATGACCCCTTCGTTCTGGAATACTTCATGGTTCAAAATGCGCCCGCCACATACAGAAGGCTCATTGATAAATAATTATCATCCTGTATTTAAAGATTTTCCTACAGACTTCTATACCGGATTACAGTGGTGGGAGCTGGTGCAAAAAGGGCAGGTGATGGAGATGAATAATTTTCCAGCCGGTTTCCAGCCGATCATTCAGCCTATCGATACATGGTTTATCAACCGTAAATTGGGGACGTTGTTTGAAGCCAACGTAGGGAATGGCAAAATGATGGTCTGCAGCGCCGATATTACGACTGAACCAGATAGGCGTATTGTGGCAAGACAGCTGTATTACTCGATAATAAACTATATGAACACAATTCATTTTGTACCCGAAAAGTCAGTGCAACTGTCTGTAATAGAGGACTTGGTGAGGAATGAAGGCGAGCGTATCAATACGCATACAACAGATGCTCCGGATGAATTGAAAAACATTATAAGATAATAACATGAAAAAAATATTAGCGGCAGTTTTATTGTTGGCAACATTAATAAACTGTACTCAGGATAAAGTCATAACCGACTGGCCCGAAGTAACAAAAGAAGCAAAGCCGTGGACCCGCTGGTGGTGGATGGGGAGCGACGTTGATTCTGTGAATCTGACTTACAATCTGGAGGAGATGAGTAAGGCCGGAATCGGAGGTGTGGAAATTACCCCTATCTATGGAGTTAAAGGCCGTGAAAACCATTATATCAATTATCTGACTCCAAAATGGATGCAAATGTTAGCTTTTACCGAATCGGAAACCGACCGTTTGGGGATGGCGGTAGATATGAATATGGGCACGGGATGGCCGTTCGGAGGGCCTGAAATTACAATTGAAGATGCAGCAACCAAAGCAATTTTTCAGCAATATGAACTAATAGGAGGACAGGAACTGAAAGAATCTATTCAGGTAAAAGATGAAAAGCAAAAAGAAGTTGCTTATCTGAGCAAACTGATCGCTTATTCTTCAAAAGGAGAGAAACTGGATATAACCGACAAAGTAGGTTCTGACGGAAAACTGATATGGATCGCACCTGCCGGCGATAATTACAAACTGGTTGCTCTGTTTATAGGAAAAACATTCCAACAGGTAAAACGTGCCGCGCCCGGCGGACAGGGTTATGTCCTCAACCATTTCGATGCAGACGCGGTACAACGCTATTTCGGCAAGTTTGACAAGGCTTTTACGGATAATAAAACATCATTTCCTCATAGCTTTTTCAACGATTCGTATGAAGTATATGGCGGGGATTGGACTCCGGATCTACTCGATCAGTTCGAGCGCAGGCGTGGATATAAACTACAGGACTATTTCCCTGAATTGCTGGCAGATGGAGCGACAGATGTTTCTGCACGTGTCATTTGCGATTATCGTGAAACTGTCGGAGATATGTTGCGGGAAAACTTTACTCAAGCATGGACTACATGGGCGCATTTACATAATACGACTACAAAGAATCAGGCTCATGGGTCACCTGCGAACTTGCTGGATTTATATGCCGCGGTAGATATTCCCGAATGTGAATCTTTCGGTATAACAGATTTTGATATTCCTTATCTGCGTAAAGATTCTATACGGAAAGAGAACGACGGAGATCCTACCACGCTGAAATATGCGTCGTCAGCTGCACATATAACAGGTAAAAAATACACTTCATCCGAAACATTCACCTGGCTGACAGAGCATTTCCGCACATCCTTATCGCAGTGTAAGCCGGAGATCGACCAGATATTTACATCAGGTGTAAATCACGTTTACTTCCATGGTTCTACTTATTCACCTAAAGATGCGGCTTGGCCGGGCTGGAAATTTTACGCTTCGGTGGATATGTCCCCGACAAATTCCATCTGGCGCGATGCCCCTGCGTTTTTTAGTTATATCACAAGAATACAGTCGTTTTTACAGGAAGGGACTCCGGATAACGACTTCTTATTGTATTTGCCAATGTATGATATTTGGGAAGGGCAACGCGGAAATTATTTTACCACCTTTGCCATACATGGAATGCGAGACCGTCTTCCTGAATTTTGCGGGGCTGTGGAACAAATAATGGCTAAAGGCTATGATCTGGACTATATCTCGGATCGTTTTATACAAACAACCACCATAGAAAACGGATTATTGAAGACGCAAGGTGGAACCACTTATAAAGCCCTTATACTTCCGGCAGCAAAACTAATCCCGCTTGAAACACTGACCTGGATTCAGAAACTGGCGGAACAAGGTGCTACCGTTATTTTTGCCGAACAGTATCCTTCCGATGTTCCGGGATTATCCAATCTGGAAGAAAGACGGTTAAAATTTACTTCAGTAATGAAATCATTTCCGGCCATAGATTCATTTGGTAAAGTTTCTGTGAATATATTCGGTAAAGGGAAAATTATTACAGGAAATGACTATGGGGAAATATTACCGGCATGTGGGGCAGACAAAGAAATGTTTGTGTCTGAACTTGGCGGGCAGCTTATTCGCCGTAAGAACGCTACCGGATATCACTATTTCTTTACTATGCTGAAAAATAAACCTGTAGACGACTGGGTGACTTTGGGTGTAGATGCCGAAAGTGCTATATTCTTTGATCCTATGACCGGACAGAAAGGCAAGGCGGCTTTAAGAAAGCGGGATGGAAAAACAGAAGTTTACATGCAGTTGCAACCGGGGGAATCCATTATCCTGAAAACATTTACTAACACCAAAATAACAACGGATAGTTGGGATTATTACCAACCGGCAGGGAATCAAACGGAATTGAAAGACGGATGGGAGATGAACTTTGTAGAAAGTGAGCCGGCCATTCAGGGGACTTTCAAATTACATACATTAGGCTCATGGACGGAACTGGATAATGACGACCTTAAAAGGAATATGGGAACTGCCTGCTACACAATAAAATTCAATTTTAAGAAACATGCAAATGAAGAATACCGTTTGTGTTTAGGTGATGTCCGTGAAAGTGCAAGGGTGCGTGTTAACGGGAAGGATGCAAGTACACTGTTCGCTGTACCATTCGAAACGAATATCGGGCAATTGCTTGTCAATGGCGAGAATACACTGGAGATTGAAGTTACCAACCTGCCTGCCAACCGTATTGCCTGCTATGATAAGCAGGGTATCGAATGGCGCATATTCCGGGAAATCAACTTTGTAAGCATCACTTATAAAGATGTGCGTTTCGATACGTGGAACCCTGTTCCGTCGGGACTATTAGGCCCTGTAACAATAAAAGAATTAAGAAAAATACAACCATGAAGAAGACGTTTTTATTGACCTTCCTTTTGCTTTTAGGGCTTGGCCTCACAGCCCAAAATCCGGACAGGTTTAATCCGAAAGACCTTACGATAGTAGGAACTTATTATTATCCGGAACATTGGGACGAATCGCAATGGGAGCGCGACCTGAAACAAATAAAGGAGCTCGGCTTCGATTTTGTGCATTATGCCGAATTCGCATGGGCGCAACTTGAACCGGAGGAAGGTGTATATGATTTTGCATGGCTTGACAGAGCGGTGGATATTGCTGATAGAAACGGCTTGAAAGTGATTATGTGTACATCCACGGCTACTCCTCCCGTATGGCTTGTACGCCGGCATCCTGATGTACTGATAGAACATGAGGACGGCACGAAGATGGATCACGGCGCACGCCAGCACCCCTCGGTTTCAAATAACTTCTATCGGGAATATTCGATGAAGATGATAGAGAAACTGGCGCAGCATTATGGGGATGACAAACGTATAATGGGCTGGCAGCTCGACAACGAACCACGTCCGGCACAGGATTACGGAAAGGATGCGCAGCAACGGTTCCGCGATTATGTGAAAGCTAAATATAAGACAATAGACGCCGTAAATAAGGCCTGGGGTACAGCATTCTGGAGTCAGGTATATTCCGGTTTTTCGGAGATAAATATTCCGCGTCTATCCCAGATGTTTATGAATTCTCATCAAATACTCGACTACCATCGTTTTACAACAGACGAAATGGCTGGTTTTCTGGATGAGCAGGCGGTGCTTATACGTAAATATGCGAATCCGCAACAATGGATTACTACTAACTACATTCCCGAATATAGTGAAGGACATTTAAGGAAAAGCAATGAGCTGGACTTCCACTCCTATACCCGCTATATGGTATTTGGTGAAGATTATGGTATCGGGCGCAAAGGTTATCGCTTAGGGCCGGTGGAAAGAATAGCAAAGGCAAATGACTTTTTCCGTACTATAGACGGGGTGTATGGAGTGATGGAGTTGCAACCCGGACAGGTGAACTGGGGCAGGATAAATTCGCAGCCATTGCCCGGAGCAGTCAGGCTGTGGTTGTGGCATGTATTTGCGGGAGGAAGCAAATTTACTTGTACTTATCGCTACCGTCAGCCGATATACGGAACGGAACTTTATCACTATGGTATTGTTGGCCCGGATGGTGTGACACCTACAAAAAGCGGACTGGAATATTCCCGGTTTATAAAGGAGATCGCGCAACTGCGTAAAGAATATAAGGGTAGTACAAAAAATCCGGATAGTTATGAGAAACGTCGTACTGCTATACTTTATAACCATGAAAACACATGGGAAATGCAGCGGAACAGGCAGACATCCGAATGGGATACGGAAAAGCATATAGACAAGTATTACAATGCATTGAAGAACTTTGGGGCGCCTGTTGATTTTATAGATGAAAGAAACGACTTTTCGAAATATAATGTAATGATCGCTCCCGCATATGAGATGCTGGACAGGGAACTGGTACAATGTTGGCGGAACTATGTGGAGCAAGGTGGAAATCTGGTTTTAACGAGTCGCACTGGTCATAAAACACGCAACGGACAATTGTTTGAGGCTCCTTTTGGCGAACCTATCTATTCTTTGATAGGAGCAAAGATTGATTTTTACGATTTGCTGCAACCCCGGACTCCCGACCGGATAGTATTCGACGGCCGTAAATATGATTGGACAAGCTGGGGCGAAATATTGGTTCCCGAAGCAAATACTGACACATGGGCTACATATGAGGGCGATTTTTATGAAGGAAGTCCTGCAATAGTATTTCATCGTTTGGGTAAAGGCACGGTTACTTATGTAGGTGTGGATTCTCAAAAAGGGGAGATGGAAAAGGCTGTTTTGAAAAAACTGTATGGCATTCTAAATATTCCATTAGCGGATTTGCCTGCGGGATTGCATATCGAATATCGTGACGGCTTTGGAATCGCAGTGAATTACGCGGACAAAATATATTCGCTGCCTTTGCCCGCAACCACAAAATATGTGATTGGTAGTAAGGATATCCCTGCGGCGGGAGTCTCTGTATGGAAGGAATGATGATGAGGCTTACTCTGAATATAAACCGGCAATATGAAAAAATATCTATAATTGAATAACTTTATGCAACAATAATTCGGTTAAAGAACAAAAAAGGACAGAGAAAGAATGAAGACATTAATTAACCTTATTTTATTACCGGTACTTCTTTTCTCTTGTGGAGGAAAGCAAAGAACGGCAGAAGCCGAGGATGCAAAATCTGTGTATTTATTCTCGTATTTCAAGGGAAATGGAGACGGCCTGCATTTGGCATATAGCAAAGACGGGATGAAATGGGAAGCATTGAATAACGATTCCATTTACCTGAAACCTGAAATTGGAAAAGATAAACTGATGCGTGACCCCAGTATTGTTCAGGATGAAGAAGGTACTTTCCATATGGTATGGACTTCGGGCTGGTGGGATCAGGGTATTGGCTATGCATCGTCCAAAGATTTGAAAACATGGTCGCAACAAATGAATATTCCGGTTATGGAAAAGTTTGAAGGAACGAAGAATACATGGGCGCCGGAACTATTCTATGATAAGAAAGACAGGACTTTCTATATCTTCTGGGCCTCGACTATACCGGGTGTGTTTCCGGATTTACCTACTTCTGAAAGCGAAAAGGGATTAAATCACAGGCAATATTATGTAACAACTAAAGATTTCAAAACGTTCAGCGATACCAAACTGTTCTTTGAACCGGGGTTCAGTGTAATTGACGGCGCCATACTGGATAAGGACGGGCTTCATTATCTTTTTATAAAGAATGAAAATTCAAGTCCGGCAGAGAAGAATATCCGTATAGTATCAAATGATAAGCCTTACGGCTTTCCTGTTACGGTGTCAGAGCCTATTACAGGGGACTATTGGGCGGAAGGGCCTGCGCCGTTACAAGTTGGAGAATATGTTTATGTGTATTTTGATAAATACAGGGATCATAAATATGGAGCGGTAAGGTCGAAGGATATGAAAGTATGGGAGGATGTTTCCGACTCTATTGTTTTCCCTGTGGGCGTCCGGCATGGTACGGCTTTTAGAGTTTCTGAAGACATATTGAACAACTTGATTAAATAATTTATTTCATAGATAATAATAACCGATGAATCCTTTATTATTCCATAAAACTTTATCTATGTATATAGCTTTTGTCGTTAGCTGATAGTTATTAATTCTTTGAAATATTGAACAGGTCTCCTGGCCCCCGAAGGGAAAAAGAAAAAATGAAGAGAGAGAAATTAAAAAGTTATAAGTGTAAATAACTGAAAAAAGTGTTACATGTGTTACTTTTTTGTATAGGCGCCTTTGCGAGAAATGTCAAACATTTCTTTTTATAGTCTAATTAGAACTTAACAGTGCTGCCCTTATATCTAAGTAATGATTTCAAATATTTTTAATATTGCCGCTTTTGTCCTCATGGTATCTTTTTCTGTACTCTTTCGGAGTTATTCCCATTTCCTTGATAAAGGAATTGGAAAAATGGAACGGATCATAATATCCCAGCCGGAAAGCTATCTCTTTAATTTTTAGGTCTGAAAATTGGAGAAACGAACATGCTCTTTGTATTTTTAACTGATTATAATATACCATAGGCGAAAAAGATGTTCTCTGGGTGAATAATGTAGTGAAATGAGAGCTTGAATAGCCTACAGCATCTGCAATATCTTTCAGGGTTATTTTGTTTTCGAGATTATCTTTCATATAGTGGATACATTGTTGTATCACATCATCGACTCTCACATTTTTAATTTCCCTAAACTGAGTAAGGTATTTCAGGGAAGCCAGAAAGTGCATCAGACAAAAACTGATATATTCGAGGTTCTCGGGATTATATCCCATTTCCAGATTTTGATACATGTCCTCAAATAAAGTGATACGGTCGTTATATCTACTGTTATCAGACTCTTTTATAAATAGTTGCCTCCCGATAATAGAACTGAACATATGCACATTTTTTCCGTTAAAGTGTATCCAGTATATGCTCCACGGATTACGGCTGTCTGCTCCATAAGCATGGCTTTCACTCGCCGGAATGATGAATGCCTGATTTTCTGAAAGGATATACCTTTCATCCTTGCATTCAATCCATCCTTTACCTTTTTCACAATAGATAAGAATATTCTCATTCGTTCCATCTATCCTTTGTCGAAAATGATATTTTGCATTCGGGTAATAACCAATATGGGTTACATATAATTGTCTGGTTATTTCGTTAGAATCCTGGTATTCTCTTATATTATAGGGGGTAACGATAGCCTTCTCACCTTTGAAACCTTCGGCTATTTCAATGTTTTCCATGATTGTTCTATTTAAATGGTATTGATTTTGTCCGCTAAAATAATAATATTTTACATGTTTTTGAAGAAAAGTTACATTTTTAGTTCATATGAAGATAGTACTTTTACATTCATTAAACTGACATTAAATCAATATCACGATGAAACAAAAGAATAGTTCTTATTTATTGCTTATTACATTTGTCTCAGCTATGGGCGGACTACTGTTTGGGTACGATTGGGTAGTTGTCGGCGGGGCAAAGCCATTTTATGAAGTCTTTTTTGATATTACAGACTCACCTTATATGCAAGGATGGGTAATGGGTAGTGCTATTCTGGGATGTCTGATAGGTGTGATGGTATCCGGCAGTTTATCAGATAGTTACGGAAGAAAGCCTTTGATGATAATAGCATCTCTTGTGTTTATCGTGGCCGCTATAGGCACAGGTATCAGCGATACATTACCCTGGTTTATAGCATACCGTATTTTGGGTGGTATAGGTATTGGTATAGCTTCCAATTTGTCGCCGATGTACATAGCTGAAGTGTCCCCGGCGAGCGTGAGAGGTAAATTCGTTTCGCTCAACCAGCTTACAGTTGTAATTGGAATACTTTCTGCACAACTGGTAAACTGGCTTATCGCAGAACCAATTAATCCGGGAGAAGATATTTTGAATTCATGGAACGGCCAAATAGGATGGCGCTGGATGTTTTGGGCCGGAGGCATTCCCGCTATACTATTCTTTATAATGATATTCATTGTCCCCGAAAGTCCGAAATGGCTTGGTACACAACTGAAATTTGATAAGTCCGAAAAAATCCTGACACGAATTGGCGGTATAGAATATGCTCAGTCAGAAGTATCGTCTTTACGTGCTTCTTTATCAGAAGTTACAGAAATGGCAGACTTCAGACTTCTCTTTAAAGGAAAGATGCCTAAAATATTACTGATCGGGGTTGTAATAGCCGCATTTCAGCAATGGTGCGGGATAAATGTAATATTCAATTATGCACAGGAGATTTTTTCTGCTGCAGGGTATGGCGTTTCCGATATTCTGTTCAATATAGTAATTACAGGGGTTACCAATGTCATATTCACTATAGTGGGTATGTATACTGTGGATAAGCTCGGGCGCAGGTCATTACTATTGTTTGGGGCTATTGGCCTGACATGCATATATGCCATTCTTGGAGCATGTTATTATTTTCACATTTCAGGTATGGCGGTATTAGTGCTGGTTATGCTGGCTATAGGATGCTACGCCATGACACTGGCTCCTATCACATGGGTGGTTATCTCCGAAATATTCCCGACACGTATTAGGGGAATGGCAATGGCTGTGTCTACATTCTCTCTATGGACAGCATGCTTTGTCCTTACCTACACATTCCCTTTACTGAATAGCGGTTTGGGCGCATATGGTACATTCTGGCTATATGGAATTATCTGTCTGTTAGGATTTATTTTCGTGAAGAAGAACCTTCCTGAGACAAAAGGTAAATCTCTTGAAGAAATAGAAAAAGAGCTTACCAGATAAGGAGTAGAGAGTATCCAAAACAATAATACTTAGATTATAACAAACTATTGCTGTTTTATCTGCAAAGAAAATAAATAGGTCTGCGACCTTGATTGTTTAACATTTAATTTAAAAAGCGAAAGCATAATGGAAAAGATAACTCATTATCTGATTCAATCTACAGTGAATGAAAAAAATGTAGTCCGTGCATGGAAAGAAAATATCATGTTGCCTACATATGAAATAGGAGAGGAAGAAAAGAATCCGATCTTTTTAGAAAAGCGGGTTTATCAGGGAAGTTCCGGGGGGGTATATCCCTATCCTGTAGTAGAAAAGGTTTCAGATGAAAAGAAAGATAAACAATATAAGGCATTGTTTATTGAGAACGAATATATTAAGGTAATGATATTACCCGAACTGGGCGGCCGTATACAAATGGCTTATGATAAAGTAAAACAACGTCATTTTATATATTATAACCAGGTAATCAAACCTGCTTTGGTTGGTCTTACCGGTCCCTGGATATCCGGAGGAATCGAGTTTAACTGGCCGCAGCATCACCGCCCAAGTACATTCCTGCCTACAGACTACCTGATAGAAGAGAATAAGGATGGAAGCGTTACTGTATGGTGTAATGAAGTGGAACGTATGTTCCGCACCAAAGGTATGCAAGGCTTTACTCTCTATCCGGGAAAAGCATATATTGAGATTAGCGTGAAAGTATATAACCGTACAGCATTTCCTCAAACGTTCCTATGGTGGGCTAATCCTGCTGTGGTAGTGAATGATGGGTATAAATCGGTGTTTCCGCCGGATGTACATGCCGTTTTCGATCATGGCAAACGGGCTGTTTCAAATTTTCCTATCGCTACAGGTGAATATTATAAACAAGATTATTCCGCGGGGGTAGACATATCTAAATATAAGAATATACCTGTTCCTACCTCATATATGGCTATCGAATCCAAATTCGATTTCGTAGGCGGATACGAAGATGATACAAAAGGAGGCCTGTTACATGTTGCCAACCATAATATTTCTCCGGGGAAAAAACAATGGACATGGGGAAACGGCGATTTCGGTATAGCCTGGGATAGAAACCTCACAGATGAGGATGGCCCATACATTGAGCTAATGACAGGTGTTTATACCGATAACCAGCCAGACTTCACATGGTTGCAGCCTAATGAAGAAAAATCATGGGTACAGTATTTTATGCCTTACGCTGAGGTAGGATATGTAAAGAATGCAAACAAAGACGCAATTGTAAACATAGAAATTGAAGGCCATAAGGCTAATATTATTCTTTACACAACTTCAGAATTCAAGAATCTCCGTGTAATTCTAAAGAATACAGAAGGCAAAATGTTTCTGGATGATTGTACAAATACTTCCCCGGCGGAATCGTATCTGAAAGAAGTCGTAGTTGGAGAAATACTTCCGGAGAATCTGAAATTTGAACTGTATGCATCAGATGGAAAAGAATTATTGGCATATCAGGCTGATAAACCCGAAATAAAGCCGACTCCGGATTCTGCAAAACCAGCGAAAGAGCCTAAGGATATCGCTTCTATGGAACAGCTTTATCTGACGGGACTTCATCTGGAGCAGTATCGCCACGCTACTTACAATCCGGTTGATTATTATATGGAAGCCCTCAGCCGTGAACCCGGTGATATTCGTTGCAACAACGCAATGGGGCTTTTACTGATGCGCAGAGGGCAGTTTGCCAAAGCAGAGCCTTTCTTTCGCAAGGCAATAGAAACCCAAACTGAACGCAATCCTAATCCATACGATGGTGAACCGCATTACAATTTGGGCTGGTGCCTTAAAATGCAGGGACAAAATGATGACGCTTATGCTGCTTTTTTCAAGGCGACATGGAATGCGGCATGGCAAGACTGCGGATATTTCGCCTTAGCCCAAATAGATGCAAACAGAGGTTTATGGACAGATGCTCTGGACAGGATAGACCGGAGCCTTATCCGCAACTGGCACAATCATAAGGCACGTCAACTCAAAACTTCAATATTAAGAAAACTGGGAAGAAAAAAAGAGGCATTGAACCTGATTGAAGAATCGCTGAAAATCGATAAATTCAATATGGGATGCCGTTTCGAACAATATCTTCTGACAAACGATACTAAAGACCTGAATGAACTGAAAGCATTGATGCGAGGAGCAACCCATTCATATATCGAATATGCTCTCGATTTCGCCAATGCAGGTATATATGAGGAAGCGGAACAATTCCTGTCTTACAGTATAATCGATGAAAATAATGTATACCCGATGGTATATTATACGTTAGGTTATTTTGCTTCACAGTCGGGCAATCCGGTAAAAGCAAAAGAATACTATATAAAAGCATCACAGATGCCTCCCGAAAAGTGCTTCCCGAATCGGATAGAAGAAGTGAATATTTTACAGGATGCAATGAAAGTAAATCCTTCGGATTCTCTGGCGCCATATTACCTTGGCAACTTCTGGTATGCCGCCCGCCAATATGATGAAGCAACAGTATGCTGGGAAAAATCAAAAGAACTGAATAATAAATATCCTACCGTATTGCGTAATCTGGCTTTGGCATACTATAACAAATACAATAAAAAACAGGAAGCAAAAGAGCTACTGGAACAAGCATTTGCGTTGGACCCGACAGACTCACGTCTATTGATGGAACTGGATCAACTCTACAAAAAAAGAGGATTTTCCCATGCCGAACGGCTTGCTTTACTCGAAAAGTATCCTCAACTGACGGAGCAGCGCGATGACCTTTGCATAGAACGTATCACCCTTTATAATCAATTGGGTAAATATAAAGAAGCTATGGAGCTTATTAATGCGCGCAAGTTTCATCCATGGGAAGGTGGTGAAGGGAAAATCACCAGGCAATATATACTTTGCCGGATAGAGCTGGCAAAACAATCTATTGCAAGTAAACAATATGGAGAAGCTTTGAGGCTCTTGCATGAAACAGACACTTATCCTCATAATTTGGGCGAAGGCAAATTGGCGAATGCTGAAGAAAATGATATTGATTACTACAAAGGAATTGCGTACCGGGGCCTGGGCGATGAACAAAAAGCTCAGTTCTTCTTGCAGAAAGCAACTGTTGGAATGGCGGAGCCGCAACAGGCATTTTTCTATAACGATCAGCAACCGGACAAGATTTACTATCAGGGGCTGGCATGGGAGGCTCTGGGTAATATGGATAAAGCACACAGCCGTTATAACAAGCTGGTAGCCCATGGAGAAAAACATCTGTTCGATAACTGCCGTATTGATTATTTTGCGGTTTCTTTGCCGGATTTGGCTATTTGGGAAGATGATTTGAACACCCGTAATCAGATACATTGTTACTATGTAATGGGGCTCGGTCATCTGGGACTTGGTAATTTAAAGAAAGCCAAAGAATATC
Organism: Dysgonomonas sp. UBA7710; assembly: GCF_002482385.1. Lineage (GTDB taxonomy): Bacteria > Bacteroidota > Bacteroidia > Bacteroidales > Dysgonomonadaceae > Dysgonomonas. Next base: position 136,408 of record NZ_DLFW01000047.1, on the reverse strand, counting down.
TGAGAAAAGTAAAAGAGTTGGATATAAACCATCTGGATAGTCAACTTATATTAAATAAAATTGAAAAATGAGATACCTGATTACAACATTATGCCTCATGCTTGCTATTGGGGTATTTGCAAATGATTTTATAACAATTACGACGGACAATACATGCCTGTTACTAAAAGTAAACGAAAAGAAGAAGCTTGAACAAAGCTACTTCGGTAAGAGAACTAGGCATTTGGACGAACTGGAAAAAGTCCCGTTAAAAGATTATAGCGTATACTCTACATTTGGTACCAACCATGTGTTCGAAGCAGCCTTGAGAGTAACCCACGCAGACGGGAATACATCTACGGATCTCGTTTATATATCTTCAAAATCAGACCGGCCGGATGGTAATATTGTCCATACTGTCATATCACTGAAGGATGCTTATTACGGGTTGTATGTTGACCTGCATTATAATGCCTATCAGAAGGAAAATATTATCGAGCAATGGGCAGAGATTCGTAATACCGAAAACAAAAGCGTGAGACTCGAGAATTTTGCATCTTCCGATTTGTCTTTTTATGCGAAGAACTATTTTGTAAGCCAGTTTCACGGAGATTGGTCCGAAGAGATGAACATTGCCGAACAAGAACTGACTCCGGGTATTAAAATTATTGATTCGAAATTAGGCGTAAGAACAAATCAATACACGCATCCATGTTTTCTTTTATCATTGGATAATCCTGTGGAGGAAAATCATGGTGAAGTTATTGGTGGCACACTGGCCTGGCCCGGAAACTTCCAATTCTGTTTCGAGGTCAATAATGACCAGGAATTGCGCGTATTATCCGGAATAAATCCTTATGCCTCTGCATATACTTTGGATAAAGATAAATCATTTAAAACTCCTGCTTTATTATATACATACAGCAATGAGGGCAGTGGCGAGGTGACACGCAATTTTCATCGTTGGGCACGGAAGTACGGAATTAAAAATGGCGATAAAGAAAGAAGTATCCTGTTGAATAACTGGGAGGCAACTTATTTCGATTTTGATGAACCAAAACTAACCCGGATTATTGACGATGCATCTAAGATGGGCTTTGAATTATTCCTTCTTGATGATGGCTGGTTTGGTAACAAGTATCCGCGCAATGGTGATAATGCCGGGCTTGGAGACTGGCAAACCAATAAGAAAAAACTGCCGAACGGTATTCCATACCTGATAAACGAATGCCATAAGAGAGGTTTGAAATTTGGTATCTGGGTAGAACCTGAAATGGTAAACCCGAAAAGCGAATTGTATGAAAAACATCCTGACTGGATAATCGCGCAGCCTCACAGGGAGCGTACCGAGCAACGTAACCAGTTGATTCTGGATCTAAGTAACCCTAAAGTACAGGAGTTTGTATACAATACTGTGGATAATATATTGCAGGAAAACCCGGGTATAGATTATGTGAAATGGGATTGCAACAGATTTGTATATAATCCGGGTTCATCATATCTTGCTGCCGGCCGTCAATCTCATCTCTGGATAGATTACAGTAATGCTCTGCTGGAAATAATGAATAAAATAAGGGTGAAATATCCTGATGTAACATTTATGTTATGCTCCGGTGGCGGAGGGCGTATCGACTATGCATCCATGAAGAATTTCGATGAATACTGGATCAGTGATAATAACGACCCGTTGCAACGAATCTTCACACAGTGGGGCGCACAATATTTTTTTCCTACTATCGGATTGGCAAGCCATGTTTCTGTATCACCTAATCATATCTCAGGTCGTAGTACTCCTTTGAAATATCGTTTTGATGTAGCGATGGCAGGTAAACTTGGTATGGATCTGCAACCCGTGCAAATGACCGATGAAGAGAAAGTTTTCTCAAGAAACGCTATAGAAACTTATAAAAAAATAAGGAAAACCGTTTTACATGGAGACCTTTACAGAATATTATCTCCCTATAAGAATAATCGTACTGTTTTCATGTATATTTCCGAAGATAAGAATGAAGCTATTGTATTTAATTTCCTTGTAAGAAAAGAAATTAAACCTAATATACAAACAATATATCTTCAGGGACTTGACCCGGATATGAAATATACGCTGAAAGAAATCAACAAAATTTCACCTGACTGGTCGCGTTCGTCAGCATACGAGGGTAAGGAATTTAGTGGAGATTATCTTATGAATGTTGGGCTTACGTTCCCTATGTATAATGAATATGAAAGTGTTGTTCTTCAACTAAATAGTGTAAGATGATGAAATATTTATATATTCTGTTAACCGGTATTCTCTTTTTTACTTCTTGTAAGAAAGAGAATATCGAAATTGTATCCCCGGACTCTAAGTTGAAGATTGTGATCGAGACAAAAGATTCTCTGTCTTATAGAGCCTTATTTAACGAAAAAGAAATTGTAACCCGTTCGGTAATAGGGCTTGAACTGGAAGGGAAAACACCGGGGATAAATGCAAGGATAGAAAATATTCAGTCCAAATCTGTAAATGAGACGATTGAACCGTTATATGGTAAGTTTAAACTTTTATCTGATAATTATAATGAAACGAGAATAGATTTTGAAGGGGGCTGTTCATTAATTGTCAGGGCATATAACGAAGGTGTCGCCTATCGGTTTATTACTGATTTTGATGGGGAAATAATAGTGAAAAACGAAATTGTCAATGTAAATATAGCTGGAGATCCTGCCGTTATCTTTCAGGAAACATCCAATTATACTTCGTGGGAACTGATGCAAATAGATTACACCAGTGCGTCTGCTATAGCAGACGGAAAACGGTCTATTACTCCTGTATTATTCACAATGCCTGATAATGTAAAGGTTGTGGTGGCGGAATCCGATGTCAGGGATTATCCGGGCATGTATCTGGAAAAGAGCGCGAGGGGTTTTTCCGGAGATTTCGCACATTATCCTGATAGTACGGCTTTAGGCAGTTGGGGATTTGTTTCCGTAGTACAACGTACAAAGGATTATATTGCTAAAACCGATGGTAAAAAGGAGTTTCCCTGGAGAGTAATCATTGTAACGGAAGATGATAAGAAGCTGCTAACAAATGAGCTTGTTTACAAACTGGCAACACCTCAGGTACTGACGGATGTATCATGGATAAAACCCGGAAAAGCGGCGTGGGAATGGTGGCACGATGCCATATTGCCCGAAGCGGATATTCCATCGGGTATGGCTAACAGGAATACGGCCCTGTATAAGCATTATATAGATTTTGCAGCAGAAAATAATCTGGAGTACCTGATGATTGACGCAGGCTGGTCGCATATTTTCGACCTGTCGCAGATAAATCCGAAAGTAGATATAAAAGAGATAATCAATTACGGCAAATCAAAGAATGTAGGTGTATTTTTATGGTGTGTTGCTATGGCCCTGACCGATAAAGCGGATGAATATCTGAAAATGATGCACGATTGGGGTGCTGCCGGTATCAAAGTCGATTTCTTTGACCGTGATGACCAACTGGCAATGGATTGGTATGAGACAATTGCACGCAAGGCTGCGGAAAACAAGCTGATGGTTAATTTTCATGGTTGCAGTAAACCTACGGGGATGCAACGTATGTATCCCAATATAGTAAACTATGAAGCTGTACGGGGTGCCGAATGCTCCAAATGGGATTTGACTGCAAACCCTAAGCATCATGTGACTTTTCCATTTACCCGCATGTTGGGCGGGACGCTCGATTATACTCCGGGTGCGATGCGTAATTGTTCTCCTCAACTATTCAGGCCGATTGATCCGGGATTACCTTCTGCACAAGGAACCCGTTGCCATGAATTAGCGATGTTTGTCGTTTATGACCAGTATCTGGCCATGCTGTGCGATTCACCTTCCGAGTACAGAAAGGATTCCAATGTAATGAAATTCCTGTCTAATGTTCCTGTTATATTCGACAATACAATAGTATTGGATGCTAAAGTAGGGGAATATATCCTTATAGCAAAGCAAAAGGGTGAGAATTGGTATATAGGTGGAATGACCGATTGGGCAGCCCGGAATATGACAATTGATTTTTCATTTCTTGACAAAGGAAAAGAATATAAGGCCGAGATCTATAAAGACGAAGATGATGCCGGATTATGGGCAACACATTATATATTTGAAACACAATTAATAGATAACAACAGTAAAATCGTAATTCCGCTGGCCCAGGGAGGTGGTCTTGCGATGAGAATATATCCTCAGTAATATGGCGAATATAGTAAAACGGAAAAGTGTTTTTATCAGGAAACAGGAAATTGCTTTATTTCGCATATCGAATGTTTCAGGAGCATATATCGAACTCACAAATATCGGAGCAAGTATAGTCTCAATCGTTGTTCCTGATAAGAAAGGAGTACTTTCCAATGTTGTTTTACGATATGACAATCTTGAAGATTATCTTACCGGTAATTTTTACCTTGGCAATACTGTAGGCCGGGTTTCCAACCGGATATCCAAAGCTCGTTTTACAATGGACGCCATAGTATATAATATGGATAAGAATGATGGAGAGAATTCAAATCATGGAGGATATAATGGCCTAAACAAGAAGATATTCAGCTATCACATCAACAATGAAAGCGTGGCCTTCTATATCGAAAGCCCTGATGGAGAAGGAGGGTTTCCCGGAAATTTGAAACTCCGGGTAACCTATTCCTTTTCTGAAAATAATGAGTTGCAAATAGAATATAGCGCTGTTTCGGACAAACGGACTCCTGCCAGTTTTACAAACCATACCTATTTTAATCTTTCGGCTAATAAGGATAATATACTTAATCACCAGTTGAGAGTAAACGCACAAAAATATTTGGAAGCAGATGCCGAATTCTTACCAACAGGCCGGATTTCAGGCATTGAGGGAACCGCATTTGACTTCGGCGATTACAAGATTATACAAAAAATGGCCTTACTCAAGGAGGATAATCTGGACGGTTATAATGTTTATTTTATCAAACAGGATAATAAGAAAGCTCTCGGTTCAGTAAAAGATACTATTTCCGGCAGGGTATTGGATGTCTATTCTACTATGCCCGGAGTTTTGTTTTACACAGGTGATTTTCTATCCGGCCAGTTCTTGCCATTTCAGGGGCTATGCCTGGAGGCGCAATATTACCCCGATGCCATGAATCACACTGATTTTACACGAAATATTCTGGAACCCGGCAAAGAAAAAAAGGATACAATTATTTATTCATTCAGGGCCGAAGAATAATTTATCCCTTATTCTGTTTTTTGCTTTTTCTACAAGATTCTGAGATAACGGTATTTTCAATACAAAGTTATTATTTTCTACTATCGAAGAATAGATATCCGTTATAAATATCTGTTTCATATACCTGTTCTGAAAAAATGATGTAGTATTAGAGCAAGTATACATAAAATGAAAATTACAATGGTCGCAAGAAATATAACATATGTCTCAAATCTATCAAAAAATACATATAATCTACATTTATTCTATTTTTTGAAGAGTCAAATTCTCTCATATTCAAATATTGAAACTACTTTCGCTAAGTAAATATAATGATAAGTATTAAAATTGAAAATAGTAATATTTTACATTTTTTCAAAAGGAACTTACATTTTTAATAGACATCAAAAATCTACTTTTACCATCAGAATAATGCATTATACCTAATATCATTTTAAGAAAAATAATATTCTATTTGTTGATTTCTGACAAGTAAATTAATAATCGATATTACCATAAATCTTTAATCTTAAACAACTAATTTATGAACAATTGTATTAACATTAATTCCAAACTGAAAATGGCATTAATAATGATGCTGTTTATTGTTTCCGGGAGTGTAGCTTTCGCACAGAATATGACTGTTACGGGAGTTATAACTGATGCCCAGACAAAAGAACCTGTAATTGGAGTGTCAGTGGCGGTGAAAGGCACAACCACCGGAACGTTTTCTGATGAAAACGGACGATATTCCATATCTGCGGCGAAAAATAACACATTGGTTTTTTCTTTTTTGGGGTATGAGACAAAGGAAGTCTCTGTAACCGGTGAAATAATGAATATTACCTTTATATCACAGGATTTTCAGATAGATGAAGTTGTAATAGTAGGTGCGACTTTCAAAAAAAGCGATTTGACTGGGGCTATAGGTAGTGTAAGCAGTAAAGTACTGGAAGAAAAACCTGTGACCAATATCAATCAGGCACTTCAAGGCCGTGTAGCCGGCGTTTTCATCTCGAACCCGACACGCCCGACAGATGATGCCTCTATCAAAATCCGCGGTATCAATACAATCAATGGTTCTACCGATCCTATATATGTGGTAGACGGCATGGTAATGGATAATTCGTTTTCCGGCTTCAATGCTGTGAACCTGAATGATGTAGCGTCTATCGAAGTGTTGAAAGATGCTTCTGCCACAGCTTTGTACGGATCACGCGGTTCTAACGGGGTTGTAGTGATTACCACCAAGAAAGGTAGGAAAGGGGAAGGTAGAGTGACCTATGACGGATGGATTGGTGTTCAGTCTTATGCCAATACTCCAAAGACGATGAACACCTCTCAGTTATTTGAACTTCGTAAAGAAGCCTATACAAACGGTTATAAGCAGACAAATCCGAATGGAGATGTAAATGCTTATATTAATGATGTTATTATGGGTTCAAATACCGTATTTGCCGATTATGAATTTAATGCTTACAAAAACAATGAAAACTATGACTGGCTGGATGCGGTGAGCCGTACAGGTGTACAGCAAAGCCATGTCGTAAGTTTGTCTAACGGTGACGACAGAGGTTCTTACTATCTCAGCTTCGGCTATACGGATAATAAAGGTGTGATTGAAAAATCCGAACAAAAAAAATATTCTGGACGTATTAACGCCGACCAACAGATAAAGCCTTGGCTGAAAGTCGGTACGAACACTTCTTATACACGTACAAATAATACATTGGTTGATGACGGTATTATGAACCGTGCGCGTTTGGCTAACCCGATGCTGGCAATCTCCGATGAACTGGAGACATTGAACTGGCAGGGAATCTTCGATCAGAATAATTTTAATCCTTTACGATCTTTGAAAGTTGACAATGACTTAGTATATAATCGCTTACTTAGCTCTAACTATATTAATATTAATCCAATAGACGGATTGAATCTGCGGTCGACTTTCTCTATCGACTATGCTCAGAAGCAGCAAAATAAATACACTCCTAACGATATTTATGAATCGGAGCGTTACGGAACTCAGGGTGAAGCTGTCGACAATCGTGACACACGTACCGTATGGCAATGGGATAACACAATTTCTTACGCAACCACTATTAATAACCAACATAAACTGAATGGAATGTTGGGTACAAGTGCTACCCAAACAAATTACAGTTATATTAATGGAACTTCCACAGGTTATGGTTCTAACCTATTCGGGTATCACAGCTTACAATCAGGCTATAAGAAAGACCAGCGTGGTTTGAGTTCGGGATGGTCAAAACAGACTTTATTATCCTATATTGCACGTGTAAATTATACTTATGCAGATAAATATTTATTGACAGCTACTGCCCGTTACGATGGCTCATCCAAATTTGCTAAAGGTAACCAGTGGGGTATATTTCCCTCATTGTCAGCTGCATGGAATATTACGCAGGAAGACTTTATGAAAAACCAGACTATCTTTGACCAGTTGAAATTACGTGCCGGCTTTGGTGTGGTAGGTAATCAGAATATCGACGACTTCGCTTATCTCTCTCTATATAATGTCAGCTATACCGGTACTTCGGAAACAGGTTATACCAATTCATTCGTATCCAACGGGCGCCGTGGTACACCGGATATTAGCTGGGAAAAACAAAAACAATGGAACCTGGGTCTGGATATGGCGTTCTTAAAAGGTCGTATCAATCTGTCTGTGGATGCTTTCTTAATAAAGAACAAAGATTTGCTTATGAGCCATTCATTACCTACTACCACAGGTTATTCAACTACAATTGAAAACATTGGTGCTATCGAAAATAAAGGTTTGGAGTTCGCGTTGAATGCAAATTTGTTGAGAACAAAAGACATTGAATGGAACTTCGCGGCTACGCTGTCGATGGATAAAAATAAGGTTACTCAACTCTACGGAAACACGGGAGTAGTTTATAAGGTAGATGGTGACCGTAATATCCAGAAAGAAGGCAATCTGTTTCTGGGTGAATCGCGCAACACACTTTATATCTGGAAGACAGGTGGTATTGCTCAGGCGGTGGATATGGATCGTTTGAACGGAATCAATTGGAATGGTTATAATGTAAATCCGGGAGACCTTTATCCTTTAGATGTAAACGATGATAAGCAAATAGACCAGAATGACCGTGTTGTCGTAGGTTCTACAGACCCTAAGTTCTATGGAGGTTTCTCTTCCGATTTCAGTTGGAAAGGTCTTTCCTTGAATGCTGTGTTCAGTTACTCTTATGGCGCTAAAAAATTAAGTCCGTGGTATGAGTCCCTGATTGGTAGTACTGGTTCGAGCGTTGCCTCAACTGACCTGCTGGATCGTTGGACCCCTGAAAATACAGATGCCAGATTTCCACGTGCGTTGGCTGGTTTTGATTATAATCACTATAACGCAAGCCAGATGGACTTCAGTGTGCAAAAAGCGTCATTTCTTCGTTTGTCTGCTTTGACACTGGCTTATACCTTCCCTGCTAAAGTAGTAAATGCCATGAAACTCTCCAATCTCCGTGTTTATACCACTGGTTCTAACATCTTCTGTCTGACCGATTATAAAGGATATGATCCTGAAACAGGCGATTGGTATCCTCCTACACGTATGTGGACTTTCGGCGTAAATATAGCTTTCTAACGGAACAGGAGATATAAAACATTTAAATTATAAAGAGAATATACAATGAAAAAGATATATAAATATAGTGCAATATGTGTGTTGGTTTGCACATTTGCTCTGAACACAACTTCCTGTGCTGATTTTCTGCAAGTAGATCCGACAGGATCATTAACCGAAGAACAGGTTTTTGAAAAGATTGATAATGTAGAACCATTAGTTCTCGGATTATATAAGAGTTATCGCAATTGTAAAGAAGGGCGTAACGGCTTAATGCCCTATTTGGGAACTGATGAAACTCAGCAAGGGAACTTCCAGTTGATTTCTTCCGGCGACCAGGCCGGTATGGACAAATACAACGGACAGTTGAATGCCACTTCTACCCAGGTTTCGAGTATCTGGAACAATCGCTGGCCAGCCGTTGTATCGGCCGCGAAAGCTATTTATGCATTAGGCATGACTACCGAACAGCCCGAACGTGCCGCGAAATTACTGGGAGAAGCTTGTTTCATCCGTGGAATGTTGATGTTTGAGCTGAGTATGTATTGGGGAGAGATCCCGGTTATTGATATTGCAAAGACTAATGAGTTAGGGCTTGGACGCCAACCGCTGGATATAGTATGGAAATATATTATAGATGATTTTACAACTGCAGCCCAGAATTTGCCGGATTCCTATAACAGCGAGCCACAACGCGCAACGAAAGGTGCTGCTTTGGCCATGCTCGGAAAAGCTTACATGGCCGCTCCCGAATCGACCAACTTACGCGATTTCTCCAAGGCGGATGATTGCTTTAAACAGATAATCGATATGGGCCGTTACAGATTGTTGGATAATTATGGTGATTTGTTCCGCTATGACAACCCCAATTCAGCCGAATCACTGTTCGAATTGCAATTCAATAACGTATGGCCGGATTGTAATTACTGGCAGTTCGATACAGGTTCACGGGCCTGCGACTCATGGTTCAGTCAGGGATGCTCTTTCTCCGGTTATGACTTCCTTGTTCCTACCCCATTTGTTTATAAAACGGTAACAGAAGGAGGCATTTGGGAAAATGGAGATTTGCGTAAGGACGCAGCGTTGCGTTATGACTTCACATACTATACCAATAAATATACGGGAGACGGTTCATTTGAATATGTAACCCCGGACTTATCAAAAACCCAATGGACAGGAACAACAGATGAATTGGACCCGCATATCAGGAAATATGAAGATTTCCGCACGGATATTCTTTCAGGCCTTGGAATCAACAATATGTGGAATTCAGGTAAGAATTTTGCTGTGATACGTTATGCGGATGTTCTACTTTTGCATGCTGAGTGCTTGAATGAATTAGGACAAACTTCTGATGCGGTAAATCTGGTAAATAATGAGATTCGTACACGTGCATGGGGAGGTACACTACCGGCAGATAAGAAGTGGAGTAATATGTCTCAGAGCGATTTCCGTATAAAAGTTATGGATGAGCGTATGCGTGAGTTATGTTTTGAAGGATGGCGCCGTATCGACCTGTTGCGCACCAACAACTTTGTAGAGCTGGTAAAAGAGCGTAACAGATGGGCGAGAGAATCGGGAACAATACAGGATTTCAACAAACGTTATCCGATTCCAGACACAGAGATCAAGACTAACGAAGCATTCACTCAAGAAGATCAAAATCCGGGTTACAATTAATTAAATTAGATAAGATGATTTACAGGACAATAAAAGGTCTTATTATTCTTATTAGTATGAGTTGCATATGCCTGCCGGCATGTGCAACTTATACCAATGACAATAAGATAGAGTATAAACAATGGTCTATTGTTTATAATAAGGACACTAAAACATTAGATTACAAACACAATGGCAAACATATTCTATCAGGTGTGTTTGTAAAAGCAAAAATAGCCGGTGACTTTATAAAAAGTACAAATTATCCGCAAGTGAGTATTGATAAGACATCTGTGACCGATATATTCGGGGAAGGTGTAAAATTTACAGTCAGCTATACAGGGCTGGCAGGTAAGCCTGATATTAAGCAGGTATATTTTTTCTATCCAGATAAAGAATACTTCCTCACCGAAGTATATTTGGAATCCGAATCAGACATTTCAAGCAATTATATTGCTCCAATATATACTGCGACAAAAACAGCATTTCTTCCGGCGGATGAGTCAAACAGGGTTTTACGCGTACCTTTCGATAACGACGCGTTTGTACACTACTTATCCTCGCCGTTATCTACCGCAGATATGTCTTTCGAAGTAACCTCCATCTTTAACGGTAAAGAGCGTAATGGGCTGGTTATAGGCTCTGTAGAACATGATACATGGAAGACAGGAATCCGTTACAGAGGAGAGAATAATCAATATATCACTGAACTGGAATGTTTTGGTGGTGTTGCTCATGAATTGACAAGAGACATCAGCGAAAGACCCGACAGACCATCTAAAGAACATGGCAGTATTAAAGGGAAAAACCTGAAATCCCCTAAAATATTCTTTGGCATATTTAAAGACTGGCGCAAGGGTATGGAAGCTTTCGGAGAGGCTAATGCCGTAGTTGCTCCTCCGCGTAAATGGAATAGTGGTACTCCTTTTGGCTGGAATAGCTGGGGAGCTATGGCCGAAAAAGTAAACTATGAAGGGGCTGTAGATGTTGCAGATTTTATAAAGACGGAACTACAACCAAATAGTTTCGAAAATGATAATGTAACATATATTGGCCTGGACTCTTTCTGGGACAATTTTACGGAAGACCAGCTCCGTCAGTTTGTGGAACATTGCAAAGCCAACGGGCAGAAAGCCGGAATTTATTGGTGTCCGTTTTCCGATTGGCATGGAAATGCGGAAGCCTTTGTAGAGGGTACTAATAATGCTTATAAGTATAAAGATATATACCTTTATGCAAATGGTAAACCACGTAAAGTGGAGTCTCTGGCTGTAGACCCTACTCATCCGGGTACAAAACAACGGATGGCTCATTATATCAATAAGTTCAAGAGTCTGGGATATACATATGTAAAGCTTGATTTTATCAATAATGGTACATTAGAAGCAGATTCGTTCCACAATCCGGCTGTAACCACCGGTATACAGGCTTACAATGAGGGGATGGAATATTTGTCGGATTTATGCGGCGAGGATATGTTTATGGCACTGTCCATTGCTCCTACATTCCCATCTCAATATGGTACGTCGAAACGTATCAGTTGCGATGCGTGGGGTGCAATGACCGAAGGGGAATGGGGTACAACCGGCTATATGCTCAACAGTCTTTCTTTCGGATGGTGGCTCGACCGTGTATATCCGTTCAATGATGCGGATCATATCCTCCTTTATAAACCACAGGAAGCCGATGATTATAAAGAAGGTGCTAACCGGGCGCGTATCACCTCTGCTGTTATTACAGGTATTTATATGCTGGGTGATAATTTTAGCAGTAAAGGCAAAATCCCGGGAAATATAGCTGCACGGGAAAAGGCTGTAAAAGTAGCAACGAATAAAGAAATAAATGATATAGCCCGTATTGGCAAATCTTTTTATCCGGTAGAGGGCTATATTGCAGATGCCCCGGGAAAAGCAGAACCGTTCTATATGCTCGAAACTACGGATTGCACATATGTGGCAGTTTTCAATTTCGATAAAATTGCAAATAAAGCGGGAAGTATGAATCTGGATAGGATAGGATTGGCCGGTAATAAGGTAGAATGTAAAGAATTGTGGACTTCGTCAGAGGTCCCGGTCGAAAAAGGTATGCTCCAATACTCTGTACCGCCACAGGATGTAAGGGTATATAAGCTTACCAGATGATTTAAGTTTGGTTATCATATAAGGTACATATATGCCTTTGTGGCGGGCATATATGTTATCTTTTCTAAATGTATTAGGAAATAAATAAAGATTAATAATATAAGAAGATATTTTGTCTGATGTCCGACATTATATCCTTTCCAAAATTCATAGAAATGAAAACGTTGGTATTAAGTGTTCTGTTCGTTTTTTTTATTTACGTCAATGTCGAGGGTCAAGAGAAAAAAGTCATACAAGTTGAAACAAAAGACCTGACGATGGTTTTTACGGCAGTCCAAAACGAAAAGGTTATTTTTCAGTATTGGGGAAATAAGTTGAATGGAGTTTCTTCTTTCCTTAATAAAAAGATTAAGGGGCAGCCTGACACAAACGATGATTTTGCATCGCAACTATATCCGGCATATGGAGGCCGCTATTATCTCAACCCTGCATTGAAGCTGACGCATGACGACGGTGTCCTTACCACGGAACTGGTTTATATAAGTAGTCAGACAAAAGTGCTTGATGCTAACAAGACAGAAACGATCATCAGCCTTAAAGATAAATTATATCCTGTTTTTGTAGACATTCGCTTTGTCGCTTATCTGAAGGAGAATATCATATGCCAGTCCGCAATTATCCATCACAAAGAAAAAAGTAAAATCAAGGTAGAAGATTTCGCTTCTTCCTATATCCCTTTGCATGCCGGATCATATTATCTCATACACTTTAATGGAACCTGGTCCGCCGAGATGCAAGTGGAAGAAGAAGAGCTAACTCACGGTATAAAAGTCGTGGAAACTAAAAAGGGAGTAAGGGCTACTCAATCTGAGAATCCATCATTCATTTTATCACTGAACAGTCCTTCAAGAGAAGATTCGGGGGAAGTTTATGCCGGTTCTCTAGCTTGGTCTGGTAACTATAAGTTATCCTTCGAACTGGATGAAACAGGCAAACTGAGTATTTTATCCGGGATGAATCCTTTTGCTTCTACTTTCTATCTGGAACCTGATCAAAAACTTGAAGCACCGGAAATGGTGCTCACATACAGCGCAAACGGGATAGGACAAATATCAAGGAATTATCACGACTGGGCACGCAAATACGCTATGGCTCATGGAGACCAGCTTCATCCGGTTATCTTGAATAGTTGGGAAGGGGCTTATTTCTCTTTTGATGAGAAAACAATTACGGATATGATAGACAATGCTGCTAAATTCGGCGTGGAAATGTTTGTTCTGGATGACGGCTGGTTTGGAAATAAATATCCGCGTAACAGTGACAATGCCGGACTTGGAGACTGGCAGACCAACAAAAAGAAGTTGCCAAGAGGAATTTCCTATCTTGCAGATTATGCTGTAAATAAAGGATTGAAATTCGGTATATGGATAGAACCGGAAATGGTAAATCCGGATAGCGAACTGGCAAAGAGCCATCCGGAATGGATTGTAAAGAGTGGTAAGCGCGATATTCTTCCTATGCGTAACCAATGGTTGCTGGACTTGAGTAATCCGGAGGTTCAGGATTTTGTTTTCAAGACATTTGATGATGTGGTTTCATTATCTCCAAACATCAGCTATATAAAATGGGATGCCAACAGGCATGTGGACAATGTGGGTTCGGACTATCTTCCGGCTGATAAACAAACCCATTTCTGGTATGAGTATGTCAAAGGCTTATATAAAGTATATGATAGAATAAGGGCTAAATATCCCGATATTCAGATACAACTATGTTCATCCGGTGGAGGCCGTGTCGAATTTGGAGCATTGAAGTATCATGACGAATTCTGGGCAAGCGATAATACAAATGCCCTCGACAGGATTTTCATACAATATGGAACCAATCTTTTCTTCCCTGCTATTGCGACAGGATCACATGTTTCCACTAGTCCCAATCATCAGACGGGGATGATGGCTCCGCTCAAATTTCGCTTCGATGTGGCCATGTCAGGCCGTTTGGGTATGGAACTTCAACCAAAAGATATACAGGGAGATGAGTATGGTTTTGCGACAAATGCAGTAAAAGACTATAAACTTATCAGACCGGTTGTGCAATTAGGCGATTTATACCGGCTTATATCTCCTTATGATAAAAACGGCTGGGCATCACATATGTACGTTGCAAAAGATAAAAAGCAATCGGTATTCTTTGCATATAGCCTGAAATATCATGGACGTACAACTTATTTTGAGACAAAATTGAAAGGACTTGATCCTGATAAGAATTATAAAATCACAGAGTTGAATGTGAAGCCCGGGCAAAGTTCTTTTTATGGAAACGGGCAGATATTTACAGGAGATTACCTGATGAAAGCCGGGGTCAGCCTTAATATAGGAAATCCATTTGATAGTTCTGTGCTGCTTATTTCTCAGGAATAAGAATCTGTATATATCAATCATGTTAAGTATGAAAATTGGTACACTATTTTCTGGCCGTAGTTTGTGGGAGGTAAATTGGAAACCGGAAGAGCCAATAAAGATTCGAAGACTCTTATTCTGCCAGAGAATTATGGAACGGGGAAAACATCGGTTTAAAGCCCTCTTTTACTGTTCCGGCAAAGGATATTAATTAAAATATCACAAAATAAAAGCCTGTGATTATTATATTCCTTTAATTTTATCTATTATAGAGAGTAATAAGTTTTGAGTTTCAAGTTTATGAGTAAACAAGATACGAGATACAAGATGCAAATTGTTGACTGTTCACGTAAAAGGTGTAACCTTTGTTACTTTTTGAGAAAAGTTGCAAGGGCAGAGATGATTTTATTGTTAACTGATAACTGTTAACTGTTGACTGAAAAAAGTGTCACCTTTGTTACCTTTTTGGGAATAGTTACAAGTAGACAAGACACGAGATACAAGTTGTTAACTGCTAACTGTTTACTGTTAACTGAAAAGTTACCTTTTTTAAGAGTTGCGGGTTGGCTGGCACCTTGTTTTGTTTCACGCAAAGACGCAGAGACGCAAAGGTTTTACATCTTACGAGTCGTTGACTGCTAACTGTTGACTGTTCACTGATATTTCTGTTACCTTTGTTACTTTTTAATAAGATATCAATTGATTATGAGAGAAATAACTGTTTTATGTAATGTTACTTTTTTATCAAATACCAGAACCATGAAAAATAAATATTTATTGACTTTTTTGATTATAGTCTTATCCATCGCTAATATTCAGAATATTATATCTCAGAACAGCCGGTCATATACATTATGGTACGAGCAACCTGCTGATGAATGGATGAAATCCATACCGCTCGGTAACGGACGAATCGGAGCAATGGTATTTGGTGGTGTTGAAACAGAAACAGTTGCTCTTAATGAAATCACAATGTGGTCGGGTCAGCCTGATATATTTCAGGAACGGCCGTTAGGAAAAGAAATGCTGAACAATATACGCCAGCTCTTTTTTGACGGAAAGTATGCTGAAGGCAACCGTGTCGTATCAGAGTTCATGTCGGGTGTGCCTCACTCGTTCGGTTCACATGTTCCGGCAGGCGATTTGAAACTCAAATTTTATTACCCTGCGGCAAATATTTCAAATTATAAGAGAGAATTGACTCTTGATAATGCAATAAATACAGTAACATACAAAGTCGGAAATGTAGAATATACCAGGGAATATTTTTGCAGTAATCCTGACGATGCGCTCATTATCCGCCTCACAGCCAATAAACCGAAGTCTTTGAAATTTGATCTTTCATTAGATATGTTGCGTGAGTCCGTTTTCACTGCTACAAATAACAGTATTGAATTTTCAGGTAAAGTCTCTTTCCCAAAACAGGGACCGGGCGGGGTCAACTTTATGGGTAAAGTCTCTGTGAACGTTAAGGATGGAAAAGTATCGGGTACAAAAGATAAGATTAGCATAGAAGACGCGACATCTGTTACTATTGCTGTAGATATAAGAACGGATTATGCTAACGGACAATACAAGGAGGACTGTGTAAAAACAGTAGATAACGTATTAACGCAGGATTATAATATGCTGAAAAGTAGACATATAAATGATTACTCTAATCTTTACAAACGTGTTGATCTGTTTTTAGGAAAGAGTGAATCCGGCAATTTACCCACAGATAAAAGATGGGAGCGTGTAAAAGCCGGAAAGAATGATATTGGCATGGATGCCTTGTTTTTCCAGTATGCAAGATATCTGCAAATTGCCGCCTCCCGTGAGAATTCGCCATTACCTGCTAATCTGCAAGGGATATGGAATGATAACCTTGCCTGCAACATGGGATGGACAAACGATTACCATCTCGATATCAATACCCAGCAAAACTATTGGCTGTCAAATATCGGGAACCTGCATGAAACGAATATACCTTTATTCAATTACATAGAAGACCTGTCCATGCATGGGCAGAGGACGGCAAAAAACACTTACGGAGCAAGAGGCTGGCTGGCAAATACAGTCGCAAATGTATGGGGATATACTCCATCGGGACAGGGGGTCAATTGGGGATTGTTTCCACTTGCAGGAACATGGATTGCATCTCATCTGTGGACGCACTATGTTTATACGTTAGACAGAGATTTCCTGAAAAAGCAGGCATATCCTATCTTGAAAAGCAATGCTGAGTTCCTGATTGACTACATGGTTCAGGACCCTAAGACAGGGTATTTAATAACAGGTCCGAGTACTTCCCCTGAAAATTCATTCAGATACAAGGGAGACGAGTTATCCATATCGATGATGCCGGCCTGTGACAGGCAACTAGCCTATGAAGCCTTTGCTTCATGCATTGCTGCTTCGGAAGTACTAGGTGTAGACGCATCGTTCCGGGAAGAAATAAAGGCTGCATTGAAAGATCTACCTCCGATAATGATAGGCAAGAATGGAGCCATACAGGAATGGTTCGAAGACTTTGAAGAGGCGCAGCCGAATCATCGGCATACTACCCATTTACTGGCATTATATCCTTTCTCCCAGATTTCAGCGATAAAGACACCCGGGCTGGCTGCAGCAGCCAGAAAAACAATAGAATACAGGTTAGCTGCACCTGACTGGGAAGATGTGGAATGGAGCCGGGCAAATATGATCTGCTTATACGCGCGTCTGTTTGATGCACAAAAGGCATATGAAAGTGTGGTTCAGTTACAACGTGAATTTACACGTGAGAACCTGCTGACTATCTCACCCGAAGGCATTGCCGGAGCTCCTTATGATATATTCATATATGATGGAAATGAAGCCGGAGGTGCAGGTATTGCAGAAATGCTTATACAGAGTCATGAGGGATATATAGAATTTCTCCCGGCTTTACCTCAGCAATGGAATACAGGTTATTTTAAAGGCTTATGTGTGAGGGGAGGTGCCGAAATTGATCTGAACTGGAAAAATGGTAAAGTGGAGAAAGCATTGATAAAAGCTAAAATAGATAATAACTTCTCCGTCAAATTACCTGAAAATATGCCGTCTCCTCGAATCTTGAAAAATGGTAAGAAAATAGGATTAAGGCAGAATACAAACAGGCTAATTGAATTTGGTCTGAAGAAAGGAGATATTTTGGTAATTGAATAAACAGCGGTCTTTATGCTTTATGAGAGACTCTTTTCCGATGGTAGAAAATTTGCTTTTGGGGGACAGTTAATGATGATCGTTTAAACGTGTTGGTAATTAATGATATAAATCTTTTTTGTGAGCGTTGTTTGTCATGTTCTGAAACTTGTGGATTTACTCCTTCTGATTTATCGGTTGTCCGTATTTCGATGGAGAACATTTATACTGGGCTTTGAAACATTTGCTGAAATAGAACGGATCGTCAAAGCCTACCTTGTAAGATATTTCGGATACAGTAAGTTCTCCCTGTAAAAGCAGTTCGGCGGCGCGTTTCAACCGCTTTATCTTTATGAGTTCGTTAGGCGAAAGTCCGGTTATGCCTTTAACCTTTTTGTAGAAAATAGTACGTCTTTGTTTGGCTAATTCGGCGAACTTATCTACAGAAAATTCGGTGTCGGCAAGATGTTCTTCCAGTATTTTATCTATCAGGTTGAAGAATTCCTTATCCTTGTCTGTAGATGTAATCAGGTTGCCGTCGAGAACATACTCATTCGAAAAACGTTTTTTCAGTTGTTCCCGTTGTTCTATCAGTTTAAACACTCTGGTTACAAGATATTTCAGACTGAATGGCTTCATGATATATGCATCCGCCCCGCTCTGGATACCTTCCAGTTGATGCTCTATCGACGAATGTGCCGTTAACAGGATGATAGGAATATGGCAGGTCTGGAAATCTTCTTTCAGTCTCCGTGTCACTTCAAATCCATCCATGGCAGGCATCATTACATCGCAGATAATAAGGTCTGGGTTTGTTTCAACCGCCTTTTGCAATCCTTTTTGTCCGTCTTCGGCAACTTCTACCATAAAGTATTTGCTGAATTCATCAATCAGGAAATTGCGGATATCATCGTTGTCGTCGATTATAAGCATCTTGTAATTGGAGAGTGTGGAATCGTCTATATCCGGTAATTGGATGCTTTCAGTATTATCCGATGGATAAAGTATCTTGCTCTTGTTTTCGGTAGGGATAATATCGGAATGAGTTGGAGTAATGAAATTTTCGCCTTTGTAAGTTTCCTTATTTACAGATATCTCGACATTGAATATGGAGCCTTGTTCTTCATTGTTCTCATACCAGATCCTGCCTTTATGTACATCGACAAACTCTTTTACCAGAGACAGACCTACGCCGGTTCCGGACGATGAAAAGTTGATTTGCATGAAACGGCTGAACAGCATATGCTGCTTATCTTTGTCGACACCTATACCGTTATCTTTCACTTTGAAAAGGCATGTTTGCTTTTGCTGGTCGATAGAAATCATAAGTTCTATTTTGCCCCCGTTAGGAGTAAACTTGAATGCGTTGGATAACAGGTTATACAGGATCTTATCCACCTTGCGGCGATCTATAAACATCTTATATGACTCGGTGTTGCTGATAAACGAGTACTCTATTTTCTTCTGATTAGCGGCTTCCTGAAAATTGGAATATATGTCTTTGGAAAAGTCAATGATATCGGTATCTTCCAAATCGAGAGTCAATACATTATTCTGTAGTTTTCGGAATTCTAGTAACTGGTCGATGAGCCGGGTGAGTATAACGGAGTTTCTACCCAGAATGTTTATCTGCTTCATTGCGTGCGGAGACACTCCTGTTTGTTCATTCAGGTTTTCCACAGCCCCTCTGATCAGCGTCAGCGGGGTTCTGAATTCGTGGGATATGTTGGTAAAGAAACGCAGTTTATGATTTGTCAGCTCTTTTTCTAGTTTTACATTATTATTCAGCATATTAAACTTATAGATAAGTCTGAAAGCGATGTATAAAAGGAGCATTACTAACAGGCCATAAATAATATAGGCATACCATGACTTCCAGAAAGGGGGTGAGATAATGATTTCAATCTGTGTGACTTCCTCATTCCAGATTCCGTCACTGTTTGTCCCTCTTACCTTGAATATATATTTCCCCGATGAAAGGTTTTTGTAGGTGGCTGTATTATAATGGCTTATCGCGCTCCATTGCTTGTCATAGTTTTCCAGCATATAAACGTACCTGTTTTTTGCCGGATCTTTTAATACTAAGGAGGCGAATTCGATAGTGAATGTATTCTGCTTATAGTTTAAGTTTATTTTATCGGAATAGCTTATCGATTGTTTCAGGGGTGAGTCTTTTTTTCCGGCCTCAACCTTGACATCATAAATGAAAAAGTCTGTCAATGTAACAGGTGGGGTATTTTGGTCGGGCACGAACGATTCGGGGTTGAAAACGATTAATCCATCGAGGCTACCCCACAACATATTGCCGTTTTTGTAGTGGATATTTGCATTCTCATTGAAATGGTTGCCGTATGTTTTCTCAGAAAACTGATAGATTATGAATGTGTTTGTATTCTTATTAAACTTGGTTATTCCACTTTCTGTGCTGATCCACAGATTATGTTCTTTGTCTTCTTGAATACCTGATACAAAATCACCGGACAAACCGTTTGCAGTAGTATAGGCTATAAAATGTTCATCATTCTCCGCGGTAGCAGGAATAAACTTATTTAGTCCGCCTCCGGCAGTACCTATCCAGATGATGCCTTCCTCGTCTTCAAATATTGTCTTTATATCATTACAGTTAATACCGTTTTTCTTATTCAGGTTCATGCGGTATGTTTTATAGGCTTTAGGATTTTTTATCAACTCTTCCGGATTGAATAAAAGGATGCCGTCGCTACTTCCTGCCCATATACGGTCTTTACTATCCTGATATATATACCTGATATAACTACGGTTGCCGTCGTCGAAGAAGAAACGTTTGAACTTAATACCGCCGGGTGTATCTTCGGCAAGGTTTATCCCTCCTCCGAAAGTGCCTATCCACATACGGCTTTTATTGTCTTTATATATATTGAAGATGGTATTGTAGCTTAGTGAATTGGTATCTGTCTCTATATTCGTATAGTGAGCTATTTCTTTGTATGTGGCCAGATCTATGATGTATAAGCCTTTTCCTTTAGTCCCTACCCACATTCTTTTTCTGGAGTCTTCGGTCAAAGTATAAGGATTCATATCTTTATATATACATCTCCCGGCTTCCAGGATGTCTTCATATACATATAAGCTGCCATTCTTTGTGCCTACCCATGTTTTGTCGAATGCGTCGGCATATATTGTGCGTACATTGTTGTTTTTCCCTATTGAAGTCTCTATCTCAGGGCGGACAATCTGTATGTCGTAATTGGGTTTGGTAACCTTAATGATACCTGCATATTCGCTTCCAATCCAGATATTTCCATATCTGTCTTCCGTGATGGACAGGAGATAATCCGATGCAGGACTGTTCTTGTCGGCGCTATACTTATAGTTCTGTAGAATCTCAGTTTCAGGATTATAGTAAAATAGTCCATTCCCATATGTCGTAATCCAGATGAAACCTTTAGAATCTATGAATACATTATATCTCTCTAAGTCGATGATTTGAGCAATAGCCGATGGTATTAATTCCATCTTTTTTACCTTTCGGCTGTTTTGATTATAATACCATACTATACCGGAGTGATTATATATCCAGATACCCTGATTCTTATCGATTATAAACTCTGTATTACCTGCGAGTTGCGGATCTTTTGCCCAAACAGGTTTGTCAAAAAGTCCGGTACTTATATTATATGAAATAAGTCCCGACGCTTTTGTTGTTATCAATAGTTCATTATCTGATAATTTAGTCACATCGGAATAAATGTCATTGAGTGAGGTGTTGGCAGTTTCCTGAAATGATTTTCGTTTAATATCATATTCGACGATAGCCGACTTTTCGGTTATGAAGTATATTTTATTATTAAGTTCTATTGCTTTAGTAAAAGAATGTTCATTGTAAAAGAGAGTATCTGCCTTATCTCCCGATATCATGAAAAGACCGGATTCGCCGCCAACCCATATTGCAGCTTTGGAGTCTTCGAAGAGAAATTTACAGTCTTTCTTATTCTCTGTTGTCTTCCCGGTAAGAAATGATTTTGTGGAAAATCTACTCCCCGTTTTGTGTATTCGCAGGCAACCGTTGGTATTTCCCCACAACCAGATAGTACCATCCGAAGTTTCATAATAATTTATATAATATGCATTGTTTTCATGGATCTTATTTCCCTGTGAATGGTAGTTTACAAAGGAATCTGAAACCGGATTATAACAGCTGAACTCATTCTTATATGTCTTGATCCACAAATACCCGTCTTTGTCCTGAAAAACGTCTTTTATACGATGGTCTATCAGTGAATTCGGATTGTTAAGCTGAGGTTTGTAAGCAATAAGATTATAGCCATCATATCTGTTCAGTCCATCTAAAGTTCCTGCCCAGATAAAACCTTTTTTATCCTCGAGAATTGCCCGGACAGTATTTTGCGACAGCCCGTCTTTCGTACTGATTTGTGTGAACTGCAAATTGTTGTCCTTTGCCGGATACGATTTTACAGGTAAGATAATGAATAGAATAATGAAGACTATAGATTTCAATAGGTTCATAAGGCTAACAATATTTGAAACTCTTATCAAAAGTACGAAAACTAATGTTTATTCGGGGCCGGGTGGCTAAAAATCTATGAGATTGAACGATTTTACAGATGTCATGTTCCTTTGTCCTGCAATCTGCGAAAGTCTGGCTTGTAACTGTTTCCTGTAAACAATTTCCGAAATTTGCATTTTTACAATATTGTATGTTTTGTAATAGCAAAAATGAATTTCCATAACTATGAACAAAAATACATTTTTCTGAAAATATGTTAATCTTAGTTTTGCTGCTGTAAATCGAAATATGAAAAACCTGGTGTTGTAATTTTTAGAATCTAAAGCAAAAAGAATTTAAACACACGAAACTCAATTACCATTTTAAATTAATATTTATGAGGAATTACCATGGAAAACGGCTTTTAAGAGCCAGAGGTATGTTGACATTGATTCTCGTTTTTATGTCGACATTAGTTTTTGCGCAGACAAAGACTGTAACCGGTACAGTTGTCGATGATTTGGGAGATGGTGTAATCGGAGCTGTAATAACAGTAAAAGGATCAACAAAAGGAACGGTAACAGATCATGACGGAAATTTTTCTGTTGTGGCAGGTGCCCAGGATGTACTCAATATAAAGCTCATCGGCTATATTGAGCAGAATATTACGGTAGGATCACAAACACACATTAAAATTGTGCTTCACGAAGATACACAGATGCTGGATGAAGTAATCGTTGTTGGATATGGAGTTCAGAAGAAAAGTGATGTGACCGGAGCTATGGTGAGAGTTGGTGAGAAAGAAATGAAAGCTATGCCTGTGCAAAATGTTTTACAAGCTATGCAGGGAAAACTAGCCGGAGTAGATATAACTTCTAATGAACGTCCGGGAGAAGTAGGCTCTATACGTGTACGTGGTGAACGTTCTATCAATGCGACTAATGGCCCTTTATATGTAGTGGATGGTATTCCATTACAGGGATTAGGTATTGAAAATTTAAATCCGGGCGATATAGAGTCGGTAGATGTTCTTAAAGATGCCTCGGCAGCAGCTATTTATGGATCAAGAGGTGCCAATGGGGTAATTCTTGTTACAACGAAGAGAGGTAAGACTGGTAAAGTCTCAATAAATTATTCAGGAACTTTTTCCGTGGAAAATATGCATGACCGACTGGAAATGATGAATTCTCAGGAATGGATTGATTATAGCCGTGCGGCAAAGATAAAAGCAGGCACATATAATGGATCTACAACTATTTCGATGGAGAATGATGAAAAGGTATATGGACAAGATCCTTATGCATGGGCTCAATTCAAAAAAGGATGGGCCGGCGGTTCTTGGGATGGGAGCCTTGTCCCTACTTATGATTGGACAGACGCAGGTCTTCAAACGGCTTTTACTCACGAGCATACACTTAGTGCCAGCGGAGGTTCTGATAAAATGCAGGCTTATTTCTCCTTTGGATATTTAAATCAGGACGGCACGCAACCGGGACAACGTTATCAAAGATATACTGCAAAAACGAGTGTGGATATGCAAGCGAACGATTGGTTCAAGTTAGGGGGTAGCATGAATGTCACATGGGGAGACCAGGAGTATGGTTATAACTTTCGCAAGAGTACAACGGGTGCATCCAATCTCTATTTTGCTTTGCAAGGTATGCTACCCTGGACTGTACCTTATGATGATAATGGGGGATATATCCGAAATCCGGGAGGAGACGTAAATATCATCAACCCGATAAGAGAGGCTGAATATTGTAACAATCAACGGCAGAATCTTCGTGCTTTCGGTAGTTTTTATGCCGAATTGAATATGGGAAAGATGGCAGAGGTATTGGACGGACTGCGGTACCGTTTCCAGTTCGGACCCGATTTCCGTTATGGTCGTACAGGTATAGCCGATCCGGCTGAATCTATAAATGGGGATGGGAAAAATCTGGCTCAGTACAATACTGAAACCAAACGCTCATGGACTCTGGACAATCTGTTGTATTACGACAAGACTATTGGCAAGCATAATTTAGGTCTTACTTTATTGCAAAGTGCATCAGCCTATCATCTGGAAGGTTCAAATATGAGAAGCTATGTTAATTCATCACAGGAACTCTGGTATAACATTGCTTCGAAAAGCGATATCCAAAGCTATGGAACGTATCTCACAGAAACATCTCTCCAATCATATATGGTTCGTATGAATTATGCATTTTCAGATAAATATCTTCTTACGGCTTCCGGGCGTTGGGACGGAGCGTCTCAATTGGCAGAGGGGCATAAATGGGATTTCTTTCCATCTGCAGCTTTGGGTTGGAGAGCAGAGCAGGAAGAATTTCTGAAAGAGATGAGTTGGATCAACTTGCTTAAACTTCGTTTAGGTGTGGGTATTACAGGAAACTCGGCAATTGATGCATATGCGACAAAAGGTGCTATTGCTCCTAACTATTACCATTTCGGAGACGTTACGGTAAATGGTATGGTCGCATCAGACCCTTCTGCAAAAGATCCGGTAGTAATGGCAAATCCGGAATTGGGATGGGAAAAGACTACCCAATATAATCTGGGTTTAGACTTCTCTTTCCTGAAAGGACGTATAGGAGGCTCTATCGATTTATATAAATCGAAAACCTCAGACCTGTTGATGACAAAAAGTTTACCTTCTCTGACCGGCTATTTGAGAACCTGGGCAAATGTAGGAAAGACTGAAAATAAAGGGATTGATATCACTTTAAATACAACTAATATACAAACAAAAGATTTTGGATGGACTTCGTCTATTACGTTCTCTGCTGATAAAAATAAGATTACAGAGTTGGCGGATGGAAAAACTCAGGATATAGCCAACGGATGGTTTGTCGGAGAATCTATAGGCTCGTATTATGACTATGTCTACGATGGTGTGTGGAAAACCAGCGAAAAAGAAGAAGCTGCAAAATATGGCCGTGAACCGGGACAGTTGAAAGTCAGGGATCTTAATGGAGACGGAAATATAGATGCTAATAATGACAGGCAAATTGTAGGTAAAGCTCGCCCTGACTGGTCCGGAGGCCTACTGAATACATTTACTTATAAAAACTGGGAACTATCGTTCTTCTTATACGGGCGTTTTGGGTTTACTGTTCGTACAGGAGAGGAAACTCTTTCCGGACGTTTTGCTATGCGCAAACTCGACTACTGGATTGAAGGAGTGAATGAAAGTGCTGAATATTATGCTCCAGGTGTAGGTGGAGAGAATGGTGATACATACAAAGCTTCGATGAGTTATCGCGACGGTTCGTTCGTCAAATTGAGAAATATCTCATTAGGATATAACTTCTCTCCGAAAATAACCAAATCTTTAGGTATTAATAATCTTAAGCTTTATGCACAATGTATGAATCCGGGCCTCATTTATTCAAAGATAGACTTTATCGATCCGGACTTAGGTGGGTCTACATTCAACCGTAGTTTTGTTTTTGGTATTAATGTCGGATTTTAATAAATGCTTATTATGAATAATAAATATAAAATATTATATACGGGGTTGATAATTGCATCCTCAATATTTGGCCTTTCGTCTTGTAGCGCTGATTTTCTCAATGAGAAATTGATAACAACAGAAAGTACGCAGTCTTTCGAAACACAGGAAGGTCTTGACAAGCTGTCTATCGGCCTCTATCAAAATCTTGAGTTTCATTTCAACTATGAATGGGTCTATACCCTCTGGCAATACGGGACAGACGAGATGGCTGTGGCAAATGACGGGATTCAGGAACCTTACAATAGTTATACATCGGCTTTTGATCCCAGCAGGGCAAATGGAATGCCCGAACTATGGGATAATATGTATTCCGGCATATCTTCGGCTAATATATTGATAAAGAATGTTCCTCTGTATTATGATTCGAATAGCGCTAATTATAATACCCGTTTGGGAGAAGGGTATTTTATGAGGGGATTCAACTATTTCCGTTTAGTTTGTCAATTCGGAGGAGTGCCTTTATTGAAGGAACCTGTCATAGGTGCAACGACCGATTTTGAACGTGGCAGTATTGAAGATACATACAATCTTGTAATATCCGATTTGAAAGAAGCGTACAATTTATTACCTCCAAGCGTCAGCCAAACAGGCCGTTTAACAAAATGGGCGGCAGCTCATTTTATTGCCAAAGCTTGTTTATTCCGGGCGAGTGAATTAAACGACTCCTGGAATAGTGGTTATAAAACTCAGGACTTAGACGATGTTATAAAATTTTCAAAGGAGGTTATTACCGCTCATCCTTTATGTAATGATTTTGTTGATTTATGGAATTATCAGGAGCCTAACGGTGCAAATGAAAAAGTAACGGAAGTTGTATTAGCCGCCCAGTTTTCAAATGATGCCTCATCTAAAGGTCGTTATGGTAATCAGGTACATTTGTATTATCCATCTCTTTATCAGAATCTTGTGGGTTTGAAGAGGGATATATCGGGTGACCGTGAATTTTCCCGTTTGCGTACAACCGAATATGCCCTTGATGTATATGACAGGGTGAATGATTCACGTTTTTGGAAAAGTTATATAACATCATATCGTTGCAATAACCCTTCGGCGGCACCTAAGTGGGGTAGTTACGCCCCTGCCGGAAAAACGGCAGATGATCCTAGATTTACCGGAGGAGAAGAAGCGGTCCGCTATATAGTTAACGATGCAGGAGATACCCGTTATACTTCAGACAACCTTAATTATTATGCCCCTTATATGTTTGTCCGCTACTTTAAAGGTGAGTCAAAATTATACATCGGCGAACATGGCAACAGTGGTACATATGCGACTAAATCACGTTATGTCGCATTAAGTAAATTCCGTGATGGTTCGCGTACTACAGTTGCAGATCAGTTCGGATGCCGCGATGGTATACTGGCCCGTTCGGCAGAGGATTATCTGATGGTTGCGGAGGCTTATGGCCGTCAGGGTAAATACAGTGAAGCTCTTCCGTATATCAATAAGCTACGTGAGAGAGCCGGATATGCTGATGGGGAAGTGCGTAATAAAAATGTCGACGGAGGACAGGCTTATAAGAAGAATTCGGCAGGACACGGGAGTGGTACCGGATTTGCAGTGTACTCGGAGACAAATACATACTACGAATCTAATAATAATATGCCGGAGACGACAGCTCCTACAAAGAGTGTGATGCAGTTTGCGTCGGTAAGTGATATATTTAATTCCACAAAAGAATTTTATGATGTTCTGAATGCAAGTTCAGATGCCGAGAAGTTTATGGTCTTTATCATGAATGAGCGTTCTCGTGAATTGATGGGTGAATTACATCGTTGGCCAGACTTGGCTCGTAGCAAACAGCTTGAAAAACGGTTTGAAGCATTTAATGACGGTTCGGTTATTACAGGTTCGGCTTTTAAGGCAAGTAAGCACTACCTTCGTCCATTGCCACAAACTTTCCTCGATGCTGTAACTAAAAACGGACAATCTTTATCCGCAGGAGAAAAGCAGGCTATGCAAAATCCCGAATGGTAATTAATCTGCCTGTTTTCTAAGAATATCTTTAAATGAGGGTGTGTCAAAAGTATTTTTCACTTTCTATTTACATACGCTACGCTCCTGTGACCGTTGGTTGTCATGTTGAACGGAGTGAAACATCTCGTTTCTCTGGGTCGAGATCCTTCGTTACACTCAGAAACAACGTTCGGCAGAGCGAAGCGGAGCCAATGACAAAGAGGGTAGCACATTGATAGTACTGTGCCCCTTTTGACACACCCTCATTTATAAAATAAAAATTCAGTAGTATGAAGTACAACCTATTACTTTCCCTATTATTACTTATTACCACACATATTATCTCCCAACCCAATTATAACTATTCCAGGCTCAAGAGGGAGAAGTTAGGGAGAGGACTCGTTGCGGTAAAGAAGAATAGCAATACAAATTCTATAAGTTGGCGTTATCTTTCATCGGATGCTTCAGACGCTTCTTTTAATATATACAGAAACGGGAAAAAGATAAATTCAGAACCTGTTTCGGGTAAAACATACTTTGAGGACAAGATACAACCGGATGGGGCGCTTACCTACCAGTTAAAACAAATATTAAGAGAGACAGAGATTGACGAACAATCTTACACATTACCGGCTGATGCACCTGTTGGCTGCTTAAATATTCCATTGGACATACCCTCGTCGGGCATAACTCCCGACGGACAAACATATACCTATGCACCCAATGATGCTTCGGTAGGAGATGTCGATGGCGACGGAGAATATGAAGTTATATTGAAGTGGGACCCTTCAAATGCCCATGACAACTCACATAACGGTTATACCGGAAATGTATATATAGACTGCTACAAGTTGAGCGGTGAAAAATTATGGCGCATAGACCTCGGACAGAATATCCGTGCAGGCGCGCATTATACACAATTTATGGTCTACGATCTGGACAATGACGGTAAGGCCGAGATTGTTATGAAAACAGCTGACGGGACTGTCGACGGAAAAGGAAATATCATAGGTAAGGCTGATGCCGACTACCGAAATAAATACGGTTTTATAATAGAAGGGCCTGAATATCTTACAGTCTTCAATGGGCAAACAGGCGAAGCAATGTCTACAATCGATTATATTCCGCAGAGAGGAGATGTAAGTGCATGGGGCGATACCAGAGGCAATCGGGTAGACCGTTTCCTTGCTTGTGTCGCTTATCTCGATGGAGAGTACCCGAGTGTGGTTATGTGTCGTGGATATTATACACGCACAGTGCTGGCTGCCTTTGACTGGCGAAAGGGCAAGCTGACAAACCGCTGGGTGTTTGACTCCGATCAGCCCGGAAACGGGAAATATGCCGGGCAGGGCAATCACAACCTTAGGGTAGGAGATGTCGACGGGGACGGATGCGATGAGATTATATATGGTTCTTGTGCGATAGATCATGATGGAACAGGCCTGTATAGCACACAGATGGGGCATGGCGATGCGATGCATATGACTGTGTTCGATCCCCGCAGAAAAGGAATGCAGGTTTGGGATTGCCACGAAAACAGGCGCGATGGTTCCAGTTACCGTGATGCTGCAACAGGGGAAGTTCTTTTCCAGATAAAAGCATCAGAGGATGTCGGGCGCTGTATGGCTGCCGATATTGACCCTGAGCATACCGGAGTGGAGATGTGGTCGCATTTCAGTAATGGGATTTACAATGTGGACGGACAATGTATTAATCCTTCTATAGAAAATGTATCGGTAAATATGGCTTGCTGGTGGGATGGAGACCTGCTGAGAGAGTTGTTGGATAAAGTAAGTATTACAAAGTACGATTATAAAAACAAGATCTCTAAGGTCATTTTCTCTGCCGATGAATGCCTTTCCAATAATGGAACGAAAGCTACTCCGTGCCTGCAAGGCGATATTATCGGTGATTGGCGTGAAGAGGTGCTTTTCAGGACAAAAGACAATAAGAATCTGAGATTATATGTATCTACAAATGATACCGGTTATAGGTTCCATTCGTTCCTCGAGGACCCTGTTTACAGGATTAGCATCGCTACTCAGAATGTGGCTTATAACCAGCCTGCCCAATCCGGGTTTTATTTCGGAGCCGATTTGGGCAAATGTTTTCCCGTAAAGGATATTGTTGTAGATAAAGATTATGTAGAACTGGATGCCGGGATGGATTATGATTCATATAGCTGGTCGGTAGGAGGAAACGAGAGAATAAGAAAAATAACAACAAAAGATATCCCTGCAGGTAAGAAAACAAGAGTTGAACTGACTGTGACTTATCGCGGATACGAGTTTAAGGACTATGTTTATATAACATTTAAATGATGAATAGATATACCACAATCTTAATAGTACTCCTTTGCCTGTCCCTTTTTACCCGGGCTTCGGATATCGGCAAGCGTTTTCCTTCTGAGAAATTTGTGATGGTAGATACCCGTACCGGATATACAATAACGGCACTTACAAACGGTACGTATAGTGATGCTAAATTATATCCGACGCATCCGCAATGGACTTCGGATGGGAGGTATATCGTTTTCAGGTCTTCCGACCGTTCGGCAGATAAGCATTCACAGGCGTTTGCCGTGTCGGAAGCGACCGGGGAGATTATCCAACTGACAGATGGTGAGGGTACAGGTACAGGCAGTCTGAATGTGGCGCGTCTTTCCAATAAATTATATTATTTCAGAACGGAGAATAATGTAAAAACACTGATAGAGCTAAATCTCGATTCATTACTTAATGATAGCTACAGAAATACGATAAAGCAAAAAGAAGCCTACGAGCGTGCCATTGCAGTATTGCCTTCCCACTTAGCGGAGTCTGGTGGTTTTACACTCGATGCCGGTGAAACGAAAGCATATGTTGGCGTACGGCTTATTGGTGCAAAAGTAGAAAAAGCAGAAGATGATAATGAGTTCCGTATAGCACAGGTACCTTCCGGTATAAGGGCAATTGACCTGAAAACGGGAGATATATCCACAGTCATAGATGTACCTTTTACAATGGGACATGTACAGGCAAATCCTTTTCTGGCAGGAGAAATCCTATATTGTCAGGAAACAGGGGGGGATGCTCCGCAGCGCATGTGGATTACAAAAGCGGATGGTTCGGATAACCGTCCCCTATTTGTAGAAGATGCTGACGATTGGGTAACACACGAAACATGGGTAGACAGGGATCATGTATATTTCAATGTGATGGGACATTTACCCCGTTTGCGCAAAAGACCGACCGGCTTATTTCGCATTAATGTCCGCACAGATGAAGTTCAGCTACTCGGACAACTCGATTACGGCTCCGGATTCTGGCATTGCGGAGGTACTTCGGATGGAAAGTGGGGAGCATCGGATAATTTCGAAGGGGAAGTTTATCTTATAAACAGTATGACCGGAGAAAGGAAGTTGTTAACTGCAAATCACCGGATGAAGCCGGATCATACACATCCGTCGTTCAGTCCGGATAATACCCGGATATTGATTCAGTCCGGTTATCTTACCGATGGAAAGAAGTTAAGTTTGATGATCGTAAATATAAATCAAGCCGTAAATAAGTAGGAATAGAACCATATTTCTATCTATTTGAATGATTTTACATACTCTCTATCTGTAGAAAAAGCTTTATTTGTAATAAAAAATCTCATGAAAAAGAACATATTTATATTGGGCGTATTATTATTTAATTGTTTCATTTCATTTGCTCAAAAGAAGCAGGAGAAAGTAAATGATTTCAATACGCCATTACATCTTTTGACTCCCGATTATAATACTCCATACAGGGAACTGACCGAAAAGGATATAAAAGCATCCTTGGACAGAGTTCTGAAATATCTGGATGAAACTACTCCGGCACGGGTTGTAGATAAAGATAGCCATAAGGTAATTACCGACTTATCCAAAGTGGACAAAAATGCGATTCTGGAACGGGGTAATTTCCGCCTTGCGAGTTATGAATGGGGGGTAACCTACTCCGGAATGCTTGAAGTGGCGAAGGCTACCGGCGATAAGGCATATTATAAGTATGTGGACGACAGATTCAGATTACTGTCGGATGCCGCTCCTCATTTCAAAAGACTGATGAACGATTACGGGGTTATCGACCCGCAGATGAAACAGATGCTTACTCCTCATGCGCTCGATGACGCAGGCGCTATGTGCGCCGCGATGATAAAGCTGCAACAGGACAAACCTGACTATGAGCTGAGAAGTATTATAGACAACTATATGAACTACATCATGTATAAGGAATACCGCCTGAGCGACGGCACATTTGCCCGTAAGCGCCCGCAAATGAACACGCTCTGGCTCGACGACATGTATATGAGTATCCCTGCGATAGTACAAATGGGAAAACTGACGGGAGACGCCAAATATTATAATGAAGCGGTGAAGCAAATCAAACAATTCTCGGAACGTATGTTTGTGAAAGAAAAAGGATTGTATATGCATGGCTGGGTAGAGTCTATGACAGACCATCCTGCGTTTTTCTGGGGACGTGCCAACGGATGGGCTGTGCTGACTATGACTGAAGTACTGGATGTATTACCCGAAAACCATCCTGAACGGCAACGCATACTGGAACAACTGCGTGCGCATATCAAAGGAATAGCTTCGTATCAGTCGGGAGAAGGATTCTGGCATCAGTTGCTGGATAGAAACGATTCGTATCCGGAGACTTCGGCTACAGCGATATATGTATATTGTATCGCCCGTGCCATAAACAAAGGCTGGATAGATCCTCTGGCTTATGGTCCGGTGGTGCAACTGGGCTGGAACGCGGTTTCTACCAAGATAAACAATGCCGGAGAGGTAGAAGGTACTTGTGTAGGTACAGGCATGGCATTTGATCCGGCATTCTATTACTACCGTCCGGTGAATGTATATGCGGCGCATGGTTACGGGCCTGTATTACTGGCAGGAGCGGAAATGATAAACCTGTTGAAAAAATTCTACCCGCGCATGAATGACAGTGCCATACAATATTATACTTCTCCACAGACAACCAAGTCCCCTATATTCGGGATAGAAGATACTACACGTCCCGATGCGGTCGCCTCAGGCAGCTCACGGGTAAACGATAAAGCACCGGTGATATTCCTCATCGGCGACTCTACCGTAAAGAATGGCCGGGGGAAAGGTGACGGCGGTCAGTGGGGCTGGGGAAGCTTCTTTCAGCAATTTTTCGATACAACACGTATATCAGTAGAAAATCATGCATTAGGCGGACGCAGTAGCCGGACATTCTTTACCGAAGATCTCTGGAATAAGGTATTGCCGGGTATCCGAAAAGGCGATTATCTGTTTATACAGTTCGGACATAACGATGGAGGCCCTCTGAATACAGGGCGTGCGCGTGCTTCACTCAATGGTACGGGGGATGAGTCTCAGGTGGTAATAATGGAACGTAACGGCGGCCCCGAAGAAGTGTTCACTTTTGGTCACTATCTGCGTATCTATATCCGTCAGGCAAAAGCGGTCGGAGCCATACCGGTTGTGCTGTCCCCTACACCCGGCAACAGATGGACAAACGGAAAAATGAACCGTATGACCGAAACATATACCAAATGGGCAAAAGAAGTGGCCCGGCAGGAAGGTGTGGAATTTATCGACCTCAATGATCGCACGGCTGATAAATGCGATGCCATGGGTGAAGAAAAAGGAAAGCAACTGTTCGTTGACAGTGTGCATACAACATACGACGGGGCTATCATAAACGGGCAGTCGGTAATAGAAGGCTTACAAAGTCTGAATGGTTTTTCTTTGAACCAGTATATATTGAAATAATAACATATCATGAAAAGACAAGCTTTTAAAATGTATTTGAAACCGGGATTCGAAGCAGAGTATGAGAAAAGACACAACGCTATCTGGCCGGAACTGAAGCAATTACTCAAAGATACGGGTGTATCCGATTATACGATTTTCTGGGATAAGGAAACGAATCTATTGTTTGGTTATCAGGTTATTGATGGCGATAGTTCCTCTCAGGACTTAGGCGGTAATCCGATTGTGCAGAAATGGTGGGCTCATATGGCTGATATTATGGATACGAATCCGGATAACTCGCCCGTATCCATTCCGTTGCAGGAAGTTTTTCATATGGATTAAACAGTATATCAAATGAGAAAAACCTGTTACATCTTTCTGCTTCTTTTAAGTTCGATAACTGTCCTCGGACAGCAGACGGCTTATAAATTCAACTTTACGGATAAACCTGTAAAAGGTTATACATCTGTGCCGTCGAATACTATCTATGGCGAAAATCCGGTATACGGTTATGATTTGAATACAAATCCGATAGACGGGAATCCATTTTTCTTTTCCGTAGATGTACCCGAAGGCAATTATAAGGTAACGGTTGTATTAGGCAGCGATAAAGGTGAAAGCAACACAACCGTGAAAGCCGAGTCGCGCAGGCTGATGCTTGCCAATATCAAAACCTCAAAGGGTAAATATTCGGCTCATACTTTTGCCGTGAATATTCGTAATACAAAAATCGGAGATACGGATTCGGTGCGGATAAAGAAGCGTGAAACAGGAAAACTTATTTGGGACGATAAACTTACGTTGGAGTTTAACGGGAAGAATCCGGCGGTAGCAAAGATAGAAATAGAAAAGGCTGATAATATTCCGACCATATTCCTTGCAGGAAATTCTACGGTGGTGGATGAAGCCGAAGAGCCGTGGTGCGGTTGGGGGCAGATTTTCCCGGGATTCTTTACCTCTGATATTGCGATAGCCAATTATGCAGAATCGGGTGAAGCGGCCAATACATTCGTTACCTCAAAAAGATTTGCCAAACTCCTTTCTAAAATGAGAAAAGGCGATTACCTGTTCATCGAGTTCGGGCATAACGACCAGAAACAGAAAGGAGAGGGGAAAGGCCCCTATACAAGTTATAAAAGCGATTTGAAATATCTTGCTAGTAAGACCCGCGAAAAAGGAGCGATTCCCGTATTGGTAACATCTATGCACCGCCGCTTCTTTGATGATAACGGGAAAGTGAAAAATACGCATGGCGATTATCCCGACGCTGTAAGGCAATTGGCAAAAGAAGAAAATATTACACTCATCGACCTCAATAATATGAGTGCGACATTATATGAAGCATGGGGCGTGGAAGGGTCAAAACGAGCTTTTGTCTATTATCCCGCAGGTACTTTCCCGAATCAGAAAGAACCGCTGGCTGATAATACACATTTCAATCCTTATGGAGGAACCGAAATAGCCAGGTGCATACTAAAAGGCATGATCGATAATAACCTGCCTGTAAAAAAATACATCAGAAAAGATGTCAGGCCTTTCGATCCGGCTCATCCCGATGACCCTGATAAATTCGGTATTCCGGCCACTCCATTCTCTTCGATAGTAAAACCGGACGGTAACTGATATGGAATAGAACAAAATTGACAGATACATAAAATCTTGAAATAAAAACTTTTATAATTATATGAAACGAACTGCATCAATCATTCTCGGAGTATTCTCTTTATTATCAATCCCGGTATTCGGACAACAACGTACCGATGAAGAATGTATAAGGGCTGTCGCCGACAATATATTGAAACAACCTGTGACACAGTTTGTAGGAGTCACCACCGGAGTTACATACAACAGTACAAAGGAGATACCAAAAGGTGAAGACGTCAGGTTTAAAAGTCCGCTTACAGAGTGGCATTATTCCAATGGAGTGCTGGATATGAGCATGATGCATCTGGGTGAATACCTCAATGAGCCGAAATATACGGACTATGCGAAAAATCATGTCGCTTTTGGCTTTGCCAATTACGGATATTTTAAAAATACATTCCGTAACGACCGGAAACATTGGCACTGGCCTTTCGGACAATTATGGAATACAAAGGAACTGGATGATTGCGGGGCAATGGGCGCGGCGGTGATTGATGTATATATGCTGGATAAGAGAGCGGAATATAAGACATATATAGAAACGGCAGCCGATCATATAATGAATGGGCAGGTACGCTTATCGGACGGTACGCTTTGCCGGACATTTCCCCGTGAGATGACGGTCTGGGCCGACGACGTTTATATGAGTGTCTCCTTTTTGTCGCAAATGGCAAAGATGACAGGGGAAGCGAAATACTATGATGAGGCAGCACGCCAGATTATCAATATTGCCGGTTACCTGTGGTGCTCCGAAAAGCAACTGTTTTACCATTGCTATTATACTGATATGAAACGCAATGGTGTGGCATTCTGGGGACGGGCGAACGGTTGGATAACTGTCTCCTTAGTGATGCTTCTGGATGTAATGCCGGATACTCACCCGAGGCGTGGGGAACTTATAGCCCTGCTTGAAAAACAGATTGTCGGTGCATCCCGATACCAGAATGCAAATGGCATGTGGAATCAGTTGCTGGATAAGCCTGAATCGTATGACGAGTCATCTGTTACAGCCATGTATATCTATGGTATTGCTAAGGCTGTAAACAATAAATGGATAGATCCGGCTTATACCGCTATAGCCCAGATTGCATGGAAGGCCTTGAAAGAAAAGCAGATAACAGCAGACGGGCATTTTAGGAATGTATGTGTCGGTACGGGAATCACCGACGATTTGCCTTTCTATTACAACCGTCCGGTGGGCGAGAACGAAAAGCATGGACTGGGGCTTATCATCGATACGGGTATAGAAATGATGAAACTGGCAAAGTCTCAGAGCCGGAAAAAATAATGTGATCGGAAAGTAACAATTTTATCTATACAGTGTTGTCAAAGTGTTGATAATGAGTGAAAGGTTACAGGTTTTAAAATATGTAATATGTGTTACCTTTGTTACCTTTTAACAGTTACAAGTTACGAGTTACGAGTAAACAAGATACGAGATACAAGTTGTTAACTGATGACTGTTCACTGTTAACTGTAAAGGTTGTTACCTTTGTTACTTTTTAACAAGTTACGAGTTACTTCGCCCTAGGGCAGTTACAAGTTACGGAAAAGGCAGCCTGTTTATTTTGTTTCACGCAAAGAGGTAAAGGCGCAAAGGTTTTTTACATCTTACGAGTTGTTAACTGTTCACTGTAAAAGTTGTTACATGTGTTACCTTTTTAGCGCTGC
Source organism: Dysgonomonas sp. UBA7710 (assembly GCF_002482385.1). Taxonomy (GTDB): domain Bacteria; phylum Bacteroidota; class Bacteroidia; order Bacteroidales; family Dysgonomonadaceae; genus Dysgonomonas. Next base: position 99,307 of record NZ_DLFW01000047.1, on the reverse strand, counting down.
TCCTTTTGGGAAGCCACAAAGAGAATACAGCTGTATTAAAAGTTCCCCCTATGGGGGCTAGGGGGCTAATAAATATAATTATGATAAATAGTATCCGTTTTTTTATTTTAATAATCTGTTTATATGTGACTTGCATGACTTATGCGAGCCGTATCCCCGAATTGAACTGGGTAGGGAAAACGGGTGCGAGAAATTTACCGAAAAATAACAGGTCGTATAATGTAACCGACTATGGTGCGGTGGGCGATGGTATTGCAATGAATACAAAAGCTATTCAGAAGGCCATCGACGAATGTGCCGGAAATGGTGGCGGAACTGTTACCTTTTCTCCGGGAAAATATCTTACAGGCTCTGTTTATCTGAAAGAAGGAGTTCATTTTATTATTCCTAAGCGTACCACTCTACTCGGCAGTACCGATCTGAAAGATTATCCCGAGATGGATACACGGGTTGCGGGGATAGAGATGCAGTGGCCATCGGCGTTAATAAATATTCTGGGACAAAAAAACGTGATGGTGAGCGGAGAAGGTGTGGTACATGCACAAGGTAAAGTATTTTGGGATTCCTACTGGTCGATGCGTAAGGATTACGAAGCTAAGGGGTTAAGGTGGATTGTGGATTACGATTGTAAACGTCCGCGTACACTTTTGGTTTCCGAATCGTCGGATGTAACGGTAAAGGGACTTACTTTTCGTCAGGCGGGATTCTGGACTATACAGATTCTCTATTCGTCTTATTGCACTGTAGACGGGGTTATTATCCAAAACAACGTGGGAGGGCATGGGCCGAGTACGGATGGGGTGGATATAGATTCATCATCCTATATATTAGTAGAAAACTGCGATATAGATTGTAATGATGATAATTTTTGTCTCAAATCGGGGCGTGATGCCGATGGTCTACGGGTAAACCGTCCTACCGAATATATCGTGATACGCAATTGTATATCGCGTGCAGGCGGAGGATTACTGACATGCGGCAGTGAGACTTCGGGCGGTATCCGTCACGTGCTTGCCGAAGGCTTGAAAGCGAAGGGGACAACGGTAGGTATCCGCCTTAAATCAGCGATGAACAGGGGTGGCACTACCGAGCATATCTATATAAGGAATGTAGAAATGGATAATGTGAGAACGGTGTTTGAAGCGACAATGAACTGGAATCCATCATATAGTTATTCTACTTTGCCCAAAGAATATGCAAACAAAGAAATACCTGAACACTGGAGGAAAATGCTTGAAGAAGTGGAACCGGACAAAGGGATGCCCTACTTCAAAGATATATATCTATCCGGTTTTAAGGTACGGAATTCGAAAACGTTTATGAGTGTGGAAGGGAGTGAGACTTCTCTGATGAAGAATTTCAACTTCAGTGATATAGATGCCAATGTAGACAGGATAGGCGATGTCAGATATGCAAGAGACTGGAAATTTGACAATATAAATATAAAAGCAAAGAACCGGGAGCCTGTTATAATCAAAAATAGTGAAAATGTTCATTTCCCGTCAGGTGTTGTGGCTATAGAAACGGATTTTCCTTATACCTTGAATGGAGTAAATAAAGAGGCGAAAATAAAAGGCGCCGCACATCCCGAATTTTCCTTCCTTTTACCCGAAATGGCGGGAAATTTAAAGTTCGGGATTGTACAAGGGCAGAGCAGTATATGGCTGGGAGATTTCAAAGTAAAAAATGTAAAGCAGTCCGGCAGGCAATTGACATACAGGCTTTCCGATCCGGTATTGAAAGGAGGAGAAATTACTGTAAATGCGGTCGCGTTGAGTTCTTCGAACGGACTTATCATAGAGGTCTCCGCTGTAAAAATACCGGATGATATTTTCCTGTTCTGGTCGTACGGAGGAGCTTATGGAGAAGTATTGGAAAAGACAGGTAATGGTAGTTTAAGGCCGGTTTACTGTAAGTATAATGTGTTCAGTGTGGAGTGCACAGCCTTTACTTTGTATTATGGGCAAAGTATGAAGTTGAAAACGATCAATGCTGTCATGCCGGTTTCTTCCGAAATCCGTTTGTCGGATGCCTATATGCAACAGTCTCCACTCTCTTTCTTCGAATCGGGGAAAAAGACGGATGCTCCGGCTTTAGCGGCTGTTTTGCCTCTGAAAAGCGGACAGAAGGAGTATTTCTGTATATACAGGCAAAACGAAAAGGCTGATTATAATCATTATATGTTGCCCGCACTCTTCCGGAAAGAGACGGCCGGTATAATTAGTGAATGATATGAAAAAGAGTATTGCTGTATTTATACTCTTCATACAATATGTGTTTATCAGTCCTCTATGGGGGCAGACCGATACGGTGTTCAGTGTATTTTGTTTCCCGTCAGACAAAATTCCACGGATAGACGGAAACACCGATGACTGGGATATTGTGCCCGATAGCTATACTATAGGCATGGAATCTATGACCGAGGACGAAGGGAAGCACAGCCGGCCTGATAAGGCGAATCTGGATATAAAAGTGAAAGTAGGATGGGTGCAGGGTCAGAACAGGCTATACTTTCTCTACGAAGTTTATGATGATTACTGGTCTTTTATGCGTGACGATCTTATGGTCGATATATTTGAAGTTGTAATAGACGGCGACCGGTCGGGTGGTCCCTTTATCGATAAGTTTTATCCGTTCCGGGATGTAAGTAAAGAAGATGCCTGGCTGTTGTTTCACGGGCGGCATGCTCAGAATTATCATATATACACCCCGGCCAAAAATGGTGATTGGTGTATGTATTGGGGCCCACAGCAGTGGCTCAGGGAGAAACCTTATTCCGGTTATGCATACAACTATAATTTCAAAGAGGGCGAAAGCGGTAAGCTTATACTTGAGTTTTATATAACTCCGTTCGATTATGCTTCACCCAAAGGAGTGGATCATTCGGTCGCTTCCGAATTGTGGGAGGATAAACTGATCGGCCTTTGCTGGGCTGTTATTGATTATGATAATAGTCAGGGAAAAGAGAAAGATGGATTCTGGAATCTATCGAGACATCATACAATGTACGGGAATGCTTCCGAATTGCGGACATTCCGTTTAATGCCGTTAGAATGAATATTATGAAATATGTATTTTTTATATTGTTGATTTTCAGTTATTTGAATTTGAATGCATCCGTTTTTTATAATGTAAAAGATTACGGGGCAAAGGGCGATGGCATACAAATAGATTCGCCGGCTATAAACCGGGTTATTGAAGATGCCGCAAGGAACGGGGGAGGAACAATATTCTTTCCGGCAGGTACATACCTGAGTTATTCAGTTCGTCTGCAAAGTAATATAACGCTTTATCTGGATGCCGGGTCTGTATTATTGGCCGCTTATCCCGGAGAAGCATCAGGATACGATCTCGCAGAGGATAATGAACATAACCGCTTTCAGGATTTCGGCCATAGTCATTGGAAGAATAGCCTGATATGGGGGATAGAACTCGGGAACATAACAGTTTGCGGTCAGGGTATGATAGACGGACGCGGGCTTACCCGCGAAGAAAGCCGGCTGCCCGGAGTGGGGAATAAGGCGTTGAGCTTGAAACTATGCCGCAATGTAATCCTTAAAGACGTGACGATGGTCAACTGCGGACATTTTGCGCTATTGGCTACAGGCGTGGATAATATGACCATCCACAATGTAAAAGTGGATACAAACAGGGATGGCTTCGATATAGATTGCTGCCGCAATGTCCGTATATCGGATTGTTCGGTAAATTCACCGTGGGATGACGCTATCGTACTGAAAAGCAGCTATGGCTTAGGATTTTTCCGGGATACGGAGAATATAACCATAACTAATTGCTATGTAAGCGGATACGACAAGGGTTCGCTAATAGACGGTACATTCCGGCGGGATGAGCCACAAGCCCCGGATCAGGGGTATGTAACCGGACGTATAAAATTGGGCACCGAGTCGAGTGGGGGATTCAGGAATATCAGCATATCCAATTGTGTATTCGAACGTTGCCGTGGTCTTGCCCTCGAAACAGTGGACGGAGGCTTTCTGGAGGATATCGTTATCAGCAATATTACAATGCGGGATATAGTGAACGCTCCTATCTTTCTTCGTCTGGGCTCGCGTATGAGAAGTCCGAAAGGTACTCCTATGGGGCGCATGTCGAGGATAACGATCAGTAATGTCAATGTCTATAATGCCGATTCGCGCTATGCCTCTATTATTAGCGGTGTGCCTGATTATCATATCGAAGATGTGACCCTGTCGGATATCCGCATATTATATAAGGGTGGCGGCACGGCGGAGGATGCGAAGCTTACTCCTCCCGAAAACGAGGGCTTATATCCTGAACCCTGGATGTTCGGAACCATACCTGCGTCGGGCTTCTTTATCCGCCATGCACGTAATATAGAACTCAATAATGTGCAGGTAGATCTTATGACGCCGGATTACCGTCCTTCCATTTGGATGAAAGATGTGGATGGTTGCCGTTTGGTTAACTACCGGGCTAAAGTAGCCAAAGGTGTAGAGCCGTATGTATTATCGGATGTAAAGGGATTCAAGACCGAATTGAGTGAGATATCAGAGTTTTAAAAGCCATTTATACAAGGAGGGAGAGGCAATGAGTAGTAGTTGCCTCCACCTCCCAATAAAACCTAAAAACAATCTGAACTAAAGAACATTTATTCAGTAATCCTGAACCAATCTATATCGACACGCCCTCCATCATTCTTTAGAACAGGGCGTGTACAGAATGTACCGATTTTTGATCCAATCCATTTACCTTCTTTTGCTTTAAAGCTTTTACCCAAGTCTGTATATCTCTTGTTATCGGTACTGTAGCTAAAGATGCAGGTAGCATCGGCTACGACCTTCACTCTCAGGTATATTGTAGAATCTTTCATCGTAATGGACTCATTGACAACCTCTTTATTCCCTTTCTCAGCATTTATGCATTCATTCTGCGATAGGATGAAGCCATTTTCTGTGTTCTCAAAGGAGAGTAGTCCATAATCTATTCCCATCACTACCAGTCCTGTACGTTCGCCATAGAAGCGTGCATCTGGCCTGAATGTAAGTTTCATCGTTGCAATAAAAGCAGGAGCTGGTGTTTTTTGCAACAGCAGGTTCGGCACATCCCACAGGCTCTTATAGTCATCAGCTACCGGAACCGAATACAGGCTAAGACAGCCTTTTTCCTGATTGGTGAAATACCACCATGACTGAGGGTTGGCATGCCATTGCCATTGTAAGCCTAGTGTGTTTGAGTTAAATTCATCGCTCTCGGGAGGAGTGGCAACCGGATATGCTTGTCCTACATTTGGCTTTTTATAAGTCAGTACCGGGTTGCCGCAGCCGTCGCCATCCTTATCTTCGCCAATTACAGGCCAGTCATTTTTCCATATCATCGGTTGCAGATGCATAACGCGTCCGAATGCTCCTACATCCTGAAAATGAAGGAACCAGTCTTCGCCTGTTTTCGTGTCTATCCATGCACCCTGATGCGGTCCGTTTATTACAGTTTTACCCTGATCCATTACTACCTTTCTTTCATATGGGCCGAATATATCTCCCGAACGCATGGCTAATTGCCATCCGGTAGCAACACCCCCCGCAGGGGCGAATATATAATAATAGCCATTCCTTTTATAGAACTTAGGGCCTTCTATTGTGGGGTCTATATCGTGTCCGTCATATATTATCTTCGATTCACCTACTGCCTTTTTGCCGTCGGGTGTCAGGCGGGTAACGGCCAGCAGGCTCTTTATTCCTGCGCGGCTTCCTGCATAGGCATGCGCCAGATATACTTGTCCGTCATCGTCGAATAGAGGACAGGCGTCGATTAATCCTTTACCTTCTTTTACTAATGTTAATGGTTCCCATTCTCCTGCCGGGTCTTTGGCTTTAGTCATAAATATCCCTAAATCGGGATCGCCGTAGTAAATATAAAATTCGCCTTTATGATAGCGGATAGCCGGAGCCCATACACTACCTCCATGATTCACGCCTTTTCCGAACGAAGCATCTTTGGGCATCTTATTTATAGCATAACCGATAATAGTCCAGTTTACCAAATCTTTTGAATGCAGAACCGGTAGCCCCGGTATACAGTTGAAGCTGGAGGCAGTCATATAATAATCATCTCCTACACGGCAGGCGTCGGGATCGGAATAATCAGCATATAAAACCGGATTCTTGTAGTTACCATTTCCTAAGTCAGATATCCATACCTTAGATACATAGTCTTGCGCCGAAATACCAAGAGGTATAATGCAAAACAAAAAGCCTATAATCGTTTTTTTTGTTACATTCATTACTTTAACTCTTTAACTAAATCCTCTATATTTTGTTCTTTAAGCCCTTCTACAAACAAGGCTGCCATTGCTGTAGCTCCTTTTTCGTTGAAGTGTGTATTATCGGTGTTTCCTTTCGGGAAGTTTCTGTTTTCTCCCGGCTTCAAATGCAGAAATAATGGCCTGGAGCTTTCGTCACCTAACCCGGTGATTAAAGCTTTACTCTTTTCATACATATCTATCATCGGTATCTTTTCCTTTTTGGCTACACCCCGTGCTAAATCGAGATATTCACCATGCGAATCCCGGAATGCTCCACTCTTATCGAATCTTCGTCTTACCACCGATGTGCAGATGATCGGTTTTGCTCCTTTAGCTTTGGCTTTTTCTACAAACATTGTAAAGTTTTTCACATATTCCTCCGGAGTCGTATAACGTTCTTTCTTCTCTATAGAAGCATCATTATGTCCGAACTGTATAATCAGATAATCTCCTTTACTTATATTATCTATGACTTGCCACCACAGGCCTTCGGCAATAAAAGAACGCGAACTACGGCCGTTTTTTGCATAATTCTTTATTTCAACATTATCATTGAAAAAGGCCGGAAGAAGTTGTCCCCATCCCTTTTCAGGAAAAGGTTCACATATGGAATCACTCGATATGCTGTCGGTAACTGTTTTAAATAAAACTTTATCGGCCATAGTGGAGTCACCGATCATAAAAATACGCTTCTGTGCAATCGCCGAAATGCTTAACAGGCAAAGTGTAATTGTCAGAAGTACAGATGTCTTGTTCATGGTTATTTTAATTATGTCAATTCAAAAAAGGTAACAAAGGTTACACCTTTTACAGTGAACAGTCAACAATTTGTATCTTGTATCTTGTATCTTGTTTACTCGTAACTTGTAACTTGTTAAAAGGTAACAAAGGTAACAACCTTTACAGTTAACAGTCAACAGTTAGCAGTAAACAACTCGTATCTCGTATCTTGTTTACTCGTAACTTGTAACTGTTAAAAGGTAACAAAAGTAACAACCTTTTCAAAGTTTTTCATTCTGTCACCTTTTGTAATATAACACGCTTGTTATCCTTATATATAGATAAAGTTATATGAATAAAGTAACACCTGTCCTTTAACTACTGATATGTTTTGGTTAATGGATTCCAGTTGTCGCAGCCATTCAGTACATTTTCAATAGTGTATTCTTTTGCTTCGCCGGAAGATAATATTTTAGCCCATTTTACACGGCCTGATGTATTTGCTCCCTCGCCTTTGTTGTTATATTCCATATAGCGGACTGTCTTTTCATTGTCAGCATTGCGCCAATTGTCCCATCCGGTCGTCTTTATTCCTTTTGGAAGGGTACAGTTCATAAACAAAGTCATGGAATAAGCCCTCCAGGGACGGCCAAGATAGACAGCGTTAATGTCGTTGGCCATCGTGATTGTACAATTGTTGAATATATATCCGTATCTGATATTTTCCGGTGTATTGGCTGCTGTAATATATGAGTTCCTTTTGCAATGAATAGTACACTTTTCGAACCAGGCAGTAGACGGGCCGAAAATGAAATCGGTAGTACCTTCGATGTAGCAATTCTCAAAATATTGCCTTGCTCCGTCTCTACCCGCGTAGAGCGTATCCTGATGACCGAGCAGACGGCAATTGCGGAGTACTACACGGTCGCCTTCGATGTGCAGGGCAACGGCCTGTCCGAGTTCTGCCGAAGAGTTTTCTATTGTGAGATTTTCCACTGTAATATCATTCCCACTCAGTAGGAAAGTATATGTTTTGAAAGTACCCATCTTGTTTATATTCGCATGATCGTCATGGTTGATAACAGTTCTATCCTTGTCTTCTCCGATTAAATGTATATTGGTGATATGCGGAGGAACGATTAACTTCTCTTTGTAAACTCCGTTCTTGATGAATATAGTTATTGTTCCTCTGGGATCGGCTGTGCGGACAGAATTAATCGCTTCCTGTATATTCCTGAAATCACCGGTTCCGTTGCGGTCGACGGTTATTTCGGTTTTCTCCTGAGCATAAAAGCAGGTGGAAAATAATAACAAGCAAGCTAAAATGAGTTTTTTCATGGGGTATAATAGTTACAAGGTGACAATTATTTTACACTTTTTATTTTACACTTTTTATTTTACACTTTTCACTTTTCACTTTTCACTTTTAAAAGGCTATTCAGGTAAACTTCCAGATAGGTATAGCCTTCTTCGTCTGTATCATTTGCCAATTTGCCCGGATAATGTTTTTCCAGCCATCCGTCCGGAATGCCATCTATATTTGAATCGACGGGCACGGTTGCAGGGTCATAGATATATGTTTCCCATCCGCCCACATCATTTTGTGAATCAATCAGGCCCGGTTTGGTTCCAAGTCTACCCGAGGCTCTGACTGGAGTTAATCCTCTGGCAGTCTCGTTCACTACTCTTGTATCTGTTTTATCCCGTATGTGACTGGCTCCGGCATTTGCCAATACTTTTTTATAAGCATCCTTTGCATTATCTGTTGTTGTATAAGGTACATCGAAAGGTCTGTCCACTACGATATCCTTAATATCCTTAGATGATGGATTAGGTTGTAAACCTATCAGGTTGTTTTTGTTTACTTTTTCATTTTCAGGGAAATAATTTCCCTCAAGGAAGAACTTACCCCATATCCCTTTGACCTGTTTGTTTGTTCCGTCATCGGCATTCGGTGAAAATATCCTGTCGGGGTTTGAGGAAGTGGGAGAAGGTTTGTAGTAGTTGTTGACAAAATTATACCTGCCGCCTTCCCCTGCATATCCGCTGTTACTTCCCCAGTTATATATTACATTGTTTCTGAAATCTACCAGTTCCAGCTCAGGCTGGTTACTGTAACGGCTTCCGCACATACGCGGATTGCGGCTGTCGTGATGTGCCAGCAGATTGTGATGATACGATGCTTTTTTTCCACCCCATATTGCTCCATAGCCATGACTCCCTTTCTGATGAACCGACCCCCGTAAACTTTCGGAGATGATACACCATTGCATGGTGAAATTCTCGTTGTCATAAAACGAGGAACATTCATCCGTACTCCAGCTCATAGAACAGTGATCTATGATAATATCCTTGTTGCGGAAACCATATAACGCATCATCCTGTACTTTTTGTAAGTCTCCGAGCCGGAAACGCATATAACGTATTATAACATTATTACCTTCTACCCTTACCGGGTAATCCGCGATACAGATACCATCACCGGGTGCACTCTGTCCCGCAATAGTGGTACTGTCGGATATTTGCAGTTTCGATTTTAAGCGGATAATACCGGCAACTTTAAAAAGGATTGTTTTTGCCCCCGGTCTTTTCAGGCACCAGCGAAGTGTTCCTTCCTGAGTTTTCTTATTACCCGTTATTGTATCTTCGAGAGAGTTTACGTAATATACTTTGCCTCCCCTGCCTCCGGAGGTGTACATTCCGCCCCCTTCTGCACCGGGGAATGCGGGAGTCTGGCTATAAGCAAAGGCCAGACAAAGTGAAAAGAAGAGAAGTAGTATAAGTTTTTTCATATTTGATTTCAAAATTTCAAAATTTCAGGTTTCAAGATTGTTTCTTACTCCTATATTTATATTTAATCTTGAAATTTTGAAACCTGAAATCTTGAGATTAAAATTATTTATCCAATAATACACTAAGCATAATGAATGGTCCTACAGCTTTAGGGTCGTTATCTCTTACAGGTTCATTGATATAGTATTCGTAGCTTCCGTCGCGATAATTCTTTTCGCCGCCTAGTCCGGCAACGCTACAACCATCTGTGAGTGAAATGGTACCGTCTCCATTGTCTTTTATAAATCTTTTTACAAACTGGTTATAGGCTATTTTCCCTTTTTCGAGATAACTTTTATCCAGATATCCTTTCTGAGCGCCTTTCACCCATGTATAGATGAACATAGCCGACGCACTCGATTCTATATAGTTACCTTCGCGCCCTGTCTGGTCGGTTACCTGATACCACATACCGCTTTCTTCATCCCTGTATTTTTCGATAGAGGACGACAGGTCTTGCAATAACTTGATTACATCGCCCCGCTTTTCATGATTTTCGGGGAGATAGTCAAGTACATCTACCATCGCCATCATATACCAGCCAATACTTCTCGACCAGAAATTAGGAGATAGGCCTGTTTTCTTATCTGCCCACCGTTGTTGCCGGCTTTCGTCCCAGCCATGATAATAAAGGCCTGTTTTAGCATCATACATGTATTTATGTACATCCAATATTTGAACAACAACGTCATCAAATAATTCCGGCTCATTGAAAGTACTGGCATATTCTGCCAGAAATGGCCCTGCCATATATAATCCGTCGAGCCATACCTGATGCGGATATATTTTCTTGTGCCAGAAACTGCCATCGGCTGTCCGCGGATGTGTCCGCATCTGGTCGCGCATCAGATCCAGAGCTTTTCTGAAGCGTTCCTGTTTGGTAAGCGCATACACAGGGAAGAGAAACTTACCTGAATTTACCCGGTCTATATTATACTCCAAAGGTTTGTAGGTCTTGATCTGCCCGTCAGGCTCAACCATGAGGTCGGCAAAACTATATACATAGTCGTAATATGTTTGGTCGAACGTCTTTTGCCATGTTTGGAATATGGCTTGCAACTCAAGTCCGTGGCAATAGTTCCATTTGGGAGCTTTGGAAAAATCAAGCATCCACGATTCGGGGTTTCGCTTGATTTCCGAATCGGTCAGGCGGACATAATATTTTGTCTGGGCTTCCATTGATGCGATGGAAGCTATAGACAATAAGCAAATAAGTAGTTTAATATTCATGCCTGTTTCACCTTTCTTTTATTTTGTTTCTTTAATAAGAGTCTTATCTATCGTTTTTGGCAAATGTATATCTTTATTATCGCCGCTTATATTTACCACTTCTTTTAGAGATGCAGGGAATTTAAAATCCGAAATGGTCACATTCTCTACATTCCGGAGAATAAGAGCCGCCCCCTGTGCCGGCACGATTTTTACATTTTTGAAATGAATATCTTTCGATTCCACAAGTTCGGCTCCGATCTTTGCCGTGATAGTAACATCTTCCACATTTATATTTTCAATCTTCATTTCCGGCAGACCGTTAAAAAACATAGCCCGGCGTGCATTTCGCGAAACAAGATTCTTTACATAAATATTTTTGAACGCGGGAGTTGTTTCGTCCACCGCCAGGATGGTAGATGTTACAGGTATGGTATCACCATCTTCAAGCGATTCTACCGCCGATTTGCCGCCATAATAAAGGTCGAAAAGGAATGATTCGGTTGCAATGTCAAACATATTTATGTCTCTAATATAAATATTTTCCACCACACCGCCACGGCCACGGCAGCTTTTAAATCTCAGACCTACGTCTGTTCCGAGGAACTGGCAGTTGGACACCGATATATTCCTGACACTACCCGACATTTCACTGCCTACAACAAAGCCTCCGTGTCCCTGGAAAACTTTGCAATTATCTATCAACACATTTTCGGTCGGTCGGTTACGTCGGCGACCGTCTTCATCTTTTCCCGATTTGATACAGATAGCATCGTCACCAACGTCGAAAATACTATTTACTATAATCGAATTCTTACATGATTCCAGATCCAGACCGTCTCCATTCTGAGCATATCCCGGATTTCGTACCATTACATTGTCTAAAATAACGTTCTCGCACATCAGTGGATGTATATTCCAGCTTGGCGAATTTTCGAACAAAACACCTTCCAGTAATACATTTTTACATTCGATGAAGCTCACCATTACCGGGCGGAGAAAGTCTTTTATTTCCATCCATTCCGCTTCGGTCAGGTCTTGGCGGGGGACATTCATGTCGCTTATCTCAAGTCCTTTCAGAGAACCTTTTGATGGGAACCAGTAGTTATCATCTTTCACCACACCTCCGGAGGTGATTACTTTTTTCCAATGGATTTCTGTCACTTTACTTTTCTTCAGGGGACGCCAGGCTTCGCCTGATCCGTTGATGGAACCTTTACCTGTTATGGCTATATTTTCAAGGTTACGTCCTGATATTGGCGATTGGCAGCGGCGTGTATCCAGACCTTCGAAAACTGTGTTGACAAGCGGATACAGATTGAAATCGGCAGAAAACAATATAAGCGCTCCTTTTTCTAAATGCAAATTTATATTTGATTTGAAAACAATGGGGCCTGTGTACCATACTCCGGAAGGGACGAAAAGAGTTCCGCCTCCTTTCTTAGACAGAGCATCTATTGCTTTTGCAAAAGCTTCGGTATTCAGGGTTATTCCATCAGCGACTCCGCCAAAGTCGGTAATTGATACTTTATTGTCTGGAAATACTGGACGTTGGATGACCGGCATTTTGAATGGCAGGTCTTTATAGAGATAGTTATATCTGTTTTCAGCCTTTACTGTGCTTACAGAAAGCAAAATACATAGAAGGACAAAAGACATTTTTGTCAAAAAATTCATATCATTACTTTTTTTTAGATAGAGGAGGATATTATATCCTCCTCTATGTTGTATATTAATTATTTATTAACGCCATCTGGGATCTCCGATATTATTGTTGAACGAGCCGTCTTTAATTGAGAAATCGCCATTCTCAGGATCTGTAAATAAGTCGGCTGCAGTACCGTTATATGTAGAGTAAGTAACGGCGTCACTAGTTTGAGCCCAATTACTTGTCGCATATGTAGAGTTTATAGATGGAGCAGGTACGGAACGGATACCTAAGGTTGTCGCATCACCAGTCATACCTAATATCGTATTGCTAATACTGAAGGTCGTAGCTCCATAACCAGTGTTAAAATCAATAAAACGCTGGCTGGCTCCTGCTACTTTATACAAGGTACAATTGCTTATAGTCAGACTCTCCATATTGGTCTTATTGCTGTAAATAAATCCTTTCCCTGATGCACATACTTTATTGAAGGTAGAATTGCTTATAGTAAGATTCTTTAATACGCCACTTCCTGAATTAGCATCGATATGAATAAAGAAGTAACCGCTACCTATATTACGGAAGATACAATTGTTAAGAACCAGTGAGTTGACAACTTTTATCGGCGTACTCTGCATACGGAAAAAACTTGTCGCTATATTCTGAATAAGACAGTCATCAAACTCAATCTTATTTACCTGTCCGGCACTACTCTGATTCATTATATAGCCTTTATTCAGGCAATCAAGATTTAAATTCTGGAATGTGATGAAATCATGACTTCCGGCATAATCTACAGTTCCCTGAATTCTTAGTGCAGTTTTATTACTCCCCGGAATACCGAAGAAGTTGATTGACATTCCATCTGGTATCGTTATTTTTTCAGCTACCGTATAGGTTGCGTCTGCAGCTAGTGCCAGAGTTATCGATTTACCCGGATACTGTGTTGCCAGACCATCCAGATATGTTTGGTCGATGACATCATCAGCGGCCAGGTATAGTATAATGTCGGCATTAGGTGCTTCCGGGAAAGTAATAAAGAGAGCATAGCCTCTTCTGATAATGTTATTATACAGATTGGCCTGATAAGAAGTATTCGGTTCAAGACCGGTCAAAGTAGTTTCTCCGGCGGCGATTTCATCAGCAGTCAAAGTTTTTTCCTGAACTACCAGGTTGTTTTTCAGCAATTCTATTTTAGTAACGGTTGCTCCGGCAGTCCATGATAGCCTTATACTGCTCGATGTCTTGTCACTGTTTGATACAGAGTTCATTATCTGTTCAGATTTAGTCTTGAACGAAAATTTCTCAGGATAAGTCCATTTTGATCCGGTTTTTACCGAAGACATGGCTTTAATACGGATAAAGTACTTACTGTCACTATCCAGGTCTGTCAATACATAAGGAGATTGAGTGATAGTTTTATCTTCACCGAAAACAATGCTATTAGCGTTATTCATGGGTACCTCGTTGTATAAAGTATCCTTGCTGACTTCTATTATATAATATTCGGTGCCCGGAGTTTTCGTCCACTTGAATTCTGCTGTTGTAGCTTCGGGAGAAATGCTCAATGATGAAGATGTGACACTGAACAAACGATCGTATGAGTTGTCTACATCCCAGTCATTTCCATCTGTACAAGACACAGTGGCAAATATGGTCAGAAGCATGAATGCTCCCCGACCGATTATATATTTTATTTTTTTCATCTTGCTCATTTTATTTTTTTGTACACTATTAATTGCTGTATCCATATGAATTTTGCAATTTTCCGTTAGATGCCGAAATCGTTGTCGAAGCCAATGGCAATAAGTAACGGTTTCTTACCGTTGAATTCAATCCGGATGAAATAGACGGCAGATTGGTTTTTAACTGCGTCTGGGTAGCAGCAGTCCTTTCGGCTCCGAAGAATGATGCATTAGCATCATAGTTACCTGTGTTGGCCGGCGTTTCATACCATGTTACACTGGACATGTCGATGACTGTTTTTGATACATCAGTGTAATTGAAATAGATTTTTTCAGGATATTTGTTAGCCAGTTGTTCTTCATAGTTAGCCTTGAATTCATCAATCTTTTTGCTTAACAGATTCCAGCGGATCAAATCAAATTTGCGGAATCCTTCACCAGCCAGTTCCCAAGCATTTTCATCAACTATTGCATGGAAGAAAGAATCTTTGTCAGCAGGAATGTTTGCAACATATTCTTCCGCGACACTTTTATGTGTATCATTGAACGCTCGGGAATGTACTTCGCCTAATGCCTGACGGGCTGTCAGCCCGGCCGAATTAGTATAGCCTCCATCGGGGCCGGCCAATTCGTTCATTACTTCCGCATACATTAGCAATACTTGCGGATAGCGCATCCTTACTACATTGATACCACTCATCCATTTTGCATTGCCCGTAGCGATTGCCACATTACGCCATTCTTCGCTCATTTTGCGGATATCCCACTTCCCGACGTAAATGCCAAACGGCGCATTGCCTATCGTGGATTCTTCCAATACTCCATTGGTTTCTTTCAATTGTACATGGGCACATGTAATGTCACGGCGCAGGTCGTTTTTGTCAAATGACCAGAAGAAAGGAGCGGTAACTTTTTGCTTTCCGGATGAGTTGCCTTTTTCTCCGTATTGAGCACTGGCTCCATTGATACGTACCCCTATCGTATAACCAAGTTCACTGCTTACTCCTAATCCCATTGGGATTTCGAATATATTCTCACGATAAGTCTGGTCCAGTCGGCTCTGGTTGAGTAAGTACCATTGGTCTTCGACCGAAGGGTTCAATTTATGGGTGTTATTGGTAATAACAGCAGATAAATGAGTCAAAGCCAACTCATACATGGATTTACGGGTAGCATCGTCGCAACGCTGAGTGGGGTAGGTTCCATCGCTATTTTCAGTGGCGGTGATATAACCACTTTTAGATTTCTCACGGATAGCCCATCCGCCACGTGTCAGGGCGATATTAGCTAATAATGTATGTGCATAGCCTTTGGTTACACGTTCGGTAGTGTAAGAAGAAACCTCTCCGGCCCAGGGGAGAAGCCCGATGGCTTCCTCCAGATCTGTAATCAACCGGTCCATGATCTCATCCCGGTCTGTTTTTTCGAGATAGGCATTACTTAAATCGGATTTCGAAGATTCAAGTTTCAACGGTACGTCTCCAAAGAAGCGAATCAGGTCAAAATACAGCATAGCACGAATGGTTAATGCTTCACCTTTGAAACGAAGCATTGTGTTACCATCACTACCTCCCGATTGGGCCAGGGTGCTGCTATTGATGCCTTCTATAGTAAGGTTGGCATTTTCGATCATACCATACATAGCGTCCCATAGTTTGGCAATATTCCCCCAACCCGGGCTGGCATTGTAATTCATATTACCACGTTCGTTAGCAGTATTGGTTGCATCCCCGCCTAATCCGTCTATCAGTTCACAATCGGTGTTTGTTCCCCATACGATAGGAATATATTGTGAGTAAGTTTGGTCCAGGGTCATCTCTCCATAGAGTTTATTTATTGTTAACCCGGTGTAATATGTCGATTCAAAAACAAGGTCTTTTGTTAGTTCTGACGGTGAACTCTGGTCTAAAAAATCGGAGCAGGCAGATAAGCCCAGTATACCGGCAGACAATGCTATTGTTTTAATTATATTTTTCATAATCGTTTTTCTTCTTTAGAAATTAGAATGATACATTTATACCGGCTACAAAAGAACGGCTTTTTGGATATGATGCATAGTCAACACCCGGAGTCATAGGATTTCTCTTGCTACTGGTGTCCACTTCAGGGTCAGATCCTGAATAATCTGTGATACACAGAAGATTGTAGCCTGTTAAGTAGATTCTTACATCTTGTATAAAGGCTTTTCTTACCCATGTCTTAGGAAAGTTATAGCCTATAGTCACATTGTTTATACGCAGGAAGGAGGCATTCTCTACGGCATAATCTATCAATTGCATATTGGTAACAGCAGCCGGGTTGTATATACTGGCTCCTGCATTTATTTCATTCAGGCGTGCAGCTACAGCATCGGCACTTCCGTAATAAGATATCGTAGAATTGCTTATTTTACCAAGATTCATTCCTGTTGCGGGGTCAATCCATGTATAACGGTTGTTTATCGCAAAATCGTCATTGAGGTTATAACCTTTTGCAGATCCAGTGTTGAAAGCTAATGCCAGTTTGTTCCCGTTTATGATTTTGTTTCCAATGGAATAGTTACAGAATACGTTGAAATCGAAATTACCTATATTACCGTTGAACCCAAAACCACCAGTAACAGGAGCTATGGTGTTGCCCAATCTCTGTTTGAGAGGCTCTCCGTTTTCGTCACATTCGACTTTTAATGCACCCGGATAGTAGTTACCTCCGGTTATGGTTTTACTGTTGTCAACAATACCATCTCTCAATACCCAGTTTGTACCATTCAATACCAATTCGCCGTTGGGGTTAGTATTCGGGTCGTATGCCGTAAAGTATCCATTGGTCTTATAACCCCAGATTTCACCGAGGCGTCCGCCCTCTTCCACACGGAAATCTTCGTATTTGTAAAGAGTGCTGCCTGCCCAGTTACTGCTTTGCCACGAACTTTCTATAGGTAGCTTGTCAATTTTACTCCTGTTGTAAGATATGTTGAAGTTAAAGTTCAGATTGAAATTCTTTTGATCTACCAATACGGCATTCACTGCTAGTTCGACGCCCTTGTTCGATGTCTGTCCAAAATTCTGGAATTGATTGTCGTAGCCCGTATTTGACGGGATTACCGTTTGCATCAGCAAATCCCTGGTTGTATTCCAATATAAGTCTAAAGTACCGGAAACACGATTGTTCAGGAAGCCATAATCGATACCGAAGTTACGGGTAACAGTTGTTTCCCATTTCAGGTCGGGATTGTATAAAGTTTTACCTACCTCCAGCATACTGGTGCGGTTATCATTAAAGAAAGGGGCTTTTGATGTATTGCTGGCCATAGAATAAGTGGTATTTGTCAAACCTGACTTAATACGGTTATTACCTGCAGTACCAAAGCTCAGACGGAATTTCATATTTGATAACCAACTATTGGTACTACTCATGAATTCTTCGTCAGACATTCGCCAAGCCAATGCTGCAGAAGGGAAAACACCCCATTGGTTACCTTGGGCAAACTTACTGGAGCCATCGGCCCGCATTGTCGCGGTGAATAAATATCTACCCAGCATTGTATAATTTACACGGCCAAAGAAAGATAACATATTCTCTTTTGCTCCTATTGTCGTAATTGTAGGTAGTGGAGTTCCCGCCGACATGTTAGCCTTCACTTCAGCAATAGTCATAGAAGCAGGAAATTCCACAGATGTGTTTTCAACTGATTTTGCCTGGCTGCTGGAGACTTCATGTCCTAATAATATATTCAAGTGGTCGCGTCCGTCAAACATTTTCTTATTATCGTAAGTCACTGTATTTGCATTCCGCCAGTTCTTGGTTGTAGTTCTTAACAATATAGCCTGAGGTTGCCCGTCATATTTCAGTTTTGAGTTTTGAACAGCATCGGCAGACCAGATTTGGTCTGTATCGTCATATTTCCAGCCATAACCAAATTCGGAACGGAAAGTAAGTTCCTTTGTCGGTTTCCAGTTCAACCCTGCGTTATAATTCTGATTGAATGTGTTACGTCTTTTGTATGTAGCTAGTAAACGTTCCAATGGATTTTTCTGGGATGAGGTATTGTTTTCTTCATCGTCCGTATTGCTGGATATTGGATTAACAGGACGGAAACGGGCCGAATTGGCAACGATAGAATTAGCTGCATTCGATTCGTTTGTATCAGCACCTCCACTCAAGCCATCTACAGATGTATAACTCAAGCGTCCATTGAAGTCCAGACTCAACCATTGGTTCAGGTTAGTATTGATTTTTGCATTAATATTATCCTTCTTGAAGCCGGAGCCCAACATGATGCTTTTTTCTTCGTTATGGGCATAACTTACGCTGTACTTTATATCTTTAGTCCCACCGCTTACATTTACATTATATTGTGTCTGGTTGCCGGTGCGTCCGAAAATTTCGTCCTGAAAAACGTTTCCTTCTATAGATTTCCAGATATCGAGATCCTGAAAATCTCCATAGTCGGTATTGCCTAATTCGTACTGGTAGTAAGCAAAGTCATACGGACTCATCACTTTAGTCATTTTAGCAACTTTTCTTATACCGAAATATGCTCCGAAGTCGACTCTGGTTTTTCCTTCATGGCCACTTTTAGTTGTAATGATGATTACACCATTTGCGCCGCGTGCACCGTATATGGCTGTAGAAGAGGCATCTTTCAATACATCGATGCTTTGTATTTCAGTGGGTGCAATATCGCTGATACTTGAAACCTGAAATCCGTCTACAATATATAGTGGAGAATTGTCCTGAGACAGTGAGCCTCCACCCCGCACCCGGATTTTTATATCTGCGTCGGGAGAGCCTTCTGTGGTAGTAATGTTTACTCCCGCCAGTCTGCCAGTCATAGCCTCAACAGCACTGGATACAGGAATAGAGCCGATATCTTTAGAGCCAATGGAAGCCACAGAACCTGTCAGATCTTTTTTTGCAACTGTTCCATATCCGATAACTACCACCTCATCCAGTTCGGAACTAAGGTCTTCCATTACAAAGTCGATTATATTTCCTGTAATTGGTTTTTCATTCGGTTTCATACCGATATATGATGCCGAAAGGGTTTTGTCAGTATTACTGACAGAAAGTGTGTACTTACCATCGATATCGGTCATTGTGCCTTTGGTCGTACCTTTGATTGAAACCGTAACACCAACCAGAGGATCACCCTGAGTATCGGTTACTGTCCCTTTTATCTCACGTTGCTGGGCATATACGTTTTGTCCGCATAACAGAAACATTGAGATACAAATAAGAGACAAAATTCTTTTGATTGTCTTTTGCATGGTTGTTTAGATTTATGATTTGTATTTCTTTAAAAATTGTATCCGAAAGGATAAGGTCGTTTTATCAGTCTAGTTTTTCCTTATTAAATTTAGTTATACTTTTCTTTAAATAGATAGTTTATATGTTTTTAGCCATTGATAAATATTTGTTTTTCTATTTAAATGATGTTATTAGATTTCGAATGCAATGTATATATCATTTCCGGAGCAAAGGGGTGGTAAAATATTTTTTTAAGGGGGATGAATTGACTTGCTCCCGTATCTTACAGCATTTTATTTAAAACTGCTTATATTTGTACAAAACCTGTTGGTGCCATGAATTTGAATCGCTTCTATTGTTTTCTATTCGTTCTGTGTGTTGCTATATCTGCTTCTGCCCAGCAAAAATGTTTCTTTGAACATTACGGGCCTGAAGATGGATTGCCGCAGCATACCATAATGAGTATTGTACAGGATAAAAAAGGTTTTATGTGGTTTTCTACATGGAATGGGCTTTGTCGTTTCGACGGATACAATTTTTATACATACAGGATTCAACAGGGAGACAAATATCATATGCGCAGTAATCGCATAGATAATATATACGAAGACAAATACGGGTATATATGGGCGCTCCCATATGACCGGGAGCCTCACCGGTTTGATCCTCATACCGAAACTTTTATGGGAATAAGGTCGCTGAAAGGATATGAGAACCTTACTTTTATCGCTACCAAGATAGAAACGATGCAATCAGGTAAAGTCTGGCTGTTGTCCGATAACATGGGCTGTGTTTGTGTTACAGACTCAACATTTATGATAGAGACTTTTAATAAGGAAAATGGCAAATTGAATAGTAATAAGATATATGAAGTATATGAAGATACGGACCTCAATAGCTGGATACTTACCGACAACGGACTTTATCTCTTATCTAAAGACAATAAGATAACCAGTTTTTTCTCGGATAAGATTTATATAGAATCCAAGCCCGCTCAGAGTTTTTATTCTGTAATGGAGCAGGAGGGCAGAATATGGTTCGGGTCTGACAACGGAAAAATATGGATATATAATAGAGGGAATGGGCAGTCGGATTTATTACAGACCGGCACTGATTCATATATTAGTCATATCCGGAATATTGA
The DNA here is from genome assembly GCF_002482385.1 of Dysgonomonas sp. UBA7710. GTDB lineage: Bacteria > Bacteroidota > Bacteroidia > Bacteroidales > Dysgonomonadaceae > Dysgonomonas. The sequence continues at coordinate 78,554 of NZ_DLFW01000047.1, read as the reverse complement.
TAATAATCAGGTATTGATTGCTACAAGGAGTGACGGTTTCTTTATTTATAACCGTAATTCCAAGAACTTGAAGAAATATGATGTATCGACTCTGGCCGGGATGTCTACTAATCATATTATATCCTGTTACATTGACAGGTCGAAGAATATATGGTTTGAATCGGACCAGGCGGGAGTTTCAAAATTCAGCCCGGAAACAGGGATAATAAAGCACTTCCGGATGAAGATAGAAAGTGTTGTCTCGAATGTATTTCCTTCTAATTTTTTTATTTTTGAGGATATAGAAAACCGCTTATGGGTGCATCCCCGGGGGGGAGGATTTTCCAGTTATGATCCTCAAAAAGATAGCCTGATTCCCTTTTTTAACGAGCCATATTCGCCAACCTGGAGGTTTTCGAATGTAATGCACACTGCTTTTTCCGACAAGCAGGGAAACCTTTGGCTGAGTACACGGTCTCATGGATTGGATAAAGTTATATTTAACGATGAAGTATTTAAGACGATAATAGTCGATCCGAATATCCATTCCATGATAAATAATGATATACGCAGTATATTCGAAGACAGTAATAAAAATTTATGGGTATCTACAAAAGGAGGAAAAATATTTGTCTATGACCAATCATTAACACAGCAGGGATATATATGCAGCAATGGAAAGATAGGATACGGTAAGCCCCTGGAAGGTGTGGCGTATTGTATAATGGAAGATGTCGCTAAGAATATCTGGATAGGAACAAAAGGTGAGGGGATATACAAGCTTACCCCGGTAAATAATACATACAGGATAATACAATATAAACATTCCGATGATAATATATACAGCCTGAGCAACAATAGTGTATATGCTATATTTCAGGATAATAAGAAGCGAATCTGGGTGGGAACGTACGGTGGCGGACTTAACTTGTTGGATGAAGCAAAAGATCACTTCCTGAATCACAGGAACGACCTTCAGAATTATCCGTTTCAATATGGTTCACAGATCAGGGCAATGAGTGCCGATAAATACGGGAATATATGTGTGGGTACAACATTGGGACTTATCATGTTTTCGTCTGGTTTCGGTTCGGTGAATACTATCGATTACAAGTTTTATACACGGATACCGGGGGATAATGAAAGCATTAGCGAAAATGACGTCTACGATATTTATACAACCCGGAAAGGTGAAACTTATATCGCAACTTTCGGTGGCGGGGTAAATGAGATTAAAGCTGTAGATGAAAATGGTTTCCCTGCTAAGTTCCTGTCATATACTATTAAGGATGGGTTACCCTCGGATGTCGTATTGACTCTTACAGAAGATAAGAAAGGGAATCTCTGGGTGACATCGGAAGGCAATCTCACCAAGTTCGATCCGGAAAAGAAATCATTCGAAACTTATAGCGAGATAAACAGGCAGATAGAAGGTCAGAATTTTTCGGAAGGGGCCAGGTGTACAGCTCAGTCGGGAATCGTATATGTCGGCTATTCGAAAGGCGTATTGTCTGTCGATCCGGAGAATATTAATAAAAGCACATTTACGCCGTATGTTGCATTAACAAAATTCCAGATTGCCAATAAAGACGTTCCTATCGGAGAAGAATCCCCACTGAAAGCAAATATTGATGATCTGGATCATATAAAGCTGAACCATAAACAAAATTTTATCAATATAGAGTTTGTCGCCCTCGATTATATAGAACCCAGAAGAATAAATTACGCTTACAAACTGGAAGGTTTTGATCAGGAGTGGATTATTACATCCAAACAACGGATTGCCAATTATACAAACCTGTCGCCGGGGAATTACACTTTCCGGGTGAAATCTACAAATAGCGATGGTATATGGATGGACAATGAACATATATTAAATATAGAAATAACACCGTCTTTCTGGCAGACAGGCTGGGCATATCTCCTGTATGTTATTCTCATTATTGCTGTCCTGTACGCTATATTGCGTACCCTGTTTGTATTTTACCGTTTGCGGGATAAAGTGAAGCTGGAGCACGAAGAAACCGAAATGAAAACCCGCTTCTTTACGGATATTTCACATGAAATACGCACTCCGCTGACTATGATTGTATCGCCTGTGGAGAATATAATAGAGAATGAAGGCACTCCGGACGATATAAAATCACAATTGCAACTGGTATTGAAAAACTCTAACAGGATGCTGCGTATGGTGAATCAGATATTGGATTTCAGGAAAATACAGAAAATGAAGCTCAATATCCAGGAGACACAGTTTGGGGATTATGTGTCAGATATTTGTAATAACTTCTCGAAAACGGCCGAATACCAGAATATAAGACTGGAATTTAATAACCGTGCCGGAGATGAAAAAATCTGGATAGACCGTGATAATGTAGAAAAACTAATATTTAATCTGTTGTCCAATGCGTTCAAATATACATCTGATGACAAAACGATAGAAGTCAGTGTTTTTAGTAATAAAAAAGATAATACTGTTGCCATTCAGGTGAAAGATGAAGGCGGAGGGATGACTAAAGATGTCCTGAATAAATTGTTTACCCGTTTTGCGTCATTTAATAAAGATAAAAACAAACCGAGTACAGGTATCGGTCTGTCCATTGTTAAAGAAGTAGCAGATAAACACCATGCTAAAATTGTAGTAGATAGCGAAGAAAATGAAGGTTCTGTCTTTACCGTATTTTTCCCTACAGGGATTGAACATCTGAAAGATGATACGAATGTTTCTTTTACTTTTGTTGCAAAAGATACCGTTACAGAAAAGCCGGAATCCGATAATGCTAAAGAAAAATCAGCCGGAGAAATTATGCCCGGAAGACCGGACGGAGCGATAGAGAAAGAAAATCCGAAAGAGACTATACTGGTCGTAGAAGATGATTCCGATTTAAGGCGTTTTATTGTTAATATACTGGAGCCTTATTATAATGTAGTGGATGCTCCGGACGGAAAAGAGGGTTATGATAAAGCCGCGGCAAATGTCCCTGATTTTATAGTGAGTGATATTATGATGCCGGAGATGGATGGTACCGAACTATTACAAAAGATACGGTCTACTACCGAAATCAGTCATATCCCTGTTATCCTGCTTACTGCAAAGACCGATATGGAAAGTAAACTCGATAGTCTGGATTATGGTGCTGATGATTATATAACCAAGCCGTTCAGTGTAAAATATCTGCGCGCTAGAATCGAAAATATCATTCGCCAGCGTAAACGGCTTTACGACGTTTATTCTGCGGGCAGGCCTTTGGATATCACCGGACCGGAGAAAAAAGAAGAATCCGGACACAAGATTACTCCTCAGGACGAATTATTTATCAGGAAGATAAAAGAGGTGGTGGAAGAAAATATCGATAATGGTGATTTTGTCGTGGATGATCTTGCAAATGCCATTGCTATGAGCCGGACGGTGTTCTTTAAGAAATTGAAAAGCCTTACAGGGCTTTCGCCTATCGAGTTTATCCGTGATATAAAAATAAAGCATGCCGCTAAATTGATAGAAACGCAGCAATATACAATAAAAGAAGTTTCGTTTATGATAGGCATATCAGACACGAAATATTTTTCGCAGTGTTTCAAGAACGTTTATGGGATGACTCCAAGCGAGTATAAGAACCTGAAAAATCGTTCATAATAATGTAAATATACGGGGTGAAACTAATTAAGTCAAAAATACCCCTTTATATTTGATTCGTTACTCCTATATTTGCTATAGGAGCAGAATAATGTTTACTTTTACACCGTTTATAAGAATTTCTAACCTTAAAAAAGACCAATGAACAATTATTCTAGTATGTATAATAAGTCATTTTTTATTTGTCTGTTTTTGTTCTTACAGATAAACATTTTCTTGTCGGCGCAAAGCATTTCCGTGAAGAATAATTCGGGACAGGCCGTTATTGATTATACTTTGGAAATCCCGGTTAATGAACTGAATCTCTCTTTAGGAAACTACATGGCGACCATAAATAATACGGATGTTCCCGTTGAAATAATTACGGATGTAAAAGGGCGGCAACTGGCAATACTGCCCGTAAGTAGAATCAATGCTAATAGTGAAATTGTTATTTCGGTACGGCCGGGTACGGCCGATGCTTATCCCAAGCGTAGCTATGCGGAATTATCTCACAAAATAGGCGGGCACTTCGAAGGACATAAATACGAAGGTGGTTACTCGTGGGTGAAACCCAATTATATAAGTCTACCCGGAACGTTCAGGGATCATTCCTATTATATCAAATACGAAGGTCCGGGTTGGGAGAGCGATAAAGTTGCTTTCCGTTTCTATCTGGATAACCGTAATGCGATTGATGTATTCGGTAAAAAGACTTCGGATATTGTCCTTCCTGCTGTAGGTGTCGATGGATTTGATAATTATCACCGGATGGCAGACTGGGGAATGGATAATATGAAAGTTGGAACCGCTCTGGGAATTGGAACTATCGCTGTCTGGAACGGACAAAAAGCTGTCCGTGTAGAAAAGAAAGACAGTATGACCTGTTTTATTCCTGCCGATGGTAAAATACGGTCGCAGGTAAAAACAATTTATTACGGATGGGATGCCAACGGCGAAAAATGTGATCTTACTTCACTCATTTCCATCGATGCAGGTAGCCGTGCTTCACGTATGGAGTTGCTCGTGAATAAAAATATCGATATTGCAACAGGGATTATAAAAATAAAAGACGCGGAACTTATCGTTAGCAATAATAAGGACAGTAAATGGTCTTACATAGCTACTTTTGGTAAGCAAAGCCTGAATAACGATATGCAGGGTCTTGTTGTGTTTGCGCACACACGGCAAATTAAGGAGATAACAAGCGATGAACTGAATCATGTATTGGTACTTGAACCTGATAACGGCTATGTGGAATATTATTTTATGCCTACATGGGAACTGGACAAAGAGCCGGTTGTCACCAAAGACGATTTTATGAAATGTATAGATGAGGTGCTGGCCCGCTTGAATAATCCGATAACATATACTATTAAGAATTAAGAATCAACTATAATAACAACTTATATCATGAAGCCACTTAATAAAACAACAGTAGAAAAAAAAGACTTACCGGTAAAAATCCTTCAGTTCGGCGAAGGGAACTTCCTTCGGGCCTTTGTAGACTGGATGATCGACAAGGCAAACAACGCAGGTGTAATGAACCATGGTATCATCGCCGTACAGCCGATAGGCGGTGGTGAGAATATGGTAAAGATGTTCAAAGACCAGGACAGCATGTACCATGTTTACCTCGAAGGTATAAAAGACAAGAAGCCTGTAAAAGAAGTTGCTTTGGTAAAAAGCATCATGGATATCATGAATCCTTACAGCCAGTATGCGGAATACGAAAAGCTATTTCTGAGTGATGGACTTGAAATGATAATTTCCAATACCACAGAAGCCGGTATTCGCTACGAAGAAGGAGACGACCTTACGGCAGAGCCTCCGAAATCGTTCCCTGCTAAAATGACGGCCTTATTACATAAACGATATAAGAAATTTAATGGTGCAAAAGATAAAGGTCTTCTTATTATCTGCTGCGAACTGATCGAAGATAACGGCTCCACACTTCGCGAATATGTACTTAAACACGCTAGGTTCAATAATCTGGAAACGGGTTTTATCGAGTGGGTAAATACCGCATGCCATTTTTATGATACATTGGTAGACCGTATTGTACCGGGTTTCCCTCGTGAGAATATCAATGAAATCAAGGCTGAGATCGGCTTCGATGATAACCTTGTCGTAAAAGGTGAATATTTCCACGTATGGGCTATTGGTGGCGACAGCATCATTAAAGAGAAATTTCCGTTAGACAAAGCCGGGCTGAATGTCCTGTTTATGGATGATATCAAAGCCTTCCGCGCCAAGAAAGTACGTATCCTTAACGGCTCCCATACAGCTATGGTGCCTGTGGCTCTCCAGCTTGGTTGCGAAACGGTGATGGATGCATTCAATACACCCGAAGTAGAGAAATATATCAATAAGATGGTGGCCGAAGAAGTATTGCCATGTATCGGCGAAGATCCGGAAGAACTGAAAGCCTTTGCCGCCAAAATATTGGAACGCTTCTACAATCCGTATCTGAAACATTATCTGAAAGATATCTCTTTAAACTCCATTTCAAAATGGGAGACGCGGGATTATCCTACTGTATATGACTGTTGTAAGAAACTGGATAAGAATGCAAAACTGACTACATTCTCTTTTGCTGCGCTACTGGTGCTTTATACAGGACAGTCTGCTGCAAAAAACTTCACGCCGAATGATACCCCTGAGTTTATCGAATTTATTCAAAAGACATACGATAAAAACAATATTAAAGGATGGGTAACGGCCATTGTGAACAATAAGGAAATGTGGAAAGAAAACTTCTCCGAAGTGCCTCAGTTTATCGACGAAGTATCCAAGGATGCGGAATTGATCTTAAGTGAAGGTATGCCGGCTGCATTACAGTCTTTAATTAATTGATAATAAATTTAGTAGTTGTGGGTAATGGGATCAATTCATTGCCCACAATCAACAATATACATATGAACGATTATGAATAACGATTGTTTATATTGCAATAAAAATCAGACTCAATACGATCTGATGATTGAAATTTGTAGACTGGATGTTTCTACCGTATACCTCTTCAGGGAACAAACCTATCTGGGACGGTGTATTGTCGCTTATGAAGGTCATGCAAAGGAATTATACGAACTGGATGATAATGTACTTTTGTCATATATGCAGGATGTCAATAAAGTAGCAAAGGCATTGAAAGATATATTCGCCGCTGCTAAAATAAATTATGGCGCTTACTCCGACAAATTGCCCCACCTGCATATGCACTTAGTACCTAAATATACGGATGGCCCGGATTTTGGTTCTACTTTTACGATGAATCCCCGGAAGGTTTATTTGTCGGATGAAGAATATATGGATATACTGGCTTCTGTCAGGAGTAGATTGATCTAAAACTGAAAACTTTATCTATATAATGGAGCTCCGGTTTTTAACCGCCGCCTTACAGTTCTTTGATACAATGTCCGGCAAAGCCGTTGCTTACTGAAAAGCGACAAAATAGAAAAGTATGCAAAGAGTGTTACTTTTGTTACCTTTTAACAGTTACAAGTTACGAGTAAACAAGATACAAGATACAAGATACAAGATACAAGATACGAGATACAAGATACAAGTTGTTAACTGATGACTGTTCACTGTTAACTGAAAAGGTTGTAACCTTTGTTACCTTTTATACAAAGTAAAAAGTGACAACTAAAAAAATATTGAAAAAGTGTCAACTTTGTCAACTAATAATAGAAAAAGAAGGAGAAAACAGAAATGAATAAATATCTTAAAATAGCCCCTGCAGACAATGTTTGTGTGGCAATAGAAGACCTGAATGAAGGTGTCATTTTGGATATAGACGGCAAAAAAGTCACTATCAAGAATGCGATCCCCACAGGTCATAAATTCGCAATAGACGAAATAAAAGAGAATGAAGACGTTGTCAAATACGGTTATCCGATAGGGCATGCTACAATTGATATTCATATCGGAGAGCATGTACATACTCATAATGTAAAGACCAATTTGCATGATGATCTCCAATATACTTATGTTCCGGTTCATCCGAAACTGCATATAAAGAAGAGTAACCTCACAATAAACGGTTATCTGCGTTACAATGGCGAAATGGGTATCCGCAACGAACTGTGGATTGTCCCTACCGTAGGCTGTGTCAATGGACAGGCACAAGCTATCATTAACCGTATAAAAAGCGAATTGGATGTTTCCCATATAGACGATATACGTGTCTATACTCATAACTACGGCTGCTCCCAGCTTGGTGACGATCATGTCAATACCCAGAAGGCATTGGCGGCACTGGCCAAACATCCTAATGCAGGCGGCGTATTGGTAATGAGCCTCGGTTGTGAAAACAATCAGCAGAAGGACTTCAAAAAAGTAATGGGCGAATGGGACGATAAGCGGGTTAAATTTCTTATTGCACAGGAAGTACAGGATGAAATAGAAACAGGTTTTCAGCTGATGAAGGAACTGGTGGAGAATATGCGTAACGACAAACGCGAACCACTTCCATTATCGAAACTGAAAGTAGGATTGAAGTGTGGTGGTAGCGACGGCTTTTCCGGCATTACAGCCAATCCGTTGGTCGGGCAGTTCTCCGACTGGCTGATAGCACAGGGGGGAACAAGTATCCTTACCGAAGTGCCCGAAATGTTCGGAGCCGAAACTATCCTGATGAACCGTGCGGAGACAAAAAAAGTTTTTGATGATACAGTGTTGTTAATCAATAACTTCAAGCATTACTTCCGCAAGTTCGACCAGCCGATATATGAAAATCCTTCACCGGGGAATAAAGCCGGGGGCATTACTACCCTTGAAGATAAATCGCTGGGTTGTACCCAAAAAGGTGGCAATTCGGAAGTCGTGGATGTGCTGGATTATGGCCAGCCGGTAGTAAAACATGGCCTTAACCTGCTGAATGCACCGGGTAACGACCTTGTAGCCGCATCGGCTCTGGCTATGTCGGGTTGTCAGATAGTGCTGTTTACAACAGGCCGCGGTACTCCATTCGGTGCTTTTGTTCCTACAATGAAAATATCCACCAATAGTAAGTTGTATAATTTCAAGCAGAACTGGATAGACTTCAATGCCGGAACCTTGCTCGAAGGGCGTAGTATGGAAACCGTTTTGAATGATTTTATCAACTTTACGGTCGAAGTTTGTGATGGCAAGCATCTGAAACATGAAGAGACAGGCTTTAAGGAAATAGCCATATTTAAGTCGGGAGTAACTCTGTAATCAAGAGGCAATATTTTAATTAATGTATATATTTGAAGAGCTGGCTGGAGTCTGTTATTACCCCGGTCAGCTTTTACCAAAATTTAATCATATAACAACTTTGTGTTAACGAATCTGTAATCATAGAGGGATACTTTTACCCGTGAGTTTTTAATCATTAATAAAAATAAACGGATGAAAGTAAATCTGACGAAACCAAACAGGAAAGCCATTCTTATACTCTTTTTCCTGCTTGGTATTTCTATGCTGAATGCCCAGAATAAGGCAACCTCAATAACCGGTGTGGTTAAGGATGAGAGTGGCGAAACTGTAATCGGGGCCACAATAAAAGTTAAAGGAACTTCTACCGGTACGGTAACGGATATGGATGGTAAGTTCTTTCTGGAAACTCCGGCTACGGGAATCCTGAGCATTTCATATATAGGCTATCAGCCGGTTGAAATGGCGATAGAGAGCAATAAACACTATACGATTACATTAAAAGAAGACCAGAAGCAACTAGATGAAGTTGTTGTGACGGCATTAGGCATCAAGCGGGAAGAAAAAGGTCTTGGATTTGCTACTGAGAATATTGAAGGACAATCCTTAAATGACTCTAAGTCTAATAACTGGGCTACGGCCCTCTCCGGGAAAGTGGCTGGCTTGAGTATAATTAGCCCCGGTGGAGGACCATTAGGAACATCCCGTATCTCATTACGTGGAGATAATTCCATGAACATGGATGGGAACAATGCCCTTATCGTGATTGATGGTGTTCCGATCGGAGGTTCGGCTACAGGTACAGGGGCCGACTCATATGGTGCGGGTTCGGGGAGCGATATTCCTGTCGACTATGGCGATGCTGTGAGTGATCTGAATCCTGAAGATATTGAATCTATAACAGTGCTGAAAGGTGCTTCCGCTGCAGCTTTGTACGGTAGTCGTGCCGCAAACGGGGCTTTGATAATAACTACAAAATCAGGTTCGAAGCAGAAAGGGATAGGCGTGACATTCAGTTCCAACTTCAGTATCGATAATGTCCTGAAATGGCCCGATTATCAGTATGAATACGGGCAAGGAACACAAGCTAAGGATAAGAACGGTAATTGGTATTATTCATATGGGGCATCGGCAGACGGAACGAATACCGGTTCTACCAGTAGTGCATTTGGTCCTAAATTCGATGGACAGATGTATTTCCAGTATGACCCTAATGTTGAAGGACAGAGTCTGGAGCGGCAGTTATGGCAACCCTACAAGAATAATATAAAGGACTTTTGGCGAACCGGAACAAATTTCACCAATAGTATATCCATTGAAGGTGCATCGGATAAGGCGAGTTTCAGGGCATCATTTACACATCAGAACAATGAATGGATGATGCCTAATACGGGCTTCAAACGGACATCGGTTTCTACTTCGTTTGACTATAAAATAACAAACAAGCTCCGCTTTTCGTCTAAGGTGAGTTTTACCAACAGGAATAGTGATAATCTGCCGGGAACGGGCTATAATAACCAGTCTATCTCCTATTTCATGATCTTCCAGAATCCTAATGTCGATCTGGCTTGGTACCGTCCGATTTGGAAGAAAGATAAGGATCAGGTAGAACAGATACATCCTTTCAGCAGCTATATAGACAATCCTTATCTGATAGCCTATGAGATGGAAAATCCTACGGATAAGAATTCGGTATTGGGTACAGCGAGTGCGACGTATCAGTTCTCAAGGAAGTTCGACTTACTGGTGAGGACAGGTATAGAAATGTCGCATGAGGCGAGGGAACAGCATCGTCCCTATAATACGGCCAACTTTGCTACAGGTTATTATAAAGAAGAGGATATTAACTACTTTGAGATAAATACAGACTTTCTTTTCTCTTACAGAGAGCAGTTTAACCGGGATTTAGGGCTGAGAGTTTCTGCCGGAGGCAATATGAGAAAGAGTGAATACCGTTATAAGGCCGGATATATCACAGGCCTGGTGACTCCGGGTGTGTATAAATTGTCCAACGGCTTCACAAATGCGACCATGCGGTCTACAAACCGGGATAAGCAGGTTAACAGCTTGTATGGAACAGCTACCATTAATTATAAGAAGTTCTTGTATTTGGATGTGACCGGGCGTAACGACTGGTCGAGTACGTTGCCTATTGAGAACAATTCATTCTTTTATCCTTCTGTCAGTGGTAGTTTCGTCCTGTCGGATGTAGTTAAAATGCCTTCTCAGATCTCTTTTACTAAATTGAGATTATCCTGGGCACAGGTAGGTAATGATACAGACCCCTATAAGACAGCAAAGTATTACTCTGTAAGTGAATTTTCGGGTGCTGCTGAAAGACCGGGAACTTTATATAATGCGAACCTAAAGCCTGAGATATCGACTAACTATGAAGCTGGAATAGATTTCCGGATGTTTAAAAACAGGCTCGGTATAGATATTACAGGATACCAGAATTATACGAAGAACCAGATTATAGATGTACCCATCGATCCGACAGCAGGGTATGGCAAAGCCACAATCAATGCCGGAAAAGTAAGAAATCAGGGGCTGGAAATAGTGTTGAACGGGCTTTTGATGGAACAACGTAGTTTCAAATGGAAAGCTTCCTTTAATTGGGCGAAGAACTGGAATAGGATAATGGAACTTTCTGAAGATCTGGATAATGATGAAGATCAGATGATAGCGCAAGCCGGAACTGTATATTATTATGCGAAAGTAGGCGGGTCTATGGGAGATATGTACGGTTATAAGTTGCTCCGCAATCCGGAAGGTAAAGTCATATACGATGCTGCTACAGGATTGACGGCAAAACCCGAAAATGTAGAGTATGTAGGTAATGCATATCCGGGATGGAAAGCCGGTCTTCAAAATGAATTTACAATAAAGAATGTGCGTGTGTCTTTCTCTATAGATGGACAATATGGTGGTCTGGTTTATTCTCAGTCGCATCATAAAATGACAGAACAAGGTAAATTGAAACATACCCTTTACGGACGTGACTCAGAAGATGGTAAACTGGTAGGAGATGGTGTTGTGGCTAACGGAGATGGAACTTATTCTCCAAATACAACCAGAGTGCTGGTAAGCCAATATTATGCAGACTATTATCGCCGGGCAAATGTGGAGACAAACTCATTCGATGCCACATTCATAAAACTTCGGGAAGCAAGGGTAGAATATAACTTCCCGTCGTCGATAACAAAGAAACTGAAGCTGAATTCTCTTGCAGTAGCTTTATTTGGTCGTAATCTGTGGATGTGGACAAAGGAATATCCTCTGTTCGATCCGGAAGCGGCAGCGTTAAATAGTTCTACAATTGTTCCGGGAACTGAAATGGGGCAAATGCCCTCTTCACGTACTATGGGGATAAACCTGAATGTTAAATTTTAATATGAAAAAGATTAAGAAATGAGAGTGTTAGACAAAATATCGATAGTGTTATGTGTACTGGGTACCAGCTTTACAGCTTGTGACAGTGGATTTGAGGAACTGAACAAAGACCCGAACAGAATAGATGAAATATCACAAGGCTCACTGTTAAGTCCTATTTTATATGAAATGGCCAGTTACAATTACCTGAGAGCTGATGATGTGACTTTCGATTTTATGCAAGTTTCTTTAAATCATCCAAGTAGTGGAACAGACAGGGCACATTACTATATGACGGAAACATCCGGTGAAGGTGTATGGAGTACTTATTATAATTGGCTGACATCAGTAAAAGAGATGTATGAGGCTTCCATAAAGTTTAAAGACCCGAATTCACAGGCAATCGCTCTGACCCTGAACAGCTGGTTGTACGCAAATTTGACCGATGCGTTTGGCGATGTACCGATGAAAGAGGCTTCGCGAGCTGAAGAAGGGATATTAAAACCCGTGTTTGATACACAGAAGGAAATTTATACCCGTATTATATCAGACCTGGAGACGGCAAATGAGATGTTCATTACATCACAGAAATTGACCTATATAGGAGATCTTCTCTATAATGCCAATACTGAGACAGAAGGTATACTGAAGTGGAAAAAGTTTTGCAACTCTTTGCGTATGCGCTGTTTGTTGCGTATTTCCAAGAGGGATTCGGAAATGAATGTATATGCAGAATTGAATAAGATGGTGAATGATCCTGCTAAATACCCTGTTTTTGAGAAGAATGCAGACGGGGCTATATTAGCTCTGTCAGGATTGGCTCCCCAGTTACCTCCTATTTCCAGACCGCAGGATTTTACTACAGGACGGGCTGCAGGAGAATTTTTTATAGATAACCTTGTGGCTATGGACGATCCAAGATTGCCTATATGGGCTTCGAAAGCGAAGGACTTGGATGGAAAGAATATCGGATATAAAGGAATCCCAAGTGGTAGTCCTATTACTCAGACATTCAATTATACTCCGTCTAACCTAAATCAGGCATTAGCAAAGGCTCCCCTGAATATTGTATTGATGACTTATGCCGAAGTTAAGTTTATTATGGCAGAACTAGCATATAAGAATATAATATCAGGAGATGCAAAGACCTATTATGAAGAAGGTACTAAAGCAGCTATCGAGCAATGGGGCGGAGTAGTACCGGCTAATTATTTCAGTAATGTAAATGCTGCGTACAATGATACTTTCGAAAGGATAATGCTTCAGAAATATTTTACCTTGTTCTTCAATGACTACCAGCAATGGTTCGAATACAAAAGGACGGGGCTACCTGTACTCCCTGATAATGGAGGATTACTGAATAATGGCAAGATGCCCGTACGATACCAATATCCACCTAAAATAAAGCGAATGAATAGTACTAATTACCAAAAAGCCGCAGAGAATATGGGTGGTGATAATATCAACATAAGATCGTGGTGGGAAAAATAAACGATACTAACTTATAAAATGAAATAGATATGAAAAAGATTGTTTGCTTATCATTTGTATTTGTCTGCACAATATTGTCATTGCAGGCACAGACAACCCCGAATTTCGAATACGATGTTTATGGAGATGGTATTAAGGTCGAAGATATAAAAGATTATTCTTCGCATGAACTGGGAGACCTTATTGCCCGTAAACTGCAGGCTGTGGAGAATATATATCTGCTACGTTACGAAACGAAGGTAGGCCTTAATAACTCTGAGATTGAAGTACAGAAACCCGATATTTTGCAGTCTGTCGAGAAAATGGATAAGTATTATAAGAAAGCCGTTAAAAAACAATTACTATCGAAAGACGAGGCTGTGAGCAGATTGTCAAAATATCTGGACATTGCATACTTTGTATTTTATGAAGACAGTGCCGCATTTGAGAGAGCCTTAAATAGAGCCAAAAAGACGGAAGATATTATAACTATTTTTGAGCAGGTTAATCTGCTAAATTACAATACTAAGATGGAGGCGAGAAACTAATGTATAAATGTAAATCAATGAAAAGATACCTGTTAATAATATTAGGCATAATCTTATTTGCGGATGTACAAGCGCAAACCTTGTCCACAGTCAAAGGATTTGTATTTGAAGATACCAATAAGAACGGAGTAAAGGATAAACAGGAAAAAGGCCTGCCGGATATATTAGTTTCAAATGGTGTGGATGTCGTAAAAACGGATAATCAAGGTTATTACCAATTGCCGGTAGGAGATGATAACATAATATTTGTAATAAAACCTACCGGTTATCAGACTCCGCTGAATGAAGACAACCTGCCTCGGTTCTATTATATTCACAAGCCTGATGGTTCGCCTCAGTCCTTTAAATATCAGGGTGTACCTGCTACCGGAAACTTGCCTGAATCCGTTGATTTTCCGTTGCTGCCATTTTCGGAAACGGATAATTTCACGGCCCTGTTGTTTGGTGATCCGCAACCTTATTCTGAAAAAGAAGTAGAATATTTTGCACAAGGTATTGTTTCGGAAGTAGAGGATATAAAAGGGGTGAGCTTTGGTATAAGTTTAGGTGATATTGCAGGTGATAATCTCGATTTGCACCTTCCTTATAAAAAGGCGGTAAAAAATGTAGGGATACCGTGGTATAACGTAATTGGTAACCATGATATGAATTACGATGCCAAAACCGATATCCTGTCAGACGAAACATTTGAGAGGAATTTCGGACCTGCAAATTTTTCATTCAATTATGGTAAAGCTCATTTTGTTATCCTTGATGATATTCTTTATCCGGACCCCCGCAAAGTGGAGAAATACTGGGCCGGATTTCGTAAAGACCAGTTGGATTTTATCGAAAACGATTTGAAATACGTTAATAAAGACCGATTGATAGTTTTAGTCTTCCACATTCCTTTGCTGAATGAAAATAACTCATTCAGACTGAAAGACAGGCAAAAATTATTTTCTCTGTTCAAGGATTATCCTAATGTACTGGCTATTTCGGCACATATGCATACGCAGCAGCATAATTTCTATGGGGTACGGGATGGTTGGCTTCAGCATAAGCCTTTGCACGAGTACAATGCCGGTACTACTTCCGGAGACTGGTATTCCGGCGATATAACCGAACAGGGGGTACCTGATGGTACTATGAGAGATGGTACTCCGAGGGGATATGCTTTTCTCAATATTAGTGGAAACCAATATACAATTGATTATAAAGTAGCAGGTAAAAGCAAAGATTATCAAATCCAGATATTTAATCCGAAAGTAGTAGGATATAAAAAGCGGACATCATCTAAAATTTATGCGAATTTCTTTATGGGGACACAGAATGATGCCGTTGAATACCGGATTGACGGCGGAGACTGGAAGCAGATGGACTGGACCGAAACTGCTGATCCTGCTTATTTGAATAATGTATTCAGCTGGGATTTATCAGATGAATTGAAAGAGGGAAAACGTCCTTCGAATCCGGTTTTATCAACTCATATCTGGATGGGGAATATAGCGACGGATTTATCCATAGGAATTCACGAGATAGAGGTTCGGGCAACTGATATGTTTGGCCGTACATATACACAGAAAAGTGAGTATAAGATTATGGAATAATAATCTGTTGCAGGTAGTAAACAAGACGTCAAAGAACGAATAGATAAAAAGGCTTTAGTCTGACCTGTACGGGTATATGGCTAAAGCCTTTTCTGTGAGAACCCTAAAAAAAAATGTTAGTTTCAGTGAATAACCTTCCGGTTAGTTATTAGTATATGTGACATCAAAGTCCCAGCTCCATTTGTCGAAGTATAAGTTTCCTCCCTTCCATTCCAACTCGCCACGTTGAAAATCCACAGTTTCGCTTCGTGGGTAAATCTTTCCGGGGAACAGAGGCCGGGAATAATCGTTATTGACTATCCAGCGGTACGCGTCCATCCCGTTAGAATATATGTACCTGACTTTTTCATCATCTGTAAACCTGTTGATACCGAATGACTGGTCCATTGGTATCCAGCCGGTACCTTCTATATAGAATTCACTCCAGTCGTGCAGGTTCAGTCCGTTCGGATGCATCATAAATCCGCTCTGCCAGCGTGCGGGGATGCCATTATAGCGTGCCAGCGTTAAGAACAACAATGTTACTTGTCCGCAGTCGCCATGATTATTTGCCAGTACATAGGCCGGGATATTGTCTATTGTCGAGTATTCCCGTGCGCCCGCCCATGGGAAATTTTCATCTACCCATGTGAATATCTTTTTCATCTTCTGATAAGGGTCTGTTTCGTTGCCGATGATACGTTCCGATATGGCTTTGATAGAATCACTGAAAACGATATGGGGAGCCCGTTCGGAAGTATATGTCTTATACAGGTCGCTATTTGTATCATATGGCTTGATCTCTTTGCCCTCAAGATTGAACCATTCTGCCGCCGATTTATAAGAGAATTCTATCTCAAACTTCAGAGGCTCGTCTTTCTTCGCAACTTTCTCCATGTATAATGTGCGGTGTGCATATTCAGACGGGGATATAATATAATTATCGTCATTTACCGACAACAACTTTATTTCCGATTGTCTGCGCTCATCCTCTCTCGGGTACGGAAGCCAGCATCTTACAACTTCACCTTCGGGTACTGCATTCGGTTTCAGCGTCACTTCATATTTTACTCTCATTGCAACGGGAGGCATTTGGGTTTTTCCTGTTTTTCCCAATACAGATATTATTTCCGGCAGATGTACTTTCAGAGTTTCTTCCTTTGCGTCTGTCCCCGGTTTATCTACTTCCTTTTTCTTTGCGATAGCATCTTTATCCAGACGGAACAGGTTGCTTGCTCCACGGCTGAAATATCTCTTCTGACCGTCTATAACCATATATTCCAGAGATTTATTTACTTCCCATTTGACTAGCATATCATCATTTACATCAGGATAATATTTCCTGATATATTCCATTACCGGTTCTTTGTCCTTGTTGAAGTCCAGAGCTATACGATGCATCTTATCCTTTCTCCGGTTGAGGTCATAGATTGTATCGGCAGAAGGTCTATTCCCGGCAATATACAGGTCGATCAGATAAGAGGCTTTCGTAAAGTTTCCGGCCTTTTCTTCCGTATCTATCTGCTCCAGACTCACAGGCTTGGGTCGTTGGGTATTGCATCCCCATATTGCCAGTGTGATTATTATAAGATATAAGTGTTTCATAGATCTTCTTTTTTTTGTTTCGTTAACTATTTATAGTTAAAAAGTAACAGAAGTAACAGCTTTTACAGTGAACAGTTAGCAGTCATCAGTTAGTAGTGTTTACCGGTACACTCACAAAACTTGACAAATTTGACACTTTTGTATTGTTTTTCATTGTTACTTTTTTACTTTGCGTTTAAATAAAAAAGTAACAAAAGTAACACGTTTTTCAATTTTATTCAGATGTTACTTTTTATGTCTAAAATGCAATTGTTCAGTCTATTCAATTCTAGTATATAGATAAATTTTTTCTTAAATGATAAATACTTCCTTCGCGTCTTTGCGAGAGATTTTTATGACTGGCTCCTGTTCGATACTACTTCTCTATCCCTATTCCCGGCAAATCATTCAATATCAATTTCCCGTCAACAACAGTCGTCCCTTTATAAATATCGTTACTTATCAACAGGTTTCCATCCAGGTCTGCCCAATCCACAGCAGGGGATAATTGGGACGCTGCCGAAATAGCACAGGAAGTTTCCGTCATACAACCTATCATTACCTGCATATTAGCTGCGCGGGCTACCGTCAGTATCTTCCATGCTTCCCGCATTCCCGTACATTTCATCAGTTTGATATTTACACCCGTAAAAGCGCCTTTGAGCCGCAATACATCATTCAACCGTTGGAAAGATTCATCCGCAAAAACAGGTAGGGGACTCCTTTCTGTTACCCAGGCCGAATCGTCGAGGTTGTATTTCGGCATCGGCTGTTCTATCATTACTATCCCTTTTTCTTTCAGCCAGTATATCATATCCAGTGCATGATGTTTGTCTTTCCAGCCCTGATTGGCGTCTATGGCAATAGGCTTGTCGGTCACTGTACGGATAGCTTCTATCATCTCCTTGTCATTGTCGCGTCCCAGCTTTACTTTCAGAATATTGTAAAGCGGCGCGGCTTCCCTGGTCTTCTCTTTCACCACATCGGCGGTGTCTATTCCGATAGTGAAAGTCGTGGACGGTGCTTTCGACTTATCCAGCCCCCATATTTTATACCACGGTTGTCCCATGATCTTACCCACAAGATCATGCAGGGCTATATCCACAGATGCTTTTGCCGCCGTGTTGTTTTCCGCTATTTTATCTACATAGGTGAGTATATCATCGAGCTCGAACGGACTGGAAAACTGGCTCAGGTCTATTTTTTTTAGGAAGTCCATAACAGATGCCTGCGTTTCTCCCAGATAGGGCGGGAGAGAGGCCTCCCCGTATCCGGTAATACCGTCATATTCGATCTCCGTTAATACAACAGGGGTTGTTGTACGTGAAAAATTAGCGATAGTAAATACATGTCTCAATTGCAGGTCGAAAGGTCTGAAGCTGAATTTCATTTTTCCTTTGCTGCCTGCCACCTTGTCTTTACCTTTCTGTGCGAATATGCTCAATGGGGAGCCGGCAGCCAGACCGGCACCAAGAGAGGCCAATGCTGTCTTTCTCAGAAAATCACGTCTTGATTGTGCCATATATTATTAAATTAAAAGTGAAAAACGAAAAATAAAAAATAATTAGCAGGTTCGGATATTAGCATATTAGCAAATGATATTGCCGCTTGCGCTCCATTTGCTGATTTTCAAATATGCTAATTCGCTAATTATCTCTGCTCCTTATATAACGGACTATTATTTATACTCCAGATTCCTTTAGTATCCACAGCACCGATAACTCGCGACGCCCGTACAAACTCGCGGGTATTTAGTTCGTCATAATTTGCTTTGGTCGAATCCAGACTGTTTATCCTTATATATCCCGAAGCGTGGATGAACTCTTTATCACCTTTGTAAAAGGCAACATGGCGTATTCGTTCTTTTTTTCCGTCCTGCGCTTTTTTTCCGAAGAACATTAGGTCACCCGGACGCAGGTTTTCGTAACCATTGCTTATATCCACAGGAATGCCGGTCTTTACCTGCTGGGAAGCATCCCGCATAAGAATAATTCCATGCATCAGCATCACTGTTTTGGTAAATCCGCTGCAATCCATGCCTTTGACGGATGTACCGCCCCACGTGTACGGGATACCTTTGAGAGACAGAGCCTTTTCCAGAATGCTCTTTTCTGTCAGTCTGACTGATGCCAGCCATTCTTCATAGGGTTTGCTCTGGCTTTTCAATATATAAGCGATGCGGCCGTCAGGATAAGATACCTTATAGAAACGTCCGTTGTCGGCTTCCAGTTTCAGCATATTGCCGAATGCAAGATCGGATACCCTTTGTTTCTTTTCATCAGGATTTTCATATCCGAAGCCGTAATCATCTGTGAAAATGATTTTCTTTGCAGTTATCCATTTATTGAAATCATCTTTTGTCATTCTTACAAATGAGCTGCCGGTCGTCCATGCCACATAGCCTTCCGCGCTCTTTATCCTCCACCAGTCGTCGTGTTGCAAAACCTGTATAGGCGCTCCCAGTAATAGCTGGGTTCCCATTTCAGCGGCATAACTTGCACCCATGCGTGCATCTGCTACCGAAACGTTAATCACTCCATATGTTTTTTCTCCGACCGTTTCATCAGGTAATACACTGATGCTGTCTATTGCCGCCGGATTACTTTTCCGGATCTGTTCCAGCAAATCGGCTTTGGCTTCTTCCAGAGAAGTCACCCCTTTTATGACAGGCTTGCCTTCATTCTCTACAATTTTGATGTCATATACATTATCCCGCCTGTCCGGTACATGCTTCATTCTGACACTGTCTACGAGAGCATCAAGTTCGGGATAAGGTGCGTTTTCTTCTTTATTCTGACAGGCAGATAAGAGAATTAAAGCTGCTGCAACCAGTTTTGTTATATTGTTGATTCTCATATTAGTTATTATTAAATAAAAGCGTTTATTGATATATTTTGGCTGTGGGAGGCTGTCTCAAAAGTATTTTTCACTTTCTCTTTGTCATGTTGAACGGAGTGAAACATCTCGTTTCTCAGAGTCGAGATCCTTCGTTTCTCTCAGGATGACAAAGAGAGTAACACTTTGATAGTGTAGTTTTACTTTTGAAACACCCTCCTATAAAACAAATGCGACAATAAATATTATTCATTACTTAATCATTTTCTATTAAACATAAAATCCAGAATGTTTTTCATCAGTTGGTCACGCAAAGGTGTTTCCCTGATTGTCTCGAAAGGAAAACCCAAAACGCAGGTCTTATAATTATCATCAGAAGCTATTCCCGCACTCAGATTATTTTCGCTATACCTGAATACGGTGAAACTGTTTGCATCCGCAGGCTCTATGGCGTCAGGCGATTCTACTGCGTAACAATCCGAATTCAGTTGATTGTAGAAACTGTAAGTTCCTGTGAGCTGTGTGAAAGGTGAAGCCACGCTTTTGACTTTTCCTGTTACCGCTGCCTGCCCTGTCCGCCATTTATACTTTAATACCTTTTGCACGAATACCTTGTCTTCTTCATTTACAAATTCGTTGTCCCAGAGGTCTGTACCCACATAGGCGCCGCTGATAAATATGTTTCCTCCCCGGTTGCAATAATCTGTTATTCTCGACTGTAATTCGTCAGGGAAGGTTTTAAACCGTGGGGGAAATGCGCCACGTCCGATTTTTGCTTGTTTCTGTTTTCCTAATATAAGGTCTGTCAGTTTATAATTGTTCATATCAGCCAGACCGTTCATTACGGCTTCCGTATTAGCAGACACGAAGGAGTAGCCTGCATTTACGATGGATGTACCATGTACAAACGGATAATCGAATGTGTTACCTGCAATTACAGTCGTTTCATAATTGGAATTACTTGCTCCGAATCCGGCTGCGTCATCGTCCATCCACGGTATTTTGCGGCGAAACTCATACTGGCTGCCTATAAGGTTATATTGGCTCTTATTGGGCACTCCATGGTCTTTATAGCTTAAAAATCCGGCAATGCTGTCACTGCTGGCAAAGCTGTCGGGAGCAGATACCCGTTGAAACCCGTTGACAACAAAGATAGTTCCTTTCTCATTCGATTTCCTGCAAACGGATAATATTTCGGAAGGAAAACTTTCACCGCCTTCGTTTACTGCCGTTACCTTGAAACTGTATATCCTATCCTTCTCTATATCGATAGTCGTCTGGTTATCCTTTACCAATATACCATTATCGAAATCGTTATTATCCGTACGGGTATAAACGATATAACTGTTTGGTGTTGCGGTCGGTTCCGACGGGTCGTTTACCGGCAACCATTGCAGTTTCACCTGAGTATCTCCTGTAAACTCGGTACTGAACGATTTTATCGGCAACGGCGTCACTACATAATCGAAGTTGTACTGATAAGCAATAAATTTAAGTATTCCCTTATAAATAGCCCTGCTTGCCGTAAATTGGAAAGCCGGGTCGAGTCCGTAGCGCATATCGGCAAAATTCTGATGGGAGAGCAACTCCAGCAACATAGTCGGCACCTCCGGCATGCGGGCTTCGCTGTAATTGCGGTTCCATATATGGCGGCGTGTCCAGTCCGGCTCATATCTGGTGCGTATGTCTTTCACTATTTCGTCCATGATGAGGGATGTAAGGTCGCGGGAAGTAATACGCGGAGTGCCGTTCGCGAATATCTCATCGTTTATATGCGTCATGCAGATGGTCAGCGTGCCTATGATAGAATCATTGTAGGTTGTGCCCGCATCAGTATGGAAAGCCATTGCCATATCCAGTGGGATATTCAATCCTTTCCCCTTCGGGATAACAGGAGATCCTCCCGCCATATAATTTACCCATAACCCACGGCTCTGATAATCGTCCGTATAGTCGCTTTTCCCTTTTGTCCATCTGTACACGCTGTCGGGAACACCTGCCCATTGCAGCCAGTAACGCGCTCCTTCTGTATAGCGGGGATGATTGCTCGTTTCCAGTTCGTACTTTATCGGCGGAAATTTAGATACAGTCGTATCATCGGGTTGCTTTAGATTTTCGGGATCGGTGGTACGTGCGATATTTCCCATACCTCCCCCTATCTTTACAGCATCGGCAGTAATTATCCGCCCGCTTTTCGCGCTTTTGTTGGATAAGGTGATTTTACAATTCTCATTTTTACCTTTGTCAAAGGAGAAGAATCCGAGGAATATCCACGTGCCGCCCCCCATAGTCTGATTGATGCTGAACTCTGTTTTTCCTCCGGTGTGATACACGGTATAACGGGCGTCTTCACTGCTGTTTTTCAGGCTGGCATAAGATATATACACTCCGTATTTTCCTTTTTCCGGAATGTCGGGCAACCATTCGCAAACGCTTTCATCTCCTTTATTTATCGTTTTCACCTGCCGGTATGTACCATCCCGGAATGGATTTTCCAAGTCCAGATAAACTTCTTTCAGCTGGGCGAATCCGGTACTGTCCCCCTTTGTCCATGCTTCTTTTCCTGCTGTTTCTTTATAAACAGAGTTGTTTAAGGATTTATCGTTATCTACAATTATTTCATGCTTTTGTGTATCCCGTTCGCGTGGCAGGAAAACATTTGCTCCCGCGTTCTCGAGCATAGGGACAAGGTATGGTAAAACATAGCTTTGCGTGTATAAATCTTCTACTGTCTGGAAGACGCGGGCACGCTGCCATTCCCAGCGGGACAGCTTCTGTTCGTAGTACCAGCCGTGACTTTGCCACATGGCGATATGGCGGTTCTGAAGGCCTTTGCTGCTCTTTACAGGATGAGACAGGCGTGTTATTAACGGCTTATCAACTTTGTTGGTAAATTTTTCTTTCCTGATTAGCGGAATATAGTCTTCTATTTTGTACTTGTCGGAAAAAAGTTCGACATGATAATTTTTCATATTATCCGGCAGATATTCCTTCACCCCTGCGTATATGCCGTCTACCAGTTGCCTGTCGAAGCCCCCAAAGGACAAATTGACATTGGCAAACAGCCGGATCTTTTTTTTCTGTATGTCGACAGAGTCAATTGTTACAGGGTGTATACGCGTTTGCTGATTAATGGTTTTGGTTAGATATTCACCGATCTTATCAGTCACATCTTTTGTTATTTCCTGCGCCCTTATCCCGGTGGATGTAAGAGACAGGATAAAGGAGAAAAATATAAATAACGTTATCTTACGGCTTCCCATAATTTTTAATTTTATATGTTATCTATTATCTATTTTTCATAACGAAGTAACCCTACCAGCCCTCCGCCACTTGTATAAATACATTCTTTACCGTTTAACGGATAAACGGTATTGATTATAGAATTTCCAACTTTGTGTTTCCAGAGCAGTTTGCCCGTTTTTCCTTCAATAGCGAAGATGATTCCGTTTTTGGTACTTCCAAATACTACACCATCTTTTTCGACAGGCATAGACGGTGCATGATCGTATCCATAACCTACATTTGTCGCCCAAATTTGTTGCGGTTTACCACTTGTAGCGGAATAACAGACGACGCTGTCCTGCATTGTTTTGCTGTATAACCGCTCTTTATCTTCCGATAAGCCGATGGTTTCCCTGACTTTCCAGTCGGACATCTTCCATATAGTTTTTCCCGTATTGGCATCAACAGCGGTCATCACGCGGTCGGGAGCTGTGAAGAATACTCTGTTATGCGCAGCGACAGGCCATACTGCAGCCGGAGAATAAAGGATTCCTTTCCTGCCTTCTGCCCATTTCCAAAGCAACCGGCCTGTATGTTTGTCCAAAGCATACATAGTTTCATCCCATGCACCGAAAAAGATTTTGTCTTTGTAAATCAACGGGTGCGTTTCAATATATCCTTTTAC
Source organism: Dysgonomonas sp. UBA7710 (assembly GCF_002482385.1). GTDB lineage: Bacteria > Bacteroidota > Bacteroidia > Bacteroidales > Dysgonomonadaceae > Dysgonomonas. Next base: position 54,494 of record NZ_DLFW01000047.1, on the reverse strand, counting down.
TTCAGGGAATTCCCATACCAATTTTCCTGTTTTGATATCGATGGCCCTGAATGTATTATCGCTGGCTCCAATGTAAGCAATACCATTATCGATGCTGGCAGAGCCTAATACAGCTTTATCGGCGTTATACTTCCACCGCAGCTTTCCTTTTTTAGTATCGAGGCAGTATATGTTTTTATCGGCAGAACCAAATATGACAATATCCTTGTAAACTGCGGCAGTGCCCACGATACGGTTTTCCGAAGTGAAACTCCAGTCTCTTGTACCATCCTTTACGAAATAGCAGGAAAATACGCCGGAATCATCGCCGGCATAAACTTTGTCTCCCGATATTACGGGAGATGTATAGAATGCGGACCCGTTCGATGTTGTCCAAACTTCTTTTACCTGTGGGTATTCATTATTAACGGAAAGGTCATAACCTGAACAGGTTTTATTATCCGCCCTATAATATACCTTTTTTAGAGAATATGCACCCCATCTTACAGGTTCTTGTTTTATCTTTCGTTCATATACGATAAGGGAATCAGAGGTGACATTGAATATGGAATATCCTCCGGTATTGTCTTGTTTGTCCCGCAAATTGGAGCGACAGATAAAAGCTGGAATTCCGTCGTATGAAAATAGCCTGTTGCTATGGTAATGCCCGCCGATAAAGGATTTGATGTTATAGCTACGGACAGCGTCGGTCAGGTCGCACCAGTTATCTACATCGCTGTCGAGCAAAGGATAGTGGGTGACCAGAATCACAGGCTGTCCGGATGGCATGGCAGCTAGTTCCTGTTTCAGCCAGCTAATGTCCTGCGGGGCTATGTGCCCGTCCATCATACGGATAACGGGACCTGTATTGAATCCGAAAAAGCGGATACCTCCATACTCAAAATCAAAGCGTTCGGAGCCGAATATATGCCCGAAATCGGTAGCACCCGATTCGCTCCATTTAGTTTCGTGGTTGCCGGATATGGCGTAGTATTTTACGTTTAGCCGGTCCAGTATATCTTTTGCTTTTCGCAAAGATTGGTAATCCCCCGATTCGCTGATGTCTCCCGTTACCAGAACAAACTTTATATCCTTGTTTGTATTAATATCGTTGACCGTATTTATCAGGTCTTCTTCCGGGAGCGGGTTGTTGCGGTTGAGATGAATATCGGTCACTACGGCAAAACGAAAGTCCTGTCCCCTGAAAGCTATGGATATTAGCAATAAGAGGGAAAGAATGATATACTTTCTTATTATGTGTGCTGAAATATTCATTTACTTAACCTTTATAATAGATGCAGCTACAACATTTGCCACTATTTCGCGAAGACGTGATACAGCGCCTTTATCATCGGGATGTACCCTGTTGGTAAGCAGTATAACCGCAGTACCGGAGTCGGGGTCTATAGTAATAGATGTTCCCGTATAGCCTGTATGCCCGTATGCGGATACATCGAATAAATCTCCGTCGCTGGCATAGCCCGAATATACATCCCATCCCAGTGAACGGCCGAATCCCTCAAACCCTTTCGGTACGGAGCGCATGGCACGGACAGTTAAAGGGCTTAATATGCGTATACCGTCAATCTCTCCGTCATTCAGCAGCATTGCGGCAAGTATGGCAATATCTTCCGCATTGGAGAATACGCCTGCATTACCCGAAACCCCACCATTCATTATATTGGCCAGCGGGTCGTGCACTTTTCCTTTCAGTACCGAACCGTCAGCCTGCTTTTCGGTCGGAGCCGTCCAGTCGAGTGTTTCACCCGTAGGATTGTAATCGGTATGCTTCATCCCCAGCGGACTGAATATATTTTGTCTGGCGAAGTTTTGCAGGCTCATGCCGGATATATTTTCGATGATGCGTTGGAGGGTTATAAAGTTGAGGCAACTGTAATCAAATACTTTTGTTGGCTCATTATTACGTTTCACATTCGATATATAGGTAATTAATCCATCGGGATTCGGAACAGTATATTGTTTCTTTAATTCTTCTACGGGAGCATAGGGTGGAAGCCCTGAGGTATGGGTTAATAAATCGATAATCCTTATATTCCTTTTTCGTCCTGTTATAGTATCTGTCCATGGCTGGAATCCGGGAATATACATAGCTACCTGGTCCCTTAGCCTCAACTGTCCCCGTTCCAGCAGTATCATTGTAGAAATTGCCGTAGATACGGATTTGCTTAATGATGCGAGGTCAAAAACAGTATTTGTAGTCATTGCTACTGTTTCAGGATAAACTTGTTTATTACCATAGGCTTTCAGATAGGCGAGTTTTTTATGTCTTACCACAGCTAGTACAGCTCCGGGGATATCCCCATCCTGAACAGACTGGTTAATGGCATTGTCTGCATATATCAGCCTGGACTTATCCAAGCCTGCTTTTTTAGGGTTAACCAATGGCAGAGACTGAGCGAAAAGCGTGCTGTATGCCAAGGTTAATAATATAGGAAGAATTATTATTCTTTTCATCATGTCAGACCTCCTTTACTTTATTTGGGTTATGAAGATTGATACCTCGCCAGTTTTGCCACGAGGTAGTTCATAATAATACTGATGCCTAAAAGTCAATCACAGATGATCGGCTTTGTAAGCATCCACTGCCTTTTTTACCGACCCGTGCAATAACAAGAGTCGTTGCGCCTGCTCGTAGTCCAGTCCCAATTCGTCTATAATCATACGGGTTCCTCTGTCTATAAGCTTATCGTTGGATAGTTGCATGTTTACCATGCGGTTTCCTTTTACCCGTCCCAGTTTAATCATGGTAGAGGTAGTAATCATATTCAATATCATTTTCTGACCTGTACCCGATTTCATACGGGAACTGCCGGTTACAAATTCGGGGCCTACAACCATTTCTATCGGGACATCCGCCTCCTGCGACAGAGGAGAATCAGGGTTGCTGGAAATGGAGCCTGTCAGGATTCCATGTTTCCGGGCTTCGCGCAAAGCACCTATAACATAAGGGGTTGTTCCCGATGCCGCAATGCCTATTACCGTGTCCTTTTCGTTGATATTATATGCCTGTAAGTCATGCCATCCGGCCTCCAGGTTATCTTCGGCTTTTTCTACCGGATTCCGCAAAGCTGTATCTCCTCCTGCTATAAGACCTATCACAAGTGTATTCGGCATACCGAATGTAGGCGGTATCTCTGATGCATCCAATACACCCAGTCTTCCGCTTGTACCTGCTCCCATGTAAAAGATGCGGCCACCCTGTTGCATACGGGGTATGATCTGTGATACGAGTTTTTCTATCTGAGGTATAGCTCTTTCTACGGCTAAAGCAACTTTCTGGTCTTCTTTATTTATATCTGTCAGAAGTTCATGGACAGATTTATTTTCCAGGTTGTCGTATAATGATGGCTGTTCTGTTATTTTTATAAAGGACATTTTTAATTAAGAATTAAGAATTAAGAATTAAGAATTAAATCGCCTAATCTTTAAATTATGAAATCTTTAAATCTTGAAATGCAAATCATATATTTGCACTTACGGCCTGTTGGCTACTATAATATGTGATGAGACCTTCCATCGGGGACTGTGTAATTTTGCCGATTTTCAGCCCTAAATCTTCACCCGCTTTTCTCAGTATTTGCTGATAGTGAAATGCAACTGACCCGGTGAGGTGTACATCGTAATCTTTATATTCATACTGCATTACATTTTTGATGAAGAAGTCTTTAAATGCATTATATACCAGATTATATACTGTGTTGTCATTGATATTCCCGAGAATGAACGGAGACAAACTGGCCAGAAATCTATTTGGTGTGGGCTGACGGTATACTTTTTCGAGAATATTGGCCGGAGTCAGATTGTATTGGCTAAGAAAATTTTCTTTTATTCCCGGTGTCAATTGATTTTTAAGACATGCGCCTATAAACAAACGGCCTAACACGGCACCGCTTCCTTCATCACCCAGGATATAACCCAATGGAGAAACATTTGAAATAATGTTTTCCCCATCATAAAAACAAGAATTCGATCCTGTTCCGATAATGCAGGCTATACCGCTGTTGTGACCACATAATCCTCTGGCTGCGGCAAGTAAGTCACTTCCTACTTCTATATTTTCCACTTTGAAATTATCGGCAATAGCAGCCCTTACTATTTCATTCTTTTCCGGGAAGGCACAGCCCGCTCCGTAAAAGTATATGGCTTCTATTTTATAGCCGGACATATCGGGAGCAAGTGAGATTTTTAATTCTTCGCTGATTTCTTCGCGTGTGCAGAAGAATGGATTTGCTCCTTTTGTGAAAATTTGTTTTACCAGTTGACCCTTATTTATTAAACACCAGTCAACCTTGGTCGAACCGCCATCTGCTAATAAAATCATATCTTGTTGTTCTTTACGTTATCGTTATCTTAATTGCTCTTATTCTTTTTCAACCTTTGTCTTCTTTGTTAATAATAACAGACCTATGAATGTAAATGCCGCATTCATTATCAGTAATTCATAACTGAAGGAATAACCGTTGAGCCACTTCTCAGAATTCAGGTCTATTATAAGACAAAGTAGTGGTGAGAGGATTGCTACAAGTGGTATGTATTTGTCTTTCACTGTTAATTTGGTAAATATACCAAAAGCAAACATCCCCAATATCGGCCCATAAGTGTAGCTGGCTAATACATAGACTGCATTTATTACCGACGTATTATTCAATAAATTAATAACAATAATAACTATTCCCATAACAATGGCCATCGCCATGTGTACTTTTTTCCTTTTGTTGGTTGTCGTACTGTCCGACCCTTTTTTAGAACTGCCTAATATGTCGACAGTGAAAGATGTGGTCAGGGATGTCAACGCCGAACCCGCAGCTGCGTAGGCCGCTGAAATGAGACCAATGATAAATAGTATTCCTACTACGACAGGGAAATACCCACCTGTGGCCAACATAGGGAATAATTCATCGCTCTTTTCCGGAATAGCTATACTATTGCTTGCTGCAAACATATACAAAAGTACTCCAAGCATTAAAAATAGTAAAATAATAACAATCTGAAGCACACCGCTTACGATAAGATTCTTTTGGGAGTCTTTCGGATTTTTGCAACTAAGGTTTTTTTGCATAAAGTCCTGATCTAGTCCGGTCATTGCAATCACCGTAAACACTCCCGCGAGAAACTGTTTGAAGAAATATCTTTTGTCATTAATATCGTCAAAGAAGAATATTTGCGAATATTTATTGTCATAGATGGACGATAACATGCCATCAAAGCTGAAATCCATATCGGAAGCGATATAATAGATACACATAACTACCGATACAATGAGGCATAAGGTCTTGAACGAGTCGGTCCAGATAAGTGTTTTTACGCCACCTTTGTAGGTATATAGCCAAACCAGGGCAATAGATACTGCTACATTGAGAATAAAAGGTAAACCAAATGGTTCGAATACGAGAAATTGAAGTACGGCACACACTAAGAATAAGCGCACTGCCGCCCCAAGCATCTTGGAAATGAAGAAGAACCATGCGCCTGTCTTATATGAGGATATTCCAAAACGGTTTTCAAGGTACTCATAAATGGAGGTCAGGTTCATTTTATAGAATAGAGGAATCAGTACGAATGCAATAATGAATTGCCCTACTGCGAAACCGATAACCATTTGCAAATAAGCAAAATTGTTTACAGCCACCATACCGGGTACGGATACGAACGTAACGCCCGATATAGCCGATCCGATCATGGCAAAAGCGACGATGTACCACGATGATTTCCGGTTGCCGACAAAGAAACTTTCGTTATCGGCCTTACGGCTCGTTATATACGATATTCCGAACAGAACGGCAAAATAGGCGATAATGGTAATAAGTATTAATATTGGATCCATACAGGTATAAGTATTTATTCTTGGTCGAAGATTATATTATGTTAATTATTCGGCATACAAAAGGTATGGTTTGCGCTGTTGTCTGAATTTTTCAACGTCGTCTTTCCACATTGCTTTTATTTCATCAGCCGATCGTCCTTCCATTATCATTTTCCGTATGTAAGATACTCCTACAAGCTTTTCGAAAAACGGGCGGAAGAAATGGTCGTCCAAATTTAAGTTTTTATAAGCATCTATGATGTATGACAGGTCAAAACCTTTCTTAAATATTTCTTCATCCGGTATATTTCTCAGGTCTACGCCGAAACATTCACGGTCGAGTTGAGGTGGATTTTTTGCACCCGGAATGCTTCGGGGTGTGAATGAAAATGAATATCCTGTCATATTCGGATGTCCGTATACCTGAAATGGAAATTCAGTGCCTCTTCCCAAACTCACAGGTGTGGCTTCGAACAGGCATGTGGATGGATAAAGATATATCGACTTCATATTCGGTAAATTGGGAGATGGCGCGACTGGCAACCGGTACAATGTCTGATGTGTATAGTTCTTACATTTAATAACAGTCACATCGCAGACACGGGATTGGGGCAGCCATCTTTCTCCGTTTATCATCAGGGCGAGTTCGCCTAATGTCATGCCATGTACCACAGGTATTGGCAGCCATCCCACACCGGATTTGTGTTTCATATCCAGAATAGGCCCATCTATATAGTGTCCGTTCGGATTCGGACGATCCAGAACGATTACTTTCTTGTTATATTCGGCACATGCATCCATTAGCCGGGCCATGGTGATATAGTAGGTGTAGAATCTCAGACCTACATCCTGAATGTCAATGATAAGGATGTCAAATGAGTCCATTGTCTCCGGACTTGGTTTTTGATCCTTTCCGTCATACAATGAACGTATCGGTATTCCGGTCTTTTCGTCAACAGAACTCGAAACGTGTTCTCCGGCATCGGCATTCCCCCTGAATCCGTGTTCAGGAGACAGGATACATATCATATTGATTTTGTTTTTTACCAATATATCTACTAAATGTTCTTTCCCGACCATACCTGTGTGATTGGACATTATCGCTACACGCTTGTTTTTCAGGATAGGGAAATATTCATTTGTCGATTCTGCACCTACTATTACCTTATTGCTTTGGGCAAAACCGGAAAGAGAAAGAAACAGCAGAAGAATTAATGATTTGAGTACTTTCATTTTTTATTGATATTCGGTTTATAATCAAAAATAATCAGATGTTGAAGAAAAGCAAGGGGCAAACACAGGCTGTTCACCCCTTGTTCTGATGTACTGTTACTAATCTGAGTAACGAGATCGTATGCTAAACAAATTTTAATCGGCTGTATCCCACCATACCGGAAGCGAATTCACTGTAGGTAACTTAGCCTCAGGGTTTGAAGCGGCATGGTTTTCAGAGTTATAACCTGTCTCTATTGTACAATGTTGAAATCTCCGTATCCAATAACGCTCGTTCTTCGGGTCGTCTGTCGGGAAATGGGTTTTGCTGGAACTGTTGAATTCATATGGACGATCGAAATCGATATAAACAACTCCAAAGTCCTTGATATTCCCTGCACTGTAATTGAAGCGGCGCATATCGTTCCAGTTTTGTAACGAGTATGAGCAGGCAATGAACTTTTGTTGCATAATCTTGGCCATAGTCAGTTCTGCTGCACTTTGTGCAACAGCAGCACTTTTCAGGAAGTCATCGATGGCAGTGGCCGGTATCACCTGCTTTCCGAATACGTTCTGGTCATAATCTTTTAATTTATCATTCATTAGTTCCATATGGGCTCTGATACCGTCTTTGTACGCTGTTAAAGCTCCACCCTTGTCTCCTTTGCGGAAAAGAACTTCGGCTTTGATAAAACACATCTCAGGATATGCAAGCAGGTGACCCGGACCATCGGCACGGGTATAGAATGTGCCTGTTGAGATGATACGTGCTGTTTTTCCATTATACCGGTTTGCTATATACCGGTCGTCATTTACATCTCCGGGTGAAGCTTTGATCCATGATAGTAATTCGGAATAGATAGGTGTGTATATAGAGTCACCTCTTCTGTCTACCAGCTGGGTGGCGTTATACCAAATATCTTTAGCTTCAGGGAAAACATTTCCGTTCATATCCTGTGTCCTGGAATAAATATCGAAAGCTACAGGGCCCGATTTAGTACGGATATCACTCTTTATAAAATCTACACCTACGGCACGTACATATTTCAATTCATTATTTATCATATATTGTCCGCTTGGAACAAGTAGGTCGGTACGAGGGTCTACTACTCCGCTACCTCCTGTAAAGGTATTTGTCAACAGGTCGAGGTACCATTTTGTAATACGTGAAGTCGTATTTGATAAATTCTGATGTTGTAAAGCCCGTATAGCGGATTCATCTTCGTTCGCGGAATTCACGTAACGCATAATTGTACTTTCACTGTTGCTTTTAGGTGCTTTGTCCAAAGCAGCCAATATTGCGTCAGGATCATATATACTCTTTTTCGATAAGTTATTCAGCCAGCGGGCTTTGAGACCATAAGCGAGTTTTAGCCACTTATCCTTATCCCCTCCATTCCACAAGTCTCCACTGGCAAAAGATGTTGCAGTTGCAGGCTGATCTTTCTGGAATTCGGCGATTGCCTCGTCCAGCATAGCCAGACATCCGTAGAATATAGTTTCCCCATTGTCGTATTTCGGAGTGATTACATTGGTAAGGGCTTCAGTATAGGGCATTTCACCATATACATCAGTCATTGTCATAAATCCCCATGCGTGTATCAGTTTTGCTGCACCTACATATGACCATGCTTCTTCTGCTGTAGCCTTTTCAATCAATGGTTTCAGATTGGCAGCTGTATATATAAACCATGCCTGATATGGCCATGTGGTAGAGGCTGATTGCGGATCCCATTTGATGAGATAATCATTCGCTGCTGTCCCGTAAGATTTTCCGATATTTCCTGTAAACCAGCAACCTCTGGTTCCCGATGATTCATAGCTGTCTACAAAGTTTTGCAGAATACCTCTTAACCGTAGATCGGGAGTAGGCACGGTATTGTTGGGGTTATCAGGATTGTCGTTTATATCCAGATAATCATTGCAGGCACTCATCCCTATCAATAATAAGCCTAAACAGATATATATTATTTTTTTCATTGTATGTGTTATTAAAATGTATAATAAGATATATTCGGATATGAAATCAGAATGTTAAGTTAATACCGAAAGACATTCCTGCTGTTGCAGGTACACCATTGTAGTCTATACCAACGCTACTGGAACCGACTGCTCCGGATCCTGCGGCACTTGTTTCCGGGTCCATACCTTTATAGTTGGTGAATAACAGGAGGTTTGTGCCTGTCACATTGATCGACATTCCTTTGATAAATTTAGTTTTATTGAGTACCTTGCTAGGCATATAGTACGACAAAGACAACGATCGTAAACGCAACCAGTTGGTATTGGTCATATAGTTTGCCGATTCATAGTTGTAATATGTATCCCAGTATTTCTGTATAATCTGGTAACCACTTTCAGCTTTAGCTGTTCCACTGGCAACTTCCTGTCCTTTCAGATAGAATTTATTTGCCTGGAAGGTGTATGTTTTCGATTCCATTTGTTGTGTATCCGGATTTTTAGCTACACCGGATAACGTAAGCGATTCGCGATCCATACTTCTTTTGCTCATACCTATACCTGTCATGAAATAATCTGTTCCGTTGTAGATATCTCCACCGATTCTGAAATCGAGAAGGAAAGACAGTTCAAAATCTTTATAGCGGAATGTATTGGTAAAACCACCGGTTAATTTAGGTTCGCGGTTACCGATGTCGTATATTTCTTTTCCGTCTGATGTCGGCATACCACTTTCCCAATCGAGAATGATGTTTCCGGCCTCATCTCTGTTATATTTAGAACCTGATATTCCCATGAAGTTTCCGCCATTGAATGAAGCTGCTTTTGCGCTTCCTACCTGTACGTCAGTTACATAAAGTACGTCTATTCCCGGTAATAAATTATTAACTTTCCCTTTGTTCTTAGCTAAGTTGAGCATTGTGTTCCATGAGAAATTTTTTGTTTTTATCGGTTCGGCTTTAATGGATATTTCAAAGCCTTTATTTGTAATATCACCCGCATTTGTGGTCATGAATATATAGCCTGTGGCCTGGGATGTTCTCGGACTAAGCAATTGATTTATACTCTTATTTGAATAGTATGCCATGTCGAAACCTAATCTGCCATTCAGAAAGCCTAATTCGAGACCAATCTCTGTAGATCTTGTTTTTTCAGGAACCAGAATGTCGTTACCATGTGTCCATGCATCTTGTATACCAGTCCCACCGATTGTTTGGAATGGAGGGTCTATATATGTATTCGTTACATACGGATCGGCATCTTTACCTACTTCGGCCCATGATGCTCTTACCTTTCCATAGGACAGGATATCATTCTTTGGCATCACTTCTGTGAAAAGGAAGCTACCGCTAACAGAAGGGTAGAAGTAAGATCTGTTATCAATAGGAAGTGTCGATGTCCAGTCGTTACGTCCTGTAACAGTGGCATAAAGCATGTTTTTGTATCCTGCTCTGAGTTCTCCGTATGCTCCAACCAGTCTCTTTCTGCTGTTTCCCTGAGCTATGCGGCGGTCTTCATTCGCAGTATTATTTATATTGTAAAAGTTTTCAGTAACAAAGTTCCATGCTCTGTATCTGTTGGTTTTTACTTTGGTATCTTCAACGGAATGTCCCAGTAATAGATTGAAATCAAGATCCCCGAATTTCTTTGTGAAATTCATCATGAAGTTTGATGATAAATATTCATAAGTTCTGTCGTTTTCAGATAACATCCCTTTCTGATATATCAGGTCTACACCGCCATTTGCGCCGATTATCCTTTTTGTATTAGTCGTATAGCGGTCTGTACCTGCTATATATGCAATGTTAAACCATTCGGCAATATTCAATTTTGCGTTTATAGTTCCTGTAAAACGGGTCGTTTTTTCCGTAATAGGATTTCTGTTTACAATCCAGTATGGATTATCTACGTCTGCAGCAGGAAGCTGAAGCCCTTCAAACATACGGTATCTGGTGCCGTCTTCGTTGAGCCAGTGTTTCATGTCATCACTTCTTGCCCATCTGTAAACGGAAGATATAGCACCTGTTCCACCGGAGCCTGTCAGTCCTGTACTGGTCAGCGCCTTATCTGCCGATCCTATTGAATAGGCTACATTTGCTCCCGTAGTGAGTATACCATATTTTTGTTCCCCATTAAAACGGAATGTTGTTTTTTCAAATCCGGTTTCAGGAATAATACCCGTTTGGTCGTAACGGGAAGCGGAAAGAAAATAATTACTGTTTTTGCTACCTCCTGATATGCTTACATTATTGTCCCATGTACTTCCGTTTTGAAAGAAATCTTCCATGTTATTATAAACTTGTTCTCCTTCTTTGAATGGAGCTCCCCATGAGTTCATTGTATAATCGTCCAAAGTTCCCGATTGATTATAATAGCCTCTTTTGTAACGGTCTTGCTGTTCCGGGTAACGATTCACCCATGAAGTACTGAACTTTGAATTTACATTCACTTTTACTTGTCCTTCCTGCCCTTTTTTCGTTGTGATTACGATAACTCCGGCTGCAGCACGCGAGCCGTACAGAGCGGATGCGGCAGGCCCTTTCAATACAGATATATTCTCAATATCTTCAGGGTTTATATCCATAATACGGTTGCTGTTAGTTGAATTGACACGTGTGGCACCATCAAAAGCACTGTTACCTCCGGCATCGGTAGTATTGTCATATATCATTCCGTCGACAACGAAGAGTGGTTGGTTATCGCGTTCGAGCGATGTTCCTCCGCGGATAATTATGCTTGCTCCAGCTCCGGCAGCACCACTACTTTGTGTAACATTCAATCCGGCTATTTTACCGCTAAGTGAATTAAGTATGTTTGTACTTTTGTTTTTCATTAGTTCATCAGCGTTGATATCCTGCACGGAGTATCCTAATGCCTTTCTCTCTTTCTTTATCCCCATCGCTGTTACAACAACTTCATCCATCATCTGGGCATCTTCTTCCATAGTAACATCAATCACACTGTTTTTTGCCGCAACAGAAAGGGGTTTAAATCCTATGTATGAAAAATTCAGTACCTGATTGTTGTCCCGTACTGTTATAGCATATTTGCCTGATCCATCAGTCATTGTCCCTGTGATTGTGCCCCTTATTGTGACGCTTACGCCTACCAGGGGTTCTCCATTTCTATCTATAACAGTTCCTGTTATAGTTTTACCGTTTGTTGCAAATCTGTAGGATCTTCTGATTTTCCCGTGTTTGCCTGCACATTTATACTCCCTGCGGTAGATAATACTAATCCTGCAAAGAGGATACACAAAAGTTTCTTTATAAAACTTTTCCTGGCTTGTTTTAATGCGGTCATAGTAACATAGGTTTAATTTAAATAATAATTGAAAGCGCTTACTTAATAGGTCTGGCTAAATAGTGTTTTTTATAGCATAATTGCCTATAAAACAAGGTCCGTGATGTCAATATTATGCGTCTTGCGGTATATCCGCCAATAGAATTATTAATGTTTAGATACTTAAATTAGTGTATTTTCACATTTAAAAATAAAGAAGATTTTTACTTCGCTGATGATTGTCTTGTCAATTGAAGTAATTTAGAACCAAGTACTTTCTCTGTTTTATGTTACAATTACTATAGGATATTGCACTAACAAATATAAATTAATATATTTAAATAAAGCAGGAATTATGAAAAAAGAATTCTTTAATTAACTATTATTAGATGTCTTATACAAAAATTAATTTATTTGTGCGCGCTGGATTGAGTGATGGACCGCAGGGGAATGCGTATGGTTATCTTTTGTATACTCTTGCAATAGAAAATGGTGAATATTCCATGAAATAGAGAGACACGCCCTACTACAAGACGTGTCTCTCCATATTATATAAGGGTGTATTTACCAGCCCGGATTCTGGGTTAAAGTATATCCCTTGTCTTTATAGATCGTTATTTGAGCGGCCGGTATGGAACGTAGATAATTCCTTTCAGACTTTATATCTCCTTTCACAAAAGATCTTAACGGAGAACTGATGCTGAAATAACTTATGTATCCCTTGGTTGGGGTCGCTACCGGATTTTCGGGGTCGAACAGTTTTACGGCTGCGGCTATTCCCGGATAATCCGCTTTGTCTATCCATGCGCCAAGTACTGTTTTATTAGGATTGTTTGAAGTACCTGTGTCCAAGTATTCGAATTTTGCCCATCTGTTGAGATCGTCGCTGAAAGGTAAAAGCAAACTATGCTTATTTACCTTTCTCATTAATCGAAAAAGACAATAGAACTCTCGGAATGAGAAGGGCTAAGACTAGTTATACCATAACGGTATTTTTTTAAATCTTTCTTATTTTTATATAGTAATACGATTTCGCTCAGGCCTGTCACGGCAATAATCGTTTCCGGGTTGTCTCTATTTACAGGCTTATTTCTTTTAAACTTATAGATAACAAAACGTTTGGCATTTTTACCTCGCTGCCATTTCAGTCTAATGTTGTGTTCGTCCTCTGTTTGTAATGAAACATTTAACGGATTTTCAGGTTCAATACGCTTAATCCTGTTATTTTCGGGCGAAATGCTTAATGATTTATACTCTTTCTTCACTAGACGCTTTTCTAAATTTACTTCCGGCTTATCAAATAAAGACTTTGCGCTAAAATAGATTTCACCCTTAATATTAGGGTCCGCCATATTTCTGTTTATCTGAAGAATAAGCTCTTTAGAGCTATGCCATTCTTTTTGTTTCGCTTTTTTAGATACCCTGTAAGGAGCAAGACCCGCATAAACATTAGCCCCATAATTATATTTTGACCACCAATCAGATAATATTGCATAATCGGCAATTGGATATCCTATATTAAAATAAAGTTGAGGAAGGACATAGTCAATCCATCCTTTTTCCTGCCACAACAGTATATCGGCATACAGACCATCATAGTTTGTCATGGCCTTTGTTTCTGATCCTCTCGGGTCCTCTGTCTTATTTCTCCAGATAGCGAAAGGTGAGATTCCAAATTCAACCCAGGGTTTTACCGACTTTATAGTTTCATTTATTTCTTTGATGATAAGATTGACGTTATTTCTCCGCCAGTCTTCTTTATTCCCGAAACCCCTTGGATATTTCACGAAGGTTAGGGAGTCGGGAAATTCTTGTCCCGATATTTTATATGGATAAAAATAGTCATCCATATGGATGGCATCGATATCATAATTGTTCACAATATCTTTCACTACTTTACACGTAAATTCACGAACTCCGTCTAATCCCGGATCGAAGTATTTTGCTTTGCCATAGTTTATCACCCAATCGGGATGTTTATTGATTATATGATCTTTAGCATATGTATTATAGGCAACCGTATCGTTATTTATACGATAGGGATTTAACCACACATGTATATTCAATCCCCGCTTATGGCATTCATCGATTGTAAACTGTAATGGGTCATATCCAGGATACCCTCCTTGCACTCCCGTCAACCAATGACTATAAGGTTCATAGCTGGATTTATAAAAAGCATCTGCTGTAGGTCTTATCTGAAAAATAATAGTATTCATATTATAATCTTTTACTTTATCAAGTAAAAAGATCATCTCTTGCTTCTGCTCTTCCGAAGAAAGTCCCTGTTTAGCAGGCCAGTCGATATTGTCAACGGTAGCAATCCACACGCCTCTTAATGCTCTTTTATTTGTTTGGGCATGTGCAATATAGGCCGAAAACATCAGTAGAATTAAAAATAAACCAAGTTTTTGCATATATCCAAAGTGAGTAAGTATATATTTTAAATTATAAAGATTGAAAAACACTTCCCCATTGAAGAGATGGGGAAGTGTTTTAATTATATATAGGGTTTTTATTGCCAACCCGGCGATTGAGTCAATGTATAACCCTGACCGGCATATAAGTCGATCTGATTCTTTCCCACAGGAGACAAATATACTCTATCTGTAAAATCATCTCGGTCTTTCACTCCTTCAGGCAAATAATATCCGACCATAGCAGCGGCATTGGTACCGTCAAATTTAACTATAGTCCCATCTTCTTTCATGACCTGTGTTATACCTTTTTTTGTTTCAGCAACTAGCGAAGGTATCTCATTAGGAATGTCTACCCAAATGCCTTTCAAGATGTCTGGCTTAACAGAACCTTTCATATAATTTATTTTCTTCCAACGTTTGATATCTAATAAACGAGCAGGTTCCATATACAATTCCATACGGCGTTCACGACGGATTTCCCAAATTAATTGAGTGACATCAGCATCGCGTGCAGGGTCGTTAGGTAATGCACTTAGATTCATTGGAGCGGTTTTAACCACCCCTTTGTTAATGGCTTCCTGATCCAATGGCCTGTTGCGCAAAACATTTATGGATTTGTCTATGTCTGCCTGAGTAATCGCTGCCCCTCCTATTGTAGCCAATTCGGCTTTTGCTTCTATCCAGTTCAAAAGAATTTCTCCTAAACGAATAACCGGAGCATCATTTGTATTAGTATTACTATAATATTTGGCCGGTATCGGTGGTGTAAGCCTAGGTCCTTCCCGGTCTACAAATTTTACCGTAAAGAGCAAAGCTGCCGCTCTTTCATTTAATTGATCAAAAAATGAAGCTTCAAAGCGTGGATCACGTGTTTTTATCAGATTGGCAAGGTTAAATTTTTTCGCATCTGTTACCGTCGAATTTTGCCAGACATTTCCATCTTTGCAAATAAATGCCTTCACTACATCAAGGTTTGCCGACAAATCCTGAGCTTCATAACTACAGTTATAAGAAGCTATACAGTGTGTTACCGATTGGGAAGCATCATAATGCCTGTACATAATACATTCTTTGTTCCCTGCCAGATTGTCGGAACCAAAAAGTGTACGCAAATCCGTAGCTATTGAATAACCCTTACTTGAATTCATTACAATTTCGGAAGCTTCTACTGCGAACTCAAGGTATTTTTTAGCTCTCGTTTGATCACCATTGTGATACTTTTGCCAAGTGCCTTCAAACAACATCCATCTCGATATAAACGCAGCGGCTACATCTCTGTTTAAAGTTTGATTACCATCATTTTCGCGAAGATTTTGCAACACATATTTAAACTCATTATATACATTATCCATTACCTCGTTGCGAGGAGTCCGGTCTTTGTACATGATATCTTTATCTGCAGTAGTAAATTCTTGTTCGAAATAAGGCACATCGCCAAATACACTAACTAAACGACAATAGTCTAGCGCTTTGAAAAACCGTGCTACTGCAAGCCAATGGTTTGACGCTTCCTGCGAAAGAATGCCTTGCATTCGTGTTTCTATACGATTAATCATAAGATTTGATTTCCGTATCCATCCGAAATACCATGTAGGTCCGGCGTATTGGGAACGCCACGCGGGAGCACTCAGTACACCATTCGCATTCGATGTATTACTATTGCTACCCAATGTAGAGGGTACGCTGGTCTCGAATAAAGCCTGCACATTTTTTGAAACTACATCATCGCTGAAAACGTATCCTTTGAAGTGTGAATAATCCAAAGTCCAACTCGAATTGTATCCCACAAAGAATTGTGTGTAAAATTCATTTGCGAACAGACGCACATTACCCTCTTGTGTCCAATATGTTCCATCATCCGGACTATTCAGCTGCGGACGATCCAAGTAATCACTACAACTGGATATAAGAAATATATACAGTAAAGCAAATGTAAATGCTGCTTTCTTTGTCATGTTGATTATTTTCATAATTGTTTAATTTTAGAAAGTTAACTGAACACCAAACGATACATTCTTAAACATAGGCGCTCCAACACCAGTTCTTCCAGAATTGTAATTTGATGTATTATACATTGAATAACCATTAATCACTTCGGGATCAATAGGCAAACCTCTTAAATGATCCCATGTGTGTATATTTTCCATCGACATATACACTCGTGCTTTGGTCAGATACGCTTTTCTAATTATGTTTGCAGGCAGACTATAACCAAAAGTCACGTTCTTGAGTCTTAAATAGGCCATATTCAATAAATAACGATCTTGCACGTGGGTATTATTAGAAGCCGTGGAACCTCCGGCTACAGCACCTATATTGTAAGGTCGCGGATAGAAAGCATTCGTTCTGTCTTCACGCCAAAAATCACCTGCAATCGCTTGGGACATAGCTCCATCTGATACATTATAGCCGGGTATGGCTAACGCTCCGTCTCCCCAGATATCACGTTTACCCACACCTTGGAAAAATAGTTGTACATCGAATCCTTTATAATCGGCTCCCACACGGAAGCCATAGTTATAACGAGGCGTTGTATTGCCTATCACAGCAAGGTCGCCCGGTTCATCGGCCGTATTGCTGCCATTCGTTATTTTCCCATCACCGTCCAAATCTTTGTATTTAACGTCACCGGGGCCGAATTTAAAATCAGCAGAATTTTGAACGAATGGCTGATATACAGGATTATCTCCTTTAAGTTTATTCATAGTTTTGCCATCCACTATAATAGTCTGAAAAGAACCGTCCGGATTATATTCAAAATCATCCGCCTGATATAAACGATCTGTTTTGTATCCCCAGATATCGCCATAGCGTTTCCCTTTCCAATATGAATCGGCAGCGGTACCTTTGATCGCGCTTTCATCATAATCGGTAATATAGGTTTCGGCGTCAGATAAAGTAAACATAGCATTTATGCTTAATCCGTTCGCAAATCTATGATTATAATCAAGGGTTATTTCCCAGCCTCTTGTTCTTAATTCTCCATAATTACCGACAGGAGCCGGAGCGCCAAATGTGTATGGTAATGTAAGACCCGGTGTAATCATATTTCGTGTATAACGCTGGTACCAATCAAAAGTGATATTAAGTCCATTAAAAACAACAACATCCACACCAAAATCCAGCGTTTCGAAATCTTGCCATGTGATATATCGGTCTACGGGTAACGGAGTTCCATAATAAGGGAATTTAGTAGTTCCATCAAGCCAGGTAGAAGTACTATATGCTAAGGTCGGCATATACAAACCAGATGATACCGATTGGTCACCAATGACTCCCCATGATCCTCTGAACTTCAAAGAATTTAATGTCGGTTTCGCCCATTCCATAAATGCCTCTTCATTGGCACGCCAACCTGCAGAAAAAGACGGAAACCAACGCCATTTCAGATCGGTAGGGAATTTAGAAGTTCCATCATAACGTAAATTGCCTTCTAAAAGGTATTTTTGTTGGAATGCGTAATTAACACGGCCAAAAAAACCGGCTTGTGACTCCCAATAGGTCTTACCTCCGGATGTTTGTGTACCGGTAGCCATATCAAACTGAGGATTAGTAATATCCAGTAATTCTGTTTTTTGTGCCCAATGGCTCTTTGTCTTCGATTTTACGGCATTCAAGCCCGCCATAAACTTAAACTGGTGAAAATCTGCCAAATTCAAATTATAAGTACTGTATAAATTAAAAGTATGTTGCTGTTTATTTTCCGATTCACGATAGATATGATCCGGATTAGCCCCTTTTGAAGTATAAGTACTTACAGGTAATTGATAAGCTTGCATAGCTCCGGTAGTTCCGGCAGGAACAATATCACCGTTTTCATTCACATAGATCTGATTGCCGTTTTCATCCGTTCTAGGTATCGCAGCCGACCAAGAATCTGCTGCAGTATAGCGTGTCCCCGGTCTATCCTGCAAATATTCGTTGTTGGCAAATGTATAATCAAATTCCAAATTCCAATCTTTAGTAAAATTAAGAGTGGCGCCAAGATTTACATTCAGATAATTTGTCTGCTGAGATGCTGTATTTGCCTGAGCTGCTTCGGATGCGGGGCTTCTAACAAGATTGCCATTTTCTGTGCCGAATGGCTGTAACGGCCCCCATCTGTATAGATATAACCAAGGGTCAGCAGTTGTAGAATTAGTTATATAAGGATAATATTTGGTTCGCTGAGAGAATAAAAATCCACTTCTTATGGTAATGTATTTATTAATCTCAGAACTTATTTTTGCAGTAGCATTATAACGTTGGAATTCATCTTTTTTAGCTGTTTTCATTAAACCCTTCTGATCAAAATAGCCCAACCCTATATTATAATTTACTTTACCCGACATTCCATTAACCGACAGGTTATGAGTTTGTGTTGGTGTCCATTCTTCAATCATATAATCATAAGGATTATACATACGCACTCCCATTTTATTAGCTCCATTAACATACCAGTCTCTGCCATATAATATTGGGTCGTTTGAATCTACACTGTTTCCATATTTTGCAATCCATGCCTTTGACTTTTCATAACTCGTCCGGTCCAGCTTCCAAAAGGCACCCGTCATGTTAGTACCGACCCTTTCGATCGCCAACATGGCGTACTCAAGACCATCCAATGTAGCCATATCAATATCTTTAGCCACTTTTGACCACGAAAAATTGTTAGAATACTGAACGGTTATTTTATCAGTTTTAGCACCTTTTTTTGTTGTAATTAAAATCACCCCAAGAGCTGCTTTTGCACCATAAATAGATGAAGCAGCCGCGTCTTTCAAAACACTTATGGATTCGATATCGTCCGGATTTACTAAAGTAATACTCGGAATTTCCACATTGTCCAACAATATCAAAGGACTGTTACTTGCAGTACTATTGATAGAAGCTATCTGACCACGTATCCTGAATATAGGGTCAGAACCAACTTCCCCACTTGGTATCACAATCGACAATCCGGGAACCGATCCTTGCAAACTGCGACCTACATCTGCTATAGGACGGCTATCCAATGTTTTACCTACATCGACAGAGGCCACAGCCCCGGTCAGGTTTTCTTTTCTTTGGGTGCCATAACCAACAACGACAATCTCGTCCATTATTTGAGAATCCTCTTCCATAATTACGTCGATTTCGGTTTGATTAGCAAGCATAGATATAGGTTTAAATCCTATATAAGAGAAATTGATAGTTTGGTTAGCTGCTGCATTGATCGAATATTTTCCATCGATATCTGTTATTGTACCGGTGGTTGTACCTTTGATAGTAACACTTACTCCTATTAAAGGGTTTCCGGTACGGTCTTTCACTGTTCCTTTTACAGTCCTCACTGCTTGCAGTAAGTCTGAGGGCTCATTTGACTTGCCGGGGCTTGCTTGCACATTCATACTCCCCGCGGTGGATAGTATTAATCCTGCAAAGAGGATACATAAAAGTTTTTTATAAAACTTTTTTTTTGCTTGTTTTAATGCGGTCATAGTAACATAGGTTTAATTTAAGTAATAATTGAAAGAGATTTGCTGGATTATAGTGATCTAAATAGTGTTTTTTATAGCATAATAGCCAATAAAACAAGGTTCGTGATGCCGATCTAATATGTTGTTGCGGTGTATCCGCAGAGGAGAATTATTAATGTTTAGATACTTAAATTAATATAAATTCACATACTGAAATAGAGAGTGTTTTTACTTCAACGGTCTATGTTTTGTTTATGAAGTAATTCAGAACTAGTACTTTCTTAATTTTTATCTTAGCACTACTAAATAATATTATGCTAACAAATATAAATTAATATATTTGAATAAATAGGAGAAAAATAGAAAAGGTATTCTGTTTTAACTTTTATTAATTGTCATATACATAAATTAGAATTTTAGATTGCTTCGGTGATATTGAATTAATCCTTCAACAGGATTTTCTGTAATGCTGTCAATAACTATACCCAGATCGGTCGAGACCTGCTTCAGCATACTTGAATATTTTTTTGCAACAGATCCGCAGAAACGTACCGGGTAATTCTGGCAATCATACTGCAAGACATTTCTTTCGAAGAACGCCCTGAAACTGTTATAAACTAAATCGTAGACATAAGGATGTCCGAGATTTTCGGAAAGGTAGAAGGAGAGGACAGCCAAAAGCCTGTTTGGGAAAGGTTTACTATAGACATAATCCAGAATCTGTTCCGGGTCGATCCCGTATTTTTTGTAGAAGGGGGTAACTAATTCATCCGGAGCCAATCCTTTCAGGCAATCTGAAAGAAATGCTTTTCCGAGAAAAGCCCCGCTGCCTTCATCACCGAGTATGAAACCCAGAGGACGGACGTTTTTAGTAATTTCTTCCCCATCATAGAAACAGGAGTTTGAACCCGTTCCTAAAATGCAAGCTATTCCTGCCTGCTTATTGAACAGTGAACGTGCGGCACCTAACAGGTCACTTTCTACAAATGCGGGGGTACGGAATTGGGACTCGAGTGATGCCTTCACTACACTTTTTTTCTCAACAGATGAGCATCCGGCTCCATAGAAGTATATGGATTGGATTTTTGTTTTGAAAAATATTTCGGGTAACTGTAATCTGATAGTATGGCTGATTTCTTTTCTCGATTCGAAATATGGGTTTATCCCGTCAGTGAAGGAGTGTTCGGAAACAGTTGTTTTGCTAACTAAACACCATTCGGTTTTAGTGGATCCGCTTTCAGCCAAAAGTATCATTGTCGTATAGTGTTTATATAAAAAATAGAACTCTGTATTTTGAAATCAATAATAGAAATCTTCTTATATGCAAATATATAAATAATATAAGGAAATCGAATAGCCGGGATATGGTAATATAATATGTATATTTTAAAGAAACTTTATCTATATGGAGAAGTTATGGCTTAGTGTTCTTTGATATGTTTGATAAAATTATCCGGGCAGAAAGAAAAGTAGCAGAGACAAAATATAAAATCAGTAATTGAAAAACTGAAAAATGTGTCAACTTTGTCAAGTTTTAGAGAACAGATCCGACTAAAGAATTCTTTACTCTTTAGTCGGATCTGTTATTTTTGTTACATTTTAGAATAAATATGATAAATATAAGATTCATATAAGAAGAACTGTTTACAGTTCTTCTTTATACATCTTATTGAATTTCGGTTTGATAAACAGGCGTAAAGACACATCGTAGTTGAGGTAACTCCATATCCAGTCTATGAAAACAGATACTTTATTTCTCATACCTACAATTGACAGTATATGTACCCACAGCCAGAGCCACCAGGCAAACCATCCTCCAAACCGGAATTTGCCTAAATCCGCAACGGCTGCATTGCGACCGATGGTAGCCAATGAGCCTTTATCTATATAAGTGAATTTTTCCCAATTATTGCTGTCAGTTGTACTGTTGAGGTTTTTCGCGAGGCGTTTTGCCATCTGCAACGCCACCTGTGCTACCTGCGGATGTCCTTTGGGGCTTTTTTCCGATATAAGAAGGGATGTGTCACCTATAGCAAATATATTATCATAGCCTTGTACCTGATTGTATTCGTTAACGGCAAGCCGGCCGCGATTATATGCTGTTTCGGCCAGCCCTTTCAGGCTATTTGGTTTTACTCCTGCAACCCAGAGTACATTGCGTGTGCGGATATTAGTCCCGTCACTGAGTTCTACAAATGGCCTGTCATATGATTTTACAGATATATCTTGATGGATGATTACACCCCGGTTTTTCAGAGTGTCGGCAGCTTTTTCTGATGCCTGCTCCGACATAGCAAAGAGTAATCGGGGGGAGGCGTCTACAAGATGAATTTCCATCTTTGTGAAATCTATTTCGGGATAATCCTTAGGCAGGATAGATTTCTTCATGTCAGCCAATGCCCCAGCCAGCTCCACGCCGGTAGCGCCTCCTCCGACAATGGTAAATGATAGGATCTCTTTCAGTTCTTCATCGTTATCGGTACTAAGGGCCTCTTCGAAACTAAGCAATATTCTGTTTCTGAGTAGCAAGGATTCTGAGACCGATTTCAGGGCAAAAGTGCTTTCTCTGAGACTGTCATTTCCGAAGTAATTGGTATCGCAGCCTGTCGATATAACCAGATAGTCATATGTAATATCACCTATATTTGTTTGTACTACTTTGTTTTCCGGGTCAACATTCTGAGCTTCACACATACGGAAGTGGAAGTTCTTATTCTTCTGGAAATTCTTACGGTGAGGGTAGGAAATAGAACTGGGTTCCAGTCCTCCGGTGGCTACCTGATAAAACAGAGGTTGGAACTGATAGTAATTATTCTTGTCGATCAATATGACCTGATACTGTTTTTTGTCTATCTTTTTGGCTAGTTCCAGACCTGCAAATCCACCGCCGATGATGACCAGCCTCTTTTTTGTCCCTTTGTCGGGTATGTTTGCTATATTGTTCATACAATGCTAGTTTATGGTTTTATTAAATAAAAAACCACTATCACGATAGGAGCACTCAGGCTCCTGTCAGTGTCAGTGGTAATAGTTTAAGATGTATATATATCTTTATCCTTTGGCTTTTGCAGCCTTTCTTGCTCCTAACTTAGCTTTTATGACCTCGTATATTGCCGGTAGAATGGATACTATCACAATAAGAATAACTACTTTGTCAAGATTCTTTTCAACCCATTCTAAACGTCCGATGAGGGCACCCAGGGTGCAGAAAATAACAACCCATGCTATACCTCCTATAACATTGTAGGAGAAGAAATGTTTATAACTCATTCTGCCCATACCTGCAACAAAAGGCGCAAATGTGCGCACTATCGGTACGAAACGGGCTAGTATAATGGTTTTACCTCCATGCTTTGCGTAAAACTGGTTTGTTTTTTCCAAATACTCCTGTTTGAATATTTTGGATTTCGGGTTGCTGAAAAGTTTTTGCCCGAAGAAACGTCCTATGGTATAATTAACTGCATCGCCGATGATTGCAGCAACTATAAGTATGGCAATGAGAAAATAGATATGGAGAGGATTGTCGGGTCGTACAGCTATCGCTCCTGCCAGAAATAATAAAGAATCACCCGGAAGAAAAGGAGTGACAACCAATCCTGTTTCACAAAAAATAATCAAAAACAATATGGCATAAACCCATACTCCATAGTCGGTTACCAGCATATCAAGCGTGCCGCCGGTGTCTCTTAGCAGATTGAGGAAGAAGTTCCATACTTCATGTAAAAATTCCATTTTCTAAGTTTGAGTTATATTTGAGATAATGAAAATGATGGAACAGACATCCCATCATTTCCTGTTTTATTTTACTAATAATCCGGCAGCTACGGTATCACGCTTTTCCTTACCGGCTAGTTGTTCTACCAGATTCAGTGCAAAGTCAATTGTAAGTCCGGGACCGCGGCCTGTTGTGATGTTTCCGTCTACGACAACAGATTTATCTGTTTGCAGGGTAGCACCTTTCAGGTATTGTTCGAAGCCGGGATAACAGGTTGCTTTTTTGCCATCCAGTAATCCCAAGCCGCCTAATACCATCGGCGAAGCGCATATTGCAGCTACCTTTTCGCCCTTATTGGCAAAAGCCAACAGCTCTTTTTTCATATTCTCATGCTCATTAAACCTGGTTGTTCCACCCGGTAATATCAGCAGCTCTGCTTCGGAAAAATCTACCTGGTCGAACATTAAGTCGGCTGTAACCAATATCTGATGACTACTCATCACCTGTTTACTGTCGGTCAGAGATACCGATTTCACATTCAATTCAGCCCGGCGCAGGATATCGATTGTAGCAATCGCTTCAATATCTTCAAATCCGGTTGTGAGAAATATAAATATAGTCTTCATACCAATTTAATTTAGATTAAACTTATATGTGATTGTTCCTTTTTGATTAATGACGGAAGATACCGCGTTGAACTTCGTTCTCTTCGCCGCTCTTAATGCTTCATTGCGCAGATTGGTATTCGGGGTATTGGTTCCTTTCCCTATTGTCGCTTCTACGACATCACCTTTAGCATTAACAAGTATATCGACAACTACTGTACCGTAGTCGTCAACCGAATAGTTGGGTTTAACAAGACCACCGCTACCAAGACTGCGTCCTCCGAGATCGAAAGAGCCCCAGCCTCCTACACCGGATGTTTTACCATAGCTGGCATTCCCTGTCGGTACGCCTTGTGTGCCTTCACCCGTTCCTTCACCACGGCTGCCACTGCCTGTTCCATTTCCGAACAGACCTGCCATTTGGTTGTTTATCTGGCCTTTTTTAGCTGCTTCTTGTTGGGCGACACGTTCGGCTTCGGCTTTTTTATGTTGTTCGGCCGCCTCTTGTTGTTTTTTCTCTTCGGCTTTCCGTTTAGCTTCTTTTATAGCGACCGTTTCTTCAAAGTCCTGAGTGACGGCTGTTTTTTCCGTATTGGTTACAGCCGGTTTTGTTTTGACAGTGGTATTCTCTACCATCGGAATAGGATCTTCCACTACATTCGGAGAGGTTGCTTCCGCTGCACCCTGATTCCCATTTCCTCTGCCAAAAGGTTCATCATCACCGCCTGCGTTGGCTACATTACCAAACATAACGGGCACTCCACCCAATTCGTCGGAATGACGTATGACCGGCGATGGTTTCAAATAGTAAAACAACAGGAACAGGATGATCAACAGATGAAAACCTGCCGTTCCTATTATACTTATCATTTTATCTTTTTGTGCCTCCATATCTTAATCCAATAATTCGGGAGTTTCTTTTAAACAGTTTTTATAAGACTTTATAGTTTTTTCCAATCCCAGATATAGAGCATCACTGATAAGCGCATGCCCTATAGATACTTCGTCGAGCCAGGGTATGTTCTTATATAGAAAATGCAGGTTTTCCAGGCTCAGATCGTGTCCGGCATTTACGCCAAGGCCTAATTTTTTTGCATATTTAGCAGCTTCTATAAAAGGGGCAATTGCAGCCTCTTTATCTTTACTATAGTCACTTGCATATGGCTCTGTGTATAACTCTATACGGTCTGTACCTGTTTTAGCAGCAAATTCTATGATCTTCAGATCCGTTCCGGTGAAAATGGAAGTCCGTACACCAACAGCCTTGAATTCATCAATCAACTCGGACAGTAATTGCTGATTTTCTATGGTATCCCATCCTGCATTCGATGTTATGGCATCTGGTTTGTCGGGAACAAGTGTTACTTGTGTGGGTCTGATCGTTGTAATCAGGTCTACGAACTTTTGAGAGGGATAGCCTTCTATGTTCAACTCGGTTTTGATTTTGGCTTTCAGGTCATACACATCTTTAAATCGGATGTGTCTTTCATCCGGACGAGGGTGTACGGTAATTCCTTGTGCTCCGAATATTTCACAATCGAGGGCTACTTTCACTACATCAGGAATATTTCCCCCACGCGCATTACGTAAAGTCGCTATTTTATTTATATTTACACTAAGCTTGGTCATAAAAACTATTAAGGTCACAGACCTGTTTATTATTTATTAAGTAAAACAATGATAGTAAGTTATAATTTTAGATTATATCATTAAATACTTCCTTTTACTTAAAATACGATCTCTCAAACATCAAATACTAAAATCTATCATTATTAAGTTAAAACTTTTTAGCAACTTTGCACAATGATATATCATACAAATGTAATACGAATTGGTGAAATAGTGCGTATCAGTTCCATTTTATTAACAGCTTGACTGTTTATTTGTTTGGCATAGAAGTAAGCCAAAGAAAGTATTTAATGCAACCTTGTTTAATCATAATCGGCTACTGCTGTTGCAGATATAAAAGTAATAAATAGGTCTTTGACCTCAAAATTATAAGATAATGAAGATTGCCATATTCGGAAGCAAGCATCAAAAGAAAGAGCAGATAGAAAAACTGTTCAAAATTCTATTGGACAATAAGACTGAAATATATCTTCAGGAGAAATTTTACAATTATCTTAAAGACGTACTCTATCTACAATACGATATTGCAGGTACCATCGCAAATGATGAGTTCAGTGCCGATCTGGTTATCAGTATCGGTGGTGACGGCACATTTCTCCGTACAGCCTCTATTATTGGAAAGAAAAATATTCCGATATTAGGTATTAATGCTGGACGGCTGGGATTCCTTGCCGATGTGGGAGAAAAAGATCTCGAAGCTACATTTGCCGACGTCTTCTCCGGGAATTACCGGATAGAGCATCGCAGCCAGTTGCAATTGTCTACCGAACACAGAGATTATCTTGGCTTCAACTATGCATTGAATGAAATCGCGATATTGAAGCAGGATACGGCATCCATGATTACTGTGCACGCCCATATTAACGATGAATACCTGACATCATACGAAGCGGATGGGTTGATTGTCGCGACACCGACCGGCTCCACAGCTTATTCATTGAGTGTAGGTGGTCCGGTAATGACTCCGACAGCAGCTAATATTGTGATAGCTGCCGTTGCTCCTCACAGTCTTAGTAACAGGCCATTGGTGGTGACAGACGATTGTGTACTTACGCTGGAGGTTGAAAGCCGTAACCAGAATTTCCTTATCTCACTGGATGGACGTTCCAATATATTTACCACGGGAACCAAACTGATAATAAAGAAAGCCGATTTTACTCTGAGGGTTATAAAGCGCAAAGAGAATACGTTTTATAACACATTGCGTAACAAACTCATGTGGGGTGTTGATCCGCGACAAAGCTAGGACTTATTATATATCCCTATAAAGATCGACCCTTATATACATTCGAATCGGCTTCCTGATACAATTCTCCCCTGAAGTTTATTGTATTGCTGTTGAAATTAGGATTTACGGTTGCATTACATTGGTTAGTACCATTAGTCAGCTGTAACGTAACAGTCGCCGATACGGCTACTCCCTGTACTGTCATGCTAAAGGTTACATTTCCTTTCTTGTCTGTTTGCATTTTTATGTTCGACGCTCTACCGTCCACTGTTATACCGCCTATTCCGTTAGGGCCGGCATAAGGGGAATTGAATGCCATCTGGATCGTTGCCTTATCTCCGTGCATGGAGATAAAATTCGTATTGGCTGTTACATAAACAAAGCGTCCGTATTTAAAATCGATACGCTCGGCTTCCAATACGAATTCCCTGTCGTTGAGCGCCTGCACTGCCTTTTCATACCACATTCTCTGTTCCGCTTCTTCGGCCGCAGCTTTGAGCGGGTCCTGCTGGGTTTTGCATCCTGCAAAGGTTAGCATAATTGATGATAATAGAAATACAATTGCTTTCATAATCTTTCCTGTTTTTAGAATATAACAAAACCTCCGAACAAATGGTTTACTTTTTTAGCAGAGTTTTATATCTGGAATCAAAGTGTTGGTCCTCAATTTTATATAAATAAGGTTTCGTGAATAATTTCTCCCACGGTAGGATGAGGGAATACAATTTTACGGAACTCTTCAACTGTAAATTCTTTCTCTATGGCTATGCCTGCGATAACAATCAGTTCCGAAGCCGGATTACCCAGCATATGGCAACCTATGATCTTTTCGTTTTCACCGATTATTAATTTGCACATTCCATTAACCAACTCGTTCTCTGCCACAAATCGTCCTGAGTATGCCATCGGTAATTTCAGCACAGTATGTTTTATACCTTTTACAGTAAGTTCTTCTTCGGTTTGTCCTGCTCCGGCTATTTCGGGATTGGTATATACTACTCCGGGAATCGCTTTGTAACTCATTCTGTCCGCTTTGCCGAGAATATGGTTTACGGCCACTTCCCCTTCACGCACAGCAGTATGGGCAAGTAGTGAATGACCTGTAATATCTCCGCAGGCATATACGCGGGGATGCGATGTCTTCATAAATTCGTCCACTTTTATTCCGTTGCGGTACATCTCGATATTTAGCTTGTCAATGTTCAGGTTTGCTGTAACCGGACGCCTGCCTGTGCTTAACAGTATTTGTGCTGCTTCGACAGATGATTGCTCCCCGTCTTTTTCAATAATTACCTCACCGCCTCTTATTTCCACGACTTTTGTACCGAGGTAGAAATCAATGCCTCTTTTTGAGTACTCGGTACGGAGCATGGCGGACAATTCCTTATCCATAGCGCCGAGTATTTCGGGCAGCATTTCTATGACGCTGACTTTTACACCGAGGCTGTTAAAGAATGAGGCAAATTCCACACCGATAACTCCTCCGCCTATGATTGCCAGCGATTGGGGCACATCTTTGTTATCCAGCGCTTCTTTCGATGTCCAGTAACCACTGGTATCCAATCCCTTGATGGGGGGCACTATTGTCCCGGAGCCTGTGCAGAGCAGGACATATTTTGCTGTGTATGTTTCGTCATCATTGCCCAGTAGTATGTTCCGGCTGTTATCTTCTCCTATAAGATGCACTTCCGCACCGATAATTTCCACTTCGTGAGCAGCCATTTTCTGTTTAATACCTGCTACCAGTTTACGAACGGTCTTTTGCTTGCGGGCGATTATTTTACTTAAATCAAAGCCCGGCTGCCCTTCGACAGACACACCATACTTTGCCGAATTTTTTATATTGTCTAATGTCTTAGCAGAATATAGCAGTGTCTTGGTCGGGATACATCCCTCGTTCAGGCAAACACCGCCTAATGTATTTTTCTCAAATAAAATAGTTTTTAAACCGTTTGCAGCAGCTCTTTCAGCGGCAGTATATCCGGCAGGGCCTCCACCGATAATGGCAATGTCGTACAGCATAGTAATTTAGGTAGTTAAAGGTTTATTATTATCTTTCTTTTATTTACGGATAGCGAATGTCATAGAGTACAGGTCTGTAATATATAAATCTGTTTGATGGCAGAAATCTTTCAGATCTCTTGAATCATATCCATTGGTTCTCCATTTATCAAGTAGTGTGTCAGCATTATTTAGTATTTTGTTTTCATGAGATTGAATCTTTTGCATAATACCATTTCCATTTGCCGAAATTAGTGCTGTAAGATTTATATAGTCTGTACCCTCTCCGCGCGTGATGGGAAAAAGCTGTTTTTTCAGTTGGAGCGACCAGTCGCAAAGTTTTGCATTGCCTGTTTCGTCAGCCAGAAGTACGGAAGGACAGATGTTCTCTTCATTCAGCCATACCGGTATTGCAACAGCTGTAAGCGGTGAACCCAGTATCGTCCACATAGTGGTTAGGGAGGGGGATTCTTTTTCCTTTACACCCTGTATAACCATGACAGATGATGTACTATAGCGGGGGATGAAATCCCTGAAGGGTACGAACATCCGTTTGACGGTATTCTCCGGTATCAGGTCATATAGATTTACCCCTGTCAATCCGTGTGTAAGATGGCGGGATACATCTTGCAATAAAAATCTGTATGAGAGAGAATTTGATAACGATGCCTGATAAAACAGAGGTTCGGCAGCCTGATAGCGGCTTATGCCCTTATCGCGTTCCCTATCGCCGGAAAAAGAATAGTTTGTGCGGACAATATACCCCAGAGGGGCGGTATTGGTATCGTTGGCGTCGAACTTTTTATATGTATAATCTCCTGTTTCATAATAGGCTGCGCCACCCTGCGCGTCTATCACTCCGAAGTTGGCGCTTACATACATCGGCTTCGGCAATGAATCGAGCAGGCGTTCAAAGTCGGCCAGAGTGGCACAGCGTTGCAATGCCAGTTTCATAACCACGCCTTCGAGCTCGTCTCTACCGGCTTCATCGGGGTTGAGGTTGTAAGAAGCCGAATTCATTATGGCGAATCCGGTGGAGTTATAGCCTCCCCATACTTCTTTGCCTGCCTTATCCGAACTGTTTACAATGCCTGCATAACTGTATTTACCATCGGAGAAGTACATCAGTTTATTTTGCAGGCTGCCTGTATCCCTGTGCTTGTAGAGCAACGGACGGCCATCGGCCGTGCATTTACCCGAAATAATGGCAGTAGTACAGGCCAGTGCAGGAAAAGATATGATGAAAGATAAGGTGAATATAAACAGTGTCCGCTTCATAATCTCAAATTTTATCCTTTAAAGATAGGCTTTATTTTATGCTTATTAATTATGTATTGTTAAAAAGTAACAAAGGTAACAGAAATATCAGTGAACAGTTATCAGTCAACAACTCGTAAGATATAAAAACTTTGCGTCTCTGCGTCTTTGCGTGAAACAAAACAGGGCGCCAGCCAACTTGTAACTCTTAAAAAAGGTAACTTTTCAGTTAACAGTAAACAGTCAGCAGTTAACAACTTGTATCCCGTGTCTTGTCTACTTGTAACTATTCCCAAAAAGGTAACAAAAGTAACAGTATTTTCAGTCATCAGTCAACGACTCTTAAGATGTAAAAACTTTGCGTCTCTGCGTCTTTGCGTGAAACAAAACAGGGCGCCAGCCAACCCGTAACTTATAAAAAAGGTAACTTTTCAGTTAACAGTCAACAGTTAGCAGTTAACAACTTGTATCTCGTATAATTTTTCGTTCTTCACTTTTGGCTCCGTCGATTTTCAATTCGTTCCTCACTTTTCGTTTTTCACTTATTATTTACCCCTTTCTCAATCCGTTCTCGATGTATATCCCGGCGGCAGAAACGGATAAAGATTCACCTTGGGCTTCTCTACCGGAGCGGCAGCCGGCTGTGCCTGCAATTTATCCTGTTCATTTTTTAATTTTTCATTTTCCACTTTTAATTCTTCACTTTCCATTTTCAGTTCTTCACTTTTCACTTTTTTCTCCTCTTCCAGTTTCTTATCCACGGCCGCCACTACTTCCGGATTGAGCGACCCGCCCGAACGGAAACCGTTCCCTTTCAATATCATCAGTTGTCGCCTTGTTTCCTCGTCCTGTACTTCTATGACCAGCGGACGGCGTTCCGATGCCAGCAAACGGTCTTTGTCTTTTTTTCTTTCCTCCCGGTCGAGGACATACTTTATAGCGCGGATGCTCGGCGGGCAGAATTTCTTTTCCACCACACGGCATTTTTCCACATCATTCGCCGGATCGTTCTTATCGGGAACATAGGTGATCTTCTCCTTTTTCTGCATGTATCCCTCGAGCAATTGTTTCAGTCCAATCCGTGCAGAGGCTATCATCACATCTTCCCGGTGGTCAATAGCTTCTTCTACCGCTTCGCCAAACTCCGGCTTCGATTTCTTCCATTCGTAAAATGTTTTCCGGCTGATCTTGAATGTTTTGCATAT
The DNA here is from genome assembly GCF_002482385.1 of Dysgonomonas sp. UBA7710. Lineage (GTDB taxonomy): Bacteria > Bacteroidota > Bacteroidia > Bacteroidales > Dysgonomonadaceae > Dysgonomonas. The sequence continues at coordinate 22,740 of NZ_DLFW01000047.1, read as the reverse complement.
TTCGGAAATGCTACAAAGGTACTGTTCTATCATCCGGATAATCTCCGATGCCGTTTTTTCTTTATACTTCATAAGATACTTAAATATTAATGTTAATAATCAGTTTCTTATATAGATAAAGATATTTGGTTTTGATAAATTTTTAGTTATGCTGACATAACCTCTGCTCGCGCAGACGTCCCGTCTGTGTGTTGCGCAGCAAACATTTTTGCTCTATCGAACAAGACACGTAACTGGAAGTCCGCGTTAGCGGGTTTGCTACTTATAGAATGATACAACAAAATGCTCGCGCCGACGGCTTATTGCCCCTGCTGCGATACTTAGATATGAAAAAATTTATGGGCCCGGGTAAAAATTCAAAAATTCTACAAAATTGCACAATATATTTGTATGATACTTATAATAGTAACATATAACCGGCACCTTGCATTAATTAAACTTATTATGTTCATATTGAATTAATTATCATTCTATCATTGACATTCAATTAATCTGATTTTTGTTGCTTTATTAAGCAGTTGTAAAATTCCAAATTATGAAATATTCGCTTTTTTATCTGTTTTTATTATTTGTGCCTTGTATTTATTGTCAATCAAATAACGGTAAAAATTTAATCGGTGTATTGGATAATATGTACATTTATCATAACTATTCGGGGGATTATATAGCGGTAAAGGTTGGAGGCTATTGGTGGGCGCCTGTAAACCTGAAAAATAATGAAGTTCCCGGAGAAGAGCTTTTTTCCTGGCCAGGAACCGTTAACCCCTGTCCAGAAGGATGGCAATTGCCAACATTGGCGCATTTTATGGCGCTGGATTCTTTATCTGGTATTGGCAGATCTGATTTTAATTATACTAAAAAGGAATTGGTATTCAAAGCGGATGATGATCGCAGCAAGCTGGTCTTTCCGGCTGCCGGGATAATAACCCTGAATGGTAAGGTGTCAGGGGAAGGCTTAATAGGGTCCTACTGGGCCAAGGCTGATAATGGTAAAACTGTGGATTTTCTGACTTACGTTGGGCGCATGATGTTTCAGTGTGGCTCCCCCATTAATGTCGGCGTAGGAGACAACAGGCTGAAAATGAGCATAAGATGTGTAAAACGGAAAAGGTAACATTTGAAAAAAGTATGAGTAAAAATACTCTGCCCGCGCAGACGTCCCGTCTGTGTGTTGCATAGTAAACATTTTTGCTCTATCAAATATGACACGGACTGGACTTTGTTTTCCAGTGTATCCTTCATAATGCTGTTATTCTATATTAATTTCTTAATTTCCTGATGTAATTGGCTCCACTTGTTTTCTTCTATTTTAGCTCCGATAGCTTCTATTACATTTGCAGCGAGTAATGTCCCTATCCGTCCGCAAGCGGAAAGCGGGCAGTTATGTATTAGGCCATATATAAAACCTGCTGCATACAGGTCGCCTGCTCCTGTTGTGTCCACGCAATTTACTTTAAGTGCGGGAACGAATACTTTTTCATCTCCCTGTTGGATCCACGAGCCTTTTTCCCCTGTTTTTACAATCGCTGTATCTACCTGCTTCGCTATTTCAGAAACAGCTTCTTCAGGTTCGAGGCTGAACAGGGCTTTTGCCTCTTCTTCATTTGCAAAAACGATATCCACATATCGAGGTATAATTTCGAGCAGGAAATCACGATTGGCTTCCACAACATTATAACTGGCCATATCCAGAATGATTTTTGCTCCGGCTTCTTTTGCCAGTACGATGGCTTTCTTTATCAGGTCGTGGCTTTGTACCAGATATCCTTCGATATAGAAATAATCATATTCTTTGAAATCATTTGCTTCCAACTCATCAGCATGGAGTAATGCTGCCGCTCCCAGATAAGTGCCGAAAGTACGTTCTCCGTCTTTGGAAATAAATGTAGATGCTACGCCCGAAGCTTCATTCACTTCGGTCAGATGTGACTTTACATGATGCTTCTTCAGGTCTTCTTTATAATATGTACCATAGAAGTCGGAGCCTATGCGACCGAGAAACCCTGTTTCGATATTAAGATTGGCAAGTCCTACTATTGTATTGGAAGCGGAGCCGCCGGAAACAATACTTTTGTTAAGTTTATTAATTTCTTTAGATATTATTTCCAGCTTCATTTCGTCGATAAGTTGCATGCTCCCTTTCGGTAATTCGAGGAGTTCCAGTATCTTATCGTTTTCTATTACTGCTAAAACATCCACAAGGGCATTGCCCATTCCTAATACTTTTGTCATTCTTCTTTAATTTTTTGTGTAAAGATATTGCATAATTCAGAAATAAGGCCTATTTTTGCGTCACTTTTGAGAGAAAAACACTCTTCCTTAGCTCAGTCGGTTAG
>NZ_DLFW01000047.1:0-20305 GCF_002482385.1 Dysgonomonas sp. UBA7710 | reverse complement strand
TTCAAGTCCAAGAGGAAGAGCAAGAAAAGAGTAGTGTAAACTATTTGTAAACGAGTCCGGAATATTTTCGGATTCGTTTGTTTTTTGTATCCTTCATGAAAGGATAGTGTTTTCGGGTCTGATGATTATGATTTTCCTTTTGTAAATTTATTACTGAATATGAGTGTTAAGAAGCCTGTCAGCAGATTGAGCAGTCCCAATAAACATTCTTTTGGACTATGAACAAATGCAAATATTATCATCCAGAGAGAAACTATGATAAACAGAATCTGGAATAAAGGGAAAAAAGGGCTTCGAAAACCATCCGGGTTGCTTGTTTTTTTATATCTCAGTATCACGACGCCAATTACGACCAGCAAAGTGGATACGTTAAGCAGTACCCCGCAATAAATCATTATTTGTTCAAAGGTTCCGGTCAGCAAGAGTATCCCGGTTAGTAAAAACTGGAACCATAAGGCTTTGCGAGGTATATGATCCGGTGCAGCATTGAAATACTTCCATAAGTTATGTTCCCGCGCGATACTTGATGTAACCCTGGGGCCAACCCATACCATCGCGCTTATTCCCGAAATCAGGATAATGGAGATACCTGCACTGAATACTTTCGAAGCTGTATCACCCAGCATATATTCTACGGCAATAGTACCTATATTCAGTTTTCCTGCAAGTTCGGTAAAAGGGACATGCTTTAAGAAAACAAACTGAAGTAAAGTATATAGGACGGTTACAAGTAAAGTTCCGCCAATCAGCGCGACGGGCAGAGCCTTTCGGGGATTACGGAATTCTTCGGTTATATAAGCGGCGGCGTTCCATCCTGAATATGAATAGCTGACATAGATAAGGCTCACAGCGAAAGCGAGTGACCCTGTTTCTGTCCAATAAGATTGTTCAAAATTAATGGCATTCGCTCCTTTTTCCGGTAAAAAGAGACCTGTACAAATAATAATTACGATGAAGAATACTTTCAGAAACGTACTTATATTCTGAAATTTTGAGCTGGAGTTCAGATTGTAACAATGAATAAGTGTAATGAAGAAAATCAGGACGATACCAATCAGCTTCGGATACTTTAATTCTACGGGGAGATATGTGGTAAAAGCAATAACCGATAAGGCGATGGGAGCGGCGAATCCGACCGTTAATGAGATCCATCCTGATAGGTAGCCGACTACAGGTTGATATATTTGTGAAAGGAAAGTATATTCGCCTCCCGACCGTTTAATCATTGTACTTATTTCGGCGTAGCTGAACGCTCCCGAAAGGGCTACTATTCCTCCTAATATCCACAGGGAAAGCACGACTCCCGTATTGCTTAACGATTCCAGTTGAAAGCCCAGGCTGGTAAATGCTCCTGCACCTATCATATTGGCTACAACAATAGATATTCCGGTAAGAGCACTTATCTTAGCTTTACTTTTATCCTTCAAAATAGTTTTGTGGTTTATACTGGTTTATATCATTGCCTATTATACTCTATAAGCAACTGGTAAGCGCTGATGGTGCTGTCAGTATTCATATAGCTGTCCCTTATCTTCTTATAATCTTCCAGTATTTTTCCGGCTTTGTTGTATATAGCCGAGTCTACTGCCGGCGCAGGCTTGTGATCTTTGGGGTATGTATAGACAAAATAACCTTTGTCACCGGCATATACAGGTATCTGGAAAAACTCTCTTGGCAGGGATTCTTTCTTCTGGCTCCTTCTTACAGCGTCATCCACAAAAAAATCAACCGCGTAATCAGGATAACCGAACAAATATCCGTATCCCCGGTTGCGTTCGTAACGGTCGGCATTTTCTATTGCACTGACGGCGATGCCGGGATCTGTACCCGGAACTAAACCGAATTGTCCGAAGAAACTTTCTTTTACCCTTAAAAGACTGTCTAATGCGCTTACACGCACAACATTAAGCTGCATTATACGTCTGTTGCCCTGAGCTGCCTTATAGGGAATCATTATAAAACGTAAATCGGGAATATTCAACTTATTTACAGCTTGTTGAACAGCATGCAGTTTGTCCAGATATATTCCCTGGTTTTTACGGTCTACTACATCGGCGCTTGTTTTCTTCAAACTGTCTTTATTGGCTAAAGGATACCAAAAAGAAACGAGGGAACTCATCGGTTTCACTCTGCCTAACATTGTGTAAAGCGCTTCATGGTCGAGCCCGTATTGCAATATGGAGTCTATGAGGTGTTGCTCATATTCTGTAAAGATTGGCTTTACTTCAGTCAGGGGCTTATTGCTCTTACATGATAAGACAAGTAAAATAAAGAGGGCCGGAATTATATAAATATATTTTTTCATACACTGATCTATTCCTTATTTAGCAGACAACCGGTTGATAGTCTTTTTCATTTCAGATAATACTGTGGTGTCTTTTTCCTTTGTTATCAGCTCGTTTAACCTATCTATTATGTGGAGTTTACGGTAAGAATAGATATACCAGTCCAGAGCTTCGGCCGTTGTCAACCGTATTTCCGCATCATCGTCCGGATCTGACAATATTGTGAATAATATATCGACTTCATCTGATGCCGGCTGGTTGCGAAAGCGGTTAATTTCAGATAATCGTTTTTTTACGCCTTCCGATTTATTCACCATCAGGTCAAAATCCTTTTTCTTACTTTCTTTGGTCGACCTGATATTCTTCAGGCTGCTGTCAAGCATGTCTCCCGAATATAAAGGTAGATTTCCGGCTTGTTTCAGTAACTCTGTTTCGAGTTTATCGAGGTTCATCATCCTGAAACCTGAGGAGAGTTTAAATACCAGGCGTTTTGAGGTATTGTCGTTCAGTATCATTCCTGCTACGGATGGCAGCAACTCTTCGGAACCATTTCTGGCAATGAGGTCTATCGCATACCGTTTTGTCAATTCATAGCTGTCAGACGAAGCAGCGGCAAGTACTTCTATAAAATCATCATTATCTATTTGAGATAACAGCATCAGCGCCTCAAGCCTTACGATCATACTGGGCGATTCGAAATAGGATTTTTTCAATAATGCCGAAATGTCCGCATAATCATTCTCGTAGAGCATCCGTAAAGCGATTGCCTGTATATCTACAGATGGGTTTAACAGAGCTTTTTTCCAGAATTTAATATCATTTTTATGAATTGTCAGGGCATCGTTGATATCGAAACCGGTCGTCACATTCCTTGCAAATCTGAAGGTAGGATCTCCAAATATATGCGTTTCCAGAAAGTGGGTGTATTTACCCCATTGACCTATCCGGAGGCCATGGCTGAGAAGTCCAAGGAATTCGTCCGGCCATTTGTCTTGTATGGTGTTAACTGTATTTGCCTGGGTTACAATGGTCTTTCCATTGTTGAATAAATAAGCGCCTGCTATATATTCCTCTTCGAAGAACGAGCCGTTGAAACATGCGTCAAACATAACAAAACGCGCATTAGGGGATATTTCAAGTATATCTTTCGGAGTAATTCCCATCGATGCATTTGTTATTGAGTCACTTGCTATCAGTTCCGGATCGAAAGCTTCTTCACACCATTCACGCGGTACACCTAATAATTTCATATAAGAGTCTATAGCCTCTTCCTTGCTTTTACCTCTTTCCACAGCTGAAGATATCTTACTGCGAAGATAAAATTTGATGTTTTCTATCGATGTATTGACGTCATTTCCTTTTTTATTGCCGGTCACATACTGATTGTCATTAGCCCCGTGATGATGGAATAGCATAATATCCAGATCGGGACGGAGAATTTCATTTAACCAATATGGTTTCATCGGCCAATAGGAGTCAAAGTCCATAAACTTAACAAAACTCCCGGGGTTGAATAGTGTCGGGAATTGCTCTTTAAGCGCCAGTTGCTCACCGGACCATGCTACCTGTGATTCGGAATTGTATCCGTATCCCCGGGCCATACTGAGATTGTCTATAATATTGTTTTTCTCCTGAGATTTTATGGCAACGGCTTTTACGAGATAATCCCGCAACTGTTCGTATTTTCCTTTACTCCCTTTATCCAGCGGCCTGATACGGCCTGTGTAAATATCGGAATGAAGCGACTGCCTGGAATCTGCCCGTAATGAATAATAAAACAAAAGAGGTTTTACAGAGTCTTGTTTCAGGAACTCGAAAGAAAGGTCGAAGTCATCGTAGAAACGGTCAGATGCAATGCTGGAGCGTTGCCAGTCCCGTTTTTGATTCATTTTGAAGGCCGATGTCAAATGTTGTGCATCCCGTATCATAGCCACAGGAATATCCCCGATAAATACGGCTCCTTCTATGGGGTTATCGGCTGACAGATATAATTGTTTCAATTTATGCTTTATGGAGTCGGGATTGTTCCAGCGGTCGACAACTATAAACGTTTTAAGTCCATCGGCTTCTACCGATCCGGCATAACTTTCGACTTCGCTTTTTGCTTGTACATAGCTTATACTATCTATCACAATGGCAAAGCCTCTCCTTGTGTCTTTAGCTCCTACAGTCGCACAATAGGCAAACAATAGAATAATAAGTATCTTGTATTTCATTTTCTTCTTAAAATGTAAAACCAAATGATGTTGCAATCCCTATACGATCGGGTTTATTGAAATTATCGGTATCCAGAGCCGATTTTGTATAACTGGCACCGGCTGTCAGATATATGGTTGACGGAAGGTTTCCCATCCGTGTTTGTTTACTTAATTTGAATGAAGCATCGCCTCTATAATGATCGGATGTAAGATATTCAAAGACAGGATACGACCACAGATTAGCTAAAGCCAGACCTGTAAAATCCGCTTTTGAAGAAAGATTACGTTGGTATGAAGCCTTTAAATCGAAGCCTAATTGGAAATTCTTTGGCAACCGGAAGGTCTTGCCTCCTTTTATAGCGACATTGACGTTTGAATATTTTTGCAGATGCATATCAGGCAGGAGTGTGGTCTTATGTTGCTCAAATTCTGCTGCGACTCCCAGCATATAATCTTTCCAGCCGGATCTTTCTTTCAGCCATATGTAATCCAGTCCGATTTTTGTCGTTTTATTTTTATATTTTACCGATTTATTATATATCTCCCAGATTTGCTGATTATTACTGTTTGTTATTTTTTTCTGGTCGTACCAAATACCTTTCGAATTGTTGTTGTCAATATTGACCTTTAGAATATGTGATGTTTGACCCTGTTTTACAGAAAATATATTCATCAGCGAGTAAATTGTTTCCTTATAATCTCCTGATCTGAACATATTACTATTCCCGGAGCCACTTACAGAACTATTGTCACTCTCCGAGACAGCACCGTCTTCAGACTTTTCTTCATTGCTTTTGTAGCCTAACTGGAGAATATTTTCATATATATTCTTTCTCCATTTAATCTGGGCATTACTACCAAACGCAGTTCCTTTGTATTGGCGGCCATGTGATATTCCCGATTCGATGGTATAATTGCCTAATCCTTGAAACAGGAAGTAATTATGGTCTTTCTTAGTCGTTGTGGTAACGGAGATAACTTCCTTATAGCCTTCATATCCAAAATCAAGCCCGATACTCCAATCCGGCAATAAGTTATACATGATACCCGGATAAATAGAATAACGTGTGGCATCAATCCTGGGCCGGGGGTCGCTCTGGTCGGCAGAGCTGCCTCCATTGTAATCTACGGCAACGGCCCATTTCAGTTTCTTGTTGAGGGAGGAAGCCATTACTCCTTTTATGGCGAAACGTTCATTGTCATAATCACCTCCTATACTGTCACCCAATATAAAGGGATTGCCTTGGGAAGGCATCAGTACGTCTTTCCACTTCTGGCCTTTCAACCCTGATATATTGTAGGAAAAACTTCCGTAGAAATGAAGTTTATTTACCCGTTTAAATCCTTCCAATGCGACTTGTCCGCTATTCATAGACCTCGGGTCAGAAATATATTTATAATCTCCCGAAGTATGATTATAGGTAATCTGTCCGTTCATCCGGTCCCTGTCTACTTCGATATATGCAACAGGATTTGACGTTTGCAGTCCGGTATATTGTATTGGCAATAGCGAATAGTCGGCAGGGCTTGTAATGCTGTCGCCAGACTGGGCATTACAAGTTGCCGCTGTGTACAGACAGATGAATCCGGTCAGGATTATATTTTTGTAAATAAACTTCATCTAGGTTTATGATTTAATTATCTAGTCTACTGTGACAGGATGAACAAATGGGGTAGGAGTCTGATCTTTCAGGAAGTCCTCTGTCGAGTTGTTTGTATCTTTGTAGATAACTTTGCCGTCTATTATCTGCTTCACTTTACGGCGGACACTTTTTCCGTTATATGTACCTCCTGTTATAAACGTATAACCCGCGTCCAGATCTGAATGAATTCTCTTATTACGTTTCCCGGGGTCATTATAGACACATTCTATCGCATCCACCACATATTCTTTTGGAATCATCAGATATTGTGTAGCTGCAGATGTACCCGGTTTTGTGGACAGATTGCTTGCATTTGCCGCGAATGCAGCGGGATCTACTCCTTCCGGGAAGCGGAACATTATCAGTGCAGGGCCGAATACCGAATATAAAGCGTCATTCTGTGTCGTTGTAGTTGTCGATAATAAGGTCAGATTAGGTACACCGGCGGCATCCGCATCTTTTCCATTATTGATGTCCCCTACATAAGTTTCCCATGTCGCATTACCCAGGTTTACAGGAGAAGCCGGATTGCCCAGAGGGTCTGTTTGATGATCTATGCCATCCTGGGCAATCACAATACTGGTGCGAGGCTCGAGCGGATGATCTTTACCTGATCCCTCTATATAAAAACTATAGCCCGACAAAGGCAATACATTTAAGAGGTCTCCATTGCTATCGACCCAGACAGATACACTACTGGAGGCTAACGGATCTAAACAGCCAATACCTATATTATCCAGATATATAACTTCGTCTGAGTTGTTATATATTTCCATGAACTGATCGGAACTATAACCTACGGCTTTTCCTTCTACCGGAGAACCTACATAATAATATTCTTTAAATACAAGTCCACCTGTAAGAGATGTTGCATGGAGGTCTACAGAAACAGCCATATCCTGAGACACAGTCTGATTTTCTTTCAGCCCGTTGAAGACAAATTCTTCAGTCTCGTGAGCTACGGTAAAGTTATATAAACCTGATACCAGATTGAATTGAGCTATACCACTGGCGTCGGTGGTAGCTGCAGTACTGGAGCCGGTCTGGGAATTTACTGCTTTTACTTCAACTCCCGAAGCCAGCCCATTGTATCCTTCCGGGTAATTTACTGTTACTTTTACGACATATTTTTTTGCTTCTTCATCATTGTCGCTACATGACGGAAGTAATAATATTGAAAGTAAAAAGATAAGCAAACAAAGTGACCGGGCGGTTTTAACCGAGAACTCTTTAGCATTGTTATGCTTAAAAAGTAATGTTTTCATAATTGTTTCGATGTTTTAAAATTTATAATTGATTTCTGCTCCAAAGTAAAACCTCGTGTTCCTTTTTACATCAAGTGAGGTCCTGTTGCTTTTTTGCAGCGGATTCATTTTCAGAAAATTATTTGCCATAAAAGACAATGTGAGATTGCGCGAAAATTCTTTTGTCAACCGCAGGTTGAACTGAACGGCCGGAGGCAGGCTTTCTTCTACAAAGTAGTACGATTCACTATACGTTCTTACCATTGCCTGATAGTCATTATGGGTGGAATATTCAGGTTTCCAATCATGGATAGTTCCTGTATTATCCATAAACCCGATAGGGTCTATATAGCGGGTAGTACTCATATCTTTCAAGGCAGCATCGCCATACACCCTGTTGCCATTATCATCGTAATAGTAAATCAGAGAGTTGCCATTTTCATCATCCCATCTGTATTTGAACTTAGAGTTCCACACTATCTGGCTTGTAAGTGAAACTATCATTTTTAGTTGGGGTACATGGGTTATCATCCGGATATTCGTATTTATCCGCTGCCGGATTGTTTTATAGTTGGCCGGCATTACTGCTATATACGGATATGGTTCTCCATATAAAAGTTGCGATATAGTTGTGTATGTAGGGAGAGTATTGTAGCTTTCCTGCCACAACCAGGCCCCATCTATGACAAACGATGTATTTATGGCTTTTATCTTACCTAAATCAACAATGTATTCAAACCCTTTTTTTATAAGCGTCTGGTTGTTTGCCGGCGTATTGTAAGTATATGTGGCTACATTGGTCGATGATGGAGCCTCCAGACGATTGCCGTTTTCATAATAATAAACTTTGCCGTTTTCAAATTCCGGCATTTTGCCTGCTCCGTTTACTGTAAACTTCTCATAAAACGAGAAGTGAGGAGTGGAGTAAAACGATAATCCGTCTTTTAGCTTTTCGTGATATGCTGTTAATGAGACGGAGACTTTATTTATCCTGAAAGACAAGCCTAACTCTTTTTTAGTGCTACGTGCCGGTTTCAGGTTAGGGTTGGATGTGTTTAATACTTCGGTCGATACCACAGCTAAAGAGTTTTCTCCATCCAGATAATTGAGACTCATATTGTCGAAATAGGCATTGTCTGGTGATATATATGACAAGGTTGGCATTTTGGATGAAAGTCCATAGCCTATGTCGATACTAAAATGATCGAATAACTGATTGTTCTTTTTATTGAGAAATTCAAAACTTGTATTTATCCTGGGTTCTACCGAATGAAAATTTCCCGGTTGCACTTTTACAAAACGTGTTCCTGCTTGTACTGTAAGTTCGGTTGTACCTATCGGTTGTACAACTTTATCTTCTATAAAGAATGCATAATTTTTTAGCGTAGGAATGTCTTTAGGAGCCCTTGGCCTGATGCTGGTTGTAAGATTAAGCATTGGAGGCCTGGATATATCATATTCCAACCCACGCCCGTTATTTCCTGTAAGCGAGAAGTCTAATCCCATCTTAACGGAATTGAGAGTCCGTTGAAAAAACTGACGGCTCCAGTTCCCTTTTAATTTAGCAAAAGTGTTGTATGGCTTACCATCAGTTGTATAGTCGGAATAGAATACCCCCGGTAGATATTGTTCCTCAAACATTCCGTTTTCATAGGAAGTGGGGTAGGGTACAGCTCCGGTAGACAGTACCTGTAATGACTTGGTACGGCTTGTGTTTGATGCATAGTCCCCCGATATACTATATTCCAGATTGGTAATCCATGATTTACGCAGCATCCATTTACCATCAACTCCCCACCGAAAACCTTTTTGTGATGTTTTTTTCAATTCTTCGTTGTTCATCTCAGGATCGGATTTGTTTTCGTCGATAGTGCTGTAGCCGGATAGGCGGATATTCACATCTAAAGGATTCGTTTTGTTGAGGAAAGTATTTGAGTATGCCAATGTTGCTGTCAGGCGTTTATAACCGTTCGATTTTTCACGAATGTCATCGTAAGCTTCAGCATAATCTGCTCCTACATTCAGTATACCGGAGCGTTCAGGTAACCGTAAGCCTTTATATATACTTCCTATCTTAGTATTAGGGTCTGTTTTTAATTTGGCTGTCCATGGTTGCTCCCCGATCTTTGTTTTTACCAACACAACCCCTGAGGTAAGATTTCCGTATTCTGCAGAAGGTACCCCTTTGATGACTTCTACCGACTCCAGGTTGTCTGCGGAAATGTCACGTAAATCGATCCCTCTCCCGGAATAGCTGGTTTCATTGAATGATTTACCCGACCGGGATGTGTTGATTGTCTGCATGTTTGCATCATTTGATATTGGAGCGCCATCCACAATAACCAACGTTCCCAATGCACTGTTGTCGTTTTCTGTTATTTCCCTGATCTTTACTTGTCCCGGTGATGACAAAGTCGGATTGTCCGTTATTTGTCCCGGTAGCAGTTGGAATATATCTGTTAAGCTTTTGGGCTGGATATGCTCTATCGCTTCTCTTCCGATTGTTGAGATTGACCCCAGCTTGTTTTCTGTTGCGGTAACTGTTACTTCATTCAAAGACAGACTTGTGGGTTGTATTTTCTGTATCCATTCTTCAATATTTGAATGGATAGTTCTGGTTACAGTTAATTCTTTATAACCCAGGAGGTAAAATCTGATACGGTGAGTTCCTGCAGGAACATTGTTCAATACAAATCTTCCCTCTTCATCGCTTCTGGACCAGATGCCAAGATCGACAATAGAGACAATGGCCATCTCTACCGGGGCGATCTCCAAAGAATCTAATACAACTCCTTTAATTTGATAAGTATTATTCTGAGCCAGTGATAGATTTGTATTACCTAAAATAAAGAAAAGGATTATTACGGCAATAAGTTTACTGTGAAAGAAATTCTCTTTCATTCGGAAAAATTTATTAAGTTTTTATCAACAGATAATTGGTGGACGAATTACAATTTATAATCAATAAGCAAAATTAGACTCTTTAGGAGATATACTCAATACCTATTTCTGGGTATTTTTACTGCTACTCATACTTGTTTTTGTGTTAAAATTGGAGAGGAATAAATAGTAGAAAAGGGAAAGATTATATCTCCATACTAAACCTGCTACCGGTATAATCAGAGATGTAATACACAAGGGCGTAGCTCTATATCATACCCTGATTGACAATGTTAAGGTAATGGATAGATTTTGCGAAACAAAGGGCGCAGTCCGGCCGGACTGCGCCCTTTGTCAGAAGTATAACTACTCACTAAATAGCTTCTACTTGTTTATAATAGATGAAGAATTTCAGTCTTTTATATTTTTCAGGATACGTTCAGCTTCAAGTTTCCCCTTTTCCAGAATACTTTCCATCAATACCGGAGCCCCGTTCTGCCGTCTACTTTCGTTCGATGCTTCCATAAACGTGAACATCTCGATTGTTTCTTCAGGGTCGACAGGCACTTCTTTCGTCTTGAAGAATTGCAGAATCTGATCGAGTAAAACCCCGTATCCTTTATAGCCATCGGCCTGTACTACTTTTGTACTACAGAAAACTGTTCCTCCGAAGTAATTATGTCCTGTGCGGATACTACGGAATGTTCCTATCCTGCCGTCTGCCCATACACCGGTAACTACACTGAAATCCTTTGTCGATAAACGGCTTACTTCTGTGCATCCGGTCCCCATAACAGTATATAACGTTTCTACGCCGTGGATACCGTACCACGTGAAATCTGCATGACTGGGTTCATATGCATCAGGTGAATAGCAATCCGCTCCAAGCACTTTACCATGATCTCCCTTGCGTATTTCTTGATTTACAGGAGAGTATCGGAGTGCTGAAGATGAAAATACAGGTACATTATATTTTTTTGCAAGTTTAAATATTGCGATCGCTTCAGCCAGATTGGCGGCAACCGGTTTGTCTATAAACATGGGTTTTCCGGCTTTAAAAACTTCGAGAGCCTGCTCCAAATGCAGATTGCCATCATTGGTTTCGAGGAGTACACAATCTACCTGTTTGAGCATTTCGGCAATTGAAGATGTTATCTTTACTCCGTGATTCCCGGCCTCTTCAATATATCCGGGTATGCGTTTTGCGCTACTCTCGATTGTTTTTGATCCGTAGGGATAAGCAGCGACAATCTTGAATCCTTTGTACTGTTCAGCTGCATCTTTATCATTCAACAGTTTGATAAATGCCGGGGAGTGTGATGTATCCAGTCCTATAATTCCCAGTTTTATTACATCCTGGGAATACAAACCTCCTGATATAAACAGGGAGATGATTGATATTACTATAATTTTTAGCTTCATATGGCAGTAATTATTATAAGGTTAGGGTCTCAGACCTATTCATTGTTTTGGCTATTCTTACTGAACCAGTAAAGAGGCACTATCTTTATCGAGATATAGGATAACATCGTCCTCAGTCCTTAGTATAGATGCCGGACAAGCCTCCGAAATATCTCCGTTTATCATATTGTACACAGCCTGCGATTTGGATTTGAACGGGACTATACAATACAAATACCGGGCTGACAACAAGGTGGGTATCGTTAATGTCAATGCTTGTTCCGGTACATCTTCTATTCTGGAAAAGCACTTGTCGTTTACCTGCTGCTGCCTGCACATTTCGTCTAAAGTGACGGCTTTTACAGTCTCTGTATCATTGAAGTCTGCAACATGAGGGTCATTGAATGCAATGTGTCCGTTTTCGCCTATACCCAGACAAACGATATCAGGCGGATAATTCTCCAGCAAAGCTGTATAGCGTTTGCATTCTTCGTCAGCCGGCTTATTTCCGTCAAGATAATAAATATTCCGGAACGGTAACAGTCCGAATATCTCTTTTTTCAGAAAATTACCAAACCTTTGCGGCGCATCGTCACTCAAATTAATATACTCATCGAGATGAAAAGCGTTGATTCTACCCCAATCTATATCTTTACAGCTAACCAGTTCTTTTAGAAATTCAGACTGAGAAGGTGCTGCCGCAAAAATCATATTGATATGTTCATTCCGGCTGAGAAGCTCTTTTATTTGTGTAGAAACATCCAACGCAGCATTGACTGACATTTCCTTGGTTGTGGTATATATCTTTACCGTCAACTTGTTCTTTTTAAAGATCATGATTTAAGATTAATGTTTTGTGTATGAATTACTTTACCTTTTACGATTGTTGTTTGTACCGAAATATCAGAATCGAAAATAATAATGTCGGCATCCTTGCCCGGTTCAAGGGAACCTTTGGTCTTATCAATGCCGAGAATACGGGCGGGATTCCGGGTTATCATCTTTATTGCATCGAATAAAGAGATTCCCGCAACTTCTACCATTGTGCGCACGAGCCGGTCGGCAGTAGCTACACTTCCTGCAAAAGCACTGCGATCGGGTAGTTTAGCCACGCCATCTTCGACTATTACCGTTTGTCCTTTGTCCTTACTGCCTAATATATATTCTCCGTCAGGCATTCCGGCAGCTCTCATAGAATCGGTACATAATACAATATTATCGATAGACTTGAATTTACAAACATACTGGAGCAACGATTTAGGAAGATGTATTCCGTCTGCAATAATTTCCACGCTCATATCATCTATCATATAAGAAGCCTCAACGGCCCCTGCATAGCGGTAAGCGTTTCGCCGGGTAATTGTAGACATACAGGAATAGAGGTGGGTAACATGGGTGAAGCCGTTTTTGTATGCCTCGATAATCTCTTCATAAAGAGCGTCTGTGTGTCCAAGTGAAGCCAGAATACCTTTCGAGCGCAATAATCGTCCCAACTCCAAAGCTCCATCCAGTTCAGGCGCCATACTCCAGCGGATAATGTGTTTCTCTCCGTGAGCTAATATCAGGTTATATTCTTCCGGTTCAGGATTTCGCAGGTATTTAGGGTCTTGGGCGCCCCGTTGATTGTAAGCAAAATAAGGCCCTTCGAGATGTAATCCAAGCAAATCAGCTCCATCTGTATTTTGCTTTTTTGCCTGTTCATATATAGTAAATGTGTTTAGCAGTTCTTCTGTCGTGCTGGTCAGGGTGGTGGGGACAAGGCTTGTTGTCCCATACCGTGCATGTGTACGGGCCGCTCCGAGATATGCTTCCACTGTATTGTCCATGAAATCATGTCCCCCTGCACCATGTGTATGCATATCTATAAACCCCGGAGAAACATAGTTTCCTTTGGCATCGATTACTGTATCAGAATCGTTGTACTTGTCAAAAGAACCTTCCCCTATCTGCGATATACTGCTGTCGGTACATACGATGAACCCGTTTTTTAGTATCCCTTCAGGCAGGATTAAAGTAGCATTTTCTATTATAATTCTCATTTTAGGTTCTGTTTTTAGTAATCGGTTAGGACTGATTAAACGATAGCTCAAAATTAAGCTTTTTTATTTTCAGAATATGGTTTGTAATGCGAATGACTGTTCTCATAAGACGTCAAAGTTTTATTTGAAACATGAAATAGTGACTGTTTACAGTCAACAGTAATCAGTGGTTGAATTGAGTCGTGCAATCCTTCTGTATATAACTTCCTCCTATATTTATTACCTGGAGTTCCGGCTCATCTCTACCCTACTTTCCCGGATTTGTCTTTCTTTTTGCGGCATGGTAAATTGTGTCTTGCCTGGCTATAAATAGATAATTCGTTCTGCCAATGTTATTATCGGCAGGATAATTTATCTATAGCATATACAATTTGTTCAGCGGAGCAAAAAGGAACAGGATGAAAACTATTGAAAAATGTGTTACCTTTGTTACCTTTTAACAAGTTACGAGTTACTTCGCCCTGTGGGCAGTTACAAGTTACGGGAAAGGCAGCCTGTTTATTTTGTTTCACGCAAAGACGCAAAGGCGCAAAGGTTTTACATATTACGGATTGTTGACTGCTAACTGTTAACTGTTCACTGTAAAGGTTGTTACCTTTGTTACCTTTTAACAAGTAATAAGTTGAAAGTTATATTAGATACGAGTAAACAAGACACGAGATACGAGTTGTTAACTGATGACTGTAAAGTCTCTTGTGCGATAGCTTGGGCTAACGGCTAAAAGCTATCAGCTAAAAGCTGAAATAGGTGTTACTTTTGTTACTTTTTTGGGCCGGTGGCATAACGCCGGCTGTGATGGTTACAGGGAATGAAAGGCTGCTCTTAGCTGGCTTATACTGGATATGCCTTGCAATTCCGTTACTTCATTTGACCTGTAATTAAAGTCTTTCACCTATAAAAAGTTAAATAATTCACTATTGGAATATGTAAGCTGAAATTTGATATAATCATCTGATATTTTCAACTGTTTAACCGGTTCTTCATAGAAAAACGAATAATTTTGTTCAAGAACATTTTTTATGAATAGAAACATTTAAGTTAACCCGAATTTGTTACTTCTACTTTTTCTTAAAGATAATGAAACATAGCCTCAACATTGTTCTTTTACTGCTGGTAAGCATATGTATATATTCCCAAGATACATACCGGTTCAGAACCCTTTCCCCAAAAGGAGGATTCTATTATGACGGGGTACAGGATATAATTCAGGATGATGACGGCTTTATGTGGATATCCCTTGAAAATGACCTGCAACGTTTTGACGGATACGAATATAAAAAGTATTCATCCCATTTCCAGAATACGGATATTCCCACAACCTGCCTTTTCCATAATATGTATAAAGATATCCGGGGTTGTCTTTATGTCTCCACCAGTAACGGGCTTTTCAAATATCATAAGCAATCCGATTCTTTTCAGCAAATAACGGAGGGGAATATAGCTGCCATATCAATAGATACCAAAGATAATATATGGTATATATCCAAAGGAACGCTCTGCCGGATCAAAAAAGCAGGGGACAAACCCGAACCGGTCCTATATAACCAAATGCCGATGAACAACATCGGATACATTGCTAAAGGAGAATCCGGAATGTATTTTGCTTCATATTATAACAGGATTTATTATAGCAGCTATGAAAATCCGGGGGAAGTTACCCTTTTCCATCTTCTTCCTTCAGATCACTCTATTGCAGGAATCAGGCAAATAGACGGATATCTTTGGATACTGACAAAGAAGCATGGTGTTCTTAAAATAAATATTTTGTCACGTGAGATCGAAGAACAATTGTTATTTCGCGATAAAAATGAGAATACACCTCTCCATACGTTTTATGTGGATAAAAATGGCAAAATATGGATCGGTACGCAAAAAGGATTGTATATAGTGAATCCTGTAACCAAAGAACACCGGCTATACCTTCATTCAAAGTCGGACAAGTTCAGTTTGCCGAACAACTCGGTGTGGGTAATAGCCGGGGACCGTTATAAAAACGTATGGATAGGAACTTATGCAGGAGGTTTATGTTATGTAAATCTGGATGAAAATACTGCATTCAGAACATATACGCCTTTTGAGAGTTCGCTAAATCATAATCTGGTCAGTAGTTTTGCCGAAGATGGGAACTCTTTATGGATAGGCACAGAAGGCGGAGGATTGAACTGTCTGGATAAAAATACCGGCATGTTTACATCTTACCAGCATATGGAGAACAGTAACAGCCTGTCATACAACAATGTAAAGTCGATAGCATTTGATTCCGAAAAAAAACTGTGGATTGCCATGTATAGGGGTGGCCTTGATTGTTTCGACACGAAAACAAAGAAATTCAGCCACTTTCTTAATAATCCGGGTGATAAAGAAAGCTTATACAGTAACGATCTCAGAAAGATTGTCCTCGAAGGGGATTCGGCGTTATGGATCGCATATCAGGCCAACCGTTCACTCATATCATATTTGTCGTTCAAAAGCGGAAAATTTACACATTATCCTTTTGACAAAAATGCTTATATACTCGACATGCAAAAAGACAATGACGGAAACCTGTGGATCATTACGCATGAACGGTTTTACAGGATGAATATAAAAACAAGGATTGTAGAAAATATTTCTTCCAAAGAACAGGAAACCCTTAATGCCCAGTCATTTTGCATGGATGCGGAAAATAATGTATGGATAGGGACAGTAGGGCGCGGACTTGTGAAGTATGATACTTCCGCGTCCCGGTTCATATCTTTCCGGGACATACTGAATTTTAATGTATCTGCCATATACAGCATGTGTTCCGATAACTCGGGATACCTATGGCTGGGTACGGACAACGGATTATTCAGGTATAACCCGGGAGACAATTCTTATCACAGGTTTGACGAAAGCGACGGGCTTCAGGGCCAGGTGTATTATCCTCTGGCTTCTTTTAAAAGCCGCACGGGGGAACTTTATTTTGGTGGCACCAATGGCTTTACAGCCATTAATCCTCAGAATATTAAATTCAATTCTCTCATACCGGAGGTCATTATTTCCGATTTTTATATAGATAATGTTCCTGTAACGTCAGGATCGGATATATTAAACAATGAGATTATATTGAATCATAATCAGGCGAATTTCGGATTCCGCTTTTCTTCAGATAATTATCTGTCCCCCCATAAGAATATGTTCAGGTACCGCTTACGGGGATACGACGACCGCTGGATAACCGTTGATGCTTCCAGCCGTACGGCCATGTATTCGAAAGTTCCTGCCGGGACATACTATTTTGAAATATCAGCAGCCAACAATGATGGTATATGGAATAATACGCCGACAGTTATAAAAATAGAACGCAGGCCGGCCCCTTGGGTAAGCTGGCCAGCTTATTTACTGTATACGGTTTTGGTATTATCAGTCCTGGGCATCATTCTGCATTATTACAAGGACAAAAGAAAATTAAAAATGCAGCTTTACCTTGACAATCTCGACAGGCTGAAAAAAGAAGAGATCCACCAGTCTCAATTACGTTTTTTTACCAATATATCGCATGATTTCAGGACACCGCTATCACTAATCCTCGCCTCGGTAGATAATCTGAAACAGGAAGGACTGAAAGAATATTATTACCGTATACTGCATAACAATGCCCAACGGCTTCTAAACCTGGTAAACGAACTGATGGATTTCAGAACTGTGGAGAACGGTAAAATGCAATTACAGGTTCAACATCTTAATATAAACCGTCTGGTTACTGATTTGTCGTCCGATTTCAGGGATTATGCTCAAAAACGCCATATAAGATTTGAAATAAAATGTGATCCCCGTATTCCTGAAACACTCTGCGCAGACAAGCAAATAGTGGAAAAGGTTGTGATGAACCTCCTTAATAACGCTTTTAAATATACAAAGGATGGTGGTGAGATCGTTATAGAAACATATTCCCACTATTCTGAATTTTCATCAAAATATAAATACAGCCACACGATTCTTGAAAATCCGGTTCCTGAAAAAGCTTTTCTTCTGGTTGTCCGCGATACCGGAGTCGGTATATCCGGGAATTCAATCGGTACTGTTTTTGAAAGGTTCTACAAAGTAAATACAGCGAACCTGAATGAACATCTTGGCACCGGAATAGGTTTGGCTTTGGTCAAAAGCCTGATATTATTACATAAAGGTACAATTTCCATTTTCAGTGAGAGGGATAAGGGTACTGACATTGTAGTTTATCTTCCTGCCGATGAATCGGTTTATGATGAATCCGAGTTCGATGATACAGGAAAGAAGGAAGATGAATCTATAAGCAGGGAATTATTACCCAAAAGCAATAGCGGCAATCCGGACAGTATGGACGATATATTCCTGCGCAATAAAAAGAGGATACTGATAGTTGAAGACAATGCCGACCTGAAAATTCTCCTGTCGAATTTTTTATCACAACATTACGAGATAATTTCGGCTGCCGATGGAGTCGAGGCTTCCTGTATTTTGGAAGACACAGATGTGGATCTCATTCTCAGCGATATAATGATGCCCTTGAAAAACGGGGTCGAACTACTGCGTGAAGTGAAAGAGGATATAAATACATCCCATATACCGTTTATTTTGCTGACTGCAAAAACAGGGCTGGAGTCTAAGATAGAAGGTGCCGGGTCCGGAGCAGATATTTACTTTGAAAAACCCGTCGATCTGAATTTGTTATTGTTGTCTATCCAAAATATCTTCAAACGCCAGCAAAACCTGAGGGAATATTATGCAAAAAACTATTACGTGGACAGTGCCGAACTATCAGCAAATGAACAGGACAATATTTTCCTGAAAAGATTGATAGAAACCATAGAGGTAAACCTTAACCAACCCAATATAGATGTTAATTATATCGCTTCCGAATTATCCATGAGCCGGAGCAAACTGTATTCAAAAGTGAAGACTCTTACAGATAAATCCATTGTCGAATTTATTCTGAATTACAGGTTGAGGAAAGCGGCACGGCTGATTATCGAGCAGGATATGTCTATACTTCAGGTAATGGATAAAGTCGGTATCAAAAGCCAGTCTTATTTTTCAAAGGCTTTTAAAATCGAATTCGGAGAAACACCTGCTGCTTTTGCTGCAAAGCATAAAAGAAAAACGAATCTGTAATTGATTTTATCCCTTACAATACCGCATGAACAAACAGCTTGGCATTTAGAGCAAAAAATAAAGCAATAATAGCATATCAAAAAATGCCCGTCTTAATTATACCTAAAATACATTTGTTTAACTTTTTAAACAGATGCTATGAGAAACAAACCGAGGTATAGTCCCGACTATACTCTTCTGCGTTATTTATTATATATGTTCCTGCTGGCAGGATGTACCACCTATCCTTCCGCTTCTGTCTTATCGTCCACGATAGACAAGCACTGCATTAAATCGGCAATGAGAAAAGTTGCCGACTGGCAAATCGGCAATTTCAGGTATTCCACGACCGGGAATCTGCATGATTACGGAATAGACGCATGGACGAATGCTACCTTATATATTGGTATGACCGAATGGGCAAAAATTGCGGGCGATTCAACTTACTATCACTGGCTGACTGATATAGGTTTAGCCGGTAACTGGAAGTTAGCCGCCAATTTTGCGAGCTATCCCAAATACCGGATGTATCATGCAGACGAGTTGTGTATCGGACAGTTTTATCTGAATATGTTTGATTTATACGGAGATGAAAAAATGGCATCTTCCACAATAGAAAGACTCGACTGGATAATCGGCAATCCCCAAGATTCAACAATGCTTATATCCAATAAGCAGTCATGGACATGGTGCGATGCTTTATTTATGGCTCCGGCTGTGTACGCACACACGGCAAAAATTAAGGGTGATGACAGATATCTTGAATACATGGATAGGGAATTCAAAAGGACATATAACTTCTTATATGATAAGGAAAACAGACTGTTCTTCCGGGACAGTAGTTACTTTGACAAAACAGAAGCAAACGGAGAAAAGGTCTTCTGGGGAAGAGGTAACGGTTGGGTTGCCGCAGGACTTGTAAATATATTGAAGCTACTGCCCGAAAATTCCGCTTACCGTCCTTTCTACGAAAACTTATTCAGGGAATTTATCCCTCGCCTGGCTACATTGCAAAGCTCCACCGGTTTCTGGCATGCAAGTCTTTTAGATACTGAAAGCTATCCTTCCCCGGAAACCAGCGCGACTGCCCTTATTACATATGCCTTAGCTTATGGAATCAATGATGGATTACTGGGAAAGGAAGAATACAAGCCAGTTTTGAAAAAATCATGGGAAGCCTTGCTCTCGACCGTAGATAAGGATGGAAAGGTCGGCTGGGTACAACCTATCGGAGCGGACCCTAAAAAAGTGACCGGAGACATGACCGCCAGTTATGGCGTGGGAGCTTTTCTTTTGGCCGGAAGCGAGATATTCAGAATTAACAAGTAAAAAACATGTTGTATTGCGAATTAAAGCAGCCGAAATCATATGAAAGTGCAAAATAAAACACACAATTTATCATTTTTTAATCCTCATTGTTTGGGTATTAACCCTATTTTATTAGAGAGAGAGAGAGAGAGAGAGAGAGAGAGAGAGAGAGAGAGAGAGAGAGAGAGAGAGAGAGACTAACCTGCCGTAAGCTTC
>NZ_DLFW01000039.1 GCF_002482385.1 Dysgonomonas sp. UBA7710 | reverse complement strand
ATACCCTTATCTCACAACATGTTATTAAACATAAAAAAAATCACATAAATGGCAAAATAGTTTTGAAAGCGACGTTCCATAAACAAGTTCAACTATTTTTATGTTTTATATTATATATATGGTAGCTTTAGATATCATATTAATCACTACTTTTACGCAAAATAACACTTAAACAACCGATTTATGATCTATGAACAGCTGATTAACCCTAAAAGCATCGTAGTAGTAGGCGCATCTGATAACATTTTGAAACCTGGAGGCAGCGTCTTATACAATTTAACCACGGGAACGTTTGATAAGGATTTATATGTTGTTAATGCCAGAGGAGGCTCCATACAGGACACAAAAGCATATGTAAGCATTGAGGAGATCCCTGAAACCGACCTGGCTATCATCTCAGTCCCTGCAAACCAATGCCTGCAGACTGTGGAGTATCTGGCTAAAGAAAAAGGGGTAAAAGCCTTCATTGTTTTCTCGGCAGGATTTAGCGAGGAATCTGAAGATGGAGCTAAATTGGAAAAAGAATTAGTAGACATAGTCAACAAAGCCGGGGCAATCATGATCGGCCCTAACTGCTCAGGCTTCTTCAATACGAAGCATCAGAGCATTTTCACCCGCCCGGTTCCAAACCTGGACCCTCAAGGAGTAGACATCATCTCCAGTTCGGGTGGCACTATTACATATATTATAGAATCAGCTATGCGTATTGGTCTAAGATTCAATTCCGCATGGTCTATCGGAAATGCGGCACAGGTAGGTGTTGAAGACATCCTGGAATTCCTAGACAACGAATTCGATCCTAAAACCAGCCCTAAAATCAAGCTATTATACCTGGAAAAAATAGCGGACCCTGACCGCTTCCTAAATCATTCAGCATCTCTCATCCGGAAAGGCTGCAAAATTGCAGCCATAAAATCAGGCAGTTCCAGTTCCGGTAGCCGGGCAGCTTCATCACACACCGGAGCCATAGCAAGCTCTGATTCTGCCGTGGAAGCACTTTTCAGAAAAGCAGGAATTATCCGCTGCTACTCCAGAGAAGAACTGGCCAATGTAGCCGCTGTTCTCACTCTTAAAGAAATAAAAGGACGAAATCTGGCCATCATCACTCAAGCCGGAGGTCCCGCAGTCATCCTGACCGATGCCCTATCGAAAGGAAATATTGACGTTCCGGAGATGGATAAAGAACTTGCGGCAGAACTGAAAAAACACCTTCTCCCCGGAGCAGCCGTATCCAACCCTATAGACATCATCGGAACAGGAACAGGAGAACATATGGCTATCTGTATTGATTTTTGCGAGAAACGCTTCAAAGAAATTGATGGCATTGCCGTCATATACGGCAATCCGGGAGTAAGTAATGTAGCTGAAGCCTATGAGATATTAGACCAAAAAATAAAAACATGCAAGCTGCCTATTTATCCGATCCTGCCATCGGTTATCGCTGCCTCGCAGGAAATGGACAAGTTTGTAAAAAAAGGGCATGTAAACTTTACCGACGAGTATGCTTTAGCAAATGCCTTATCGAAAGTAGTATCATGGACTCCTCCATCGGTTGGAAAAATGGAGGACATAAAAATAGATATTCCCCGCATCAGAAATATTATAGACAATGCGCAGGACGGATATATAGACAGTGATACAATAAGGGAATTATTTGACGCTGCCGGAATACCTCAAGTGCAGGAACTGGTTACCAATAATAAAGAGGAAGCCATCAGCTTTGCAAATAAAATAGGCTACCCAATAGTAGCAAAATGTGTTGGGCCGGTACACAAATCGGATGTAGGAGGAGTAGTCCTCAATATAAGATCCGACAATCATCTTGCTCTCGAATTCGACAGATTAATGAAGATACCGGAAACTACAGAAGTTATGATACAACCGATGCTTTCGGGACAGGAATTGTTTATAGGGGCAAAATATGAGTCAAAGTACGGACACATTGTTTTGTGTGGTCTGGGTGGGATCTTTGTGGAGATATTGAAAGATGTGGCATCGGGACTTGCCCCTTTAAGTTTTAACGAAGCGTCATCCATGATACGCTCTCTCAGAGCCTACAAAATAATCCAGGGAACCAGAGGGCAAAAGGGCCTAAATGAAAAGCTATTTACAGAAATAATTGTCCGGCTATCTATTCTATTAAGATTTGCCACCGAAATAAAGGAGATGGATATTAATCCGCTATTGGCGAATGAAGATAAAGTAATAGCTGTGGATGCCAGAATAAGAATAGAAAAATAAAAGCATTCTTTTAATCGATACACAATAAGCAGCGTTTACATCTCAGGTAAACGCTGCTTACTCTTATATGACAACCAACAATTCTATATTATTAAATAATCCGGGAACAATAACACCCGTCCTTAACACTTTAAAAACAATGTAACTATTAACAAAAATGAGCCGGCCGAACAATCTTTGGTTTTTAGATGTTAATTAACAATTGATTTGCTGTTTTTCCTCTTTAGAAGTATATATTTGTAGTATTATTATGGAAAACAAAGAGATGAGTTTGATTAAGTATCACTTGCAGCTAAAGACAATACTTTAAAACAAGCTATAATTTTAATATTTAGTTGGTCATCTCAAATTAACGCACTACATTCTTAACATTATGAGAATTGGAATAGACATAGATGGCACAAGCATGCGGTTAGGAATTGTTGATGGAGGTCAAATATTCCGCAAACTAGTGGTTCCCACAAAGGCTGACGAATCAGAGGGCGTCATCATAGACCATCTGATAGAAACAATCGGCACAATAATAAACTCCAACATTCGCGGCATAGGAATAGGTGTCTCGGGCATTGTTAAAACCAGTAAAGGAATCATACAGGATGCAATCAACATTCCGTCATGGAAAAAAGTTCCTTTAAAAGATATCCTTGAGAAAGAATTCAGAATTCCGGTTTTTGTAAACAATGACTCCAACTGCTTTGCGTTTGGAGAGCGTTACTACGGGGAAGGCACCCTTTACCGAGACATTGTCTGCGTAACACTAAGTATAGGGGTTGGAGCCGGCATCATTATAAACAATGAGTTATACAACGGATACAATACAGGAGCCGGAGAAATAGGGAGTCTTCCTTATCTGTACTCCGATTATGAACGTTATTGCGGACAGAAATTTTTTGTCCGGAACAATACGACGGCTCAAGAGGCTTATGAACTCGCATTACAAGGAGACGACAAAATGCTAGCCCTGTGGAACGAACTCGGCGAGCATATAGGCAACCTTATAAAAACCATTCTTTTTACATATGATCCTCAAGCTATTATATTGGGAGGTAATATAGTAAAGGGATACGAACTTTTTGCGGATAATATGTATGAAAGCGTATATAAGTTCCCATTTAAGGAAACTGTTGAGCGTGTGAAAATACTTTTATCCAAGAAGGAGGATATCAACTTGCTCGGAGCCGCAGCCCTTGTTGTTTAATCCATTTTACCAAGAATGTTTATTCATAAATAATTATATATAAAACCTTTGATATGAGATTAGATTTAAGTTCGCAAATTGTATTGGACAGAGTACCTCTTCGTTACTACCGTCCTGAGAATGAATTTGAGCTATCTGCCCTGACCCGCTACGAAAAAGTGCCTACCGAGATTTATGAGTCCTCTGTAGAAGCATCCTTGCACATAGCGAGAGAAATAGCCCGAAAAATAAAAGAAAAACAAGCTACGGGATCACCATTCGTACTTGCCCTCCCGGGAGGACATTCTCCTCAAACGGTCTATCAGGAACTTATCCGTTTACATAAAGAAGAGAATTTAAGCTTCAAAAACGTAATTGTATTTAATATATACGAATTCTATCCTATAGCGCCCCAATCTAACAGCAACCTGAAGCTATTAAAAGAATCTTTGTTAGATTACGTTGATATAGACCCTAAAAACGTATATTCTCCTGATGGTTCTGTTTCGAAGGAGGAAATTCTGAACTACTGTAAAACATATGAGCAAACCATCCACAATGTAGGAGGAATAGATTATCTTCTGCTCGGCTTGGGACGTGCGGGTAACATTGGCATCAACATTGCCGGCTCAAGTATGAATTCACAAACCCGTCTGATCCTATTGGATGTACAGTCCAAGAAAGAGGCTGTCAATACATTCGGAACTATAGACAAAGTACCTGTCAGTGCCGTTACAATGGGTGTGGCCACAATAATGAAAGCGAAAGAGATAGCCCTCATAGCCTGGGGTGAAGACAAAGCCGGGAGCGTTAAAGATGTGGTAGAAGGAACCCTGTCGGATGCCATACCTGCTTCGTGTCTGCAAGCTCACGAAAATGCGAAAGTACATATCGACCTGAATGCTGCTTTTGAACTCACACGTATCAATCACCCGTGGCTGGTTACAAACTGTGACTGGAACAATAAACTCATCCGCAGAGCGATTGTGTGGCTATGCTTCAAGGTTAATAAGCCGATACTAAAGCTGACGAACAAGGACTATCAGGACAACGGGCTGGAAGAACTCCTTGCTTTATATGGTTCTGCATACAATGTAAATATTAAGATATTCAATGACCTGCAACATACAATCACAGGCTGGCCGGGCGGAAAGCCGAATGCCGATGACACCAATCGTCCGGAAAGAGCCAAACCATACCCTAAACGTGTTATAATTTTCAGTCCCCACCCTGATGATGATGTCATCTCTATGGGAGGAACCTTTAAAAGACTGGTAGATCAGAAACACGATGTCCATGTTGCTTATCAGACATCAGGCAACATTGCCGTAGGCGATGAAGAGGTCATCCGCTATGTATCTTTTCTTGAGGATGTAAGAAGAAAATATGATGCAGGGAATGAGTCCCTGAAAAAGAAGTATGCGGAGATACTTCAATATTTGCTACACGACAAGGACGAAGAAGATATAGACACTCCGGATATTCTCTTCATTAAAGGACATATCCGTCGTCAGGAAGCAACTACAGCCTGCCGCTATGTGGGTATGGATACACATAAAACAACCTTTCTCGATCTTCCGTTTTACGAAACAGGGCGTATTAAGAAAAACCCTATATCGGAGGCCGATGTGGAAATTGTGAAAAAATATCTGGAATCGGTTCAGCCTCATGAAGTATTTGTGGCAGGAGACCTGGCCGACCCGCACGGAACACATAAAGTATGTCTCGATGCCATCCTGGCAGCAGTAGATGAACTGAAAGGCGCAGAATGGCTTAAAGACTGTCGTTTCTGGATGTACCGTGGTGCATGGGCCGAATGGGAAATAGACCATATCGAAATGGCCGTACCTATCTCTCCGGAGGAACTTCGTTCTAAACGGAATGCTATCCTAAAACATCAATCGCAAATGGAAAGTGCGCCGTTTTTAGGAAATGACGAACGTTTGTTCTGGCAGCGCTCCGAAGACAGGAATAAGGCTACAGCAGAACTGTACCGCCAGTTAGGACTTGCCTCATATGAAGCAATTGAAGCCTTTGTAGAGTATCATCCTCTATAAATTATAGTCAAAAGGCAAGCCTTTCAGGATATAAGAGTTATCTTTGGAAGGTTTGTCTTATTTCTTGCCATAATATAAAAAACACTGATATATCATGAGATTAATTATTCAACCCGATTACAATTCTCTTTCCCAATGGGCAGCTAACTATGTTGTGAATAAAATCAATGCAGCTAATCCTACGCCTGATAAGCCGTTTGTCTTAGGATTACCCACAGGATCTTCTCCTTTAGGCATGTACAACGGTTTGATTAAGCACTACCAGGAGAAACGGGTATCATTCAAGCATGTAATTACGTTCAACATGGACGAATATGTCGGACTTCCAAAAGATCATCCGCAAAGTTACCATACTTTTATGTGGAGCAATTTTTTCAACCATGTGGATATAGACCCTGCGAATGTAAACATACTGAATGGCAATGCTTCTGATCTGGAAGCAGAGTGTGCAGCCTACGAAGCTAAAATGAAAGCTGTGGGCGGCGTAGACTTATTTCTTGGAGGAATAGGCCCGGACGGACATATCGCATTCAATGAACCGGGTTCATCCCTGTCATCCCGCACACGTATCAAGACATTGACCCACGATACAATTATAGCCAACTCCCGATTCTTCAGCAATGATGTAAAAAAGGTTCCCAAAACATCCGTGACGGTTGGCGTAGGTACAATCCTCGATGCAAAGGAAGTCCTGATTATGGTAAACGGACACAATAAAGCCAGAGCCCTGGCACAAGCTGTGGAAGGAGCCGTTAATCAGATGTGGACTATCACCGCCCTGCAACTGCATCCGAAAGGAATCATTGTATGTGATGAAGCAGCTACGGACGAACTGAAAGTGGGTACATATAAATATTTTAAAGATATTGAGAAAGATAATCTTTAGACATTCAGATTATCTGCAAATATATCAGGGGAGGTTATAACAGCCTCCCTTTATTTTTATCCTTCTTCTTTAATAATTGGTTCTTCAACAAATAATTCGCCACCCGAATTATCGTGGATGTATATATACGCATACTATTGAAACCTTTCGTGCATCTCCAAACAAAAGTGATCTGTCTGTAGTTGAGTTTTAATGCTGGATTGTTTTCTGCTACGCGTAATCAGAGATTGCGTGTGTTCCTTTTGGGGCTTTGGGCAAAAGGAAAGGCAAGCCCGGGAGGACGCAGCAAGCATAAACTGAAAGATAAAAGTTTTTACAAAGAATGCTTATATGATTAAAAAAACGAATGTTAAAACTCAACTATTGATTCGCATTATTAACTTTTGCCTAACCAAAAAGTACAAAAAATCAAGATTGCATTCCACAGCAATGATTTGATTTCTGATTGTTTTGTCATATACCATGCCCTTTGGTTACTAATTCAATTAATTAAAATCAGGTGCCGGAAAATATGGGGAAAACAATATAAATCCGATTACAGATGCTATAGACGGTATTTATGTGATAATAAATAAACCTTATATAAGAAGCCGCTAAACAATATAAATAATCATTATCTTTGAAGCATTAATAACATAACTAATGCATTTAATAGTATGAAGAATATCGCAAGAAAAACTCTCGACGAGTTTATCATTGAAAGACAAGAGGATTTCAGGTACTCTACAGGTGAACTTTCCCGTCTTTTGAACTCTATATTACTTGCTGCCAGAGTAGTAAGCTATAAGGTGAATAAAGCCGGACTTGTAGATATACTTGGTGCAGCCGGTAATGTGAATGTACAAGGCGAAGAACAGAAAAAACTGGATGTATATGCCAATGATGTATTTATACAAACGTTGGTTAACCGGGAAATTGTTTGTGGTATTGCTTCGGAAGAGAATGACAATTTTATAACCATACAAGGGCTGGACGAAGGACATAACAATAAATATGTGGTATTGATGGACCCTTTGGATGGCTCTTCGAACATCGAGGTAAATGTATCTGTGGGGACTATATTCTCCATCTATCGGCGTATTTCGCCAATAGGATCGCCCGTGACAATGGAAGATTTTCTCCAGCCGGGGGTCAATCAGGTAGCAGCAGGATATATCCTGTATGGCACATCTACCATGATAGTATATACAACCGGACGCGGGGTAAACGGGTTTACGCTGAATCCGGCTATAGGCAGTTTCTATCTGTCGCATCCCAATATGAGATGTCCTAAAAATGCAAAGATATATTCTGTGAATGAAGGTAACTACGTGCATTTTCCGCAAGGAGTAAAAGATTACATCAAATATTGCCAGGAAGAGAAGGAAGACCGTCCATATTCTGCCCGGTATATTGGCAGTCTGGTATCCGATTGCCATCGTAATCTGATTACCGGGGGTATCTATTTTTATCCGTCTACTCATAAATCGCCAAAAGGAAAACTGAGGCTGCTGTATGAGTGCAACCCAATGGCTTTCATTACCGAACAGGCCGGAGGTAGTGCGACAGATGGTGTAAACCGTATATTAGAGTTGCAGCCTACCGAACTTCATCAGCGCACACCATTCTATTGCGGAAGTTCGAATATGGTGGAGAAATTGAAAGACTTTATTGCTCAGGCAGAAGTAAAGGAAAAGAAACAGCAATAATATAAAGCTCCCATTGTCAGTTATAAAACAATGGGAGTTTTTCTATATAGCTTATCAATGTTAGAATTGAATTACGAACTCGGCGAGGAAGATTTACTTCAACTTCAATTGTATTTTGCATCGAAGGACGAGATGCAAATAAAACAGCGTAGAAAAGAGAAATACAGAATGATAGGTCTGTCGCTCCTGTGCGGGCTTTTATTGTTTTTTGATGAAGGCTATCGCCTGCTCTCCTATTTTTTTCTGGGGTCATCTGTTCTCTTTTTTATTATTTATCCATGGTGGTCGGTCTGGTTTTATAAGCGAATGTATCGGAAGCATATACCTGAAAGCATGCGGGTAGAATTCCCTTATAATACAAAACTTTTGTTGGGAAATGACATTATAGAAATTGAAACAAAGAAGGGGCATCGTCATTTTAGTGTAAATGAAATGGATGTTATAACTGAAACGGAGTATTATTTCTTTATTGTGACGAGCCGCCAGGTAAGCATTATAATTCCTAAACACCGAATCAATAATACAGAGGAGGTAAGGATGCAATTATTACGATATAAAGAGAATAATCCGGTATCTTTTGTTGAAGACCTGAATTGGAAATGGAAATAAGGGTGTGAGCTTATTGAAAATATTTCATCATAGATTATAGTTACTTACATATATTATACTTATCCGGAAACTTTATCTATATACATATATAACTCTTTGAAAGATTGCAGTAAGTGAAAAGTGAAAAACGAAAAGTGAAAAACGAATTGAAAATCGGCGGAGCCAAAAGTGAAGTGCCAAAAATAGAAAATGATAAAAGACTGTTACCTCTGTTACCTTTTCAAAGTAGTAAGTATTGAGTAATAAGTATAAAGGAGTTCTAATTGTTGACTGTTAACTGATATTTCTGTTACTTTTGTCACCTTTTGTGTAAAGTCACAAGCAGACAAGATATGGGATATAAGTTGTTGACCACTGTTGACTGCTAACTGTTTACTGTTAACTGTAAATAGTGTTACTTTTGTCACCTTTTAAGAATACATTAGAAAATGGTTTTATCTAACGACGAAAATAAACAGTATCTTACAAAGAGTACGCTTTGGCTCATGGCAGTCGGAGCCGGACTGGTTGTAGCAAATAACTATTACAACCAGCCTTTGTTGGGAATGATAGCCAAAGAGTTTGGTGAATCCGAAGCCGCCACCAGCAGAGTGGCCATGTTTACCCAGATAGGTTATGCAGCAGGACTTCTGCTCATAATCCCGTTAGGTGACATGTTCAAACGGAAAAAGATAGTATTGACAGACTTTATCTTTATTATTCTTTCATTACTGATTTTTGCTTTTAGCAAATCACTGTCAGTAATGATTACCGCCAGTTTTTTCATCGGGCTCACATCCGTCGTACCACAAATCTTCGTACCCATAGCCGCCCAGTTATCCGCACCCGAAGAAAAAGGCAGAAATGTAGGGATAGTAATGAGCGGCCTGCTTATCGGCATACTGGCCTCACGTGTCTTCAGCGGTCTGCTGGGCGAGTATCTCGGCTGGCGTGAAGTGTTTTACATTGCTGCCGGAATGATGGTTGTGCTGGGTATCCTCATCGCATGGCTGTTACCTAATATGCAACCGACCTTTAAAGGGACTTATAGTCAATTAATGGGCTCTATATTCCGTTATACAAAAGAAATTCCCAGCCTCAGACTAGCCTCCTTACGGGGTGCATTAGGCTTTGGCTCATTTTCCATGTTCTGGACTACCCTTACTTTCAGGCTCGAACAAGCTCCGTTCTTTCAGGGAAGTGATGTCGCGGGTTCGCTGGGTCTTGTCGGGATAGTAGGCGTATTGGCTGCATCGGTTACGGGCTCTGTATCGGGAAAAATAAACAAGAATAAGATAATCTTTATTGCTTGCCTCCTGATGCTTTTGTCGTGGGGGATATTCGGTTTCTCCGGAAATACCTATATCGGACTGATTGCCGGTATTATCCTGCTTGATATGGGATTACAAGGAATGCATGTCACCAACCAGACCATCGTTTTTTCTACCCATCCGGAGGCTTCCAACAGATTGAACACTGTGTACATGGTATCCTATTTCATTGGAGGCTCTGCAGGCACATTCCTCGGCGGGATAGCTTGGCAATACTACGGATGGAATGGTGTTGTGAGCGTCGGCAGCCTGCTTATCCTGCTTTGTTTATCCATACATATGCTGTTATGCAACAAAACTAAATACAAGATGTAAGCAGTTACAGTTTTTCTGTCCGTTTTTACGGTGTCTGCGATACCAGATAGGGGTTCCGGCACCAGTAACCGAATCCACGGGAATAAGGAATCAGATACCTCCCCTACTTCTTCTTGAAGTCAGTATCGAGGTCTTTATCGTTATAGGTAATAATTTCATCGAAAACATTCAGGCTCGCAGCGGATTCCCTGTATAGTTACGCTCCCTTGAACATGGGATAATTGCCGAATGTGCATAAAACTCTCTTCATGTAAGTCGTGTTAATTGTTGAATAAGTCCTTGAACCAGTATTTCACCCCCCATATCCTGCGATAGAATTTCCTCAACCTGAAACGGTGCTTGTAGTGGTACTTGCTGGTATAATATTTATCGCGGCGGGCCTGTATGGGATAGTTATCCAACAGAGACCAGTCCCGTTGGAAAATCTCGTTTGTAGAAATCCCGGCTATACCGTATTTCTTCCCCAGAATGGAATAGATGCTCTGGTCGTGCCGGTTCTCTTTAAAGCCCGGCAAGTTCGGTACACGTGAAGGGGAATCGGTGGCCAGACTATAATCGTCCAGATAAGCCTGATACCAGTCTTTTACAAACTGCATCACCAGAGGGCTTTTCCTAAAGAAAATGATTGTGGATTCGAACTGGGGAGTATGAGTGTATGTCTTGTCGTCATATACATTGTAATAGGCAAAGACATCTCCTTTAGTCCACTCGTATTCATAATAGAGTGTTTCGGGCATGCCATTATAGCCCACTTCCTGACTCTTAACACCGAGAATACCTGTCGGGGTGTTCTCCACCATATCGTAATACTCCAACAGCCGCTCCCGTCCTTTAGGGTTGAAATAGCAACCAATATCAGAATAGAGAAGCACATCGCCATCCTGCATTCCTTCGAGTATTTTAAGGATGAAATAGGGCTTCCAACACCAATAACCGAATCCCCGGGAATAAGGTATAAGGTATCTGCCCCAGCGTTTACAAAAGTCTTTGTCCAGGTCTTTCTCGCAAACGGTATGGATATCATCGAATATATCCATGCTTTCGCACATCTTCCTGAAACGGGGGAAACCTTCGGTTAAATAATAGCTGCCGAATGTACAGACTGCTCTCTTCATTGATGTTGCGTTATTATAGGGTACAAAAATAGGGTATTTATTTGATAAATACCCTATTTTTAGTTACGAGTTACGAGTAGACAAGATAGGAGCTTTCAGTTTTGTCGCTCCGCACCATTTGCTAATCTGCTAATCATTGTTTCACCTCTACCCAGCGGCCGGTGGTACGGCTTTGCTCCGACGGATTATACATAGGTTCGTTACTTATCGCAGGGAGGTAGAACCTGCCACAATACGCGGCCTGCAACCTGATGCGGAACGAAGACGAATAACCGGAACCGATATTATAATAGGTATATACCCTGTCATCTCTTATGTCCTGATAATTGAACGAACCGGCCGTCCTGCTATCCGCTTCGTTGAACAGACGGGTATTGAATATCTCCCATCCCGAAGGGAATATCTGACTCAGGGTCATATCAGTCAGATATTGTCCCGATATATTCTGTACGATTACGTTGGCAAAGAACTCCGTACCCTGCTTCAGAGAAGTGACATCTATCTCCTTACCGTTCTCATCCACATACTTCACATACAGGTTCGTCCCGTTACTCTGAGCCGGAGTATTGTCTACAATCGGCTGAGTACGCCCAAGCAAACGAACGAAGATTTGCCCCTGTCCTTTGTTTTTGATGGAAACATGTACTTTCTCCTGTGGCTTAACAACCACTTCCTGAAAGACCTCTCCGGAATTTCCCGTTGTCTGTTTCACCCCGTTCAGTTCCCATTCATAGGAGATAACACCTTTACCCATTTTTTCGGCGAGCTTCGACATCGCTATCAGCCCGTAAGCTGCCGTTTGAGTAGTGATATATCCGCCGCTCAGGGCTTCCGACACCTTAAATGACAGAGCCAGCGCTTTTTCGGTTCTTCCCAGCAGCAGGTATGTTTCCATTATCATCGACATATCACGAGATGAACTACCGTAAGTATTATTATTGAATGAATAAGGGCTGACCTGATCGCTAAGATTGGTTATCAACTGATTCGCTGCGTCCTTTTTACCTGCAAGTGCATAAGCCGCGGACAGCCGCCAGCGTGCCTGTGCCGACAACCCACTCATTTCTTTCAGACGGTTCATAGCTCCCAGTTCCGGTTCTCCGGCAAGGGCAAGCGTGTACAGGCGATATGCCTGTTGCAGATCGGCCATCGAATTGCTGTAATAAGAAGTATAAAGATCTGCCCTGTTCCATGTCTGGGCAGCCTTTTTCTGGAACTGCTTCCATTTTGCCAGTACCGATGCCGGCACATCACGCCCTGCCCGCTGGGCTTCGACAAGAAAATGCCCCGCATAAGTCGTTACCCATTCGTTCGGCACGGTATTACCCGGCCAGTACGCGATACCTCCATCCATCAGCTGACGTGAGGTTATCATCCTTATCCCTTCTCTTATATTGTTGTCTATCACATCCTTTTCTTTATTGGAGAATGGACGGAATGCCTGTACATACAACAGCGGGAATACCTTGGATGTCACCTGTTCGGAACATCCGTGAGGATAATCGTGCAAGTAAGACAGGTTCTTGTTCAGATCCACTCCCGGCATACGCGATACCTCCATCTTTGCCCAATCTTCGCTTCGCAACGATTCGAAAGCGATCTCCAGTTCAGCAGTCTCATTAGCAGGAACCAATGCCTGAGAAGATAACAGTACCGGCGGATTCGGATTCCGCACTTCTATGTCAATTGTTTCTGTTGCCGACTCTCCATTACCTGTAGCTTTGACTACTATCTTTTCAAACCCGGTCTTCTTCCCTACTTTCACTTTGAAATAAACCATCTTGTCGCCTGTCTGGGTAAATGTTACCGATTTGGAAGTTCCCTCTGTGAACTGGAACAGGCCTGTAGACTGTGCTGTCAGACTTACATTCTTTATCTTCTTATCCATTGCGAATACATTGACAGGAAGAAGTATTTCTTCATCAGGCCCTGCCACGCGCGGCAAGGTAGATAGTATCATCAACGGATTGCGAACAGGGACTGCCTTCTCTGCGTTGCCATACGCCCCCTTTGCATTTCCGGCAACAACCATCACGCGAACCGAACCAAAATACGGAGGTAAGGTTATCTTGTGCGTATCCTTTTTACCTCCTCCGAGCGTATAAGGCCCCAGATATTTCACTACCGGTTTGAAACGGCTCATTGTATTATTACCCGGCTTCAGTGCTTCGTCCCCTCCTATGCTCAATAGTGGCCCCAACTTTCCTGTTTGGGCACCTACCACCATATCGAACATATCCCATGTGCGGACACCCAGAGCCTGACGGGAATAGAATTCATCCCATGCATCCGGCGTGCGGAACGAAGTAAGATCGAGTAATCCTTCATCTACAATGGCAAGAGTATAGGTCATATCTTTGCCGTTCTTTTCAGATACGGACACAGTAAATTCTTTTTCAGGACGTAACTCGTCAGGCATCGTTATTACAGGAGACAATTTGGTCTCGCTGTTTTCTACATTTATATTCAGTACGCCATACATGCGGATAGGCAAGTCATTATCCGTCTGCGCATGAGGCTGGAACAGGCTGGCGAAGATGTAGAAATTAGGCGCCATCTCCTCAGTTACTTTGAATGTGTGTTTGGTATCTTCTTTGGCCGTGGTGGTTACCCATTCACGGGAAATGATGCGGGAACCATCTTCCAGGCTTAGCAAAGCCCGTCCGTCAGAACTCTTAGGAAGGATGACGGTAACTGTTTCCCCTACCTTATATGATTGTTTATCCGTTGTGAACGAAAGCATTGTCAGTCCGCTAGGGTCTTGCTTATCGGAACGGCCACGCCACGACGGCCAGTCGGCATATAACAAACGGCCTGATGTATGCCCTCCCTGTCCATCGGTTACCATAATCAGATAGCGTCCCCATTCAGGATAATCGACACGGAACTTCACTTTCGCTTTTCCCCCTCCTGAAGTAGAGATGGTCTGGTCGAGGATAACTTTTGTAGATGTGTTATTTACATACGAAGATAAATTATCGTTGGAATTCCACCACCAGTACCAGTCGAGTTTATATATCTTGACCTCCAGATCAGACC
Organism: Dysgonomonas sp. UBA7710; assembly: GCF_002482385.1. Lineage (GTDB taxonomy): Bacteria > Bacteroidota > Bacteroidia > Bacteroidales > Dysgonomonadaceae > Dysgonomonas. Next base: position 56,090 of record NZ_DLFW01000039.1, on the reverse strand, counting down.
GGTTGAGAGGCTTACCCTCAGGTGTAAGGGTAACGATATCTATCATATTGTCCTTATCGGTCTCCAGCCATCCGTATTGAGTGTCGGTCGGAGATTTAATTCCTATATAAGCCGAAAACGGAGAATAAGCCGCAGTCTGCGTATATATGCTGGCATCGCCTCCCGATTCGAAAACACGCGAAACAATATTGGCCCTCAACATTCCCGGTGCACTTGCCGCCTGAGGAAGATTCGCCCTTACAGTCGCATTGCCGGAAGCATCCAGCCTGCCATCGAAGACGGTATATGTATCCGAAGCAAAGTTTGACGCGGGATTATTAAACGCATATTGCTCATACCCCTTGAAAGGTGTGCGCGCCGAACTCAACGTCATCTCCACTTTAGCCGCCAGATTTACAGCCGGAGCGCCATGCAGCCATTGTGAAGATAATGAACCGGAGAATGAGCCTGAACCGGCATTAATCATATCGCCTACATCGAGACGGATTTTCAGGCGGTTTGGTTTCACCGTCTCTATCTTTAATGTTTTATAGAATGTAACACCTCCCACTTTCACTCTTGCCTGCCAGTTACCGGTAATAGCATTGGCATCCGTAGCCATACGGAACGGATAAAAGCCATCCTTGCCCGAAGTAGCTGTATATCGTTGGGCCATTTGCCCGCGAGGAGTATAAAGTTCGAGTGATACCGGATGTTCTTTCGGCAGGGTCTTGGCCTTATCTTCCAAAATGAACGTTACAAATATGGAATCTCCCGGACGCCACACACCGCGTTCGCCATAGATATAACCTTTCAGTCCTTTCTTTATTTCTTTACCGCTTACATCGAAATTACTCAATGAAAGGGAAAGATTTGAAGTTACTTTCAAGTAGCCTTTTTCCTTCTCGCGAGAAGCAATTACGACAAATGGCACGCCACCTTTATAGTCTATATCGGCGAATCCGTCTCCATCAGTCTTTCCGCTACCTATCCGCTGCATCTGATAATTATAGATATCTACTACTCCGCCCGATATGGGTTTAGTGGTAAGAATATCGGTCAGCGCGACAAACATTTTCTTATCGGCTCCCAGTTTTGCTGTTATCCCTATATTAGATGCCAGCACCACACAACTATACGTCTTATTCATATAGAATGTAGGGTCGCACGGGTTCTCTCTTTCAGCCCAGTTGTAATTATCCCAATCCCAGTCATCGGAATAGTAATATCCCGGCCTGTCCCATTGGGCTTCGTCCTCTTCGGTCAGTTTATTATCGAATCGTTCGAGACTGGCCTCTTCGGGTATCTGAGGAGTTATGCCGCCACAAGGGAATAATGAATATTCCTTCTTCATCGAAAATTCCACCTTATAGACAGCTCCCGGATCTTGCTTAATCATTGTAGCCAAATCGAGGGAGAAGTTGTTCCACTCTTCGAGTTTCATTGTAGGATCTTCGTCCAGACGAATACGTTTCTTTAATATAAGACGGCCGAAGCGTTTCAACTCATCACTCTCGCCAAAATCGTTGGCTTGCAGATAGCCCAATATATTATTTTCGAATATCTTAATCACTTTTACGTCTATTGCCCATAGATTGACTGCCTGAAACGGAATTATAAGGTTATCGGAATTAGGGAGAATATTTCCCGAACCCACCATTTTTATCTCCGGACTATTTTTCCGGAAATTGACACTGTAAGTATAATCGTCCTTGAGGCGCATATTCGCCACACTCTTTATTTCCTTGAATATCTTGAGCTCGACACTCGATCCCCGGGTTGTTTTATCCAGATATAACCTCAACACATTCCTGTCTATATCGAATGAGAAACTTTCTACGGTACCGGGTTTAACCAGCCCCTGTATATTCTGATTGAGGGACAACGGATCACTGAATGTAACGCGAATACACTCCTGCGGATCGTATTCCATACCCACATCTATTACTTCAAACTGTGATATTTTAGGAATGACGATCTTTATATCTTCGTTCTTCTTCAATCCTATGGCATCCCCTTTTACATGAAGCGTATATTCAATATCTGAATTGTCCCGGTATAGGCTATCTACTAAAAGGCTGAAACGCCCTTTTGTTTCAGTCGGAGTAATCTTTATCTTCGCGTCTTTGGCCTTATCTCCGCCCGATAGTGAAAACATTTTAGTTACATTATCAAGCTGCGCATCATCGGCCAGCAATATGGTTCCCTGCACAGCGTTCCATTTAAGGTCAGTCTCTTTGATAGGAGAGTATGGCATCAGGCTGACACTGTAATTCTGTTCCGGAATATGGAAATGAAAATAAAATTCTTTAAACTCGCTCTCTACTTTCAGCACCTTATCCAGTTTGAACCAGGCTTCGTATTCCTGACCCTGCTTCAGTTCTCCGGCATCAGGGATGAATTTTATGGTGCGGGAACTTGACCAGTAAGCTTTCCCTTTTATTGACGGAGAAAATTCAAACAGCTTCTGATCGATTTCCTTATTCAATTCCACAGTCGGAATATCCTGCGTCAACTCGATTTGTATTTCGGAAGAAGATGAAACTTTTCCGTAGGTGAATGCTGCAATGTATTTTGCAAACTCGGAATTAATTTCACGGGTACCGCCCTTCTTACATGAATTCACTATAAAAAGACACGATAAAAGAAAAACAGGGATGAGGAAAAGATTTTTTTTCATAGTTATATTTATTTGTGTCCGATGCGATTTTATTATATACTAATTCACAAATATAAAAGAATATTTGCGATTAGCAGAAGGCTAAAAGGAGTAATTGTAGGAAGTTGCCTTTTCCGGTGACGAAATGGCCATATGGCTTCATGTAATTTATTAACTACACAAACAAATACAGGCTAAAAGCCATTACCAGCATACCTGCTACCAATCCCATGATAGAAATATGGTGTTTTCCGTACTTCTCGGCACTAGGCAGCAATTCGTCGAGGGAGATAAATACCATAATTCCCGACACGGCAGCAAGAATAATCCCATTCATAGCGGGTGTCCAGAACTGCATCAGGAAGAAATATGCGATCAACGCACCGAAAGGTTCGGCCAACCCGGAAGCGAACGATAGCCAGAATGCTTTTTTGCGGCTGCCCGTAGCGTGATAGATAGGTACGGCGACAGCAATACCTTCGGGAATATTATGTATGGCAATAGCGATAGTTATGGGTATGGCAACATCGAGGGAGCCAAGCGCAGACGTAAAAGTCGCGATACCTTCGGGGAAATTATGTATGGCAATGGAAAGGGCGACAACAATGCCAGTACGTTTCAGAGAACGTTTTTTATCCATATCTTCGACACCTTGAATCTCATGTGGATTTAATGACTTGGGAATTGCAAAGTCAATCATATTTATGAGGGCAATGCCGGCAAAGAAAGCAAGTATGAGATAGAGCATTCCCATTTTTTCACCATAGACCGATACCAGTTCCAGTTTACCTTGCGGCATCATCTCCATAAATGAGACATACAACATTATACCTGCCGAAAAGCCCAGAGATGCACACAGGAATTTTGTATTCGTATGTTTGGCAATCAGCGCTATAAGACTGCCTATACCAGTCGATAGCCCCGCAATAGCTGTAAGTATAAATGCAAGTAGTATATTCTGTTCGGTCATTATTCTTCTGAAACGTTAAGATTGCAAAGATAAGGGATTGTTATGAGGTAGAACAAAGATTTACAGGATGAAATGAAGAATATCCGATTAAATTTCTTTTAAGTATAAACAATTTGATAATTTTATGAGTTCAATTACATTAAGCGTTTTCGTGACCCGGAATAATCAAAATAAATTTTGCTTTTGCTCCCGCGGCTTAAATACATTCTTATAAAATAACATATACTATCTCTATGGCAAATAAAAGTAATTACAGAGTCCATTTTATACAACATGTCCCTTTCGAAGGGCTCGGATATATTGAAACATGGATAGATGAAAACAATTTTACCCTTTCCACAACCAAAATGTACGAAGACTACGAATTTCCCGATTTGTCGGAATTCAACCTTCTCATCATTATGGGAGGCCCTATGGGCACATATGAAGAGGATAAATATCCGTGGCTGAAAGAAGAAAAAGCATTTGTGAAGGAGGCTATAAATGCAGACAAGACTGTTGTGGGTATTTGTCTGGGTTCACAAATCATAGCCAATGCATTAGGGGCGAAAGTATATCCGAACAAGGAAAAAGAAATAGGCTGGCTGCCTGTTACTCTCACCGATACCCAGGCGCAAGCCTTATTCGCTTCTAAGGATAAATCACCAATCGTTTTCCAATGGCATGGAGATACCTTCGACCTTCCTGTTAACGCAAAGTTGCTGGCCTCGAGTGAAGCGTGTAAGAATCAGGCATTTTTGTACAAGGACAATGTTCTGGCTTTGCAATTTCATTTCGAAGTGACAGAAAAAAGTTATGCGGAAATGCTGGACAACGGATTAGACGAACTAACGGACGGAAAATACATTCAGACAGAAAATTATATACGAAATAATACTCATTATATAGAGGAATGCAACCGGATGATAAAATCCGCGATGGACAAGTTTATTGAAAATATATGACACAGAAAACACGTAATACAGGCACAGGCGCGCTGATATTCATCATCTGCCTGTCGGCCTCTCTGGTTCCATTCATGGGTTCGGCTCTGAACCTGGCCTTACCATATATAAACAGCGATTTATCTCTTGATGCCGTCATGTCCGGATGGGTACCGACTTCCTATATGCTGTCTACGGCCATACTTCAGATACCCTGCGCGCGTATCGCCGATATGATAGGCCGCAGGAAGGTTTTTGTATGGGGCGTCATTGTGCTTACTGTATTTTCTGTTTTAAGCGGCTTTGCCTCTACGGGTACAAGCCTTATCATATACCGCTTTCTGGCCGGAGTGGGCAGCGCGATGATGTTCGGCACAAGCACAGCCATACTGACCTCATCTGTTCCCGCCGAAAAACGCGGAAAAGCACTGGGTATGATTGCCGCGGCCGTATATTTCTCCCTCGCGGCCGGTCCGTTTATAGGAGGAATACTTACCCAGTATTTCAACTGGCACAGCATATTCTTTGTATCGGCGGCTCTCAGTCTGATTGTGGCTGTCGGCGGCATACTGATAATTAAAGACGACTGGAAGGAAGACGGGAAAAGTACATTCGACACTGTCGGGGCTATATTATTTGCCGTGGCTCTTTCATCTTTGATCTATGGTTTTTCGGAACTTCCACATGTCAGCGGATTCATTTTTATCGGCATCGGTATCGTTGTTATCCTTTGCTTTGCTGTATATGAGAAAAAGCAGGAATTCCCCGTATTCAATATCAGGGTATTCCTCGACAACAGGGTATTCCGTTTATCTTCCCTCTCGGCACTAATCAACTATTCGGCAACTTTTGCCATATCCTTTATGCTCAGTCTCTATCTGCAATATGTGCGTGGTCTGTCGCCCCGCGATGCCGGACTGATACTTATCGTGCAATCGGTGATACAGGCGGTAGCTTCTCTTAAATCGGGAAGTCTGTCGGACAAGATGTCCGCGACATTTCTGGCAACACTAGGTATGGGAATTATAGCTGTAGGATTGGTCGGATTATGTTTTATAACCGAAACTACCAACTTATATTATCTGGGAGGCATACTTATATTATTAGGACTGGGATTCGGTATTTTTTCTTCACCGAATACCAATATCATTATGAGTTCGGTAGAGAAGAAACATTACGGCCTGGCCTCGGCCACTATGGGAACAATGCGTCTCACGGGGCAGGCATTCAGTATGGGTATCGCTATTATGGCTATTTCGATAATGATAGGAAATGTGAAGATGTCCCCTGCCCTGTCGTCTCAATTTATCGGCAGTATGCGGATAACATTTGTTATTTGTCTGGTATTATGTTTATTCGGAGTATACGCCTCGTCGGCAAGGGATAGGAAGAAGAAAGATGTGTAAAGGCATTCCGGAAAGTTTATCTATGTATATAGCCAATAGCATTTAGCTGTTAGCTTATAGTTCTTTGAAAAAATGATTAGTAAATTAGCATATTAGCAAATGAATGAAAAGGTGTAACCTTTGTTACCTTTTAACAGTTACAAGTTACTGCGCCCTGCGGGCAGTTACAAGTTACAAGTAAACAAGATACGAGTAAACGAGATACGAGATACAAGATGTTAACTGCTAACTGTTGACTGTTGACTGTTAACTGTTGACTGTTAACTGATATATCTGTTACCTTTGTTACTTTTTGTATAATGTTCTTTGTGTAAATCTTTGTGCCCCTTGTGGTAAAGAGTTTTCAACCACTAAGTACACGAAGGGAATCACAAAGGGCACAAAGGCTAAGAAACTGTTACCTTTGTTACCTTTTAACGAGTAGTAAGTATTGAGTAATAAGTTGAAAGTTATATGAGATACGGGATACAAGTTGTTAACTGATGACTGATAACTGTTAACTGATATCCCTGTTACCTTTTGCATATTTACAAAGGATTTTTAAACACAGAATAAAAAAATAATAGGTGGAGAAAGAAAATGAAAAACCTGTTTAAGAAGATAAAAAAAGATTATAATACAATCAATCCCAAACAGAAATCGGGACTTCTTGAGGTATTGAAATATATCGGACCAGGACTTCTGGTTACCGTTGGCTTTATTGATCCCGGTAACTGGGCCTCAAATTTTGCGGCGGGGTCAGAGTTCGGCTACGCTCTATTGTGGGTGGTTACACTATCCACCATAATGCTGATTATTTTACAGCATAATGTCGCCCATCTGGGGATTGTTACAGGATTGTGCCTATCGGAAGCCGCAAATAAATATTTGCCGAAGACCGGTTCACGCATTGTACTCTGGTCTGCGATCGGTGCATCCATTTCCACATCACTGGCCGAAATTCTGGGAGGGGCAATAGCCTTGAATATGCTGTTTGATGTACCCGTTAAAATAGGGGCAGTATTTGTCGCGGTCTTTGTATTTATAATGATGTTCTCCAATTCCTATAAGAAGATAGAACGCTATATCATTTTCTTTGTTTCCATGATTGGGCTTTCCTTTATATACGAACTGTTCCTTGTTGATATTGAATGGGGTGAGGCGGCAAAAGCATGGGTCGTACCGTCTGTACCGGAAGGGAGTATGCTGATAATCATGAGTGTACTCGGAGCCGTAGTGATGCCACACAACTTGTTCCTGCACTCGGAAGTTATACAGAGCCGCCAATGGAACCTGCAAGACGAAAAAGTGATGGAGAAACAACTGAAATACGAGTTTTTCGATACGTTTTTTTCGATGCTTATCGGCTGGGCAATAAACAGCGCCATGATATTGCTGGCCGCATCTACTTTTTTCAAACAGGGAATAGTTGTCGATGATTTGCAGCAGGCGCATTCTCTTCTGCAACCCTTGTTGGGCAGTAATGCCGTTGTTATATTTGCTGTCGCGCTGTTGCTGGCCGGAATATCGTCATCCATGACATCGGGTATCGCCGCCGGCTCTATCTTTGCAGGGATGTACAACGAACCATACAATATAAAAGACATACACTCCCGCATGGGAATACTTATTTCCTTAGGCACAGCTTTACTTATAATATTTATGATAGGCGACCCGTTCAAAGGGCTGATTATATCGCAGGCAATACTGAGTATGCAGCTTCCTGTTACCGTCTTTTTACAAGTCCGGCTCACGTCATCGAAAAAGGTAATGGGTAAATACGCGAATTCGTTACGGACTAAGATATGGCTGTACGGTATAGCATCTATTGTAACATTCCTCAACATACTTTTACTCGCAAGTTTTTTTACAGACATCAAATTATAAGGATAAGATTGCTACTTTATTACCAAATACCTATCTTTAAGGCCGTAATCCTATCCCATTTTATAAAATAGAAGCATATGAAAAAGATTATATTATTTATCCTTTGCTATACTCTGATAACAGGAGTATCGACAAGTTGCGGACCGAAGGCAAAAACAGAAACCCCGGCCGAAACGGTGAAAACAGAAAATAAAGCAGAAGCTCCAAAATCTAAATTTGTAAAGCTGGCCGAAGAAACGAATAAGAGCATGCCGATGCCGCTACCCGGAGGTATCAGGATGGACAAAGCGGAAGCGGTATCTAAAAATGAGTTCAAGTATTACTATACATTTACTCAGACTCCGGCTGTTACGGCCGAAGAATTTGTAAGAAATACAAAGCCTGCTCTCACCCTTGCTTTGCAAAGCACTAAAGGAAAAGATCTGGATATGTTCAAAGATGATAAAATGACATTGATATATGCATATTACACAATGGACGGAAAGCTTTTCGCGGAAGTAAAACTGATGCCGGAAGACTATATTAAATAACCATAAAACAAAATTCAACTATAATGATCAAGCATATTGTAATGTGGAAGCTCAAAGACGAGGCCCACGGAAACGACAAAGCAACTAATGCCGGACTGGTAAAAGAAAAACTGGAAGCCCTGAGCGGAAAGATCGACGGCTTATTAAAAATAGAAGTCGGTATCGATTTTCTGGGAGGAGGGAATTTCGATGTAGTACTCTATTCCGAGTTATCAAGCAAAGAAGCGCTGGATATCTATCAGAATCATCCCCTGCATCAGGCAGTCCTTCCGTTTATCAGGGAAGCGGTTATGGACAGAAAAGCGGTAGATTACGAGGGATAAAATGCAACAAGAAGAAATAATAAGGGATATCCGTCAGCGTTGCCGCAAAGCCATGAACGGTATTGCATCTACCAGTATGCGGCAGCGGGGCATATCTTACAAAGTGAATTTCGGGCTGAATATCCAGCAGATAAAAGAGTTATCGGGCCGTTACAAACCTGATGCAGAGCTAGCTGAAACACTCTGGAAAGAAGATACCCGTGAACTAAAAATACTGGCGACTCTCCTCTATCCTGCTGATAACTTTACAGAGGTCGTTGCCAATAAATGGGTTACTGAGATTCCGAATCAGGAGATAAGGGAGCAACTTTCCCTTAATCTATTACAAATCCTTCCTTTTGCCGGCAAACTGGCTTTGGAATGGGGTAACAACAAAGACGAGAGTATCCGCACAACAGGCTATTGGCTTCTTGCCCGCCTGTTTCTAATAAAGAAAACCGGCAAACAGTCTGCAAATGATTATACCTTTATATGGAATGATGTTATTTCAGATAATATGTTTCTTCGCAATGCTGCGTCGTTGGCATTGAAACATACAGGAAGGCAATCGAAAACGGAAGCCGGTATAATACTGGACAAGCTATCTATATATAAAGACGATAGCAACTTGATAAAGCAAGAAGCATATAATAGTCTGGCTTTCGAATTTGAGTATTATAGCCTCCCCAACCCCTCCGAAGGAGGGGCTTCATGAGAGACTCTATACCGGACACCTCCCCAAGGGGGAGGCCGGGAGGGGGCTCGTTTACTTCCCTATAGTATATCTCAGGCCGGCATAGAACTTACGCCCCATTGTAGGGCCCCAGACCATTGTAGCATCAAAATCATCTCCGAATGGATTTTCGGAAGATATGACAGGATTCTTCTGCCTGAAGTCAGTTATATTTTCCGCACCTACATATACACTCCAGTTTCGGAAGTTCTTGGTAATCTGAGCATTCAGGATAGTAAACGAATCGAACCTGGTATCCCACAGCGGATTTGCTGCATCGGGAGTAGGCATACGTCCGCCACCGTTAAATTGGGCAGTGAGGTCGAATACCCATTTCCTTAAAGGAGTTTCATATGAAGCAGTAGCCAATGCTTTGTAATCACTGACAAGGGGCTTCTTCATCAGCTTGCCGCCATAATTCGTCTTCGCGTTTGTCCAACGGTAAGCTCCGAGTATATTGAAGCCTTTGAATAAGGGATAGGATGCCTCTACCTGAAAACTATTGGCGTATGATTTGCCCTGTAGGTTATAGAATTGTACTGCATGAGGGTTGCTGTCCACGTCTGTTACTACCTGATTATCGAAGTCGGTACGGTACCATTCTCCGGAAATAGTAAGCTCTTCGCCTTTGACCGGGATATGGAAAGATATGCTTGTACCGTAGTTCCATGCCGATTCCTGCTTCAGATTATCGGCTATCTCTATCTTTCTGCTACTGGCCAGATAGAAACTATTCTCCGGCATAACAAATACAGTCCGGTAGCCTTTGCCTGCCGAAGCTCTCATGTTCAGCCATTCTACTGGCATATATTTCAGATGCAGGCGCGGCGTTACAAACATTTTGTCATGCAGGGAACTGTAATCGGTACGCAGACCTGCCAGCGCGATAAACTTATCATCCTTGTTGAAAGTATACTGGAGATAACCGCCTGTTGTAGTTTCCTGATCCGGCTGATTGGTAATAGGCTGCGCCAGATATATGGACTGGCTGTATTTATCCCAGTTCATACTGAGACCTGCGCTTAACTGATGCTCCTTTCCAAGCCCGGTTTCATACATCAATGAGGCATACAGGTTGTTACCGTACACATTATATTTATTGGCTGCATACTGTGATTTCTGGTCGTGATATGATCCTGTGAATATCAGTGCCACATTGCCATTTCTTTCTTCATCGACAATATAAGAGTTCTTTGTATAAAACTCTCCACGGTTTGCATTCACGGTTATCTCATAAGGATTATCCTTATTCAGGGACGAAGGAGTCAGGGTATGCATTGTCTGTCCGCTGGTACGGTAATCCTGCACAAAACGCACGCCAAATTGAGAAGCATAGCGTCCCGACATATAATGCCAGCGGTTCATCAGATTAAACTGATGTTTCTTCGGGGCATCCAGGAAACTATCGTCATTATCATCATGTGAAGCCGACTCATTCGAATAATGAAGGAATACACCTGTATTCAGTTTATCATTCAATATAAAGGCTGCATCCGCATTTCCTTCATACCGGCCTGCGTCACTCGCGAACAGATTCAGACTGAGAGGATCGGCGCTATTAGGCTTCTTGTATTCCACATTCATTTGTCCGGTAATAGATTCATAGCCGTTTTTCACAGATGCTGCTCCTTTGGATATCTGTATGCTTTCCATCCACGGGCCCGGAATATAATCCAAACCATAAATAGAAGCCGGCCCGCGAAAGTTCGGATAGTTCTCGGTAAGGGTCTGTACATATGTTCCCGCCAAGCCTAAAAGCTGGATTTGCTTTGCCCCTGTCACAGCATCACTGAACGATACGTCTACCGAGGGGTTGGTCTCAAAGCTTTCGGAAAGATTACAACATGCGGCACGATGCAGTTCCTTGGTTGTTATCTTCTCGGTATTCAAGAGGCTGGTGCGGGACTTAATAGTTCCCGGAGGGGTCTTTTCTATAATGACCTCGCCCAGTTCATTATCTTCATCCAGTGTTATATCCTGCATATCCGCAAAATCATGAATATGAACGACCTTACTTTTAAAGCCGATATAGTTCACTTCGAGCATATGATCTTTATGGGGCGTACCGCTTATTTCAAAGTAGCCTTTTTCATCTGTGATCACACCTGTTTTGGAATTTTCCCAATGTACGCTGGCGCCTATCAAGGGCTGTTTCTGAGCGTCATAAACATATCCTTTCAGTATGTCTTTACTGAAAGCCAGAGTGGGAAGAAGTATTAATATTATAAATAGTTTTATCGTTTTCATTTGATTCTCTTTATTAGTAATGAGTTAAGAAGTACTTAGTGGTAAGTACAAAGTATCAGGTACAGGATTATCTAAATATCCTGTAAACATAACTAACGTAGAAAAATCAAATGATAAGTACCCTGATAAGGGACAGGTAATCCCTCGGAGGAATTTCGGGTGGTGATTCAAACTGAGCATATTCATCCGTATATTCTACCTTTTCGGGCAAAACATTCGAAGTAACAGCCAATGAAGCATCCGAGACCCATACAAAAGGAATCGCCACCTGAGGACGGAATGATGAGGCATCTATATCTATAGACAACCGGGATGCCGAACAATGTGCCTCACGTTTAAACGAAGTTTCACACGTATCGTGATGTGCTGTGTCTTTAACGGAACAGCAGCCTGAAACTTCTTCAGTTTGACTAGCCTGTGCACAGCATATATGTTGCTCGGTCATAAAAAGAGTCTGGCCACTGCAAGTAGTACAGCAGTAGTTCATAATTGTCACTCCTGCGCCTGTGAAAAATACAGTTGCGGCAGCAATCAATAATATAAGTGTCTGACCAAACTTTTTCATTTCAACTACAAAGGTAATTATTTTTATATAACAGATACGTTTTTAAGAAGTTTTAGCAGAAGCCTACCTATTTAACATATTTCTTCCAAATAAGTTTATCTATAAATAGAGCAGCCTTTAGCTATTAGCTTATAGCTCTTTGAAAAATTGTAATTGTATTTAAAAATTGATAAATAAAAAGTATACAAAAGTTGTCAACTTTGTCAGTTTTTCGCCATCCTGCCCTTCAAGAGAAAAGCCGATTATTCTTTATAATATATATGCTTAACCCTGTTGGATATCGATGTAAATATTTCGTAAGGGATCGTATTTATTTTTTTTGCCAAATCGGTCACCGGAAGATTTTCTCCGAAGATAGTAACAATATCCCCTTCTTTAACTTCTATACCTGTAACATCTATCATTGTCAGGTCCATACATATGTTACCTACAATAGAGACCTGATGCCCGTTAACGAGGACAACCCCTACACCATTCCCAAACTGACGGCTGATACCATCGGCATAACCGATCCGGATAGTGGCTATTGTAGCATCGTGGTCGAAATGCCCCTTACGCCCGTAACCAACGGTTTCTCCGGCCTTAATGTGCTTTATCTGCAAAATAGTGGTTTTCAGCGTGCATACATTGCGAAGCCCGTTCAAGCCACTGGCACTGACTCCATACAAGCTGATACCCAAGCGTACCATATCCAATTGTTCTTCCGGGAAACGTTCTATTCCTGCCGAATTGAGAATATGCTTCATCACCGGATAATGACAACTCTCTTCAATTTCTCCGGCTATCTTCTTAAATGTCTTGATCTGTTGGAGGGTGAAATCATCAAAGTTCCAGCTTTCACTGGCAGCCAGATGAGAGAATACAGATTGTATCCGTACACCGGTCTGCCCTTTGACGCGATCCATTAATTCTGGTATGTCCTCTTCTGTAAATCCAAGGCGGTGCATACCCGTATCTATTTTTATATGTATCGGGTAATTGGTGATACCCTGCAATTTAGCCTCTTTGATAAAAGCATCCAGTATTCTGAAATTATATACCTCTGGTTCTAAAGAATACGTGGCGAGTTCCTCAAAACCTCCGACTTCCGAATTGAGAACTATAATAGGAACTTTTATCCCTTGTTTACGCAGAATTACGCCTTCTTCGGCAACAGCCACAGCAAGATAATCACATTTATGGTACTGGAGTGTTTTAGCAACCTCGGACGAGCCTGTGCCATATCCATCAGCCTTAACCATACAGATCATCTTTGTTTTCGGATTCAGTTTAGACCGATAGAACTTAAAGTTGTGGACAATAGCATCCAAATCTATATTCAATACGGTTTCATGAGTCTTCACTTCCAACAGCTTGTTTATACTCTCGAAAGAGAAACTTCTCGCCCCTTTCAACAGTATGAACATATCGTGGAAATCGTGCCAGATGTTGGAGTGTATAAAGTCTTCGGTAGTATTAAAGAACAGACTTTCGGTATCTTTAAACATCTCTTTATGATCTGATATCTCCTGTCCTATACCTATCAGAAGGTCTATTTTCTTATTCAAAACCAAATTGGCAGCCAGATAGTACAGTTCTCGCAGAATAAGCCCTGATTGCGGAATATCGGATATGATAAGTACCTTTTTCTGTTCATTGGCGGTAGCACGTTGTACCAGAAAGTCCAAAGCTATATTCAAGGAATTGATATCCGAATTGTACGAGTCATTAATCAGGGTAGAATTATTTTTCCCCTGACGTACATCGAGCCGCATCGCTACAGGTTCGAGAGTAGCCATACGTCCATTTATATCCGGAAGTGACATATGAAGATAGAAAGCTGTAGCCAGAACATGGATAGCATCTTCGATAGAAGCATCGTCAGAAAAAGGAATCGTCAGCTTAGACGCCATACCCAGAACAGAATAATGAATAGTAGTTGATTTTTCCTGCTTCTCTATTTTCATAACATACAGCGGGCTCTTGCTTGAACCTCGGCGTGACCATGTCAACCGTTTATGCGAGAGGCATGCAATTTCCATACATTCATCTATCAGTTCATTTTCCTCTTCGCAAATGATAACATCGCAGTTGATAAACAATTCCAGTTTCTCCAAGCATTTCTGCTTCATGGATTTAAAGCCTTCCTGATGGGCTTGCCCGATATTGGTAAGAATACCGATAGTGGGACGGATAATCGCCTCCAGTTTCGACATTTCTTCCGGCTGGGAAATCCCTGCTTCAAAAATACCGAGTTGCGTATGGTCGTTCATTTGCCACACCGACAGAGGCACGCCTATCTGGGAATTGTAACTACGGGGTGAATGGGTTATATTAAAGTCCTGGTGAAGTATCTGATACAACCATTCTTTCACTACAGTTTTTCCATTACTACCTGTTATACCAATAACAGGTATATCGAATTGATTGCGATGATATGCCGCAATACGCTGCAATGCGGTCAAGGTATTCGTTACTACAAGGAAATTCGCATCCTGATAATTCTCCCAATCGGGAAGTATCTGCGAAACAACAAAGTTGCGGACACCAAGCTCATACAGTTCATTGATGTATTTGTGCCCGTCGTTATTCTTCGTGGATAAGGCGAAGAATAATGTTTCGGCCGGATAAAACACCTGTCTGCTATCAGTCAGTAATATGCTTATATCCGCATCATTCAGGTCGGAAGCAATAGCATCAAGTATTTTGGCTATTTTATGAATGGAATATTTCATTTTTCTCTTCTTTCTATTTATAGTCGACTCTCTAATTCAGAGGCTTCGGCACTACAGCAAATGTATGGATATTTCTCGTTGAAGGCTTTAATCTTTAACAAAGTTTGCCTTAAAAAATGCTTATACTCATCGGTTTCAGCATTGAAAGGCCGATGATTGAGAGCAAGATATATCTTGCTCCATTCGTCTATTACCGGATGGGCTTCGGCACTAAAATATGTATCGGAAAACCGTTCCCATATATATTTAATCGCCATCGTATTCGGATGTGTCATATCGTCATTGTAGAAGCGGTAATCACGCAGTTCATCAAGGACAATTTCATAGGAGGGAAAGTAGTGTAACCCATCCGTTTTTTCTCTTAGCTTGTCAATCGCAAGAAGTAAGACCGATTTACTGAGCTGGTTCTCGTGCGCTCCATCTTTCATATGACGAATGGGGCTTACCGTAAATATAATCTGAAGGGCCGGGTTTATCTGCTTCAATTCACCTATCAAAGATTCCCAGTCACCCGCAATATCATCAACAGAAAGACGGTATCTGTCAAAATCCGATGCGGGCAGTTTATGACAATTGCCTACAACCATATTACATTTCTTCGAACGGAAGACGTATGCCGTACCGAATGTGATGAACAGAATATCTGTCTGCCGTAAATCAGCAGAAGATTTTTCGATTTTTGTGTTTATTTCCCCGATACATTTATCTATATCTATATTGGAGAATACACCATGATGGTAAAAACTATGATAAAGTCCTTTGTATTCGAAAACATCGTTTACGGTGAATTTCTTTTTTTCGATGAGTAGCCTCAAAGCCTGACTGATCGATCTGGGATTGTAAAGTACACCAAACGGATTGAGATTTACATTGAATTTATTGTCGATAAGCAATTTTCCAATATTCTCTATAAAGCAGGAGCCAAACATTAACATACTGCTTTTATGAGAAATAGCCAATCCGGATTTGGGTATCTCTATTTTTGTCCTGAATTCCATCTTTTAGATAAGATAATGGTTGTACAAAAATAAGAAAAAGGAAATTAAGAAACGGATATAATTTAATGATATATTTTATATCTTAATATTTTCAATTTGCATTTAATATTGAATCCTGCCGGGCTTTAAGTTCAAGATGTTTTTGGCTTATGGTGTCTTTTTGCCAACGATCTATTACGATCGCTGAATTGATTCCGTAGTAATAACAATAACTTATTGCCTTACCATCTTCCGGATCATTAGGACATTCATGGAAATGATATCTTCGGGAAATAACATACTGATTGTCAAACACAAAGTCTTTTATACCCAGTTTTTTCCCTTTTTCCATGATCTCCTCACGCTCTTTGACAACGTGATGTATTTTGCATACAACTACATACTTCTTGTAATATTCAACTCCGGATGCTACCGTCAATCCCACAATAAGAAGAATGCTTACAGCCCGTACCCATTTATTACCCATACTCAGATTAGCAAATGCCAACCCCAGCAAGACAATGAGAATACATATAAGGCCAAACATCGCTCTTTCGGGAAACGTAGGGGAGGCTATCATGGCTGCAAGGGCTATATGAGCCGATACAAATAAAAGCAAGAGCATCGGGGCGATTTTACTTTTTTGTTCACTCTTACCTTTCGCATAATAATAGACTATGGCGACAATAGATGGAATAGAGTATACAAGCAAAAGTTTCCGGTAGAAATTCCACATGTGGTCTAAACGGGAAACTAAGCTATCGACAGAAAATATTGAAGTGGAAACGCCTTCGGCGACTAACTCTCTGCTATATCTAACCGCATTTCCCGGTGATAGGAGCAAGAATAAGCTACCGATAACAAATCCGGCCAATCCTAAATAAGCCCATACGGGAATCCTTATTTGTTGTCTTCTCATTAATAAAAGCAGGACTGCAATAAAGAAAATCACTGCAATTACCATATTTTCGTTAGTCCATCCGGCTATAATGCCAAACAGAAACAGGCCTATAGATTTTGCCGTACTGCTTTTGCTCTCCCCCCTCATATATAAAGAATAATATGGATAGACAAACAAAAGAATGATCAGTGTACACCATAAATAATTTGCGCTGCCGGTAATCCAGAACATGGTGGAAGCAAATATGGGCTGAAAAAGCCAGAAGATAGTACAAATGAGCAAAAACGCTGAAACATTTGTCTTTTTCCCAATATTTGAGTACTTGTACATCATATACATAAGGGAAACATATGCTAATGTATTGAGTATATCCTGCCATATCATGTCGATACTCAATAAAGATTGAGCTATTACATGAGCCACTGTTCGTCCTCCCCATTGCATATAATGGGCATACTGGGATTCGAACAAATCATGAAGGCTGGTTATTCTGCGCCCGGCCAATTCTGCTCCTGTCGGTTTCCATATGAATGTATAATACCAGTCATCTTCAACCGCAGGATATAAATAATTGAATAAGAATATAAAGCCTGTGATGATGAGTATAATCGCGATTAATAAGTAATTGGATGTATTTATTCTTTTATATGGTAGTTTTAACATAAGATTGAGTATTTCTTCAGGTTCATATTTAAGGTCCAAAAGTACTAAAATATCTGTTCAGCACCTATAAAAAAGAAAAGGTTGTCATCACGACAACCAATCTTCATTGTTAACCTTAAATCTAATACTATGAAAAACACATTACAAAGATAAGAGGCGTTCGGGAATATTCCAAACAATACCAAGTGTTATTTTAACAGTTTAAATTTGTTTAACGGAGATCTTCGGAATACCAGCCGAATTGTTAAATAACCTTGCGTATTATAAACAAATAAAAACGGCTCATAACTGAGCCGTTTTTATATAATATACTGATAATAAACCACAAGCACTATCCATTAACAATATCCATAGTGTCTGAAGCAATCATAAATTCCTCATCGGTCGGCACAACCATCACTTTTATTTTAGAATCCGGTGTGGTGATTACCGCCTCTTCTCCGTAAATCTTCAGATTTTTCTCCGTATCGAGTTTTATTCCCAGAAATTCTAAGTCGAGACATATTTCTTCTCTAAGGTAAACGGCATTTTCTCCTATACCTCCTGTGAAAAGTAAAATATCAAGACCACCCAAAGCTGCTGTATACGCTCCGATATACTTCTTGATACGGTAGAGGAACATATCATAAGCTAATTTGGCTTTTTCGTTTCCTTCGGCAATAGCAGCCCTGATTTCACGCATATCAGATGAAACGCCTGAAACTCCCAGCAAACCGCTATGTTTATTTACGAGAGTAGAGATTGCCTGCGTTCCAATATTTTCTTTTTCCATTATGAATGAGATTATACCTGCATCCACATCTCCCGAGCGTGTACCCATCAACAAGCCTTCGACCGGGGTCATTCCCATCGATGTATCCACAGAAATGCCTCCTTTAATAGCAGCCAGAGACCCGCCATTACCGATATGTGCTGAAATAATCCGTTGCTCCCCGTATGGGATACCCAACGATTCACAAGCCTTACGCGAAACATAACGGTGACTCGTACCATGGAATCCGTAGCGACGGATAGCATACTTTTGATAAAGTGAATATGGCAGACCATACATATATGCCTTTGGCGGCATTGTCTGATGAAAAGCTGTATCAAATACACCAACCTGAGGAATATCCCCCATCAGCTCCTTTACAGCATAGATACCGGCCAAATTGGGCGGATTGTGCAACGGAGCAAGCTCTATACATTCCTCCATCTTTTTAATCACCTCATCAGTGATAAATACACTGCTGTTGAATTCTTCCCCCCCATGCACTACACGGTGGCCTACAGCATCTATTTCATTTAATGATTTTATACAGCCATATTTTTCACTAAGAAGAACTCCGAGGATATATTCTATACCAGCCTGATGCTCGAGTATTTCTCCTTCAAGGACAACTTTATCTCCATTGGCGGCAGGAAATTTAAGGAAGGAACCTTTCAGTCCTATCTTTTCTACACCTCCCTGAGCCAAAACCTCCTTGCTTTCCATATCGAAAAGCTTATATTTTATAGACGAACTACCACAGTTCAATACTAATATCTTCATACTGTTAAATTAAATTGTTTGGACCAAGTTGCTTTCCTGTTTCATCATAGACATAGAATCCTCTTCCCGAAGATACGCCTAACTGCTTAGAACGATATAAGCGCCACAAAATCGGAGCTGCCTTATATTTTTTGTCCCCGTATTCATGGAACATATCTTCCATCAGCATAACCAGTTTCTCAATGCCTACGATGTCGGCAAGGTGAAAAATTCCATAACGCTGGCCGTAAATAATAGTAAACTCTTTGTCTATATCTTCGAGTGACGCCACATTTTCCATCCAGATATTACATGCCTCGTTCAGCATTATTATCATCAGGCGGAAGCTCACAAGGCCACTGCTTTCATGCACCGGAATCGGTGTATATTTAATCATATTGGCAAACAGATATATCTTATCTACCGCCTCTTGTGATGTAAATGTACCCCTTACTACTTCCAGCAAACGGGCATCGGTATGTGTAATCGGAAAATGAAGACTTATGCAGCGTTCTTTATGCGTCAACTCTGCTGCCAACTCACTTATAATGACAGTAGTGGCATTCGTGGCAATAATCGCATCCGGAGCAAGCACCAGCTCCAGGTTTCTGAAAACCTCCTTACGAAGTTCGGTACTGCGTTCTCCGTTTGCTTCGTAACGGATACATTCTATCACAAAGTCACATCCTTTAAGATCACTGTAGTTGAGTGTGCCCTTTATACGCCCCATAGTAGCACGTTTTTCACTCTGAGTCAAACCCCAGTTTTCAATCTTGGTATCCAGTCCGTGGCCAATATCTTTAAGTGCTTCCTGAATTCTTTCTTCCGAAACTTCAATAAAAACAACCTCCATTCCCGACAAAGCCGTAAGACTAACAATATGCCTGCCATCACGTCCACAGCCTACAACTCCGATTTTGGAGAAAAGAGACCTTTTCTTATGTTTATTGCTTAACCCGTATTCTTCAATAGGTTCTATGATTTCTGCCATATATAATTTATTGATTGTTACTTATTCTTTGCCGCTATGGCCTGATTTGCCGCTATAGCCACCATGTTATAAACATCACTCACTGAGCATCCGCGCGAAAGGTCGTTTACCGGAGCTGCCATTCCTTGCAGAATAGGACCAACGGCTTCCGCATTACCCAAACGCTGAACAAGCTTATATGCAATATTTCCCACTTCGAGTGAAGGGAAAACAAGTACATTGGCATGTCCTGCAACTTTACTACCGGGTGCTTTTTGTTGACCGACAGATGGCACTAAAGCTGCATCAGCCTGCAATTCCCCATCAATATTCATTGTCGGGTCAATTTTCTGTGCAAGTTGAGTCGCTTCTATTACTTTGTCCACCATCGGATGTTTCGCACTTCCTTTTGTAGAAAAGCTCAATATGGCTACTTGAGGCTCTTCTCCGACCAATGCACGGGCTGTCCGACCTGTAGCAACTGCAATTTCAGCCAATTGAGATGCAGTAGGGTCAGGTGTAACAGCACAGTCGGCCACAACAAGTAATCCGTCTTTACCGTACTGTTTCTGAGTCGTAAACATTAAAAAAGCACCTGAGACCACACTGATTCCGGGTGCTGTTTTTATAATCTGAAGTGCAGGACGAAGCACATCGCCTGTCGTATTTTGTGCGCCGGCTATCTCTCCGTCAGCGTCTCCGTTCTTTATCATCAGGCAACCGATATATAATGGATCTTCTGCCAGTTTAGAAGCCTGCTCGATTGTCATGCCCTTGGCCTTTCTCAATTCGAAAAGGAGATTTGTATAAACTTCTTTCTTCTCATAGTTCTGAGGGTCAAGAATTGTCGCTTTGTCTATATTTTTCAGGTCCAGACTTACTGCCAGCTCCTTAATCTCTTTTGTATTCCCTATAAGAATAATTTCAGCGACTCCGTCTGCCAATAACTGATTGGCAGCTGTAATAGTTCTTACCTCTGTTCCTTCGGGAAGGACAATACGTTGTTTGTTTGCCTTGGCCCTTTCTACAATTTGTTTAATTAAGTCCATATAATAGATATTTTTACTTGTGTTCTTGTGCAAACGGCATACCACGCCATTTTACGCGTGCGCAAATATACTAAAAATGCAAACTAGAGATTACATTTTTACATAAGAATAATCGTTTTAAATGTAAAATATACTAAAAAGCGATCCGAAATAAATACATGAAAAGAACTTAGTCCGGATAAACAGGAGTAAATAATCGACATTATTTTAGTATCCACAACTTCTGAGATAGCTAATAAATATTTTTGCGCTTGGCTCAGAATGCTATTCTGCCTTTCCTTACTGTTTTTATTCGTCTCGTATTCCTTTCTGAAAAGATGCCTTGTTTCCAAAGATTGTTGAACTTCTGTCACTTCTTTAATATTCACATTATCCTCTCGTCTGTTTGCCTTAGAGGAACAGGAGAACAAAAGGGAGAGTGTAAGTATTGCAAAGCTTCGTAGCATTTCCGGTTAATCTATAAACCGCTTTGTTATATCCCCGAAAGAATCGATACGTCTATCGCGAAAGAACGGCCACCAGCGTCTTACCTGTTCGGAGCGTTTCATATCTATTTCCACAATCCGGACTTCTTCTTTGTCGTTCGGGGCTTGCCATAGTATTTCTCCCTGAGGACCAGCCACAAAACTGTTTCCCCAGAATGTAATGCCATTCGTTTGTCCTGACGGATCGGGTTCGTAACCTGTACGATTAACTGATACCACATGTAAACCATTTGCTACGGCATGTCCTCTCTGGGAGATTACCCATGCTCCTAGCTGGCGCTCTTTTTCTTCCTGCGAGTCGGTCGATTCCCATCCTATGGCAGTAGGATAAATAAGTAAATCGGCTCCTGCCATTGCCATCAGGCGGGCAGCTTCGGGATACCACTGATCCCAGCAAACCAGTACACCCAGTTTCCCCAGAGATGTTTCAATGGGTTTGAATCCTATGTCTCCCGGAGTGAAATAGAATTTTTCATAATAGGCAGGATCATCGGGAATATGCATCTTGCGGTATTTTCCGGCAATAGTTCCGTCTTTTTCCATTACCACAGCCGTATTGTGATATAAGCCCGGTGCGCGGCGCTCGAAGAGGGAGAGTACAACAACTACTCCCAGTTCTTTTGCCAGTGCTCCAAATTCATCAGTCGACGGGCCGGGGATTGTTTCGGCAAGATCGAAAATACTAGTATCTTCTACCTGACAGAAATACAATGAATTATGCAACTCCTGCAAAACGATAAGTTGCGCGCCTTGTTTTGCGGCGTCTTTTACTTTATTCTTGAGCCCTTCAATATTCTTCCGAATATCGGGTGTATTGGCCTGTTGTATTAATCCTATTTTCATTTTATATGTGAGTTACAAATTATAAATCATATGGCTTTGCACCATTGGTACATTGGCATATTTGCTAATTGGCAAATCAGTAATCAATCCGGCAATTTAATTGTATCAGGCGACATCTCTATATGTTTCCCGAATTCTTCTATTCGCAGTTGTATATCGTCCAGAAATTCCTGTGTGCATCCGGCTTGTTTTGCATCTTCGTAATATTTTTTCAGTAGAGGGAGGAACAGTATATCATTCCCCGAAAATACCATTGCAGGAACATCATTCTTTATGCATCTGAACAATAATGCTTTCTGATCTTTCATCTGAATAGTATTTAGATAAAACCTTCGGGATACTGCATTGTAATGCAATGTAGAGAACCATGCTGTCTTATCAGCGGCGAGCAATCCACACCAATAATCTCTCTTGCCGGAAAAGCCTTTTGCAATTGCTTCCGGGCTTCTCCGTCCCTTTCCTTATCGTTATAGAACGGTAGCAATACCACATTGTTCATAATAAGGAAATTGGCATATGTTGCGGGTAATCTTTGATTATCCTCGTCATATGCAGGTTTTGCCATAGGTAAAGTAATCAGTTTATATGGGTTTCCCAGATAATCGGTAAATGTTTCCAGTTGCTTTTCCATTTTAGCAAGGGCGTCATAATGTTCGTCCGATGTATCCTCACATTTTACATAGGCTATTGTATGCTCATCACAAAAACGGGCGAGTGTATCGATGTGGCTATCCGTATCATCCCCGGCAAAATAGCCATGATCGAGCCATAATACTCTGTTGAAGCCAAATCCTTCTTTCAAGTATTCTTCTATTTCTTCTTTCGAAAGGTATGAATTTCTATTGGGAGATAATAGACATTCGGATGTGGTGAGCAGAGTTCCTTTTCCGTCCGATTCTATTGCTCCGCCTTCGAGTACAAAATCTTTTTTGTTTATCAGTTCTACACCGGAAGCAAATATCTTTTTTGAAAATAATCCTCTGGTTATCTGATTATCGAAATTAGATGCAAATTTCAATCCCCATCCGTTGAACGTAAAATCATATACATATTTTTTACCATCCTTAATAACCGATATGCCGCTATGGTCACGCGCCCAGGTATCGTTTGCAGGTAATTCAACCAAAGTGAGATTGTCAAATAATTCTTTGTGCTCTCTCATCTCAAACTTTACACTCTCGGCACTATAGCATACAATGACAAGTTTTTGCCTCTTTAGTATTTCATATGCTATGTTTACATAACAGGCGGTTACATCTTCGATCATATATTCCCAGTCGGTGCCAATATGAGGCCATGTGAGTTGTATGGCGCTTTGGGGATACCATTCGGGAGGTAAAAGTATAGGGTGAGCCATTCGTTTTTATTCTAAAATGTTTATCAGATAGCAAAAATACAAAATAATTATCTTAATATACCACCTGTAACCATTCGTCCTGAATGAATAGTCTGACGCCGCGCAGAAAAAAATAGCTGAGGATTCGAATAGGTACAGAGATTTGCAATTTCAATATTCTGAACCGGTATGCCTGCATCATTTAAAATAAGTTTGTTTGCCTGTTGCAGATTCAGATGCATTTTCCCGGTTTCGGTGTTCCGATAACCAATATCCTCAATTTGAAAACCTGCTTCCTGAAAGGTTTCTACTACTTCTTCGCCCACATCGAAGCGCTCCTGCGATATACATGGAGCTATCCCGGCAAGCAGATCTCTGGGATTGCAACCAAAATATTCAGTCATCCTTATCACAGTCTTTTCCGCAATCCGCGCAACAGTACCTCTCCATCCGGCATGGATAGCTGCCAATACTTCTTTGTGCGGGTCGTATATCAACACCGGTACACAGTCGGCAGTAGTAACTCCTATGCATATATTTTTCCGGTCAGTGATAAGGGCATCGATACCATGTAACTTTTTTTCTTTTTCCTCATCGCTAAGATTTAAAAATTGTTCGTCTACAATGAATGTTCTGTCATCATGGGTTTGATAGGGGATATACAGATTTTCTACAGAAATGCCTGTTACATTTGCAATACGTTCTCTGTTTTCTTTCACATGGTCAGGATTGTCTCCTGAATACAGACTAAGATTAAGAGAGCTATATTCGCCCGTACTAACCCCACCTTTTATGCTGGACGAAAAATGAAACAGATTAGAGTTGGGAAATATAGAGAAACGAAAGAGTCCGATATTATTTAAAGAGAAATATTCCATGGTTAAATGCTTTCTTTTAAGGTCGCAGACCTATTATTTTTTTGTATCTAAAAGAACAACAGCCAGTTATATCTAAACAATGTTCTACTAAATACCTTCTTTTATTTGTTTATAATGAATTTATTAAACTACATAAAGTTATGAAAAAGATTTTGTTATTATTATTTATTCTTGCCTCTTCATCTGTGACATATGCACAAACAGAAGATGAATCTTTATATTATAACAATATAGAGGTCTATAAAGATTTGCAGCTTTCATCTAAACAAACCGCGCAAATCAAGGATTTGAAGAGAGATGTAAAAAAACAGTTTCAGGCAATTGGCCGGGACAGAACCATTTCAGGTTATGAGAAAGGGCAGCGTAAACGTGCTTTGGCCCTAAAGCATAAATCGGATATAGAGAAAATATTAACTAAAAACCAGATTAATACATTTGAGAAAAAGTATGGGAAAATGTCAGAAAAAGGCGGTCTGAAAGATATTATCGGAGATACTTATGAGCAGAAACTGGAGGCGCTCAAAAAACGTTATGAATCAGAAAAGGACGCCATAGAAGATAATGACAATTTGAGTAAGTCAGAGAAAAAAGCAAGATTAGAGTCTTTGAAAGATACCTATAAATCGCAGAAAGAATCGTTGAAAAGAGAAAAAAAGTCTGCAAAAAACGCTTTTTCCTGATAATGAAGTAAAAGTTAAGGCCTGCCGAATGTTTTCGGCAGGCCTTATTTTATCATAAGACAGACGGATCAAAAGTCTGTACCCTTATTCTGTTTCATCCTCCTCCTCGTAGAAAAATCCATCCACTTCATCTTCTTCATCCCAGTCTTCTTCCTCGTAATCATCTTCCGGTATAGAGTCGTCTTCTTCATCAAATTCTACCGTCTTTATATCCAAATTGCGATGTGTTATATTGAATGATTTCTGATATTCTCCGTCAGCATTCAGTTCTCTCCAAAGCAGGTCTTTCAGTTGCATGATGTTATACCCTGTAATGGATGAAATAAAGATATGAGGTATCTCCGGAAGATCGGCTTCCAGAGCTTCCATCAGTTCTTCGTCCAGCATGTCGGATTTAGATATGGCCAATACCCGCCGTTTATCAAGTAATTCGGGGTTGAACTGAGCCAGTTCGTTGAGCAGAATCCTGTATTCCTGATGAATGTCGTCCGCGTCGGCAGCTATAATAAACAATAATAATGAATTTCGCTCGATATGGCGCAGGAAGCGAAGTCCCAAGCCTTTCCCCTCACTTGCTCCCTCTATAATACCGGGAATATCGGCCATTACAAACGATTTGTAGTCACGGTAACTGACAATTCCTATCTTCGGTTCCAGCGTAGTAAACGGATAATTAGCTATTTTAGGCTTTGCAGCAGTCATTACCGAAAGCAAAGTAGATTTACCCGCATTCGGGAATCCGACCAGTCCCACATCAGCCAATACTTTGAGCTCTAATATCACTCTGCGTTCCTGATATGGTTCTCCCGGTTGAGCATATCGTGGCGCCTGATTGGTAGGGGTTTTGAAGTGATTGTTTCCACGGCCGCCCTTACCCCCTCTCAGCATGATAACCTCCTGGCCATCTTCGGTTACATCACATAGATATTCTCCCGTTTCGGCATCATAAGCCACTGTTCCGCAAGGGACATCGATTATCTTGGTTTCGCCTTTTTTGCCGGAACTTAACCTGCCGGAACCACTTTCACCGTGTCCTGCAAGAATATGGCGTTGAAACTTCAGATGGAGCAATGTCCATAAGTTCCGGTTGCCCCGCAATATCACATGGCCACCGTCGCCACCATCACCACCGTCAGGACCACCCTTAGGTATGTATTTTTCACGACGGAAGTGAGTCGATCCTCTACCACCTTTGCCCGAACGGCAATAAATTTTGACGTAATCTATAAAATTTGAATCTGCCATATTGTTTTGGTTGTCTCCTGCTTGTAAGGGAAACTATTGATTTGTATTTAGATAACAAAGGAAGTTATAAGATAGTTCCTATAACTTCCTTTTATATTGGAGAATATCATTTCACTCTGTCTACAGCCTCAGCTATAAGACCGAAGATTTCTTCCACAGTGCCTACACCCTTTATAGATGCAAGTTTACCTGTGTTTTTATAATGTTCTTTTAACGGGGATGTCTGATTTTTATAAACGTCGAGACGGGATTTGATTGTTTCCAGATTATCGTCTGAGCGCCCTGATTGTTGTCCGCGTTTGATGAGGCGGTCTATCAGTTCCGGTTCGTCCACTTCGAGGCTAACGACAACAGACACATCCTGTCCCCTTTCTTTCAGCATCTTTTCCAAAGCTTCGCCTTGAGCAATGGTACGGGGGAAACCATCGAAAATAACTCCGGAAGCATCTTTTTTACTATCCAGCACATTTGCCAGCATACCGATAACTACATCGTCGGGTACAAGTTGCCCCTTCGAAATGTAACCTTCTGCCAACTTACCCAGTTCTGTACCGTTCTTCATTTCGGCGCGTAAAACATCGCCCGTAGAGATGTGTGCCAGATTATATTTCTTGATGAGGTTCTCGCTTTGAGTACCTTTTCCTGAACCCGGCGCTCCAAAAATTATAATATTCAACATATTAATTAAGTTACATGTTACAGGCTACGACTTATACGATTGTAAGAGTAAGACCTGTAAGATTTATATTTAAGAGTTCTTTATTTTATATATATCGGGAAGATTACGTCCGTATCCGTCATAATCGAGACCGAAACCAACAATAAAATCACTTGGTATCTCCAATGCTACATAGTCCAGTTTGATATCGTGCTTCAAAGCATCGGGTTTGAGCAAAAGTGTGGTTACCAGTATTTCTTCCGGTTCGTCGCAAACCAATTGTTCCAGCATTAATGACATTGTATAACCTGTATCTACTATATCTTCCACAATGACAACTGTACGGCCTTTAATATCTTCTTCCAGCCCGTATATTTCTTTTATTTTCCCTGTCGAAGAAGTTCCTTTATAAGACGACATCTTTACAAA
This sequence comes from Dysgonomonas sp. UBA7710, assembly GCF_002482385.1. GTDB lineage: Bacteria > Bacteroidota > Bacteroidia > Bacteroidales > Dysgonomonadaceae > Dysgonomonas. The sequence continues at coordinate 28,572 of NZ_DLFW01000039.1, read as the reverse complement.
AGATACTTCACAAGGAATAGATACACGCTTCATCAATTCAGAGGCGTACATAAACGAACCGTTTAGCACGCAAATGAATAAAGGGTCTTTGCCGGCCAAATCTTTATTCAATCTGGCAGCTACATTGTCAATCGCTTTTTCTATAACTTCTTCCGTGAGAAAAAGATCAAATTCTTTATCCTTAATAGTCACCGTTTTCATAGATGATTTTACTCTAAATTGTTATTAAAGTGCAAAAGTAGCATAAATCAGTTAATTGTCTATCATAATGGAGATATTTTAAATATCTAAAAAATGAAAAACGGAAAAACTATCGTTCTCCCGTTCTTATAACTACGTGAATGAATACTTACTGTGAAGCTCCATATACTTCTTCACATGGTTGGATAATTACCCATCCATCACCTTCGAACATCATCTGGAAACTTTCGCCGCTACCACGTCCGATAAATGTTTTAAGAGAAATGTCAGTCTTCATCTGAGGAGCGAGATTACCCGACCATGCAACTGTTGCATTAGGGTCTGTAAAGACAGGTTGCCCCGGTTTAACGATCAGTGTCATCGGGTTGCCGTGAGTTGTGATGGCAATATGTCCGGTTCCGCTCAGACGTGCCTGGAATAAGCCCCCACCCATGATACCGGCAACACTTTTCATCATTTTCACTTCCGATTTAACTCCTTCTTCATGTGCAAGGATATCGTTGCCGTTCACGTTAATAGATTCATTTTCCAGATACAAGATACGCACTCTTTTCTCTACGTCGGCTGCATAGACGCGTCCTGTACCTGTTGTTTTCATCATTGTGGTACCTTCTCCCGACATGGTTTTTTTAAGGAGGTTACCGATGCCCTTGCTCAGCATACCTTCTCTTTCAAATTTCACGTTTCCGGTATAAGCTACCATTGCTCCTTTTTTCAACATTACAGTCTGGTTGTTGATATTAAGTTCGAGCATATATGGACTTTCTAATTGGAAAAAGTCATTTTTTGACTCGTCTTGTGCTGTTTCTTCAATGAAAGCCTTAATCGAATACTTGTTCATAGTGTAAAGTTTTAAAAATTAATATACTAATAGTCCTCCTTAGCCGGGACTTATTAAAAACTCTAAAAATAGAGAAATTATCCTAAACATGAAAATAATACTATCTGTTAGCTAAGTTTCTTTTTGAAAAATATCACAATTATATTTTTATATAAATATTTTTCTTGTAAAGAATGTTTCCTACAATCCAGCAAATGCCTACAAAAATGAGAGCATATATCAATGCGCCGAAATAGTCACCCAGATATGGTTGGAGCAGAACGGAATATATATACCCTTTCGCCGATATATATTCTCCGTTGTAAGGAAATACCGCCTGATAGGCCAATGTGCCCAGTACTCCGGCCATAACATAGATAAAGAGAGGGTTAACCCCGAACGATTCGAAGAATACACTCCATTTTCTATGCCCTTTTATGTCGATTATCCATATCAATAAAGCAAGAAGCAGAGAGGCCAGACCACATGTAGCCAAGACAAATGTAGGTGTCCATATCTTCTTGTTGATAGGGCATCCGTAACTGAGCAGAAATCCGGCAAAAGTGAGTATTGTGCCAACAATAAACAATTGTGATATCCGCTTATCATTGTCTTTGGTATTCATAATAAGCGCACCGCAACAGAATCCTATAAGGACATGAGCTATGGCCGGTATGGTGCTTAACAGCCCTTCGGGGTCTATAGCCAGTCCCGAATCTTTGTACATATGATTTACGCCCAATATAACCCGGTCTACTATGGATACAATGCTGTCTTCACTTTTCTCGAACCCGTTTCCAAATAGAAGAAGCAGGAAGTAGACGATCAATGTTGTACCGATTATATACGGGATGTATTTATGCTTTACAGTAATAGCTACAATGGATGCAGCACCGTAAGTCAAGGCCAACCGTTGCATAACCCCTAGCGTACGGAGGTGCCCAAAGTCTGTTATTGCCCTGAAGAAGCGTTCCCAGAACCCGAGATTATCCGGTTCCAGCATATGGTATGTACGGAATGATAATCCGAGCCATGAAAGTCCCAGCCCGATTAAGAATATGACAATGGTACGTTTGAGGATCTTGAGAAGTGTCGGAGTATTAAACTCAAAATTAAATTTCCGCAGGGAAATATAAGTGGATATTCCCATGATGAACATAAAGAACGGAAATACGAGGTCGGTAGGGGTTAGTCCGTCCCATGCAACGTGTTTTAGCGGGGCATAGGTGTACTCTCCTGAACCGGAATTGTTTACCATTATCATTCCGGCGATTGTGATGCCACGGAGTACATCGAGAGACAATAGTCTTCCTGAGGGTTTTTGTGTCATTTTCTTATGTATCTGTTAGAAATAATGTTAACGGTATGCAGATTACGAAAATAGCCATTTTAAGTATTTCTGCAAAGCAGCACGCCGGTTTTAACATCAAAATGGCGTGCTGCTTTATGTATTTACTCTACTAAGGCAAAATCCAGTTGTTTACGTTCAAGATTTGCCCGGGCCACTTTTATTTTCAGAGGGTCGCCCAAGCTGTAGGTTCGCTTGTTGCGGCGTCCGCGTAAACAATAATTCTTTTCGTCAAATTCGTAGAAATCATCATCCAGATCGCGGATAGGAATCATTCCCTCACATTTATTCTCATTGATTTCGGCATATAGCCCCCATTCTGTAATCCCTGAAATAACAGCGTCAAACACCTGTCCCAGTTTGTCGGACATATATTCTACCTGTTTGTATTTTATAGATGCTCTTTCGGCATTTGCGGCCAGTTGTTCCATTTCCGAACTATGTTCGCATTTGCTTTCATAAAGTTGTTTGCTCACACTGCGTCCACCATCCATATAGCGGGTCAGCAAACGGTGAACCATCATGTCGGGATAACGGCGGATAGGGGACGTAAAGTGAGTGTAATACTCAAATGCCAGCCCGTAATGTCCGATGTTTACCGTAGAATATATTGCTTTGGCCATGGCGCGTATGGCAATGGTAGAGATCAGATTCTCTTCCGGTTTGCCGCTTACCTCGTCCAACAGGTGATTGATGGATTTTGATACATTCGTTTTCGATCCGTCCACCTTTATTTTATATCCAAACCGGCGGATAAATTCAGAAAGGTTTTCCATCTTCTCTGCATTCGGCAGGTCGTGGATACGGTAAACAAATGTTTTTGCATTCTTATTCTTCGGTACATTCCCGATGAATTCGGCAACGGTACGGTTGGCCAGAAGCATGAATTCCTCGATCAGCTTATTCGAATCTTTGGCATATTTAAAATATACGCTGATTGGCTTTCCTTTTTCGTCTATTTCAAATCTGACTTCATGGCGGTCGAACGCGATTGCTCCGTTATCGAAACGTTTTGCCCGTAACTTTTTAGCAAGGTCGTTAAGTTTCAACATTTCATCTTTGTAGTCGCCTTCACCGGTTTCGATAATATCCTGCGCTTCTTCATATGTGAAGCGTCTGTCGGAATGTATGACTGTGCGGGCAATCCTGCTCTTCTTTATATTCGCATCGTCGTCTAGTTCAAATATAGCGGAATAACATAGCTTGTCTTCATGCGGACGAAGCGAACACAGTCCGTTGCTGAGCCGCTCAGGAAGCATCGGAATAGTTCTGTCGACCAGGTAAATAGATGTGGCCCGGCTTTCGCCTTCTTTGTCTATAATGTCGCCTTCCTGCACATAGTGCGTCACATCGGCAATGTGCACTCCGACTTCCCAACGGCCATTTTTTATCTGTTTGATAGAGAGAGCGTCATCGAAGTCTTTCGCATCGCGCGGATCTATTGTAAATGTGAGTGTATTCCTGAAATCTTCACGTTTCGCGATTTCTTCCGGAGTGATTTCATCCGGTATTTTGTTGGCAAAAGCCTCTATCTTTTCCGGGTATTTATATGGCAGGCCAAATTCGGCTAAAATGGCATTCATTTCCGTATTGTTTTCTCCGGCCTGTCCCAGTATGTCCAATACTTTCCCTATCGGGTTCTTTGCTTTCTGGGGCCACTCCACTATTTCTACCAAAGCTTTGTCCCCGTCTTTTCCTCCCTTCAGATTGTCTTTAGGTATAAAAATATCGTTAGCCAGTATTTTGCTGTCCATCACAAGGAAAGCAAATTGTTTCTGTACATCCAGTGTACCAACGAAAGTTGTTTGTTTGCGTTCGAGTATTTCCAGAACTTCACCTTCAGCATCACGTCCTTTGCGTTTGGCCAGCATTTGTATCTTTACACGGTCACCGTTCATGGCATGTGCCGAGTTGCGTTCGGCTATAAAGATATTACTGCTTTCGTCATCCGGTTTGAAAAAGTTTTTTCCGTTACTCCTTCTTTCGAATGTACCTTCGAGAAAAAGACCGCGATTGTTCGATTTATATTTTCCACGTACAGGTTCTACAATGAAGTCATCTTCGAGCAGGTTGTAAAGTATGTTGGTGATTAATTGTTTTTCAGCAGGTTTTTTGAATCCCAGCTTTTCTGTAATTTGCTTCGGGCTGAAAAACTCCGTTGAGTTTCTATTGAAAAAATTTACGACGCTGTTTACTATATCTGCTTTTGATTTTCTCTTATCGGTTTTGTGCGGAGCTTTGTTCTTACTCATATATAATCTATTTCTTTAATTTCTATTGCCGGACAAACATTAACGGGCTTGGAATGTTATTATCCCGGTTATTATTCGGAATTTCAAATGTACAAAAAAGAATTAAATTGTACATCTGATTCTTTGTGAATGAAATACTTTTGTCAGAAATTATGTAATTTTGTTTTTGAATTAAATGAAATATAAGATTATGCCTTGCATATTAAATATAGAAACTGCTACAGAAGTGTGTTCCGTAGCGGTGTCCGTAAATGGACAGGTAATTTTCCAAAAAGAAGAAACGAAGGGTCCTTCTCATGCGGTTTTACTGGGTACATTTGTTGATGAAGCAATGAAAATGCTTCGCGCGCAGAATCTGCAACCGGATGCTGTGGCGGTAAGTTGCGGTCCCGGTTCATATACAGGACTCCGCATCGGCGTGTCGGAGGCGAAAGGGCTTTGCTTTGGGCTGAATATCCCGTTGATCGCTCTGAATTCTTTAAAAATAATGGCAAACGGCGTATCGAAAATAAAAGGTTTACAGGATTATACGTTGCTTTGTCCGATGATAGATGCCCGCCGGATGGAAGTGTATGATGTATTGTTAAATAAAGAATTACAGGAAGTTCGCCCTGTTAGTGCTGATATCATTGACGAAAAATCGTTTGCTGATTATCTGAATAAAGGCAGGATTCTTTTCTTTGGTAATGGTGCAGAAAAATGTAAGGCTGTATTGGAAGGTGAAACAGCTTTGTTTTTAGACAATATCTATCCACGTGCATTGGATATGATTAGTCTGGCTGAGGAGGCTTACGCAGCCGGAGATTTTGAAGATGTCGCCTACTTCGAACCTTTCTATCTGAAAGAATTTGTAGCTACTACTCCTAAGAATAAGGTGTTGACCGATGTGAAAGAAATGAAGTAATATTTCCGATAGTTAATAATTATTAGCTGATTATCTTGTATGCAAATGACTACAAACTATACACCGGGATAATGGATTATGTAGAGCAGTTGCTAATAATCTGTCCTTTAATATTTATCAGTGGATTTATCGACAGCATTGCAGGCGGGGGAGGTCTGATATCGCTGCCGGCGTATAATGTTGCGGGCCTGTCTCCTCATTTTGCATTAGGGACAAATAAGTTCAGCAGTTGTATCGGTACATTTTTCAGCACGATGCGCTTTGTCAGGAATAAGAGCTATGACCTGACGAGTGTAATACCGTCCATTTTATTTGCATTTATAGGTTCTGCCATAGGCTCTAAAATTGCGGTTTGTCTCGATGCCAGAGTTCTGCAATATATCCTTATTGCCGGCATTCCGGTTATTGCCGTCGTCGTTTTTAAGAAAAAGAATTTTTCGAACGTAGCTCCGAAAAAGTTTTCGAAAGCCAGAATAATCACGCTGTCGTCTCTGATCGGCTTTGTTATTGGCGGATATGATGGCTTTTTCGGCCCCGGGACAGGTACTTTTCTCATATTGGCTTACACTTCGGTTCTGGGACTGGATTTGCTGACGAGTATGGGGAATGCGAAGCTTGTTAATCTGACATCGAATTTAGCATCGTTAATTGTATTTCTTATAGAGGGAAAAGTTCTTTTTGTTGTGGGAATACCTGCGGCCTTATGCGCTATCGCCGGACACTATATCGGCAGCGGACTGGCTATTAAGAACGGACTGAAGATTGTCAGGCCGATGCTGTTAATAGTGCTTCTGCTACTTTTGACTAAACTGGTGTGTGATTTATCTTTTTAAATAATTCATTGTTGAGAATTTTACTGCTGATTTTTAACATTTCAGATACTTAAAAAAGTCTTATATATTTTGCAAATAAAAAAATATCCGTATATTTACGAAAAAATAGTAGATTTACGCCAAATATGTAAAATATGGAAAAGCTTACTCATCAGGAAGAATCGATTATGCTGCACATCTGGCAGCTAAAGGAGTGCGTAGTAAAAGATATTATAAATGAGATGGATGCTCCCAAGCCTCCCTATACGACTGTTGCTTCTATTGTCCGCAACCTGGAGCAGAAAGGTTACCTGAATTCCAAGAAATATGGTAACGTATGGGTATATACTCCGAAGATCAAGGAAGATGAGTATAAAAAAGCATTTATGTCGAATGTGGTAAAAAGTTATTTTGAAAATTCATATAAAGAACTTGTCTCCTTCTTTGTGAAAGAAGAAAAAATATCTCCGGAGGAATTACAGGAAATAATGAAGATGATAGAAAAGGGGAAAGGTTAACAATAAATACGAAGCTACCATGGATCACACAATTTTAATATACCTTGTCAAGGTGTCGGTTGCTCTGGCGCTGTTTTACGGACTATATATTCTTTGCCTGAAGAGGGACACATTTCTAAAACTGAGGAGAATCTACTTCTTATCAGCCTTGTTTTTTTCTTTGTTATTCCCTGCCGTTACGATAGAATTATCTGCTTCCGGTAATACTCCGGTACAGATTCCTACATATTGGCTGTCGGATATTGAAGTCGGGAGCGCAGTTAACGCAGAGGCTTCGGCGGAGGCGGCAGTTAGCATGTGGGTTATTGTTTTAATTATACTTGCAGCCGTATCATTTTTTCGTGCGATTAAGTTTTTTGTGCAAGTATTCAGTTTGGTGAAGCTAAGGGTGGCAAATGAGACTGAAAAATTATCTACATACCGTATCATAAAAATGAAAGACAGGCGGACGTCCCCTTTTTCTTTCTTTAACTGGATTTTTATTAACTCCGATGTTCATAATCCGGTCGAACTGGCCGAGATAATTGCACATGAGCAGGTACATGTGAATCAGTATCATTCCATCGATGTCGTACTATCCGAAATCTTATGTATCTGTTTCTGGTGGAACCCGTTCGCGTGGTTACTGAAGAAAGAAATAAAGCTGAACCTCGAATATCTGGCAGATAAAGGTGTGCTGGAATCAGGGTTCGATTCGAAGGAATATCAATATATATTATTACAAGTATCAAATAGAAGTACCGGTATACCACTTATTAATAATTTCAATGTATCACAACTTAAACAACGCATTATGATGATGAATAAAAAGAAAAGCTCAGTATTTACGTCCGTAAAATACCTGCTGGTTGTTCCGGTATGCGCAACATTGCTTTTAGGCAATGCAGTACAGGCAACTACATCTTTAGATAAATTTTCGATTGATGAAATAACCGAAGTGATGGATGGCGATCAGGCTCCTCAAAAGAAAGGGGATGTATATGTGACAGTAGAACAGATGCCTTCGTTTCCCGGAGGATTAGACGCTCAACAGCGCTTTATCGCGAATGGCCTGAAATATCCTGTGGAGGCACAGACTAAAGGTATTCAGGGGAGAGTCACTATCCGCTATGTGGTAAAGAATACCGGTGAAATATCCGATATCGAAGTAATAAGAGGTGTCGACCCTCTATTGGATAATGAGGCAATCCGTATTGTCAAATCCATGCCTAAATGGGAACCCGGCAAGCAGGGAGGAAAAGCGGTGGATGTGTACTATACATTACCTATTGTTTTCAGATTGGCAGGCAGTAATAGTAATAAGGTGAAATCCGGCGGTGAGCCGAATGAAATTGTCGCGGTCGGTTATGGAGCACCACAAGAGAAAAAAGTAGAAATTGCATCTTTAAAAGAGGGATCTCCAAATGATAAAATGATGCCTTTTGTAACAGTGGAGCAGATGCCTTCTTTCCCCGGAGGCGAGTCGGCGATGCATGAGTATATCAGCAATAACTTGAAATATCCGGAAGATGCTCAAAAGAATGGTATCCAAGGACGTGTGACAGTCCGCTTCATTGTGAAGAGTACAGGTGAGATAAGTGATGTTTCGGTTATTCGCGGAATAGACCCGAGTATGGACAAAGAGGCGATCCGTACAGTTAATTCCATGCCGAAGTGGACGCCCGGTAAGCAGAATGGGCAGGTTGTGGATGTATATTTTACATTACCTATTGTTTACAAATTAAAAAAATAAGATCTGTGAAGGCTGACCATTAATACTACTTATTTGACGGAGGCAGAGACCAGCACTTTCTGCCTCTCTTTTTAGAAGCTGTTTGAATTATATTTTAAAGATGAAGAAATCAATAACCATTCTGTATTACCTATTATTTTGTTCTTGTTATCTGTTCTCTCAGGATAACCGGAATACATTGTCTGATTATCTGCGCAACTATCAATATCAGAAGGCATTGGATTATATAGAAACGCAGGAGCAGACAAAGGAATTACTTATCCAAAATGCATTATGCTATAAAGCGCTGGGTAATTATCAGAAGTCGCTGGAAATATTATATCCTTTATCGAAAGAATATGCTGCCGATCTGCAGATTATAACCGAAATGGCTGTTTGCTATGAGGCCCTTTCACAGCGACAAGCGAGCGTTGATTGTTATGACGAACTGATCCGCCTCGATTCTGCAAATGTATATTTCAAGATGCAGAAAGCCGATTTGCTATATCAGCAGGGAAAATATAAAGAATCGTTGGAACTATTCCGCCATATCCGCAAAGAGCATCTGATGACAAACGCCCTGAAAAGGATTGGGCAGTGCTTCGAGAAGATGAATATGCCCGACAGTGCCATGATGTATTTCAAAGAAGCATGGGAGGTTAATCCGAAAGATGGATTCTCGGCTGCAAGCCTTGTGAACCTATGCCTGAAAAACAGGCGGTCGCTCGAGGCTGTAACCTATTCGGATGTGTATATGGAGACGGATACCACCGATCAACAGATGAATCTGCTGAATGCCCTTAGTTATTATAGTATAGACGATTATGAAACAGCAATAGCTAAATTTGAAAAGTGTTACGAAAATGGAGATAGTTCGCTGATTGTAAACCGCAGTCTCGGATTGGCATACTATTCACTTAACGACAGCTACAATGCGCAACCTTTCCTTGAAAGGGCATATGAGCAGGATACGACGAATAACAATGTACTTTATTGCCTGGCTGTGACCTGTAATGATATGGGTGAACACAAAAAAGCAATCCCTCACTTTTTACGGCTTTTAGACAGGACTATCCCTCCCGACCTGACCCTATATCTTTATTATCGCAATCTGGGTTCGGCATATGATAAAGGTTCGCATTATCAGAAAGCTGTGGACTCCTATACCAAAGCCCTGGCATATGGCGGAGAAAATCAGCAAATGAATCTCTATTATATGATTGGGAATATTGCAGAAAATTACCTCGAAGATAAACCTAAAGCTTTAGAGTATTTCAGACTATATAAGGTCAGTCTGGGTAACTATCTTTCAAATCTCAGAAAGAAAGAAGATGTTGAACCTAAAGAAATCGAAGAAACAGAGTTTAAAGTAAAACATCTCGATTTTCATATTTCCAAATTGGAAAAAGAAATAGTGAAGTAAACGTTTTAACTGATCTGCCCCCAGTTGTACCTGTTTCCTCCCAGTTTGCGTAACTGCTTTCGCAGGATGAGGTTGTCAGGCTTTTCCATCAACGGATCTTCATCCAGTATATTTTGTGCGATCTCCCGAGCATATTGTACTATTTCACCGTCACGTACCAGATTGGCTATCCGCAGATTGAACGGGATGCCGCTCTGTTGCGTACCTTCAAGGTCACCCGGGCCACGCAGCTTAAGGTCGGCTTCGGCTATCTCGAATCCGTCGTTGCTCTCTACCATAATATTGATACGCTTGCGGGTATCAGCCGCAAGTTCGTAAGGTGTTACCAGAATACAATAAGACTGGTCGGCTCCGCGTCCTACACGCCCTCGTAACTGGTGCAACTGCGAAAGCCCGAACCGCTGTGCCGATTCTATTACCATAACCGAGGCGTTAGGCACATTTACGCCAACTTCGATCACTGTGGTGGCAACCATTATCTGTGCTTCGTTGGTAACAAAGCGTTGCATTTCGGCATCTTTCTCTTTCGGCTTCATTTTGCCATGAACCTTACATACCGTATATTCGGGAAATACTTCTTTTATATGTTCGAAGCCTTCTTCCAGATTCTTTAAGTCCAGCTTTTCACTTTCCTCTATGAGTGGATACACTATATATACCTGTCTTCCCTCCTGTAATTGTTTGCGGATGGATTCGTACAGCGCGCCCCGCTTTTTATCATACTGGTGGATGGTTTGGATTGGTTTTCGTCCCGGAGGCAGTTCATCTATTATAGAGACATCGAGGTCGCCATATACCGTCATTGCCAGTGTGCGCGGGATCGGTGTGGCCGTCATTACCAGTATATGCGGTGGATTGGTGTTTTTTGTCCAAAGTTTTGCCCGCTGGGCGACGCCGAAACGGTGCTGTTCGTCTATCACTACCAGTCCCAGATTGCCGAATTGTACGGTATCTTCTATCAGGGCGTGTGTGCCTATCAGTATATGCAGGTCGTTGGTGAGCAGGGCACTGTGTATACGTTCCCTGTCTTTTTTCTTTGTAGAGCCTGTCAGTAGTTCCACATTGACGTCCATCCCAGCAAGGAACTCTTTTATGGTATGATAATGCTGTGTAGCCAATATTTCAGTCGGGGCCATCATCGCAGCCTGAAAACCATTATCTAAAGCTATCAACATAAGCATGAGCGCTACAAGTGTTTTACCACTACCTACATCACCTTGCAGAAGGCGGTTCATTTGTTCACCGGTAGCCATATCCTGCCGTATTTCCTTTATAATGCGTTTCTGGGCATTGGTCAGCGGGAATGGGAGGTTCTCTTCGTAGAACGTATTGAGGTAGCCACCCACCTTTGTAAATACAAAACCTTTCAGTTTTGACTTACGGTCGGCAGTATACCTCAGTATATTTAGCTGTATGTAAAACAGTTCTTCAAATTTAAGCCTGTACTGGGCTTCCCGTAGCAAAGTAGCATTTTCGGGAAAATGTACATTGCGCATAGCCAGCCTTAAACCCATCAGACGAGCGTCCTGTATTACCTTTTCGGGCAACGTTTCCTGCAGGTTCCTTATAATGGAGGTAAAGGCAGCAGCCATCATTTTCTGAATCGCTTTGGAATTCAGATAATGGTTTTTCATCTTTTCCGTAGTGTTGTAGTACGGCATCAGACCGGTCGGCCGCTCTTCTTCGTTTATATATGGATCTATGTCGGGGTGCGCGATATTGAACTTGTCGCCGAACATGGTCGGTTTGCCGAAAACAATATAGGGTAAATTCAGTTTGTACTTATCTTCTATAAATTTTGCTCCCTGAAACCAAACCAGATCTATGTATCCCGTACCGTCGGTAAAGTGAGCTACAAGTCGCTTTTTATGTCTTTCGCCATGTGTTTCAAAGCCTGTTATTCTACCCCGGAGTTGTATGTAGGGCATATTGCCATCTATTTCGTGGATGAAATAGATGCGGCTGCGGTCGATATACTTATAGGGAAAGTAATAGAGGAGGTCTTCTACCGAGAACACATTAAGTTCTTTATTTAGTATCTCGGCCTTTTTAGGACCTACCCCTGCTAAAAACTTTATATCGGTCTGTGAAAAATCAGTCATTTTACCTGTCAAGAAACATATTAACTTGTAAAGTTACAAGAATTTGTGAGGTATAGCACAAGGAATATAAAAGATATTTATCTATATGTAACAGCTAATAGTTAATAACGGTTAGCTGATAGCTCTTTGAAAGATTGAACAGGCCCCCGGCCCCCGAAGGGGAAAAGAAAGAATAAAAAAATTTTAAAAGCTGAAAAGGCTGTTACCTTTGTTACCTTTTGAGAAAGTTACAAGTTACTACGCCCTGCGGACAGTTACGGGTTACAAGATACTTTATTTTGTCTCACGCAAAGACGCAGAGACGCAAAGGTTTTACATCTTACCAGTTGTTGACTGTTTACTGTAAATAGTGTTACTTTTGTTACTTTTTTAGTTACAAGTAGACAAGATACGAGATACCAGTTGTTAACTGATGACTGTTAACTGTTCACTGAAAAAACTGTTACCTTTGTTACCTTTTTGGAGAAAGACATGGGATACAAGCTGTTAACTACTCTCTGACGAGATGCTTCGTTTCTCTCAGCATGACAAGCCACGATATTGTTAACTGCTAACTGTTGATTGATATATCTGTTACTTTTGTTACCTTTTAGCAAGTAATAAGTATTGAGTAATAAGTATAAAGGAGTTCTAATTGTTTACTGATAACTGTTGACTGTTTACTGATAATGTTGTTACCTTTTGCAAATCGCAGCAAAGGAGATTATCTTATACAAACATTCGAATATTCTGTTTATTGCGGGTAATGGCAATGCCAAAATGAACGTTCAGATGGGACGAAATAGATAACAATAGAATATTTAATTTCTACAACTGATACGAATAACTGTTTAAATTTTACCAAATAAAATTTAAACAGTTACTTAATATAATTTACCTTTGTAGAATCATTTCTCTAATCAAAAACCGGTTATGGCTATATTATATCAGGCGGAAGAGGTAAAACTACCCTCTATAGAAAAGCGTGAGACTACAAACTGGATAAAATCCGTAGCGGCTTCTTATAAAAAAAGAGTCGGGGATATTTCCTTCATTTTTTGTTCCGACAGAAAGATTCTGGAAATAAACAATCAATACTTACAGCATGATTACTACACGGACATAATTACTTTCGACTACACCGAGGGCGAAATTATTTCCGGAGATATATTCATAAGCCTGGATACGGTAAAGAGCAATGCCGAACAATTTGAGACAAATTATGATGAAGAAATTCACCGGATTATAATACATGGAATCCTTCATTTGTGCGGGATCAATGATAAAGGCCCCGGTGAACGCGAATTTATGACTGAGTGCGAAAACAAAGCGCTAAAAATGCTGGAGGAATAAAATCATGCAAAAATATCTGGGTAAATTATATTATATCATTCCTATCTGCTGTCTTTTTCCATTCTTCTCTGCTCCTCTGGCCCTGTTTATAGGCATATTGCTTGCTATCTTCTACAAAGGGGAAGAGGTAGTGAAAACAGGGAAACTAACAAAATATCTGCTACAGGCTTCAATTGTATGCATGGGATTTTCCATGTCGGTGCACGATGTTGTGCAAACCGGAAAAACAGGATTTATAATCACCGTTGTCTCTGTCGCCGTTACCATGATTTGCGGTATTATTCTCGGCAGATTTCTTCAGGTACAGAAAAATACGACTATGCTTATTTCGGGAGGAACCGCTATTTGCGGAGGGAGCGCCATAGCAGCGATAGCACCTGTATTAGGCGCAAAAAACAACGAAATAAGTTTTTCTCTGGCTGTAATATTCGTATTAAATGCTGTGGGACTATTTATATTTCCCGTAATTGGGCATTTACTACAAATGGACCAGACACATTTCGGCTATTGGGCCGCCATTGCCATCCACGACACCAGCTCTGTAGTCGGAGCCTGCTCCGCATATGGTGAACAGGCCTTGCAGGTAGGTACTACAGTAAAACTTACCCGTACATTATGGATCATTCCTTTAGCTTTGTGTATAGCATTCTTCAATAAAAACAAAGCATCTAAGATAAATATCCCCTGGTTCATCTTCCTATTCGTAGTTGCTATCATTATAGGTAATTATATACCGGGAATGGCCGAAACTAACGATCATCTCAGCTGGCTCGGAAAGAAAGGGATGATGGTCTCATTGTTTTTTATAGGAACATCCATAAACATGAAAGAGGTAAAGGAAACCGGAGTCAACACATTTCTGCTTGGTATAGTCTTATGGATCATAATCGCCGTCCTTTCCTATTGCTGGATACGCTTCGTTTTCTAAAAATGTAAAAGGGCAAATCTGTCCAGATTCACCCTTTCCATAGCTATTTGCAAGTAGCTGTTGCAAAAGACTTCCCCAATAATAAATTGTAATTGTAAGTAAGCTAAGTCTTGCGGGAAAAGTATCTTTGCCTAATAAACCTAACGTATATCGAATTCTCCGACAGCAATATTTGTTCCTGCTGCATCTGATAGAGTAATAGTATAACTACCACTATTCCATCCGGAGGTATTTATTTCAACTTTAGTATTAACACCATCCGGTGTGAATTGACGTAAATAAACCGGCATACCTGTATTATCAACAATCTTGATATTTATCTTTCCGTAAATGAACAGATTGACCTTCAAACCAAAATTGCTTCGATAAATCTGTACAGGCTTAAACAGAGATACAGTCTTGCCGGCATCTGCCATCCTTGGTCTATTGGATCCTGTGAGGATCTTTACTGTAATTTCCCAGTCAACATCATCATTCACACTTAGGATGTAATAACTATTCTTACTATTGAACGAATACATATACGTGTTTATAATAAATGAAACAACCAAAACCAAAAAACACAGATAAATCTTTCTCATAGCCACAAGGAATTGCAAGGTCGTCTTTCTCTGTAAGTCTGATACAAAACTAATGGATGAAATAAACAAATGCAATGTTTTTTTGAATGATATAGATTTTTACAAGTCCTGTTTTTTATATATAATTAATAATAAAATAATTACATTTACAAATATATTGTTTTATATAGATTTTTTCTTAGAATAATTATACTATATTTCTTGTTTTGAAACCTTTTTTTAGCTAACTATGAAGTCATTTTCAATAATTATGCTTCTAATGATTCAAATTATGTATAAAAATTGGGGGTTCATTTTCATACTATGCACGGTGTTTTCAGCTTGTAATCTAAATGGAAATAAGGCAAAAGAAACACTAAGCAGGGCGGAAATCCTTTTAGAGCAAAACCCGAAAGAGGCGCTACAGATACTCAACAACGGGATTGATCCTAAAAATCTGGACAAAGAGGCCTACAACAAATATATTCTGCTGCATATCCAAGCCAAAGACAAAGCATTGGAGGACATAACTAATGACACTCTGATCTTTGAGACAAAGAGATATTACGAAGAAAAAGGTGAAATGGAAAATATAGTTATCGCTTCTCTATACAGCGGATATATTTTAGCTGCACGGGGAAACACACAGATGGCTATGAGCACCTACTTAAATGCAGAAACCCACGCAAAGGAGAGCAGCAACAATGCTCTTAAAGGCCTGATAGAATTCTATATAGGAGACCTCTACCAAAACCAGCTTTTAAGCGATGAAGCGATTATCAGATACAGACAAGCGATTCTGTATTTCAATAAAGCAGGAAAATATAAAAATGAAATTATAGCCTATGACAAAATAGGATCTAATCTGCTTATGAAAGGGAATACGGACAGTAGTTTTTACTATTATAACAAAGGTTTATCTCTGGCCAAGGTACACAATGACTCTACAGAACAAGCCTTTATTATTCGAAACATGGGTTTTGCCCTCGGCAGCATTGGGGAACGGGATCAGGCCAGAGCTTATTTCAGGCATTCCATACCTTACTTAAGTGACAACGAAGAGGTAGCAAGGAACTATCTTAACATAGCTTATTCATTCGATGAAGAGCAGAACAAAGACTCCACATTATTCTATATCAATAAATCACTTACATTGATAAAGGGACATGATAACCATCCATTGAAATTAATACTCTTTCAATTATTGGCTAAAACTGCGGAAAAAGACAAGAACTATCAACAGGCATTAACCGATTATAAAGAATATGCTGCACTCTTGAAAAAGATGCTCAAGGGCACAAATAACCAGATAATTCTTGATATCCAGAAAAAGTATGACTTCGAGCTGATACAGAATGAGAACAACAGTCTTCTCATCGAAAGACGAATAGTGTTCCTTATTATAGTCCTGTTATTTATACTTATTCTGATAATGGGTTTAGTTTTTTACCGGAAGAGAGCTAAATACAAAGCGGCACTGGCTGCTGCTCATCTAAAAATATTTCAAATGCAGGAGATGGCCGATAACATAGATGAGAAAGAAAACTCCTTCAGAAAAGTTCTATTCCAGCACTTCGACATCTTGAAGAAGGTCGCTTTACTTAAAACAGAATTGAAAGGGGAAGAAAAGAAACATGGACAGAAACTATTGAAAAAGGTAAACGAAATTGTTTACAACCAGGAAAACCTTGATTGGAATAAGCTATTCGATATAATGAACCAGCTATATAAAGGCATTCCGGATACAATCCGAAAAAAGTATCCTCAACTGGACGAGATTGAAATCCGTATATGTTGCCTTGAATATGCCGGACTTAGTAATAACGAAATAGCTGTCATATTAGAATTCAGTATCAATACCATCCAGATGAAGAAGTCCGTTATTCGCAAAAAGTTGGAAATAGAAGGTTATGGAAATATTGTCGAATTTTTCCACAAAAACTTAAACTAACAAATTATATGATATTTTATAGCAGATAATTACTTAGTAAATAAACTTTGTCGTAACTTTGCGTGTCAGGTTTGAAAAATATCTTGACAAAAGAATTCTTTTAAACCCTAATCACATATTTTTTCGATGAAAAGGCTGCATTTTGACATTTTAACAGTCCATTCTCTATTTTTTTAATATAACATGTAAAAAGATAAACTGTTGATAACACTAAAAAAACTAACCATAAAATCAAGAATAAGTAGAAGAAAACATTTAATGATCCATTTTCAATCTAATTACTTCTTGTATTTAAACTTAATAAAATGATGAACAGGTCCGTGACCTTAAGTCTCCTCTTAAACTAATATTCTGGAATGAATAAAATTGTAGACAAAGAGTATTTCTCTGAAAATGTAGTAAAGTTTGAGGTAGAAGCACCTCTGATAGCACGAAGCCGTAAAGCCGGACACTTTGTAATTGTACGGGTAGGCGAAAAAGGAGAGCGTATTCCTCTCACAATTGCCGCTTCTGATGTGGCTAAGGGTACGATAACTATAGTTATACAGGCTGTAGGCGCATCTTCTAAAAAGATCTGCAACCTCAACACAGGTGATTACATCACAGATGTTGTAGGGCCTTTGGGACAAGCTACCCATATCGAAAATTACGGTACCGTAATATGTGCAGGCGGTGGTGTTGGTATTGCTCCTATGCTGCCTATCATAGAAGCGATGAAAAAAGCCGGGAATAAAGTGATCTCAGTTCTAGCAGCGCGTACAAAAGACCTGGTAATCCTCGAAAAGCAGGTCGCCGAGTATTCTGATGAAGTAATTGTTATGACAGACGATGGTTCGTATGGACATAAAGGATTGATTACAAACGGCATCGAGATGGTAGTCAATAGGGAGAAGGTAGATCTGTGCGTAACTATAGGACCTGCCATTATGATGAAATTCGTATCCCTTCTTACTCAAAAATATAATATACCTACAATGGCCTCCTTAAACACCATAATGGTCGATGGAACAGGAATGTGTGGTGCATGCCGCATCACCGTTGGAGGTAAAACCAAGTTTGTATGCGTTGATGGCCCTGAATTCAATGCTCACGAAGTTGATTTCGATGAAATGTTGATGAGATTGAAAGCATACAATTAAGTATTAAGTAAAAAGTTGAAAGGACTAAGAAGGGGTTTTACTTCTTTCATTTCACATCCGTTACTTATTACACATTACTTAAAACTTATAACTAAAAAAATGACAGAACAAGAGAACATACAGGCAAGACGTAGCGAGCCCTGGAGAGACGAACTACGCAGAGGCATGAAAGCCAAAGAGCGTGGCGAGAGGCCGCGCGTACACATGCCGGAGCTGGATGCCGAATACAGAAGCCATTCATTGAAAGAAGAAGTTAATCTGGGATTAACAAAGGAGCAGGCAATGTTTGAGGCTGCGCGCTGCCTCGATTGTGCCAACCCTACATGTATGGAAGGCTGTCCGGTTAACATACAGATACCTTCATTTATTAAAAATATTGAGCGGGGAGAGTTCCTCGAAGCTGCAAAAGTGCTGAAAGAGACCAGCGCTTTGCCGGCCGTTTGCGGACGTGTATGTCCACAGGAAAAACAGTGCGAAGCAAAATGTATCTATATACAAAAGATGAAAAAAGAGCCTGTTGCTATCGGTTATCTGGAACGATTTGCTGCAGATTATGAACGCGAAAGCGGACAAATGTCCTTACCTGAACTAGCCCCTGCCAACGGTATTAAAATCGCAGTAGTAGGATCAGGCCCTGCCGGTCTGGCTTTTGCCGGAGATATGGCGAAACTGGGATATGATGTCACTGTATTCGAAGCATTACACGAGATCGGAGGCGTATTAAAATATGGTATACCTGAATTCCGCCTTCCTAACGAGATAGTGGATGTTGAGATAAACGTCCTTCGCGAAATGGGCGTAAAATTCATCAACAACTGTATCGTAGGCAAAACTATTTCCCGTGAGGATTTACTGAGCGACGGATTCAAAGGAATATTCGCCGCCAGTGGTGCAGGATTACCTAATTTTATGAATATCCCGGGTGAAAACCTTATCGGCGTGATGTCTTGTAATGAATTCCTCACACGCGTAAACCTTATGGACGCTTCAAATCCGGAAAGCGACACTCCTGTGCAGATGGGCAAAAAAGTTGCTGTTATCGGAGCCGGAAACACAGCGATGGATGCCGTACGTACAGCAAAACGCTTAGGCGCAGAAAAGGCATATATTGTATATCGTCGTTCGGAAGAAGAAATGCCGGCACGTATCGAAGAAGTGAAACATGCCAAGGAGGAAGGTATAATATTCCATACCCTGCACAATCCACTCAGATACGAAGGGGACGAGAACGGACGTGTACAGCGTATGCTTCTTCAAAAGATGGAGCTGGGTGAGCCTGATGCTTCGGGTCGCCGTAAACCGGTTGCTATCGAAGGTGCAACCGAGTGGTTCGATGTAGACCAGGTAATTGTCAGTGTGGGAGTTTCACCGAATCCATTAATCCCATCCACATTCAAAGGCCTTGAAGTTTCCAAATGGGGAACAATTATAGTCAATCAGGATACGATGCAGTCAGCCTTACCTGAAGTGTATGCCGGAGGAGATATTGTACGCGGAGGAGCAACCGTAATCCTTGCCATGGGCGACGGACGTAAAGCTGCAGCAGCAATGGATAAGGCGTTAAGAAATTAAGCAAAATAGAAAATCAAAATAAAAGAGGTTATAAAGAAATTTATAATCTCTTTTTTATTTGTATACTACACGCCTCAATTAAGGCAACCACACGAAAATTATTTTTTTAAAAAAATTTATCTATACAGTAAGTTATTAGCCTTTAGCTACTAGCTTATAGCTCTTTGATGTGTTGGATTTAGGATTTAAAAATTTAATGTTTAAGGATTCAATAATTAAAATGCGTAAAAGCTGTAACTTTTTTGGGAATAGTTACAAGTAGATAAGATACGAGATACCAGTTGTTAACTGATGACGGTTAACTGTTCACTGAAAAAACTGTTACTTTTTTTGAGATACGAGTAGACAAGATACGAGTGATGACTGATGACTATTCACTGTTAACTGGCGAGATGCTTCGCTCTGCTCAGCATGACAAGCTAATTATTAATTTTTCATTCTTAATTCTTAATTAGTTTCTGTTACCTTTGTTACTTTTTCAAACTACAGCTATACTGTAAGCTGAAATAAAACCAGATAGCAATTATCCTCTCTATTCACTACAGCCCCCTACGGATCAAAAAATAAGATTTATCAAGCAAAAAGACTGCTCACTTTTACCTTCTTTGTGCAACCTATATAGATAGCAGACAAAAAACGGAAAGATTACGCTTTTTTTATGACAAATTGATAATTTTAATAATTATTTTATTCTTTTATTCAGATATAAAAACTTAAATTTGTGAAGCAATCAATAGATTGATATACAGTTGATGAATTAATAGATTTTAGAGTCTGCATAAGCCGTTTTATGCTACTCTTTTTCAATATAACTCTAAAAACAGTCATGGGAAAAGAAATTAAATTTAGCCTCGTTTATCGTGACATGTGGCAGTCATCCGGAAAGTACCAGCCGCGTGTTGACCAATTAACACAAATTGCACCTGTAATCATCGATATGGGCTGTTTTGCCCGTGTTGAAACAAACGGTGGTGCGTTCGAACAAGTAAACCTGCTTTATGGTGAAAATCCGAATAGAGCGGTTCGCGAATGGACTGCACCGTTCAACAAAGTCGGAATACAGACTCACATGCTCGAACGCGGACTGAATGCTCTGCGCATGTATCCGGTTCCGAAGGATGTGCGTCGCCTGATGTTTAAAGTAAAACACGCTCAGGGAACAAACATTTCCCGCTCTTTTGACGGATTGAACGACCCCCGAAATCTGGAATTGTCAGTAAAATATGCAAAAGAAGCAGGCATGATTTCCCAGACTGCCCTTTGTATTACACATTCCCCGATTCACACTGTTGATTACTATGTAAATTTCGCCGATAAACTGATTGATTTCGGAGCAGACGAAATTTGCTTAAAAGATATGGCCGGAGTGGGACGCCCTGCTTTTCTCGGCAAACTTGTAAAAGCATTAAAGGACAGACATCCGAATATCCCTATCGAATACCACGGACATACAGGCCCCGGATTTTCCGTAGCTTCTATGCTCGAAGTCGCAAGAGCAGGGGCTGATTACCTGGATACTGCTATCGAACCTCTAGCATGGGGAATGGTACATCCTGACGTTATCACAATACAGGCTATGCTGAAAGATGCAGGTTTCTCTGTTCCTGATATCAACATGAATGCATATATGGAAGCCCGTGCCCTGACACAGTCTTTCATCGACGATTTCTTAGGATACTGGATCGACCCTTCAAACAAGTTCCTGAATTCTCTGCTTGTAGGTTGTGGACTTCCGGGTGGTATGATGGGCTCTATGATGGCTGACCTTCGCGGAATGCATTCGGCTATCAATATGGCTCTTCGCAACAATGGAAAAGCCGAAGTAACGTTGAACGACCTTGTGGTTCAGCTATTCGAAGAAGTAGAATATATATGGCCTAAGCTTGGTTATCCGCCATTGGTAACACCATTCAGCCAATATGTGAAGAATATCGCACTGATGAACATCTTCGCAATGGCTCAGGGACAACCTCGTTTCTCTAATATCGACAAGGACAGCTGGAACATGATACTTGGTAAAACCGGTACACTTCCGGGCAAACTGGATGATGAAATCATAGCTCTTGCCAAGTCTAAGAATCTTGAATTCTATACAGGTAATCCTCAGGACGAATATCCTGATGCGTTGGATACATACCGCAAGGAAATGGACGACAACGGATGGGACTACGGTCAGGATGATGAAGAGTTATTCGAACTTGCGATGCACGACCGTCAATACCGTGACTACAAGTCCGGTCTGGCTAAAGAACGTTTCAATGAAGATTTGGAGAAACAGAAGGAAAAAGCCGGCGCCCCTATTATCGTTACACGTCAGGTAGTTGAAGTTCCTGCATTCGACGCAGAAGCTATCCAGGCGAAATATCCTGATGCAAAACCAATCCAGGCTACTGTAAGCGGTCAGGTGATCTGGCAGGTGGACGTAGACGATGTATCCACTGCTCCTGTTATCGGTACGGAAGTAAAAGAAGGTGATGTTGTTTGTTTCGTTCAGACTTACTATGGCATAGAAGAAGTGAAAGCTCTTTCTTCCGGTAAGATTCTCCAGATAGAAACCAAGCAAGGCGCGAAGGTTCAAAAGAATCAGGTATTAGCATACGTTGACTAATATTTAATAACTATATTGGGAAAGGGGTTTTATAACAATAGAGCTCCTTTTCTATTTTTATCGCTCACATAATTAAATCAAACAACAGTGAAGAAAGTATTGCTTTGTCTGTCATTCATTCTTTTGGCATTCTCAAACACACAATGCCAAAACAAAGAGGGAGATTCTTTAAATAGCAAATCTGACAGCAAATATACCATTTTATTGACCGGAGCATCCTTTGCCTCATCTAACAACGGTTGGTTCGAACTGGCTTGTAAACAACTGAATGCAAAGCCGATCAACACAGCTATAGGAGGAACAGCAATCGCCGATGCCGCAAACCGGATGGCAAAAGGGGAATTATATACGCAACAAGAACTTGAGGACATAGACGCATTCGTTATCATGCATGTTCACGACGAGAATGTAGCCGATACAGCCGGACTCAAGCAAAATTACAAGGATTATCCCGTTCCGTTCGACCGCTCTAACTACGCGGCAGCATACGATTATGTAATCAAACGCTACATTACAGAATGCTATAATCTGAAATTCGACAAGAACTCTAAATACTACGGTTCAAAGAGCGGCAAGCCTGCTGTAATCGTCATGTGCACTCACTGGCACGATGCCCGTACCATATTCAATCCGGCAATCCGCAAGCTGGGAGAAAGATGGGGCTTTCCTATTGTAAAATTCGACAAATACATAGGCTTTTCACGAAACCATTTGCATCCGGTTACCGGAAAGCAATACAGTATATTGTACGCCCATAACAATGAGGTGATTAACGGAGAAGAATTTGGCTGGCATCCCTACGAAGGACAGGATAAATATATTCAACAACGTATGGCAGCCATTTTTACCGAGTTGATGGAAAAAGTTTTACCTTTGAAGCCATAATGCTTTATTATAAGGAATATATAACCGCAACCACACTGATAGGTGTATGGAAGATAGAAGAGACGAGGGAGGAGCTCCTATCGGCTTTGTCGCACCACGACTGGGTTGAAAACATATATTCTATCAAATCCGAATCCCGCGTTTTGGAAATACTGTCTGCCCGTCTGCTGATCAAAGAACTATCCGGTGAAGAAAAACAGGTATATTATAATCCGTCGGGAAAACCTTACCTGACAGACAAGTCCTTCCATATAAGCGTATCCCATACCAAAAAGTTCGTTGCTGTAGCCATCAATAAAGAAAAACCCATAGGACTCGATATAGAACAAATATCCGATAAGATAAAGCGTGTACAAAGCCGTGTCATAGGCAAAGGTGAATATATAGATAAGAATAACGAACTGGTACATCTCCTCCTGCACTGGTCAGCCAAAGAAGCTATGTTCAAATTTCTGGACGCGGACAGTATTGATTTCAGGGAACATCTGTTTGTCGGAAATTTTATCCCCGGACAGAAAGGTATATTCGAAGCATCGGAATACCGTACAGGCTCAGGGCATCAGTTCAAAGCCTATTATAAAGTGGAACCGGACTTTGTTATGGTTTGTCTGGAGGAGCAGAACTGATCCCCCAGACTATATTATCCTTATCTTAACAGGAAGCTGAAATCATCCTTCCCGGTTAATTCCCGAGGCTCCTGACCATATTTGAATATACGGGCCGGCCTTTTTCCTATCAGCTTCAATATATCTCCTTCAAGATTAAGCATTGTACCCTCACGTAGCCCTACAACATATACCTCCTGATTTTCGGTAATAAACTCATTTATACGCACCTCTCTTGTCTCTCCTCCATGATTGGAAGGGTGGTCGTCCAGATAATGAGGGTTGATCTGGAAGGGTACTAAATTAGCTACATCAAAACCTTTAGGATCGATAATAGGCATATCATTCGTTGTGCGCAACGTAGGACAAGCTACATTCGAACCCGCGCTCCAGCCGACATACGGAGTTCCGGCCTTTACCTTTTTATGAATAAGGTCAATCAATCCGTTATCACGCATCATACGAACGAGCTTCCATGTGTTTCCACCGCCGACTATAATAGCTTCAGCTTCTTCCACAGCTTTCTTCGGATCATCATAATGATGAATACCAACCACACTATGTCCTATCTCTTTGAAACGGTTATTCACTTTTTCTTC
Organism: Dysgonomonas sp. UBA7710; assembly: GCF_002482385.1. Taxonomy (GTDB): domain Bacteria; phylum Bacteroidota; class Bacteroidia; order Bacteroidales; family Dysgonomonadaceae; genus Dysgonomonas. The sequence goes on along the minus strand of NZ_DLFW01000039.1, from coordinate 4,302 downwards.
GTACTCATCATATGAGAAAGTCACTGCCGCATAGGGAATAAACAATGCCTTAACCGGTTTCTCTCCTAAAAATTCTTTGATATTGTACTTCGGATAATCCAGATAAGCTTCTCCGGGATTGGTCGAATTGCTGATTAATAGTAATCTCATAATAATAACGTTTTTCACAAATATACGAAACTATTTAAACTTACAGAAGGCGTCAGCCGTTTTTCGAGTCCCCCCCGGCCATCTAAGAGGTTGGAGAGAATAAAAAGTTGACAAAGTTGACATATTTTACACTGAAGGTAACAATGGTTACACTTTTCCATTAATTTTCCTAATCAATCATTAAATATTAAATCTTTAAATTATAAATCCAACATTTGGCTCCGCCGATTTTCAATTCAAAGAACGAACAGCTATATACATAGATAAAGTAAATGAAAATTGATGAAGAAAAGGCTAGCCGTTATAAAATAAAGAAGGGTACATCTACAAGTTCAGATTTTTCTTCTCCTTTTTCGTCAATTCTTTTTCCACTATTTCTTTAGCAGAAGCACCAACATATTCTTTCCCGTATTCAGGCTGTATCAGTCCGCTATCTGTATAATATTTCGGCATAATCACCTCATACTCGAATTTCTTTCCCAAACGGAAAAGATGTATTCCCACCTTCATTTCCTGATTATCATCCTTTTGTGTAAAAACAGCAAGCGGCTGTCCGGCAATTATCCTGTCCCCCTCTTCCTGCAGACTTTTTCCTGACGTCATACACACATACCGGGCAATAGTTCCGTCTTTATGCTCTACCTCTATATGGCTCCGGGAGGGTTCGTCATAATACACAGTGCCTGCCTCCGGTTTTATCCTGTCGCGTGTGCTGTTCTCTACACGTACGACCTGCCCGCTTCGTATAGCATATACCGTATCGACTCCAGTGTAGCTGAAAGTTACACCCAAGATCTTGTCAGTAACAGACTTTCCTAGTGTCGCCTCTATGTTTTCGAGCCAGAATGTACGGACATTCTCTCCCGGTTTTACAGGAAGCAGATATGGAAAATCCATATCCGGTTTAGCATTATATTTTCCCTGAAAATACTGATAAGAATAACGATAAGTAGAAGCTCTAGACCCTTCTATCTCTGTCAGTTTGTAAATCGAATTACCTGAAAAAGGCGGGGCAATGTTGATAATAGCTTTACGGCCTGAAAGACTTTTGTACCCCTGTAACTCCGAGAATGACAAGACCAAAGTATAGGAGCCAGAACCATTGAATGTTGCGTCGAAAACAACATTCCTTCCTTCGTAGCGGGAAGTAACTTCCAATTGCTGTGAAAATCCCTGCGCCATAAATGAAATGGATAAGGCAAAATACAATAATAATTTTTGTTTCATTTTTTCTATTTATAAAGTTTACACTGATTAGAGATCCTAACACATTCGCCCTTCTTTGATTCCAAACCACTAAGGACGAGTGCATGACCTCTTTATTTAGAAGGTAAAATAACGAGCCCCTTTTATCCTAGACTTTCTCTTTTACTCTTTATATTTTTCATAGTATTTACTATCCCCGGGTATATCAACATACACATCTTTTATTTTCAGATCCTTAATAAAATCATAATCGATAAATTTCCATCTGGGTTTCTTATCTGACCTTTTCGCATTATTTTCTTGATAAGTTCTAAATCTAGGACTAGTAACACCTATACTATCTTCCCAATTAATACATATTGTATAATTATAGTCTCCATCATCATTTTTTATATCTTTCATTTAAATTATACATACAAAGGCCTAGTCCAGCAAATTCGTTCCTTATTATATTAACATAATCCTTAATCGGTATCTGCAAGTCTTTTTCTATTTCTTTCACCGTTTTCCCTTTATAACAGTCTGCTCTATCCATAAAATTATAGATTATAAAGGCTGTAGTATCTGTCCCAAAAGCTGACAAAGGTTTATAGGGTAATTCACACTGGGACTTTACACTTAATGATGTTATTATCAATAATAACAATAATATAATCTTTCTCATAACTTAACTTTCCTAAACAGGCAGGGCCGAAGCCCTACCTCAGAATATTACAATATACTACCAAACTCCTTCTTTTCTTTTATTGGGGTCGTAGGACTTTGTCTTTTTCTGTTTATACTTTTCGTAGTATTTGCTGTATCTTGGAATACTTACCTCCAATTCTTTAATTCGCATATCTTTTACATAATCATAGAATCCTTTATTCCAACCGGATATTCTGACTTTGTCATATTGCGGGTCTAGTATATTTATTTCTTTTTCCCAATAGATCCTTATTGCATTATAATCTTTATTACTATCTCTCAATTTGGACACAGTAATATCATCATATATATATATATTTATACCTGAAAAAAGAGCTCCTCTGGATAATAATATTTTTGCATGATATTTAACAGGCATTCCTAAATCTTTGGTTACCTCTTTTAATGTTTTTCCTTTGTAACAGTCTGCTCTATCCATAAAGTTATAGATTATAAAGGCTGTAGTATCTGTCCCAAAAGCTGACAAAGGTTTATAGGGTAAATTACACTGGGACTTTACGCTTAATGATGTTATTATCAATAATAACAATAGTATAATCTTTTTCATAACTTAACTTTCCTAAACAGGCAGGGCCGAAGCCCTACCTCAGAATATTACAATATACTACCAATCTCCTTCTTTTCTTTTATTGGGGTCGTAGGACTTTGTTTCTTTCTGTTTATACTTTTCGTAGTATTTGCTGTATCTTGGAATACTTACTTCTATCCTTTTAATCTTCATGTCTTTCAGATATTCATAAGCTTTATTCCAGCTAATACCTATAAGTCTTTTGTGGTCCGGATGAAGAACATTTATCGGAGTTTCCCAATAGATATCAATCACATTATAATCTTTGTTACTATCCATTAGTTTAGACACAGTAATATCATCATAAATATATATACCAATTCCCGAAAAAAGTGTTCCTCTTGATAGGTCTATTCGTACATAATATTTAATAGGTATATCTAAGTCCTTTGTTACCTCTTTTAGTGTTTTCCCCTTATAAAAGTCTGCTCTATCCATAAAATTATAGATTATAAAGGCTGTAGTATCTGTCCCAAAAGCTGACAAAGGTTTATAGGGTAAATTACATTGTGCTTTCCCTAACATACTTATACTAATAAAAGCTATTATTAAAATTATCTTTTTCATAATCATGGACATTTTGTTGGTTTATAATCATTTGTTGTGGTACTCTTTTCTGTTTTCATTTCTTTAAAACTACTTTCACCTTTTTGTTTCTTCGATATTTTTAGCCCGGTGTCATACTTGTCTAACAGATAAGACATGGCATAATCATTGGCATCGTCTATAGAAAATCCTTTATCTTCCAATTTATTTCTTATCTCTCTATACTCAGTATTCATTTTTGGATCTTTGAAATAAGTATTATCCCCAGATTTAAACAACTCTTTGTTTGCATCATTACCCCAAAACTTTTGTGTTTTTGCGCGGTCATTTACTGCCAGCAGGTATTCGCTACCATCGTAGGCTATAACTATACTACCCTTATAGATAGAATAATAGGCATCCCCACCTGTATATAAAGCACCATAAATATCCCCCATTGAAAAACCGGTAAGATTGCGATACCCTTCCCTTGTATCATTAGGATGTGTATGTACATCATATACTGTATTAGTATTAGGATACGGTTTTACAGAACCGGTACTCCCTTCTTTCAACTGTGATGTCTTATACTTATTGGATTGAAAATCAATTAACGTAGCCCATTCATTATCTTTCCCTGCTGCATATGTTTTGAGAAGGCTCATATCCACTTGTACATCCGGACTCTTCGTAGCATTTTGCGCATCATTAGCATTCTGCGTAGCACTTCCGCTGCAATCGGTACGCTTCTCTGGTATATTATCCGCATCCCTATCTAAAGGAGTTGGCTTTAACGGCAGTTTGGGCTTATTATTACCCGTATTGCTACCATTTCCTCCACCACCTATATAAGGATATTGAATATTAACTCCCGGATTACCATTCACATAGGGAACACCGTTATCATAATAATAGATTTCCGGACCCCACCCGCATTCAATTCCCGCCATACCCTGTATTCCATGGCATGACCTGACAACCATCTCTGCGGCTACCAATATCTTTGTCCTTGGCCCTTCTCCTGAAAAGTTAATCCCTCCTGTTACTTTTCCACCCTTATACAACCAGCCGTTTATAAGCTCACCGTCCAGCGTATAGAAGAATATATAGCCGTCAAAGTCGGAATTCGGGGACAGATAGGTACT
>NZ_DLFW01000049.1 GCF_002482385.1 Dysgonomonas sp. UBA7710 | reverse complement strand
CGCTGATATGATAAATGTACTCAGAGAGAGGGAAGTGCATTTGATCTGAGAATAGATAGAGTTAGGAAGCATAGAATAAAGTACATGCTTCCTATTCTCTGCAAATCTTATTCTTCTATACTGAAACTGACAAAGGCAAAGCGTTTGCTGTCCGGCGCCCATGAGTTTACATTAAAGGTACCCTGTCCGCCGAATAATTTGATTAAGGTCTGTGGTTCACCTCCCGTTGCAGGGACCATCCGTATTTCTACATGTTTATAGCGGAGATGTTCGTGTGGTTCGAGATCCCCTTTCCGGTATGCGATGTATACGACATTCTTACCATCCGGAGACATGTGTGGGAACCAGGAGTTGCGATCTTCATCGAATGTTATCTGTGTTTGCTCGCTACCATCGATTTTCATCCGCCATATCTGCATCAACCCGGTATGCATGGAGTTGAACCAGATATATTCGCCATCGGGAGAATATTCGGGTCCGTCATTTAGTCCTTCCGAAGTTGTAAGGCGGGTTTCATTGGTTCCGTCAATGGAAATTGTATATACATCCATTTCTCCGTTGCGGTTGGCACAATAGGTAAGCATCTTTCCATCCGGACTCCATCCGTGCATATAGCTTGGCAGGGAGGGGGTTACCTGTTTCGGCTCTCCACCCTCGCCCGGTAATACGAATATTGTGGGGCGTCCGTCCGGTAATGAGCGATGGCTAATTGCCATTAATTTCCCGTCCGGTGACATCAGATGGTCGTTGTTGCATCTTGTGGCGAAGCCTGTATCAATTAATTCCGGCTCTCCGGAAGAATTTACCGGGAGTTTATATATCAGACCTTCACTGTTATATATCAGGTATTTGCCATCAGGAGTCCAGTCAGGAGCTTCTATGAGGTAAGGAAACTCTTTCACGATGGTTCGTTCGCCTGTAGTAACATCATATATCTCAAGGATACTGGTTACTTTGGATAGCTCGGTTTGTTGTGGCTGCATAATGTTATGGTTAGGTATTCTTTCTGATAGATAATTATTCCAGGTACAATAGCTTTATTGCAAGATAGCAAAGGACAATTAACATAGCGTATATTATCGGCGTAGTAATAACTGTGGCTATCGCTATATGAAGTTTGTTTGGCTTCTCTGGTCTTGCTCTTTTCTTAAATATACGCCAACAGATAAACCATACGGGTATGGCAATGACAAGTAATGCTATTATGACGCCGGAGCCAAAGCCTAAAGAAAATCCGCCGTAAGGGTCGATATTTATATTCATAGTTCAGATGTTTGTTTTAGTTAAGGTCTACAACAGTAATACCTGTACCTCCGAATTGTACATGCTCATCCTGATAGTTGTGAACTCCCGGTACTGTACGCAGGTAGTCCCGTATGATTTGCCGCAGCGCCCCTGTGCCTGTACCGTGCAGAATACGTACGCGGGATACGCCTACAAGTATGGCGTCATCAATGAAATACATAACGGCCTGCAAGGCTTCGTCGCCACGCATGCCGCGTACGTCTATATCCTGTTTGAAGTTGAGTTTCTTCTCGCGCATATCGTCACTTACGGCAGCGCTGACCAGTGTACTCTTCGAATCGCGTTTGACCTGATTCTTACTTACATATTCCAATGTATCCAGTTTGGCTGTCGATTTTATCATCCCGAAAGCTACCGTTGCACTTCCTCTTTGTATATCGAGTACCTGTCCTATGGATGTTTGCCCTTTTATACGGACATTGTCGCCAATCGCAATTGTTTGTACTTTAGGCTTTTCCGAAACCTTATCTTTCTGCTTCTTGTTTTTCTCCTTGTCTTTTAGTTTCTGTATTTTACGGGTAATCTTATCGTCGGAAAAGTTATCTTCATTGTCCAGCACCGATTTGAATTCACTCAAAACTTGCCGCGCTTGTTTCGTTTTCTCTTTATCGGCTTGTGATTCACGAATCGTACGGATAGTATTCTCGATTCTGGCATTTGCCTCTGACATTATGCGTTCGGCATCGGCTTTTGCCTGGCGGATGATTTCTTTTCGCTGCTTTTCTACAGCCAGCAGGTCGGTTTCGTAGGTCTCGGTAACTTCTTCGAGCCGTTTTTCCTTTTGACGGATGCTTTGCCGCTTGGTTTCCCAATAACGCCTGTCACGAACGATATCTTGCAGGTATTTATCCATGTTGATATAATCACTGCCTACGATTTCCGAGGCATCGGCAATTACATCTTCAGGTAATCCTATCTTGCGGGCTATCTCTATGGCAAACGAACTCCCCGGATTTCCGATAGACAGGGTAAACAGAGGCTGCATCAGATGGCGGTCGTATAACATAGCCCCATTTATGACCCCTTTGTTCTCATTGGCAAAGTGTTTCAGATTCTGATAGTGTGTGGTAATTACTCCGAAAGCTCCCCTCTCATTGAAACGCTTCAATAGGGATTCTGCAATCGCCCCGCCTATCTGGGGTTCGGTACCTCCGCCAAATTCGTCAATGAGCAGGATGGTCTTTTTATCACAGTTCCTGACAAAGAACTTCATATTAGTCAGATGCGAACTGTATGTACTCAGATCGTTTTCGATAGATTGTTCGTCGCCTATATCTATAAATATACGGTCGAATATCCCGACTTTGGAATTTTCATCCAGAGGAATCGGTAAACCGCATTGTACCATATACTGAAGCAATCCGACCGTTTTCAGACAAACGGATTTTCCTCCGGCATTCGGCCCTGAAATTATCAGCAGGCGGTTGTCTTCTTCCAGTTCTATATCGAGCGGTACTATTTGTTTATTCTGCTTACGGTGCGAGAGAAACAATAGCGGATGTTTTGCCCTGTACCAGCGTATCAATTGTTTATCTTCGATAGATGGCCTGATGGCATTCAGCTCGATAGAGAATGTAGCTTTTGCCCGGATGAAATCGATCATAGCCAGAAATTCATACGATTGCAGTATCTCGGGAACCAGTGGACGTAGAATGTCGGAAAAAGCAATGAGTATTTTAATTATCTCGCGTCTTTCTTCGCTTTCCAGCTCACGTATCCGGTTGTTTGCTTCCACTACCTCTGCCGGTTCTATAAAGACCGTTTTGCCCGAAGCGGATTCGTCATGCACTATGCCTTTGATTTTGCGTTTAAAGGCTGGGGCGACAGGGATAACCAGCCGTCCGTCGCGCATGGTAGGTGTGACATCCTTTTCTACCAGGCCTTCACTTTGTGCCAGGCGTAATATCGCGTTGAGACTTTTGGATATGCCTCCTGCTATATGGGCCATATCTTTCCGTATGCGGCTCAATTCCGGCGAAGCATTGTCTTTTATGCGTCCGAACTTGTCGAGGATGTTGTCTATTTTACTTATCAGTTGAGGAAATACTACCACTTCCCCTGCTAATGTATATAGATGAGGGTAGGGGGTATTTTCTCCGTCTTCTTTTTTCAGAAAACTTACAATATCGCGAATTGTCTGCAAGGAACGTCTTAAATCGAATAATGCACTTTCGTCTATCCACGTACCTTCTACTTTGATGTTTCGCAGCGACGGGCGTACGTCAAGGAAATAATTTGTTGGGAAATCATCCTCTTCCTGTGTGATATGGATAAATTCTTCTGTCTGGGAGAGGCTTTCTGTAATAAGTGCATAATCGGAAGAAAAAGTCATGTCTTCTACTTTTTCCTCTCCTAACGGACTCAGGCATCTTGCCGTGAGTAATTGCCGTATTTTGTCAAATCCTATTTTCGATTCGAAATTCTCTGGATATATCACGTTGTGTTCATTTAGAAAGCAAAGATAGGAATTTTAGTTATAAGTTATAAGCTATTAACTTTAGGTATAAGGCACGAAAATTGGCAGCTATAATTATTAGCTATATTTACGTTTATTAACTATGTATGGTTAAAACCTGACACATCTGACAGTTTTTTCATTGTTTGCATCTTATGAATTTCACATTCATTAACCATATATAGTTAAAAAGTAACAAAGGTAACACATATCAGTTAACAGTTAACAGTTAGCAGTTAACAACCGGTAAGATGTAAAACCTTTGCGTCTCTGCGTCTTTGCGTGAAACAAAATATTTACAGTCATCAGTTAACAACTTGTATCTCGTGTCTTGTCTACTCGTAACTTCCCCAAAAGGTAACAAAGGTTACATATATATCAGTTAACAGCAAGCAGTAAACAACTGGTAAGATGTAAAAACTTTGCACCTTTGCGCCTTTGCGTGAAACAAAACAGGGTGCCAGCCAACTCGTAACTATTTCAAAAAAGTTACAAAAGTTACACTTTTTCCACTATTTTTTATCTGTTATTTTCTCTCCTCAAAGCCAAGGCCGGGGGATCGAGGGGGCCTATCAATATTTCAAAGAGCTATGAGCTGACAGCTAAAGCTACCGAGTCTAATTATATAGATAAACTTTTTCAAAAAGATTAAATTCCGTGCGTTTGGCCTAAATTATATCTTGTAAAATTTGCAGAATAAAAACAAAATTGTAATTTTACCGCTGGAAGGAAGGTGAATGAGGCGTTGAATTATTATATTCCTCATCCCTGCGGAAATGTTTTTACTTAACTTGTTTATTGATTTTACAGACAACCTTAGCTATTAATTTGCCCCGATAAAAGAAATATTATTTTTGCAAAATTACAGAAGATTACTACAGTATTTATCCACGTAAGTAGCAATTATTATGATGATTAAATTTGAATTAAGTTGTTTGTATCATTAGAAGGATTTTGATATAACTCATATATACAAAACCAATGCGGCAGAGATACAATCGGATATATTGGGCATTTATTACTCCGACGATGGTTTTCTATTATAAAAATATAGGTTCATACTTTTGCTTGTGAAAGTGGATTTGTGAGATCTGACCATTGAAGTACAACCTCTAATGCATTGGTTTTTTTATGTGTTTAAAATAACCTTGAAAGAAGTATCTCTTTTTTAATATATCCGGAAATAAAACATGATTCTTTTTTATATTCATTCTAAATAATGCACTTAAAAGTTCTTTGTATCTGACAAAAAATACCCATCTTTGTAGCTCTATTATTAAATGAAAGATTGTTGGTATGCTTTTATCAGACCTGAAGACAGGAGAGAAAGGTGTTATTGTGCGCGTTAATGGTAGCGGGGCCTTTCGTAAGCGCATCATGGAGATGGGCTTTATTAAAGGGAAAACCATTAAAGTCATCCTGAATGCTCCATTAAAAGATCCGATTAAATATAAAATTATGGATTATGAAGTTTCCCTTCGCCGTAGCGAAGCGGGGCTTATTGAAGTAATTTATCCCGAAATAAATAAAAAGCAAGAGATTCTATCTTCTGAATCCTCTTTCAATAACGATTTATCCCAAGAGGAATCTTCAATAGAAGAACATTCTCCTAAAAATAAGAATAATCAGATTAATAAGAAGGTTATAACCGTAGCCTTAGTTGGTAATCCTAATGCGGGAAAAACATCCTTGTTTAATGTTGCATCAGGTGCGCATGAACATGTCGGTAATTACGGGGGAGTAACAGTCGATTCGAAGGAAGGGCGGTTTAAACATGGTGGTTATATATTCAAAATAGTGGATTTACCCGGGACATATTCCTTGTCGGCTTATACTCCGGAAGAACTTTTTGTTAGACGCCATATTGTGGAAGATAAGCCTGATGTTATAATTAATATTGTGGCCGCCTCCAATCTGGAAAGAAATTTGTATCTGACAACCGAGTTGATAGATATGGAAGTTCCTGTTGTTATCGCATTGAATATGTACGATGAGCTGAAAGAGAGCGGAAGTGAATTTAACTACGGGAAGTTGTCCAAGATGATCGGTATTCCTATGGTTCCGACGGTGGCAAAAACCGGAGTGGGAATAAACGATCTGTTCGATACGGTCATACGGATGTATGAGGAGAAAGAGCCGACAGTGCGCCGGGTACATATATCTTATGGTAATATAACAGAGAACTCAATAAGCAGGCTTAATATAAAATTTGAAAAGGATAAATCTGTTCAACTCGTATTTCCCCGTCGTTATATTTCGATAAAATTACTCGAAAAGGATAAGGATATTGAATCTTATGTATCTACCCTTTCGAATGGCAAAGATTTACTTGCGACAAGGGACGCTGAAATAAAATATATTGAAGAAACATTAAAGGAAGATACGGAATCAGCTCTGACAAATGCCCGTTATGGCTTTATAGCCGGAGGGTTGAAAGAAACGCTGAAGGAAAAAACGAATGAGTCGGATCGTACGCGTGTTATCGATTCTATTGTTACAAATAAATATCTGGGATTCCCCATATTTTTCTTCTTCATGTGGGTTATGTTTGAATGTACTTTCCGTTTGGGCGGATATCCTATGGAGTGGATTGAGAACGGGGTTGCGGTGTTGGGCGATTTTATCCGGGGAACGATGCCTGAGGGCATGCTCAAAGATTTGATTGTAGATGGTATTATAGGAGGGGTAGGGGGCGTAATCGTCTTTCTTCCTAATATATTAATATTGTATGCTTTTATTTCTTTTATGGAAGATTCGGGCTATATGGCCAGAGCTGCTTTCATAATGGATAAGGTGATGCACAAGATGGGATTACACGGAAAATCCTTTATCCCTTTAGTTATGGGTTTCGGTTGTAATGTGCCGGCTATTCTGGCTACACGTACGATTGAAAGCCGTAATAGCCGTATGATAACGATGCTTATCAATCCATTTATGTCTTGTAGCGCCCGATTACCTGTTTATCTGCTTTTTGTCGGGGTGTTTTTCAAGCCTTATGCAAGTTTTGTTCTTTTCGGACTTTATTTTATAGGTATATTGATAGCTGTGGTATCGGCCCGGCTGTTTAAGAAATTCCTGTTTCCGAAAGAAGATACGCCGTTTGTAATGGAATTGCCACCATATCGGATGCCGACATTGCGTGCTGTATCTATTCATATGTGGGATAAATCACGGCAGTATCTGAGAAAAATGGGAGGTGTTATTTTAGTTGCATCCATTATTATCTGGTTTTTGGGGTATTTTCCCCGCGATAAAGAACGTGAAGTACTGTTTGATAATCAGATATCCAAGGTAGAGGCCCAATTCGACAGCAATGAAATAAATGATGATAAGAAGACGGAACTAATAGAAGCGGTTGAAGATCAGCGTAATATTGCACATCAGGAAGAATCTTATATTGGCCGTATTGGAAAGACCATAGAGCCGTTGATGCGCCCTTTAGGCTTTGATTGGAAGATAAGTGTGAGCTTGCTTTCCGGTATGGCTGCCAAAGAGGTGGTTGTGAGTACTCTGGGTGTTTTATATACAGGTGACTCTGAAAATCAGGAATCTCTGGAGGCCCGCCTTGTCAGCGATACTCAGGCCGACGGAGCTCCGACCTTTACACCATTGGTAATTGTCAGTTTGTTACTTTTTGTGTTGATTTACTTTCCATGTGTCGCAACTATCGCTGCGATAAAGGAAGAATCCGGATCATGGAAGTGGGGTATTTTTAGTATCATTTATACTACTTTGTTAGCTTGGGTAATCTCATTTTTAGTCTATCAGATTGGAAATATGTTGTAAATTTCATTTTTTTGATTCTAATTTGATGCTTAATATCTGTATTTTACTAATATAGTATTAAGAAAGTATGAATATAAGTTTCTCTTTCATATTTATTCAGAAATAGGAGTGAAAAGTGTTAAAATGCATTTTTCGTTAGCCGTGAAGAACCACATTTTCAGAGTGTATTTGCCGTTGTGCCTTTTTATTTCTTTCAAAATAACATATATTTAACTAAAATGTAGCAATTGTCCTCAGTTTTTATATTTGTTTGACTTTGAATGCTTTCATATTGTTATATTTTATATAAATTAATCCAGAATTTTTTTTTTCGTGAAAATTGTCTAAATTTGCATATCAAAAAGCAAACTGATGCTAAAAAGCCCAATATGGTATTAAATTGTTAAATTGATATAAGATTAGAAGAGTTGCTTTTATTTTGAATAACAAGTGTTTGTATGTGATTGGGTTTGTATGTTGTTTTAATTTTTAATAAAGTAGTGTTTGTATGAAGAAAAGAGTGATGTTAATTCTATCCTGCTTATTTCTAAGCTTAGGATTTATCGTAGCACAAACGACAAAAATCTCCGGTACTGTTGTCGACAGTAATGGAGAACCTGTTATTAGTGCTTCGGTAGTAGTGAAGGGGACAACTGTTGGTACCGTTACAGACGTAGACGGTAAGTTTTCCATAAATGTACCTGAAGGAAGGAATACTTTGGTGTTTACATTGGTGGGAATGAAAACAGCCGAATTGAGGATGTCTCAGGATATGAGAGTTGTAATGGAGAATGATGAGCATCTGTTGCAGGATGTTGTTGTTACGGCTTTAGGAGTTGCAAGAGATAAAAAAACGCTTGGATATTCGGTATCCTCAATCAAGGGTGATGATATTGCCAATTCGAAAGTGCTTAATCCGATGTCTGCCCTTCAAGGTAAAGTTTCAGGAGTAGAGGTTTCTTCATCTGGGACCCCGGGGGGAACACAAAATGTAACTATCCGTGGATTCAACTCTTTTGGAAATAACCAGCCTTTGTATGTCGTGGATGGTATTCCTCTGACGAATAAGCAGAATCAGTCAGGAAGTATTTCCGGAGGTGTAAATACACTGAATAGCCAGGCCGATTTTGGTTCCGGTATTAATGCACTGAATCCAAATGACATTGAGAGTATAACCGTATTGAAAGGTTCTGCAGCATCAGCTTTGTATGGTTCACGTGCAGCCCAGGGGGTTATCATGATTACGACTAAATCGGGTAAGGATACCAATGGGAAACTAAAAGTAGAATATAACGGCGGGATAACCATTCAGCAAATCGGACGTCTGCCAGATGAACAAACAATGTTTGGACAAGGTTGGAGCGGTGACCGTGCATTGGATGAAAACGGAAACTGGGGTGCGCGCTTCGATGGAAAAGACAGAGTCTGGGGTAATGTCGTAGACAATAGCCAGAAATTAAAACCTTATAACTATCTGAAAGATCGTATCCGTGATTTCTATGATCTGGGTTTCGGTTATGAAAACTCACTTTCATTGAGTGGAGGTACAGCACAGACCCTCTACCATCTATCAGTATCACAGAACTATCTGGACGGTCCGATTCCAACCAATACCGACTCATACAATCGCTTTACAGTTGCTTCGAATGCATCCCACAAAGCGAACAAGTTGCTGATTAGTTCTTCGTTTAATGCCAGCGTAGAAAAGAATCGGGTGTCAGCAACCGGACAAAATAATTCAATATATCGTTCATTGAATGAAATTGCTACCGATATTTCCATTGTTGATCTGAAAGATTATAATGATAAATTTAATAATCTGGATAACTATTTTACTCCATACGGTTTGAATCCGTATTTTGTATTAAGTGCTAAGGAAGCATTACAGAGAAAGTATAAATTTTTCGGAAAAGTACAACTGGATTATAATTTATTAAGTAACCTCAAACTGACTTACAGGTTTGGTGGCGATTATGAAACAGCTACAGCCGAGATGCATTCCGATGCGGTTGCTTTCACTCCGGGCTCTACTAATGCCGTAAGGAAAGGACCGTCAGATCCGGGAAGCTACTCACAAGATAAAAGAGATTACCTTCAGGTGAATCACGATTATTTTGCTACATTTAATGATAGATTTGGTGATTTTTCAATGAATGTAATTGCCGGAGGAAATGCGAACGAACAAAAAATGACTCGTCTTTATGGTTCAATTTCTTCTATCGATATTCCTGGTTTTTATCATTTATCCAATACACTTACTCCGGCGGTTGCAGAACAACGCAGCGATCGTTACCGGATATTGGGTGCATACGTTAATGCGGATTTCGGATATCAGGATTATCTTTATCTGACGCTTACTGCTCGTAACGACTGGTCTTCAGCCTTACCTAAGAAGAATAATTCATTCTTTTATCCGGCGGCTATGTTGAGTTTTATCGTTACCGATTTTATGAAGCAGAAAGACATCAATACTGGTCCGCTTGATTTTGTTAAAACCAGATTGTCTTATGGTCGGACTGGTAAGGACACAGATGCTTATTGGGTTTATAGCCGGTTTGTTTCCGGAACAGTAATTAATCCGGGCTACCCAAGTGTTGATGATCTGAAATTCCCTCTTGGAGGAGTCAATGCTTATACGATTTCCAATACAGCAGGAAATCCAAATTTGAAACCTGAGTTGACAGATGAATTTGAGGTCGGATTTGAAAGTTCTTTCTTCAACCAACGTATAAGCCTCGACTTTTCATATTACAATAAATTAACAAAAGGATTGATCGCTACATTGCCGATGGACCCGTTAACCGGTTACACAGCTCAAAGGGCCAACCTGGGAGATGTCCGCAATAGCGGTATCGAATTATCCCTTTCATTGGTTCCTGTAAAAACGAGAGATTTTCGGTGGGATATCATGTACAACTTTACCAAAAACAATAATAAGGTAGAAAGTCTGGATGTTCCGGAAGTTAACTTAGGAGGATTCGGCGGACTGGGTATTTATGCTGTAGAAGGCAAGTCGCTTGGGCAGTTCAAAAGCCAAAAGGCTATGACTGTAAATTATAATGGTGTAGAAAGTACAGTCGTCGATGGAGCCGGAAATCCTCAGCCAACTGCTGATGATGTTTATTTGGATAAGGATATTAACGAAAAATTCCGTATGGGATTGACAAATACCTTTACATGGAAAGACTTTACATTGTCAGCTACATTGGATTACCGTTACGGGGGATATATTTTCTCCTATACCAAAGATTACATGCATTGGGTAGGTAGTGGTCCTGAAACAGTTTATAACGACAGAAATCCATTTATTGTGCCAAACTCGGTAGTGCAAAGCGGAACAGATGCTAACGGAAACCCTGTTTATGTAGAGAATACGACTCCTGTCAATCCGACAGCTTTCCATACATTCTACAGCAACGGCGGATTCCAGTATACCGATCATGCAGTAATTGACCGTTCGTACCTGAAACTTCGTAATGTAAGCCTGGCTTATCAATTACCAAAAAAGATCTGTGAAATGCTTAGAGTTTCTTCTTTACGCCTTTCTGCAACAGCATCTAATATCCTGTTATGGACTCCGAAAGAAAATATGTATATTGATCCGGAAATAACTACCTGGGGTAGCGATATTAGTTCGAAAGTCGGAGAATTCGCATCTACGCCTCCATACCAATCGTATGTGTTCGGACTACAACTTTCATTTTAAAAGCGATTAAACAGTAAAGAATATGAAAAGAAAATTATTAATTATATTATCCGTTATCTTCTTATTGTTCACAAACGGATGTAGCAATTATTTAGATATCAATCACGACCCGAACGCGTTAGCGGAAGTTCCGGAGGTGAAAGTATTGCTGCCGGCCGCGCAAATGGGGATCGCTAATAACCTGATGGGTTGGGATTTCGGTTTTGGCGGAGGTTTTTGGGTAGAATACTGGACACAGGCCTACACGGCGTCTCAATTCAAATCATTGTGCGAATATTTACCACAAGAGTTCAATACATCTTATCAGTCTTTGGCTAGTCAGCCACTGCCCGATTTGGAATATATTAAGGCGGATACCAGAGTGGGTAGCAACAGAGGATATTATTTCGTTGCTGAAGCTTTATCAATCTTTACATGGCAAGTTATTACCGATGTATGGGGTGATATGCCTTATTCCGAAGCTTTAAAAGGGGCGGAAGGCCTTTTGCATCCTAAGCAGGACAAGCAAGAAGATATATATGCTGATTTATTAAAGAGAGTAGATAATCTGCTGACAGTTGATTTAAGCGGGTCTTCCATTGACGGAACTTACGATTATATATATAAAGGTGATTTGGATAAATGGTATCAATTTGCCAGTGCATTAAAATTGAAGTTAATGATACGCCTGTCTGAAACATCGCAATACGACAATGTAAAGACCTTGAGCTTTATTCAAAGTGCAGATCTGCTAACATCAAGCGCGAAGATTCCGGGAACTATATGGGATGATACCATGGAAGGCAAACGCCATCCGATGCGCGAATTTGAGCAAGGTGGTGCTAGCTACTTTTCCACAAATGTAATTGCTTGTAAGACATTTTTTGATTATTTAAGTACAAATGAGGATCCTCGTTTAAGTAAATTGTTTTCAGGAACTAAAGCTGCATTCTTCGGTGATTTTGACTCCAAACAGGACTCTGACGGGAATGGGACTACAGATGATAAGGAAACATATGCAACCGTTGTATTCAGTGCCAATATGGATCTGATGTTGATGTCTGACTGGGA
The DNA here is from genome assembly GCF_002482385.1 of Dysgonomonas sp. UBA7710. GTDB lineage: Bacteria > Bacteroidota > Bacteroidia > Bacteroidales > Dysgonomonadaceae > Dysgonomonas. The sequence continues at coordinate 109,342 of NZ_DLFW01000049.1, read as the reverse complement.
AGTATATTTTTATATGGCCGAAGTTTATGCCCGTGCCGGCTCTGCCCAAGCCAAGGACTTTTATGAAGCCGGAGTAAAGGCTTCGCTGACTCAACATGGCATTACTGATTTCAAGATAGTGGAAACAGGCTATGCTAAATGGACCGGTGGTAATACAGAAGCCCAGATAAAACAAATAGCCATGCAAAAATGGGTAGCTAATTGTAACTATCAGCATCTGGAATCGTTCCTGGAACGTAACCGTACTAAATATCCTTCTGTAAGCGAAATCGATATTGCTGCTGACAGGCAAGGTGCATGGATTAATTTTCCTACAGGTAATCTGACAATCTCGGTGAGAGGAAGAGCTTTGCTGAATGGTAATTTACCGGCTTCTCCTTTGTATCCTTCATCTTATAGGGACAGAAATAATAATGCCCCTTCACAGAAGCCAAATGTAGGAGAAAAAGTGTGGTGGAATCAAAAACAAGGTAAGTAATTGTAAAAATTGAAGAGTATGAAATTATTATATAAATATAGTCTAATAATCGCTTCTGTATTTTTTCTTTTCTCCTGCGATAAAGAGACAGAAGATATTTCAAGAATCACCTATTACTGTGAGTTGGATCTCAAAGGTGGCGCTGTTGAATTTGTCTCGTTGGGAGGTACATACACCGAGCAGGGTTGGGTTGCAACTGAAAATAATGAGGATGTTGCGGATAAAGTGACTGTTACAGGTACGGTAAATGCACAAGTAGCCGGTATTTATCCTTTGGTTTATTCGGTGAATAACTCAGATGGATATCCAACATCTGTAGAACGTAAGGTAATCGTTTATGATACAACACCTTCTGTTATAGCAACAGGTTTCTATCATGTAGATGCTTCAAGTAGTCGTAGCGCATTGGGAGCAGCAGCAGGAACGCCTGCTACAGAATTTGCAACAGAGCCGCCTATAACGATTTATCAGACAGCGCCTGGTAAATTTTATATATCTGACTTGTTCGGGGGGTACTATAGTATTGGTCGCGGATATGGTGTGAGATATGATATATCCGGTATAGTTTCATTTGATGGTACTAATTTTTCTTTAGTGAGCAGTAATGCAACACCTTGGGGAGATAAGCACTCAGCCGTAAAAGGAACTTACAATGCAGAAACAAAGACATTGAAGCTTCAGGTTGACTATGCAACCTTCACGTTTCACCTGAACATTGTAGAAAATCAATAACAACGTATAAGAATATGAGAAATTTAGGATATATAATAAGCGCTTTCATTTGCATGGCTTTAACATCGTGCATGGAAGAAAAGGATAACTGGTATACAGAAACTGCAGCGTTGGATGGACGCTATGTGGTAGCAACAAAATGTGCAGAATATTCTTCTGATGACACTGCTATCGAAGATGGTGAAGAGGTTATGATCTATAATTCTGCAGCTAATGTAAAAGACGAAATTTGGATTGATACACATGTTGCAGGTACTGCAGTCAAAGGTAAATTTAAAATAACAGGAGATGCTTCGGGCTTTAAAGGAGCAGATGCAGAATCTAAAAACATAAAGGCTCTGACATCTTACATATATGTAGATGGAAAAGTATATAATCCGGCAACATATGAAAAACCTACGGCAGCAGGTCAATTAGTTGGTGGCATACAATTATATACTCGCATAACGCTGGTAGAGGGAAAAGTTACACCTAAAGGTGCTACAACTATTGGAGGTAATGTGTCAGATGGTGTTTATATTAAGACTATAATGCATCATGATTATGTGCAGTTCGTTAGCTATCAGACATCTGAAGAAGATTGGGAAGATGCAGATGTGCCCGAATTTGCATGGGAATTAAAAGAGGGAAGCAATACACCAGCCGATAGTGATGGTTGGGATGAAACATGGACGCTCGAGGGTTATCGTTACACTGGATATCCTGAAGACGCTACTAATTAAGCCATTGTTCTTGACGTTATTGTAATTTATTGCAAAACTATAAATATTAAAACAGTAGCAGGGTTAACCTTGCTACTGTTTTAATATTTATATGTTTTTATTTCTTTTAACCCTCTATTAACGCCAATATCCAGATTTCTTATATACCTTTGAACACAGAAAAGGAGGATATATAAGATATGTTTCAAGAAATAATAGTTGGTATAATTGGACTTTGTGTAGCTGTATTGATCATCTATAAGGTATATGGCTTTTTCTTCTCGAAGAATGAACAAAAAGGAAGTTGCGGATGTTCAAATTGTGGATGCAGTACAAAGCAGAAGTCAGTTAAATATTGATATATTATTTGTGTATCCGGATTATTCTATCTATATTTGGTATAGAAAACGAAACAAAGCTTAGTCTAAGTCGTGTTGGTCGATTGGGAAGCTCATCAATTAATAAAATATCCGAGACAAGCTTTTGATTCTAATGGCGGGCCACACCTCCGGGTTGCTTAGCACGGTGGATTACAAAGGGATCGAAGCGCTCAAATCCTGTTTTACGGAGTTTCGGCTATATCCACCAATACGACTTTTATATACAAAGGGAGTTATCCGATAAGGATAATTCCCTTTGATTTTATTATTAATTCCTTCTTAAATAACAGGGCATATTTAGTGTTATATTTTCAATTATATATTCAATATTATATGCTGTATTTATCAAAGGAATGAGGATATCTATGACTTTATTCACATTTTCTTTATGCTATATTTTCTTTTATTCTACCTATTAATTGTATATTTGTAGCCAGATAATGTTGATTGTTGTTATTTAGAAAAGATAAATATGAACACCTTAGAAAAACTGACAGCTGAGAAGCTTCTTAGTATCAGAGCCATCAAACTACAGCCTTCCAATCCATTTACATGGGCCTCGGGCTGGAAATCACCTATCTATTGTGATAATCGAAAATTGATATCGTATCCCAGAATACGCACATTTATAAAGATCGAACTTAGCCGTTTGATTATAGAAAACTTTCCGGAGGTAGATGCAATTGCCGGAGTAGCCACAGGCGCTATTGCTCCGGGAGCATTGGTTGCTGATGCGTTAGGATTGCCATTTGTATATATCCGTTCAACACCGAAAGATCACGGTTTGGAAAATCTGATCGAAGGCGAATTGAAGCCCGGAAGTAAAGTAGTTGTCGTAGAGGATTTGGTGTCTACAGGTTCCAGTAGTTTGAAAGCGGTTGAAGCTATTCGCCGCGACAGTTCGGATGTGATAGGTATGGTTGCCAACTTTACTTATGGTTTCCCTATTGCTACGGAGAAGTTTAATGCTGCAGGAGTTAAGTTATTGACATTGACCAATTATGATGCGGTTTTAACCGAAGCTTTGAGGATAGACTATATTGCCGAATCCGATCTTGAGACTTTGCAGGAATGGAGAAAAGCTCCTGCCGATTGGAAATAAATAGGTAAGAATTGATGACAGAGTTTGTTAGTGAGATAAAGACGATTCCACATTCAGATGTGGATGTCTATACTGTACTTTCCGATTTGAACAATCTGGAACTAGCTAAAAATATAATACCTCAGGATAAAGTCAAAGATTTTACTTTCGATACCGATTCGTGTACTGTGTCTGTCGATCCTGTAGGTAAAATCAGATTTGTAGTGGTAGAACGCGAGCCTAATAAGACAATTAAGTTTCAGGCCGAGCAATTGCCTTTTGGAGTGACTATGTGGATACAATTAGTTCCAACTAATGGCGCTGAAACTAAAATGAAGCTAACCATAAAAGCAGATTTGAATCCATTTTTGAAACCGATGGTTAGTAAACCATTGCAGGCAGGATTGGACAAAGTAGCCGAAGGTTTGGCGGGATTGCCTTACAACCATATTTTGAATAAAGGAACAATAGAATAAAGAATGAAACTTTGGGAAAAAAGTGTTCAGGTAAATAAAGATGTAGAGTCTTATACGGTAGGGCATGACAGGGAACTGGATATATATCTTGCTCCATATGATGTACTTGGTTCTATGGCCCATATTACAATGCTTGAGTCTATCGGGTTACTTACCAAAGATGAATTATCAGTTCTTCTTAAAGAACTGAAAGAAATTTATGACATTGCGGTTGCCGGCAACTTTCAGATAGAGGATGGTATTGAGGACGTACATTCGCAAGTAGAACTGATGCTTACCCGTAAATTAGGAGATATAGGCAAAAAGATACATAGCGGGCGTTCCCGTAACGATCAGGTACTTGTAGACTTGAAACTTTTTACAAGAGATCGGATTCATACGCTTGTTGATTCAGTTACTGCCTTGATTGATGTTCTCCTTACCCAAAGCGAAAAATATAAAGATATCCTGATGCCGGGATATACTCATTTGCAGATTGCAATGCCATCATCATTCGGATTATGGTTTGCTGCCTATGCCGAAAGTTTGGTAGATGACCTGCAATTGCTTCTGGCGGCCTATAAAGTCTGTAACCGTAATCCTTTAGGCTCAGCCGCCGGATATGGTTCGTCATTCCCACTAAACAGGCAAATGACCACAGATCTGTTGGGCTTTGATTCTATGGATTATAATGTGATTTATGCCCAAATGGGGCGAGGCAAAATGGAGCGTGTAGTTTCATTTGCCATAGCAAGTATAGCGGGCACATTATCAAAGCTCTCATATGATGCATGTTTGTATAACAGCCAGAACTTCGGATTTATCAAGTTGGCTGATGAGTACACAACAGGATCGAGTATTATGCCTCATAAGAAGAATCCGGATGTGTTTGAGCTAACACGTGCTAAATGCAACAAGCTACAGGCATTACCTAATGATATAACACTGATTATAAACAACCTTCCATCAGGGTATTTCCGTGATTTGCAGATTATAAAGGAATTGTTTATTCCTTCATTCGAGGAGATGAATGATTGTCTGCATATGGTAGCACGTATGATGAATGAAGTGAAGATAAATGAAGATATACTTGATGACCCTAAATATCTTCTCATATTCAGTGTAGAAGAAGTCAATAGATTGGTGTTGGAGGGTGTTCCTTTCCGTGATGCGTATAAGCAGGTTGGTTTGGATATCGAAAAAGGAAACTTCAGCCATAATAAGAAAGTGAACCATACTCACGAAGGCAGTATAGGTAATTTATACAACGACCATATAGACTTATTAAAACAACAGGTCATCGGTCAGTTCAATTTCAAGAAAGTGATGTCAGCCGAGCTGGCATTACTCGACTCCATTAATTAACCCCGATATTATAAGAAAGAAGTTCTCTTGATATGGAAGATTCAGAAATAATACTAGCTAGTCTGTCCGGAGAGGATAAACCCGGTGTAACAGCGGCTTTAACTGCCGTATTGGCAAAACATAACGCTAATATTCTTGATATAGGTCAGGCCAACATACATCATTCGCTGTCATTGGCAATTATGTTTGAAGCCAAAAATGCAGGAGAGGTAATCAAAGATCTCCTGTTTAAGGCAACCGAAGTGGGTGTTATTATCCGCTTTTCTCCTATCAGCAAAGAAGAATATATGCGCTGGGTATGTCTGCAAGGTACGAAGAATCGCTATATTGTAACCATGCTGGGACGGACACTAAGTCCCAGCCAGATATCCGCTGTCGCGCAAATAAGCCAGAAGTACAAGCTCAATATCGAAAAGATAATAAGATTAACAGGCCGTGTTCCGCTGGAAACGGAGGAACGTCCCAGTCGCTCATGCATAGAACTGGCAATACGGGGCACGGTAGAGGATGTGCAGCAGTTGAAGCATGACTTTATGAAACTGGCTGACGAGCAAGGTATCGATATCGCATTTCAGGTAGAAAGTATGTATCGCCGTATGCGCCGTCTGGTCTGCTTCGATATGGACTCTACCCTTATTCAGACGGAAGTGATAGACGAACTGGCAGAACGTGCCGGAGTAGGTGAGGAGGTGAAGGCTATCACCGAATCGGCTATGCGTGGCGAGATCGACTTTTCCGAAAGTTTCAAGAAAAGAGTGAGCCTTCTCAAAGGGCTGGATGAGTCCGTGATGAAAGATATTGCCGAGAATCTACCTATAACAGAAGGGATGACCCGCCTTATCCGCATCTTGAAAAAGAGTGGCTGTAAACTGGCTATCCTTTCAGGAGGGTTTACCTATTTTGGCAACTATCTGAAAGAGAAATACGGGTTCGATTATGTATATGCCAATGAGCTTGAGATAGAAGATGGTAAACTTACCGGAAACTATGTGGGCGATATTGTTGATGGTAAACGTAAAGCAGAGTTGCTGCGTTTGCTGGCTCAGGTAGAGAAAGTAGATATGCGCCAGACCGTAGCAGTCGGTGACGGAGCCAATGATTTACCTATGCTGGGTATCGCCGGGTTGGGTATTGCTTTTCACGCAAAGCCTAAAGTAAAGGCAAATGCGAAGCAATCATTATCTACAGTAGGATTGGATGGTATCCTTTACTTCCTAGGATACAGAGATTCTATGCTTGTGGGCGAAGAGTGAATATATAAGCGAGATCTTCATTATACTTTCAAAGAACGGGATATTAAGCACTCCCGTTCTTTTTCATTAATCAGATTTATTTATACATTTTCTCTCTCAGAGCCTTTATTTCATCAGATGTGATGTAATCGTCATAGTCCATGATTTTATCGATAGTACCGTTCGGAGTAAGTTCTATCACCCTGTTACAAACTGTTTGTATGAATTCGTGGTCATGTGACGACATCAGTACATTACCTTTGAATTGTATCAGCGTATTATTAAAAGCCTGTATCGATTCCAAATCCAGATGATTGGTTGGTGAATCCAATACAAGGCAGTTTGCGCTCTTCATCATCATACGGGCAATCATACAACGCATCTTTTCTCCTCCCGACAACACTTTGGTATTCTTCAGTACCTCTTCGCCCGAGAATAACATTCTGCCTAAGAAGCCCTTTATATAGATTTCACTGGTATCGTCCGAGAACTGGGCAAGCCAGTCGATCAGGTTCAGATCATCTTTGAAATAATCGCTGTTATCCAGAGGCAGGTAAGCAGGTGTTATAGTCTGTCCCCAGCTGAAAGTCCCGGTATCGGGTTGTACATACTCGTTTATGATTTCGAAGAAAGCAGTCATTGCACGTGGGTCTTTCGACAGGAAAATGACCTTATCTTCTTTCTCTATATTGAAACTTACATTGTCGAATAGTTTTTTACCCTCGATAGATTTACTTAGCCCGTTTACTTCAAGTATCTTATTTCCTGGTTCACGGTCGGGGCTAAAAATAATACCCGGATATTTACGGGACGATGGTTTTATTTCTTCGATATTCAGTTTCTCAATCATTTTCTTACGGCTGGTAGTTTGCTTAGACTTCGCTACATTGGCACTGAAACGACGGATAAATTCTTCGAGCTCCTTTTTCTTTTCTTCGGCCTTTTTATTTTGCTGTTGTTGTTGGCGTAGCGCCAGTTGGCTCGATTCGTACCAGAAACTGTAGTTACCTGCAAACATGGTTACTTTACCGAAGTCGATATCCACTGTATGGGTACATACAGAGTCTAGGAAGTGGCGGTCGTGCGATACGATCAGGATTGTATTTTCTGCATTCGCAAGATAGTTTTCCAGCCACATTACTGTTTCTATATCGAGGTCGTTGGTAGGCTCGTCGAGCAACAGATTGTCCGGATTACCGAAAAGCGCGCGGGCAAGAAGGATTCTCACTTTTTGCTTACCGCTTATATCTCCCATTATCTGATAATGTAGTTCCTCCGGAATTCCAAGCCCACTAAGGAGCATTGCAGCATCACTTTCTGCATTCCAGCCTTCCAGTTCCGCGAATTTTTCCTCCAGTTCAGAGGCTTTGATACCATCAGCATCTGTAAAATCTTCTTTGGCATACAATGCATCTTTTTCCTTCATTATATCCCAAAGTACTGTATGACCTTGCAATACGGTATCCATCACCGACTGGCTATCGAATGCAAAGTGATCCTGTGCCAATACAGAAAGCCGTTCGCCTGGTCCCAGGGCAAAAGTTCCGCTGGTTGCGTCTTTTTCTCCACTCAGAATTTTCAGGAAAGTGGATTTCCCTGCGCCATTGGCTCCTATTATGCCATAGCAATTACCACTTGTAAACTTCAGATTCACATCTTGAAATAATACACGTTTACCAAACTGGATACCTAAATTTGAAACTGTTATCATCTTTATTTATATAAATAATAAAAGTATTTAATGCAACGATAATAAATTATATAACTAATTGTTGCTATACACATGAAAGTAATAAACAGGTCTGTGACCTTACCTTATAGATAAATCAGTTATGAAATCATAACTGTAAATCGGGCGCAAAGGTACGAATTTTTAGCCTGATTTTATAATAGACAGGTGTTAATAGTGGGTTAAATCACATCTTATACTAAAAATAAAGTCTATATAAAACTTCCTGTTTTAGTATTGATAGTTGGGGTAGGTACCGGAATCTGTATCTACAATGCTTTTATAACGACAGACTTCCTGATCTCAGGAGTTACACTGAATACCCTGTTTTGTATACCATCCCAAGCCTCTACGGTAATCCTGCTGTCCGATTTGCTGTTCACATACTTCTCGAAATCGTATAGATAAGAAAATTGCGCAAGGTATTGCGGTTTGTTCAGTTCCTTAGCTATTTCGGGATAATATCCTACATTCCAGAACATACATTCTGTATATCCTCCTGCATTGGTAAACCGGGTAGCCTGATCGCGGAATACCATTGTTTCGGCAATAAAGCGTTTATAAGCTTCCGACAGGCTTTCTTTCGTATGCTCAAATTTCCTGTTGTTAATCTTTTTTATGACATATCCGGGACGTATACCGGCCCGGTAAGCAGGAGAATCCATATCCACGTCTTTTACTGTAACCAGATCATCCGCATCGAAGTACATCCCTGTATAATTATACCTGTTGAAATCCACTTTGTATCGCGCCTCTGTTTTCGGTGCCGAGTATGGAAATTGCTTTAGCATAAGCGGAGTATGTAGCCTGACATATTCTTCCAGAGTGTATTTCGAAGATAGATAATCTTTTATGTTACAATCCCATATCTGAGTCAATTTCGATGGATTAATATACTTCCGGTCGTAGAAGCTGAATCCATATTCCACTATATATTGGGCTACTTTGTCTATATTAGGTTCATCAGCATCGAAGATAGGCAATAATACCATTTGCTGCTTGTCTACATCGAACCGCCATGTGCCCGGTGCATAATTCGGGTTATTCAATCCTGTGAACTTTGTATTCGGCTCATAGTTATAATAAGCCTGTACTACGATATCAGGGTCGGATGTATCCCGGACAAGTCCTTTGGCTTCCAGGTCTTTTGCTAACAGAATAGTTATCTGGCTATCGATGGCGGGCACGGGCTTGCCGTCCTTATAGAAATCATAGGTATGATAGTCGTAGAAATCGACATCCTTATCAGGTTGCACATACAATGGGAGGGTGAATATCCTTTCGCTAGTGTTTTCGAGGCTGTAAAATGAAAAGATTTTAGATAATTCCATTTCACTTACAGAATTCGTCGCTATACATTTACGTGAGAGGGTGTACTCTTTGAAGTATGCATTCATGTTCCGTATAGTGAAAGTGACAGTTGGGGCATACATATCTTCAAACAACCAGTTGGCTATAGTCTGATTGTCGCGGAGATAAGTAGCCTTTCCGTTTATTTCCATTATGATGTCACCTACCTTTATGCCTGCTCTCTCAGCCGGAGAGTTAGGTTCTACTTCTGTGATAATCAACTCGCCGTATCCCCAGTTTTTGTTTTCGCTTACATCGAAAGTAAACCCGAAGTAACAGTTTTTATCGTATACTTGCGATTTTGTATAATGAGTGAATATTGTAAAAAGTAACAGCGTAAAAAGTATTTTTTTCATTTTGGGTACAAGAATTGAAAATTTTTTTAAGACGCAAATATATGATTTTTTTGTGAATATTCTCATTTATAACTTTATAAGGTTAAGGCAAACGTACGAAAATTGATGACGTTTCAAATAGCAGTCATCAGTCAACAGTTAACAACTTGTATCTCGTGTCTTGTCTACTCGTGTCTCATATAACTCTCAACTTATTACTCAATACTTACTACTTATTAAAAGGTAACAAAAGTAACACTTTTTCCACTTTTTTTCGCCTGTTACATATTTCATTTCCAGCGTCTCTTTTTCCTTTTATTCTGTTGATTCACAGTCTTTCGGTTATTATTAGCGGTTAGTTTCCGCTTTATTTCCTGCCGGACGGCAAACGCCTTATCCATTCGTTCAAAATATTCATTCATTTCTGCTTCATCGATCTCACTGCTATCTTCATCGTCATTCTCTGTTATGGCCTGTTCCATATCATCTTCCACATACAACGCCTTGGCAGTAATACACACAGGATCACTCTCCGGCTCCTCATTTTTTTCGGATATTTCAATTCTACTGTTTTCCACTCCTTTCCATGAACCGGCTTTCTCCATCTCTTGGGGAAGGCGGTTGGGGCTTCTATCCTGCCTGTCTAGCAGTAGTTTTATGGTACGCAGATCGGGCAGGCAATTCTTCCGTTTTATCGTTTTCGATTGTAAGGATACCCCTTCAGGATTATTTGCATCAGGCAGGTAAATTTCTTTCTCTTCAACCATGATATAGCCGTCGAGCCGTTTTTTGAGGGACGAATACAACATCTGACGTGTTCTTTCCTCCCGCCGATTCTCGGCGTTGGTTATTTCCCGTGCCAGTTCGGGCTTGGTGTCTTTCCAACTATAAAATGTTTTACGGCTGATGCCCATCACCCTGCATATTTCAGCCACCGAACAAAAATCATCTTCTATCAGGGATACGATTTTTTCTACTGATTCTTCACAATACTTTGCCATAAGGTTTTTATGGTATAGATAAATGATTTTGGATTTAATGATGATTTGAAATATAAAACGTTCAATTACATTAGTCGATTTTTCTACTGCGCGCAATTAAAATTGCTTGCGTTCCTTTTGGCCTAAGCCCCAAAAGGAACCAAAAACGCTTTAGCGCCCCGCTTCAACGTCCGACCCATAACGGGCTCAAAGGCTAAACAAAAAAACTCGCTCCGGGATGTATATAATACGCATCAGCGGATAAGCTCAAACACGTTTTTGTTTTTAACGCCTTTTTCGCCCTATGGGTGCCCCGTACTTAAAGCTAACGGCGCTGCTGACGCACGTGCGGCTAAAGCCTGAAGAGCCTCTATCTTGTCGTCGCATCGCGATTCCGGCCTCGTCCCGCAGGCGGGGCACCCAATCCGTAAAGCGGAGGTGTAGGGCAAAATACGGTAGCTGCTATACTCTGCTGATAATCCGGCTAAAGATGATTCCGTATTATTTTGCCCCACCGAAGCTGCGGCTTTGGGTCGCCGGGGGATGCAGCCTTGATTTTTTGTTTCGTTTTGCATCAAGGCAAAATGAATTGGAGCGAAGCGGAATTGAAAATCGGCGGAGCCAAATCGGCGTTAGCCAAATACAAGACGGCAGGCGCGTTAGAAAAAACGAACGTTTTAAGTAGCGAGAATAGAAGCAAAATTTATTTTGATTATGCCGAGTCACGAAAAACGACTAATGTAATTGAACATTAAAACTCAACTACCGATTCGCGAAACTTATAACTTTTTCCGTACCTTTGTATTGCTAAAAATAATAGAACTAACTAAAATAAAGATATCATGTTTTCAGGTATAGTAGAAGAAGCGGCAACAGTGGTTTCGTTGCGTAAAGAGGCGGAGAATCTGCATATAACAATGGAGTGTTCATTTACCCATGAGTTGAAGATTGACCAAAGTGTTTCACATAACGGGGTATGTCTTACAGTCGTGAATATCGATGATAACAAATATACGGTTACTGCTATCAAAGAAACACTGGAATGTTCTAATCTCGGTTTGTTGCAGGTAGGAGATAAGGTTAACCTCGAACGCAGTATGCTGATGAACGGCCGCCTGGACGGACATATCGTTCAGGGACATGTGGACCAGACAGCCAAGTGTCTCGAAATAAGGGAGGCCGATGGTAGCTGGTACTTCAAATTTGAATACGAGTTCGACCGTGAAATGGCTAAGAAAGGTTATCTGACGGTAGATAAAGGCTCTGTAACCGTAAACGGTGTCAGCCTGACTGTAGTAGACCCTACCAATAATACATTCGAAGTAGCTATAATTCCATACACATACGAACATACTAATTTTCATCAATTTAAAGTAGGTAGTGTGGTAAATCTGGAATTTGATATTATAGGTAAATATATCAGTCGTATTACACAATTGTAATATGGATAAAGATTTTTTTTACAATCTTGTAAAACAACGCCAGAGCACCCGTGCTTATGATACTACACGCACAGTCGACCGTGAGATCATAGCCCGCATACTGGAAGCTGCCCGTCTGGCCCCTTCGGCCTGTAATGCGCAGCCATGGCATTTTATTGTAGTGGATGAACCCGAACTGAAAAATAAGGTGGCAGATGCGGCATCGGCGAGGTTGCTGGGCATGAACCATTTCACCAAACAGGCGCCTGTACATATCATAGTGGTAGAGGAGAAAGTGAATATAAGTTCAGGCATCGGTGGTATTGTGAAAGATAAGCATTTTGCCTTTCTTGATATAGGTATTGCAGCCTCTCATATTTGCCTTGCGGCTGAAGCCGAAGGGCTGGGTAGTTGCATACTCGGTTGGTTCACCGAATCAAAAATGAAGAACCTGCTGAATATCCCTGATAACAGACGTGTGGTACTTGATATAGTTATCGGCTATCCCGCACAGCCGTTGAGGGAAAAGAGACGCAAGCCTGTAGAAGAAGTTATTTCCTATAATACTTACAAATAAAAAACTACATATACTCAATGGAAAAAAAACATTGGATATTCCTTGCCATATTCTTGATAGCAGGCATCTGGTCGGGTATCAATCCTTATGAAACGGGTTTGTGGTTTCTCGAAGCAGGTCTGTGTATCGTCGGTGTGGCTATACTAGCCTTTACCTTTAAGCGGTTCCGGTTTACGGATATGACCTACGTTTTTATCCTTATCCATCTTATTATTCTTTTTGTAGGTGCACATTATTCCTATGCGAAGGTTCCGTTATTCGACTGGATAAAAGAAACGTTTGACCAAAGCCGCAATAATTATGATAAAGTAGGCCATTTTGCACAAGGCTTTATCCCGGCTATGATTGCCCGTGAATTACTTATCCGCCTCGATGTACTTAAAAAGCGTTCCTGGCTTCCATTTATAGTTGTCAGTATCTGCCTTGCCATCAGTGCCTTTTATGAACTGATAGAATGGTGGGTAGGTGCATTGTCGGCCGATGGTGCCGACGATTTTCTCGGTACTCAGGGATATGTCTGGGATACGCAGTCAGATATGTTTTGCGCCATGCTTGGGGCTATCTGTATGTTGATATTCTTTTCGAAATTACAGGATAAGCAAATTCGTAAATTAGCAGATAGGCAAATTAGCAAATGAATTCATCATTCTTAATTCTTAATTAACACAATGACTCTTTCACAGAAACAACAGGGGCACATTATCATGTTTGTTGTGATGACAGTTTTCGGACTGAATATTCCCATCAATAAGTATCTGTACAGTACCGGGCTTCTTACGCCTATAGCTATGACGATGCTGCGTATGGGTTTTGCTGCCATTGCCTTCTGGATAGTATCGTTATTCACGAAAAAAGAAAAAGTAGACAGGCGGGATTTGCTCATACTGTGTATAGGAGGTATTTCGGGTATGCTTATCAATCAGAGCCTTTTTGCATATGGGCTAGGGCAAACCTCATCAGTGGATGCATCCATAATAACTACCAGCGGCCCTTTGTTTGCCATGATACTAGCAGCAGTGTTACTCAAAGAACCCATTACCTTCAAAAAAGCAGGCGGCGTCTTGCTCGGTGGTCTGGGTGCCATTTTTTTGGTCTATACTTCCAATCAGGTGGTTACACCCGGACAGGGATCAGCTTTGGCGGGGGATATCGCCGTGCTTGGCGCGCAATTGTTTTATGCATTTTATCTGGTGATTACACGCCCGTTATCGACTAAGTACTCTCCCATTACGATGATGAAATGGATGTTTCTCTTCGCCGCTCTGATCAATCTGCCTGTCAGCTATGATGCTGTATTAGTGGCGCCACTGTTCCATCAGCCGGATGTAATACCGTATCTGATGCTGTCGTTTACATTACTGGGAGCTACATTTTTCACCTATATGATGATTCCTTTGGCTCAAAGGCGTATAAGGCCTACTACTATCTCCATGTACAATAATATGCAACCGCTCATTGCTTCCGGCGTAGCCATATATATGGGAATGGACCGATTTACATTCGAAAAACTGCTGGCAGCCATATTAATCTTTGGAGGAGTATATCTGGTGACGGCCAGTAAATCGAGAGCCGATGTGGAGCGGGAGTCCAAAACAGAACAATCGTAGGCCTGTACACTGACTTTCTGAAAAATAAAGCGTATTTTTGTACCTTGATTGAAAATGTAGAAGTAAAATATCATAGTTCAAACTTATAGCAGCTAGTCGTTGTTATACATGGATGGTTAATAAATAGGTCTGTGACCATTGTTGATAAAAATGAAAAAGATACACATTATATGCTTGTTCCTGCTATTGCCTTTTGCCTGTTCAGCCCAATTTATAGGTATCGGGGCGCAGTATGCAGATGCTAAGGGGAAAGGAAATGATTTCCAGTTTGCAGCCAATGCATCTTTTCCTGTATGGCATAAGAAAAATCCGCTCAATTCATTTGTATCCAGCGGGATAGATTATACAGGGGGAAGTTCTCCTGTTGCCGGGTTGAACCTGAAACCGATACAATTGACATCTTTCCTGAGCGAATCCTTATTTAATAATAACAATGCGACAATCCTTGTGGGTTGCGATGCCGGTTATCTGTTCAATTTCAGACATGGAAAGGACGGGATTGTGATTACGCCGAATGTATATGTCGATTACAAATTCTTCTTTGTAAAGGCGGGTTATGATTTTAATGTGACGGGAAACGAGCAACAATTCTTTGTCAGAGCGGGATTTTGCTTTGGTATGGGAACATTTAAAAATTTTGTGAAGACAGAAATTTGGTAAGTAAAAGATAGGTCTGCGGCCTTAGGTGAATAATAATGAAAATAGCAGCATTGGTATCGGGTGGGGTAGACAGTTCCGTAGTTGTACATCAGCTAAAGGAACAAGGATACGATCCTACCATATTTTATATACGCATAGGAATGGAAGACGAGCAGGGTTATATTGATTGCCCTGCTGAAGAAGATATTGAAATTACAACCTATATAGCAAAGAAATATGGTTGTAAGATGGAAGTTGTATCCCTGCATGAGGAATACTGGGAAAATGTGGTGAGCTATACAGTAGACGCAGTAAAGCGAGGACTGACTCCCAATCCGGATATGATGTGCAACAAAATGATTAAGTTTGGGTGTTTCGAGCAAAAATGGGGGCATGAATTTGATAAGATTGCGACAGGGCATTATGCAACAACTACCGAACTGAACGGCAAGACATGGCTCTCTACTGCGAAAGATCAGGTGAAAGACCAAACCTACTTTCTCGGACAGATAGATTATTTACAGGTGTCTAAATTGATGTTCCCGATAGGTGATCTGCTGAAAAGCGAGGTGCGTGCCATTGCTGCGCAACAGGGGTTGCCTTCGGCTCAGCGAAAAGATAGTCAGGGTATTTGTTTTCTAGGTAAAATAAATTACAATGACTTTATTCGCCGCTATCTGGGTGAACGCAAAGGTAAGATCGTGGAACTGGAAACAGGTAATGTTCTCGGAAAGCATGACGGATATTGGTTCCATACTATCGGCCAGCGTAAAGGGTTGGGACTAAGTGGTGGCCCGTGGTTTGTGATAAAGAAAGATACAAAGCGCAATATCGTTTATGTTTCTAATGGCTACGATCCTGAAACACAATATGGCAAAGTGGTGAATCTTGCAGGTTTTTCTTTTATCACAGAAGATATCTGGGGAGATTTTGAAGGACGGAAAGATATCACGTTCAAGATACGCCATACACCTGAATTTACCCATGGCTATATAGAAAAAATAGGAGATCTTTACCGTATCCACTCCGATGAAAGGATACAGGGTATTGCTGCCGGACAGTTTGGTGTAGTCTATGATGCGGATTCAAAACTCTGTATTGGTAGCGGGATGATAGCTAATGAGGAAATTTGAGAATTAGCAAATTCGGATATTAGCATATTAGCAAATGATGTTGTCGCTTTGCGCTATTTTCAAATTTTCAAATTTCCGAATCTGCTAATTTGCTAATTAAATTATTCACTTTTCACTTAAAAACCATGTTTCTCTTTGATGACCTTGCGAAAATACAGCTTGTCGATATAATCGAATTTCTGGGAACAATTGCGTTTGCTATCAGTGGTATCCGTCTGGCTTCGGCTAAACGGTTCGACTGGTTCGGAGCAATAGTTATCGGTTTCGTCACCGCTACCGGAGGCGGTACTTTGCGTGACTTGTTGCTGGATGTGCCTATATTCTGGACACAGGCCAGCCGCTATATATGGTGTACATTGTTTGCCTTTCTGATTGTACTGTGTTTTCGTAAATTTCTGGTACATCTTAACAATACGATTTTCTGGTTCGACTGTATCGGGCTGGGACTATTTGTAGTAGTAGGTTACGAAAAGGCTTTCGCTCTCGGCTATCCGGTATGGGTATGTGTGTCTATGGCCACTATCACAGGTATTGTAGGAGGTATGATACGCGATATTCTGATAAATGAAGTTCCTATTATTTTCACACAGGAACTTTATGCTGTCGCCTGTATCCTGGGCGGAATTTTGTTTAGCATCCTTCATTATCTGAATGTGGATCTGGCTGTAATAGAAATCTCTACGGCTGTGTTTGTGGTTGTGATAAGAGTACTGGCTACAAAATACCGTCTGAAACTACCTATATTAAAAGGGGAGGATTAGTTAATAAACATGATGATTCTCACTGTCATAAGCAATATTAAAAGGATAAATGAGTTATATTTGTGTATCATATAATTTCAAGATTTCATGTTTCAAGATTTCAAAATACGGGTTTTATCAATTTTGAAACATGAAATCTTGAAATCTTGAAATTAATAAAAATATTTTGAAAAGATATATTTACTATACATTAGGCTCAATAATATTACTCTCATACTTAGCTTCGTGCAAATCGGTGAAACTGGAAGATGCCGATAAAAAATTTGCACAGGGAGAGTACTTTGTTGCTGCCGATATGTACCGTAAGATATACCGTAAAACACCGGCAAAAAAACGCGAACTGCGTGGTGAAGTAGCTCTCCGCATGGCTGAAAGCTACCGTCTCATAAATTATCCGATGAGGGCAAATGCAGCATACGCCAATGCTATACGCTACAAAGTGAATGACAGTACGGTCACTCTTCAGTATGCCCGTTCCCTTCACAAAGCAGGCGACTATAAACAGGCCGCAAAATACTATCAGGAATTCCTTCAGTTATATCCGGGAAATCAATTTGCCCTGAATGGGCTGGAAGGAACAAGGCTGGCTCCGTTATGGAAAGCCAAGTCCACATTGTATCCCGTCAAACGTATGGATTTATTTAACTCTAACAGAGGTGAATTCAGCCCGATGCTCCTGCCTCCTGATTACGATCAGGTTTATTTTTCATCCAACCGTAAAGAAGCCACGGGCGATACTATCAGCGGGATAACAGGTGCGAAACTGAATGATATTTTCATGTCCCGTAAAAACGAAAATGGTAACTGGATGAAAGTAGAACATGTAGAATCGGCTATTAATACCGAGTCGGATGAAGGAACGCCATCGTTTACCACAGCAGGGACAACAATGTATTATACGCATACTCCGGTTCCCGATTCGGTAGGAATATTCTTCCCGGGTATCTATGTGTCGCAACGTTCGGGCGGCTCGTGGAGTGCCGGTACTAAACTGGATATAAGCAGAAGGGATACACTCAGTGTATATGCACACCCTACAATAAATTCGACCGGAGATGTGCTCTATTTTGTATCCGACAGGGCAGGCGGATATGGAGGAAAAGATATATGGAAAGCAACTTTAGTTGGCGATCTTGTGGAATCTGTCCAAAATCTCGGGCCGGATATAAATACGGCAGGAGACGAGATGTTTCCTTATCTGCGTAATGATTCCACCCTTTACTTTTCATCGGACGGACATCCGGGGATGGGAGGTCTGGATATATTTAAGGCATCATATAATTCTGTAACCGGACGATGGACTTCGGAAAATATGCAGTCTCCGGTCAATTCGCAGGCTGACGATTTCGGCATAACCTTCGAGGGAGAAAAGGAAAGCGGGTTCTTTAGTTCCAACCGCGGCGACGGAAAGGGCTTCGACCACATCTATTCATTCGAATATCCTGTAATCAAGACGCTTGTAGAGGGTTATATAGTAGATACGGATGACGAGTTTGTCACCAATTCCACTATCCGCGTCGTAGGCCGTGACGGCACGAATAAAAAGTTTCCGGGTAAGAATGACGGGACTTATACTCTCGATGTCCGTCAGGGTGTTGATTATGTATTCCTTGCCAGTGGCGCAAATTATCTGAATACCCGCATGGCATTGAAGACTGTGGAGATGGAAAAGGACTCCACTTATCTTGTCGATTTTATTCTGACTCCGATAAACAAGCCTGTGGTGCTGGAGAATATATTCTATGATTTTGATAAAGCTACTTTACGTCCCGAATCGAAAGAGGAACTGGATGGGTTGATAGATTTACTGAACCTGAATCCGAATGTGACCATTGAATTATCGGCGCACACCGACCGTAAAGGTTCGGATGAATATAATAACAGACTGTCCCAGCGCCGTGCAGAATCGGTTATTGAATATCTGATAGCCCATGGGATTGCAAAAGACCGCCTGACTGCTGCCGGTAAAGGGAAAACCCAGCCCAAGACCGTAACCAAAGCTGTTGTCAAGAAATACGACTTTCTGAAAGAAGGGGAAGTACTCACAGAACAGTTTATAGAACAACTTCCTGCCGACCAGCAGGATATGGCCGATCAGGTAAACCGCCGTACAGAGTTCAGGGTATTGAGTATAACTTATAATTTGGAATAAATGAAAAGGTTTATCCTGTCTTTTTTACTGGTTGCCGTATATTTTTCCGTTTCGCAAGCACAAGAGCTGAATGCGAAACTGACTATAAATACGCAGCAGGTTCCTTCTGTCGATAAACAGCTGTTCTCTTCGCTGGAGTCTGAACTTAATAAGTTATTAAATGAACAGAAGTGGACGGATACCAATTTTAGCAGGGATGAGCGTATAAATTGCAATGTAAGTATAAACGTAACTAGTTTTTCTCCCGCGGAGAATAATTATACCGCTGAAATACAGATCACATCCCAGCGTCCGGTTTACAATTCGTCCTATGTAACTTCACTGATAAATTACCGGGATACACAATTCGATTTTAACTACACATCCGGTCTATCGCTGGATTTTAATAACACGGCGGTCGATAACAACCTCGTTGCTGTAATCTCGTTTTATGCCTACATCATTATCGGTCTCGATTTCGATTCCTTTTCCCTGAATGGCGGCAAGCCTTATTTTAGTAAGGCCATGGAGATAGCCAATATGTCGCAATCTTTAAGTGCGAAAGGTTGGGAACCGTTCTCCGGGAAGAATAATAACAGGTATGATTTAGTGCTGGCACTTACAGAGGAAAGCTCTTCACCCTTCCATAATTTCTGGTATAACTATCATCGCATGGGGCTGGATGAGATGGCTGCAAATGCGTCGCGTGGAAGAATACGAATTATAGAGTCGATCGGTGATGTACGGAAGTTATATGATGCCCGTCCGTCTTCGGTATTGCTTAGTATTATAGCTGAAACGAAGATTGATGAGATTGTCCGCGTATGTTCTCAGGCAACAACGGAGGAAAAGCAAAGCATTAAGAAAACACTGAGCCAGATGTTCCCTACAAAGAGTTATAATATAAATATGCTGAAATAAAGGCTCTGTACCTTATTTATCTTATTTACTCCTTCGTCTGAACTCCGCGCATACTATTGCTGTCGCTATCGCCACATTCAGTGACTCGGATGTAGCATCCCCTTCGGGATAATTCGGGATGTAAAGTTTCTTTGTAATCCGTTTTTCTATCTCGGGACGGATACCATTGCCTTCATTACCCATCACAATAATGCCATGCGCAGTGATATCCTGCTCATACATATTCTTGCCATCCAGTAATGTCCCGTACACCGGGATGTGTTTACAGCTATCGAGAAAACCGGCTAAATCTACATAATGGATCGTAACCCGCGCCAGTGCACCCATTGTGGCCTGCACTACTTTCGGGTTGTAAATATCGGCTGTGTCATGCGAGCAAAATATGTGTTTTATCCCGTACCAGTCGGCCAGACGTACTATTGTTCCCAGATTCCCGGGGTCTTGTATTCCATCGAGAGCCAGTACAAGTTGATTATTAATATCAATAGCTTCCAGATGTTTCGGTTGGTAGAAAACGGCTAGCACCTGTTGCGGATTTTGGAGAAAACTGGCTTGTGCCAACTGGCTTTCGTTCACTTCTATTACTTCGTCAATGTCCGTAACATCCAATTCGGATAAAAAGCCGGGTAGTGCTACCAGTAACTGGCATTTCATATAAGGGAGTAAATCGCTCACCAGTTTGTTACCCTCGGCGACGAAAGTTCGATATTCAGACCTGAATTTTTTCTCTTTCAGCGAGCGGATATATTTTAATTTATTTTTGCTTAGACTCATTTGTTCACATATAATTCGTAGACTGCCAACAGAAACGATTGATACACCATGCTTGTTTTTTATTATCAGTCACCCAAATGGTTGGATGATACGGCCTCATATCCGATTCTTTTTCTTAATTTAAACAGTTTCTTGGAACAAAACTACAAAAAGAAACAATTAAAACCCTAAATTTGTCGTTCATTTGATAAATATGAAGGTCACAGACCTGTTTATTACTTTTGTATTTACAACAGCAATAGTTGATTACGACTAGATAACGTTGCTTTAAATACTATCTTTTACTTATATTTGTAAGGTTGCCAATGAGGTATAAAATAATAGTTTTTGCGCTTGTAATTAGTTTTTGCGCCATTTTTATTCAATCTTGTAGTTCCACCAAATTTGTTCCTGATGGAGAATATTTGCTGGAGAGCGCTACTGTAAAGAGCGATAAGAAAGTTATACCAACCTATGAAATGGAGACTTATATAAAGCAGAAGCCAAACTATAAGACTTTTTCCATCTTTAAATTACCCCTTTTTATTTACAATCTTGCCGGGACGGATACGACCAAATGGATAAGCCGTACTTTGATACATGCGGGAGACCCGCCTGTGCTCTACGATAGTTCGATGGTACATCTGACTGTAAATAATCTGGAAAGGATAATGACAAACAAAGGGTATTTGAATGCGGAAATAACTCCTATTATCGATTTGAATAAAAAGACAGCGAAGATAACATACGATATAAAAGCAGGAGAACCTTACCGGATCAGCAATTACAGAATAGATGTAAACGACAGTGTCATATCCAATCCGATACTGATAGTGCCTCCATCACGTAGAAACGAAAATAAGGACGGGATGATACAGCCTCCGCTGAGTATAGATACCATACTTAAAAGAAACAGCCTGGTGAGGAAAAATTCGATATTCGACCTTGATATGCTCGATCAGGAAAGAGACCGGATTTCTTCCATTTTCAGAAGAGCGGGTTATTTTGCGTTTAATAAAGAATATATTGGATTTGAGGCAGATACGACATTAGGTAAAAATAATGTGGAATTGGATCTTACTATATTTCCTTTTATGCAGGGTACTGCCGGCGGGCAGACTACTTCTGTGCCTCATCGTCAATACAGAGTAAAAGCGGTGGAGCTGTATGTTGACTATAATCCTCTGGAGGACGGCAATTTGAGCCAGTATCAGGAGACAACAGTTTACGAAAGAGGCGGTTATAAAATAAAATATGGTCCCAGAGGGGAATATATAAAACCGAATGTAATACTCAATAATTGCTATATTACCCCGGGAAGCCTGTATAATGAAACCCTGACAGCCATGACATATAGCGCCTTATCGCAACTGAAGATTCTCAAAAATGTAAATATTGCATGGGAGAATGATTCTACCGATCTGCGCTGTATAATCACGTGTGTGCCGGACAAAAAACAAGGAATCTCGGCAGAAGTGGAAGGTACCAATTCGGGAGGCTTCTTTGGCTTGGGTGCGGGAGTGGGCTATCTGCACCGGAATGCATTTAAAGGTTCGGAACAATTTAGTGCCCGCTTACGTGGTGCTTATGAAGCTATCACACCAAATTTTTCCAGCTTTTATAAGAATTATTTTGAGATCGGAGGAGAAACTTCCCTTACGTTTCCCCGGTTTATGTTTCCGTTTCTCAAGCGTGATTTCCGGCGTAGTATACATGCTTCTACACAATTTAATACGAGTTATACCTTTCAGCGAAGACCGGGCTTCTTCACCCGTACTGTTTTAGCAGGTGGGGTAAAATATATATGGCAGGATCGCAGGCTGTCTTTAAACCGGCATATATTCGATCTGATAGATATCAGTTATGTACATTTGCCTCAAAGTTCGTTAGATTCTACATTTTACAATAACCTGTCGGCTGCTGCCCAGCAATATAGTTTCAATGACCACTTTATTATGAGTATGGGATATACATTTTCCCGGTCAAATATTGCCAGCCCTACCAGACGGAACCAACCTGTTTATTCTATACGTGCATCTATAGAAACGGCAGGTAATGTGTTGGCCCTGGCTGCGGCTATTGCTAAAGCAAAGCCTAATGAGATGGGCTCTAAGCAGATATTCGGGACTAATTTTGCGCAATATGTGAAGGGGACAGTTGATTATAGTAAGACATATCAGGTGGATGAGAAGAATTCTTTTGCATGGCATGTTGGAGGTGGTATTGCCTATCCATACGGAAATAACGAACAAATACCTATACAGAAACGGTTCTTCTCCGGAGGCGCAAATAGTGTAAGAGGTTGGTCGATCAGGGAACTGGGGCCGGGATCATACTATTTTAAGCCGTCAGAAACAGGTAATGTCAACGACAAAGACAACTTCTATTACCATTCAGGAGATATTCGTTTCGATGCCAGTCTTGAATACCGCAGCAAATTGTTCTGGGTATTGGAATTAGGAGCTTTTATCGATGCCGGAAATATATGGACTGTAAAGGAATATGAAAAACAGGAAGGAGGCAGTTTTAAAGTGGATAAGTTCTATAAGGAAATAGCAGTTGCATGGGGACTTGGGCTCCGTTTCGACTTCGATTATGTCCTTATCCGTCTCGATTGTGGTTGGAAAGCATATGACCCGTCAGGTGATCCTAATACAAGGAGATGGCCAATTTCGGAACCTTTTAAAATTAAGAAGAATACTGCATGGCATATTGCGGTGGGATATCCATTCTGATGTTATCTTGCAAATAGGTGAAGGAAAGTATAACAACTTCACCGCCTCTTTTAATTCTTTTTAGACAATATGTTTTAACAAAGTTAGTTTATAAGGCGTACATTTGTTGATAAATAACTAAATGAATATCTGTTGATGAAAAAGATACTCCTGTCCTTGTTTATTATTGGTTTTACTCTCAATCTGACAGCCCAGACATACGAAGATATGGTGAGTCGTGCCATGGATTATGTAGAGCAGAATGATTATGCAGCTGCGGAGCAGGCGATGAAGGCCGCTTTGCGAAAAGAGCCAGCCAATCCCAATAACCCCATGTTGATGGTGAATCTGGGAACTATACAACGTAATCTGGGAGAACTCGATGCGGCGTTGATCTCATATAATGTCGCCATAGAGAAATATCCTGATGTACCTTTTATCCGGCATAACAGGGCTGCACTTTATTGCGAGATGAACAGGTTCGACGATGCCCTGAAAGACTATAATACAATACTTGGAACGGACCCGAAAGACTTGGAAGCATTATACCGAAGGGGATTGATTTATATTAGTAATAAGAATCTTTTCGCGGCAGAAGAAGATTTTGAGAAAATTATAGAGTTGTATCCCGAAAATCTGAATGGGAAAATGGGGATAGCTGCTATAAAAAAACGCAGGTCGGAATGGAAAGAAGCTGAAGAAATGTACGCGGATCTGATATATAAGCATAAATCGAATGCTGATCTGTATTACAATCGTGCCGAATGTTATTTGAGGCTCAATAAACTGGCAAGTACAGAAAACGACGTAAAGAAAGCATTGGAACTCGGCTATAATGGTGCGCCTATCTATATTCTGAGGGGGCAATTAAGGCTGGCTCAATATGAAAAACGCTTAGCCCGGGAAGATTTTCTAAAAGCAAAAGAACTGGGTGCGGATGAGAGTATTGTAGAGGATTTTTTACGGCTTTGCAAATAAGTCCGCCTTATTTCTGTGATAATGACTTAACAATTATATAAGCCCAATATCTGCTATTATGCTTTACCGGGCAAAGTGGAAGATAACCTTCGAGTAGCCTGTTATCTTTAAATACAGCAGGATACTGTTCTTCCATCAGTTTGTGACGGTTAAAAATTTCTCCTTCTTTGGAACTGAACTCGAGGAAATATTCACCATCCGACAAGGGGGATATATAATTCTCGAACAGACGGATTGTCAGGTATCCCATATTATAACGCATATTTATTTCCAGGCAAGGGTGTATTTTATATTCACCCTCTTCTTTATATATAAGCATATCCACGCCTATACAGCCTTTGTAAAGAGACGCATATCTCTCTCTTAAAATAGCAATCAGTTCCAACTTGATTTTATCCAGAAGGGGTAGGGGGATATTCTTAGTAAGCTCGTTTATGATATTCTCCTGCGAACCCAGATAATTTCCCTGATATGCGCCTTTATTAGTTGTATAGAATAAAGAATATCCCGCAAAGTCGATACTTCCTTGTCCATCACATATAAATTCCATTGCAAAATCAACCTGTTTATCTAAAACCTTTTCGATAGAAACACTACCTTGCTTCTTTAGGATACCATGTAATATTTGCCGCTCTGTACGTGTCAGCCCTGTCGCGGGAAGCCATAGCAAACCCCGGCCTGATGAAGAATAAGGCGCTTTCGCCAATAATTGTTGAGGAGAACTATTCACTGCTTCTTCAATATCTTCGAGTTTGTCATAAAAATGGGTGGCGATGCTTTCTGATATTTCGGGCATGTTTGCAATAATATCTTTTAAACAATCGTTTGCAGCCTGCCTGCTATTGAGGTAAATGTATGCCTCATTCCATTCCGGTATTTTCAGGCTTGTGTCATATTTTTTATTCAGTTCGCAGAAGTAATATATGGCTTGTGGTGATATTCCCCATAACGATACCTCCATTTCCGGGTAATGATGTAAATTTTCGGCAGTTATATGCTTAGGTAGTGACGGAAAATATTCTAACAAGAATCGATAAAATTCACTATCGTTTTTTTCATCGGTCAGGACTAAATCGCAGGCTGCACCATACCATGCCGGAAGAAAAGACAGTTCCTTTTGCATCGATACAATATTTGACGGTGCTGTATAATATGGAGAACTGTTTTTTACAGCAGTTTCGTGTCCGGGATTGAAGAAGAGAAGCATTGCAATTAATTTAAGGTCACAGGCCTATTTATTATTCAAGTAAGCGAAACGACGGGAATCGGTTATCATTTCAGATCAAATCATTAAATTCTATTTAAACTTAAGTAATAAAAAGAATTTATTAATATATTCTTGTCATCCTGAGGAACGAAGGATCTCTTTCCTTCTTTTCCTGACAAATGGGTCGGGATGCTTCCTTCGTCAGCATGACAAGAGAAAGAAAAGTATATCATTAATATTTATGGAATACTTAACGATTGCAAAAATAGTGAATATCTTTGAAATCTCCGATTTATAAAAACGGTATAAACGATGTCAATATTAACATAATAATTATCTATTTGACTTATTGGAAATAAGGGTTTATATTTGTGTCGGAATTGAAAATAACTAACTCAAAAAATAATAGATTATGTCAGTATTAGTAGGAAAAAAAGCGCCTGTGTTCAAGGCTAATGCAGTGGTAAACGGTAACGAAATAGTAGAAGGCTTTTCATTGGAACAATTCAAAGGAAAGAAATATGTTGTATTCTTTTTCTATCCTGCCGATTTTACATTTGTTTGTCCAACTGAGATCATTGCTTTCCAGGAAAAAATAGCAGAATTCGAATCCCGTAATGTAGCAGTGGTCGGTGCTTCAACTGATTCAGCTTTCTCACACTGGAAGTGGCTGCAGACAGAACAGAACGATGGCGGTATCAAAGGGGTTAAATATCCATTGGTAGCAGACCAGAGCTTAATGATATCTTCGGCATATGATGTATTGGCCGGCGCATTCGATTATAACGATGAGGGTGAAGATGTATTTAATGGTGCACCTCAGGCCTATCGCGGTCTTTTCCTTATCGATAAAGATGGTGTAGTACGTCATCAGGTGGTAAACGATATGCCACTGGGTCGTAGTGTGGATGAAATTCTTCGCGTAATCGATGCCCTTCAGTTTACTGAAGAATATGGTGAGGTTTGCCCTGCTAACTGGAAAAAAGGAGATAAAGCCCTTAAGGCAACGCAAGAGGGGATATCGGATTATTTATCACACAAACATTGAGGATCAATCTTATATAAGCGATAGAACGTATTAATGCAACACACTTCAAGCATAACTGACTATTGTTGTTGCAGATACAAAACTAATAAATAGGTCTGAGACCTTAGTGGAATATTTTAGGTTAATTTAGTTCAAAAAGCCGTAATCGGGAGATTACGGCTTTTTGTTTTATTAATGGTTACTAATTGGAAAAGAATACATATCTCATAATTTATTATTCCTGTTATCACAAAGTACTTAAAGTGAATAGAGATTGTCCGACGATCCACAAATAAATAATTTCTATCTTTTATTAAGACTTTATTCTGCTAACTATTCTGTACCTTTGCGGTTGCTAATTTAATTTAACCGAATTGTGAAATATAATTTCGATCAGATAATCGACCGCAAAGGAACAAATGCCCTTAAAACTGACGCACTGGAGCCGCGCTATGGAAATCCCGATCTGATACCCCTATGGGTGGCCGATATGGACTTTTTGTCACCTCCGGCAGTTACGGAGGCTATTATAGAGCGGGCAAAACATGGTATATTTGGATATACATGTCCGTCTCAGGCAT
The DNA here is from genome assembly GCF_002482385.1 of Dysgonomonas sp. UBA7710. Taxonomy (GTDB): domain Bacteria; phylum Bacteroidota; class Bacteroidia; order Bacteroidales; family Dysgonomonadaceae; genus Dysgonomonas. The sequence continues at coordinate 82,074 of NZ_DLFW01000049.1, read as the reverse complement.
ATTACGATGCTATAATCAACTGGGTGAACAAAAAACATGACTGGAAAATAGCACAGGAATGGTTAACATTCATTCCCGGTATTGTCAAAGGAATTGCTTTTGTAATCGACTGCTTTACAACCAAAGATGATAAAGTAATTATACAGCCGCCGGTTTATCATCCTTTTCGTATTATACCTACATTACATCACCGGCCGGTAGCAGATAATCCATTGATATTAGAAACCGGACAATACAGGATGGATCTGGGCGGATTGAAAAATATAATAGATTCGTCATGTAAGATACTTATCCTTTGCAATCCTCACAACCCCGGCGGACGGGTATGGACACGGCAGGAATTGGTTGATATAGCTGAAATCTGTTATGATAATAAGATACTTGTCATCTCGGATGAGATTCATTCCGACCTGGCATTTACACCGCATAAGCATATTCCTTTTGCCAGTGTGTCAGAGAAAGCTGCTCAAAACAGCATAACATTTATGGCACCGAGCAAGACGTTTAATATCGCAGGTATTGTAAGTTCCTATTCAATTATACCTAATAAGGATTTGAGGGATCGATTCAATGCTTATCTTTCGAGTAGTGAATTGGAAGAAGGGCATATCTTTGCCTATCTTGCCGCACAAGCTGTTTATGAACATGGTGATGAGTGGCTTACCGAGGCAAAGGAGTATATCTGGAAAAACATTACTTTTGTAGATGAATACCTGAAAGAGAATATACCTCAAATAAAGGTTATGCTGCCGCAGGCATCTTTCCTTGTTTGGCTCGATTGTAAAGAACTCGCGCTTCAGCAAAAAGAACTGGTTTCGCTATTTGTAAAGGATGCCAAATTGGCACTTAACGATGGAACCATGTTTGGGCAAGGAGGGGAAGGATATATGCGTTTGAATGTAGGTACGCCTCTGTCTAATATCCGGAAAGCGTTGGATAATCTTAAAAAGGCGGTAGATTCCAAACAAATTGGTTAAGATAGTTGTTTTAAAGCGAAATCAGGCACGATTGTTGTCTTCAAAGAATAAACAAAAGAGTCTCAACAGACTTTGGTTATTAATTAAACAAACAAATACTTAAAAATGAAAATTTCAACAAATAAGTTTGTTTCTTTATCTTATGATCTTAATGTAGGTGAAGGTGAAGAACGTGAACTAATGGAAAGAGCTACAGCTGAGACTCCACTTGAATTTATCTACGGAACAAACTCGATGCTTGAGGCTTTTGAAAAGAATCTGGACGGATTGGCAGAAGGCGATTCTTTCGATTTCGTACTTACTCCGGACGAGGCATACGGTGAATACGACGATGATGCATTGGTCGACTTACCCCGCCATATATTTGAACAAGACGGCAAACTTAATGAGGAAGTGATCTTCGAAGGGAATATGGTACCGATGATGGACTCGAATGGTAACCGCCTGAATGGTTCTGTGGTAGAAGTTAAGGACGATGTTATCAAAATGGACTTTAACCACCCGTTAGCAGGTGAAACATTGAACTTCTCAGGTAAGGTTCTTAATGTCAGAGAATCTACAGCGGAAGAAATAGCTGCTTTATTTGCTCCTCAGGGAGGTTGCGGCTGTGGTTCTGGTTGCGGCTGCGGAGATAGCGAAGGCGACTCTTGCGGTTGTGGCAGCCACGAAGAAAAAGAGATGGCCGGAGCAGGTGGCTGCGGTTCAGGCTGTGGTTGCGGCGGACACTAAATAAGATTTTGATTATATAATGCAAGAGGACAGGGCTTTAACCTGTCCTTTTTGTTTATATCTATGATCTTTGGATGTTTTTACTTATTCGCTGGCATTGTTCAGCTTTTCAATATCTTCTTTGCCTAATTTCAGATCAACAGCTTTCAGTATATCTAGCTGGGTAGCTTTGGAAACGCTGGCTATAGGTGCCGTAATAGATGGATGCGCTATAAGCCAGGCAAGAGCTACCTGGGCAGGAGTCGCGTTCAGCCGTTCCGAGACCTGAGTCAATGCATCCAGAATCCGTCTTCCTCTATCATTCATATATTCATTTACGGCATCGGATCTATTACCTTTAACTTCTTCATCAAATTTGTACTTTCCTGTAAGAAAGCCACTTGCCAATGAATAATAACTGACTACACCCAGTCCGTATCTCTCGACTACACGTTCGTATTCTGTTTCATACTTATACCTGTCATAGAGGTTATACTCAGGTTGGAGGCAGATATATTCAGCATATCCGTTATCCTTACTTTTATGAATAGATTCTACAAGTCTTTCAGCACTCATATTCGAAGCTCCTATATACCGGACTTTGCCTTCTTTTATTAGTTGGGAATAAGTTTCCAGTGTTTCCTCCTGTGGAGTAACAAGATCGTCGTAATGAGAAAAGTAGAGGTCTATATAATCTGTTTGCAGGCGTTGGAGTGAATCTTCTACCTGTTTTAATATATAATCTTTTTTCAAACCTTTATTATCCGGAGAAAATGCGGCTCCTACTTTAGTCGCAATAATAAGGTCTTTTCTTTTTCCTGATTTCTTCAGCCAATTACCAATAATAGATTCCGATTCTCCTCCTTTATTACCGGGTACCCATGCTGAATATACATTTGCAGTATCTATGAAATTAAATCCTGCATCGGTGTATGCATCAAGAATTTCAAATGATACTTTCTCATCGGCTGTCCAGCCGAAAACATTTCCTCCCAGGCAGAAAGGATATACCTCCAGATTTGATTTTCCTATTTTTCTTTTTTCCATTTTAGAGTATAACTAGTTAATAATGATGTTAAAACAAATGGGGTGTAGGAAAAGTTTAGTATTAGAATTAAGTGTTAAGAATAATTTAATTCACATATCTGCTAATTTAAAAATAAGCTAATTTTGAAATTGGAATTTACGTTCCATTACAATATATTCATACCCATTCTGTGAGAAATGCTCATCCGTTTCCTTATATCCGAATTTCTTATAAAAATCGGTTGCATTCGTACGGGCGTTGCACCATAGCCTGTTCAGCTTCATGTCGTTGGCATAATCGATAAGCCACTGCATAAGAGCCGAAGCAAAGCCTTTTCCCTGCATATCGTTGCGGGTTGCCAGTTTGCGGAACTGTACATCTCGTCCGTGAAGAAAGATAGACATGACAGATACCAGTTCGCCATTCTCATATGCTCCGATATGTAAGCCTTGTTCATCATCTGGTAACTTTACAAATTCAGTATCCTTGCCGGGATACATTACTTGCCGACGCATGTTGAGTACATCTTGATATGGAGTTTCGGTTATTATCATAATCTTAAAATTTATAGCTTAGTAGTAAACGGCCTTCCGATGTCTTGGAGAATACATTATCGAAATACCTGTAATTGGTATCCCGGGTATAATTACTGTATATTCCTGTCAGGTAAAGATGCTCGGTCATTTTCAGATCCGCTCTTACGCTAAAAGCATGGAGTATGGCTTGTGACCTATCGCCCTGATAATCGAACTCATGGACATTTATATTTTCCCAGTCTACATTTTCCGGATAGCCTTTCCACGTAAACATGCGATACATCTCGTAAGAGGTAGACACGCTTATTTTGTTTTTGTAGGTAAGGCTTCCTCCTATCTTGGAGCTGAATCCGCTTGCCAGATTATAATTTCGCTTGTCCACTACATAATGGTCGCTGAGCGTACCTCCTAACAGGACAAGTGTGCCGTGCATAAAGGCTGTGAATCTTAAATTCTTCCATCGCTTGTTCTCGTATATGAATCCCGAACCTGCAGAAGCCGGAGTACAGAATTTGTATGGAATTTGGCCCGACACATCGGATATCGTATCAGAGTCGTAATAATCGAAATGCTGATAGAATCCGAAGCTAAGGAAATCCTTCTCATTATCAATTACTTCTGTTACATAAAGACGCCCCAGTATATTTAATTGGCTAAGTAATGGTTGTGAGCCCTGAACATTCAGATTGCTGCGGAACGAAAAGTAATCGTAAGGTTTTTCATTTTCCGTGGCAAAGCGGTCCCCATATTCGATATTGATATCCACGGCAGCGCCGACCCCCTTATCCAGTATCTGCCCTTTCAGTTCCAGCGCCCGTACGCCCGTACCTATTTCCACAGATACATCCGGTACTCCGAATTGTTTACCCGTCGTGGCGCGTTTACGCCATGCATCACCGTTCAGTACACGGGTAAGGCCCCGGGTAGGAGCAATAACAAAAGCGGCTAATTCGCGTCCGAAACGGTTCATTCCAATCTTCCGGTCGTCAAGAACCAGGTCGGATGTGCGGTAAAAAACCTCTCCCAAAGCGAGCCCGCCTACAGGGGTAGCTATGATGTCATTGAACGAAGGATATTCGTTTTCCATAAACAATTCCCACATGGCACTCCCTCCAAGGGCGAAGGCTCCTGATTCCCAAAAGTTGTATCCCCGCGAACGGGCTGAATTGAAATAAAGATTGCCATGATAGGGATGCAGGAACATATTATTGCCCATATCATCATTATCCCATACCCACTTATGCTTAATGTTTTTTCTGATGGTGTGGATATCGATATATGCATAGTCCTGTTTGGCTACATATCTGTTAAATGCCCATAAACCCATATTGAATGAAAATATCTGGGTTGCAGCTCCAAGTCCTTTCTTTTTGGAATAGAAAGCGATATCTATAGAATCGGCAGGTTGCGAAGGAACTACTGTTTTGTGTATGGCAAACTGGGAATATAACGATATTGCAGTTGTAATGAATATGACGGAGGTAGTGAGAAGTCTTTTATACATAGATGTATGCCTGATATTTAAATCATTTTAAGAGTGTAAAGATAAAATAACTAAAGATTCAACAATAATAATGTTAAAAAGTTTAGTAAATAGAGTGTAAAGTAAGAAACTTCTCTTTCTCTGACAAAAAATGACAGCGAGAACAATTAATAATTTGTTTGTCATGATGAGTGGAGCGAAGCATCTTGCCAGTTATCAATAATCAATAATATTCTCTCGCAGAGACGCTAAGGCGCAAGTCTAACCCATCACCATATTTACGTTTATTAACTGTATTTGGTTAAAACCTGACATATCTGACAGTTTTTTCATTGTTTTTATCTTGTTTTTTTACATCCGTTAACTATATATGGTTAAAAGGTAACAAAGGTAACACTTTTACAGTCAACAGTTAGCAGTCATCAGTCAACAACTGGTATCTTGTCCACTCTCATATAACTTTCAACTTAATACTTAAAACTTACTACTTGCTAAAAGTAACACATGTATTAAGTACATGACAAAAGATTTCGTAATTAAATCGTCGCCTTGCGAAAACGGCCTTTATTTCAAAGGCGGGGCGGGGCACCCAATCCGGTGAAGTCGGCGTAGAGCAAAAACGTGTTTGAACTTATCTGCTGCTGGAAAATATAACCGTTTTATGAGCGAGTTTTTTTGCTCAGCCGGCAAACCGGTTTTGGGTCGCCGTGAAATGCAGCCTTGAGTTTTTGTAACTTTTTGGTCAAGCAAAAAGTTAATAAAATAATTTAACCACAAAGGGCACAAAGTATTACACAAAGAGCACAAGGAGTATAAGAAATTTTTGCCATGTACTATGACAACTTTTACTCATTTTTTATTTATCAATTTTTTCAGGGGCAATATACTAAAGGATCATTTCAAGGAGCGCAGAACCGATAATATTTATAATTATAAGTTCTGCTATATAGATAATTATTATTTAATCTGTTTATATATTTCAGAGATTGGTTTTGTGAAATGTCCTGATATTTAGGTGCAGCTTTTTTGAGGGTTGATTGATTCCGGATATTTGTTAGCTAAAAGAATAATTACGATCCCACTTATGTACTTTAATGTACCAAAATTAAAGTATATAAGTGGGATTGAAAATAATGTATTATTTCTTGCAAAGGCGCCAAGGGTCAAAAAACTTCCGGGTATAAGAAATGGTAAAATAGAGTTTATCCTTTAGTGATATGTGTGAATAACTGTTTACAGGACTTATTTCAGTTTAAACCGCACCTTCAGCAATACTTCCGCCGGGCGTAAATCGTAAGAATAATAATATCTGCTCACATCGCTGTATGATGTGGATATATATTGTCCGGAATTGAAGATATTGGTGTAATCGAGGATTATTTCTGCTTTTTTCCATTTATATTTTACCCCGATATCACCGAATGACATAGATCTGCCGCCCGAAGCAATTGTATTATTATAGAAGTTTTCATATCTCAGGTTTATTACCAACCCTTTCAGTGGGAAAATATTCAGTTGTGCATTTTGTGATGTTATGCGTATAGGGTCGAAGTTTCTGCCACTATCTTTTATTTTACTCTGGCTTTGTGTGTATCGTATTGAATATTCAAAACTTACACTTGAACCAAACTTCGTCAGAAAGCGTGGTGAAACCGAAAAGTTCTGGCTGGAATAATCGATAAGTTCTCCCTGATTTATTTGTGAAGACTGGCTGTTATTGTAGCTGCCGCCTATAAAAACGGTTGTGTTTATGGATTCAATTTCTTTGCTGCCGTGTACACTTGCATTTATCCCGCTTGCTGTATTTGGCATATCTATGGTCGATTGCAATTTTAATATACCGCTGTAATAATAGTCGTAAAGCAAATTAACCTTATTCCGGTAATATGATATGTTTGCCATCCCAAACAGGGTTGTTATCGGATTCCTGTAATTTAGCACAAGGCTGTAATTCCGGGATTGCTGTCTGAATAATTTCCCGTCGTTGCGCGATAAGTTCCGATACGAAGACATAATATATCCAGTGTACATATTATTAAGGCTTCCGGTCGAGTTGGTGTAGCCGGCATTCAGGTAACTGCTCCAGTATGCGGATAATTTGTAACTGCCAAAGAGAGAGGGATTAAAAAACAAATACCCCTTATTTTCTTTTTTATCCGGTACATTGTTGTCTGTATTCAATATTGTATAACTGAGAGGTAACGACAACGATATATTTAACTTATAGCCTTTTGCATATGTATAATTCGGTGAGAATTTCCACTCGAACTTATTCTGTCTCATATTATTTCTCATAGAGTCGGCCAAATTACCCATCCCGCTTTTTGTATCGGTCTGCAATGCCGACTTGAGTTGCTGTAAGTCCGCGTTAAATCCGAATGTGTAATTCTGTTTTATTGTACCCTTGCCAAGTCCCCATGTAATTCTGCTGTATGAAGCAAAGTCGTTTCGTTCGGCGTCTTGCACCATGGCTTCCGGCGCAGGCGCAGGATTGAACAATTGTTCATACAATACGGGCTGTACGCGTAGTGTCTGGGATGAGGTGTTGGACCCGTTGAATGAATAGAAAGTCCATGTATGTTTTTCATTCGTTTTTACCAAGTTGAATGTATTACTGATGCTATAGTTCGGCTTTTTTAGATGCTGAAAAACACTATCCGTGGAAATGGCATCACCCCGTTCCCGGTCCCAGACTCCTTCGAGTTTCAGCAGGTTGTTGAAATAATATTTTTCTTTGTTGGCGTTCAATTGTATATCGGCGCCTAGTCTTTCTTTCCTCAATCTCGAATTTAGCAACTCTTCTATCTTTATTGTTTCGTCGTTCGGCAGATAGTTTTCTGTATATGCATAACTGCTCTTTTGCTGGTAGTCGTTCAGATAGTTGATGTTTGCAGTCAGTTGGTAATCCGTTTTGAGACTCCATAGATTATTAAATGAAACCATATTCGCCTGATTGTCCAGATACCGCTTTTCACTGATCGACGGGGAAGACGGGGCCTGTACATTCAGCAGGCTGTTACTTTTCATTCGTGAAGCGTCGCCCGAATAGAACGAATTTAGCTCCCGCCCGGCATCATCGCCGGAGTTATTACTTTTATAGGTGGTTATATTTTGCAACTTTTTTGCAATATACATTCCTGTCAGTTCATTGTTCCAAAGCAAAGGCGCAGCACCCATACCTGCTTGTGCATTTGCGATAAGAGTGCCTTTAGCCGAATCTTTCAATTTGAGATTTATAGCGGCGTCTTCCGAAAATTCGCGGTCTTTCAGAGCCTTCACAGGTTGGTGGTTTTCCATTACCTGCACAGTGGATACATCTTTGGCTTCTATATTATTTGTAGCTATGCCATAACGGCCCTGTAATAAGTCTGCATTTTCGATATAAAATTTATTTATAGGCCTGTCCTGATAAAGTATTGCTCCGTCGTCTTTAACCTGTATGCCGGGCATTTTTTTCAACACATCGCCTATTGTACGGTCATTGGCATCGCTGAAACTTTCCACGATATAGTTCAGCGTATCTCCCGCCTGCCTTATTTTCGGCGGCTTTATCTTCACTTCGTTCAACACGATAGACTCCTGTATAATGGAAAAGTCCACATCCTGACTCCGGTTACTAACTGTTTTCGATTGTTTGCCGATATTAAAGCCCGAAACAATGATAACAATACTGTCACTCTTACCCTTATATTCTATCTTATATTTTCCGGTCTCATCAGTCAATACATAACCGAGCATCAAGGTGCGCCCCTTTTCCTGTAAAGTGACATTGATATCCGGTACAGGCTTATTGTCCTCATTGAGTACTATCCCTTTAATGACGGTCTGCGCATGTGTGAAACCGGATATAAGGATAAAGAGAGTCAGGAGATATTTCTTCATCATTTATATTTATTGATTTGGAGTTTAATCAATTTCTAAAGACAGGTACTCTTTATTATTCTTTTTCTGTATCATTATTACATTCCCTCCGTTAACATTTACGGCAGTACCTCCCGATTGTTTTTTCTTTAATTTTTCGAGGTCTTTTATGCTCGCTTTCATATAATCTTCCTGAGCCATAGTAATATCAACCGGATTGTTAAGATTTTCCAACCCTATAAGCTCAAAAGAAAACAGATTTTCAGAATCTGATACTTTCATTATCAATCCCGGTAATCCATAGAACTTCCAGGGACCATCATTTACCGGAATATCAGGAGAGAACCATGCTTCATAGTTCCGTCCGCGAAATTCCGTAGTAGCTTTCTGGCATATATAGCCCAGCACGGTCAGTGTATCGGTCGAGATATTCCATTGCTGTGCAGGGATAGTTTCTGCGCATTTATATTTTTGTGGGGCATTATCGGCCCTGTCAATTGTTATTATTTCTCCTGTCCGGCGTTTTTTGAATAATTGAGCTGTTTCCCCTTTTGTTGTAGAATCGAAAGTTGTTCCACCCTTGTTATCCAACGTCGACATATCCCCGTCTTTCATTATCGATATGCTTTGTATTGTAGACGGATTTAACTTATTGCTCATAAAGTCGCCAAATAGAGAATCCCGCTTCATACGTGCAGCATCATAATACCGGGAAACTTTCTGCCCGATATCCAGAGTCATCGTATCTGATTGCTGACGAGTCTCTTTATCTGCTGTTACAGGTTGTGTGAATTTATAATAACAGCGGATTGTTGCGGCATCGAGTTTTTCCTGTTTGATATCTCCTTTTTCTATTTTCCGGACAGATACCACCTGTTGGGAACATACAGTTGCTGAAAGGACTGATGATGCTAATAGTAAGATTGTCTTTTTCATATTGCGATATTCATTAGTTATACCGCAAATTTAGTCTAAAAAATTAGACAACGAAATAATTAGTCTATTTTTTTAGACAAAAGAAATAGAATAAAAAAGGAGGAAATGAAATAAAATTCATTTCCTCCTGTGAATCAGGTAGATATTTTTACTTTTTCTCAATCTTATTTTGCAGGCATATTCCGGCACAGGTCAATCCTCCACCAAAGCCGATCAACAATAAGTTGTCATCCGGCTTTACTTTACCCGATTCTATGCCGTTATACCAGGCTATAGGAATGGATGCAGCGGAAGTATTACCATAGTTTCTGATGCTCTCCAAGCACTTGTCCATCGGGACATTCAGCCCTGAACATACCGATTCGAGTATCCGTATATTTGCACTGTGTGGTATGAACCAGTCTATATCGTCCAGTTTCAGGTGGTTCTTGGAAGTCAGTTCCTGTATTTTTCCAACCAGAGTGCTTACCGCCCATTTGAAAACTGCTTTTCCATTTTGGTGTAAATTGCGGTCCGGAATAACAGGTTCTCCGTTTATCGGTACATTCTGGTGTGCCAGATACAGGTCTTTCCCATGCGAACCATCCGTCTCGGTCAGTGCATCAAATATATGGTTTTCGTCACTGGCTTCCACTATAACGGCTCCTGCGCCGTCTCCGAACAATATACAGGAAGTCCGGTCGGTAAAATCTGCAATTTTCGAAAGTGTTTCCGCTCCTATTACCAGTACTTTTTTATGTGTGCTGGCGGCGATCAGTCCTTTGGCGAGGATAATTCCATACACGAATCCTGCGCAGGCAGCATAAACATCTATACATCCCGCATTCGGAATATTCAGCCGGGTTTGTACCTGACTTGCCATGTTGGGCATAACCTGTTCACCACTGGTGGTAGCTACAATGATAAAATCAATATCCGATAAATCCTTATTGTATTTGGACGCAAGGTTTTGCACTGCTTTTACACACAGGTCACTGGTATATTCGTTCTCCGCGGCATAAAACCGCTGGCTGATACCTGTACGGGTGGTTATCCATTCGTCACTTGTGTCTACTATACTTTCAAAATAATGGTTGTCTATTCGTTTTTCAGGGATATAAATCCCTATTGAATTAATGATTGCATTCATTTCTTATACGTTAATTCTAATAGTTTACAAAATTTATAGTCTGGTTTTGATATTATCAGTTACTTTCCCAAGAATATCTTTATCTTCGTAGAGCCTCATCAACATGATGCCTCCCTGCAATTTGGCAACATCCTCATTTGCCATATCCTTTGCCTGTTCTTCTTCATAAGCGGCCAGATACAGATGTGTCAGGGCTTCCCTCCATTTGTTGAAATATGCACATAGCACAGGCTTGAAATATGGCTCCCTCCCAACTGTTTCGAGGAGTGTATTTCCCATCAGACACCCGTATTTATTTTTTGTATGAATTTTCAGTACATTATCTAGTATTACATGTAAGCGTACAGAAGGTTTTATATCTTCTTTATATGCTATATCGAATACTAGCTTTTCTATTTGGGCACTTGCATAAATCAGTACCTGATTCATTAAATCTTTCTTATCCTTAAAATAATAGTAAAAATGAGGTTTCTCTATATTACAGGCTTTTGCCAGGCAGGCTAATGTTGTGTGGAAGTATCCGGTTTTGATGAATACCTGCATCGATTTTTTTATCAACTCTTCTTTATTTGTTTGAACTTTTGGCATATGCAAATATATGTATTTTTGTTTAACGATCGTTAAATAAAAGCCCCGATTTTTACTTTGAACCGAATTACCGAATCTCCCTTAATGAAATTAGCCAGCCTGGAATATACGAATGTCATCAGCAATTGGGCGGAGGCAAACGATACAAGTTTTACATCACACTCAAAAAGCATATCATTAATGTTATTATTACATAAATAGCGAATTGAGGAAGTCTATTTTTGACAACTTATCTATTGTTTAAAAATAAACATGTAAATTTGAGTCATGTTAAAGCAGATTCTTTTAGTCAGTATAGGAGGTGCAGTGGGCAGCGTTATGCGTTTTCTCGCCTCAGTGCTGGTAACGCGATCAGAACCCTTCCCGTTTCCTGTCGGGACATTTGCAGTCAATATTCTGGGCTGCTTTTGTATCGGTTTATTTGCAAACCTTTTACCATCCAATAATCTCCGGTTTCTGCTTATAACGGGATTTTGCGGAGGCTTTACAACTTTTTCCACATTCGCCAGCGAAACTTTAACATTGGCCAACAACAACCAGATGACAATGGCCTTTGTTTATACATTAGCCAGCTGCGTATTAGGCATTGGTGCCGTATGGTTGGGAATGTATGTTAGTAAATGATAAGTTGTAAGTGATGAGTTGAAAGTATATAACTCATAACTAATTTTAACTCTTTTCCTTATGAATAATACACCTAAAATCCGTCTATAATATATTGAGAGAAAATACAAAACATAATAATATGAAGAAGCAATTATTGATTAGTCTGTTCTTTTTATTGAGCATCAGTATGATAGCACAAACATCAAATAAGAAATATGAAAATGAGTGGAAACAGGTAGAAGATTATGAGCAACAAAGTCTTCCGCAATCGGCCGCTAAATCTGTAGATGAAATTCTGCAAAAGGCTATTTCCGATAAGAATACCACTCAAGTCATCAAAGCTCTGATCTATAAAAATAAATATAAGAAACAAATCGACAGAAGCGATAGCGAGGCCATCTTCATAGATTTGCAGGATTTATTATCTCAGACGACCAATACGGAAGAAAAAGCTTTGTTGCATTCAATGTTAGCTGAGCTATATTCCGACTATTATAACAGCAACCAGTGGCAGATAAACCAGCGAACCGATTTACAGGATATTGTTCCTGAAGATATGAAAGAGTGGAGCAGTAATATCTTTATGAATAAGATTATCGGGAACTTGGATTTATCGGTAAAAGATATCATGGCGCTTAAACAATCCACAACCAAGGCTTATGACGATATAATACTCTTAGGTACTGACGGTCAGAAATACTATCCTACTTTATACGACTTCCTGATGGAACGCACTATTCAGATTGTAAAAAGAATAGAGGGTATGGGGTATCGGGAATATGATGCAACGCTTACGGGGGCAAGTCTGGAGCAACTGGCAGCCCCGGCAGATGAATATATCAAACTCAATATTGGCGCCGGAGCGGATAAGCGGCAAATAATCTATCTGTATTACCAGCAATATATGAAGGATTTACTGAGCCGTAATATGATACCGACACTTGTTTTCACGGAGATTGATAAGGCAAACTATCTTAGTCGGAATTCCCGTACATTGTCTGGTGATAAAGTATTAGACATTTTCATCGCTCTGGAAAAAAAATATGAGAACAATGAAGCGTCTACTGAGATTATAAATAAAATAGTAGATTCATATACCGGAACTCAATCAGCCGATGTAAGAGAAAAGATTTACACATGGATAAAGAAAGGTATAGATAAATATCCGGCATCATACGGGGCAAAAGTGCTTCAAGCCAGATTGAATGAAATGGAATATCCGTCTCTCACAATAAAAGGGAATCAGTTACAGTATCCGAAACAACCGTTTCAGCTGACATTGATACATAAGAATTTACAAGCTTTGACGGAAAAGCCGGACTTCAAATTATATAAAGTAGAAAACGGAAAGTACAATCAGGTGAAAGATATTCAGTTGAACCTGATTTCTAAAGCTGCCTATCAGCAGGACACATTGTCTGTAGATTTAGGTGTCTTACCTGTCGGAAAATATTCTTTTAGTTGTCGTTCGAAAGATAGTTTGGAAAATGATAATGCGAAGGATAATTTAAATTTACAAATCAATAATACATTCGATTTTACCGTATCTTCTTTAATAGCATTATCCCGCAACAGCGCCAAAGATGAATACGAAATACTTGTAGTAGACCGTATGACAGGCAAACCGGTGAAAGATGCCACAGTTAAAATATATGCCATCGAATCCCCTGGCAGAAGAACAAGTCAGCTATTGGTTACAACGCTTAAAACAGATGCTTCGGGACTTGCTGTTTATAATGATAAAACGATTAGTACTGATGAGTATCGTTATAACATAGCTACATATAAGGTTGAATTAGGAGCTGATTCCTGCTTGCGGGCAGAAACCTTATCGGCTCAGAATTACAGATGGAATCAGAATAAGCAAGACGGAGATGAAGAGGCCATCAGTATATTTACGGACAGGAGTATTTACCGTCCGGGCCAGACCGTTTATTTCAAAGCAATAGCCATAGATAATGGTTCTAAATTGCTGGCGAATAAAGAATATACTGTTGAATTATACAATGCAAATGGTGAATCTATTGCTGAAAAGGAAATCATAACAAATGAATTCGGCTCTATATCCGGCGAATTTATCTTGCCGCAAACAAGTCTTTTGGGAGGATATCATATTGAGATAGACGACGCTTCAGCCTATTTTAATGTAGAAGAATACAAACGTCCTACCTTTGAAATAACCTTCGATAAAGTAGATAAAACTTATACATTCGGGGAAGAGGTGACGCTGAAAGGCTATGCCAAGAACTTTTCGGGCATCAGTTTACAGGGTGCCGATGTGAAATACAATATAACCCGTGAGCAGTTTAGCTTCTGGTATTGGCGTTCAGGTAACACCACGCCTTTTACGGATGGTATTGTGAAGACAAACGATGATGGTTCGTTCGAAATTACATTCACTCCCGAAGCCGGAGATGGCAACAGGGCGCTTCTGCGTTCCATCAATGACAAGCAGATATATACATTCAACATTACAGCTACGGTTACGGATGTGAATGGCGAAACACAGTCGAACACTTATACCCTAACCGTAGGGAATGTGTCGATGGTTATCAATATCGATATACCGCAACAGATGGAGAAAGCAAGCGACTACGAACTCAAAATCGCTGCCCGTAACTTGCAGGCACAGGATATTGAAACTTCGGGAACTTATGAAATATATGCGTTGGATGATAACGATTCTATAAAAAGCAAAGCATTGTCCGGCTCATTCAAAACAGGAGAACAAACCGAGTTGAAAGCCAGATTGAAAACATTAGCGTCGGGTAAATATCAGTTGCAGGTGAAAGCATTGGATAGTAGAGGGAATGAAGTGGGCGAAAAGCAGAATTTCGTACTCTATTCGTATGCCGATAAGAAGCCGCCTGTAAAGACAAACGAATGGCTGGTAACGAAGAATCTGTTATTTGAGAAAAACAAGCCGGGTGAAGTTATATTCGGTTCGTCTGAAAAAGATTCATATGTCCTTTATCAGTTGTATAATAATAAGAAGGTATTTGAAAAACGTTTCGTAAAACTCAGTGATGCGAACCAGACATTCACCGTGCCTTACAAAGACGAGTACGGCGATGAATTGAAAATGACATTCACATCGGTAAGGGATGGTAAACTTTATAATAAAGGGGCTTCATTGTATAAGAAAACAGATTTGCCGGATACTCAATTGAATATTAAACTGGAAGTATTCCGTGATAAGCTTCGTCCGGGACAGGCCGAAACATGGACTATAAGCGTAAAGGATACAACAAATCAACCCGCTTTGGCAGAACTGCTGACTTCTATGTATGACACTTCTCTGGATAAGCTGTATCCGTATACGGCATGGTCGTTTAACCGTCCGTACACAAGCAGGGAATATGTAATGCCAATAAATTACAATTTCCCATGGTATAGTAATGATTATACCCAATGGTTTAATTTTTATTATAAGGCTCAATATGATATATCGATTCCTGAAAGGACGAAAGATGTCATCAACTGGTTTGATTATATATATTCATATGGAAGGAATAATGCTTTGGGAGATATTCCTCAACAATATTTAAACTATTCCGATAATGGAATTTTCATTACTAAACATGTTCTAAAAGAAAAAGTGGTGACAGGAGCTGTTTCAAAAGTGAGGGCTGAAAATGGAATAATGATTAGAGGCGCAGCACCTGTTGCTGCACCACAGGGAATGCTTAACGAATCTGTTACCTTCGCCGATTCGGCAGGAGGTGTAGAAGGCTTATTGGATAAACTTGATCCTTCAAATCCGGTTGCTTCTGCCCCTCAAATCCGTCAGAACTTCAACGAGACAGCATTCTTCTTCCCTCAGTTGAGGACTAACGAAAAAGGCGAGACCCTTATATCTTTCACTGTACCCGAAAGCAATACTACGTGGCGTTTCAGAGCATTGGCTCACGATAAAGATGCGCGTGTAGGTACATTAGAGCAGATGGTGGTTACCCGTAAAGAACTGATGGTGACGCCTAATATGCCTCGTTTTGTCCGTCAGGGAGATAAGACAAGTATTTCCACTAAAATATCAAATCTCTCGGATAAGTCTTTATCCGGTGATGTACATATCGAATTCTTCGATCCTACAACAGAGAAAGTAATAGATTTAGGTCTGGCAAACCAAAAACAAACATTCTCCCTTGAAAAAGATGCCTCTACATCAGTTAGCTGGATATTTGATATTCCTGCTGATATAGAATTAATAGGTTGCCGCATTGTAGCACAAAACGAATCGTTCAGTGACGGTGAGCAGCACGTGTTGGCCGTATTATCGAACCGCATGCTGGTAACGGAAAGCATGCCGATAGATATAACGAAGCAGGGCACAAGCACATTCACATTCGATAAACTATATAACAATACGTCAAACACAGCGAGCAACTATCGCCTGACATTGGAATATGCATCCAATCCGGCATGGTATGCGGTACAGGCATTGCCTACTATGAGCAATCCGTCGAATGAAAACGCCGTGAACTGGTTTGCGAGTTATTATGTGAATACATTGGGATCTTCGATTGTCCGCCAGTATCCGAAAGTAGCTTCTATGATACAGGCTTGGCAAAAGCAGGGAGCAGATAAGCAAACGCTCGTTTCCAAACTTCAAAAAGATGAAGAACTGAAAGCTGTCTTACTGGAAGAAACGCCTTGGGTACTCGATGCCAAAGACGAAACAGAACAAATGCAGCGTTTATCATTATTATTCGATCTGAATAATACAAAACAACAAACAGACGCAGCTACAAGGAAATTAGCGGAACTAATAACAAGTGACGGAGGCTGGTCGTGGTACAAGGGACTTTATCCGAGCCGTTCGGTAACTCAGTATATACTTTACGGATATGCTAATTTGCAAAAAACAGGACAGGTGGAGTATCCGCAGGAGATAAAAGAAATGCAAATGAAAGCATTGAAATATATTGATAATCAGATTGCGGAAGATTTCAAAAACCTTAAAAAGTATAATAAAGACTGGGAAAAGATTACAACTATTTCTACCAATCAGCTCGAATTTGCTTATGTACGCTCATTCTATCGTGATATACCGATTAGTCAGGAAGCACGTGCTGCCGAGCGTTTCTATACAGATGTGGCAACCAGGAACTGGACTAAGTTGAACCTGTATGAACGTTCTATCCTTTCGGTTGTACTGAAACAAAACGGAGAAAAAGAGCAGGCAAACAAGATTGTAA
Organism: Dysgonomonas sp. UBA7710; assembly: GCF_002482385.1. Taxonomy (GTDB): domain Bacteria; phylum Bacteroidota; class Bacteroidia; order Bacteroidales; family Dysgonomonadaceae; genus Dysgonomonas. The sequence continues at coordinate 65,025 of NZ_DLFW01000049.1, read as the reverse complement.
AATCAATCAGGGAACATGCCGTTAAGAATGCCGGAATGGGCATGTACTGGCCAAATAACCGCAGCAATGTATTTATGTCATTATCTGCTATCAGTGTACATACATTCCTGATGGATGCTTTGGAACAAAACGGCGCATCTAAAGAGGATATGGATATGATGAAACGCTGGTTGCTGAATCAGAAGCGTACACAAGTATGGGAATCCACTCATGCGTCTGTTGATGCTATCAGTGCCTTGTTAAGCTCAGGTACGGACTGGTTTGCAACAGAACCCGCTCCGACGGCAATCAAGGTAGGAAGCCAGACTGTACAACCTGAAAATAAAGAACTGGGAACAGGCTATTTCAAACAAACATGGAATAAGTCGGAAATAGCGAATGATATGGGAAGAGTGGAAGTAACCACCTCCTCTTCCCAGCCTGCTTATGGTGCTATGTACTGGCAATATTACGAAAATCCGGACAAGATAACTGCACAAAAAGGCAATCTCAATGTAAGCAAGGAGCTATTTAAAGAAAATGTATCGGCAGCAGGAAAAGGTTTGACCCTGATAACTGAGTCGAACCCGCTGACAGTCGGCGATAAAGTTATAATCCGTCTGACAGTACGCACCGACAGGGATATGGATTTTGTGCAGTTGAAAGATATGCGTGCGCCATGTTTCGAACCGCAGCAGACTATTTCTGGTACAAGGTGGGCCGGTGGTCTGATATACTATCAGATGGCGAAAGACGCATCCACTAATTTTTACTTCGATCATCTGCCTAAAGGCACTTATGTGTTGGAATATCCTGTGTATGTAAACCGTACAGGGGAATATGCAAATGGAATCACGACTATTCAATGTATGTATGCACCGGAATTTGTATCGCATACGCAGGGAATAAAGGTGACAGTGAAAGAATAGTAAATATGATACAAAAGACCTTTTACAGCTAAAACTACAGGTACATGAAAACATTCGGCTCTGTCATATTAGCCACACTCTTACTGGTTGGGCTTGTATCTTTCATCAGATACAAGTCCTGCAACAGTAGGGCAGATCAGACGGAGCATAGAAATACAGAAGATGAAAAGCAGCGAGCTTTTATCCGCCTTAAGGCTAAAGCCGATTCAGCTCTGGCTTATTGCAAATCGAAAGGTTACAATACAGAATACTGTATCCTTATCGATTTTAGTATCCATTCGGGGAAGAAACGCTTCTTTGTCTGGGACTTTATAAGAGATACCCTACGGTATTCAAGCCTTTGCTGCCATGGCTATGGGATGGAAAGTACTCAATCGAAGCCTGTGTTCAGTAATGTGGAAGGCAGTTATTGCTCTTCGCTGGGAAAATATAAGATAGGTGCCCGTGCATACAGCAGCTGGGGTATCAATGTCCACTATAAGATGCACGGACTGGATAAGACGAATAATAATGCCTTCAAACGCTGGGTCGTATTACATTCTCATACTCCTGTTGCCGACCATGATATTTATCCCAAACATCTGCCACTGGGCTGGAGTCAGGGATGCCCCGTCATTAGTGATGAGATGATGCGTAAGGTAGATGAGATACTCAAAATATCAAAGAAACCGGTGTTCTTATGGATATATATGAACTGATATAACTCTATGCTATGCAAAATAATGTAAAAAGTTAAACATGTAGTTAATTTTATTGTTACATTTGTAAACTCTTTAGAGCAAAAGAACTTAGAAACTACATTCGATTAATTAGTAAATTTAGAATTAGAAAAATGAAAAAGATTGGACTTATCCTGTTTGCATTAGTGCTATCGACAGGCTTTATCGCAGCTCAGGACGGTAAGAAAGCGCCTAAAGTTACTTTTCAAAAATCAGTACACGATTTTGGAAAAGTTGCAGAAAGTGCCGGTTCGGTAAGTTGCGAGTTTATTTTCAAAAATACAGGTACTGCGCCTTTCCTTATACAAAGGGTACAGGCAAGTTGTGGCTGCACCACGCCGGATTATACAAACGAGCCGGTATTGCCCGGCAAAGAGGGTAAGATTAAAGTAACTTATTCTACGACTGGCCGTCCGGGGACATTCAACAAGGATGTAACAGTGTTCTCTAATGTGCCGGACTCAATTTACAGATTGAATATTAAAGGGGAAGTTATCCGTAAATAATTAACCTTTAGAATATAAGAAAAGGATATATCCTGAATAAAAGGGGTATATCCTTTTTATTTTACAAGGAATATATGAAAAAACTTATCATTTTACCCTTATCACTCCTGTTTGTTATATCCCATTCGGGAGCGCAGGATATGACATTATACCCTGTCGGAGTAAGGAAATTGATAAATGCTTATCCTTCCACAGACTGGAATTGCTGATTGAAGACTGATTTTTATATAAATGAGCCTGACGCTATACTAAATATTGGTACCTTTAACACAATTATATATCAACACAATGAAGAAACTATTTCTAGCCTGTTTTTTTGTGGCTTTTACGTCCTCCTTATTTGCTCAGAAAGAGCAGTATCCTCACGAGAGGGATGCATTCAGGGTTATGAGCTACAATGTCCGCAATGCCCGTGGTATGGATAATATAACCAACTACCAACGGATAGCAGATATAATAGAATCCGTATCTCCCGATGTACTGGCTATTCAGGAGATCGACAGTGTAACCCGACGCAGCAATGGTATTGATGTTCTCGGTAAATTAAGTAATCTCACCGGGATGCATGCCGTTTATGGAGCTGCCATTTCATTTCAGGGAGGGAAATATGGCGTAGGAATATTATCTAAAAGAAGTCCCTTATCGTCAAGAAATATACCGCTGCCGGGAAAGGAAGAACAACGTACACTCCTTATAGCCGAGTTTGAAGATCACATTATCTTTGCCACACATCTCTCCTTAACCAAAGAAGACCGCAAGTCTTCAATTGAAATTATAAACCAGCAAGCGAAAGCATATGGCAAGCCTGTTTTTCTGATCGGAGATTTGAATGCAGAGCCTGATTCGGAAGAGATAAAACTCTTATCGGCCGGATGGAAAATCCTTAATAATGTAGAAGACATGACTTTTCCGTCCGTCAATCCCGATAGGGTTATTGACTACATTATGGGATATACGGCAACAGGAAGCATATATCCTGTATATCATGCTAAAGTGTTGGACGACAGCATTGCATCAGACCACAGACCATTATTTATCGATATAGCACCATAATATATTTTAGGGCTTATTCATAAAAATGCTTTATCTTTACGCAATTACTAAATAATCTATTACAATTAGCCATAATTCTATGTCAATTAACAAAAAGATCACGAAAGCCATCGTGCTGGGCTCGGGCGCACTCAAAATCGGGCAAGCCGGAGAATTCGACTACTCCGGTTCACAAGCTTTAAAAGCTTTAAAAGAAGAAGGGATTTATACTGTATTGATTAATCCCAATATTGCAACTATCCAGACTTCGGAAGGTATTGCCGATAAGGTTTACTTTCTACCTGTAACTCCTTATTTCGTTGAGGAAATAATAAAGAAAGAGAACGTAGATGGTATCTTGCTCGCTTTTGGAGGACAAACAGCTCTTAACTGTGGTACGGAATTATATCTGAACGGTACCCTCCAAAAGTATGGAGTAGAAGTTATGGGTACTTCCGTAGAAGCGATCATGGCTACCGAAGACCGCCATCTGTTTGTAGAGAAACTGAATGAGATAGATGTGAAAACACCTGTCAGTAAGGCTGTGGAAACAATGGAAGATGCTATTGCTGCTGCCAGGCGTATCGGTTTCCCTGTGATGGTACGTTCTGCCTATGCCTTAGGCGGTTTGGGTAGCGGCATCAGTAACAATCTGGAAGAGTTCAAGACCTTGTGTGAAAGTTCGTTTGCCTATTCCAGACAGATACTGGTAGAAGAATCTCTCAAAGGCTGGAAAGAAATAGAATTTGAGGTGATAAGAGATAAGAACGACCACTGTTTCACCGTTGCCAGTATGGAGAACTTCGACCCTCTAGGTATTCATACAGGGGAGAGTATCGTTGTTGCGCCTACATGTTCCCTGGATGAGAAAGAACTGACCATGCTGCAGGAGCTTTCGAAAAAAGCCATCCGCCATATCGGTATTGTAGGGGAGTGTAATATCCAGTATGCTTTCAATTCCGAAACTGACGACTACCGTGTTATTGAGGTGAACGCCCGCCTGAGCCGTTCTTCGGCATTGGCATCGAAAGCGACAGGTTATCCATTGGCCTTTGTTGCGGCAAAACTCGCATTAGGTTATACTCTCGACCAGATAGGAGAGATGGGTACGCCTAATTCAGCTTATGTAGCCCCTTCGCTCGACTACCTGATCTGTAAGATTCCGCGTTGGGATTTAAGTAAATTTGTCGGAGTTTCACGCCTTATCGGTTCCAGTATGAAATCGGTAGGTGAAATAATGTCTATTGGAAAAACCTTCGAAGAGATTATCCAGAAAGGGCTTCGCATGATTGGGCAGGGAATGCACGGTTTTGTAGGTAACCGCGAGCTGGAATTCAATAATCTCGATGAAGAACTTTCGAACCCGACCGACCTGCGTATATTCGCTATTGCCAAAGCATTTGAAGAAGGATATACCGTAGAAAGAATACACGACCTGACTAAGATTGACCCGTGGTTCCTCGAGAAGCTGAAAAATATATATGACTATTCTCTTATCCTGAAAGATTATAAGAGTATAGAAGATGTCCCGGAACAAGTACTGCTAAAAGCAAAACATCTCGGATTTTCCGATTTCCAGATTGCGCGCTTTGTAGAAGATCCTGATGGCAACGTAGAAAAAGAATCCCTTCGTGTACGCGCTCTTCGTAAGAAGATGAATGTACTGCCGTCTGTAAAACGTATCAATACAGTTGCTTCGGAAAACCCTGATCTGACGAACTACCTGTATATGACATACGACAGGCGCGAACACGATGTGCCGTATTTCAAAAATGATAAATCGGTCGTGGTACTTGGTTCGGGGGCGTACCGTATAGGTAGCTCGGTAGAATTCGACTGGTGTTCGGTAAATGCCGTGCAGACTGCCCGCAAACTGGGGTATAAATCTATCATGATTAATTATAATCCTGAAACCGTATCTACGGATTATGACATGTGTGACCGTCTTTATTTCGACGAATTATCATTCGAACGGGTACTCGATGTCCTCGATCTGGAAATGCCTAAGGGTGTAATTGTATCGATGGGAGGACAGATACCGAACAACCTTGCCATAAGGTTACATCGTCAGGATATTCCGATTTTGGGAACATCTCCATTGTCTATCGACAGGGCTGAAAACCGTCATAAATTTTCCAGTATGCTCGATCAGCTTGGTGTAGACCAGCCTGCATGGAAGGAATTGACCAGTCTGAGCGAGATTCAGGGATTTGTAGAGAAGGTGGGCTATCCCGTACTGGTGCGTCCGTCTTACGTCCTCTCAGGCGCGGCGATGAATGTATGTCACGATGCCGAGGAGCTGGAGACATTCCTGACGCTGGCCGCAAAGGTTTCGAAAGAATATCCGGTAGTAGTTTCCCAGTTTTTGCAAAACGCAAAGGAAATAGAATTCGACGCCGTAGCTAAAAATGGCGAGGTCGTGGAATATGCTATTTCGGAACATGTGGAGTTTGCCGGAGTACACTCCGGTGATGCAACACTTGTTTTCCCGGCTCAGAAGATATATTTCGAGACTGCCCGCCGTATCAAACGGATAAGCCGTAAGATAGCGAAAGAGCTAAATATAAGCGGACCTTTCAATATTCAGTTTCTGGCTAAAAATAACGATGTGAAAGTAATCGAATGTAATCTTCGTGCTTCACGCAGCTTTCCTTTTGTATCTAAAGTGTTGAAACGTAACTTCATCGAGACAGCGACCCGCATTATGCTGGATGCATCTTATGAAAAACCGGATAACTCAAATTTCGATATCGACTGGATCGGCGTAAAAGCTTCCCAGTTCTCATTCTCCCGTCTGCATAACACTGATCCCGTTCTGGGTGTGGATATGTCCTCGACCGGCGAAGTCGGTTGTCTGGGAGATGATTTCAGTGAGGCATTGCTGGTATCGATGATCTCGGTCGGATATAATATTCCGAAGAAGAGTGTTATGGTTTCGTCAGGCGACAGTAAATCGAAAGTAGACCTACTGGATGCCTGTGTCATGTTGCAGGAAAGCAATTACGATATCTACGCAACAGCCGGAACAGCTCAGTTCTTGGCTGATAATGGTGTTAAGGCAATGGTAGTCAGTTGGCCGGATGAAGAAAAGGAACACAATGTGATGGATATGATGTCGAATCACACGTTCGAATTGATTGTCAATATCCCCAAGAATCATACACGCCGCGAGCTTACCAACGGCTATAAAATCCGCCGAGGAGCTATCGACCACAATATCCCGCTAATCACGAACGCCCGTTTGGCAAGTGCATTTATTCAGGCCTTTTGCGAAATGAAGGAAACGGATATCCCGATCAAGAACTGGCAAGAATATAAACTGTAATCACTTGTTTATATAATGTTAGAAGGCATCTCAAAAGTGAGATGCTTTCTTTTTTGAAAAGAATGTTTGTGTTTTATTAAGAAATGTGTAACCTTTTTTTGCCTGTTATGTCTTATTATAAAGTGAATCAAACTAATTTAAATCTGGAAATATGACAAAAAAAGATTGTATTATAAGTTATATTAAAAGCGTTGATAGATTAATAAATATCGCTGTTTTTTATAGGGGATGTCTTTTTGCACTCTTACTCTTAGTATCCTTGAATCAAGTAAAAGCCCAATCGCCGGACGTGACCGCTGAGGATATCAGATTTGAGAGTGCAGGAGTCACTTTGGCCGGCACAATTTACACGCCACGGCATTCGCATGCAGCGGTAGTCCTTGTACATGGTTCTGGTCAGGCACCCCGGATGAGAGAATTTGCATCGCTTTTGGCCGAAAAAGGTATCTCGGTGTTAACCTATGACAAGCGCGGAGTAGGCGAATCGGAAGGGATTTATGCCGGTCCGGAAGTAGGAACTAACAACGTTGATTCGGCTAATCTCACTCTATTAGCTAAAGATGCAAGCACCGCTCTAAATGTACTTCATCAGTTAGATAAAAATATTCCCATTGGTTTGGTAGGTATCAGTCAGGCAGGGTGGATAATTCCTATTGCCGCAAATAACAATCCTATTGTGGATTTTATGGTATTGTTTAGCGGTGCTGTTATTCCAACTCTCGATCAGCTTATTTTTCAGCATTATACAGAAGGAAAACCCGATTTTTGGGATAGTCACACCGACGCAGATGTGCGTAAATACATCCCGGAGGCACGCGAACGTATAAGTAATGAGCCGGATCGTTATCAATTGGATCAATTTGTAAGTACTGATCCTTGCGATGTCCTTAGTAAACTTTCAATTCCGGGCCTTTGGCTTTTTGGCGACAAGGATGTACAAGTCCCCGTAAGGTTATCGATGGATAGTCTAAACTCACTCAAAGCGCAGGGGAGATATTACGACTACTGTCTATTTTCAACATTAGGTCATAACACGGCGTTTTCGGACTCTACGGAACCTGTTGACATTGCTGTTCATTGGATTAAAGATCGAAAGCATTCTGGCTGTCAATATCCCTAGATCATAGTCAAGGCTTAAATACCACAGGGTTGTTCTTTGAGCAACCCTGTTTTTTGAATTCCCAGATAAGTATCTGTATCTGATAGGGTAGGAGTAAAAACCTGACAAACCTGACAAATCTGACACTTTTTTCACTTTTTATTATCTGTCAATTTTTTCTGGATATTAGCCAATCGCTTTTAGCCTTTAGAAATACGAAGCGACAAAACTTGTAACCAGTAACTATTTTGTAAAAACCTGACAAACTTGACAGTTTTGTCCCATTTTTCTCTTTTGTCTGTTTCTTCCTGTTTTTGTAATTTCAAATTTTCAAAGAACGATGAACTGATATTATATGCTATCAGCTTTCTGCCTATATAGATAATTTTCTTTGAAAATCTTTATCCATTACGACCGGAATCTTTTATTTCAGGCACAAATCACGTTTTACAAAGTCTGTGTACGGCAAGTTTGGAAGAATAGCCTCTTTTGTTTATTTAACAGTATTATTGGGGAAAGATATTTTAAAAATTTTACATTTATCGATTCTAATACTTAATAATATGAAAATAAGAACAATCCATGCTTTATTAATAATGGTAACAAGTATGGCCATTATTGTTTCCTGTGAAAAAAAACAGCCTGTAATACCCGGGTATATGGTTGAGGGTATAGCTGATTCGACCTATAATGGGCAGAAAATTTATCTTGTCGATCATAATAGGTTGGGAAATAATAAGATCGACAGCGTTTTGATAGATAGCAACAAATTTGTATTTAAAGGAATCGCAGATACTATCCGGTATGCCGGAGTATTCATTGAAGATGGTGCATATGTACCTTTAATACTGGATACAGGACGAATAATTGTTAATTTAAAAGATGGCATAGCGTCAAATACTCCATTGAATGATGCATTGACAGATTATAATAAGAAAACGGGTGAACTGTATAAGGAAAGAGAAAATATCTATACGGAGTTAAAAAATAAAATTAAGGATAAAGATAAGTTCAAGGCAGAGTTCGATAGTATATTTATTAAAGTCTGGACTCCTAAATATATGGACCTGATGGAAAATACATTCGATGCTAACACAAATAATGTTATCGGGTCTGTTGTATTGTACGAGATGTCGATGTGGATGCGTACAGGTCAGATAGATACTGCTGTGGCCAAATTAAGTAAAGATATTGCTTCCTTGGAAATGGTGAAAAAAGTTGTGGAAACAAATGATGCCCTGAAAAAGACTGCTGAAGGTCAGTTATTTAGTGACTTTACAATAGAGCAGCCTGATGGCACAAAAGTATCACTGTCGGATTATGCCGGAAAAGGCAAATATATATTAGTAGACTTCTGGGCAAGCTGGTGCGGCCCTTGTAGGGGAGAAACTCCGAATATGAAAGAAATATACAAAAAATATAAAGGGGATAAATTCGAGATTGTTGGTGTTGCCGTATGGGATAAGCCGGAAGATACGGAAAGGGCTATTACAGAAGATAAAGTAGAATGGCCGCAGATAATAAATGCGCAGGAGATACCTACCAAAATGTATGGTGTAAGAGGTATACCTCATATAATACTTATCGGTCCCGACGGAACAATATTGGCCCGTGACCTGCGGGGCGATAATATGAAAAGCAGGGTAGCCCGTGAACTGGACAAGAAAAATTGATCGAATATAAAAAGAGGCTGTCTTAAAAGTAATATTACGTTAGCAAAGTATTACTTTTAAGACAGCCCCTTTTCAGTAAGTATTTCGATTAAATTTATTTCTGAATTTACTATTCAGAATTATTCCTTTATCACCACTTTCAGATTCAATTCATCCAATTGTTCCTGTTCAAGGACAGCCGGCGCGTCGATCATTACGTCACGTCCCGAATTGTTTTTAGGGAACGCAATACAGTCGCGGATACTATCCAGCCCTGCGAAAAGAGATACGAGACGGTCGAGGCCAAATGCCAGACCTGCATGCGGAGGCGCTCCGTATTTGAATGCATTCATCAGGAAGCCGAATTGAGCCTGAGCCTTTTCTTCGGTAAACCCGAGTACATGGAACATCTTATTCTGCAACTGGCTGTTGTGGATACGAACCGAACCCCCACCAACTTCAACACCGTTGATTACCATGTCATAGGCATTGGCACGTACAGCTCCCGGATCGGAATCCAGTAATGGAATATCTTCTTCCTTCGGGCTGGTAAACGGATGGTGCTTTGCAAAAAAGCGTCCCAATTCTTCGTCTTTTTCCAGCAGAGGGAAGTCGATAACCCACAAGCAATTAAATTTATTCTTATCGCGGAGTCCCAGTTGATCTCCTACTTCGAGACGAAGTTCACATAGCTGTTTCTGTGCCTTTTCAGTTTCGCCGCATATGATAAGGATAAGGTCGCCCGGCTCTGCCTGACAACGTTCCGCCCATTTTTTCAGGTCTTCGGCTGTATAGAATTTATCTACGGACGATTTCAGAGAGCCATCAGCTTCATAGCGTACATATACAAGCCCTTTGGCCCCGATCTGCGGGCGTTTTACATAGTCGGTAAGTGCATCGAGTTGTTTACGGGTATATGATGCCGCGCCTTTGGCACAGATAGCTCCTACATATTCGGAAGAATCGAATACGACGAAATCCTTACCTGTGGTCAGGTCTTTAATTTCCACGAATTCCATCCCAAAACGAGTATCCGGCTTATCCGAACCGTAATGTTTCATCGCATGAGCATACGTCATGCGCGGGAAATCCGGGATGTCTATACCTTTTACCTTTTTGAACAGGTGCTTGGTCAGTCCTTCAAACATATTCAGCACATCCTCCTGATTGACATACGACATTTCACAGTCTATCTGGGTGAATTCCGGCTGACGGTCGGCGCGAAGATCTTCATCGCGGAAACATTTTACAATCTGGAAATAACGGTCGAATCCCGATACCATCAGCAATTGCTTGAATAGCTGGGGCGATTGCGGCAGAGCATAAAACTCACCCGGATTCATACGTGATGGCACAACAAAGTCGCGCGCTCCTTCGGGGGTAGAGCCGATCAATACAGGAGTCTCCACTTCTATGAACTGGCGTTCGTCCAGAAAACGGCGCGTTTCAAAGGCTATTTTATGACGCAATTCCAGATTTTTGCGTACGGAAGTACGGCGTAAATCCAGATAACGGTATTTCATGCGCAAGTCGTCGCCACCGTCGGTTTCGTCTTCGATAGTGAAAGGCGGAACTTCTGATGTATTCAGAATAACCAGCCTGTTGACGATGATTTCTATCTCGCCGGTCGGTATATTCATATTCTTGCTCGAACGCTCCTGTACTGTACCTGTTACCTGCAATACATATTCGCGCCCGAACTTATTCGATTGTTCATACAAATCTGCGTTTACATCTTTGCTGAATGCCAGTTGGGTAATCCCATAACGGTCGCGTAGATCGACAAAGGTCATTCCGCCACCAAGTTTACGCACTTTTTGTACCCATCCCGCAAGGGTTACTTCTTTATTTACATCAGCAAGAGTCAGTTCTCCGCAAGTATGATTTCTGTACATAATTATAAATTTAATGTGCTAATATGCCAATTAGTCAATCTGCCAATTCGAACGATATTACTCATTGGCATATCGGCATATTGAATTATTAGCTCATTGGTATTTTAATATATTTTCTTTATTATATCCACTGTCAGGTTTTCTATTTTACCTTCTATTGCAGCCACAAAGGCTTTAAAATGAGCACTTGTGTTATGTTCGTCGATAGCTGCCTGTGATTTCCATACCTCGAGTATAGTGTACTTTAAAGGGTCTTTACAATCCTGATGTAAATCGTAAGATACATTTCCTGTTTCTTTGCGGGTTTCATCTACTACGGTATGGAATACCTTCTCCAACTCTTCCTTATATGCAGCTTTTACTACGATAACGGCAACAATTTTCAGTTCCATCATAACCTTTTTTATATATTGTTTGAGGTTACAAAAGTATGTATTTTATTTGTGTTTTACAGATTACACGGATATAAAATCATCTTTCTTTAAAGATAAAAGTCCCTGAAAATAATGCAGGAACTTTTACTCTTTTTATAGAATCTATATTCTAATATACCAGTTTCATTTTTATTACTTCTTTTTTCTCTATCAAATTTTTGGATGCTTCCTGATATGTTTTGAAGTGGTCGGTCTTACCGTGAAGATCGATCGCGGCCTGTGATTCCCATTCTTCCAGAATAATAAACCTTGTGGAGTCGTTAATATCCTGATGTACATTGTAAAATATGCAGCCGTCTTCTTCCTGGCTACCCTGTACCACTGCCTGGAATATAGGGAGCATATCTTTTATCGCTTCCGGCTTAACGGTCATGATAGCCGCTATTTTTAGTTCATCACCGGTTCTTTCTTCAGTATCCATGCCTGTTTTTATAATGATGGTATCATCCTGAGCTGTTTCAGCTTTTTTGCTGCAACTAACGATACATAGTAATCCGAATAATACGGTGAATACAATTTTTCTCATAGTCGTTTTTTATTTTTTAATATTATTTCGTCTTTAGCTTTTTTTCTATTTCTGTTTCCAGCTTTCCTTTTTCCATCAGTTTTTCATACTTTTCTATGTTACTGTCTTTCTTGAGGTATCCTCTGTTTTTTCTGTAAAAGGCGATAACTGTTTCCACTCCCGCCTTTGTTCCTTGCAATGCATCTTCCGAATATCCGTTGTCCAGCGAATATTTAGCCCATCCGGCAGTGAAAGGCATTACCAGCTCAGGATTGATTTTGATGAAGTTCATCATAAAACCGGCATCCATTTTTAAATGTACATCCGGTGTTCCGCTCAACCAGGCCATAAGAAACGCATTGGCTTCCTGCCGTTTATTTGCATCTTTACCCAAAGGCGTTTGCAGGAGCCAGTCTATCGTCTCTTTTATCTGTGGCTCATAAGTCTTATAAGACTCCTTATTCTCAAATTTATAATTCTTTGGAACATTATAGTCCTGTCCGAATACATATATACAGATAAAAAAGGCGAAAAGCGAAAACAATAACTTCTTCATATGCGTTAGATTTAATATTTATTAATTGAGCATTACAAATATAGGGAATGGTAGCAATAATGGAAATGGAAGAACTAAAAAAAGTGTAGCTTTTTTATCTTTTATTCGATTTTATATTTAACTTCGCCATATCCTATATAGTTAACACAAAATTACACAAGTAGCACAAATGTTTAATTAAAATAGAAATTCAATGAAAAAGTATTTAGCAGAAATGATCGGGACTATGGTTCTGGTACTTATGGGTTGTGGTGCTGCAGTATTTGCAGGAGCCGGGCAGCCGTTTGCTTCGGTCGGTACACTAGGTGTAGCATTTGCATTCGGATTGGCAGTATTGGCTATGGTTTATACCATCGGTAAGATTTCGGGCTGTCATATCAATCCGGCAATCACTCTGGGCTTGTTGTTATCTAAAAAGATATCGGCTAAGGATGCAGGTTTGTATATGATCTTTCAGGTGATAGGCGCTATTATCGGTTCAGCAATATTATATGTATTGGCAAAAGATTCCGGCTCAACAACAACTTTTACAGGGGCTAACGGCTATACCGATCTGTTACCGGCATTTGTTGCCGAAACGGTCTTTACCTTCATATTTGTATTGGTTGTTTTAGGTGTGACATCCAAAGGTGCCAATAATCAGTTTGCCGGTGTTGCGATCGGTCTTACCCTGGTTCTGGTGCATATTGTATGTATCCCTATTACTGGTACATCGGTAAACCCGGCACGTAGTATTGGTCCTGCTATTTTTCAGGGAGCAGAAGCTCTGTCTCAATTGTGGCTGTTCATTGTGGCTCCGTTCTTAGGTGCTGCTATTTCGGCTGTGGTATGGAAAGTTATCGATACAGAACAAGAATAAGCATTATGCTGATATATAGTTATGAGGGTGTGTCAAAAGTATTTTTCACTTTCTATTTACATACGCTACGCTCCTGTGACCGATGGTTGTCATGCTGAACGGAGTGAAACATCTCGTTTCTCAGGGTCGAGATCCTTCGTTACACTCAGGATGACAAAGAGGGTAGTACATTGATAGTACTGTTCCCCTTTTGACACACCCTCATTGTTTTTTTATATTATATATCTTTTAGTAAATCAATCGGTCTATATATAAAATTAAGCAAAATCGCATTACACTGTTAAATAATCTTTTAGATATTGTCAATTTCATAAATTTGTCTTTTATTTGCATCATTAACGCAAGATATTTAAAAACCTTCTAAAAACTTTTTGCCTATAGAATAAACATTACTCTTTTTAACTTTAAAATATAAGAGATAATGGATACATTAATAACCATGACCGACGAACAGTTGGTCACCGATTATTCTAATGGTAACAATCAGGCATTTGATATCCTACTGTCACGACACAAAATCAGTGTCTTCAACTATATCTATTTCACTGTGCGAAACAGGGAACTGGCAGAAGATATATTTCAGGAAACTTTCATCAAGGCTATCGTAACCATCAAACAAGGCCGTTATACAGAGACAGGGAAGTTCCGTGCCTGGATATCCCGTATCGCCCACAATCTTATTATAGACCATTTTCGTCAGGAAAAGAATGAGAATACGATTTCTAATGACGAGGCTCCGGTCGATTTACTGAACAATCCGCTGTTATGCGATGGTACGATAGAAGATGAGATAATCCGTATGCAGATAACATCGGATATCCGTAAGCTGATTTCGTACCTGCCCGATAGCCAGCGCGAAGTATTGGAAATGCGGTATTATCAGGACTTGAGTTTTAAAGAAATAGCAGACCATACAGGCGTCAGTATTAATACTGCCCTGGGACGTATGCGTTATGCTATACTTAATATACGCCGCATGGCAGATGAGAATAACATCGTACTGACGATGTAGGTATTGTAGTTTTTAAGTTATAATGTTTGGAAATCTATAAGCATCCCTGTGGTTGGGATGCTTATTTTTGTTTTATGCCAGAATCATCTCTATCAAGGCCAGTTCTTCACCTGTGAAATACGAATTATCCGTTGCTTTCAGATTGTCTTTCAGCTGATTCAATGAACTTGTACCTACAATAACAGATGTTACATGCTTGTTATGCAGCAGCCATGCCAAAGCCATTTCGGCAAGAGTTTGCCCGCGTTGACCGGCAAGGTTGTTCAGCGCTTTCACTTTCTTTATCACCTCAGGTGTAATTTCGCTTTCTTGCAGGAAGCCGTGACTTTTGTGAGCACGTGAAGTTTCAGGTATACCATTCAGGTATTTATTCGTGAGTAGACCCTGAGCCAGAGGGGAAAAAGCAATAAATCCCACACCATATTTCTCGTTGATGTTCATATGCTCGTTTTCGGGTTCGCGCACAAGCATGCTGTATTTATCCTGATAGATAAGGCAGGGCACATGTTGCGATTTCAGTATATTATATGCCTGGATCAGTTTTTCGGGAGGATATTTCGATATGCCTACATATAAGGCTTTCCCCTGGCGTACAATGTCTACTAATGCCTGCATAGTCTCTTCCACAGGGGTTTGCGGATCGTAGCGGTGCGAATAGAATATATCGAAATATTCCAATCCTGTACGTCTGAGGCTTTGATCTATACTGGCCATTATATATTTGCGTGAACCTCCGTCTCCATAAGGTCCGTCCCACATCAGATGACCAGCTTTGGATGAAATGATGAGTTCGTCGCGATGACCTTTCAATTCTTTAGCCAGTATTTTACCGAAATTAGTTTCGGCGCTTCCCGGAGGTGGCCCGTAGTTGTTGGCCAAGTCGAAATGTGTAATGCCACTCTCGAAAGCGTGTAAAATCATGGATGTAGCCATTTCGAAGCTATCCACATCCCCGAAGTTATGCCACAAGCCTAATGAAATTTCGGGTAATTGTAACCCGCTGTTTCCACAAAAATTGTATTTCATGATAAATCGTTAATTTGTTGCTGATAAAGTTAATAGAATTTTTGTTTAACATAAATACGAAATCATATTATTATGTGAAGCAATATGTCATTTACATTATTTAACATCACCCTCCTATAAAATATGTGCAAGAAAGAATCTGGAACTGAATCTTTCTCTATTTTTGTCCGATTTTTTAATAACAACTATAATGAAACCAAGCTACCTATTTAAACACTTTTGGCTGATAGCCATTTTTAGCTTATCTGCAGCTATTTCTTATGCTCAGGATCAAAACTCTGACGAAGCCCTGAATGCTCTCAAAGAGGGAAATAAACGTTTTTGCTCAGGTCAGTTATTGCATACTCATCAGGATTTAAGCAGAATCGACGAACTCAAAACGGGACAGAAACCTTTTGCGATCGTAGTCAGTTGTTCCGACTCGCGAGTGACACCCGAAATCGTTTTCGATCAAGGGTTGGGAGATATATTCTCTATCCGTACTGCCGGGAATGTAATGGCCGATTATGAGGAAGGTAGCATCGAATATGCAGCCGAACATCTCGGTACAAAGCTGATTATTGTGATGGGACATACGAGCTGCGGGGCTGTAAAAGCATTCATGGATATAAAGCACAGCCATGAGAACCGGGATGCCCACCATACTGAGAAACTCGGACATATCGAATCCATTATCCAAAAATTGGATAGCGAAGAGGAAGAAAACGAAGTATTCAAGACCGAAGGCGATGTCTACAACCGGGCCATTATAGCTAATGTAATACATGGAGTAAAGCAACTAAGAAAATCCGAACCATTCCTGAAAGAGATGCATGAGGACGGTGGCATACAGATTGTCGGAGCCATTTATCATATCGAGTCGGGAGAAGTCGAATTTCTCAATATCTGATTCTCACAGACATAAAATAAGTAATGCCGGCAGGGACTCTTTCTGTCGGCATTTTGTTTGCCCGAAGTTATAACCTCACATTCCTAAAAAAGACTTATCTTTGTTACCCTATCACTGATTTTTATGGATAATTTGCTGGATCATCTCAATAAACAGCAGCGTGAAGCTGTTGAATACATAAGCGGGCCTTCCCTGATTATTGCAGGGGCAGGTTCGGGTAAGACACGTGTACTTACTTATAAAATAGCATACCTTCTCCAACAAGGTTATATGCCACACAGCATACTTTCGCTTACCTTTACGAACAAGGCAGCGCGTGAAATGAAAGAGCGTATTGCCGAGATAATCGGGTGGAAATATGCACGCTATTTATGGATGGGGACTTTTCACTCGGTGTTTTCCCGTATCTTGCGTACCGAGGCCGAAAAAATCGGGTTTACTTCCAATTTTACCATTTTCGACTCGGCCGACTCCCGAAATATGATAAAGACTATTATCAAACAGTA
The DNA here is from genome assembly GCF_002482385.1 of Dysgonomonas sp. UBA7710. Taxonomy (GTDB): domain Bacteria; phylum Bacteroidota; class Bacteroidia; order Bacteroidales; family Dysgonomonadaceae; genus Dysgonomonas. The sequence goes on along the minus strand of NZ_DLFW01000049.1, from coordinate 48,102 downwards.
TCAGCTGGATGATAAAGTGTACAAACCCGCTAAAGTGCAGGCTATAATATCCAATGCCAAGAATGCGCTGATTTCTCCGCAGATGTATGCCCAAAACAAGGAGTTGCTGGAATACGACCAGAGGTCAAAAATGCCTGTGTTGAAAGATATTTACAGGGATTATAACAACAGATTGAAGGCATCCAATACAATGGATTTCGATGACCTGCTTTTTTATACCAATGTCCTGTTTCGCGACCATCCCGATGTGTTGAAAAGTTATCAGGAGCGCTATCAGTTTATATTGGTAGACGAGTATCAGGATACGAACTTTGCGCAATACCTTGTTGTGAAGCAGCTTGCAGATGCGCATCACCGGGTATGTGTGGTGGGTGACGATGCGCAGAGTATCTATTCATTTCGGGGGGCGAATATAGATAATATACTTAAATTTAAGGAAGTTTATTCAGAATCGAAGTTGTTTAAACTGGAGCAGAATTACCGCTCCACACAAAATATTGTTAATGCGGCTAACAGCCTTATTCAGCAAAACCGTGAACAGATAAAGAAAACAATCTATTCAGAGAATGACGAAGGGGAACGTATCGAAATATCAAGTGCTTTCTCCGATTTTGAAGAAGGGGTCATCGTATCGAATAAGATATGGGACATCCGCCGCGATAAGAAAGCATCGTATAGTGATTTTGTAATCCTGTACCGCACCAATGCCCAGTCGCGTATCTTCGAAGAGGCATTGCGAAAAAAGAATATTCCGTACCGTATTTATGGAGGTTTGTCGTTCTACCAGCGTAAGGAAATCAAAGATGTGATCGCTTATTTCCGTATGGTGGTCAATCCCTATGACGAGGAGGCTTTCCGGCGTATTATAAATTTCCCTACACGGGGGATAGGAGACACCACATTAAACAAAATAGCCGATGCGGCCCGTTTGCATAATGTGAGCCTGTGGGAGATAATCGGCGATTCATTAGGCTATAATCTGAATGTGAACGCAGGCACAGCTAAAAAGCTAAGCGTATTTAGAGAACTTATCGAAAGTTTCATCTCCCAGTTGCAGGAATTGTCAGCCTACGAACTGGCATCCCGGATTGTAAAACAAAGTGGTATCGCCACAGAAGCCTATCAGGATCAGACACCCGAAGGTATGAGCCGTCAGGAAAATTTACAGGAATTATTAGGCGGTATCCATGAGTTTTGCGAAAGCCGTAAGGAAGAAGGCCTGGGGGGGATAGGATTGATGGATTTCCTATCCGAAGTATCGTTGCTCAGCGACCAGGATACAGATAAGGAAGCCGATCAGGAGAAAGTGACAATGATGACAGTGCATGCTTCTAAGGGATTGGAATTCAAAAATGTATTCGTTGTAGGGTTGGAAGAAGACCTCTTTCCTTCGGCAATGGCAAAGAATGAATTCCGGGGGTTGGAAGAGGAACGCCGTTTGTTCTATGTCGCTATTACCCGCGCAAAGGAATACTGCATGATTACATATGCTAAAAGCCGTTTCCGGAACGGGCAGATAAACGCTTCCAATCCAAGCCGTTTTCTCCGTGATATAGACACCTGCTATCTGAACGTAAACGGAGGAGTACTCGGTGGTGGCGGATTCGGAGTGCTCAACCGGCCTGAAACATATACAAACGATTTGTATGATTACACCAATACACCCCGAGCATCATATCCTGAACGCCTGGTAACTCAGCGGCAACCAACAGTCCCGCGTCAGGAGGTAAGCCTTCCGCCGGCATCTCCACGTTCCAATTTTGTGAATGCGCGCAATGCTACACCGAAAGCTTCGGCAGGAGTAAATTCAGGAGAAGTACAGGTGGGAGCAATAATAAAGCATGAACGCTTCGGTGTAGGTAAGGTAACTGCCGTAACAGGTGATCCGGATAGCCGAAAAGCTACCGTAGAATTTGAAAATTCGGGAGTGAAGCAATTGTTGCTGAAGTTTGCCCGGTTTGAAGTTATGGGATAGGATGTGAAACTCAGCTGTTGTGATGATGAAAATAGAATATGAATATTTGTTTTTTATTCCACTTGGAGAAAAGTTATTTTTTCCAGAATTTCCATGATGGCTTTTTCTTTTTCTTACCGGTCTTTTCAGAAATAATATTCTCTGTAGCTTTTTCCTTTTTTTCGGCAGGCTGATAGTGTGGCATGTATATCACCGGTTCTCCGAATCTGGCATTGTTCATATCTTCGGCTTTAGCCCCGTCTTTCAGCGCATTGTTGTAAGCATTGAACTCTGCACTTTGTATAAATAAATTTTGAAAGTGCTCTTGATTCACGCATCCCTCTTTCATTATTTTTTCAGCCAGCTGATATGCAGATGTATAGATGGGTTCGTCGCTAAGTTTTATGGTTGTTTCTTTTTCAGTTTCATCTGTAATAATGGCTTCATCTGAAAATTCTGCCGTTGTGATTCCTTTCAGAAATACACGTCCGAAGGCTAAAGGAATAAATGTATTTGCCTTTTCGGCATCGGATAATGACAGGCCGTCTGCCATCATTTGCTGTTCTATCGCATCGTCATCTTCACCTACCATCCAGGCCATTGTGGCAGCCATACGGCTTATGTCGGAATGATCTTTCAGTACCATGAAGACCCGCATCGAGAAGAAATCTTTGTAGGTGGGGAAATCAAATGTACGGACGAATTTCTCTATACCGGTCCAAACTTCGTTATCGAGAAGTATTTCGCCTGAGATCAATTCGCTTTCCGATTGTGCATAGTAAAACCTCACCCAATGAGTACCTTCTGTCAGGGATTGGATTTTTATAGTCTCTTCAAGTTGTCCGAGCCAACGTAAAGGAAGTGGATCAGGATGACTTCCTCTGGTCGTTACATTGCTTATGGTAACATCATACGCGCGTTCGTCAATTATCCATTGCTGATTATTGATCTGATTGCCAAACTCTTTACTGAAAAATGCGGAAAGCAATGTGTGAAAAGAATTTGTAAGGAAGTTTTTCCATGCGTCTTTTATCGCAGTATCTTCATCCACCCCCATCCCTGCACATGATTCGATAATAGTCTTACCCAGACCTATTTCCAGATGTATGTCTAATTGTAAGATCACGGCCATAGCGGAAGATGAGCGATTGAATATGCGCACATAAGCTGTCATATGCTGAAGAGGAAATATAATCAGGTCTTTCTCTATATTGCATTCAATATTGTGGCTGCGAAAAGTTTCAGCCAGAAAATTATTGAGTTGCGATTTGTGTTGTATCAGTTTGTTATCGTCCATTGGATTAATATTTATTGCCGTTAAGTTTTTTGGTCAAAAATAGATGACTTGCTCGATATTTCTTTAGTCGTTGTATATCCTTATCCGTGATTTCCGGTAATCTGGATATATCCATATTATCTTTCAAGTCGGCGAGTTTAACTGTTGTGGCTATCGGAGATCTGGCTATACGTTCAATGTATGTATTATATTCAATATCGGGAGAATGGGCCAGTATAAGCAGTTGATTTATCAATTCTTCGGGAATAGCTTCAGTCTTCAAATCATCAACAGTAATATCAGTATCTTCCAGAATATCGTGTAGAACAGCTACAATTTTTTCCTCCATCGTATTTACACTATTCATCACTCTCAGGGGATGGAATATATATGGTTTACCACCCTTGTCTGTTTGCCCGTAATGCGCATTTACTGCAATCCGGATTGCTTTTTCTAATATGCCATCCATTATCTATGAATGAATTGTGCTAGTCTTTGGTTACTACTTAATTGTATGGGCTTTACAAATCTAAATAAAAATAGGAAAACGAGAACTGTTCCGGCCCATTTTAACATGGACCGGAACATAATTAAACTGAAATAATTACAATTCTTATACTTCGATTTAAATTAAAGGTTTAGGGTTAACTTGTTTTTATTGTTTTTTTAACATAATAGAGCGCAGCAAAAACGCCTTTCACTGCATCTTTCATATATAAAATATTGAATCGAAAAGATAAATATCGTATATTTGTTTATTCTCTATTAATATTTTATCAATGTTTGCATTAAACCTTTTGCAGGTTAGGCAGTCTAAGATTTATAAAAGGTAAGTAAAATGCTGTCAATTAAATACAAAACATTGGCAATTATAAACAATAAACAATAGGAGAGCAGATTATGAAAGTAAAAAAATTAGTACTGATGTTTCTGATGTCTGTATTGCCATTTATCGCTTTTGCGCAAGATGACTGGGATGACATTTATGCTACTTCTAAATCAAAGGATAATAAGAAGAAAGAAGTAAAAGTCAAAAATACAGTTTCTCAGCAACAACAGAAACCAACACAGGTATTGGTAGTCCGCGACAACGGAGAAGTTACACTGGAAACAGAAGGTAACGTAAACATCGATGTGGATGCCTATAACCGCAGGGGTGGAGATGTGACTGTATATCAAAAAGAACAGTACCCTGAAGATTCGGTAGTTTATACTGATGAATATCAGGATTACGAGTATACAGATCGTATTGTGAAATTCCATGAGCCCGAAAACAGTGTTAAGATATCCAGTGATAACGAGATAAATGTATATGTTACAAATGATCTGTACAGCAATTATTATCGTAACCGTGGCTGGAACTTTAACGTAAATCTTGGCTGGGGCTGGGGTGGATATTACAGTAGTTTCTATCCTTGGTATGATCCTTGGTATTATGGTGGTTACTGGGGAGGCTGGTACGATCCTTGGTATTATGGCAGTAGCTGGGGCTGGGGTTGGAGCAGACCTTGGTATGGCTATGGCTGGGGTGGCTGGTACGGCGGCGGTTGGTATGCCGGAGGCTGGTATGGTGGAGGCTGGTATGGCGGACATCATCACGGATACTACGGTAGTAGTTCACGTTACAACTATTCTGGACGCCCTCGGGCAAGTTACGGATCCGGTCGGACAAGTTATGGTTCGGGGCGTGGTTCATACGGTTATGCCGGCCGTGGATCAAGCATCGACAGTTCCCGTCCTAGCTATGGAGGCAGAGGTTCGTCTTCAGGAAGTGTTAGTAGCAGACCATCTACGCGTCCAAGTTACGGAACATCTACAGGTCGTGGGTCTTCTTCGAGTGGTGTTAGTACAAGACCATCAACTCGTCCTAGTTACGGTACATCCACAGGCAGGGGGTCTTCATCAGGTGATGTAAGTACAAGGCCAGCAACTCGTCCAAGTTATGGAACATCCACAGGCAGAGGTTCTTCCAGCGGAGTAACAACAAGGCCGACAACCCGTCCAAGTTACAATACTTCAGCAGGTAGCAGTTCAAGTTCCCGTCCTAGCTATAACAGTGGCTCTTCGAGCAGCTCGCGTCCTAGTTACAGCGGGTCATCCAGTAGTTCAAGTTCCCGTCCTAGTTACAGCGGGTCATCTAGCAGCAGTTCGAGCTCACGTCCAAGTTATAGTAGTGGATCAACCAATAGTTCTTCTTCCAGAGGTTCATATAGCTCAGGCTCATCATCTTCCAGCAGCCGTTCATCCGGAGGTGGAGGAAGCAGTAGCGGGAGAAGCGGAGGCGGACGCAGATAAAAAAGCAAGATAAGGACAACTAAAATAAAAGCTGTTTCAATATTAATTTATGAGACAGCTTTTTTGAAAAGATATAGAAATATTAAAAATTGCATTATGAAACATGTATCATTACTACTGTTAACAACTGCACTGACGTTTGGGGCTGTACAGGCCCAAAATGAAATGGATGCATACAGATATTCGAAAAACGACCTGACAGGTACAGCCCGTTCCGTATCTATGGGAGGAGCTTTTGGTGCGCTTGGTGGCGATATATCCGGTATATCCATTAATCCGGCAGGTATAGGAGTTTATCAATCATCAGAAATAGTTACTACACTTAATTTTCAGAATTCTAAGGTTCAGACAGAAATGAATGCCGGAAAAGTTGATGAAAGTAAGTTTAAAGTGAACTTTGATAATCTGGCATTTGTGAGTGTATTCCCTATATTTGATAATGATGTGGTTCGTAGTATCAATATCGGGTTCTCGTACAATAGGTTGAAAAATTTTGACAGAAAATACAATGCGATTGGCAATAACCTGTCGTATGATCTCGCGGCTTATATGGCTGATAGAGCAACAAATAACGGGCGCCCTGCTTCGGCAATTGCATTGGGCGATGAGGGGAATGACTGGAGAGATATCTGGCGTAATCAGGACTGGCTGAGTGTATTAGCTTTTAATGGACACATAATAGATGAGAAAACTCCTGCGGGCTCAGGGCAATATGTCCCGGCTTCTCCCGAGTATGCGGCCTATAGTGACTTATTTGTAGAAGAAAAGGGTTCTATTAGTACATATGATTTTAATATAGGAACGACGTTTTCAGATATTGTTAGTGTTGGGGCAACATTGTCCCTGACCGATATAAACTATCGTATATATTCCAGTTATATTGAGGAATATCAGGATAATGGCTCTTTTTGGAGTAGCCAGGAATTGCAAAATTGGATGAGAACAGATGGTACAGGGTGGCAGGTTACTGCCGGAGTGATAGTAAAACCTATTCAGGAATTACGAATTGGAGTTTCATATCATTCTCCTACATGGTATAATATGACCGATTATTTTGCTGCAGATCTGTCTTCCAATTTTGCCGATGGAGCAAAATTTAATATAGGTAGCTTCAGTGATCCCAATTCAGACCGGAGTGAAGATGCCATATATGATTACAAGATGCGCACTCCTGACAAGTGGACATTGAGCCTTGCAGGCGTTATCGGAGGTAGAGCTATTATCAGCGCCGATTATGAATTGACTAACTATGCCAATAATATGAAATTGTTCGATGACCGGGGGAATGCTCTTGCTACGGGTACAGGTGATCCTAACGCTTATATAAAGAATGATTTCAGAAATGCGTCTACTGTTCGCGTTGGGGCTGAATATCGTATTACAGACCAGTTCTCGGCTCGTGTAGGTTATTCATGGATGCAAAGTCCATTCAAGAATGAAGTAAAAGATTTTCCGGGCGACCATGAAGTCGTAACCGATAGCCGTGCAGCTACGCAATATGTGTTGGATGGAACTACAAACTATTTCACTTACGGTATGGGATACAGATTTTCACGCCACTTCTATACAGATATCGCGTTTGTAATGAAATCTCAGAAAGATGACTTATATGCCTTTACCGGAGCGGATAAATCTACTTTCAAGACAAATAATTTCCAGGGTTTGTTAACGTTGGGATATAGATTCTAATAAGTTAGTTATAAAATAAAAAGCAGCGCATCTCTTTCGGGATGCGCTGCTTTTGGTTATAAACGGATTATATTTTATAGACTTTCCAGCATTCTTTTTATAACTGTCTGGGCTGATATCTCACGATTGGCTGCTTCCTGTATAACAATCGATTGTGGACTTTCTATTACATCATCGCTCACAATCATATTACGGCGTACAGGCAGGCAATGCATAAAGTAAGCGTTATTTGTCAGCGCCATCTTTTGAGTTGTTACTGTCCACGACATATCTTTGCTTAGTATTTTTCCATAATTAGGGTCGGTATATGCTGCCCAGTTTTTTGCATAAACAAAGTCTGCTCCCGCAAGGGCCTTATCCTGATCGTACTCAACTTTAGCTCCACGTACGAATTTAGGATCGAGGTCATAACCTTCGGGATGTGTGATAATAAAATCTACATCAGCCTCGTTCATAAAGTCGGCGAATGAATTAGGAACTGCCTGTGGCAAGGCTTTCGGATGTGGCGCCCATGTAAGGACAACTTTTGGGCGAGCCGTTTTCTTATACTCCTCTATCGTGATGAGGTCGGCAAAAGCCTGTAAAGGATGTCCTGTTGCCGCCTCCATGCTGAATACAGGACGTCCCGAATATTTAATGAACTGGTTCAGTATCTTCTCCTGATAATCATCTTCTTTATTTTCGAATTGAGCAAACGCACGTACTCCGATAATGTCACAATAGCTGCCCATCACGGGAATGGCTTCGAGTATATGTTCCGATTTGTCACCGTCCATTATTACCCCCCGTTCGGTTTCCAGTTTCCATGCTCCCTGGTTGATGTCAAGTACCATTGTATTCATACCCAGATTCATCCCGGCTTTTTGTGTGCTCAGGCGGGTGCGCAGACTGGAATTAAAAAATACCATCAACAGTGTTTTGTTCTCCCCGAGACTTTTATACCCGAAGCGGTTCTTTTTTACTTCGAGAGCTTCTTTTACTGCGGCTTTAAGATCGCCGAGATCTTTGACATTGGTATATGTTTTCATTACAAAAGTATTTTAATGCGTTTATTGATTAAGACTATAAAGATAGCTAATAGTACGGAGACTATCATTATGAACGGTAGCCTGTAAATATTATTTGTTTCCGCTATCGGAATTATCTGTCCTGCAACTAGGATATGGACAAGATAAATTCCTGCCGCCAGTTTTGATATATCGTATTTTTCAACTGTATATTTTGCCCCTTTCTGTATGCAGATAATTAATACGGGACAAAGGATATATAGCGACAGAAATAAGTTATGGTAAATATTCGTTTTATAACCTTGGTATGATTCGGTTAATAATGCGATCAGGCTTACCGGTAAAAGAGCGTACAAATATGAGGCCTTAGCAATATTTGTAAAATCTTTTTCCCGGATATAATATCCTGACACGATAAACGGAAAACCAAAGAAAATACCATTGCAGAACGATCTGTATGGTAATCCGGAGTTTTCCAGTATATATCCGGTAATGTAGAAAATAATACCGGAAAGCAGTATCAGGTTGTTATTCTTTATAAACTTCTTTATTACTGCCAGCATGAGTGTACCCAATAGGAGTGCAGGCAGAAACCACAGGTGATAATATCCCATAATGGCGAATGTAACCAGAGAACGGGCTTCTACCGTATTATAATAGGTGGGTAAATAGATAAACGACCATACAATATACACAATGAAAATGTGTGACAGATACCTTTTTAATGCCTTATTATCACTCAATTTGGGATGAAGGTAGTATCCACTGATAACAAAAAAGCACGGCACTCCTATCCGGGCTATTCCGTTCGAAATGAGCCACCCGCTTAATGATTCACTGCTAAAAAGGAACTGTGTGTGTACCGTAATAACCAGCAGGCAGAGTATAATCCTGAAATAATCGAGCATTATATTACGTTCCATGGTTAAAAGAATATTTTTACCCGTTTATTTATTAAATATACAATGTAGGATAATACGATAGAAAGTATGACTACCAGAGGTAATTTGTATATCATATATGTCTGTGGCATTCCGAGGATATTCATTACAAGTGGATGTAGAAAATAGATACCGGAAAATAAAATAGCAACGAATCCTTTTCCTGACGACATTACCGGATGTTTCTGTAAATAAATGAATATAGCCGGGCAGAGTATCAATAGAGACAGAAGGAAATCATTGAAAGGGCTGAATCCGTTTGAATTGACATATCTTATGTAAGATTCTCCTATCAACGCAGCGAGGCCAATGCACATAACCCAAATGAGATAATTATTTTTTATTTTCGCCACCCAGCCCCTCGATTTTATACAATATCCCAGAGCAATGAAAGGGAAAGCCATTGTGATACCATTTCGGTAATGGTATATTCTGAGGTTGTCTAAACCACAATAAAACCCGATCATAAACAGAATAAAAGCAAGCACTAAAATATATCTATAGTCCTTAATGTATTTTTTAGACAGGAAAAGGGCTATTGTTCCCACTATCAGAGCGGGTATATACCACAGATGGAAAAAACCGAATGTAAGTATCAGAATGACACTCTTTATATTATAAATCATATCTATAATAGTCGGTAGATATATAAGGTTCCATACAATGTGGATAATAACCAAATGTTTCAGGTACTTTTTCAGGCTTTTTACATCATCCAGTTTTCCAGCTATATAATAACCGCCTGTTATGAAGAATATTGGAACGGCAACACGGGCAATACCATGTGTAATAATCCAGCCCCGGAATTCTCCGTAATCGAACAACGGCTGCATGTGTATGGTAATCACCAATATGCTAAGGATTATTTTGACATAATCGAGTAGGATATTACGTTCCATTATTCTTCTGTAAAATTCTTTCTTTGCGTCTTGCGGTTATATGCTTTTTTACTTTTGTGTACGGATGTAATACGTTTCCAACCTGCCGACCGGGAGAGTTCTTCATCCCTGCCTGCCTTTTTTACCGCTTTTATATAATCATCGACAGTTATTTTCCCTGTTGCCTTTTTCTTCTTTTTTTTCATTACCTGATTTGTCCGTCACCTTCTATTATCCACTTATAGGTGCATAGTTCATCCAATGCCATAGGACCGCGGGCATGCATTTTTTGCGTGCTGATGCCTATCTCTGCTCCAAGTCCAAACTGGGCTCCATCAGTAAATGCAGTGGATGCATTGGCATAAACGCAGGCAGCATCGACCATCTTTTCGAATAATCTGATGGCTTCACGATCTTCGCTTATGATGGCTTCACTGTGTTTGGAACTGTAAGCGGCTATATGCTGGATAGCTTGACCAATACCGGAAACGGTTTTGACTGCCATTTTATAATCGAGAAATTCTGTTCCGAAGCTGTCTTCATCCGCTTTTTTCAACAGATCATACGAATAGTATTGGAACAAAGCCTCATAGGCATGCTTATCCGCATATATTATAACATCCTTTTTCTCCAGATCTTCGCAGAGATAATGTAAATCGTCCAACCGGTCTTTGTCTATTACCAGACAGTCCAGCGAATTACACACACTCACTTTGCGTGTTTTGGCATTGGTAACGATATCCTTACCTTTCTTCACATCTCCTTCTTTATGGAAATAAGTATGACATACACCTGCACCTGTTTCAATGACCGGTATACGGGAGTTTTCACGCACATGATTAATTAATTCCTGTCCTCCGCGCGGAATGATAAGGTCTACATAATTACGGGCGTTAAGTAGCTCCTCCGTGGCTCCCCGGTCATTAGGCAATAGTGTACATACATTGGGATTCACCCCGTTTTCATCCAATACATTACGAATGATGTCTATAATAGCTTCGTTCGAAAAACGCGCGTCCGAGCCGCCTTTCAGAATACAGGCATTGCCGGATTTCAGGCATAGGGAAAATACATCGAAACTCACATTCGGGCGGGCTTCGTATATAATGCCGATAACACCGAATGGCACGGTTATTTTAGACAGATTCAGACCATTCGGTAATGTCTTTTGCATGAGCGTTTTTCCAACGGGGGAAGGTAGGGAGGCTACATTGCGGATATCTTTCACAATATCCATTATTCGCTGCTCATTTAATAACAGACGGTCATATTTTGGATTACTTGTATCCATCCGTTGCAAATCTTTCTGATTTTCGGCAAGGATGTAATACATTTTCGACTCGGTTTCTTTGGCAATAGCTTCCAGTATTGCGTTGATTTCCTTTTCTTCCAGTAAGTTCAGGCTTTTACCTGCTTCCATAACTAACCGGAACATGTTCTGGTGATAGTCGTCCATTTTTATTTTTCAATATATAAATAGTCGTAATGCACAATTGCTTTCTTATTATTTTTCCCTATCGTTTCTTTCGCTTTTTCGCTGCTGTACGAAGTGCGGCCAATGCCTACCTGCTTACCTTTCTCGTCGATAATGCGGACAATGTCATCAGCTTCGAAATTGCCGGAGATTTTTGTTACGCCAACAGGTAGCAGGCTCACAGCTTTATCGCTCAATAGAACTTCCGCCGCACATCTATTGATGTGTATCTCCCCTTTGGTAAAACCTTCGGAGTGAGCTATCCATTTTTTTATACTGTTTGTTCCTTTACCCGATGGTTTGAAACGGGTAGATACAACATCTTTTCCTTTTATGAGGTCTACCAGTATATTATCCCTGCGGCCATTGGCAATAATTACTTCAATTCCTTCTTCGGCGGCTCTGCGGGCCACATTGTATTTTGTGGTCATTCCTCCGCGTCCTGTGGCCGATTTGGACGACTGGATACAGTTTTCTATATCGTCTTTCTTAGCGTCTATTTCCCGGAATATGTATGCCCCGGGATTGTTGGGGTTGTCACTGTAAATTCCGTCTATGTTGCTAAGTATTATTAGCTTTTTTGCTCCCATCATTGCAGCTACGAGTCCCGATAATTCATCATTGTCCGTAAACATTAGTTCATTAACTGAAATGGCATCATTCTCGTTTACAATGGGGATGACCTTATTCTCGAGCATTACCGACATGCAATTCCTCTGATTGAGGTAATGGCGGCGTGTGGCAAAGTCTTCCTTGGTAACGAGTATCTGCCCGCATATAATACCCTGCTGATGAAACAGGTCATAATAACGGTTGATAAGCTTCACCTGGCCAATAGAAGAGTATAACTGGCGTGCCGAAATGGTGTCCAATTTCGCTTTTGCCTTAATTTCAGATTTTCCGGAAGCTACGGCGCCCGATGAAACCAGAATAACCTCTATATTATTTTTATGTAATTCTGCTATCTGATCTACCAATGCCGACATGCGGGTGAGATCCAGTGTCCCGTCTTTACGGCTCAATATTTGGCTGCCTATTTTTACAACTATGCGCTCTTTCATCGAAAATATACCTAAAAAAGCAAAGTTATAATTTTATTTTAAAGTAAAATGTTCGTTAATAGTGAAAATGGATGGAAAAATGGATTCTTAGGCCGGAATAATATATATCTATGAGGTATCAGACTTTAAATCAATCCTTCCGGAAGGACAAGATACAAAACCTTTTTCTTTGCATCTATTTTTTCTATGAAGTCTTCTGTGGCAGGAATTATAAGTTCATTCTCTCCATCTTTTACCAGAAAGAGAGTATTGATAGTTTTGTCGTCTATATCTTCAATTATACCCAGCTTGCCGGCCGTTTTATCTATAACGGAAAAGCCTATAAAGAAATTCCAGGAGTATTCTATCTCTTCATTACTCTCTTCTTCATAATATTTGCGTGGAAAATAAACCTCCAGGCCCGACATTCGCCTGGCTTTTTCCTCATCGTCGATATCCTCAAATTTTATCAGAGCGGTTTCTTTACCTTTGAACCTATATTCTTCTATAAAGAAAGGTACGAGAATATTGTCGATACGGCAAATAAGATACGGACAGTCTACACGGTCGAATACATCATTCTCGAAAGAAAAATTTATCTCCCCCTTTATCCCGTGAGGTTTGATAAATTTCCCTATTTTGAAAACTTCGTTTTCTTTTATCATATCTTATCAGTTAGCAGTAAACAATGAACAATTAGCAGTGAATAATAACGATCTATAATTTTTTCACTTTTTACTTTTCGTTCTTCACTTAAAAATCACTTCTTCTTTTGCTGCTGGTTTTTCTTCCCTCCGCTATTGTTGCTGTTATTGTTCCTTTGTCCGAGGTCTTTCATTTCGGGAAGTTTTATATTGGAGCTTCGTATGTCTATTTTATGATTCGACAAATCATATAGGTCGATAAATATTTTCATATCGTCCACTTCCTTATTCCACTGTATATATGATTTTTTCATATGAGTGGCAACAAGTAATATAAATTGCTCTTTCTCTTTTGGGTCTTCCAGTTCGGTAGCTAGCTTCACCATTTTTTCCAGAGTTTTACCATAATGGCGGTACTCCATATCGGGGCGGCTATATTCTATTTTTCCGGGTTTGGAATAAAGGTCTTCCTTCTTTACGATTTCATAGGGGTAGTCGATATCCAGTTTGAAATCGGCCATAATAGCGAGATGATCCCACAAGATGTGTTTAAAATCATTTACATCGCGCAGGTGCGGGAACATATTTCCCATTATATTGATAATAGTATTGGCACAGCGTTTGCGTTCATTTCGGTCAGGTACTGTAAGGCAGTAGTCGACCATATTCTGTATATTCCTTCCATACTCCGGAAGGGCTAGTTTTTTCAGTTGAGTATTATATTCCATTTTTAGTATCGGGTTATTATTCTTAATTTGATAATGTGCTGAAATCAGTTTGTAGGCCTTATAATTAAAATAAGTATCTAGTGCCGTGTTTTAAAGCTATAACTATCAATAATTGTTGTACTAGGATAAACAATAAACAGGTCCGCGACTTTCGTCTTTATTTCGGTTTGTCGGTTTCAGCCTTTACAGGACTGCAAAGATAATCTTTTTTAGTTGAACTCTTTGATAATGTCCTTAAAATATTGAATAAGAATGTAATTTTAAGCTGGTTATATCTCATTGTACAACCGTCTTAAAATAACAAAGCATCCGTTATCAGACGGATGCTTTGTTATTATTTTATATTAGTTCATAGCTACTTCGCTTGCTTCAACCGGAGCAGATAATGTTTTTTTGTATAATTCTGGATCGTTTAATACTTCTACGGCTTTGGCCAGTTCCTTATCATTTTTCAGGGTGTAGATATATTCTCCTTTCTGATAATGGTAACGTCTGATAATTTCTGTGTTTATCTGACGTGTAATGTCATCTTTAAATGTTTCCAGATCCCGGTCGAGATTCGGCACAAGCATTGCTTCCAGAGCTTTAAACTCTGCATCCGCATACTTCATGTATCCTTCAAATTCCATTACTTCTTTGAGCGAAGCCATTGATTTTTCACTCATACGGTCGTATTGAAAATCTTTTGACTTAACAAATGATTTGAAACTTTCATAGTCTTCATCCGAAATAGAGAATATTTCGGGGGAAGTAATTGATTTATGCTTTGCGGCCCAGTCTGTAACCCAGTCGAATACGATAAACTGATTGGAAAGATAGTATGTTATGGTAGGAGTTTTCTCTTCTTCGAATGCGATATCAGGCGAAACACCGCCTCCGTCTCTTACCGGACGGCCGATTTCAGTTTTAAATACCGTTGTCAGACTGTCAGGGATACGCCCTACACTGCCATCCGCATTGCGGTGTGTGTAATCTATGGCTTGAATACATCTTCCGCTCGGAATATAATATTTGGAATTGGTAACCTTCACACCACCTCCGTATGGGATTTCTCTTGTTGACTGTACCAATCCTTTACCATATGTGCGTTCACCTATGAGTACCGCTCTGTCCATATCTTGTAACGATCCTGCAACGATCTCTGCCGCTGAAGCCGAGCCTCTGTCTATAAGTACGACAATAGGTATTTCAGTATCGATAGGTTCGAGTGTAGTACGGTACGTCCTGTCCAGTTGTTTCAGCTTTCCTTTGGTAGATAAGACGACTTTTCCTTTCGGTACAAAAAGGTTTACAATCTGGACGGCTTCTTCAAGTATTCCGCCTCCATTCTGGCGAAGGTCGAAAATTAAGGATGTTACTCCCTGTTTTTTCAGATCGAGGAATGCCTTTTTCACATCCATTGCACTTTTATCGGTAAAAGTAGGGCTGAAATTGATATATCCTGTAGAGGGAGTTATCTGGCCATAATACGGTATAGGATCGATAGTGATTTTCTCACGTACCACCTTTACAATAAAGGGCTTTTTCTCGCCCGGACGCTCTATCTTTATTTGTATCGATGTCCCCGGTTGTCCTTTCAGGTTAGAACTAACAAAGTTGCTCAGTGTACGGCCGAAAGCTTCTCCTTCTACCTTATCGCAGGTAGTCATGTCTTTGCCGTCTATTTCGAGTATGTAGTCACCGGCTTTTAAACCTGCTTTATCGGCCGGCTTACCTTCAAAGGGCTCTGTTATAGCTACTTTTCCGTCCTTGAAGGCAATGCTGGACCCTATGCCGGCATATTCGCCGGAAATCTGGGTGCTGAACTCCTTCATGTCGTCCTTGTTGAAATAAGTCGTATAAGGATCGAGGGTGTTGAGCATATTGTCAATCCCGCTGCGGATAGTTTTGTTCAGATCCAGAGTGTCTACATAAAACATATCTACTTCCCGCACAATGGAATTGAATATTTCAATATTCTTATTTATGTCGAAATAACGTTGTTGTTGATTTTTATCAGGAACGTTCTGCGCCTGAATAAAAGAAGCTCCGGTAAGAACCGGGATTGTCAAAAATGTGATGAATCTATATTTCATTAATTCTATCTGTTTATGTCGCAGACCTATTTATTACATTTAATAAGTGAAACAACAAGTGTGAATTATGATTCGATAATGCATTGCTAAATCCTATCTCTTACTCATTGTTCTAAAAAACACCACAAAGGAATACTTTTTTTTATAAATAGCGAAATTTGACAGGGTTATATATATCTTATTTTTAACAAAAAAACATAAAAGGATAATCAGGTAATGAAAAGTTACGAGTTACTTCGCCCTGCGGGCAGTTACGAGAAAACAAGTAGACGGGTTGCAAATTGGCTGACGTATAAACGGAGCAGAGTGGCGAAAAACTCGTAACCCGTAACTTGTAACTCGTAACTATTATCTTATATTTGCATTTGAATAAATAAACAGAGCAAGCATGAAAGGAATTATCCTCGCAGGCGGGAGTGCCACACGACTTTACCCTTTATCCAAAGCAATATCGAAGCAGATAATGCCGGTATATGATAAACCTATGATTTACTATCCTTTATCTACATTGATGCTGGCAGGTATCCGTGAAGTATTGGTCATTTCCACACCTCGCGATTTACCGATGTTTGAGGCGTTGCTGGGTACGGGCGAAGAGCTCGGGATGAAGTTTGAATATGTAATACAGGATGTTCCTAACGGTTTGGCTCAAGCCTTTGTACTGGGCGAAAAATTTCTGGATGGAGAAGCCGGATGCCTCATTCTCGGAGATAATATGTTTTACGGACAGGGCTTTTCCAAAATGCTGAAAGAAGCTGCTACAATAGAAGAAGGAGCATGCATTTTCGGCTATTATGTGAAAGATCCCCGGGCATATGGAGTTGTTGAGTTTGACGAAGATGGCAAGGTGATGTCGCTGGAGGAAAAGCCGGAAAAGCCTAAATCCAACTATGCGGTACCCGGGCTTTATTTTTACGACAAGACTGTCTCCGCAAAAGCGAAAGCGTTGGAGCCATCGGCCAGAGGAGAATTTGAAATCACCGATCTGAACAAGTGCTATCTGAACGAAGGGACTTTGAAGGTTCAATTATTCGGACGTGGCTTTGCATGGCTCGATACCGGGAATTGCGATAGTTTGCTCGAAGCCGGGAACTATGTTGAAACAATACAGAACAGGCAAGGCTTTTATATATCTTGTATAGAGGAAATTGCATGGCGCAACAAGTGGATCGATAATGAACAACTGCGGGTTTTAGGCAAACGCCTTGATAAAACAGCATATGGACAATATATACTTAGTTTACTGGACCCAGAAACTGTTTAAATTTTATCGAAACATTTTCTTATGAGATATCTTGGATTATTCTTTGTTTCTTTTTTATGCTCTTTTTGGCGTATTTCCTCTATTTTATTTTTGATTTGGCCCGCCAAATCTGCAAATAAAATAGTGAAAATTCATCCATAAATAGCTATAAAAAATAAAACAATAAAATTTAAACAGTTTCTAAAATATGAAATTTACAGAGCAGAATATAAAAGGAGTCTGGATTATAGAGCCCCGTGTATTTACCGATGAAAGGGGCTATTTTATGGAATCGTACCGGAAAGATGCTTTTGAGGAGCATATCGGCAGAGTTGAGTTTATTCAGGATAATGAATCGAAGTCGACCCGTGGCGTGTTGCGCGGATTGCATTATCAGACGGGTAAATATGCACAGGCTAAGTTAGTCAGAGCGCTTAAAGGCAGCGTGCTTGATGTGGTTGTGGATTTGCGTAAATCGTCACCCACCTTCGGCAAATCTTTAGCTGTGGAACTTACCGAAGATAATAAAAAGCAATTATTCATACCCAGAGGTTTTGCCCATGGATTTCTGGTGCTTAGCCCCGAAGCCATTTTTTCTTACAAAGTGGACAATGTATATGCCCCGGGATATGAGGCCTCGCTTTTGTGGAACGATCCAACAGTGGGTATTGATTGGGGGATAAAAGAGGAGGAACTGATTCTGTCGGCAAAAGATAAAACAGGTAAGCTTTTTACTGAGACTGTTGTTTTCGATTAAGGTAAGCCAATGGCTAAGAAAATAGTAAGAAAGCGAACCCTGAAAAAAACAGGCAGAAAGAAAGCGACGAAATTTGAACCGAAAAGGCTTATTCTGCCATTTGTCATAGCTGCGTGCCTGTGTGTTGTGGCGTTCTTCATTATAAAAGATTATTTTGGAGAATCCGAGTCTTTCGATTCCAGCAAGTATTTTGTAAAGGGGGTGGATGTATCCCATCACAACCCGATTCTTAACTGGGAGAGTGTATTGGAGCAGAACATCACTTTCGCTTATATTAAAGCGACAGAAGGAACTTCCCATGAAGACAGGAATTATCCCTACAATTATGATTTGGCGAGGGAAACCAATATAAAGGTGGGTTCTTACCATTTCTATACATTCGGCCTATCCGGAAAAGAGCAGGCCCGGCACTTTCTGAAAATAGCGCGGTTTAACGCCGGAGATATGCTGCCGGCTATCGATGTGGAACATTCACCGGCCAATCCGTATAGTAAGGATAAAGACTATATTGAAGTTGTCGTAAGTGAATTGAAAGTGCTGGAAAAGGAGTTGTATGAGCATTTTGGCATCCATCCGGTCATTTACACAAATAAAGATTGCTATAAATTATATATCAAAGATAATTTTCCTGATAACCTGATCTGGATGTGTGACCTGCATAATGAGCCGTCCGGTGATGTGAAGAACTGGCGTATATGGCAGTTTTCGCATAAAGGGGAATTGCCCGGGGTGGATGGCGATATTGATTTGAACTACTATCGTTATTCATTTCAGGAGTTTAAAGAATTATTATTACCTTGAGGCTCTAAATATAAATACTGTATGAAAATAAGCATGAATTGCAAAATCGGCGGAGCCAATCACCATTCATCTAAGTGCATGATAATTTTGTCATGCGAGTTTCCATACATCCATTAAAAACAAAATTATAGTATGAAATATATACTTTTCATATCTCTTGCATTTGTTTTCTGCTTTTCATCATGTTTTGATGAAGATAAATTCGATAATACCAGAAAAGGAAACTTTGAGGCTTTGTGGAAAATAATGGATGAGCATTACTGTTTTTTCAGTTATAAGGATGTGGACTGGAACGAAGTCCATACCCGTTATGCAGCACGTATAAGTGAGAGTATGAGCAACGATGCCTTGTTTACGGTATTGGGAGAAATGCTGGCTGAGGTAAAGGACGGGCATGTGAATCTGGTGGCGACCCATGATGTAGCCCGTTACTGGAAATGGTACGAAGATTATCCATATAATTTCGACACCAAAATACAGGATAATTATCTTGGGACAGATTACAGTATTGCCAGCGGATTGAAATACAAAATACTGGATGATAATATTGGTTATGTGTACTATAGTAGTTTTTCGAGTGGGATCGGCGATGGTAATCTGTCGCAGGTATTCGACCGTCTGGCCGTATGTGACGGAGTAATCCTCGATGTAAGGAATAACGGCGGGGGGCTGATGACTAACAGTGAAAAACTCGCGTCTTATTTCTTTAATGAGAAAACCCTGGTAGCTCATATCCTTCACAAAACAGGGAAGGGGCACAATGATTTCTCCGAACCTTATGAAATGTATATCGAACCTGCAAGCGGGCTGAGATTCCAGAAAAAAGTGGCGGTACTTACCAACCGCAGGTGTTATAGTGCAGCTAATGACTTTGTAAACGCAATGCGTTATGCGCCTAACGCCATTATTATGGGAGACAAGACGGGCGGAGGCTCCGGTTTGCCTTTCTCTTCCGAATTACCGAATGGCTGGTCGGTACGTTTTTCTGCATCACCCGTTCTGGATGCAGAGAAAAAGCAGATAGAATTTGGCATCGACCCCGATATACATCAGGACATGACAGATGAAGATATGGCTAAGGGATTAGATTCGATAATCGAAAGAGCCAGAGAGATATTGAAGGCTAATAAATAACGTGAATCAATGATTTAAATAATCTTGAATCAAAAATCACTTTTTGCAAAATACTTTATCTATGTAGTTAGCCGATAGCCTTTAGCTGTTAGCTGATAGTATTTCTTTGAAATATTGATATGAGGATTTAAAGATTCAAGGTTTAATGATTTAGAAATTGAAAATGAGTAAAAGTTGTAACCTTTGTTACTTTTTAAGAGTTACGGGTTTGCCTCGCCTTCGCTTCGGCGAATGTTATTTCTGCGCGCTGCGGCTAGTTACGGGTTGGCTGGCGCCCTGTTTTGTCTCACACAAAGACGCAAAGACGCAAAGGTTTTACATCTTACTGACTGCTAACTGCTAACTGTTTACTGTTAACTGAAACATGTGTTACCTTTTGCGCTTTTGCGCCTTTGCGTCTTTGCGAGAGTATATTGTTAACTGTTATAAGTGTTACCTTTGTTACTTTTTAACTATATATAGTTAACGGATGTAAATTAAATAGAGTGGAAATAATGAAAAAACTGTCAGATGTGTCAGGTTTTAACCAAATGTAGTTAATAAACGTAAATATAGTAATGAATTATGAGTTTTAAATAATAAGCTGAAAGACCTGTATTTCTGTTAACTGATGACTGCTAACTGTAAAAGTTGAACTCGGTTTATGATGGTTTTATAGTTAAAATGCAAAATGTAGAGAAATTAAGATGTTACCTATTATTATACTATTTTCATCATCCCGCGTCAAATTGTTGTATTAAAGCTAAATATCTAATCTTATTATATTGTATTTTGACTTTATGATGTTAACGAAGTTGAAAAGGATTGTATATAACCTTTGTTTTCTATCATTTTTATGTTGAAAAACAGTTTTTATTGTCATAACGATTAACCTAAATTTTGCCTGTATCAGATTCCTTTTTTGTAACTTTGTTTCTAATTCATGCTAGTTGATATAATTAGTAAAACTTATAAAAATCTTAAGATTATGCCTAAAGTTACAAGAGAAGCTGCTTTAAAGTATCACTCATCAGGCAGACCGGGAAAAATTGAAGTTGTTCCCTCAAAACCCCACAGTACTCAAACCGATTTAGCTTTGGCATATTCGCCCGGTGTAGCCGAGCCGTGTCTGGAAATAGAGAAATATCCTCAGACGGCATATGATTACACGGCTAAGGGGAATCTGGTGGCAGTTATATCTAATGGTACCGCCGTT
This sequence comes from Dysgonomonas sp. UBA7710, assembly GCF_002482385.1. Lineage (GTDB taxonomy): Bacteria > Bacteroidota > Bacteroidia > Bacteroidales > Dysgonomonadaceae > Dysgonomonas. The sequence continues at coordinate 26,971 of NZ_DLFW01000049.1, read as the reverse complement.
TTGGGACTGGGAGATATCGGAGCCTTGGCAGGTAAGCCGGTAATGGAAGGTAAGGGATTACTTTTTAAGATATACGGAGGAATCGACGTCTTTGATATCGAGGTGGATGAGAAAGATCCGGAGAAATTTATACAGACAGTAAAAGCGATTTCCCCTACATTCGGAGGAATCAATCTGGAAGACATAAAAGCTCCTGAATGTTTCGAAATAGAGCGACGTCTGCGGGAAGAACTCGATATTCCGGTGATGCATGACGATCAGCATGGCACGGCTATCATATCGGCGGCGGCATTGCTTAACGCGCTGGATGTATCAAATAAGGATATTTCGAAGATAAAACTGGTTGTGAACGGGGCAGGGGCTTCGGCTGTTGCCTGTACTAACCTGTATATGAAATTCGGAGTCAGGAAAGAAAATATAATTATGTGTGATAGTAAGGGGGTACTTACTACGAGACGTAATGATTTGAGTGATATTAAGAAATGTTTTGCAACCGATAGGGATATAACAACGCTGGCTGAAGCCTTAGAAGACGCCGATGTATTTTTAGGCCTGTCCAAAGCTGATGTACTGACAAAGGAGATGGTTCGCAAAATGGCTCCGGACCCTATTGTATTTGCTTTGGCGAATCCTAATCCCGAGATTTCATACGAAGAAGCAATGGCTTCCCGCGATGATATTATTTTTGCCACAGGCCGTTCAGACTATCCTAATCAGGTCAATAATGTGCTGGGATTTCCCTATATATTCCGCGGTGCGCTTGATGTCAGGGCTACAGGTATCAATGAAGAAATGAAACTGGCTGCGGCACGTGCTATTGCCGATCTGGCAAAGGAACCTGTTCCGGATGTTATCAATACAGCCTATGAGTTGAAGCGTCTGTCATTCGGTAAAGAATACATTATACCTAAACCTCTCGATCCGCGCTTGCTGACGACAGTTTCTGTTGCAGTAGCGAAAGCGGCTATTGAAAGTGGCGTTGCCCGTAAGCAGATTACCGATTGGGATACATATGCGAACAAGCTATCGGAGATGCTGGGTTACAGCAATAAGCTTATACACCGTCTTACACATTTGGCAAAGAGCGATCCTAAGCGGGTTGTATATTGCGAGGGTAACCATATCAATATGATAAAGGCTGCGATATTTGCACATAAAGATGGTTTGTGCCATCCTATCCTGTTGGGAAGTGAAGATCGCATCAGGAATATTGCCGGTGAAAACGGGCTTGAACTGAATGGAATACAGATTATAGATCATCGTAATATATCGGAAGATGTGAGGCGTAGCCGTTACGCAAAGATATTAAGTGAAAAGAAATCGAGAGAAGGTATCCGTTATCAGGAAGCCTTCGAGAAAATGAGCGACCGTAATTACTTTGGTATGATGATGGTGGAAACAGGGGATGCCGATGCTGTGATAACCGGAATTTACAGCCATTATCGTGAGTTCGCCCGTACTGCGCTGGAAGTTATCGGATTGCGGCCGAATTACAAGCATTTTGCAGCAATGCATATTGTGCATACCAAGAAAGGGCCTTTCTTCCTGGCAGATACGCTTATCAACCGCTGGCCGGAGGAAGATGTGCTGATAGAAATAGTGAAGCTGACACACGATGCGGTCAAATATTTTGCAACAGAGCCTGTAATGGCAATGTTGTCGTTTTCCAATTATGGCGCGGATGATAACGGTAGTCCGAAGAGTATCGCTAATGCTGTACGGTACTTCCACGAGAATTATCCTGAATTCAAGATCGACGGCGAAATGCAACTGAACTTTGCAATGAACAAGGAGCTAAGAGACAGGACTTTCCCTTTCAATGCACTAAGAGGTAAGGATGTGAATACATTGATATTCCCGAATCTGAGCTCTGCGAATATATCCAGTAAGCTGCTTATGGAACTGGGTATCGCCGGCGAAAGTATCGGGCCTATTCAGATGGGACTACGCAAGCCGGTTCATTTCACTGATATTGAGAGTTCTGTAAGGGATATTATAAATCTTACGACTGTTGCTGTCGTGGATGCGATTGCATCTCAGAGCGGACAATTGGAAGAGTAGTAAGTATTAGGTCTAAGTATATTGAGTAATAAATAATAAGTTATTACTCAATATACTTAGTACTCATATCAGGCCTCTCGATTTGAATTCCAGATATTTATTGATGGAGTCGATTGTCAGATTCTCGGGTTTCGACAATATTGTGTAAATTCCGTACCTGTTCAGTTCTTTCACAATAAGTAGTTTGTCATACGACAGTTTTTCAGCCATCCCTTTACGGAAAGTTTCTTCCAGATTGGTGGGTGAGGTATCCAAAACTTCGTTAAATTCCGAGTTGAGGAAGAAGGCTACCAGAATCAGGTGATCTTTGGCCATACTGCTCAGGTATTTCAATTGGCGGCGCATACCATTTACTGTTTCGAAGTTGGTATATAGAATTATCAGGCTTCGCTGTGTCAGTTTACGGCGTACAGTGACATATAGGCGTTCATAGTCGGCCTCCTTGAAATCGGTTTGCTGAGCGTACAGAGTTTCCAGTATCTTGTTCCGTTGGCGACGATGCTTGTCGGCAGGCAGTATTTCGTCTATCCCTTTCGAAAAGGTAATCAATCCGGCTTTATCGCCTTTGTTAAGTGCTGTACTGCATACCATTAATGTTGAGTTGATCGCATAATCGAGCAATGTCAGTCCATTGAACGGCATTTTCATTGTGCGCCCTTTGTCTATAAGGCAATATATAGGTTGCGACTTTTCTTCCTGGTATGTATTTACCATAAGTTGGTTCATACGGGCTGTTGCCTTGTAGTTAATTGTACGGGGATCGTCGCCGGATATATAATGTTTTATATGATCGAATTCCGTTGCATGTCCTATCCGCCTGATTCTTTTTACCCCGTAATCGGTCAGACGGTGCGATGCCGCCAGTAATTCATATTTATGCATTTCTATAAATGATGGATATACCGCCACATCCTTATGGTTGTCGAAGATATATCGCCTGCTGACGAAACCGAACAAACCTGCCACATAAACATTTAAAGCGCCAAATTGATATACTCCCCGTTGGGTGGGGCGCAAGTCGTAATAAAAGACTTCCGATTTGCCGGCTTCCAGAGAGGTTTTAAATATCAGATCCCTTTTCTGAAATTGGAAAGGAACTTCTTCTACTATTTTTATCCTGACTTTGAAGGGGTATTTATTTGTGATAGAGATAGATATTGTATTCTGATCGCCATTGGATAGTCTGTCGGGGCAATTACGTGTTCCTGTTATTCCTTTCTTCTGACGAAAGACCGTGAATATATCCAGCAGGATGAATACGCAGAATACCCCCAATGCGAGCTGCATCAGATAGAAATATTCATCGAAAATAAAGCATGCAAAAAGTCCTATCACACATAATGCCAGTGTAATAAAAAGGAGGTTTGTAAGATAGAGACTCTTAGTAAACCGTATTATCGGGGAACTTCCGCTTTGTCTATCAATTGCCATATAATTGTATCGGTGGATGTACCGTCCATTTCTTTTTCGGGTGTTAATAATACTCTGTGGCGAAGCACAGGCACAGCCATTTCTTTTATATCGTCAGGCGTGATAAAATCTCGGCCTCTGATGGCTGCCAGCGCTTTCGATGCATTCAGGATGGCCAGGGAAGCACGAGGCGAGGCGCCTAATGTTATCCATGGACTCTGGCGGGTGGCAGATACTATTTGCGCAATGTATTCGAGTAAATGATGTTCAACCAGCACTTTTTCTACAGACTGACGCAAACGGTTGAGTTTTCCGGCATCCAATACAGGGTTTATATCTGTATCTATGGTGAGTTCGCCTTTGTTCTGGCGATCGAGAATAGCGATTTCATCGACGATATTCGGATAATCCACTACTATCTTGAAGAGGAAGCGGTCCAGTTGTGCTTCCGGCAGGCGATAAGTACCTTCCTGTTCGATAGGGTTTTGTGTGGCTATTACGAGGAATGGATAATCCATCTTATATGTGGTACCGTCATTTGTAACCTGACGTTCTTCCATCACTTCGAACAAGGCTGCCTGAGTTTTGGCTGGAGAACGGTTAATCTCGTCTATCAGGACTATATTGGAGAATATAGGCCCTTTCTTGAATTCGAACTTAGCAGCTCCCGGCAGGAAAATACTTGTGCCTAATACATCTGACGGCATCAGATCGGGGGTAAACTGGATACGGCTGAATCCGACATCGATTGTTTTAGCTAAAAGCTTTGCCGATAACGTTTTTGCAACGCCGGGCACGCCTTCTACCAGCACATGACCATTTGCCAGAATAGCAACAATCATTTGTTCTATCAACTGATGCTGGCCGACAACAACCCGCCCGATTTCGGTTTTTATGTTTTGAACACTTTGGCTCAATTCGGAGAAATCTATTCTCGACTGGAATTCTAAATCTGACATATATCTCTGTTTATTTGTTCTTTACGGTTCTGTAAAACTCTTCCAACAAGTTATTGTATCTCAGGAATGGTTGGGTTTCTATAAAGGCCAATGTGGATAAGTCTTTATAGATATGGAACAGTTCACTGAGCCGGTCTTTATCCATTCCCGATTTCGCACTCAATACATTTACAAATTCATTGTCGATGTTTTCGGTGGACATATAATAATGCTTCCTGATGTAATCGAGGAAATATGCATGCCGTTTTATTAATATGGTCATGAAATCGTTCTTACGGTAATAAAGGTTACTTATCGTTCCCAAAAATTCTAATGATGAATTCACCGGAGGCTTGATGATTGGAATAGCCCGTTGGATACGCTTCGAACGGAATAGCATGAACAGCAGAAACCCGATGAGGATAGCATATAATGCTACACGTAAGGGCGGATTATTCAACATTACCTTAAAATCGCTTCCTTCGCCCAATGGACCCTGCTTCTGATATTCGTCCCAAATTATCTTGCTGTTTTTGGGCAGGTATGATAAACACCGGAATCCGAAATCGTATTTCCCGGTTTGAAGCATGTTCACATTTGCAAAAGCTGATGGTACGGAATGCAGGTAAATATGGCCTTTGCCATACTTAACATCGATAAATACGGTATCTTTCTTATTGTTAAAGGCCAAAGATCTGACAGAGAGTTTACAACTATCCGTATTAAATTTTACTTGTCCCTGAATACTACCGAAACTGTATTTTCTTGCAGGGTGGTCAGTAAGGTTATAAACTGTATCTGTCTGGAAAAATTTTGTATCCGTCTTTATATTTAATGTATCCAAAAGCTTTCTGTCTATCGTTTCGGCAGAAATAAAGACATTATTACCCAATCCTACAAAGTCCAGCATATACTCCATATCAAGCTTATCGAGCGTAAAACTTGTGTTTATAAATATATATGAGGTAGTATCTGATATATTATCCAGATCGGCATACCATGAAGTGGGATCATATTCTTCCGCAGGGATACTGCTGATTTCTATTTGTTTTTCTATATAACCTGTTGCCGAGTCGGTTTCATAATCCGGATAATCAGTGACTGTAGATTCCTCATATGTATCGTAATAATCCTTGTCTTCGTATGAGTATGAATCATCATAAGTAAGATATTCTCCCACATTTTTCTTCAGGTTATTATAGACAGGCATACGGGTGATGCGTATATTCTTTTTATCGAAGATATCACTCAGTAACTGGTATGTAATATAGGTTCCGTAAGGTCCGGTTTTAGAATTAATAAAAGTAGGTGACCAGTCCACAGGTTTTGGCGCCTTAGATCTTGCGAATGAGAGTCCGAACAATAAGAGGACTATCACCACTATGAGTGCTATCATCTTCTTATCTTTCATTGGCTATCATTTTAGAGAAAGACTCCATCCGGTTATATATAACAGGGAAGTTAGTTTCATCGGGCATGAATTCACCATACCATATATAATCAAAAATATGCGTCGTTTCCATAAATTTGGAACGTACGGTCTGATTTTCTATCTCGTACTGGTAACTGTAGTTGGTCTTATTTGGCTTCCACTCTATAAATTCCTTATCCGTTAAAAGTTTCAGGTTTTTTAGATAAAGGAAGCGTATAACAAGGCGGTAATCTTTATTTTTCAACGCATTCGCTATCAGTGAATCAAAATCCATGTTGTGTACATTCTCGGTATAAATATCGATTTCGGGTGTATCCATCTTTTTTTTGCCGAACACAGTCCTGAGGTCTACCCCGGCAAATTTCAGTACAATCAGACATATAATAACAATAAGCGCTATCAGGACTATAACTCCCGGAAAGCCTGATCTTGTTACAGCAGAGAATATATCAGCAAAGAGATTGAAGAACCAATTTTTAACTTTATCCCACCATGATGGGGCTTTTTCTACTCTTTTGTACTGGAAGCGATTATCGTTCTGGTATTCTTTTATTTTCGCTTCATCGGGGATTCTGAAGTCTACAGTCTCCGGTACAGTGGGTGTTGTAATGGCTTGTACAGAGTCTGTCTGTGCCGGAAGATATGAGAATAAACATATGAAGAATATAAATAATATACTCTTTATAAATGTTATATCTATCTTATTATTCAACACAGAAACCGGATTAATATGGGATGCTTGGAGGAGTATCGTTCTGGTTTCCTATACTGTCTATCTCAGATTCCAGGTCGTTGCCTTCTATCTTGTTGCGATGGCTGTAATACATCACACCCATAGCCATATACATGGCTGTATAGGTAAAAATATATCCAACAAAAAGAATCATAGTGGACAAAATAAAGAATATTTCACTGGTGAAAAACTCGACCTGAAGCATACTCGCTATCAGCCCCACATAGAACGGAACGATAAATACCATACTGACCATCCCTATTATGAAAGAAAAGGTTATTGCATAACCTAAAGTCACCCAGAAATTATTCTGAACAAGTTTTATACTATATTGGAAGCTGTCGATGACACCCAGGTCCTCATTAACATAAGCATATAAATAAAAGCCCAGATAGACAGCTGCAACAATGCCCGGTATATAACACAAAAGACTACCTATCATAACTGCCAATCCGAAGAGAATCCCTCCGCCAAGGGCAGGTAATGCGATTTTAGGTACTTTTTTCCATACCTCCGAATTATCTACTATACCATCTTTCGACTTTACATATAATGCCATGTATGAGATGGTAAATAATGCCATTAAAAACAAGGTAAGTATCAGTAATAAATAAGCTGCTATCCCTCCAATAATACTTAGATATGAGAAATCATCGAAGATTGTATCCGGATTATTATGCCCCGAGCCTATCTGATAGTATAGTTTAAACAGGTTCGGCATAAAGAATGCAGCTATCAGCAATAGAGGTATCAGATAAGAAACACCCCGCGCAACAGGAGCAAAATTCTGTTTGATAAATTTTATCGCCATATCGAAATTGCCGCTAAAATCGCGGTTTCCGTTCAATCTGATTTTTTCACGTGTCTCCATTCACTTTTTTGTTTACGAGGTAAGGATAATAAATAAAATACCATATAATAAATAAAGCCGACAGGCCTATTATTGTCAGTTTAAGATATACAGGCATATCTGTCAGGCGGGTAATATAACTTTCTATAAAGGCCGCTACTACAAAGACAGGAACTAAACCTACAACTATTTTTACAGCATCTTTTACGGCTTTCTGCACGGCATCTATCCGTTTGTAAGTTCCGGGGAACAGAATACTGTTTCCCAAAACCATACCTGCACCTCCGGCGATGATAATAGCCGATATTTCCAGCGTGCCATGCAGCCATATGATGGACGCCGATTCACCGAGTAACCCGTATTGGTAGAAAAAATATTGGAATACACCCAGCATTACTCCATTAGAAAAGAGTATATAAACTGTTCCAACCGAGCAGAGTATGCCGAAAATGAAAGCATAGAATGCTACCCTGATGTTATTGGTTCCTATGCCAAAAAACATCCACCCTTTAGCATCATCTTTATATACCGCCATCGGATCACCGTTTTCTATGTTTTCAAGAGTCATGTTCACGTATTCCTGCCCGAGTACTACGCCTGCAAAGTTAGACTCCTGTTGCAGGGAAAATATACCTAACAGTACGCCTGCAAACATGAACAGGAATGCATGGAGCATATTTCTTCTATACCGGTACATGATAAGCGGCAATTCGGTTTTCCAGAAACGAAGAAAACGGCCGTTCTCTTTTTTACGGTATTGGTATATATTAATGAAATACCTGCCGGCGAGCTGATTAAGATATCTTACGGTTTGGGATTTGGGGTAAAATGTACGTGCATACGAGAGATCGTCTGTAAGTTCTATGAAGTTGTCAGCGAGTGTTTCAGCCGGAATATCTTTATCTTTGGTCTGACTGTCTATCTGCTGCCACTTATTCCTATTTTCCTTAATAAAGGCCGCTTCTCTCATTCGTTTGTAGTTCGTATATTGAATTATTATCACAAATATAATCCTTTGCCTAAAAAGAAAGAAAGAAATGTGGTAATAATCATACAAAAAAATTAAATTTGCCAATTATAAGTAATATAGAATATCCAGAGTTGTGATTTCTGGCTGTTATAAATAGAACACAAAATAGATACAGGTACCAAAAGAGCTTGACGCTTTATTTTATTTCTCGAGATGATTATTGAAGTTCAAACAACACAAAATGTAACTATAGATTACGAAACTGCAGGCGTAGGACAGCGTATACTTGCATATCTACTCGATCTTATTGCTATTATTGTGTGGGTTATCGGCTGGTTTTGGATTTTGGGGACGGTGGCGTCTTTTGGAATAAATCAGGCTTTCAGCGGGGATATCTTTGCAATCTTTCTCGTTATTATCATTTTTTTTCCTGTAATCTTCTATCATTTACTTTTCGAAACTTTAAATAACGGGCAGAGCCCCGGTAAAATGGTCATGAAAATAAGGGTTGTCAATGTTGACGGTACAGCTCCTACTTCGAGTTCGTTCCTCATAAGATGGCTTTTTCGTTTAATAGACTTTTCCATGACAGAAGGTTTTCTGGCGGTAATCATGGTGGCTGTGACCAAAAAATCGCAACGATTGGGCGATCTCCTGGCCGGAACTACGGTTATAGATCTCAAATTGAATAGCCGTAACAGAGAATTATCTATTACGGATCTTGATTTCCATGAAGATTATAAAGTGACTTATATAGATGTTCTGGATAGATTATCGGATAAGGATATTCAGACTATCAGCTCTATAATAGAAGATCAGCGCATGCGCGACAGCGATTACTTCAACCAACGGTTGGCCGAACGCATAAAGTCCATTACCGGATATACTTATAATGGTCCCGACAGGGTGTTTCTTCGTAAAGTGGTAAGTGATTACAATTATCTGGCAGTGCAGGAAATGTAAATGATAAGGCTATTCGTGGTATAAGAGGGGGGTAAGTTGCCTATACTACATTTCTCGGTTTATTTGTTTATAAAGCGTCTATCTTTGGGATCTTTGTTATTATCACATTGATATTCTTTACTATATGTTCTTCAGGCTTTAATCCTGAAACAACCCTTTTCATCCAACCTTTTTCTTCCGAGTTGATGGTTGAGCCTGAAAATTCGTCGGCTAGAGATAGTACCGAAAAGCGTACCATTGAATAAACAGAATGCATCTTTGTTTTCATAGGCTGAAATAGTTTGTTATTATTACTACTAATACGTTCCTATTTATAAAGATGCATTCTGATTCCCAAAAGTTGCAAGGGTATAAAATATTATTTATTTATTTTTCGTTTTCACTTTAGTCGCAGGAGCAGGTTTTTTTTCTGTAGCTTTTGGCTTAGATTCCGTTTTTGCCTTTATTGCTGGTTTTGCCGTTGCTTTTTTAGCCATAGGTATAGCTTTATCAGGTTCAGTCTTCACCTTAGTTACCGGCTCTACTTTATCTTCTGCTTTGACTGTTGCAACATCTTTTGCTTTCGATTCTTTTTTTGCAGGTGCAGACTTCTTCTCTTTTATAGTTGCAGGGGTTATAGCATGCTCATCTGTAGCCTTGGGTGCGGAAACTTTTGTCTTTGCTTCCAGTTTCTTTATTTTATCTTCCAAGCGGTCTATTTCATCTGCCTGATTGTGGATAGTTGTCAGCAGGGCGTTCAATTCTTCGTTTTCGATCGAACTAGGGAATTCAGCATCGACCCTTTCCTTGAAGTCACTCAGTACATTCATATAGGTGTTAAATGCTTCGTATGGAGAGCTATAAGGGCTGAACGGCAAATCATGTTTTGTTCCCATATAATAGAAGTGATCGCTCGATTGCAAGTAATTCCAGTCTTGTAGAAGCCTTCTGGATTGGCTCATGCCCACACGTTCAGCTACTTCGTATAGCTTGTGAAAAGCTTCCTGTTGCAATGTATTACCCAACCATGCTGATATATCCCTTTCTTCACCCACCCATGATATCGGGTGCATAGATGAGATGCTGTCTACCGGTTTCAGCATATTCAGAACTTCTGAAGGGGTGGCAAATCCGATATTCTTTTCTGCTGCGAATCGAGGCAATGCTCTCATGAAATCGAATATTCCCGAGCTTTTCTTCTGGAAGTTACCCAGTGCCTCGTAATTCATAAACAGGTTAATCACCTGTTCTTCCTTAGGGGTGGCGGCTATCCAGTTGATAAATTTATCGGCTGTAAGCGGGTATTCGCTCCAACTGTAGTTAGAGAAGCGGGTTGCGATATCGTCGCTGAATCGTGGATTGCGCATCAACAGTTTCAGTTTCGGTTGTACTGCCGATTTATATACATAATTAGGACTTTTCCAACCCAATGTCCTTTTTGCTCCGGGAGTAATCATACCTGCGAATCCCATATCATAAACAAGTTCAGCGATATCGTCCGAGTAAATCAGTTCCGTATTGCGGAATATTCTTGGACGTTGGCCGAACAGGCTTTCAATTTTATCATCGTGTTCTTTTACCTGCTTTTTAAAGCCTTCGGGGTCGATAAGGGAAGCCAGTGAATGTCCTTGTGTTTCGGATAAGAATTCGACACATCCTGTATCGGCCAGTTCTTTGAATCCGTCGATTACTTCCGGCGCATATATTTCCATTTGGTCTAGTGCCACTCCCGAAATCGAGAATGCAGCCTTAAACTTACCGTTATATTCCTTTATCATTTCCAACATCAATCTGTTGGCCGGAACAAAGGAAACTTCAGCGACCCGTTGAATGAAATCTTCATTTGCGAAGTCATCATAATAATAGTGGTCGCCTCCGATATTGAAAAACCTGTACCTTTTCAAGCGGTGCGGCTGATGTATCTGGAAGTAGAAACAAATATTTTTCATAATTTATATAGTTGTTTTATTTACACAAGTTATTATATATATCCCTTACTTTCTGTCCCGCATATTCCCATTTGATATTATCTACTTCGGCCTTCCCCTCTTTGCTGAGGAAATCGGCCATAGCGTCGTATGTACAAATAGAATATATGGCATCAGCCATGGCGTCTACATCCCAGTAGTCTACTTTTACAGCTTTATCCAGAATTTCAGCACATCCCGATTGCTTGGATATTATGGTAGGAATGCTACACTGCATGGCTTCCAGTGGAGAAATGCCGAAAGGCTCGGATACCGATGGCATTACATATACATCGCTGCGCTTCAGCATTTCATATACTTGTTTTCCTTTTAGAAATCCTGTAAAATGGAACCGGTCCGATATACCCTTTTCAGCAGCCAGATACAGCATGCGTTCCATCATGTCGCCACTGCCTGCCATAACAAACTGTATATGCTTGGCTCTTTCCAGTACACGGGCTGCTGCTTCCACAAAGTACTCCGGGCCTTTCTGCATGGTTATGCGCCCGAGGAAAGTGACCACTTTGTCCTTTATTCCTTTCTCTGTATTGATTGCAAGTATTTCAGGGCTCAATGGTTCTACGGCATTGTGTACTGTAGTTACTTTGGCCGGGTCCTGATAGTATTTCTCGATTACCGTCTGACGGGTAAGATTACTTACACAAATGATATGGTCGGCATGGTCCATGCCGTTTTTCTCCATCTGATATACCTGTGGATTTACATTCCCCCGACTACGGTCGAAGTCGGTAGCGTGTACATGTATTACAAGAGGCTTGCCCAATATATTTTTGGCATGTATGCCTGCAGGGTATGTTAACCAGTCGTGTGAATGGATAATGTCGTAATCGTGGGTCCGGGCTATTACTCCGGCCATTATCGAATAGTTATTTATCTCTTCGAGGAGATTGTCAGGATAACGTCCCGAGAATTCGATACAACCCAGATCATTGGTATGCATGTAACTAAAATCAGCATAAATATGATCCCGCATATTATAATATTCCTGAGGGTCCATATATTTTGAAAGCCTTTCGCTTACATAATCCCAATAAACATCTCTCCATACAACAGGGGTATTGCATGCCCCGATGATTTTCAGAAAACTCTGGTCTTCATCTCCCCTTGGTTTAGGTATTACGAATGTAATATCCATATCAGGCTGCATAGCCATGCCTTTAGTCAGGCCATAGCTCGCAGTTCCGAGCCCTCCTAATATATGAGGAGGAAACTCCCATCCAAACATTAATGCTTTCATATCGTTTCAAAATTAAGCATTAATGAAACAGAGAAAATAGCAAGTGTCAATTTTCCGTCTCTCATTAATATTTTTTATACGGTTAATACTTTTCTTAATATTCATCTGCAAACGCTTTTTGTAGGTTTAGTGCCCTGATAACTCCTGCCACGCTGATGGAATACGATATAGGTCCATGTCCGAAATACGGAATACTACCATCGTAGAGAGCCGAGAGTGAGGCGATACAGTCGTTCGACATCTCGTCCTCTATTCCTATGAGCAGGCGGTCGAGGAATGAATAGCCACTCCGTTGAAATATTTTCAGGTATGCTTCCATATACGGGCCTAGCAACCACGGCCAAGAGGCTCCGTTATATGCGCTATGAATTTTATCGGTGATAGAGCCTTCACAGCGTGGGCGGAATCCGATGCTTTTAGGGCTAAGGGAGCGTATTCCTTTGGCTGTGAGTAACTCTTTGGTAATAATGTCTATGACGGACTTGCTTTGCCGTTTATCCAGAAGAGGATAGTCCTGTGATATAGCCAGAAGCATATTCGGCCTTACACTCCAGTCTACGTAATTACCTACTACATAGTCGTACAGATAGCCGCCATCGTTATAAAAGACTTCCACAAATGAAGTTTTCGCTATTTCGGCTAATAAGCCCATTCTCTTTTCCAGTTTGGCGTCTTCCAGATGACGGGCAATATCTTGATTAAACATTAAAGCATTATACCAGAAAGCATTGATTTCTACCAGGCATCCGGTGCGGGGTAGGGCATAGTTGCCTGCACCAGCAGCATTGTTCATCCAGCTGGGGAATCCTACGCGATTGTCTACGCTCAGTAATCCGTTTGTCAACGGGGTGAGATTAGGATGTTTTCCTTCTTGTATAAAAGCTACGATTTTACTGACTAAAGATGCGTATTTGGTATAAAAACGCTCTTTTTCCGTATCAGAAAACCGTTTCAATCCCCAAAGCACCCAAAGCAGTACATCTGCATTATCTATACCTTTGAGAAAACCTGTTAGGGGTTTCCCTTGCATAAAAGCCTCTATGGTAGGTATGGCAGTATCCATTACTTCTTCGAAGGCGTCGGGCTTGCCTAGGCCTAGAGTAAGACCAGGTAGAGCCATAAACTGCTCTCGTGCAGTAACATTACCCCAAGGATAGCCATTCAGCAGATATAATTCGTCTTTAGACGGACGGAAATAGAACTGGTGGCCGGAATTCTTGAGGCAATTGTAGAAAGAAGAACGTGGAGTACGCTTTTTTACACCCTCTTCGAATAATGCTGATAATTTGCTGGTATCGGCATGGACGTCACTCGCTGAAAAAATGATGGATTCACCTTTTGTTATAGGTAGCTCGAAATAGCCCGGAACGTATAAATCTTCTTTATACGGCAGGCCTTCCTCCTTGTCCCTGTCGTATTCTATACCTTTATACCAGTTGGGATCGAAAACAAAGTTTACTTCTTTGTTAAATTGCATGTACAATTCGGGATAACCGCTATACATACACATACTGATTCCGTTTTCTACTTCTTTGTAACCATGCTCAGCCACCGTATTTTCTATGGTCAGCGTATTGATTTCGCGGAATGCAAGGAACGGTTTGAAGCGGATGGTTGTCGGAGAATGTGCATCCAGGAGTGTGTACCGGATAAAAATAGTATTGTCTTCGAGCGAAAACATTTTCTCTTTCGACAGAATTACTCCTCCGACCCTGTATATAGTGCGCGGCAATGAGTCGCAACTAAATTCACGGATATATTTGTGTCCCATCGGACTGTAGTTGTCTCCATCGTATTTATGTATTCCCAGATTGAAGTCAGCTCCATGTTGTATAACTGTTTCATCAAAAGAGGAGAGCAGTACATGATTCGAATTGTCCAGTTTGGGCACAGGCATAACGAGTAATCCGTGTTGTTTGCGTGTGTTGCATTCTACCAGGGTAGTACAATGATAAGCTCCACGACGGTTTGTCCTGAGTATTTCCCTGCGCAGAGAGTATTCAAGGTTGACCATCCGGGACTTGTCAAATTTGAGATAAGTATTTGTCTTATTATAGTCCATAGTTTCTTAACAGTTATACTGTTTATACATAATTGAATAAGTCAGGATACTTTATCCAGAACCTATTTCTGATTTTAAAGATAGCAAAAATGTTAATAAATATTCCAAATTGCGCATAATGTTTATTAACATAAAAACAAATAGGAAAATGTGCGTTATATAATTGTACTTATTTAGAATTATTTTATATTAGATGCGTATTTTTATTTATAACAAAAGATATTAAGTTTCAGTTTTTTAATATAGCAGAATGAAGGTGTTTAGTGCAACTTATTATTTAAACAGGTTTTAAATGAATAGTATTTTTATATCTTTGTAATCCGAAAAACAAAGCGGCTTGAAGTTGCGGAACTGATTGTTGCTTTGCTAAGTTCGTATATAACAGGTCGCTGAATTGAAATAATGTATCATTAAGTATATTCTCTTGTATTTATATAGAATCCTAATATAATTTTTATGCTGGACATGCTTTCATTTATAACGTGGGATGTAAACCCTGAAGCTTTTTCTCTCTTTGGAAGGGAAATTCGTTGGTATGGCATTTTATGGGCAGCGGGGGTTCTTTGCACTACGATAGTTGTGCAGAGGATGTATAAGGCGGAAAAACTTCCCGAGAAATGGTTCGATTCACTGTTCTTGTATGTGCTTACAGGCCTTGTTATAGGTGCGCGTCTGGGACATTGCCTGTTCTATGACCCAGTGTATTACCTGTCCAATCCCCTTAAGATATTGATGGTGTGGGAAGGCGGACTGGCAAGTCATGGCGGGGCGATAGGTATGACTATTGGTGTATGCCTGTATTCACTCAAGATAACCGGACAAAAGATGAACTGGAAACATCTGGGTATATTTGCTCTCATCGGTCTGGTTTTAGGTGGTCTATGCCAATATATTTATGGACTGACTGTCAGTTCTTCTCCATCCCTTGGTTTTGGTGAGTCCGCTTTTATGGGCTTCCTTATCGGAATTTGTGTTTCTATGGTGTATACAACAAGAGAAATGACCGTGAAAACGCTGGACCGTCTTGTGGTTGGGGTAGCTATAGGGGCGACATCGATACGTCTGGGTAATCTGATGAATTCTGAAATATACGGAGGCCCTACGACTTTGCCATGGGGGTTCAATTTTATCAGGGATACTAAATGGCATCAGCCTCTCAATATGGGAGGGTCGGGTGAGTTGCCTTGTCATCCTACACAAATATACGAAGCTCTTTTCTATTTATTTTTATTTGGTTTAGGCTTGTATCTGTATTATAAGACCAGTGCCCGGAACAAGACCGGACTAATTCTGGGAATATCGCTTATTGGTATTTTCTTTTCAAGGTTTTGCATAGAATTTATTAAAAATGTACAGGAACCATTCGAGATAGAAATGATAAATACATTCGGTATTAATATGGGGCAGTTGCTCAGTATTCCGTTTGTAATCTGGGGGATATGGCTATTGTATAATGCTCTGACAAAGAAAGAACAGGAGGTAGACGCTATACACAAAAACAGTAATGTAAAGAAGAAATAGTATGCAGGGACCCCGGAATTTTTTGATGTTCCGAAACAACAGATATTTACTAGAAAAATAGTTTAATTATAATACACTACACTACTTAATCAAGATAGTATGTTAAAACCAATTCCAATAAAAGATGACTTATTCTATATCGGTGTAAATGACCGGACAAAGCATCTTTTTGAAAATCTGTGGCCACTGCCTAAAGGAGTATCTTACAACTCTTACCTTATTTCGGATGAAAAAACAGCATTGTTCGATACTGTTGATATTTGCTATTCCGATATTTTCTTTCATAAACTGGAAATAGCTTTGAACGGAAAGCCACTCGACTATGTGATTATCAATCATATGGAACCGGACCACTCCGGCTCTCTCGGTTTGCTGAGAAACAGATATCCCAATGTAAAGGTTGTAGGTAATAAGCGTACGGCCGACATGGTGCAGGGCTTTTACGGTATAACTGACGGCGTGATGGTGATTGACGATGGGGACCAGCTGTCTTTGGGTAAACATAACCTGGTGTTTAATCTCACCCCGATGGTGCATTGGCCGGAAACAATGATGACATACGATACTACCGACAAGATTATCTTCTCAGGAGATGCATTCGGGACATTTGGTACGCTGGATGGCGGTATCACCGATACACAATTGCACCCTGAGCGCTACTATGACGAAATGATACGTTATTATTCCAATGTGGTAGGTAAGTTTGGTTCTCCGGTACAAAAAGCATTGGAAAAACTGGGATCACTGGATATAAAAATGATTTGTTCTACTCACGGGCCTGTATGGACTATCGATGAGCAGATCAAAAAAGTAATCTCTATTTATGATAAGCTCAGCCGCTACGATGGAGATGAAGGAGTCGTGATAGCTTATGGTAGTATGTACGGAAACACCGAACAAATGGCTGAAACAGTCGCTTATGAACTGGCTCAGCAAGGGATAAAGGAAATTATCCTGCACAATGTATCCAAACGTTCACATTCTTATATTATCCGTGATATCTTTAAGTATAAGGGGCTGATTGTAGGTTCACCTACATATAACAACAAGCTGTTTCCTGAAGTGGAATACCTGTTGTCGAAAATAGAAGGACGTGATATGAAGCACCGTTATTTCGGATATTTCGGTTCATTCACATGGGCCGGGGCTGCAGTAAAGCGTCTTGCACAATTTGCTTTGGATACTAAGTTTGAAGTAATTGGCGAACCGGTGGAAATGCGTCAGGCTATGCGCCACGATACATATGATGCCTGTATTTCGTTAGGGAAAGCAATGGCCGACAGGCTGAAACAAGACAGATAAGTCTTTAGATTAAAAGTTATAAATGATGAGTTATGAGTCTCGGACTCGTAACTCATTTTTTATTCTTTATACTCTTTAAATTTCTCCTTTATCTCTTCATATCTCTTTTCACCGACAAAGCGTTCTTTGGCTTTAAATTCTTTGGAGAATAAACTTTTGGAATCGTTATAGTCCTTATAGTTTAAGCCGGCCAGATCTGAAAGGGAATATATAAAGTCTT
Source organism: Dysgonomonas sp. UBA7710 (assembly GCF_002482385.1). GTDB lineage: Bacteria > Bacteroidota > Bacteroidia > Bacteroidales > Dysgonomonadaceae > Dysgonomonas. Next base: position 9,305 of record NZ_DLFW01000049.1, on the reverse strand, counting down.
CGGTAGAATAAGGGCGTTTATTGTCGAAGACAAGATCGGTATGTTTCTTTCTGTACGAAGGTGACATCCATATCATAAAAGGTATTTCACTCATTGTGGGTGATACTTTCTCATATGCGTGCCCGGCAAATTCGCGATAGTCGTATAGTTCTTCTCCGTGGTCGGAGAAGTATACCATAACGGCATCTTCTTTCTGGCAGCCTTTCAGTGTATTTATGATGCTGCTTATTATATAATCGTTATATAGAACGGAATTGTCGAACTTGTCAATTGTCTTTTTCGCTTTGTCGTCTCTGAAAGGAGCATCCGCAACCAGATTATCCTTCCTGTTATTATAAACAATATACTCTTTCGGATATCTGAATTCGTAGGCCATATGGTTTCCTATCAGATGTATGATTATCAGCTTGTTATTCTTGTTGTTAACACTTTCTTCGAATATTTTGTCCAATACAGGCAAAACAATGTCGTCATGTTGCTTATATACAGCTACATTGTATTTCTTTTTCGCCAGAGTTAGCAGAATATCGTAGCTGGATTTACAGTCTTCGCTGAATTCCTGATTGCTTACCAGATAGGTATCGTATCCGCCGCGGTTAAACAACTCGTAAAGAGATGGCTTTTCCGTAAAGTATTCCGGATGCTTCAGCTCCGACATAGACAGAACGGAACGCATGACCGGGATAGTGTGTACTTGTGGCGCAACAACGTCCTGATATACGATGAGACTGTCACCAAGTTGGGATAGCAACGGATTAGTCTCGCGTGGATAGCCATATAACGACATATGATGTTTGTTCAGTGACTCGCCTATGACAACCACAATTGTAAGCGGTACTGTATCCTGCCGTATGGTTTCTACTATATAATCCTCTTTCTGCCTTTCTTTTATTGTTTTTATTTCATAGCTGGTCCTTAGTTTGTAGCTGACAAATGTTTTATAGAAGTTGACAAAGTAGACCGAACGGGAAACCCTGTTGATTCCGACAATGCATAAGATAATGACAATGCTTAAAGAGAAAAGCAGTTTATTATCTCCTATTTTTAACTTTTTGAACGATTTCATCGTGCATATCATTATAATCGGGATGGCAGCATAAATCAATACTCCAACAATGACCCATATACTTAAATAATGAGCGACGAATTCTTTGCTTTCTTCGGGATTTGTTTCGAACAGGCTGGTTACGCTGTTTTGCTCCAGCATCACCCGGGCAAAAAGCAGATAGGCTAGAAAGATAGAACCCGGAATGACCGATATAGCCAGCATTACCGAATATATAATCTTTTCGGATTTGGAGCTTAAAAAGAGAGATAATACCCATATAGCGGCAAATAGCAGTCCGCAAACCACGAATACAGCAACTTTGTCTATGAAGGTGAAATTTTGAGCAAGAGGGCATAATATTGGCACCAGAAGCAAGATGTAGAACAAGAAAAAGAATTGTATCTTCTTTTTTATCAGTATATTAAATACCTCTCTCATTAATTGTATAGTTTATTAGGTTTAAATCTTTTAATAGTTAGTTATAGTTCCATAAATGAAAAAGGCATTTATGTGTATTTGGAAGTTATAACATTCAGTCGTTGTTATACTTGTATATACAATAAGTATGCTTACGACCTTAAATACTTCTTCAAAGAGTACAAATATAGTATTTTATTCTTACTTTTGATACAGCTAAAAATTGGTAATATCATATATATAAATATGAGTAAACGAACACCAAAAAGACTCAAAAATAAACTACCCCGGAATAACTACCTGTTAACAAAACCTGCATACCTGGGAGATAAAGATATTCCTATGTCGGTAGAGCTGATGCAATACGATACTATGCGGATGGAAGTAAAGAATATACCCCTGCAAACTTCTCTGAAAAGCAGTGTCGATAACTCGAAAGTGAACTGGTTCAGAGTTCAGGGTATTTCGGATGCGACAGAAGTAAACCGTATTTGCCGCGAATTTGACCTCCATGGATTCGATGTGAAAGATTTACTGGCCGACCAGAGGGTTGTAAAAATCGTCGCTTATGATAAGGTAACCTTTATACTGATGTCGTCCTTTTATCTCGAAAGCGATACCTCCAATATAGATGATATGCAGATCGCATTTATTTTTGGTGAAAATTTTATCATTAGTTTTCAGGAGGCTCTTGTCCCTATCTTCGAAGAGGTAAAACAAGATATTGAAGAAAATAATGGTATGATACGGCAGAAGAGTACAGACTTTTTGCTTTATATCCTTCTGAATGCCGTAAACTTGTCCAATATCAACACACTGATGACTGTAGAAGATAAGTTGGCCGATATTGAAGACCAGCTGATAATGAGGAAAGATTCTGTCGATATCCTCCAGTTTATGCACCGGTGTAGGGTCAATTATATGCATATCAAGCGTACGGTGATAGCACTCAGGGAAGAATATAGCAATCTGCTGCATAATACCAATAAGTTGATAAAAGAAGAGAATATCGTCTACTTCAATGACTTTGACGACCGTATGCGTACGACATTGGGCGATCTGGCTTCATTCCATGAATCCCTGACCTCGTTGCTGGATTTATATTATAACAATAATAATCTGAAGATGAATGAAATAATAAAACGTCTGACGGTTGTATCCACAATCTTTATTCCTCTCACCTTTATGGTCGGCGTATGGGGGATGAATTTTAAGTTCATGCCCGAGATAGAGTGGGAATACGGTTATTTCTTTTCCTGGATAATTTTGGCTTTAGTTGCGTTGTTTACTTATCTGTGGATGAGGAAACAAAAATGGTTTTAAGAGCCAGTTAACAATGATCAGTAAGCAGTTAGCAGTAAAATATTCGTAAACTAAAAACTCGTAACTAATATATAAATAACGATGAAAAAAACAGCTTGTATATTATTAACTTTAGTATTTATCCTTCCTTTTTGCCCTTCCGGTAGTACTTTATCTTCGCACGAAAATCAGGTTGTAAAACCAAAAGACGATATTAAGAAAATGTTTGAGAAAGGACTTTATACCGAAATTATAGAAGAATATGGAAATACACCGCGTACATCATCGGCTGAGGAATTGTCGTACGTCGCAGAATCATATATACGACTGAATGATTTCGCGAATGCTTCCAGATACGCTGATATGGCTATACAAAAAGATGCAAGATCTGCACGGGCACTCTACGTAAAAGGCTCTATCAGTAGTGCAAATGGAAATCATACACAAGGTATTGCCGATATACAAAAGGCTATAAATCTGGCTCCGAAACAGGCCGAATATTATACCGGCCTTGGCGATATTTATTTTGCACAAGATGATTATACAAAAGCCTTGGCTAATTACAGAAAGGCGGTAAGCCTGCCCAATCCGTCGGAGAAAGCCTTTTATATGATAGGTGCTGTGTATGCTAATCAGGACAATATAAAACAGGCATTGGATACTTTCTATGTGGCTAAGTCGAAAATAGAGAAAGACAAAGAATTATACGTTACCGTGTTGAATAATATCGGAAAGATTGAGTTTGACAATAAAAATTACAAGAATGCATCTGAAGCATACCGGGAACTGACCGAATATTTTCCCGATGATTATTATTCTATCGAAAAACTGGTCGAGTGTTACAACGTTTTAGGTTATTACAGCCGCGCAGATGTATCGAAGGCGAAACTATATACTGCATACCGGCAGGGAGAACTTTGGAATACCAGCATTGCGGACATGTTTTGCATCGACCATTTTGCAGTAGGGAATAAAGACGTTTCCGCATATGAGCGTTTCGAAGTATCGCCATGCCGTACGATTACCAAATATATATTCTATGTGGCGGATAAAGACGGCCGTATCGATTCCACTATCACTCTGGAATTCACTCCTGCCGAAGAGGAAGGTAAGGCCGGCCGTTTCGATCCTGTGATGCAGAAAGGAACGGATAAATACGGCTTTAATGTCGTATATGACGGCAATCTGGCTTATACTACACTGCAATCGGTTGTAAAGGATATTATAGATGGTAAAGTTGATCCGAAACCTTATGTGAAGTAAATTACGAATAGACCAGATACAACTGACTGTTTACTGATTCCTGTCCCTTTTCTTTACTCTTACCACATCTCCCGCGTCAGGGGTCAGTTTTGTATATCCATATAGGGAGACTATGCCTAATATGGCAACAAAGATAAATGCCAGACGGAAATCCGCAACCGAATAATGGTCGGTACTGCCGTTTATCATATTTGAGAACCGGAGGAATACTGCGCCCATAGCTATACCCATACCGGTCGACATCTGCTGCACGGTACTGTATAGCGTATTGGCGGCTGTCATCCGTGGTTGTGGTATGTCTGCGAAAGCAAGTGTGGTAATGGCGCTGAACTGCATGGAACGGAACATGCCCGACAAGAACATAACCACCACGATTAATACGACTGGCGTAGCCGGTAGCAGGAGTGCCGTGAAGAATGTAAATACGGCAACCATAAATCCGTTGCTGATAAGTACTGTGCGGAAATTATAATGGCGCATGATCCATATCGTAGCAGGTTTCATAACAAGGTTTCCGGCCATGGTGGCAAGAAACAGTGTTCCCGATTCGAAAGGGCTTAAGCCGAAACCTTCCTGAAACATCAGAGGAACAAGGTAAGGTGCTACTCCGATTACCATGCGTGATATTGATCCCGTGAATATCGTAACCCTGTATGTTGGTATCCTGATTACCGAATAGTCTATCAATGGGTTGGATATATGCCGCGAATACCGGATATTAAAAGCCAGTAGACCAATACTGAACAAAACGACTATCCCTGAAACATAGTATGGTACTTCGGTACGGCTGAGCAATTCCACTCCATACATAAATCCGGCAAGAGCAAGGCCGCTGAGAATGAACCCCACAAAGTCGAAATGCCGTTTTACCGGAGTGTCGTCTTTCTCTTCGGGTATATGATGCCATGCAAGGACGACACAGACAATGCTGATCGGTATATTCAGATAGAATATCCAGTGCCAGTGCCAGTATGTAGTGAGGTAACCGCCCACCAATGGTCCAAGTATAGGAGCAACCAGTGCAGGCCATGTGATATAAGCCATAGCGGTCACCAGATTCTCCTTGGGTGTTGTTTTCAGTACAGCCAAACGGCCTACGGGCGTCATCATAGCACCTGCCATTCCCTGAAATATGCGAAAGATAACGAACTGGGTCAGATTTTGCGATGTACCGCAAAGGGTAGAGGCCAGTATAAAAAGAATAATAGACAAGCAGAATACCTTGCGTGTTCCGAAACGGTCGGCAATCCATCCGCTGACAGGGATGAATATGGCCAATGCGATCAGGTAAGATGTTACTCCGGCACTCAGATGCACAACATCCGTCCCAAACGACTTGGCCATGGCAGGCACAGCCGTATTCACAGCCGTGGTGTCAAGCCCTTGCATAAAGAAAGCGATAGCAACAATCAGGGAAACTGTGTAGGACTTGTTTAAAATCTTCATTTGTGAATACCGAACCTTAAAATTCGGGTGCAAAGGTACTACTTTTCAGGCAGAAAGCCTTGGTTAAACCTCAACATTAAACAAGTTCCTGTTGTTATATTTTCCTAAATTTTCGGCATTGTACCTGATATCTTCATCATACCAGTCGGCTATGTCTATTCCTGTAAGTGCCGCGCCACCTTTTATATCTAATTGTATGAAACTATGGTCGGTACATGTAATATCCAGCCCGCAGGGAACAGCATATGTATAACCTCCTGCCGATTCACCGTCAATATCGTCTTGCGGTATAGCATATACAATATATTTGCCGGGAAGTACATTGTCAAACTTGTATTTTACCGTTTCTCCCTCTTCTGATTCGCCTGTCAATAAGGTTATTGTACTACCTGTTTCGATGTTTTTCAGGCAGACATTCATTGCAGGCACGTAGTCGCTGGGGTAATAAATCAATCCTTCTATAGATGCATATTTGTTGCAGGATGTGCAGATTATAAGCAGTAAGCTTATGAAAAAGAGAGTCTTTAGTGATTTCATTATTCCTGGGTTTTTAGTTTGGATAAAATACAAATGACTTATTAAAGATAGTTTCTTTTTCTATACGGAGGCTTAAAGGACAGGATAAATGCATGGAAATTATCAGTTCTAATCAATGGGAAACCTTTTTTTGTTTTTATTAACTATACGGTGTTAAAATCTGACACATCTGACACATTTTTTACTGTTTATATAATATGTTATTTACATATATTAACTATGTATAGTTAAAAGGTAACAGGTGTATCAGTAAACAGTCATCAGTCATCAGTTAGCAGTCAACAACTCGTAAGATGTAAAAACTTTGCACCTTTGTGTCTTTACGTGAAACAAAATAGGGTGCCCCTCGCTCGCGCAGACGTCGCGTCTGTGTGTTGCGTAGCAAACATTTTGCCCTGTCAACAAGACACGGACTGGAAGTCCGCGCCAGCGGGGGGTAAAAGGTAACAAAGGTAACAAGAAATCAGTGAACAGTTAGCAGTCATCAGTTAGCAGTGCTGTACGTTGTTATGCTGAGCGAAGCATCCCGTTAACAAAAAAAACTCCTTGTTACTTCTTTTACTTCGTGGTTAAAAAACTCTGCAAAGACGCTAAGGAGCAAAAAAGTAACAAAAGTAACACCTTTTTAGCTATTAGCTGATAGCTGCTAACCAATAGCTTATGTACAAAACTTGACAAACTTGACACATTTTCCACTATTTTTTCTCTGTGTAAGTCCTCTCTGGCGGATTGAGGGGGCTCGTTCATCATTTCAAAGAGCTATCAGCTAACAGCTAAAGGCTATCAGCTAAATATATAGATAAATGATTCGGTTTTTGATAATGTGAATTAATAGTTCCAACTACTGATTCGCATTCTTAACTAACTTCCGGTTTTCCTTACATTTTAACAATATAAGGTTAATAAATAAAAAACAGGAGAGCAGCCTGGCAGATAATATGCATAATTGACATAACCCGAATATGTTATCCAGCCTAAATTCGTTATCTTTGACTACGATAAAAAAGGAAACTCTATGAACTGGCAACAACTTCTTTCCGCAAAACGTTTTGGAATGGAAAAATATCATGATGAGAAGCATCATGACCGTACTGATTTTCAGCGTGATTACGATAGGCTTATATTCTCGTCACCGTTTCGCCGCTTACAAAATAAGACGCAGGTTTTTCCCCTTCCGGGCAGCGTTTTCGTACACAACCGCCTGACACATAGTATCGAGGTATCGTGTGTGGGGCGTTCGTTAGGAGAAATAATAGGCAGGGAACTGAGAAAAAAATATCCTGATTCTCCGGCTCATTTCGAAGAGATAAGTTCCATCGTGGCTGCTGCGTGTCTGGCGCACGATTTGGGGAACCCCCCGTTCGGACATTCCGGAGAAAGGGCTATTACCAGCTATTTCAGAGAAGGGAACGGCAGGCATCTCGAACAGAAAGTGCGCGAGGAAAACGGACGATGGGAGGATTTCACCAACTTTGAAGGGAATGCCAATTCAATTAGAATGCTGATACATCAGTTCAAAGGACGTCGTCCCGGCGGGTTTGTAATGACATATTCTACATTGGCATCCATTGCCAAGTATCCCTATTCTGCGCTGGCAGCCGGGAAAAAGGGTAAATTCGGCTTTTTTCAGGCCGAGGAAGAAGATTTTAGGAAGATTGCCGACGGATTGGGAATGCTCCGCTTGCAGGAATCTCCGTTGAAGTATGCGCGGCATCCGCTTGTATATCTTGTCGAAGCTGCCGATGACATCTGCTACAGGACTATGGATATTGAGGATGCTCACAAGTTGGGTCTGCTTTCTACCGAACAGACAAAGAGTCTTTTCATGGACTTCTTTTCTGAAGAAAGACAGAAAAAGATGCTCTATACAATGCAGCGGGTAAGCGATACTAACGAGCAGATCGCCTATTTACGCTCAAGCCTGATAGGATTACTGGTTGATGAGTGTACAACTGTGTTTTTGAATAATGAAGACTTAATCCTTGAAGGAAAATTCGAAGGGGCTTTGATCGATCATATATCTGCCTTGCCAAATAAAGCGAATAAAGAGGCTAACGAAATTAGTTACAGAAAGATATATAAAGCTAAGGATGTAGTGGATATAGAACTTGCCGGACACCGTATCATCGGGTTTCTGCTCGATACGTTCATTACGGCTGCTACTGATGATGCTCCCAAAGGTAAGTATTCAGAATTAGTATTGAGCCGTGTGTCGGAACAGTTCGAAACGGATGCCCCTACTCTCTATGGACGTATTCTGGCTATACTGGATTTTATTTCAGGAATGACCGATATATACGCGCTCGATCTCTATCGCAAGCTGACGGGGATGAGTCTACCTACAGTATAACTTATTTTTAAGGAAATATTATAAATCCGCTTTCTTCTAAACTCAATTATCTATGAATATGCAGGATTACCGAATTGCTTTGAATATGCAAATAAAAACTACAGTGTTCTTCGATATAATTGATAAATAGGAGGAAAATCAACTTCTGATAATAGGATTGTAGGAATGAGGCTGTCCAAAAAGTATTTTTTTTATATCATTTTGTCATGTTGAACGGAGTGAAGAATCCCGATCCTAAGAAACGAGATGTTTCACTCCGTTCAATATGACAATAGGAAGTAATACTTTGCTGACGCAATATTACTTTTGAGACAGCCCCATTTCTTTATTCAGCCATTAATCTTATCAATCCTGCCCTGATGCCTTCCACCTTCGAAGTCGGTATTGAAGAATACTTCGATCATATCATAGGCCTCTTTCTGAGATACAAACCTGCCGGGCAGAGTCAGCACATTGGCATCGTTATGCATCCTGACCAGCCTTGCGATCTCCGTATTCCAGCAAAGGGCGCTTCTTACATGCTTATGATGGTTCAAAGCCATGTTGATACCGTTGCCCGTCCCGCAGATGGCGATGCCCTTGTCACACTCGCCGCTGTCGATGGCCTCTCCCAGCCTATGGCCGAAGTCGGGGTAATCGACACTCTGTGTACCATAGGTACCAAAGTCGGTATAAGGAATGCCCTGTTCCCTGAACAGGCTGATGATATATTCTTTCACCGGGTAGCCGGCATGGTCACTGGCCAGTCCGATGGGTTTTGAGGGGATGGGAAATAAGCTCATGTGATAGTTATGAGTTATGAGTTATAATTGATAAGTTGCAGGCTGCTTTCACTCCACAACCTGCAACCGTTTGTTCTTTGTTTATTCTTGACTGTTTACTGTTTACTGTTAACTGTTAACTGTTAACTGTTAACTGTTTCACCTGGTTATATACATTCTC
>NZ_DLFW01000042.1 GCF_002482385.1 Dysgonomonas sp. UBA7710 | reverse complement strand
GGATTAGTAAATCATATATCACTCGGGGCAAACAAATTTATTCGTTTTTGGGAAAGTACTAGGGGACTGACACCCATTGTTGAACGAGATTATCCATGTTATATAAAATATAATTTACAAAACCTCTCTTTTTCTTATTTTATATCTAATCTTTTACATATTGTGTCGGATGAGGATCCTATTGATAGATATTGGTTCTCTTTCCCAATTGAGGGTACAAAAGAGATATATAGAGAAGAAAACATTATCTACTTAGAAAACAATTAAAGAAAAGATGGATGCTATTGAAATAAATAAAAAACGTATAGTACTTTTAAGAAAGATGCATAAGGCTGTTGAATGTTCGGTTTCTTTTGTAAAAAAGAAATCAATTAAATCACCAGAAGAACCAGATTTTATTGCGTCTCTTTGTCTAAATTTCACACCTTCTTTATTTAATTTACTCAAAACCACTTTTCCAAATAATAAGTTTGCAGTTACAAGTATCTACTGTCATCAAAAACCTATTGTCGATATAAAATACAGCAAATGTCCTGAATTAGGTGATATATTATTTGTTTATATCTACACTGATAAGATAGGAAATATAAAACTTAATTCATTATTATTACAAGCTAAGATGTCTATAAATACATCGGCTAGAGTTGCTTCGACCGATTTACATCAATTAGAGCTTTATACTAAATGGCCTGATTTCACTTATAAACGTGCTGGTAAGTTAAATGGGATAGCAAGATCTATTATTCCTAAAACAATAAATGATGGAGCCCAATATCTAATGATTAATAATACTAGAGGATATACATTATCTTGGGTCAGAAGACCATTTTCAATGGGGTGCTCTATTCCTTCCAATCCTCTTAACATGAATAATAAATTAACGAGCGAACTTATTAATTTTTTGAAATTCAAGTCTGGTAGAACATTTGAAGAAGATACCACTAAAACAAATGATGATTGGACAAAAATGATTTGGGATTTAATAGAAATTTCTAAATCAGTAGCCTATAAGCGTAAAAATATCGGATCAAATAATTTTCCAAGGCAGCAAGCATATAAACATGATGGTTGTTGCTTTTATCAATCCGACATAGATCACTCTATTCTTCAGGATTTACATAATCATCTAGATAGAGGAAATAATAATGATGCTTACAATGATTCAAGTAAAGATGATTCAGGAGCAACATCAATTGTTTTAATAGAGTGTAATGAACAACAAAATAACTTTAAAGATTAGTTTATTAATGTATGTATTTTTACAATTTTAAACTTTCCATCATTAAAAGTCAACTTCTTTCTTATAGTATCTATATCAACATCTTTTAGGTTGCGAGCAAAAACAATTTTAAGGAATAAAGCGATATCCTCTTGTTTATTTATCCGAAAATGATTCCAGATATTCCATCCGAAATGGTATAGATCTATGTTTTGTAAATCTTTTACTCTAACTGGTTCTATATCTTTTAATTTTGTTTCTGTGGAATATTGAATGACGTATTCACATAGGCGGTTTATATTCTGATCATCTGCGAATGGAGCAAAGGTTGTTCTTGTATATTTTATAGCAACTTCAAGCACTTCTCGTTTTCTTATAATTTCGTCCTGCTCGTGCTTTTCCCTTATTACTTCAAGTTCATTAATAACAGGTGTTTTATTTCCACTAGGTTCTTCAGACTCTGGCTCAACGGTGGGTTCAATATCTTTAGCTGTATTGGATTCGGGTATCATATCCTGATTTTCTACTACTTGTTTTCGCCTTTTGAATAATGAAGGAATAACTTTCTGAATGACTTCTATATAAGAAATGTAAAAGATCAGTCCAATCACAAAAATAACGATGAATACCAGATTAGCCCCAAAAGCATCAAACCCTAACTCTAAAAACAAATAACGAAAAATTAGAGACAGTAAAGCGATACCCATCGCTCCACATATAATTAGCAGTATATTTTCAGAGTCCTTGTAATTCATATTATTATGATTAAAGTTTTTGTAAACTCGTTCCTTTTTGCATTGCCTTTAGAATATTTCTACGGACGGCTTGTATAGACGGTACTAAATCGCCTTCCATCATTGCAAGCATTGTTTTCAATTCTTGCTCCAACTCAGGAATGGGACGGCATAATTCATAAGCAATCTTCATACAAAGAGATTTTACTCCGGGCAATTCCTCGCTAGACATCATTTGCCCTAAACAGAAATCCAGAAAATCTACTCTTGGCGGATTCGGGAATGGCTGTCTGTATAATAAATTGAGCATTACCCTTCGTTTTCCTCCATGTTTACACGCTAATACTTCATCAATCAATTGATCTTGCTTATTGTATAACCACTCGTTATCCTGTGACGAAAAATGAGTAAAAATCCAAGCTGCATGATATCCAATAACTTCGTCTTCACCAATAACTAAATTATATAACTCTTGCTTTCGGGTATCACTATCATGTGTTAAACGAAGTATCTCATTGATATCGTTCATCCCTATACGCAGTGAAAGCCTAGCTTTAAAATCCATATTATATTATAATTTAAGTCTCAGAGCTGTGTATGTAAGTTCCTTAAATCCTAAGTTCTTGTATAGAATTAGTCCATCTGTTGTTGATATCAAATCTATCAATGCAATATCTCTTTCTTTTGCCTCTTGCATTATTCTCTCAATTAAGGATTTTGCAAAACCCTTCCTGCGATGTTGCGGATATGTGAAAACATTAAGTAGTGTCCCAGTATATCCATTGGGGAAAGTTGGACTAATTGGCTTTTCAGTAATAAGAAGGAATGCAGTAGCTACAATTTCATTTTCCACTTCTGCAATTAGTCCTATCAAATCATCGACTTTTAGATGCCTTTCGAAATATAATTTTCCCTTTTCTCTGACTAATTTTTCATCGTCTTTAGAGAATTTGGATAATTCATCTTTTAAAAATGCAATTCGAAGATTAACAAGGTTATCAACATCATTTAGCGTTGCTTTATATATTTTCACATGTTCTTTATTCATAATCCTTCAACATAAATGACATTATCAAATGATTTTATCCCGACACAGCTAGAGAGCTTCTATCTGTCAAGTATTCCTTTATAGTTGCTTTTTTAATCTTCCTTCTCATGCTGATTTAAAAGATATTCTTCTTTTATTCTCCTGATTACTTCAATAGGAATTTCTCTTTCTGAATCAACAATTTGTAGTCCATCGTCCATATAAAACTGGATAGGATAATTGCCTGTAACTTTATTTAAATCCAGCTCTACTCCTAGTAGTATGGCCTCTTCTTCACTATAAAAATCCTCTCCTGATTGATATCCAATTTCTAATTTTTCAAAATCAAAAATATGCTTTTCTATTTTAAAAGGCTTGATTGCCACAATATTCTCCAATCTATTGGGATGTAAAATAAATATTTCTTTCCCTTTTCTTTCCCACTTTAGAAGGTAGAAAGCAAGCAGAAGAAATAAAAGAGAACCTATAATAATACAAATCACAGCGAAATAGTCTTTTGACGAGAAAAAATCCATCCAGAAGAGAGAATTTGTACAGCCAATGATGGATATTGAAGACATAATCATTACTGCAATATATAATATGTTTAGAGGGTTATGAGTTTTCTTTGGCATAATTTCCAGTTTAATCATATCGCCTTTCTTTTCAAGAGTGTATGGATATAGAATGTTTCTACTCATAATCTTTTATTTTAGGCTTATCTTATTAGCAGACTCTCTTTTCTTCGCATTTACCAGATCAGCATAGATCTGAGTTGTCGAAACATTTTTATGTGTAAGCATTTTACTTACAGTATAGATATCAGTTCCTAAAGCTACCTGCAAGGTAGCAAAAGTGTGGCGAAAACAATGGAATGTGATGTGTTTTGTTATTCCGGAACTGGCTACCCAATCCTTTAGAGGTTGTTGAGTCATAGCCTTTGTTAAACCTTTGAATACTTTACCTTTTCCCCTCTCTCCACATAATTCTAACGCTTCATCGCTAATGGGTAAGGTCGTTTCTGTTTCTGTCTTCTCGGTTCTTAGTCTCATGCAGTAACCACCATCAGAAGCAGGAAGTATTTCTTTCCAATCCAATTTCAGAACATCACTTATCCGTAAGCCTGTCATGCATGAGAAGATAGATGCTGATTTCAACACAGGGAAGTCGCAAGGTGTATTGGCTAGTGTTTTCAATTCATCCAATGTCAAGTATTCTTTCTTTACATCTGTAGTGTCGATCGAGTCCAGATATTCATTGAGATTCTCTCTGAAGAATTTTTCTTTATATGCAATCTTCAATAAAGCTCTGAATGTAGAGAAATAACCTGATGCTGAATTTTTAGATATACGAAGATCTTTATGTTTCAATTGCTTTGCATCCATCAGATAATTCCTAAAGCGGTTGCATAAGTTTACGTTCACATCTCCAAAGGTGCATTTACCTTTGACAAAATTGGAAAAATGCTGATAAACCTTCATCCACTTCTGGTCTTTCTTTTCGGCTTTCAGTTTGTAATAAACCAGAAAGTCAGCTTTCTTTTTATTCTTATCTAAGAAACCGTATTCCTCATTGATAATAGCTTGTACTCTCATGCTGCGGATAACTTCAGCTTTCATCAGCATTTCATTATTGTACTCCTTTTCAATTTCGTTTCTAGGTTTGGCATAGATATAAATACCTAAATACTCACGCCGTATCATTTTCATTGAATACGGATCACGAATAGCAGGATAAAAATCCAGATAAAGACTCTCTCTCGCTCCTGTTATAGGTCGTCGTCGAAGTGCTACTTTGCTTATTCCCATAGTTATAAGATTATTTGAGGGTTGAATAACTTATCTAAGTCGGGCTTTGATATTTTCACATATCGTCCTTCTTTTACTTTAGGTATATTATGATACTTCACATAGTGATATAAAGCATCACGAGTGAGGTTGTATTTTTGCATGGCTTCTTCGGTCGAATAATATTCGGCTTCTTTGGGTTGTTCATAGCCTTTGGCTATATCAAAGTTTTTCTTAGAGTATAGCACTTTGCGACCGTCTTTCTTTCGTGGTATATTTTGCTCAGATACAAAACTATATATGGCTGCCGTAGATAGATGATATTTCTCTTGAATGTCTTCTACTGAATACCATTCTTTTATATCCTGACTTTCGTTAAAACCTTTCTTTTCAAAATATTTATCGATATGCTCTTTACTGAAATATGATTTACCTCTGATTAGAGTTCTAGGGATATTATTTTCTCTGGCAATCTTATATAGCCACGATTCTTTGATGTTGAATCTTCCTTTAATCTCGGCTACAGTATACAGTTCGGTTAAAGGTTTAGGCTCTTTAGTTGGTTTGGCTTTAGGTTGGTATTCTTCTGTATCATTAAACATAGCATCAATATCGGAGCGACGAATAAAAGTTTTACCTTTTGTTTGTATTGCTTTAAGTTTGCCTTCCTGTAAATAGCGATAAGCTGTAGTACGCCCAATGCTTAATAGAAAGGAAGCTTCCTTGACTGACAAAAACTCTTTATCTTTTATTTTTTCATACTCATCACTCAATCGTTCAATTTCTTTCATGGTAGAGTAATTAATACCTACCATCTTAAATTGTCTTTTGCCTTGTTTATACGCCTTGGAGTTACATTTATGTGAACAATAACGTGTAGTCGTTTTCTGTGCTATGAAAGTTTTTCCACAACATTCACATATCTTAGAAATTTCCATCTTACTACTCATAATTTCTCCTTTATTTCTCCCTATTTTTGTTCCATGATGTTTCACTGTGTTCCGTGGTGTTCCAATTATACATAATCTATGAACAAAAACTGTACCGTTTTTATGTTTTGACAAAAACGGTACAATTAAGACATAAAAACTGCCACAATATCCATTATCATGAATATTCAAAGGTAGAAATAGAAAAGAAAAAGTCGCTATTTTATAGCAACTTAATGACTAGTTATAATTATTATCTATTAAATCTGATTAGTTATCATTTGCCGATACAAAACTTACTAAAAATATTCCTCAATATATCATCAGTAGATATCTGCCCTGTTATCTCCCCTAGATAATGCATACATTCGCGAATATCCTGAGAAAGAAAATCTCCGGACAGATGTAAATCCAGACCCTCCCCCACTCTCTTTATTGCAGCTAATGCATTCTCCAATGCCGAATAATGGCGCATATTGGTAACTATAACATCCTGCTCTCCAATCTCCGGGATATTAGCTGCTTTCACAAGCATGCTTTCCAGATCATTTGTACCCTGCTCATATTTTGCCGAAATGAAGATACGTTCGGGAATCTCTTCTTGAAGCAGCCTCTCCTTATTTTCTTTCCTTTCTGCAGAAATCATATCAACCTTATTGAACACCAGAATCAACTTCTGATTCTTTACAGCAGGTAATATCTTTTCTGCCAAATCCCGGATATGCTCATCAGCCGTTCCTACATCCGTTATCCACAGAATGATATTGGCTTGTTCTATTTTTTTGAATGTACGTTCGATCCCGAGACTCTCTATTTCATCTGTTGTATCCCGTATCCCGGCCGTATCAATCAGGCGGAATGTCAGCCCTTGTATATTAATCGTATCCTCTATTACATCACGGGTTGTACCATGTATATCCGAAACAATTGCTTTCTCTTCATGTAGCAACAGATTCAAAAGGGTTGACTTTCCTGCATTCGTCTCACCGATAATAGCAACAGGAATACCATTCTTTACAGCATTTCCCACTTCAAACGATTCCGCCAGTTTTCTTATATGAAGTTCGATATCATAAGCTGCTTCCTTCAACCGCTCCCTGTTTGCAAATTCAACATCTTCTTCCGAGAAGTCAAGCTCCAGTTCGATCAGGGATGCGAAATTCAGGAGTTCGGTACGCAGTTCTATTAATTTATTACTAAATCCCCCACGCATTTGGTTCATTGCCAATCTGTGTGTCGCAGCCGATGATGAAGCAATCAGATCAGCTACGGACTCGGCTTGCGACAAATCCATCTTACCATTGAGAAAAGCCCGCTGTGTAAACTCTCCCGGCTGTGCCAAATACGCACCTTTGGATATTAATAACTGCAAAACATTTTGCTGTATATAAACAGAGCCGTGGCAAGAGATTTCCACAACATCTTCACCGGTAAACGAATGCGGTGCTTTGAAAATACTTACCAGCACCTCATCCAATACTGTATTATCCTTTATTATGTACCCGAAATGAATCGTATTTGCCTTCTGCTCTTCAAGTTTTTTATTCCCATAAGGCTTGAATACAGACTCGGTCAACCCAATACATCCTTTTCCGGATAACCGGATAATGGCGATACCGCCTACTCCGGCCGGAGTGGATATTGCCGCTATAATATTATTTCCTTGCATATTTGGTCCTATCAATTTATCCCCTCAAAGTTACACTGTTTCTGTTATATAAAAAATTAATCATCATACTCAGAGGAATAAAAAGTAACAAAGGTAACAGAAGTATCAGTTAGCAGTAAACAGTAAACAATTATAATTCCTTTCAACTTATTACTCAACACTTACTACTTGTTAAAAGGTAACAAAAGTAACACATGTTTCAGCTTTTAGCTGATAGCTATCAGCCAATAGTTTACAAGAAAACTTGACAAAGTTGCATAGTACATGACAAAAAATTCCGTAATTAAATCGTCGCTTTGCGAGAACGGCCTTTATTTCAAAGGCGGGGCACCCAATCCGGTAAAGTCGGCGTAGAGCAAAAACGTGTATGAGCTTATCTGCTGCCCGAAAATATAATCGCTTTGTGAGCGAGTTTTTTTGCTCAGCCGGCAAACCGGTTTTGGGTCGCCGTGAAATGCAGCCTTGAGTTTTTGTAACTTTTTGGTCAAGCAAAAAGTTAATAAAATAACTTTACCACAAGGGGCTCCGCTCGCGCAGACGTCCCGTCTGTGTGTTGCGTAGCAAACATTTTTGCCCTGTCAACAAGACACGGACTGGAAGTCCACACCAGCGGGTCATCTGTCACCAACTTGTATCTCGTATAATTTTTCGTTCTTCGCTTTTGGCTCCGCCGATTTTCAATTCGTTCTTTACTTCTCGTTTTTCACTTATTATTTACCCCTTCCTCAATCCGTTCTCGATGTATATCCCGGCGGCAGAAACGGATAAAGATTCACCTTGGGCTTCTCTACCGGAGCGGCAGCCGGCTGTGCCTGCAATTTATCCTGTTCATTTTTTAATTCTTCATTTTCCACTTTCAATTCTTCACTTTTCACTTTGCTTTCCTCTTCCAACTCCTTATCCACGGCCGCCACTACTTCCGGATTGAGCGAGCCGCCCGAACGGAAGCCGTTCCCTTTCAATATCATCAGCTGACGCCTGGTTTCTTCGTCCTGTACCTCTATGACCAGCGGATGGCGTTCCGATGCCAGTAACAAATCCTTATCCTTCTTCCTTTCTTCGCGGTCGAGTACATACTTTATTGCGCGGATACTCGGCGGGCAGAATTTCTTTTCCACTACGCGGCATTTCTCCACATCATTCGCCGGATCGTTCTTATCGGGGGCATAGGTGATCTTCTCTTTTTTCTGCACATAGCCTTCGAGCAATTGCTTCAAGCCTATCCGTGCAGAGGCTGTCATCACATCTTCCCGGTGGTCGATAGCTTCTTCTACCGCTTCGCCAAACTCCGGCTTCGATTTCTTCCATTCGTAAAATGTCTTCCGGCTGATCTTGAATGTTTTGCATATTTCGGAAATGCTACAAAGGTCCTGTTCTATCATCCGGATAATCTCCGATGCCGTTTTTTCTTTATACTTCATAAGATACTTAAATATTAATGTTAATAATCAGTTTCTTATATAGATAAAGATATTTGGTTTTGATAAATTTTTAGTTATGCGTGATAATGGCAATCATAGGATTAGTTGAAACTGGTATTATAGCCTGCTACGCATTGCTTATATTCCATTTGGGTAATGCCAAGAGTGAGGACAAATCCGGGAGGACGCGACAGGAAGGAACTGAAATATGAAAGTTTTATAAAGAACGCTTATATGATTAAAAAAACGGACGTATATTTGCATCGGTTATGAACAAAGCATTACTTAGTATAGGTACAAACGAAGATAGGGAATCGAACTTAAGCCTTTGCCATCAGTTTCTGGATAATATATTTACAGATATATCTTATTCCGACACTTCTGTTACCATGCCCTATGGCACTACTTACAGAAACGATTTCCTGAACCAGCTTGCTGTTATCTACACAGACAGGGACAGGGATGAAGTCATCCGCTTATTGAAATCCATAGAAAAGGATATGGGAAGAAACGGAGCCGATAAAAAAAACGGCATCGTAAAAATAGATATCGACCTTGTAATATGGAACAATAATGTATTGAAACCGGAAGATTTTACCAGAAGTTATATTGCAGACCTACTGGCCAGTATGGATAAATAATTATCTCCACAACCGGGCCTTTATTTTCTCCAGTAACTTTTCACTGCCATCATTGAACTTACGCGCAAAATAAGGGTATCGTTGTCCGTATTCATCATTGAACTCGATATGGCTCTCCAGAAAATCAATATGACGTCCTTCTATTGTAGCCGGAGGAACAGCGACTTCCCAATCCGTATAGGTAAGACTTGCGGCTGTATTTTGCAAGAACGGCGAGTTCCCGATAATTGTCTGGAAAAAGGCCTCGTCAGGCACTAATGTATGGAGAAAGAAGTCCGTATATCGCTTATCTTCTCTTACAGTCGTCAAAATATATTGTACACATTCACGGGTGAGGGCAAACCATTGCGTACCGGCATACACCCTGAAAGGTGCTTTCCTTTTTATCTTTAGCTTTTTGAGTAATACTTCCGCCAGAAACTTAGGGTGGTAATACTTCAGGTTACGGCGGTCGTAATCGAAGTAATAATATTCATAACGCTCCAGCGGCTTAAATGGAACCGGAACAGGGGCAATATCTATATATTCCTTTCCTTTTTCCAGTTGTTGATAAAGGAACTCCTTCGATCTTACAGGATAATCTACTCCGCTTATCAATACATAATAATCTGCATCGGGAGAATATTCCATACCTCGTTTCATCAGAGCCAGAGTAGCCTCTACCATACTAAATCCACCCCAGTTGATATCGATACGTTCCGGAATGATTTCCACGTTCTTATGTTGCGGAGCGTATTCCTGCACAACCTTTCTGTCCAGATGGATATAAAAAGTGCAATCCGCGCCATTCAGGGCATTTATCAAACGATCTAAATGCCTGAAATTATTATGAGCTAATATAAGATAGCAGACTTTCACTGAAAATAGTTACGAGTTACTACGCCCTAGGGCAGTTACGAGATACAAGTAAACGAGATACGAGATACAAGTTGTTAACTGCTAACTGTTCACTGCTAACTGTTCACTGTCTTATCTTTTCCTCTTGGTACTGTTAGACTTATTCCTTTCATTCAATTGCTGTTGCTGAATTTTCTGAGCCTCTGCCAGACGAGCCATGAAGCCCGATTTCTTTTTCGGTTTTGCTTTATTAGCTTCCAGCTTGGCCAATACTTTATCCTCGTCTATTATATACCGGAATCCGATTGTCAACAGGATAGTTATCAAAAGCGAAAGGAAATAGTAATATGTAAGTCCCGACGGGTAATCATTCAACATGAAAAGGAAAATCAACGGCATCAGATACATCATCCATTTCATTCCCGGCATTTGTTGCTGTCCGGTATTGGTCATTTCCATATTGAACTTTGTATAAATGATATTGGTCACCGTCATCAGGATACAGAACAAACTGATATGCGTACCGATCAATGGAATATGGTTTTTCCATTCTATGATGGCATCATATGTGGAAAGGTCGGTAGCCCAAAGGAAACTTTGCCCGCGAAGCTCTATCGCATTCGGGAAGAATGAGAATAGTGCAATCAATATCGGCATCTGCAACAACAACGGAATACATCCGCTCATCGGGTTTACCCCCGCCTTATTATAGAGTGCCATTGTCGCCTGCTGTTTCTCCATCGCCTGCTCCTGTTTAGGATATTTGGCCCCGATTTCCTCTACCTGAGGACGTAATACGCGCATTTTGGCCGACGACATAAACGACTTGAATGTGAGTGGAGATATTACCAGTTTTACAATTATAGTCAGCAACAGGATAACAATACCCATCGACATCCCCGTACCTCTCAATAAATTAAAGATAGGAATCACGAAATACTGATTCACCCAGCGAAACAGCGTCCAACCCAGCGGAACAAGTTTATCCAGGTCGAGCTGCTTGTTCACATCGTCTATATGGCTGTCATATCCTTTCAGCAAAGTGAACGACATAGGTCCCAGATAATAGGTGAATCCGGCACTTATAGTTCCGGCATTCATGTCTACTGTTGCCGGAGCATATATTGTAGCCTCGCATGTCTTCAGATATTCACTGTTTTCATCCGTTACCAAAACTTTGGAATCAAGAAGGGCGGTTTCGATTTTCTCATCAGCGATCAGGATAGGTGCAAAAAACTGATTCTTGAAAGCAATCCATTTGGCTGGTTCTTTCACTTCCAGTTGTTCGTTTTTATCGCTGCTTAGTTCCTTCACATCACCTCCTACATACTTGTAGTAAATGTGCGAATAACGCTGTTCGTTCTTCACGCTTTTCTCCTGCCGGCGCATCTTCTGCGCCCAGTACAGCTCTATCACATCCGATTTATTCCTATCCAGCATCGGTTGCAATCCAACCAGATTGACATCATATTTCAGCATATAATCATCATCTGCCAGTTTATAGATAAAATCGACATGTTGGTTTGCTGCATATGAAAAACGCATGATAAGAGAGTTATCTCCTTCGGTTTTAATCGGCGTGAATACCAGGTTATTCGTATGCAGCACCTTATTTTGCTTATTGGTCAGCTGAAGCGAAAATTCGGTATCGTTATTGAACAGATACAAAGAATCTCCATTATACCGGGAGTATTCTTTCAGCTGCGCGCTAACCATCTTTCCTCCTTTGGTAGAGAAAACAACTTTCAGCTTGCTGTTTTCCAGCGTTATCAATTGCTCTGCCTGCTGTGAACCCATCTGTACCGAATCCATTGCCGTAAGAGCAGAATCTGCCTCCTGAACGGGAGCCGCAAAGAAATCATCCACCGGATTCTCTTTCTTCACTTCTGTTGCTGTATCTTTCAGGTTGGCCAGTTCTTTTTCCCGTTCCCTGGTCTGCGCATATTCTATCGAGTCTCTCCGATATTGTTCTTTCTGCTTAGCAAGTTCTTCCGCCGAAGGTCTGCTCAGCAACGTAAATCCAATGATTACGGCAGCGATGAGTACAAACCCGATAATCGTATTCTTATCCATTTATAGTTTTTATAAATTTAATATTTGCGATTTTTCCTTTCAATTTCTATTGGGCGTTTTGTATAACCCGGCATAATCAAAATAAATTTTGCTTCTGCTCCCGCTATTTAAAACGTTCAATCTTATTTTTTCTTATTGTCAATTACTGCTTTTATAAAGCTGATGAATAAAGGATTAGGCGACACTACCGTGCTGTTATATTCAGGATGGAACTGTACACCCAGATACCATTTCTTTCCGGGGATTTCCACGACCTCTACCAGCCCCATGTCCGGATTTGTTCCGGTACACTTCATTCCGTTCTTTTCGAAATCTTCCTTGTAATCACCGTTGAATTCGAAACGATGGCGGTGGCGTTCTTCTACCAGCTTCTTTCCATATGCTTTATACACCTGCGAACCTTTTTCCAATTCACATTTATAGGCTCCCAGACGCATTGTCCCCCCCATATTTGTGATATTCTTTTGTTCTTCCATCAGGTCGATAACCTTAAATGGTGTATGAGGATTCATCTCCGTTGAGTTAGCATCCTCCAGTCCCAGCACATTGCGGGCAAATTCGATAACCATACATTGCATACCCAGACAGATACCGAATGTAGGCACATCATGCTCGCGGGCATATTTCAGTGCCTGTATTTTCCCATCCACACCGCGCTGCCCAAATCCCGGAGCAACAACTATGCCATCCATGGAACCGAGCATCTTTTCCACATTGTCTGCGGTCAATTTGTCAGAGAGTATAAAATGTAAATCGAGCTTGCGATCATTGTATATCGCTGCCTGCAACAACGATTCATTGATAGATTTGTACGCATCCGGCAATTCGACATATTTACCGACCAGTGCAATACGAACCGTCTCTTTGGCATGTTTTTTCTTATCAAGGAAATCGCGCCAAGGCTGCATTACCGGTTTATCCCCGATAGGCATACCCAGTTTACGCAACACGATTTCGTCCATGTTCTGCGCCTGCATATTCAATGGCACTTCATATATTGTAGGCACATCCACCGATTGCACAACGGCATCGACCTCCACATTACAGAACAATGCCACCTTTTTCAGAATGTCTTTATTCAACGGGTGTTCGGTACGGAGAACCAACATATCGGGCTGTACTCCTTCCGACTGCAATTGCTTCACGGAATGCTGGGTAGGCTTCGTTTTCACCTCTTTCGCCGCGGCGATATACGGCACATAAGTAAGATGCACGCACAGGCAGTTTTTACCTAACTCCCAACGTAGCTGACGCACGCTTTCGATGAAAGGCAGCGACTCTATGTCGCCCACTGTGCCTCCGATTTCGGTAATTACAAAATCGTAGTCATATCTTGTGCCCAGCATTTTGATGTTGCGCTTTATTTCATCTGTAATGTGGGGCACGATCTGCACCGTTTTCCCCAGGTAATCACCTTTACGTTCTTTATTTATCACATTCTGATAGATACGTCCTGTGGTGATATTGTTGTCCTTATGTGTAGGCTGATTAAGGAAACGCTCGTAGTGACCGAGGTCCAGGTCTGCTTCGTGACCATCGACAGTCACATAGCACTCGCCATGTTCATATGGATTTAGAGTTCCGGGGTCGATGTTGATGTATGGGTCCAGTTTCTGAATTGTCACTTTATAACCCCTTGCCTGTAGTAGTTTACCTAACGAGGAGGCTATAATACCTTTACCTAAGGAAGATATAACTCCTCCTGTTACAAATATATACTTCGTATTAGCCACGACTTTTCGTTTTATATTTTTTTAGACTCTAAAAAGAAAGCACAAAAGTACAAAAAATATTTAGATACATTGTTTAATTTTTATCTAACAGTAACCATTAAGAATCCTATTCACATAAATTAAATATCTTCATCGGGATATTTTTATTACTTTCGTAGCAGTAAAAATCATGATAGACCAAGGTACAATAGACCGTATAATGGACGCTGCTCAGATCGTTGATGTAGTGTCGCAGTTTGTCACCCTCAAACGAAGGGGGATAAACTATGTGGGCTTATGCCCTTTCCATACAGATAAAACACCATCGTTTTACGTTTCTCCTGCCAAAAATATTTGCAAATGCTTTGCCTGCGGCGAAGGGGGCACGGCTGTTCACTTCATAATGAAGCATGAACAACTTTCATACTACGAAGCATTAAAGTATCTGGCCAGGAAATATAATATAGAGATACAGGAACGCGAATTCACCGATGAGCAGAAACAGGCATACAATGAGCGTGAAAGCCTTTTCATTCTCAATGATTATGCCCGCGACTATTTCGTCAACACTCTCCACAACCATATCGAAGGTAAATCCATCGGATTAAGCTACTTCAAAGAGCGTGGTTTCAGGGAAGACATTATTGAGAAATTCCAGCTTGGATATAGTCTCGAGCAAAGGGACGCATTCACGCAGGATGCCTTGAAGAATGGTTATAAAGAAGACTATCTGGTAAAAACGGGACTCACTATAAAAGGGGAGAATAATAATTACCTCATAGACCGTTTCCGCGGCCGTGTCATGTTCCCCGTACATACATTATCGGGAAAAGTAATCGCTTTTGGTGGACGCATCCTCAAAAAAGCGGAGAATACAGGTAAATATGTCAATTCACCCGAAAGCGAGATATACCATAAAGGGAATGAACTATACGGCATTTTCTTCGCTAAGCAGGCCATAACCAAAGCCGACTGCTGCTATCTGGTAGAAGGTTATACCGATGTTATTTCCATGCATCAGGCAGGAATAGAAAACGTTGTCGCATCTTCGGGGACAGCATTGACAAACGGGCAAATACGGCTGATTCACCGCTTCACGGACAATGTCACTGTTATTTATGACGGTGACGCCGCGGGAATAAAAGCGGCATTACGGGGAATAGACCTGCTTCTCGAAGACGGCATGAATATCAAAGTAATACTGCTGCCTGACGGCGAAGACCCGGACTCCTTTGCCAAGAAACAAAATGCGGAATCGCTGACGAACTATATCAAAGCCAACGAAGTCGATTTCATTCGTTTCAAGACAAAGCTATTACTCGAAGAAGCCGGAAATGACCCTATTAAGCGAGCCGCCCTTATTTCCGATATAGTAAACAGTATTTCCATTATACCCGACAATATTATACGAACGGTCTACATCAAGGATTGCAGCATACTGCTGGATGTAGATGAGCGCATTCTGGTACAGGAAGTGACAAAGAAGCGCCTGGCCTATCTGGAAAAAACAGCCCCGCAAAAAATGGAAGAGGAAATGCGGGCTGTCAACAATGACTTGTCGCAACCGATAATCCACAATAAAACGGTAGTAAAGAAAACACCGATAGACAAATTCGAACTGGCTATACTTTACTACATAGTCCGCTTCGGAATGGAAATAATACTGGAAGGAGGCGAAACAAACCCTGTTACCGGCGATATGCCTACTACTGTAATAGACTGGGTAAAATTCGACCTTCAGCGCGACGGCTTCTGGTTTACCAACCCTCTCTATACACTGATGCTGGAAGAAGCGATAGAACGATCGGTAGATGAGACGTTTATTCCTGCCCGCTATTTTTTGGCACACACTGATGCGCAGGTTAGCAAGATAGCGGCCGAACTGGTTAGCGACAGGTATCAGCTAAGCAAACTGCATATCAAGCAATTCGGAGAAAATGCAAAAAAGGAAGACACACCCCTTGCCGAAGAAAAGCATTTGGGAAAAGATGTTCCACGCATAGTCACAGAGTTGAAGAATGCATACATAACCAAGAAGATAAAGGAGATAAAAGATGAAATGGCTGTCAAACAAAAAGAAGGAAACTGGGACACGGCCATAGAACTGATGCAGCAGATAAAAGAATTGGAAGAAGTAAAAAAAGCACTGGCAAAGGCTCTGGGAGAACGGATCATCCTGAGGTGGTAATTAACCGGATAATAACGCAAGCACTATATCGTTACTATATAAAAAAAACGTAAAAGAATTCCTATGAAAACATCCTTGAGGCTACTGATTATTTCAATTATAATACTGATAAGCGGCAATACAAATGCGCAATTCTTCGTAGAAAAACAAAAGTATGTCACCTTTCAGATAAGGGGAGGAATGAATCTCTCCAATGTTTCGGCATGGAAAAACGAATACGGGTTCAAGAGCGGAAAAGTCAGGTTCGGATATAACTTCGGAGGCATTGCCGATATAACTTTAGGCAACGATGTTTATTTACAGACAGGGCTTAGCTTCACCACCAAAGGGGCTAAAGTAAACAGACTGTCCACTACCATGGGAAATATGGAAGCAAAAATGGAGGCAATGTATATCCAGCTGCCTATCTATTTCACATATAAGTTCAACTTCCCAAACAATACCCATTTCGGCTTTGCCATGGGGCCGTATGTAGCTTACGGAGTAGCAGGAAAGACCACGCTGACTACGCTCGACGGCACTCCCGAAAGTAACAAAGGCAATACTTTTGCCGGTGACGGGCTATGGAACAGACCCGATGTAGGACTAGGGATAGAATTACAAGCAGAGCTATCGAGATTCGTTTTCATTATCGGTTCTGATACGGGCTTTACCCGAATATGGAAAAGAGAGATGTTAAATGATAATCTCAAAGTGAGAAACAATAGTGTTTATCTTTCGCTGGGTGTAAAGATATAATGAAGCTATAAGTAGACAAGACACGAGTAGAGAAGAATCTGACTTTCAACTAACTATTAATTATCTATGAGAATCGTCAGTTGAGTTTTAACGTTGGATTATTTTCTGCTACGCGCAATCAGAGATTGCTTGTGTTCGTTTTGGGCAATGCCAAAATGAACATTCTGACGGAACGAAGTGTAGTCGATAATAATTCAACGTTAAAACTCAACTACTAATTCGCATAAATTATGAGTTATGAGTTTTCAGAAGATTTGGTAACTAGCCGGCAATTACCAGATCTTTCTTTTTTATTATAAACGTGTATTTATCATCGATATACAATACAGGGATAAGTTCATCCTCGCGCCATGTCGAACTCCGCCTGTTCAGATCCCTGTTGAGAAATGCCCTTATATATAGACCGGAACCAGTCTCGTCATTATGAATCAGCACTGTCTTTTTTCTGAATGGTTCATTATAGTCATTTACAATATCATCCGGAGATATATCTTTTATTTCGTTTGCGATATAATATTTATTGTGCCTGTGGCTGTCTTTTACAAATGCGGCATAAGTATATCCGTCTTTTTCCCCGATAGGTTTGGCCAGGCAGATCAGGAAAGAGTCCGGTTTGTTGATTGCTGTTTTTTGTATATGCTTCTTTATCGCTTTTAGCAATATGGTACCTACAACAAAGAGCAACAGGTAAGGGATAATATACCACGATACGAGTTTGTCGAGATTAAATAAGTACAGTATGCCGGCCAATCCGACAAACAGGAGGCATACAGGTGCAACCATCAGTATATTTTTCCACCATGGGGTATTGGTAAGATAGCTTTTTTTGAAACTATAGTCTTTTTCCAGTTTTTCGTAATCGTTCGATTTCATATTGTAAATTCTTTATTTTCAGATAATAATTAATTCTATACAAAAATAGCCCTAAGTATAGTTCTGTCTTGATTTTAATCCTTTTTTTTACCGGGTTGTTATATTAAATTAATTTCCTTTCACAACTCTTATTTGTTGCATGACAAAGTTAAGTAGTAAAAAGAATATAATGTTGTATATTCTCGTTTGTCATTGGCTCCGCTTTGCTCTGCCGAACGTTGTTTCTGAGTAAAACGAAGAATCTCGTTCCTTATTACACAAGAGATTTTTCACTTCGTTCAAAATGACAAAGGCGACAATAATTATTATTATCATTTACTTAATATGCTTTGCCTGATTTTCTGTTGCTTAATGCTAACCAAATTGAGAAAAATAAAAACATCCGGTCTAAAAAGGCGTTATAGTATCAGAAAAGAATTAATTTTACACCCGATTATCAAGAATAATGTATTATCCCTTTAAACAGATATAAGCAGCACAAAGCAATGGATAATAACAATAACCCTACATATAATGCAGATGGACTGACCTATTCCAAGTTTAAGAGACTGGTAAAAGGCCTGACGGCAAACCTTACGGCCGAAGAACTGAAAAAACTTCGCTCGGTGGTAAAGAGGGCCATGTCGGAAAACGTCTATCAAAAGGATGAAAAAATAGGTAGTATAACGGATCTTACTGTAAGTACGAGCATCATACTGATGGAAGAACTGGGTCTGAAGAGCGCGTCCATAATCGCGCTGATTCTTTACCGTCCGGTTGTTCATAAAATAATTACAGATGCCGAAGTAAAAAAACTTTTCGGTCAGGATATCGCCGATATCGTTACCGGGCTGAAAAAGGTAAATGCGCTGGAGATGAGTGAATCGGCGATGGCTTCGGACAATTATATAAAATTGCTGATCTCATTAGCCGAAGATATGCGGGTAATCCTTATCAAGATTGCCAGCCGCCTGCATAAAATAAGATGTGCCGAGAAGTACAGCGAACAGTATCGTTTAAAACTTGCCATAGAAGTTTCGTATCTGTATACTCCTTTGGCTCATAAACTGGGGCTGTATAATATAAAGACCGAACTCGAAGACCTCTATCTGAAATATACCGACCGTGAAGCTTATGATTATATCCTCAGCAAATTGAGTGAGAGTAAGGATGCGCGTGATAAATACATCGCGGAATTTATTCAGCCCATAGATGCCAAACTGAAGGAAACAGGGCTGAAATATGACATAAAAGGACGGGTGAAATCCATTTCGTCCATCAATAATAAGCTGAAGAAGCAGAAGATAGACTTCGAATCTATTTACGACCTCTTTGCTATCCGTATCATCCTTAACTCGGAGATGGAAAAGGAAAAGGCCGAATGCTGGCAGGTTTACTCCATTGTGACGGATATGTACACACCTAATCCGAAACGGCTCAAAGACTGGCTATCCATCCCGAAAAGTAATGGTTACGAATCATTACACACCACAGTTATGGGGCCCGAATCACGCTGGGTAGAGGTGCAGATCCGGACTAAGAGAATGGATGAAATAGCCGAGCGCGGACTTGCTGCCCACTGGAAATATAAGGGAGTGAAAAGCCAGTCGAAGATGGATGACTGGCTGACCAGCCTCAGGGAAATGCTGGAGAATAAGAACCTGGATTCGGGGGAGAAACTTGAGAATTTCAAATTGGATCTTTACGATGAGGAGATTTATGTATTCACGCCCAAAGGCGATTTGCATAAACTGCCATATGGGGCTACCATCCTCGATTTTGCCTTTGCCATCCACTCCCGTATAGGTTCTACCTGTGTATCGGGAAAAGTGAATGGAAAGAATGTATCTATCCGCCATAAGCTCAAGAACGGGGACCAGATAGAAATAGTTACTTCTCCTAACCAGTCGCCGAAACAAGACTGGCTAAACTTTGTCACTACCTCCAAAGCGAAAAATAAGATTCGCCAGAGCCTGAAAGAAGAGGCCAACAAACAGGTGGAAATAGCGAAGGAGATGCTCAAGCGACGTGTTAAAAATCGTAAGATAGAAATCAACGAGTCGATAATGATGCGGATGATAAAGAAGCTCGGCTTTAAGACCATCACCGATTTTTATATAAAGATAGCGGAAGAGAGCCTCGATATAAATTCGGTGATAGACCAATATATAGATCTGGAGAAAAAAGAAACCGAACAGCATGATAAGCATGAAGCGGTCAGCGCGGAGAATTATATTCCTCAGAGTCTGGAAATAGCAAAGGAGACATTAAGCAAAGAGGAACTTATACTCGACAAAAACCTTACAGGTGTGGATTATAAGCTGGCCAAATGTTGTAATCCTATTTACGGGGATGACATATTCGGTTTTGTGTCTTCGCAGGGAATAAAAATACACCGCAAGAACTGTCCGAATGCTCACGATATGTTTTCGCGTTTCGCATACAGGGTTATCCCTGCCCGATGGTCGGGAAAATCGGGTTCTACTTATACGGTTACACTTCGCGTGATAGGAAACGATGACATCGGTATTATTAATAACCTGACATCCATAATTTCCAAGGAATCGGGCATCAGCATGCGCTCTATCAGTATAGATTCCAACGATGGACTCTTTCATGGAAGTATATCCGTAATGCTGAATAATACGGATATGCTGAATGGCCTGATAAAGAAACTCAAAACAGTGAAAGGGGTAAAAGAAGTGAGCCGGTTGAGTTGAGGTTTTTGGAAGAGAATGATATACACATTGTAGGGGCGAATCGAAATTCGTCCCTACTTTTTTGAAAGAACTTTATCTATATTATTTAGCTGATGGCTCTTTGACGTATTGATTAAAGCAGTTACGAGTTACTGTGCCCTTCGGGCAGTTACGAGTTACGAGTTACAAGTAAACAAGAAACGAGATACAAGTTGTTAACTGATAACAGATAACTGTTGACTGATATTTCTGTTACCTTTGTTACCTTTTTTAAATAAAGTTACAAGTTGCTCGCATTTTATTTTGTTTCACGCAAAGACGCAAAGGCGCAAAGTTTTTATATCTTACCAGTTGTTGACTGATGACTGTAAAGTCTCTTGTGCGATAGCTTCGGCTAACGGCTAATAGCTATCAGCTAAAAGCTGAAATAGATGTTACCTTTGTTACCTTTTAACAGTCACAGGCTATTTACTGCTCTCAGTTCACTGTCCCGGCAGTAAATCTTTATACAGGTAAGCATTTTTATCCACATGGAAGATATATTTTCCGTCTTCTACGGCTTTTTTCGCATTTTCGTCAGATACATCATAGCCCATTATTTCGGAGATGATGAATATACTGTTCGAACTGTTTATCAGTGAAGTGTCAGGGTCTACATACCGCCTCACAATGGAATCGACAGGGACAGGACTATTGTTGATAGTCACCAGCGGTGTATCGAACAGGTTGTGGTCCATTACCAATACTCCATGCCCTCCGCCTTCTACCAGTTCGGCATGGTCGGAGAAATAATAAAGGACAGACGAGTTGTTTCGCTTCATTATCTGATAGATAGAACGCAGCAGCCTGTCGGTATGATGGATTGAACGGTCATACTCCCTGGTCTTGGTCTTGCTGCCGGGAAGTGCTCTTTCATCCGCATCATCGTAACGTTCGCCATAGGGTACATGGCTGCCGTTGAGATGAATAACGAAGAACTGTTTTTTATCCGGCCTATATGTTTCTTTCAGGTGGTCGAGTAGGGTAAAAT
Source organism: Dysgonomonas sp. UBA7710 (assembly GCF_002482385.1). Classification (GTDB taxonomy): domain Bacteria; phylum Bacteroidota; class Bacteroidia; order Bacteroidales; family Dysgonomonadaceae; genus Dysgonomonas. The sequence continues at coordinate 45,185 of NZ_DLFW01000042.1, read as the reverse complement.
CTTCCCTTATAATGGCTTTCTCGTACATCGACTGAGATGCGTTTGCCGACACGAAGCCGATGTAACTGTCACTTTCGCCCAGCTTATCCTGGTTGGAGAGCCATATAGTCTCGTATCCCGCCTTATTGGCCATGTCGATGATATTGAAATTCTCGAAGAATGGCTTTATATCGTTTGGTGTGGAGAACGAAAGGATAATACGCAGGGCGTCACGGGTAATGGACGCGGGCGAATATGCATTGTAGTAATCCAGAACTTTGGGTTGAGCTAAAGCGAGACTATCGAAAAAAGGACTGGTCTTTTCTTTGTAGCCATAAAGCGAATAGTGTGACCGGGAGGCGCTTTCTCCTATGATGAAGAATATCTTTTCCGGGCTATCTTTACTTTCGTCGAAAGTGATTCCGGCAGGCATCCGCTTCTCCAGTTTCAGGAACTGTTTCATCTGGTATCTCTCGTGCTGGTAGGCGATGAACGTGGAGATGTCGATGTAAACAAGCGGAAAGTTGGCTGCGATAACGGCATTGGTCCCGATTACCGGAAATGTCTCTATAAAATTCTCCCATTTCAGGGATTTTACTTTCCAGTAACAGATAGCGGGCATTATTATAATCCAGTAACCGAGTAACAGGATGACGGATATCTTTCGTGGAAATTTGCTTTCTTTCAGTTCCCGCTGCGACATCAGTATAAGGAAAGTGCTTGCAGCCAGACATCCCAAAGCGGCGAATATGGCTTCAGACATTACGCCGAATGCTTCCGAGGCATTTGTCTCCAGTATGGACGCCATTGTACCTATCGACATCTGGTTTGAATAGACAAAGGCGAAATAGGCATCAAATGAGACGATGACGGACAGTATAAGTGACAGCCACAGGGTATATCTGGTCTTAGCCAGAATATTCAGAACAAGTATGAGCGATAATGCATTGATTAAAGCGGGCTTGCTGACTATGTATAGCGCCAGAACGGATATTGTACAGAAGTATGCAAGGCAAAGGATGGTAAACTTGTATTTGTAAAGAAAGTTGCCCGCCTGTTTTATATAATCAATGGATTTCGACATTCTTATCTTGAAAGAGTTGTGTTATAATTAATTAAGCCACGAAGATACAAATTTTCTTTGTTAATTATTTAATGTCTCTTTCAATGCTTTAACGGCTGCCTTTATATCTTTGCTTTCTTTCAGCAAAGTAATGAACTTGCTGCCGATGATCGCCCCACTGGCATTTGCCTGTGCCGCATCCAATGTCGCTTTGTTAGAAATACCGAATCCGATAAGGCGCGGATTACGCAGGTTCATGGAATTGATACGTCGGAAATAATCCTGTTTCTTTTCGTCAAAACTCTTTTGAGCGCCTGTTGTCGCAGCGGATGATACCATGTAGATAAAACTGTCGGTATGTTCGTCTATCAGGCGGATACGTTCTTCCGAAGTTTCAGGTGTGATAAGCATCACTATCTTGATATCGTATTTATCGGCAATGGGTTTAAATTCATTGATATAATCATTGAAAGGGAGATCGGGAATAATAGCCCCGTCTATACCGGTTTCCTTACATTGTTTACAGAAGTTTTCAAATCCGTATTGCATAATGGGGTTCAGGTAGCCCATCATAATAAGGGGGATATCCACCTCTTTGCGGATATCTTTCAACTGGCTGAACAGGACTTTGAGCGTCATGCCATTCTTTAATGCTATCGTTCCGCTATCCTGAATCGTAGGGCCATCGGCCATCGGGTCGGAGAACGGGATGCCGATTTCGATAAGGTCGATTCCGTTGGCTTCCAGTTCGCGGATAACATCGCGGGTGTCGTTCAGATTGGGAAATCCTGCTGTAAAGTATATGGATAATATATCTTTCTGTTTCTTTTCGAATAGTTGTTTGATCCTGTTCATTGTTCTAATGCTTTTATAAATTGCTGTAATCGTGTTATATCTTTCAGTCCCGGCTCTGTTTCGAATTTGCTGTTGAGGTCGATTCCGTAGAACTTCGGGTGTTGTATCTTCTTTATGCTTTCAGCGTCATCGGAAGAAATACCTCCACTGAGGAAGAAATTGCGTTTGCCTGTATATGCATCCAGTATCTGCCAGTCGAATTTTAATCCCGAGCCTCCATGTTGAGGCGTCTTTGTATCGAAGAGGAAATAACTGCACGCATCTTCATATGCTTTTGTCTGGCCGAAGTCGGAGATGTCCGAAACATTGAAAGCCTTAATGACGGGTATCGTTTTATCCAGTTCTTTACAGAAAGCGGCAGATTCGGAGCCATGTAGCTGTACGAGGCCGAGATTGTACTTATTCACCTTCTCCATGATAAAATCAATGTCTGCGTTGACGAATACACCTACACGCTGGATATAAGACGGCAATATATTTACATCGTCAAATGTCAGCCCATCGGCAAACCGTGGCGATTTATCATAGAATATCATTCCCATATAACTGACCGGAAGTTTGGACAAATCCCTTATATTACCGGGATACTTCATCCCACAGACTTTTATCTTCATGCCAGTTGCTTTATAAAGTCTTCGAGAGCCTTGCCCGGATTGCCGGTTTTCATAAAGTTTTCACCCATGAGAAATCCTTTATATCCTGCCTGCCGGAGCTCAATTACTGTCTGGGGTTGTGAAATACCGCTTTCCGATATTTTTACAAACTCACCGGGGATTTTATCTGCCAGATCGAATGATATTTGCACATCAGTGGCGAATGTGCCGAGGTTACGATTATTTACACCTACTACATCTACTTTGTCATTGATATGGCCTAACTCTTGCTCGCTGTGTATTTCGAGTAATACATCGAGTCCTAACTCCTTAGCTTTTGCCGCCAGTTGTTTCGTTTCCTGTACAGTCAATGCCGAAGCAATGAGAAGTATCGCGCTGGCTTCTGCCAGTCTTGCCTGATAAAGCTGATATTCGTCAATCATAAAATCTTTTCTCAACAGAGGAGTTTGGGTTAACTCTCTTGCTTGTACCAGATCGGTGAGATTACCTCCGAAGAAGTCCATGTCGGTGAGTACTGATATGGCACTGGCTCCGTTTTTTGAGTAAAGTGGAATAACATCGGAGATTTCAGCATCCTTAAATATCCAGTCACGCGATGGGGAGCGGCGTTTGAATTCGGCTATGATCCCGGTCGGTGAATCTGCCAATGCAGCTTTGAACGAGTTTATGCGGATATCTGTAATCTTTTTCTCCATTTCACTGATAGAAACCAGCGATTTTTGTCTGGCAACCTCTATCTTTTTGTTGGCGATTATCTTATCTAATATGTTGCTCATTTTATATCTGTTTTGCGGAGTTCAATCTTATCATATTTAAGAATCTTAATAGTAGAAGCTAATACAACTATACATATTCCGAACAAGCCTATCAAGGCATAAGAATACCGTAGATTGGTTACACTGGCGATGTATCCTATCAGCGGAGGCCCCATCAGAAATCCGAGGAAGCTGACACTGGATACGATTGTCAGAGCAATACTTGTCGGTATCTTAGTTCTTTGTCCGGCAATGCTGTATATAGTAGGGACGATTCCGGCAGTTCCGAAACCGATAATCATAAACGCAATAATAGTAGTTATAAAGTGAGGAAAAGCTACTGCGGTGAATAAACCCACAGATATAAGGATTCCTCCTGTTTGTATAACCCTTTTCCTTCCCCACTTCTGGGTTGCTTTATCTATCAGGAAACGACCCGATGCCATGGTTATCATATACGCGGCCAGTCCTATTGGCGCCAGATGATTCGGTGTACCTACCACATCGATGAGGTAGAGCCCGCTCCAGTCAGACATGGCCCCTTCTGCAGCCATCCCGCAAAATGCGACTATGCCTAGCAGGAAAAGGAATGTTTCGGGTTTATTTTTCTTTTTATCCGCTGCCTGCGCCGGGTCTTTTTCTTTCTTCAGGTCTGCCTGCAAGAACGGTCTGTTGATGAGTAGTGTAATAAAGACAAGTAGTCCGATAATGGCAAAATGATAGATAGGCAATAGTTTTAACGAGGCCATCAGCAACCCGACACTGGCTCCGGTGAGTCCGGCAAAACTCCATCCTCCGTGAAAGGATGCCATAATGGGCTTGTTGTAAGTCGTTTCGAGTGTTACAGCCTGCGTATTGACGGATATATTGCAGAAGTTCCCGAAGAATCCGAAAATAATCAGGCTGATAATCAGTGCATATTCACTGGCTGATAACCCGATGAACAGCAGGGCTACTACATATCCTACGAGCGCGACAGGCAATATTTTCTTGCTTCCGACTTTTGAAATAAGGAGGCCCGAAATCGTCATACCGCATATTTGCCCTATTGGTATCATCAGGAGAATTGTACCCCATGCTGCATCTCCCAGTCCTAATGTTGTTTTAATATCGGGGATGCGGCTGGCCCAACTCGAGAAGCATAATCCTGTACAAAAATACAGGCAGAAGATTGCTATCCGTATACGTCCTTTTGATATTGTTTGTTTATTTTCTTCCATTATTTACGAGCGATAAGCTCTATTTTGTTCAACCATTTTTCCCGCTGTTCGGGAGTCGATGTTTTTATTGTTGCCAGATAAGTAGTCCGGATATTTTTTATACCGCAAAATGCGCCGATATCTTTCCTGATCATCTTTCCTCCAATGTCTTTTACAATCCATTTGTAATAGAAGACAGGAGCGTCCATTGTACTGATTATTTCGGAAGTTTTTCCTGTAAACAGCTTTTTGGGAAACGGAGATTTTTCCTGATATTCGAATGTAAATCCCGGGAGGAAAATACGTTCTATAAACCCTTTCAATAGCGCAGGAGGTGACGCCCACCATGTAGGGTAAATCCAGACAATATGTTCTGCCCATTTTAGCTTTTCCCATGCTTCCAGCAAATCAGGCTCTAGCTCTGTCCGTTTACGGTAACCATACATCAGTATAGGGTTAAAGATCATATCCGTAAGGATAATTTCTTTTACTTCATTACCTTCCTCTAAAGCACCCTTTTTGTAGCTTTGGTGCAATCCGAAACAGAAACTTTCCTTGTCGGGATGGCCGTTAATTATCAGTACTTTTTTCATCTTAATAATATGACTGCTTTATTTCTTTATATAAAGAATCGAACTCGGCTAATTCCTCATTGATAAACGCATTTATCATAGCCCTGTACACTTTCTCTATGACCACAGGGCTTAGTCCGGATTCTTCAGCCAGGATTCTCACCCTGGATATTACGGAGCTTACCCTGTCAGATGCAACAACATCCTGTGCCGATTGTTTGAACCGGGCGGCTTGTGATACAAATTTACTACGTTTTGCAATCAATTCGACCAGTTCCGCATCTATTTTATCAATGTTCATCCTCACTTCGTCAAGAGAGCAATGCAGGGCTTCATTTTGTGATTTCATACCAAAACTGTTATGTATTTAACGTCAGGAACTTCAAAAACGTTTCCTTCGTTTTTCCGCTCTCTAACGATTCGCGTGCCTCAGCAATTGCATCCTCGAAAGAAAGTTGCGGATTTATAGTTTGTATTGCTGTTGCCGCATTCGCTATAACGGCATTTATCTGAGCTTTGGTTGCCGTGTTACTGATAACATTGTCGAAAATCGTTGAAGCATCTTCGGGAGTATTACCTCCATCCAGTTCCAGTTCCAGGCAACGGTCAAATCCGACCTGTTCGGGAGTATAGATTTTCTCTTCGAATTTATTGATTATCTTGAAATCCCCCGTTAGTGAGATCTCATCATATCCGTCTAAACCATGTACGATAGAATAATCGACATCGGTCTGTTGATACATGTAGGAATACAACCGCGCCATTTTCAGGTTGAAAACGCCTAATACTGTTCTTTTGGGCTTTATGGGGTTTACGACAGGTCCCAGCATGTTGAAGAATGTCCGTACTCCCAGTGCTTTGCGAACGGGCGCAACCACTTTCAGGGCATTGTTGAACAATGGGGCATGCATATAAGCGATATTGGTTTTATCAAGCGACTCTTCCAGCTTACTGACATCGGCAGTGAATTTAACTCCATGCTGTTCCATCACATTCGATGCGCCACTGACAGAGGTAGCTCCGTAGTTACCGTGTTTGGCTACTTTATATCCTGCTCCGGCTGTAACAAAACAGGCAAGAGTGGATATATTAAAGGTATTTTTGTTGTCGCCGCCCGTACCTACAATGTCTATCGGATTATATGCGGCCAGTGCATCTACATTTGCCCGCAAATCCAGCAGTGCATCGGAAAATCCGAGGAATTCGTCTACACTGATGCTCCGCATAAGGAATACGCTGATAAACGCGGCAATCTGGGATTCATTGTAGTTGCCTGCTGCCATATTAGTCAGTATTTCCTTTGCCTCGGTGCGGTTGAGGTACTGATGTTCAAAAAGCCTGTTGAGTATCTGTTTCATTTTGCTAGCTTTTAGCTTTTAGCTTTTGGCCGTTAGCTTCTTATTATAAGCTAACGGCTATCGGCTAATAGCTTATTTTATACTAATTTTTCCAACATATCCGTTGTTTTGGCAATTTCCTCGTCGCTCAACTCATGGTTAGATAATTCGCCATCGAAATAACGGTCATAAGAAGCCATATCAATAAGCCCATGACCTGACAGATTGAACAGGATTGTTTTTTGCCGGCCTTCTTCTTTTGCTTTCAAGGCTTCCTGAATGGCGGTATAAATGGCATGCGAGGACTCAGGGGCCGGAATTATACCTTCTGATTTCGCGAATAATATGGCGGCCTCGAATGTATCGAGTTGCTTCACATCCACAGCCTCTATGTATCCGTCTTTTTTCAATTGGCTGACGATAGTTCCTGCTCCATGATAGCGAAGTCCTCCGGCATGAATATTAGCGGGTGCAAAATTATGGCCTAAAGTGTACATCGGTAAAAGAGGGGTATATCCGACTTCATCACCAAAGTCGTACTCAAATTTACCACGGGTTAATTTCGGGCATGACGCCGGTTCCGCCGCCACAAGACGAATATCTTTTCCTCCGGTCAGTTTATGACGCAAGAAAGGAAAAGTAATTCCGGAGAAGTTCGATCCGCCTCCAAAACAGCCGATTACTACATCCGGATATTCTCCCGCCATTTCCATTTGCTTTTCTGCCTCCAGACCGATGATGGTCTGGTGAAGCGATACATGATTCAATACACTGCCTAAGGTATATCTGCAGTTCGGAGTATTTAAAGCCAATTCCACCGCTTCGGAGATAGCTGTTCCAAGGCTTCCCTGATAATTAGGGTTTTCTGTAATAATCTTACGTCCCGCTTTGGTACTCATGCTTGGCGATGCTATAACCTCCGCGCCATATGTCTGCATGATCGAACGACGGTAAGGTTTTTGGTGATAGCTTATCTTTACCATATAAACAGCCAGATCCAGACCAAAGTGATTTGCCGCATATGATAAGGCGGCACCCCATTGCCCTGCGCCGGTTTCGGTGGTAATATTGGTTATCCCCTGCTCTTTACAGTAATATGCCTGTGCTATTGCCGAGTTCAGTTTGTGTGAACCTACAGGGCTGACACTTTCATTCTTAAAATAGATATGCGCAGGTGTATCCAAAGCCTTTTCCAATCCATAGGCGCGTACTAAGGGAGTTGGACGATAATTTTTATATAATTCCCTTATTGGTTCCGGGATTTCTATCCAGCGGTCGGTATCGTTTAATTCCTGCCTGGCAAGTTCTGTCGCGAATATTGGTTCTAAGTCACTTACTTCTAACGGTTTTTTTGTCCCCGGGTGAAGAGGTGGAAGCGGCTTGTTTTTCATATCCGCTACAATATTATACCAACTCCTTGGAATGTCATTTTCGCTTAAAAGGATTTTCTTGTTCATGATTTTGTTAGTTAACGAGTTGACGAGTAAACAAGTAGACAAGTTTAAACTCATATCTTGTATCTTGTATCTTGTTTACTTGTATCTATAAATTAGTTATTTAAAAAATTTCTTACTATCGTTTCACCGGTTGGTGTCAGTACCGATTCGGGGTGGAATTGGACTCCATGTATATCATATTCTTTATGACGGAGCGCCATTATCTGTCCGTTATCGTCTACCGCGGTAACTTCGATGCTTTCCGGTAAATCATTATTATCCACTATCCATGAATGATAACGCCCCACTTCCAGGGTTTTATCTAACCCGTTGAACAGGTAATCGGGCCTTATAACTTCTATTCTGGTGGCCACACCATGATACACATCTTCCAGATTAGTCAGTTTCGCACCAAAGGCTTCTCCTATTGCCTGATGTCCCAGACATACTCCCAGAATCGGTTTTTTACCTGCATATTCTTTAATCAGAGGCAGAAGCAATCCGGCTTCGGACGGGATACCCGGCCCCGGAGAAAGGATTATCTTGTCATACTTTGCAATATCTTCCAAAGCAATTTTATCGTTTCTGTGTACATCCACATCAGTAAATCCCAGTTCTTTAACCAAATGAACGAGATTGTATGTGAATGAGTCGTAATTGTCGAAGATGAGGATTGGGCCCCTCCTAGCCTCCCCTAAGGGGAGGGATTGATCAGATGGCTTCATAATATATATTTTTTTTATTTTTCTGTGCTTGCTTTGAATTCCCCCTTCGGGGGATTTAAGGGACCTAATTTCTTAGTTCTACTGCTGCTTTTACAGCTTTTGCTAATGCTCCCAGTTTATTTTTTACTTCCATAACTTCTGTTTCAGGATTCGATTTGGAAACGATTCCCCCGCCTGCCTGATAATAAAGCGTATTGTTCCGGCTGAGGAAAGTACGGATAGTGATGGCCTGATTGAGATCGCCGTTGAATCCGATATATCCGATACAGCCACCATAGACTCCGCGCATTTGCTTTTCTATGTCGCGTATCAGTTGCATGGCTCTTACCTTAGGCGCACCGGATAGTGTTCCTGCGGGAAAAGTGTCTGCAAAAACAGAAATGTTATTCCTGCTCTCGTCTACTATACCGCTTACACGCGAAACCAGATGGATGACATGCGAGTAGAACTGCACATTCTTATAGAAATCCACTTTCACATCGTGGCAATTGCGGCTGAGGTCGTTGCGGGCAAGATCGACAAGCATGACGTGTTCGGCATTTTCCTTTTCGTCTTTGAGTAAATTCTCGGACAGGATGCGGTCTTTCTCATCGTCTCCCGTACGGAAATAAGTACCGGCAATAGGGTCTATATAGGCTTTGCCTTTTGTGATTTTGCAGTGGGTTTCGGGTGAAGAGCCGAAGATGCGGAAAGAACCGAAATCGAAGTAAAATAAATATGGGGAAGGATTGATGGAACGCAAGGAACGGTATACTTTGAAATCGTCACCCGCAAACTTCTGCGTAAAGCACCGTGAAAGGACAATCTGAAACACATCCCCCCGTTTGCAATGGGCAATTCCTTTTCGTATCATTCCCTGATGCTCTTCGTCAGTAATCATCGATTGCTCGCTGCCGATAGCTTCAAAGTTGTAGGACGCGATGTTGTTGTTCATCACAATAGCTTCCAGTTCCTGCATTTTTTCTTCTGTGCCGTCGACTATATTCTCTACTATGGTCAGCTCATTTTTCAGATGATTGATGACGAGGATAAAGCGGTACAGGATATAATAGAACTCCGGAATATCGGCATTGTTCAGTTTTTTATTAACCGGGTCTACCGCTTCGAAGTAACGGATAGCATCGTATGAAGTGTATCCGAAGAATCCGTTTATATTTGTCTTGTTTTCGCCCTGTACATCGAACTGTCCTATAAAATCATGGAACTTATCTGTTAGTTTCTCGCCCTCTGACAATATTTCCTGTTTGGCTGTATTATCAGGGTAGGTATATGTTATTTCATTATTATCTACCTTGAAACGGGCTATCGGACTTATCCCGATAAATGAATAACTGTTTTCTCCTCCGTGATAATCGGAGCTTTCAAGGAGTGCCGATTCTGGGTATACATCTCTTACCTTCAGGTAAATACTTACAGGTGTTTGTAGATCAGCCAGGAGATTTTTGGTTTTGACTTGTATGTTGTATTCCATGTCTTTATTTTTTATAATTTATATACGTCTCCATATCTTTATCTCCGCGCCCTGATAAGCATAGGACAACTATATCATCGGCGTTGAATGTCATTTTATCCAATGCTCCCAAAGCATGTGCTGATTCTATTGCGGGAATGATGCCTTCCAGTTTTGTCAGTTCGAAGGCTGCCTGCATAGCTTCGTCGTCTGTTACGGCTAATACTTCCGAGCGTCCAGTCTGAGCCAAATGGGCATGTATAGGGCCGATGCCCGGATAATCGAGTCCGGCGGAAATGGAATAGGGTTCTTCGATTTGTCCATCTTCCGACTGCATTATCAGAGTTTTACATCCATGTATAATACCTAGCTTTCCTAAATGAATGGTCGCGGCAGACTCACCCGAATCGATACCTTTACCGGCAGCCTCGGCAAGGACGATTTTCACATCCGGTTCATCTATGAAATGGTAGATTGTTCCTGCAGCATTACTTCCCCCGCCAACGCATGCCATTACATAATCGGGCGTTTCGCGGCCTTCCTTTTCAAGCAGTTGCTTGCGGATTTCTTCACTGATAACCGATTGCAGGCGTGCAACCATATCGGGATAAGGATGAGGTCCTATGGTAGAACCGATCACGTAGTATGTGTCTGAGGGGTTGGAGCACCAGTCGCGTATGGCTTCATTTGTTGCGTCTTTGAGAGTCATATTGCCGCTGGTAACGGGAACTACCTTCGCTCCCAGCATCTCCATTTTCTGCACGTTCAGTTTTTGGCGTTCTACATCCGTAGCTCCCATATATACAATGCATTCGAGATTCATCAGTGCACATACTGTAGCAGTAGCCACTCCGTGTTGTCCCGCTCCGGTTTCTGCAATGATGCGGGTTTTGCCCATTCGTTTGGCAATCAGTATTTGTCCTATCGCATTGTTTATTTTATGGGAACCTGTGTGATTAAGATCTTCACGTTTCAGGTATATTTTACAGCCATGTTTTTGGGAGAGTCTTTCTGCCAGAAAAAGAGGGGAGGGACGGCCTGCATAGTCTCTTAACAAATCATTGTATTCTTTCCGGAATGATGGGTCATTAATTACTTCCAGATAAGAGTTTTTTAATGTTTCCACATTGTCATAGAGGATCTCAGGAATGTAAGCACCTCCGAATTCTCCATAAAAGCCGTTTGGGTCAACTGTAAATTTTTCCATTTTATATTGTTTTTATTTTTCTATCATAAAAAAAAGCCTATCGTGAGTACGACAGGCTTTGTATCTTTATAAACTTTCATTTTAATACATACCAAATTGGCTCACGACTTTTTGAGTTGAGAGTGCCACCACCAATATGCATTTGCTGATTGAAAATTCATTCTATCTTCTTTTTATTTTTGCAAAGATATAAAAAAAAAGAAACGAACAAATAATGATTTATATTTTTTATCTTAGCATAATGTTTAATTATAAAAAAATATATCAACCATGCGAAATCTTTCTATTATTCTCTTAACCCTGTTTTCATTAGCACTGACAGCACAAAACAAGACTCTAAAATATAATGACAAAGGCGTTTTCAAAATATTACAATTTACGGACATTCATTATCAAAAAAATAATCCGGCTTCTGCCGTCGCGATTGAGTTGATAAATGAAGTTTTGGATGCCGAGAAGCCGGATTTAGTCGTCTTTACAGGAGATATTATTTATGCCAAACCTGTGATAGCAGGACTTGATGATGTTTTTACTCCTGTTATAGAAAGAAAGATACCGTGGGCATATATTTTTGGTAATCATGATGATGAACATGGAATGTCCCGGGCGGAACTGATGGATTATGCCGTAAGTAAACCTTTCTGTCTGGCCCAAGCCGGAGACAAATCATTGAAGGGTATAGGTAATTATATACTGGAAGTAAAGTCCTCGAATGAAAGTAAGAATAGTGCAATCCTCTATTTCTTCGATTCAGGAGCATATACTCCTATAAAAGGTCTGGGGACTTATGATTGGTTTGCCCCTAATCAGATAGAATGGTATAGTAATCAAAGTGCCGCATATACAAAAGAAAACGGGGGAGTTCCTTATCCTGCACTGTCTTTTTTCCATATTCCGCTGGCTGAATATCCTCAAATGAAGGCTGAAAAATACGATCAGTTAATCGGGAGTAAAGATGAGAAAGAATGCAATGGAAAGCTGAATACCGGAATGTTTGCAGCTATGCGCCAGGCAGGGGATGTGATGGGTACATTCGTAGGGCATGACCATGATAACGATTACATAGGCAATTACTATGATATATATCTTGCTTACGGCCGTTTCTCGGGAGGAAATACGGAATACAATAATCTTGGAAAGAATGGCTGCCGGGTGATAGAGCTAAAGGAAGGCAAGCGGGAATTCTCTACTTATATCCGTCTGTTGGGTGGAGAAATATTGTATCCGGTAGAGTATCCGGCAACCTTTGCTACAAAGAAATAACAGCTACGCTTATAATAACTTAAATGTATAGCCCTGTTCTTTCAGCCATTCGATGCTGCGGGGCAGGGCATATTTCATATTCTTTTCGGCTTTCAATGAATCGTGGAAAACTATTATAGAGCCGTCGCGGGTATATTTCTTTACATTTTCCAATACCCTTTCAGGCGTCATCAGTTTACTGTAATCGCGTGTTACCACATCCCACATAACGATTTTGTAGTATCTGCGCAATGTGAAGAACTGCGGTATCCTCATATGTCCGTGAGGCGGGCGGAACAGATCTGATTCAATATATTCCGATGCCAGCTTCGTATTTTCCAGATATCTCTTCGAGAACGTTCTGATCCCCTGTATATGGTTAAAGGTATGGTTGCCTACACGGTGGCCACGGTCGAGCACCATTTTGTAAATGTCGGGGTGTTTCCTTACATTATCCCCAACACAGAAAAAAGTGGCCTTGATGTTATACTTATCCAACAGGTCGAGCACCCACGGCGTGATTTCGGGTATCGGCCCGTCATCGAACGTGAGATATATTGTCTTTTCACCTTCAACAGTTTTTTTCCAAAATGCCCCGGGGAAGAGCATACGGTATATAAATGGTGGTTGTTCTATAAACATGATAAACGTTCAGATAAAAGGATTTTCGTAAAGCTCCCGAAAATCCTTTTATCTATCTTGTTTTATTTGCTATAATATTTTTGTAAAAGCTCAGGTTTGTATTTCTGCATCATTCCTCCGATACGCTCTATCTTAGTTTCTGCATCTTTGCGAATGGCAGTATCACTTTCGGCCATATACAAACCTCTCATCGAAATGCGCATCAGATAGTCGAGCGGGTGGCTCCTGTCACTGAAGCTGACCCTGTTGCTCATAAACAGTTCGGCATTTGCCATCACTTTTTCCAGATATGCTTCATATCTGGCCTTATCGTAACGTTGGTATGTATCCAATATCTGGATTTCTGTATTTACCAGATCCCTGATCTCGGATGTGCAATTAATCATAAGACTCTGCTTCATGCTGGCATACCATTGCAAGCTGCCATCGACCCGGTACAGGATTTCATCAATTACTTTCTGTGCTTTTTCCGGCTGCCCGAGTTCATAATAAGCATCTGCAAATGAGACCGATTCTCCCCCACGAGGAACTGTATTAGCCGGGATAGCTTCCATACATCTGTCCAATGCCTGCAATGCCTTGTCGTTCTTTCCTTCCATCAACAGGGCTGTAACCAGACGGTCAAACATCAGACGGAATGTGCGGCACATCCTCAGGTTGTTTTCATCCAGATATACTTTCGGATTCTCGATGCCTCCCCATTTGTATTTGTTTACCATATTGTCAAACATCACTTCGGTATTTACTCCTGTGCTGTCTACAATACCCGGAGTGATGCGTGAGGTGATACCTTCCAGCATCGATTGAGTGGTTAACCTTAATGGTGGCTCCCCAATGGTAATGGCATAATAGATAGGACGCTTCCAGTCATCTTTGTTGATATTGTACAGCATGTCTATAATCATCATTTCCTGACGATATATGCCACCCTTATTATCGCCAAGATTGAAGATAAATTCAGGCTTTGGTCTTGTACCCAATGCACTCCAGTCTACTTTCGATTCATCAATTGACATTTTGAAAATGCTGGAAGGGATTATGATTCCATTCTCAACATACGGATTGCGTGGAGCATAGTTATCCTTTGTTTTCAGGATATTCAGCACCTCACTTACTTCCATCGTATCTTTGAAGGCCTGAGTGTCGTAATAATCCGTGTAATTGATTCTTCCGGCCCACGCTGAAGACTCTTTCGTATTCTGCAGATCACGGGCCAACAGGCGCTCTATATCACGTTTGGTGAATACATATGCCGATTGTCCTTTGTCTCCGTGGTAGCGGTCTTCTTCCCATTCTATCGGCAGAGGAGGAGAATCGTATGCCTGACGGCGCATCTGGTCTACATACCAGTCTGTTTGCAGGTAACTGAGGTTACATACGCGCACATCGGTGCGGAATCCTTCTACTTCCTGGGCATACCATAGCGGGAATGTATCGTTGTCGCCCATAGAGAACAGAATACTGTTCGGCTCACAACCACGCAGGTAATTCATCCCGAAGTCGCGCATTGTGTATCTGTCCGAACGGTCATGGTCGTCCCAATTCTGTCCCGCCATTTGTATAGGAACCAATACGGTAACTACAGTCGCTATGGCGGCGGCAGGAGTTTCCGGTAATACTTTTTTCAGTAAGCGCCAGATAAATGCAACCCCAAACCCTATCCAGATACAGAACGCATAGAACGAGCCTGCATAGGCATAGTCACGCTCCCGCGGTTCGAACGGTTGCTGGTTGAGGTATATGATAATGGCGATACCGGTCATAAAGAACAGCATGAATGTAACCAGAAATTGCTGCTCGCCTTTTTTCCCTCTTGTCAATTGGAACGCTATACCCAGAATCCCGAGTATAAGAGGCAACATATAGTATTTGTTATGTCCTTTGTTTTCTGCTATATCGGGAGGCAGATTGCCTTGAGGGCCACGCCCGAGTAATTCATCCACAAAACTGATCCCTGTAATCCAGTTGCCGTTACTAGGTCCTCCAGTTGCCTGAACGTCATTCTGGCGTCCTGAGAAGTTCCACATGAAATAGCGGAAGTACATAAAATCCAACTGATAATCAAAGAAGAATTTCAAATTCTCGAACATTGTCGGAGGTACGGAAGTATCTTTTATGTCCGCCCATATCTGATAACCGAGCAGATGCCTGTCTTCGGTAGAATACATGCGGGGCAATAACATTGTATTGGTATAACCATAAGTAGGGATAGTACCTGTTACCACATACTCGTCCTTTTGGTCAGGTGATTTTTTTACAACCTTATCAAAACTTTGTTTTTCACTCACCGGTGGTTCGAGGCGGCCATTGGCATCTCTTTTTTCGGAAGAAGCATATGTCTTGCCATAGAATAACGGCCTGTCGCCATATTGTTCACGGTTGAGATAACTGGCCAGAGTAAATACATTTTCCGGAGAGTTCTGGTCCATCGGTGTATTGGCAATGGAGCGGATAGGAATAAGTGCAAACGACGAGTATCCTATCAAGATCACCATCAGGCAAAGTATGGTTGTATTCAAAAATCTGAAATTGACTTTCTTGTAAAGAACAAAGAATGCTATAAGTCCGCCAAGCAATACTATCCATAACAAAATACTGTCACCGATAAAAGTAACACCACTCAGAGCCATGCAAATCACAAATGCGACTTTAGCTCTGCCCAGGCTGCCTTTAGCCGAAAGGGTTTCATAAAGTCCCCATATAATGGATATTACTATCAATAGTATATATGTAAGAGCACCTGTGTTGTAAGAGAATCCGAATCCGTTTACAAATAGTTTTTCAAACCAGCCGCCGACTTTGGTAAAGCCCGGAATGATACCATACATCAGTATTACAACCAGAAACAGGGAACCGGCCAAGGCTATCAGTGTACCTTTAAGATTTACATTTTTCGATTTCTTAAAGTAATATACCAGTACAATGGCAGGGATACACAGCAGGTTGAGCAAATGGACTCCGATAGACAATCCCATGGCATAAGCTATAATTACCAGCCATTTGTCGGAGCCTTCCTTGTCCGCTCTGTTTTCCCACTTCAGTATCAACCAGAAAACCAGCGCGGTAAACATGGATGAATAGGCGTAAACTTCTCCTTCCACAGCCGAAAACCAGAATGTATCGGTAAATGTATATGTCAGAGCCCCGATAAGGCCGCAACCTATAATTGCGATAAGCTGACCAAGGGTCATTTCCTGTTCGGTATCTGTATATATTAGTTTTTTGGCAAGATGGGTTATTGTCCAGAAAAGGAACAGGATAGTTGCTGCGCTTAACAACGCCGACATACTGTTTACCATCATTGCCACTTGAGAAGTATCGGAAGCAAACAATGTAAAAAATTTACCTGTAAGCATAAAGAACGGTGCACCCGGAGGATGCCCCACCTCTAATTTAAAGGCAGACGTGATAAACTCGCCACAGTCCCAGAAACTGGCTGTAGGTTCGATGGTCATTAAATAAACAATAGCGGCCACAGCAAAACTGAACCAACCAAAGACATTGTTTATCAGGTTATATCTCTTCATAGTTGAAACTGGTATATGATAATAATCGTTTATTAAACGGTTGTTTTTTATACATTTGGGTGCAAAGATAGTTAAAACACTGAAAGTATTGATTAGGTGTGCTTTGTTTTTGTTTGCCAAATTAAAAAACTTCTTAAAAACCGGGATTACAGACGATCACTATCTGAGGCTTACATCTTTCTTTGTTTTATGATTATTTGTTTAAAATATTAACTATAAAACAAAGAGCCATCTGGTAAAAATGGCTCTTTATATTCATCATTCCGCTAATACTTTTTCTTCTTCCAGTCCTTCATGCTCCGATATAATTTTTCGCCAGGTATCAGGAATAGGCATCGATGCCTGTGTATGTGCGTCGTATGTTACAAAAACGGATTTGCATCTGCATTTGATTTCTCCGTTCTTTACATTCCTTATTTGCTGGAGGAATATCCCGCTTTTATCTCCCAGTTTGGTAACTTTCGAGTCTACAACTATATTTTCTCTATAGTATACAGGGGAAAGGAAATCGACTTCGATATGTGCGACCACAATCAGGCCGTCTGTCCAGCTGATATCGGATTTACCTTTAACTGTCTCGAAATATGTAGTCTTGCCGAGGTCGAAATAACTGAAATATACATTGTTATTGATATGCCCTAAAGCATCTATGTCACTAAAGCGGATTTGAATAGGAAGCGTTTCTTTAAACGTTTCGGGTTTTATTTCTTTCATTTTAATTTATCTGAATATGATATCATTTACTACATGCATACCCGCATGTTCATTCAATTTAGTAATAAGCCTGTCTTTTGCCATCAATAATTCGGAACGGAGAACGGATGAACTCAAAGACACATAAAGAACACCGTTTCGCAGGTAAATGTTTGTCGTATATGAATTAATCATCTTGCCAAGCAATTGCGGCCAGCCTGTAACAGCCCTGCTTTCGGCCAGTTTACGCCTTATGAATGGATTCTCTTCAAAGTATTGTCTCAGTACTTCTCCTATGCTTTCGGTATTCCGTTTTCTCATAGCGCAATATTCTTTTGGATTACTTCGCCTTTTTCTACTTCATACAGATGGTAGTTGCTGTTTGTGCGGGAGAGTATCTCATCCAGATGCTCACGGTTGGTGTCGGTTACGAATATCTGCCCGAAATCCTTATCCAGTACCAGTTTGATGATCTGCTCCACCCGGGATGAATCCAGCTTATCGAAAATATCATCCAGCAATAGTATAGGAGTAGTCTCAGTGGCTTTGTGCAGGAAGTCGAACTGGGCCAGCTTCAATGCCACAACATACGTTTTGTTCTGTCCCTGCGAACCTACACGCTTAATGGAGTAACCATCCATCTGCATGTCCAGATCGTCCTTGTGTATGCCGGCAGTGGTGTAGCCTAAGATTTTGTCCCTCTGTCTTCTCGATTTAAGCAATTCCGGAAAATCGGGATTTTCGAAGTGTGATTCGTATTTCAACTCCACCTTCTCGTTCGAAGAACAGATAAAATCGTAAAACTTCTGGAATGTAGGAATAAATTTGTCGATAAAATCCTTCCTCTTCCTATAAATAACCTTTCCCTCATTGGCCAGTTGCTCATCCCAAAGGTCGAGAAGAGTACCGTCAATCGGGGCATCCACTTTCAGCAATGCATTCCTCTGTTGCAGAGCCTTGTTGTATCGGATAAGCGAGTGCAGATATTCTTTATCGAATTGCGAAAGGAATAAATCCATAAACTTGCGTCGCTCGTCGCTACCTCCGTTTATCAGTTCCGTGTCGGATGGCGAAACCATTACCAACGGCAATAATCCGATATGGTCCGACAAGCGTTCGTATTCTTTCTTGTTCCGTTTGAATTGCTTTTTTTGCTTCCTGCGCAGACTGCAAAAGAATTCGTCCTGTTTATCCCCGATTTCGTACCAACCTTGTATGACCGCAAATTCAGCATCATGCAGAATGTTTTGGGAGTCGATAGGGTTGTTGTGACTTTTGCTGAACGACAGATAGTAGATTGCATCCAGCAGATTCGTTTTTCCCATACCGTTACTTCCCAGAAAACAATTTATCTTGGGCGACAGAGTAAGTTCGGCTTGCTCTATATTCTTATAGTTGAGTATGGATAAACGCTCTAATATCATGCATGAAAAAAAATAATGGTTTTGCAAAAGTACAATTTTTTGCCGGAGGAGACAGCTTTTAAAGATAAGTAATTAGGGCAAACGCACGAAAATTACTCTTTTTAAAAAAGTTTATCTATATAATAAGCTATTAGCCTTTAGCTGTTAGTTCTTTGATGTATTGATTAGCTCCTCCAACCTCCCCTTGGGGCAGGGCTGTTAAGTTCTCCACTTTGTTCTTTTATTTTCGGCTGTCATTGGCTCCGCTTCGCTCTGCCGAACGTTGTTTCTGAGTGGAACGAAGGATCTCTTTCGATTAAGGAGATGTTTGCCTCGCCTTCGCTTCGGCGATTTTCAATTCACTCCGTTCAACATGACAAAGAGGATATAAGAATTCAGAACTTAACAGCCCTGCCCCAAGGGGAGGTTACAGAGAGGATAAAAAGTAATAGGTAGAAAAAGTGTTACCTTTGTTACCTTTTTTTAAGTTACGAGTTACTTCACCCTTCGGGCAGTTATGAGTTACGGATTGGCTGACGCCCTGTTTTGTTTCACGCAGAGACGCAAAGGCGCAAAGATTTTACTTCTTACCAGTTGTTTACTGATGACTGATAACTGTTGACTGAAACGTTGCCAATTTCCGTTTGCTCTAAATTCGTAGCTATATATTCGCATATCTCTTTATTTTTTTATTCTTTTGTGATTTTATAGAATATTCACCGACTAATAAGGTAGAGTAATTTAAGCAAAATTAATATCGATCAGAATGATGTATCTTGAAACGCAGGATATCGTAAAACAGTACGGGAACTACACCGCTCTTAACGGGGTAAGTGTACAGGTTCCCAAAGGCTGTATTTATGGGTTGCTGGGACCGAATGGCGCCGGCAAATCGTCTCTTATCCGCATAATAAACAGAATAACGGCTCCCGATCAGGGAAAAGTCCTTATCAATGGCAGGGAATCTGTTGCCGATGACATTTTCAACATAGGCTACCTCCCCGAAGAAAGAGGCCTGTATAAGAAGATGAAAGTGGGTGAGCATATTGTTTTCCTTGCGCGCCTGAGAGGTCTGTCTGTTGACGATGCGCACGAGAAAACGCAGTATTGGCTTCGCAAATTCGATATTCTGTCGTGGGAAAACAAAAAAGTGGAAGAATTATCGAAAGGGATGCAACAGAAAATACAGTTCATTGCCACAGTAATACATGAACCTGATTTGTATATTCTTGACGAGCCTTTCAGCGGATTCGACCCGGTAAACGCAGAGTTGCTTAAAAATGAACTTCTCGAACTGAAAGCAAAAGGCAAAACAATTATCCTGTCCACCCACAATATGGAATCGGTAGAAGCGCTTTGCGACGAAATTTCCCTGATTAATAAATCGAAGGTTGTTTTGCAGGGGAATGTGAAAGAAATACGAGCGCAGTACAGGAAGCATATTTTCAGGCTTAACGTATCGGGCGATAGCTTCGGAATGGAATCCGCTCATTTTACCGTATTGTCACAGTCTGCGGATAAGGATTCGGTCGAAGTACACATCCAGCGAAATGACGAAGCGTCCAACTCCGATCTGTTACAGGAAGTTGCCCGGAAATATGAGATTATTTCTTTTGAGGAAGAATTACCTTCCATGAATGATATTTTTATTCAAGCAGTAAGCAATAGATGAAGTTTAACAATATATTATCAAATCTAACCTACGATTGTTGTTTTACAACAAAAGTAATAAATAGGTCTGCGACCTTGTCAAAACCAGCCGAATGAAAGCATTGAAATTAATTATAGCAAGAGAATTCTCTTCCAGGGTAAAGACAAAGGCTTTTATCCTGACCACATTATTGACTCCCTTCCTTTTTGCCGCTGTAGTTGCATTGCCTACTATACTGATGATGGTAAGCGATAATGATGACATAAAGAAGGTCTATGTAATAGACAACACAGGATTGTATTCCAACTTGTTCGAATCGTCTAAAAACTATGAATTTGTACAGGTGTCTGCTACTGACACTACTGCGACCGGTAAAGAAAAGGGGACAGCCCTGTTGCAGATAAACGGGGATCTGAATCAGAATCCCAATGCGGTTACATTCTTCTCGGAAAAACAACAGCCTCCCCGCGAGTTGACCGCATATATAAATGATGTATTGACCGAAGCGGTAAGGAATAAAAAAATTGACGATTTTACCTCAGAGAGTAATCTTGAGCCGAAGGTAGTGACCGATTTGCAGCAAATACTGAAATCTAAAGATAAAATCCGCATATCTACCATCCGGTGGGATGAGACAGGGAAGGAGACGGAAACACTGGGGGAAATAGCGACCATTGCCGGAACGGCGCTCACCTTCTGTATGTTTTTCTTTATCATGATGTACGGCTCTATGGTGATGCAGAGTGTGGTAGAGGAAAAGAGCAACCGTATTATAGAAGTTATTATTTCTTCCGTCAGGCCTTTCGATCTGATGATGGGCAAAATAATAGGAGTAGGTCTTGTCGGGCTTCTTCAGCTGGTTGTATGGCTTGTTATCGGGGGAGGGGTGATGATAGCCCTTAAAATGTTTTTTGGTGTTGATATGGATATGAGTACCTCTGTGGATGCACAACAGGCAATGGCCTTAATGAAAAGCAGCAATATTGAGATGACTTCTTTCCTTAACGGCTTTTTCAGTATCAACTGGGTGCAGGTTGCAATATGCCTCGTCCTTTATTTTACCGGGGGGTATCTTCTGTTTGCATCCTTGTTTGCCATGTTCGGTTCGGGAGCGAATGATTCGCAGGAGGCCCAGCAACTTATCATGCCTGTTATGATTATACTGATGGTAGCATTTTATACAGGCTTCGCGGCCGCCCGCAATCCGGAAGGGGCTATGGCATTCTGGTGCTCATTGATCCCGTTCACCTCACCTGTGGTGATGATGGTCCGCGCTCCCTTCGAGATACCTTTGTGGGAACTGGTGTTGTCTGTTGCGTTATTGTTTGCGACATCTGTCCTGATGGTAAAACTGGCGGCTAAAATATACCGCGTGGGAATACTGATGTATGGAAAGAAGGTTTCTTTTATGGAAATGCTGAAATGGCTGAAATATAAATAATACGAATACATAACTAAAATCCCTATCTTTGTACTCAAATAAGGTCACAGACCGATCTGTTACTTATAATACAAACTATATGAAAATTCTTTTGATAGGCGAATATAGCCGTGCTCATCTGACTTTGGCAGAAGGTTTACGTTCATTAGGACATGAGGTTTTAACGGCTTCGGATGGCGACGGGTTTAAAAACTATCCGCGCGATGTGGACCTGAGCCGGAAGAGTTCGGGGATTACAGACACTTTTACCAGCCTGATGTCTGTACTTAGCAAATTCAGGAAGTTTAAAGGATATGATATAGTACAGCTTATAAACCCCTGCTTCACTACCCAGAATGTACGGGTCAATAATTATCTGTATAAGAAACTGAAAAAGAACAACAAGAAAGTCTTTATGGGTGCTTTCGGCGATGACTCGTATTGGGTAAGCGCCTGCCTGGGAAACAAGATATTCGACTATTCCGAATTTTTTGTCGATGGCAAAGCGATCAATGTCGATTTCAATCAACGGTTTATAGATAAATGGATAGGTACGCCGCTCGAAGTATTTAACCGCGGGCTGGCAAAGGATGTGGACGGGATTACAGCCTGCCTGTATGAATATTACAAAGCATATGAACCTTTCTTCCCCGATAAGCTGAGATACATTCCCTTGCCGATGAACATTGCGGAAATAGAATTTCAGCCGATACCCGAAGAGCCTGAAAAAGTAAACTTCTTTATCGGGATCAACAAAGTCCGTGAGAAGTTTAAAGGTACCGATGTGATGGAGAAGGCACTGGCCAGAATCAAAGACAAGTACCCGGATAAAGTAATCGTTACGCGGGTCGAATCTGTCAGCTATGATGTATATCAGCAACTGATGTCGCAGGCACATGTTGTGCTCGACCAGTTATATTCGCACACCCCGGCGATGAACGCATTATTGGCAATGGCTCAGGGAAAAGTTGTTGTAGGCGGAGGAGAGCCATATATTTATGACTTATACGGTGACACATCCAATCAACCGATTGTAAACGTACATCCGCACGAAGACGATGTGTTCGATAAGCTGGAATGGCTGGTTTTGAACAAAAAAGATATTCCGGAAATATCGAAAAAAAGCCGTCAATTTGTTGAAACAAATCATGACTATGTGACAGTGGCAAAGAAATATCTGGATTTCTGGAGGTTATAAAATTGCATCAGAGTACCGTCCACTTAGCAGATGCCTGATACATCAAATAAGATTTTTTTTAACATTTTCGTTCAAAAACTTGTTTAATATTCTTTTTGAATGTATTTTTACGGAATATTCGTTAGATATAAAGACAAAAATGTCATATTTTTCACAAAATACAACACACTATACACCATCTTTTCTCCCTGAAAATTTGGCTGTTAGCTATATCTTGTTAGAGAGAGAGAGAGAGAGACACACACACACACACAGACAAGTGTAAGTACTAATCCCAATTTTTTCCCAAATATCCAACTTTGCGAATCCTTTAAGATTTGCCGGGTATTTTCATATCTATACTTTACACATATAATACACGCACGCATAATGTGTGCATATACGCACATATTAACTATTCCGGCCACAAAAAACAAAAAAAGCATATCTAAAAATTCAATGTCTTCAAAGAGACCTGCACTTTGTCGTTTATTGTCTTCGATAAATTTATCTCCGTTTTTTTATCTATTGCTTGTGAAAGTAGTAAATAAATACTTTGGAGCATTGAATTTTTCCCGCATCATACAACTTTCCGGTAATAAGATATTAATGACATATATACTTAACTAAACTAAAAAAGTTATGAAAACAAAACTATCGATTTTATTTCTGTGTTTCCTGCTAATTCTATCAGGAAATGCAAACCTATCTGCCCAGGTGACAATAGGAGCAGGATCTCCTCCCGAGAAAGGGGCATTACTGGATCTTAAAGAAAGAGATGCCACAAGTCCGGCACAGGATGTTACCAGTCTCGAAAATTCTACAAAAGGAGTCCTGCATCCAAAGGTTTTCCTTCGCGACGCGGCAAAACTGACACCTTTATATGGTGGCTCCGACAATGGCTCCGGAGTATGGTCCGACGAATCTACAGCCGAAGAGAAGCTGAAAGCGACGGGGATGGTCGTTTATAACGTCAACCCTGAGGCAATCAATATGGATGAAGGCTTATATATGTGGCAGATTGATGAATGGGTGAAGCTGAATCAGGACGGAGCTGCAATTATAGAGCCTGTTAACTGTTCCGCTATCCGGATAAACGGTTCCTATATAGAGGGAACACCCGTTAACGATAACAACTATCTGGAAATAGACCTGAATGTAACAAAAAAAGGTTCTTTCGTTATTTCAGTCCTGTCCGGTAACGGCTATAGCTTTTATTACACAGGGGTCGCTTTAGAAACAGGGACGTTAACAGTTAAAGTTCCGGCACAGGGAACACCTGCTTTAGTAGGAGAAAATACATTAACATTCAGCGGGATAAGTTTGGTTCCGGGTTGTGAGCCTAAGATAACGGTACAGGAAATGGTTGCCGCTTATACAATAGTGTGCTCATCGACTGTGGTACAAGGGCAATATGTCAAGAATCGGGCTTTGGATGCATCTAATACTATAAGAATAAATATCAATGTGTCCGCACCGGGTTCATATACGATTTATACGGAAACAGTAAACGGCATCAGCTTTAGGGCTTCGGGGTCGTTTGCCAGTACAGGGACACAAACTATAACATTGCTGGGTACCGGAACCCCTACCATAAACGAGGACTTTCAGGTTGTAATAAAGGCAAATACATCGCTGGGTTCTGCGGAATGTTCCGCCTTAATCCCCATTACATTGCCCACGATGACTTTTGCCGTCATCGGAAATACCGGTTATTATTCGTGGGCTGGGGCCGGAAGAAGTACAGCTCTTACTAACGGATCAAGTTTCGGGCCTAATGGTATAATAAGAATGGTGGCTCCTCTCACCAGACTATGGCAAACCAATACTGCAGCTACTGCGATAAATAATCTGGACAATGGTGTTAATAATGGAAGGCAACCGGATATAGTATTCTATAACGGATATGGTAGTCCATCTACTGCTGCCATATCGGCAGCTTTGGCCAGATACATCAATAAAGGAGGTTGTGTAATATATTATACAGATGATAGTAATGCATCGAGTACAAACATTGTTATAAATGGAATATTTGGGACAGGCTATTCAGCCAAGGCTATAGGTACCGGAAGCCCTAGTAATGCAGATGACCAGCTTTACCAGGTTAATAATAATTTGAACGATCCTATAATTAACGGTCCGTTTGGCAACGCGGCAGGCTATTACTGGGGTGAGGATAATGCCCATGCGAATACTATTATTTTAGAACAGCTTCCGCCCAATTCGGTACAGGTATGTTCCGCTTCCAATCAGAACCATACAAGTTTATCCCCTACGTCATCTGTGGTATGGTATAGTAAGTCTACAAACTTCTTCTTTTTTGGGGATACGACAGGGGCTGAAACCGTAACATCAGGTAACGGTAGCTCCAATGGATGGCCTAACCTTTATACTACAGCCGGAATACCCATACCAAAGCGATACGGATTCGCTAACTCAGCAAATTGGCAGTGGTGTTATAATTCCATATTGGAAATGAATGCTGCGGCGTACTTTATCAGGCAAGCGGCGGTTAGCGGAATCAATCCTTATTGATTTAGTGTAAGCTGAATATAAATCAGGCTGGATTTACTCCCGGCAGTATCCCCTTTGGCGCAAGCCTGCCAGGATAAATCCTATGAATACAAAAAGCGGACAATTCAAAGAATTGCCCGCTTTACTTTTATGATATGTCAGATTGGATTGATTACATCATTCCACCCATTCCACCGCCCATTGGAGGCATTGGAGCAGGGTTTTCTTCTTTCTTATCTGCTATGATACATTCTGTAGTAAGGAACATACCTGCAATAGAAGCTGCGTTTTCAAGAGCGACACGAGCCACTTTGGCAGGGTCGATTACTCCGGCCGCATTCAGGTTCTCATATTTATCAGTACGGGCATTGTAACCGTAATCTCCTTTACCTTCACGTATTTTCTGAACTACGACAGCACCTTCTTTTCCACTGTTAGCTACAATCTGGCGAAGAGGTTCCTCGATAGCGCGTTTTACGATTTCGATACCTGTAGTTTCATCTTCATTTTCGCCTTTCATGTTTTCAAGAGCGTCGATAGCACGGATGTAAGCTACACCACCTCCCGGTACCGTACCTTCTTCGATAGCGGCACGGGTTGCAGAAAGAGCATCGTCAACACGGTCTTTCTTTTCCTTCATTTCCACTTCAGAAGCAGCGCCAACATAAAGAACAGCTACACCACCCGCCAATTTAGCAAGACGTTCCTGTAATTTTTCCTTATCGTAATCTGATGTTGTTTTCTCCATCTGTGAACGGATCTGGCCTACACGTGCAGCGATAGCTTCTTTTGCGCCTGCTCCGTTTACAATGGTCGTATTGTCTTTGTTGATAGTTACTTTGTCAGCAGTACCAAGCATATCGAGGGTAGCGGCTTCCAGAGAAAGTCCTCTTTCTTCTGTAATCACTGTACCTCCTGTAAGGATAGCGATATCTTCCAGCATTTCCTTGCGGCGGTCGCCGAAGCCCGGAGCTTTAACGGCAGCGATTTTCAAGCCTGCGCGAAGACGGTTTACTACCAATGTAGTCAAAGCCTCCGAATCTATATCTTCAGCAATGATAAGCAGTGAACGGCCCGATTTAAGAGCAGCTTCAAGTATTGGAAGGATATCTTTCAATACGGAAATCTTCTTATCGTGAATCAGGATATACGGGTTTTCAAGGTCAGCTTCCATTTTCTCTGTATCTGTTACAAAGTAAGGAGAAATATAACCTCTGTCGAATTGCATACCTTCTACTACGTCAACGTAAGTTTCAGTACCTTTTGCTTCTTCAACTGTGATAACGCCTTCTTTTTTCACTTTGCCCATAGCTTCAGCAATCAGTTTACCGATAGTTTCATCGCCGTTTGCAGAAATTTTAGCTACGTTTTCTATTTTTTGCAGGTCATCACCTACTGTTACCGATTGCGCTTTGATGTTCTCAACAACTTTAACCACGGCTTTGTCGATACCACGTTTCAGATCCATTGGATTTGCTCCTGCAGTAACGTTTTTAAGACCTACGCTAACGATTGATTGTGCCAATACTGTAGCAGTAGTTGTTCCGTCACCGGCATCATCGTTTGTTTTAGAAGCTACTTCTTTTACAAGTTGTGCTCCCATGTTCTGGAATGGCTCTTCCAGCTCTATTTCTTTAGCTACAGTTACACCGTCCTTTGTGATG
Source organism: Dysgonomonas sp. UBA7710 (assembly GCF_002482385.1). Lineage (GTDB taxonomy): Bacteria > Bacteroidota > Bacteroidia > Bacteroidales > Dysgonomonadaceae > Dysgonomonas. Next base: position 18,060 of record NZ_DLFW01000042.1, on the reverse strand, counting down.
TGAGGTGCGCCGAATTTCTTATCCAGAATGACATTGCGGCCTTTAGGTCCAAGTGTTACTTTTACAGCATTAGCCAATGCATCAACACCTTTTTTGAGCTCGTCGCGAGCATCTATATTAAATTTGATTTCTTTTGCCATGACTTTGTTATATTATTAAATTGTTCGTATTAAATAATTGCAAGAATATCAGACTGACGCATGATTAGGTAAACTTCGCCTTCCAGTTCTATTTCTGTTCCGGCATATTTACCATAAAGTACATTGTCTTTTGGTTTTACCACCATATCTTCGTCCTTAGTCCCGTTTCCTACGGCAATTACTTCGCCTTTAAGCGGTTTTTCTTTTGCAGTATCAGGAATAATGATACCTCCCACACTTTTTTCTTCTGCAGCGGCCGGTTTTACAAGCACTCTGTCTGCTAATGGTTTAATACTCATGATTCTTTAAGATTTTAAATTGTTATATATTAAATTTTAAATATTTTCTGTTTATGGATAAGCGAAATGCGTGCCAAAGTATATTTCTGTCAAAAAAGCAGGATAAGGAATGTGTGAAAACTGACAAGTAGTCATTTGCTGTTAGTCATCATGAATTAGCAGTTAATATAAATACGGCTCTTTCAACTTACTACTTGTTAAAAAGTAACAAAGGTAACATATGTCAGTGAACAGTTAGCAGTAAACAACTTGTATCTCGTGTCTTGTCTACTTGTAACTATTCCCAAAAAGGTAACAAAGGTAACAATGAAATCAGTTAGCAGTCATCAGTCAACAATTTGTATCTCGTATCCCGTTTACTTGTAACTATTTTCAAAAAGGTAACAAAGGTTACAGCTTTTACGCATTTTAATTATTGAATCCTTAAACATTAAATTTTTAAATCCTAAATCCAACACTTCAAAGAACAATAAGCCAACAGCTATTAGCCGTTAGCTACACATATAGATAAAGTAATTTGTTATTATTCAGTCTCCGGATTCAGTTTCTTTCTATCCAGATTTTTCACTACCCGTCCATATATAACAAGTGCGATGGCAGAAACCATACCGATTCCGACAAAGACATACCATATATAATGCGCGTTTACTGTAGCTGCGGCATATTCTACCTGCGATGCAAATGCCTTAGGGTCCGGACAGTACTTTTCCAATAAGAAGCCTGACAGTCCGAATGCAAAGAGGTATGAAAAGAATGAGTGTAAGTGACTAAATCCTAAATAAAGGCCTTCTTCCCCTTTGGGCGACTGTAATGAGAAATATTCCAAAAAGCGAGGTGATATAAAACACTCTGCCAATGCCTGCATGGCAATACCCACTATCATCATAAAGGCAACAGGGTGCAATCCCATTACATAATCAGTCCCGATCTGGTTGCCAAACGACATTACCAATGCCGAGAACGGTATAATCAGCATCCCTATAGTCATTGAAGTGAGAGCCGTACGCCTTTTCATAAATGAGGTGACAAAGTTGACACATACAAATACCACCAACGGATTCACATTGGCATACCAACCCGGGGAAGCTCCTTCGCCGATCATACGGATCACATACTTAGGCATAGTCGCATACATCTGGCTCTGAATCATCCAGAAACCACTAATAATGAGTATCAATGCTATCAGACGTCCGTTCTGACAAACTTTCCACAGGGCTTTTCCTATCTCGGCAAAACTTTTCCCTTTACCTTCGGTTTTTACCGATTTATAGAAAAAGAAAACCGCGATCAAAGCTAAAAGAGTCATTGACGCGGAAAAGAAATTGAGGTATACAAGCCCTTCATCACCCATGCTTCTGCGTAGCGGGTCAACAACAGTTTTACCCGTAAATGCCCCGATATTTACCATCATATAAAAGATAGCATATCCACGTGCACGGTTTTCCGATGTAGTCTCACGCGCTACCGTCCCCGATATTACAGCTTTTATAAATGCTCCGCCTATAACGATAAGCACCAGAATGGGAGCGATACTCCAACGTAAATAACTTGTTTCAAGGCCGGTAAAAGTGGCTGTCATCCCATAACTTACCAGTCCTGCACTCTCCAGCAGAGTAGGCAAAAGGCCCAAGCCTCCATAACCAACTGTCAACAAGGCAAATGCTAATATAATGGATGAACGGAAGCCTATTTTATCTGCATATGCTCCGGCAAAAGTGGGAAGGAAGTATAGCATTGCTGAAAATATACCCGAAATGATACCGGCTTCGATATCAGAGAAACCCCAAACATTGGATAAATAAAGGGTAATTACAATAAATACGGCATAATACGCCAGCCGTTCGAGCAGTTCGACGGAATTGGCAACCCAAAAGGCCCTTGAAAATTTAGTCATTAGATTTGATAGAATTGTTAAAATTTAAACGAATAGTCACAAAAATAAGAAAATAATCCTGTTTACAAAGGTTATAAAGTTTACAGAATATGTTAATTAGACCTTTTTAACTCAATACAGAAGGTCGTACCTACACCGATCTCCGAAGACTTCACATAGATTTTTCCCCTGTGATACGATTCTATGATACGTTTTGCCAGAGACAACCCCAGCCCCCACCCTCTTTTCTTTGTGGTAAATCCCGGGCTGAAAATGGTTTTGAACTTTGATTTCGGAATACCTTTTCCCGTATCCCGTATATCCAGACTTATTATTTTACCTTTATCGGACAATGTGTAAATGATCTCACCCTGACCTTCCATAGCATCCACCGCGTTCTTTGTCAGATTCTCTATCACCCAGCTTAATAAAGGCCCGCTTACATTTGCATAAAGAGGAGTAGCAGACAGATGAAGTTCAAAAATAACTTTTTTCGAGATTCTCTTTTCGAGATAGGTTATAGATTGAGTTATAATCTCATTTATATCCTTTCGTTCCAAAGATGGCGCAGAGCCTATTTTCGAGAACCTGTCCGTTATCATTTGCAGGCGGTTTACATCTTTTTCCATATCCAGCAAGATGGATCGATCGGCATTTTTTAGTTTCAGATACTCCAGCCACGCCAGCAATGATGATATCGGCGTTCCCAACTGATGCGCCGTTTCTTTCGACAAGCCTACCCAAAGGCGGTCCTGTTCCATTCTCATCGTGGTAAATAATGCAAAAAAGGCTGTTATCATAAATATGATAAGCACGCTTACCTGAACATACGGATATAATTGTAACCGCTTTAGTGTATAAGAATCGTCGTAATATACATATTGGTCAAAATCCTCAACTTCGATAACAATAGGTTTATGCCTCTTTTCAAAAGTCCGGGCCTGCTGTTTCAGAAACTCCTGCTCATCGGTCCCGGGAAGTTCTATATTTGTGGAAGTATAGTAGTTGTCTTTCTTATCGTATAAAATAACGGGAATAGTCGTATTGCTTTTCAGAATCTGAATAACCAGATTCATATTCAGATTTTCATTATTGCTAGCCATTTCTTTGGTGGCCTCAGCCCAGATTTCAATCTTATTACGTTCTTCTTTCGACAGGTCTTTTACCAGGTAATGAGAGACAATAAGCGATCCGAAAGCTATTATTATAGCCACTATAATAAGGATGTACCGCAATAAGAGCTTATTGTTCTCAAATATTTTCATGCAATAAAGATAATTGTTTTATTCCTTAACGCATTTTCGAAGTAAAAAATATTGATTATCAGATTTTCTTCAGTTCCTGATACAACCGTTGTATGGGTAATCCCATAATATTGAAATAAGACCCCGATATATATTCCACGGCGATATAACCGATCCATTCCTGCACACCATATGCCCCGGCTTTATCCAAGGGTTTATATTTCGTCACATAATATTCTATTTCATCTTCATCAAGCCTTGCAAATCTCACTTCGGATGAAACGCCGAATGCTCTCTGTTTCTCTTTTGTAGTTATGCAAACGCCTGTTACCACCGAATGCGTCTTACCCGAAAGATCGCGGAGCATTTGTTTGGCATCCTCATCATCGAGTGGTTTGCCATATACCTTTCCACCGAGGAGAACGATTGTATCGGCTGTGATAAGAAGCGTATTATCATCCATACAGGCCCTGTATGCGTTTGCTTTTTCCCTTGCGATGTAGATAGCGATATCTTCTCCGCGCAGATTACCGGGATATGATTCGTCTATATCGGGTAATGTTTTTATCTCGTAAGCAATATCCAACCCCGAAAGAAGCTCCTTTCTGCGGGGAGAATTGGAAGCGAGTATGATTTTATATGTTGATAAGTCAAGCATTCAGAATAATTTTTTTTGCCGGCTTTCCAGTTCCAGTAGTTTCCTTTTCACGTCAAGGCCATAGGCATATCCACCCAGCTTCCCGCCTTCATTCACTACACGGTGGCAAGGAACAATTATGGCTATATTGTTTTTTCCATTGGCGGAGCCGACAGCCCGGCACCCTTTCGGAGAGCCTATGTTTATTGCTTCTTCTTTGTAGGAAACGGTTTCTCCGTAAGGAATAGTATTCAGGTAGTCCCAGGCTTTTTGCTGAAAAGAAGTTCCTTCCTGAGCCAAAGGTAAGTCGAAGGTTTTCCGCTCACCGGCAAAGTATTCTTTCAGCTGCTTTATGGCCTCATCGAGAACCGGAACCAAAGCATCGTCTGTTTGTGCCATCTCAGAGACAATTCTCAGGGCAGAAATAAAGCCGTTAGTCTCTTCTATTTCTATTACTCCGACGGGAGATTGTAAAAAAGCCTTCATTTTTTTTCTTCGGTTTATCTTCGTATTTCGACCAACTCCAGTTTATCATCTGGCGCAGGCGTTTAAGGAAACGCTTTGAGGGTTTGTCTCTCAGATATGATTCTATGTGGCGTTTTTTCTTTTCTTCCAGGATTTCATCCACATTGATAAGTATGCCCGTTTCCTCCACATTGCCAAAAGTATCGTTTACGGCCGTACCGAACACTTTCATCTGGGGCGAAAGGCTCATATAAGCATTTACCAGCGGCGGAATATTAAGCCCTAACCTGCGGACAGATGTATTTAAGATTTTATAATCAGCCTTAAATGTATCTTCATCGAACAAACGTATAAGCTTCTTTTCATCTGTTTCTATCCGAAGCGCCTGCTTTGGCCAAACCAACCTATCAGGATCGGGGAAATACTTACCCAGAAAATAAAGGATCATATCACGGGCCTGAGTATTATAGGTATCGTACATGGTCACTTTCCCGAAAAAATATTTCATGGACGGGTCAGCCACAGACAATGCTCCTAATCCGTCCCAAAGATTATCGAGGGCGAATATACCTTTCGAACCTGCAAGAGTGGACTGATATTCCAATGTGACGAACGAACGCCCCAGTTCGAACGTATAAGGCAGGTATTCTTTTATAAACTTCCTTGAGAAATGAAACAGGTGGGAGGTCGCCAGAACCGGCTCGCCATTATCATCGAAACAAATATCCGGCCCGCAGATAAAACGGTATCCTCCTATTATTTCTTCCGCGTCGGGATTCCAGACTATTAGTTGCTTGTACGGATTGTCCATTGTATCATACTCGTCAATATCGGCAGACAATCCCGTTCCTCCTCCGTAATAACGGAATGCGATCTCACGCAGACGGCCTATTTCCAGCATCACATTAGGCGAATTGTGATGTGTGATTATATAAATCTCATTATTCGCCTTATTGGTATGCCTCAGAAGTTTATCCTTCGTCAATTCGGCTTTTAAGAGACTTTTATCTATTGGTGAGATGATTTTTTCCATCTAATATTATCTGTTTGATTTCGCTAAATTATATACTTTATCTTTTACATATCCGGCCCATTGAGAAGCATTCTTCGAATTATTGAACGTTGAATACGGAATTGGCTCGCCAAATGTAATAGAAAAACTTGTACCTTTATTCTTAAACATTTCGTCGGGCAAAAGTATCAATTCCACATTGAACTTTAACCCTAACCGCTTTCTTATATTTGCAAATCTATAAAAGAAATTTGAATTTTTCCCATCAAAGTAGACAGGAACAACATCTCTCCTGGATTCAACAGCTTTCAGTATAAAATTCTTTTGCCACGGCAAATCGTATATCCTTCCTTTCTCCCTGCGGGAACAAAGGCCTGCCGGAAAAGTGACAATCTGATTATCGGAATCATAAGCTTCATTCAAAGTAAGAGTTGCCTGCTTCGACTGCCTGCCATATTTATTAACGGGAAGAAAAATGGGTTGCAGATTCCTGATGAAATACAATACATCGTTTACCACATACTTTATCTTCTTATCGTACTTTTCACCGATAACTGCCGAGAGGCAAATACCATCGAGTCCTCCGAGCGGATGATTGGATGCAAATATAAAACGGCCGTCTTTCGGGATATTCTCCAGCCCGTTTACCTCCAGTGTAAGATTGAAATAGCCGACCACTGCCTGCATAAAATCGACACCTTCCTTATCCGCATATATCCTGAGTATCTCATTTAACTCAGCGATATGGATCTTTCGTTTCAGATAATTTATAATAAAGCGTGGTATTTTATTATAAATTTTCGGAGCTTTTTCTTCCAGTACTTTATCTAAATCCAGTATAAGTGGTTCTTGAGCCATTTCTGAAAAATCATATGAACCACAAAATTAATTGATTTTGAGTTATTATTACTTCAAAAAATCAATTAAAACACATCCTTCATAACTATTTAATTGATTTTACCTATTATATTTGTGTTCTTATTACAAAATATATAATAATAGAGTAATGAAAAACAGAATATTATTTCCTATCCTCAGCATCGCATTACTAGGTATATTCACCCTGACAAGTATCGATGTATCGGCGAAAGCTAAAGATGAACCGAAAGGAAAATCGCCTATCGTAACATTATCCGCATCAAATTATGAGAGTGAAACAGCCAAGGGCCTCGTCTTTGTAGACTTCTGGGCAGCGTGGTGCGGTCCTTGCCGCCGCATGGCGCCAATCTTGGATGAAATCGCTACGGAATACAAGGATTCTGTTAAGATAGGTAAAGTAAATGTAGATAATTACAAGAAGTTCTCGATAGACAAGGGTATACAGGCACTGCCTACTATAGTTGTTTACAAAGATGGAAAAGAAGTTGACCGTATTATGGGATTGGTATCGAAAGATAAACTGGTGGAAGTAATAAAGGAATATTCAGCAAAGAAAGCTAACTGATCCAGTCGAAACGCAGGTAAGGGATCACAGCCTTCGCTATTTCAGTTACAAGAGGATAGGTATGGGATTTCTCACGCACATCCTCTTTTATTATTCGCTTATGCTGGTCAAATTCGGCAACAAGGTTCAATACAATACTGAATACCACAATCCATTTGGCTGCACAGAACACGGCTCCTGCCAACCTGTTCAATATAGTCATTTTCAGTGCATCCACGAAAGATTCCAATAGTTTCCCGGCAAAGAACAATGCAACCAATATCGCTATAAATGCCACAATATAGGAAAGCGGACCTATAATATGAGGCGAACCATCGATCAGATTAATAAGCCGGGGAGCAATGTATTCCGAGAGTTTCCCGGCAAAGACAGCCCCCAATATAATCCCTGCAAGAGAAGCGATTTGCATCACTAATCCCGAAAAGAATCCCTTTATCAGTGTTACTAATATGAGAATTATAACGACCAGATCGAACCAGTTCACCTCCATAACTATTATCCTATAAACAACAAAAGTAAGAATTAATACTAATTCTTACTTTATTTGCCTGAGCAAAATATCTTTTTACAAGCTAAGATCGCAGACCTGTTTATTACTTTCGCATCTGCAACAGCAATAGTAAGTTGCGTCCGGAATGCAGCATTAAATGCACTCCTTTACTTTATTACTTGCTGTATTCGTCTGAAACTGAAAGTTTAGCTCTACCTTTGGCTCTACGGGCTGCAAGCACTCTACGTCCGTTTGCTGTAGCCATTCTTGAGCGAAAACCATGTTTGTTTTTTCTCTTTCTGTTTGATGGTTGAAAAGTTCTTTTCATCGCTATATATATTTTCTGTTATTATTTCTTATTCAGTTTCGGGTTGCAAAAATAGGATGTTTATTTAATATAAGCAAGAATATTAACGTTTTATTTTCTCGAAAGTTATAAAACTATATGCATATTTATGTTTCTCATCCATGGGATTATCTTCCCTTGATACTTCCACCCATAACTCCCGGTCAATCCGGGGAAAGAAAGTGTCGGCATCTCCGAACCGGTGATGAATGCGGGTCAGATATAATTTGTCCGCTACATCAATAACTTCCTTATATACAGAGCCGCCACCGATAAAGAAAATTTCAGGCTCGTCTTTACACAATGCAACAGCTTCTTCGACAGAAGAACACATCTCACATCTGTCAAAATGCAATTCCTTATTCCTGGTAATTACAATATTCCGCCTGTTGGGAAGAGCCCCTTTAGGCAACGACTCAAATGTTTTCCGCCCCATTATTACAGGGTGACCATCTGTTATTTTTTTGAAATATTTCAGATCGTTAGGCAGATGACAAAGGAGGTTATTATCCTTACCTATTGCATTCTCTTCGTCCGTTGCTACTATAATCGATTTTATTGTCATATTTTATTTTTTCTTCTTAAATCCGACAGGGATCTTTAATACATCCGAGTCGTACATATTAATATATAAGATAACTTCTTTTTCCAGGCCTTTATGCATCACACTATATTTATCCAAAAAGCCACCATCATCAAAAAGTCCGTTTTTCGTCTTAAATCCACAGCAACTTCCAATCCTGCGGTAAGTTATCGGCTCTCCGTCCGGGCCCATAAGAGCATTCAAAAACCGTCTTTCATTTAATGGGCCGGAACCGCCGGCAGCCCCCACCATTATCGGATTTTCCTCTGTATATCCATAAGTGATATCATCACTATAAACCTCCACCACAAAAGTTTCATTATTCAAGAGCTTTTGCTCTACATTGGGGCTGCCATAAGTGCCCCAGCCTTTCTTTGCCGGTTGTTTCGACGAGCCACATGCCGTCAGGAGAATTAACATCGGAACAATAAAAAATTTTGCTTTCATAATGTTGTTCTTTAGATTCAGGTAATTTGCTTTTCTTAATAAGAGGCAAATTAGTAAATAAATCCACAACAAACTACGAAATTTTATTTCTCCTTCGGTTTTAACCCCATTTTTTCAGCTTTTGCAACCAGATATTCATAAGCGGCAGCGTATTCGTTCGGTATAACACCGTCCAGAATAGCATCTTTGACTGATGATTTCAACCGGCCTACTTCCACACCCGGGGCAAGTCCGAATATCTCCATAATTTCCTCGCCCCCGATCGGCGGCTGAAAATTACGCACATGGTCTTTCTCCTCTATATCCTTCAATTTATGGCGTACCAGTTCAAAGTTTCGTAAATAACGGCGTACTTTCTCCGGATTTTTAGAAGTTATATCAGCTTCACACAAAGTCATCAGATCTTCGATATCATCTCCGGCCTCAAATAATAAACGGCGTACAGCCGAATCGGTTATATCCTCATCCACAAGCACTTGTGGGCGCATATGCAACGTCACCATCTTCTGCACATACTTCATTTTCTCATTCAGGGGAAGTTTCATCCTGCGGAATATTCCGGGAATCATCTTTTCTCCTATAAAATTATGATTGTGGAAAGTCCATCCCAGTTTTTTATCAAAACGCTTGGTTGCAGGCTTGGCTATATCATGCAGGATAGCAGACCAGCGCAACCACAGGTCATTGGTTTTCTTCGAGATATTATCCAACACTACCAATGTGTGATAAAAATTATCCTTATGTCCTACCCCCTCTTTAGTTTCAGCCCCTTTGAGAGCGACTAATTCCGGAAATATAATAGCCAACAGGCCTGTCTGGTCGAGTTGAAGAAATCCGACAGACGGTCTGGGAGACAATACGATCTTATTTAATTCATCTATAATACGTTCACCTGATATTATACCAATGCGGTCTTTATTACGCGTGATGGCATCGAATGTTCCCGGCTCGATATCAAAACCCAGCTGTGAAGAAAAACGGATCGCCCTCATCATCCGCAACGGATCGTCACTGAATGTAATATCCGGATCGAGTGGAGTACGGATAATCAGGTCTTCCATATCCTTTAGCCCGTTAAACGGATCAAGCAATTCCCCGAACCTGCCTTTATTAAGGCAAACAGCCAATGCATTTATTGTAAAATCGCGGCGATTCTGGTCATCCTCCAGTGTCCCGTTTTCTACAATAGGCTTACGGGAATCCCGTTGGTAAGATTCGCGGCGTGCCCCTACAAATTCTATTTCCGTATCCTTGTATTTAACCTGCGCCGTCCCGAAGTTTTTGAATACAGAGAGATGAGCTTTTTTGCCCAACGTCCTGGCCACCGCTTCTGCCAGTTCGATACCTTTACCTACCGTAACAATATCAATATCCTTTGACGGACGATGCAAAAAAATATCGCGTACATATCCTCCGATAGCATAACACTCCAGTTGCATATCATCTGCAACCTGAGAAATTATTTCAAATATTTTCCCGGAGAACTTCTTTTTCAACTCACGTTGTATTTCCTTATTATTGTGGCTTATCATTTCAATTTTACAGCATTACTCTCTTTGGCCAACAGTACAATCTATTCAAGTAATAAATCTGACAATCGCTCTGATTTCGAGAGGTTAGAAAGTGCAAAGATAATAATTTCTACTTATCAATTATCATAAGACAATCCTGTCTCGATAAGAATTATCCGGCATGAATAATGCATCTCCGGATGATAAAATTTATTTAATTAAAAACATCTTTTTCTTTTTCCTGTTAAAAGTATATGCAGGAAGATATTTTTATCTATTTTTAATATCGAAAAGTTAAATTATTTGAGAATAATTCTGTTAAAATCGAAATAATTTGTAATTTGCTACAGAATTACAGAAGATTACCCGGAATACTTTCTCTCTAAAACAGAGCAACATCCTATGCAAAAGATTTTAAGAAATACAATGGCGTTTCTCTTTGTTGTCTTGTTTGCTTGCGGGGCAAAAGATGACGGGGCCAAACTGCGCTTAGATTCAGCCCGCCGTTTCTATGCCAACAAAGAATATTCACTAGCCAAACAGGAAATAGACAGTATAAAAATCCTATACCCAAAAGCGTTCGACCAGATCCGCTCCGGCCTGGCTTTTCTCGACACTATAAGAAGAGCTGAAAACGAACAGATAATTACCGAATGCGATTCCCTTATCGCCCTGCATGAGCCTACATTGGAGGCAAAGAAAAAACTTTTTTCGTTTCAGCGCAACAAAGAATATCAGGAAACAGGGGCATTTATCCCTAAAGAAAGCCTTACCGGTGGTGTTATTACCGGCACAATGCTACGTTCAGGAGTAGGAGAAGACGGTGTATTATATATCGAGAGCGTTTTTGTCGGATCAAAGCAAAAGCACAACAGGATAAAAGTATCAGCAAAAGACGGCTCTTTCGCTCAATCGTTAGTTGTGAACGACGATGGACTGAACTACAGGTTTTCCAATATGGGGAAAGAATATGAGATTATCCGTTTTGCAGGGACCAGCGAAAATGGCATCGCAGGATTTATATTCACAAATTCAAACAATCCCTTAACTGTCACACTGGAGGGGCAGGGGAAATATACATACACCTTATCGCAAACTACGAAATCCGCAATTTCAAAATCTTTTGAGTTATCAACAATGATGCTACAACTGGATAGCTTAAAAACGGCCAAAGAAAAGGCAGAGTATCATATTTACTACCTTGATAACAAAAAAGACAAAGCCTCTACGGACAATGTCATCAAATGAAAAAAACTTATGGAAAAAGAGCAGCCGCCTTTTCAAACCCTGAATCAAGGGCCGGATATATTCATACCGAATATATCAGTTGATTGCATTATACTGGGTTTTGATTCTGGTAGTCTTAAAGTATTATTATGCAAATTTAAAGTCAGTGAAAAATGGATGCTTCCGGGAGGTTTCATAGCAAAAGACGAAGATCCGGACGAATCTGCCCTGCGAGTATTAAAAGACCGTACCGGACTCGAAAATGTATATCTTAAACAATTCTATTTCTTTGGTAAAAAAGATCGTATAGGCACCGGGGAAAATGCCGATATGCTTAAACGGCTCAATATCCATGAAGAGAAAAGCCAATGGTATCTCGACCGCTTTATTAGCCTGGGGTACTATTCCCTTATTAAATATAACGATGCACAAGTGTTCGCCAACGAAGATTATGAAGAAGCGGGATGGTTTGATATCAATGAAATACCACCACTATATGCAGACCATAAAGAAATCATAAACACAGCGATTTCAACTATCCGCAAGCAAATCGGATTTATACCGATGGGCTATGAATTACTGCCTGAAAGGTTCACTATGCCCGAACTTAGGTGTATATACGAAGCCATCCTGGGACGGGAAATAGACAGACGTAATTTTCAGCGCAAGATGCTGTCGATCGGTTATATCCAGCCTTTGAATGAAACCAGAAAAGCGGGAGCTCATAAATCTCCAAACCTATACTCGTTTATAAAAGAAAAGTACGAAGAGGCTGAAAAATACGGAATACAGGTGATGAGCAATAATTTATGAGGAAACGGAAGAAACAAAAGAGAATAAAAAAGCGCGGAAGTATTAACTTCCGCGCTTTTTATATATTGAGGTAATCTTTGCGTCTCTTATTTTGCTCCTCCGGCTTTCATCAGATTTGCTTCTTCAATATATTTATCAGCTTCCATCGCAACCGGTGAATTCATATATTGATTTTTAATCGTAGTAAACGTTTCAACTACTTTGTCGTAGTTACCTTGGTTGCGATATATAAGACCCGCTTTCTTATATAAGATCGGGCTTTGTGACGGATTGTCAACACCTTTAGCCGCCTTCACATAATAAGAAACAGCATCGTTTTCTTTTCCGGTATTGCTAAGACAGTCCCCGATAGTTCCATTCACTAACTGGGACAACACTTTATCACCTCCACTAAATCCTTTCAAATAATCCAATGCCTTGTCATACTGGCCAAGGTTGGCATAACAGATACCGGCATATAATTTAGCAAGATTTCCGGCATTGGTAGAACCATAGTCACTGATGATAGATTCAAAACCTACATATCCGTTTGCATCTCCATAGATAGCAAGGGAATCCTGCCCGTTTCTGTAGTATTGCTCACCTTTGAACAAAGCAACTTGTGCCTCTGTGTTCTTTGGCCCGAGATAGAAATGCCGGAATGCCAGATAACCACTGACAACTACAACTACAATACCGATTCCGATCAATATCTGTTTTTGATATTTTTCGATAAAGTTTTCAGATCTATGAACGGCACTGTCGATTTTTTCCCAGTCCTTCTCTTCCCGTATTTCCGCTTGTTTCTTTTTAGAAGACATTGTATTATTAGTTATATATTTTAATATTCAGAATTAGCAGCGACAAAAATAGCTGTTTTATCCTTATAAATAAAATCCTGACTGTATTTTTTTTACTCAGTATAGAATTTTACGAGTTGCAGGATAGCCCTTTGACATACAGGACAGAAGTCTTTGCATGTATTTGTCTTCATCCGGCAATCGATAGCCGGGCGATATATACCTTTTGCCGAGTAGCCCGCACCCTCGAATACCCCTATACTGTATTTATCTGCGAGATTAACATTTGTGGGCACCGGAGTCTGAGATACAAGCATATCCTGCCACTTTACCGTAAAGTCAACCAAGGTGGTAATATTCGGCTCCCATGGCTCTACAGAATGAAGATATGTATTATCCAGCACATCACTGTCATAAAAATATTCATCAGCCAACCCCGCAAAGCTATGCCCGAATTCATGGACTACAACAGGTTTAAAGGCAGCATGGCCGGTGGTAGTCAGCGTATATGCATTAAATATCCCCCCGCCTCCATATACATCTGTATTTGCTAATATAATAATATGTGCATATGGGATTCCGGCAATAGCATCGTGTATGTCTTTTACATGAGAAGTAGTCAGATACCGGTCGGAATAAAAAGTATCGAAATGGGAACTGAAAGCTGTCCTGCTCCATTTGCTCTCACGGGGGACACTGACCCCTGAATCCTCTGAAATTGTTTCCACCGCATAAAAATTAAACTTATCTTTCAGTTTGTTGAACGGGCTATGATTCAATATCTGTTCACAGGCGATCTGCGCATGTTCCCTGAACTTTGCCATCTCGGAAGCTGTATATCCTTCAGCCAGAATAACAACATTCACACATTTATTAACCGAATCGCCCTGATGTACGGCTGTATATGCCGGAATATTCTTCAGTCCCTTTTTCTTTATCAGAATATCATCCGGATTTACATCGTGCCTGATCGCAGTCCTGTATACACCAAACTTATCTCTCAGCTTTATCTCCACTGCTATCTTCCCTTTAGGATAAGGTATAAGGAATGAATTCTCGAAACTTTTTCTTACCTCCTTAGCTTCAGGGGTAGTCTGCCATTCTGAAAATAAGGTGCTGAAAGCATCGGTATAGATACATGTTCCGGTTTTTACATCTGTCACCCATATTTGTCCGTTACCTTTACGAAGAAGCTGTGACAGGTTATGCCTGCGCCCTGCCCAATGAGGCAACTGATTCAACTGGTCGAGAGCCACAACCTGAGATTCATCATTTCCGGAAAAAATATAATCGATACGCAAAGCTTTATCGACAAAATAATCTTCAAATTTCTGAGCAGATGATTCTTCAATAGAAAAGAAAAGGGTGACGGCAAGTAAAAAATATTTCATAGAAAGATTCGTTTAATAAAAAACAAAGATAGAAAATATATACATAAATATCCGGACCACGGGCAATAGATTAATAGTGGATATTAAGTCTGAATACAAAAATTTATACTTTTTTTGTTTTTTCGTATTCTGCTTTCATGTTTAATTGATTAGCTTTGCATCCGAATATATAAGCATGAGGTTTTGTAGATGAGAAAAATTCGCATCTTAGCATACATTTTTCTATGTATATTGTTCTCTGTGCCTTTTTGGGGTGCACAATATGCCTATACTAAGCATCGTGCTATAAACTCAATATATAGCAACGATACCCTGCCCCGTGTGAATGGTGATTCCCTCCCGAAGAATGATTCCCTGAAACTCCGGAACGACTCTTTACTGCAAGACTCTACCGCTCAGAAAAAAAATGCGCTGGATGCCGTAGTAGACTATACGGCCAATGACTCCGTTGTACTCATGTCCAACAATTGGGGTTATTTATACGGCTCTGCAGAAGTAAAATATACCGAGATAACACTGAAAGGCGAGAAATTATCCATGAATATGGACAGTAGTTTGGTATATGCCACATACGGTCTGGATTCCGTAGGAAAAGAATTCGGCTATCCTGTTTTTTCCGATGGTGGCACGGACTATGAGTCGAAAGACATGAAGTATAACTTCAAGACAAAAAAAGGATATATCACCAATGTTGTTACCACTCAGGGAGAGGGTTATGTAATAGCAGGAAGAGCGAAGAAGCAGGAAGACAACTCATTCTTTATGCTCGACGGTAAATACACAACCTGCGACGATCACGAACACCCGCATTTCTATCTGGCTCTGACAAAAGCGAAAGTCAAGCCTAAAAAGAATGTAGTTACGGGTCCTGCCTATCTCGTTATCGAAGGATTACCTCTGCCTTTGGGACTTCCTTTCGGGTTCTTCCCTTTTTCCGATAAATATTCATCGGGAGTTATCATGCCGTCGTACGGAGACGAGATGGACAGAGGATTCAATCTGCATGACGGAGGATATTACTTTGCCATTAATGACAATATAGACCTTGCCCTCACAGGGGACATTTATACAAAAGGTTCATGGGCGCTCAAAGCCCGTTCATCATACCGTAAGCGTTATAAATATTCCGGCTCGTTCGACTTCAATTACCTGTATAACAAATACGGAGAAAAAGATGTAGACCAGTCTATAAGCAAAGACCTTGCCATCAACTGGACACACTCGCAAGACCCGAAGGCGAATATGTTCCGGACGCTCTCTGCAAGTGTAAACTTTGCGACAAGTTCATACAATAACAATAGCCTCGACAACAGATATACCCGGCAAGGTACAAGCAACACAAAAGGTTCGAGTATCAACCTGACCCAGAAAATACCAAATTCGGCATGGAGCATATCAGCCTCTATGAATGTGGCCCAGCGTAGCCAGGACTCGTCCATCTCCATGACTTTACCGAACCTGACTGTAACTATGAGCCGTGTAGCACCATTCAAAAGGAAAGAGGCAGCAGGAGCAGAACGCTGGTACGAGAAAATTCAATTAAGCTATACAGGAGACTTCAGAAACAGTATCGATACGAAAGAAAACCTGTTATTGAAATCCAACTTACAAAAAGACTGGAAAAATGCGATGAAGCATACCATTCCGGTTTCTGCGACATTCAGCGCTTTCAATTATCTGAACATCACCCCATCTATAAATTATACAGAGCGTTGGTATACCAGTAAGATACAAAAACAATGGAATCCGGAAACAAATACACACATGAGTATGAAAGGCGATACCACATATTCATTCAAACGTGTATATGATTTTAATGCCGCATTGAGTTTCCAAACTAAATTATATGGCGAATATATACCTGTCTTTTCCAAAACGACACGAATCCGGCATGTATTCACTCCCAGTATCAGCCTAAGCTATGCCCCCGACTTCAGTGATCCTATGTTTGGATTCTATGAGAGATATAAATATATCGATTCGAAAGGGCAACAAATGGAATATGTATATTCTCCTTATTCACAGGGGATGTTTGGCACAGCTCCGATGGGTGCTTCGGGTATGGTTTCATTCAATTTTGAGAATAACCTGGAAATGAAAGTCGCATCCGAAAAAGATTCGACCGGATACAAGAAGATAAGCCTGATTGACAATCTCAGTGTCAATTTCAGCAACAATATGATGGCCGATTCCCTCAAATGGAGTGACATCGCTGTAAATGCACGTTTCAAATTCAGCAAATCATTTGTAGTAAATATAGGAGCCGCTTTCGACCCATATATGTACGGATTGGACCAATATGGCAGTCCGACAAAGGTAGACAAGCTGCGTATCAGCCATGGTAAAGGTATCGGACGACTGAAAAGTACGGGATATTCCATATCTCCATCCATCAATCAGGATACATTCAAAAAACTTTTTGGTAAAGATGTAGACAAGGAAGGAAGCAAAAAGGAAGGCGGACAACCGGATACCGACAATCCTGAAGGTGAAGCCGGAGAACAGAAAAAGGGCAGCCTGCTGGAAAAAAAGAAAGACGATAACCAGTATGATGAAGACGGCTATGTGAAAAATGATATTAAATGGAATCTATCTTTCAACTTCTCCATGAACTATAATTATGGGGATTTTGATTATGACAAGATGGAATACAAAGGCCGTCTAACCAAGAATTTCGGACTAAGCGGAAGCATACAACCTACAAAAAACTGGAATTTCAATTTCAACACCAGTTATGACTTTGATGCAAAAAAAATCGCATATATGAGTTGTAACCTGACCCGCAACCTGCATTGCTGGTCAATCACCGCCAGCTTTAACCCTGTCGGAGCCTATAAATCATATTATGTGTCATTGCGGGCAAGCTCGTCATTATTGCAGGATTTGAAATATGAACAAAGAGGCCGTTCATCCAGTTACGATCCTAACTGGGATTAAATCGGAACATAACCTGTCAACTATTTGTTTTGGCAGGATGTTTAGTACAAAAACCTTAACTTATGCGAATCGGTATAAAAAGCCAAGTATTGCTTTTTAGTTATAAACCAGATAATTATACAAGACTACGATAAAAAATAAAAATCTTTTTTAAATTTAACAAATAATTTATATTTTTATCCCCGTAACCGGTCGTATCATGGCGTTGAGAATCCGGTTAGATTTTATCGAATTAATTAAGAGACATAATGATATTATCCTTTGCCAAAAATCTGCAAAATTTTTAACTGAAAAGGATGATAACAAATGTTCCACGTCTTTTGTTATACAGGAGGCGTGGGACTGTTTGCTTATCTTTTCAGTTGGGCTTTGCAGAGCCTTTGGCAAGGATAAGTTATAACAGTTCCCATGCCTCTTCTTTT